>NZ_FQZA01000012.1 GCF_900141995.1 Palleronia salina | reverse complement strand
TTCGACGACCGTCTGACGGGGTCGGAGGCGCGCAACCAGCTCAACGGGCTTGGGGGGGATGATTTCCTCTTCGGCTATGGCGGGATCGACTACCTGAAGGGGGGCTTGGGCGACGACACGATCAACGGCGGGGCGGGCTCGGACTACGCGCTCTTCGACGGCGACCGGGCGAGCTACACGCTGACGCGGAGCTCGGGCACGGAGGTCACCGTGAGCGGCCCCGACGGCACCGACAGCCTGGCGAACGTGGAGTATTTCCGCTTCGACGACATGGACGTGACCATCTGGGAGCTCGCGATCGTGTAGGGCGGGGGTGCCCGCGCGACCGGTCTGCGTCGGGCGCTCGGTTCGGCGGCCGTTACGGATGCGACGGCGACGGGACAGACAGCCCTCGCGGATCGGGGGTGTCTCAGGAGCACCCCGGTTTCTGGAGATGCGCCACAGATCGCCTCTACGGCCTCGGCCATCCGGCCCGGGCAGGCGGCGGGAGGGGCTGAACGGCAAAGGGTCTGGATTGGGACGCGCCCGCCGACCCGAAGCCCGGGGTCGCCTGAGATCGCGTGGCAGGCGTGGTGGCACCTTTGTCGCAGAGACGGTCGGGCCCGCGCGCTGCAGGCGAGTTCATGCCCGTCCCAAGGTCTTGGCAGCCCGGAGCCGATGGCCGGGGAACACCAGGCCGGAAGCGACGGGTCCCCTTCTCTGGGCCTTGGATATCGGCAACCGATGGCCGCACCAGCCGGTGTCGCATGCGCCGGTATTTTCGCCGTGCTGGATGAAACGGCTAGACCCGCGCGCGGCGATCAAGGTCGTCGCCTGTGCGCCCCCCGGAAAGCCGTCGCCGACCCCTTCCACTCAGCACCTGCGGAAATCGTCCGGCAGCTGCGGTCCGAGTGTCGAAACGGGCCAACGCCGAGGTCTCGGGGCCGAGTCATTCCTGACCGATCCGGCGCGCGGAAAGATACCGAGCGGCCCCGTCCCGCAGCATCGAGGCAGGTCGTCGTCGAGAGATGCAACGCTGCCGCCCGTCTGCGATCGTCCCGGCGCGGACGGTCCCGGCCGATGACACGGCCCGCCATCGGCAATGCGCGCGCGTCCGGCGGCGAAACGCGGCCGGAAGGGCGTGCCGGTCAGCCACCGATCGGAAGGTAGAGCGTACACGGAAGGCCGGCGGGCAGGCGGCTGTCGGGGTTGGGCAAGGCCAGGGTCACGCGGAACGTCTCGGACACCGTTTCGAGGATCGGGTCCACGGCGATCACGTCCGCCTCTAATCGCCCGTCGCCGCGGGCCGGCACCGAAAGCTGCGCCACGTCCCCGCGGGCGACGCCGCCCCAGTAGCGGGCCGGGATCCACGCCTGCACGTGCAGCGGGTCCAGGGTGACCACGGTGAAGGCCGGGCTCTGCTGGTCGGCGAATTCGCCCGGGTCCAGGCCCCGTTCGGTCACCACGCCGGCCTGCGGCGCCCGCAGAACCAGTTGATCCAGTGCGGCGCGGGCCGCCTCGGCCTCGAGCGCGGCGCTGCGCAACGTGGATTCGGCCGCGGCACGCTCCTGCAACAGGCTCAGCACGTCCTGTTCGGCGGCGTCCAGCCGTTCCTGCGTGACCAGGTCACCTTCGGCCAGCGCGCTGATGCGGTCCCGCTGGGCGCGCGCCACGTCCAGCCGCGCGACGATCCCGTCCAGCGTGGCGCGATCCTCGGCACGCCCGCGCGCGACGTTCAGTCGGGCCCGCTCGACTTCATCGACCTGTGTCAGCAGGACATCGCCCGCGCCGACGGCATCACCGCGCGCGGCATGAACGCTGGCGACCACGCCGGGTGTCCGCACGGCCAGGCGCAGCTCGGCCGATGGCTCGAGCAGGCAATCCTCGGCCGTTTGCGCCCAGGCCGATCCCCCCGACGAGACCACGAAAAACACGATCCACGGGATCAATCCGCTGCGTTGACTTTCCATCGCATCCGTCCTTAACCTCACCGCATTGAGTGATTTAGTTTCGTCGACTCGCTGTGATCCGTACCATGGTGAAATCCTGTAATATTTTGAGGTAATATTGAAGCGTCGTCACTCGGCCCCCGGGGCCGACCAGTCCCGCAAAAAGCGAATCGCGGCCGCCATGGGTCGGCTTCTGGGAACCGCGCGGACTTCCGATCATATCGTCGATCCGACGCAGACCGAGCTCGAGACGTTCGAGGACCGGATCCTGCTTTCGGCGGACTTCGCCCCCGTCACGGCGCAGCTCGACACCCCGCACGAGCGCGAGGCCTCGACACCCCGCACGAGCGCGAGGCGTGGACCTTTACGCTGGACGAGCAGCGGCAGATCCTGCTCGACCTGGTCGAGGCCCCGGACTCGGCGCGCCTGACACTCTTCGGGCCGGATGGCGAGGTCACGGACCGGCGTGCGTCGGATCTGGTGGACTACGAGCCGCTGACGCTGACGCCCGGCGACTACCGGGTCGAGATCGAAGGGGGCCGCGCGCCCGGGCCCGTCCGCTTTGCCCTGCGGGACCTGGCCCAGGCCGAGGACGCACCGGACGGTGCCGTTTCGGGCGAGCTTGCGGATGCCAGCGCGACGGCCCTGCACAGCCTGACCCTCCAGGCGGGCCAATCGATCCTGATCGACATTCTCGATGACGCCGACCCCGACGCGGCGACCGTTGCGATCTACGATCCCGGCGGATCGCGCGTGGCGATTTCGCAATACGAGGACCGGATTCTGGGCACCGCCGCGCAGACCGGCCGCTATACCGTGGTCTTCGCGGGGCGTGGCGCGGCGGGCACGGCGCTGAATTACAGCTTCGAGCTGGGCAGCCCGCAGGTGGGGGGCACCGGCGCGCTGGCATTGGGCGGCACCATCGTCGGCACCGCGCCCGAGGACGGACAGGTGTTCGACGTGGCGATCGATCTCGACGCCGAGACCCCCGCCATCTTCGAGACCTCGGGCAGCGGATCGGCGGCGCTGATCGGGGCGGACGGGGAAGTCCTGTGGTCCGGTGGGCTGGCCTTGCTGGACGTCGGCAACCGCGTCGACGATCCGGCGCTCACGTTGCCGGCGGGCGCGACGACCCTGCGGCTCTGGGCGCAACCCGACGACTGGTCGGTGCGACTGTTCGACCTGGGCACGGCCCAGGCGTTGAGCGATGGGCAGACGGTCGATGTATCGACGGCCGAGGGCGCCGCGCCGCTGATCGGCACGATCGAGGTCACCGATTACGAGACCCTGGACGTCGCGCGGAGTTTCCCGGTCGCAGCCGTCATTATCGACCCGACAGGTGTCGTGCGCGGCGACGCGTGGATGCCGCTTGCGGGGCAGGGCGGGCAGGCCACCGTCCTGGCCTACAGCACGCGGGACAACGACGGCACGTCCCCGGTGACCGTGGCGCTGACCCCACCGCAGACGTCCAGTCTTCCGCCGGACATCGCTCACACCGTGTCGACGGTCGCCGGGGCGGGTGTCGTGTGGGATATCCCGGTGACCGCGCCGGGCCCGCATCTCATGTCCGTCGGGAACCTGCAGGACGCGACGCTGATCGCGCCAGATGGCAGTGTCCTGCTCGGACCGGACGACTGGTCGCGCGACGACACGGCCGTCGCCGTGCTGGGCGAAGGCACCTGGCGGATCGTGGCGCCGCCCCCGCGCTTCGATCGCACCAACATCGTGCGCTGGCAGTCTTTCGCGACGGCGCCCTTGCTGGCGGCCGGCGAAACCGATCTTGGCTCCGGCAACATCTTCGTGGCTCGGGTGCCGGCGACCGGCGACGCGCCCGTCGATTTCGCCCTGTCCAATGCCGACGCGGTGGCGTTCTACGACGTGGCGACTGGCGCGCGGCTCGACCTGCCGGAGGACCCGCGACAGCGACTGGCGCCCGGTCTGCCCGAGATGGCGGTGGTCTCCACGGACGCGAGCAGCAGCTTCCGCAACACGATCGCCACGCTCACGCCGGTGGAGATCCGGACCGTCGACATCGACGTGACGACCGGCACCGGCGCGCCGGCCGAACGGCTGGCCGAGCGCGGCGGTCAGGTCCTGCGCCTGGACGGGATCGGCGCCGCCGTGGACGGCGCACCGGCCCCCAACGGCGCGCGCACCGTCGAGGCCTGGGTGAGGTTCGACGATTCGACACGGGGCAGCCTCCTGGCGATCGGAGGCATCGAGCTGACCGTGAGCGCGGACCGGTTCGAGGTCGAGATCGCCGATGGCGCGGGCACGCGGGAGCTGTCGGACTTCACCCGCCGGACCCCGGGCGACTGGCACCACGTGGCCGTGCGCATCACGGCCGACGGGACAGCGGCGCTTTTCGTCGATGGAAGCCTGCAGCGATCCGTGACCCTGGGCGCGTTGCCCGGGGCCACCGCCGCGCCGCGGATCGGCGCCGGGGCCGCCGGTGCCATGGACGACCTGCGGATATGGGGCGCCGCGCTGGACGACGCGGCCATTGCGGCGCTGGTCACCACGCCGCCGGCCGCCGATGCCGCGGACCTGTTGCTGGACCTGGACTTCGAAGGCGCGCTGCCGGGCACGGCCCGGAGCGGGGCGGATGTCACGCTGGCCTCGCGCATCTCTGCCGCGCCGCTCCTGTCCGATCCGGTCGGGGGCGGTGCGGTCGAGGTGCGCCACCGCTTCGCCCTTGCCGAAGAGACATCCCTGTGGCTGGACGCGTTGTCGGACTGGCGCCCGGGTGACAGCGCGACCGTGGTTTTCAGCACCCCGGACGGTGCGGAACAAAGGGTCGACATCGTCCAGGGCGCCGCAGGTGTGACCCTGGGGCCGGCGACTGGACCGCGGTGATCGAGTCCGACGCGGCGCGATCCTTCCACCTGCGCCGCCTGCAGGATCTGCCCGCGCTGGACGCGGACGCCACGCTGGCCCGGGCCTGGAATGACGGGCGGCTCTACCGTGCCGCGGCACCGGCCGGGGCGCGGGTCGCCATCGACACCACGACACCGTCCTCAGCGACCGCGATCTTCGGTGCGGATGGCGTGGCTCTGCCCGATGCGGACGGGCGCTGGACCGTGGACACGGCCGGGCCACAGGTGGTGCGTGTCCTGCCGCCCGAAGCCGGTGACAGGCTGCGGCTTCGCCTGGGCGCGCGTCCGGATACGACGATGGCCGCCGACGGCGACGGCGTGCTGCGCGCGACGACCGATTTCCAGGACGATCCGGCCGTGCATGTCCTGTCGCTGGACGCCGCCGCTGTCGTCGCGGTCGAAGGGCTGGGCAACGGCCGGCTCGAGCTTGTCGCGCCCGACGGAACGGTCCGCCAGATCAACTCGAACGAGAACCTGCTGCAGCTTTCGGCGGGCGACTGGACGCTGCGTTGGACCCGCACGACCGAGGCGTCCATGGTGGTGCAGCCCCTGGCGGATATTCCCCGTCTCACCATGCTGGAACGGACCGTGCTGCCCGACACCGACCGGGGGCGGTTCGTCCGGCTGGCGCTTGCCGTGGGTCAACAGGCCCGTTTCTTCGACGGCACGCGCGAGGTGACGCCGACGGCGCTCTGGCGCATCGATGCCGATGGCAATCTGCTGGGCGAGGCGTCGCGCTCGGACCCCGCGGCAATCGCCGGTGACGTGATCGCCTTCCTTGCGCCGGGCACCGAAAGCTCGCTGACCCCGATCCCCGCGCAGGGCGCGCGGCCCGAACCGCCCATCGTGACCGCCGACGTCGCCCCCGGAACGCTGGTGACGCGCAGTCCCGGCACGGACGGCACGCTGCTGCGCGACCGGTTCGAGGTCGCAGCCGATGGCTGGATCGCGCCGGACGCCATCGCGGCCGACAGCGGGTTGCGGATGCGTCTTGTCGACCCCGACGGCACCGTCATCCACGAGGGCAATTGGTCGGATTTCAACGCCTCGACCTTCCGGGATGCGCCCGGTCCCTGGCGTGCCAGCGCGGGCACATGGATCGTCGAGACCTGGCAGCCGTTCGGGACCACGCCGCTCGAGGTCAGCTACGCGCTGCGGCTCGAGGAGGCGCCGACCGTCCTTGGCGCGGTCATGCAGGGCGAGGTGCCCGACGAGGGCCACGGCGCCGTTCTGCACGTGGTGGATCTGGACGCGCCGGCGGTCGTGCGGCCCCAATGGGTGCGGCCGGGCGGCGCGCCGGACTTCTCGGGCATCGCGACGATCCTCGGGCCCGACGGCTCGGAGATGTGGTCGGGGGGCGGCAACTCGGACGGACCGGTGGTCGTGCTGCCCACGGCCGGGCGATACGTCATCCGGATCGACGGCAATGTCAGCGCCGATCCGCTGCGCAATCCCGGCACCGAAAATTACGCCCTTCAGCTCACCGATCTGACCCGCGCCGCCGACCCGGGCGCCGCCGAGATCGACTTCACCACGCCGGGCTGGGATTTCGCGACCCAGACCGTCCGCGGCACCGATGGCCGCGTGGTTCAGGTGGATGGCCAGGACGTCTATCGCCTGGCCGGACTGGCCGACACCGACACCGACACCGAGACGTGGATCCTGCCCGCTTTCGCCATGGAAGGCCGGCTCGACCGTCACGAGGTGAGCCTGGACTGGCGGGCCGAGCCGTCGGTCACCGATGCGGCGGGCGGCACCTTCGTCATGGCGTGGCTTCCGCTGGCGGCGGCGGGTGCGGGGGGCGTCGTGCCCGAGGCGCTGCTGGCCGACCGGGCGCAGGCGCCGCGCAGCGCCGGTCGCCTGACGCTCGAAATCGACATGGCGCGCAACCGCATCGAAGTCACCCACCTGCGACGGCAGCCCGGCAGCACCACTGTCGACACCCGTGTCGACGCCTTCGACATTCCCGCGGCCACCGCCGACCTGTCGGTCGCGGCCTTCCGGCAGCTCGACGCCGTGCTGGCGGCCGATGGCGACGGGGCTCGGCTGACCCTGTCGCTGGGACAGGGGGCGGACAGTGTCGTGCTGATCGACGGGCACGCCTTGCCGGGCTTCGTGATCGAGGACCTGCGGCTGGCCTTCGGCGCGCGCGTGGGCAGCGCCACGGCGAACCACGACATCGCCGCCATCCGCGTGGCCCGCAGCGACTGGACCGGGGCCGATCTGCCGCTGGGCGATACCGTGCTGTCGCATCCCGGCGGCGAGGCGTTGAGCCGGTGGACCTTCGGGGTGGACGCCGACACCACCGTGTTCCTGGACCGCATTTCGGGCACGGCGACCTACTACCTGAAGAAACAGGGCGAGCCCGACCGGCTGGCGCGGCCGCTCGACCCGGTCTCGACCAGTTTCGTGTCGGGCGAGCCGGATCCGCCGGCCCTGCGCCTGTCGCCCGGCCGGTACGAGCTGATCGCCACGACGAACCGGTTCGGCACGACCGATCACAGCTTCCGCCTGGTGGACCTGTCGGCGCTGCCGCAGGCCGGGCTGGGCGCCGCCAGCAATGTCACGCTCGACCCCGGCGCGCGGGCCGGCGGTGTGACTTTCGACCTGGCGGCGGGGCAGCCCTTCGGGATCGAGGTCACGGACGGCGCGCTGACCCGCGACGTCTCGGCGGTTGTGATCGGGCCGGACGGGTCGGTCGTGGCCCGCAACAGGGGGGACATGGCGTTCCACCGGCTGGTGGCCGAGCGTGCGGGCACCTACGCGGTCCTGTGGGACCGCACCGACGGGACCACGGAACCCCACAGCCTGACCGCGGTCGTCCACGACCTGACAGCCGGCGGCGGCGCGCTGGCGCTGGGGGGGACGACCACCGGTCCCGCGCTTGCCCCGGCCGCTCGGTCGCGCCACGGCTTCACGCTCGCCCAGGAGAGCCTGCTGCATTTCGACACCCTGTCCGGCGGGGCCGAACACAGCTGGCGCATTTTCGACGCCGATGGCGCGCTGCGGGCCGAGGGGACCGCAACCGCCAACGCGCAGCCGCTCGCCGCGCTCGGCCCCGGGGATTACGTGCTCGAAATCGTGCGGGACGCCCGCACGGCCGAGCGGCTGGAATTCGTCCTGGCCAACATGACCGACGCGCCCGCGTTGGAGCCCGACGTGGCCCAAGCCCTGACCGCCGCGGCCGAAGGCGCCGCGCTGCGCGCGCGTGTCGCGCTGCAGGACGGCCAGGGCTACACCATCGAGGGCCTGTCGCAGGAGGATGCCCGGTGGTGGCTGACCGATGACGCCGGCCGGATCGTGTCATCTGGCGTCGGGCCCGCCCCCGCCCGCCGGATCGATATCGGTGCGACCGGGACCTATCACCTGATCGTCGATGCGCCCGACGCGACCGAGACGGCCGAGCTGCGGCTGCGGACCGTGCCGCAGACCCTGCCGATCGCCCTGGGCGAACGGGTGGAAATGGCCTTCGACGGGGCCGGACAGGTGCGCGAGACGGCCTTCACCCTGACCGATGACAGCACCCGCGTCGTCATAGACACCCTGCTGGCGGGGGTGCGGGCCGAGGTGGCGCTGATCGGTCCCGACGGCACCACCCGCGCGACCTGGGACCTGGACGCCTCGTCCTTCGGCACGCTGGAGGAATCGCCGCTGGTCCTGGGGCCCGGCACCTGGCGGGTCGTCGTCACGGCCGAGCCTAACACAGGCTTCAACCCGCCGCCCGTGCAGGGCCAGATCGCGCTGCGCGTGCTGGACACGGCCAACGCGGTGGCGCTGACCGATGACGGGCGCGTGGAGGGACGGCTCGATCCCGGCAGCCTGGCCGATCTCTACAGCTTCGACGGGACCGCGGGGCAGGCCGTCTCGTTCACCTTCGACGAGTCCCAGCGCGACACCCGCGCCTTTCTGTGGTCTCCGGCGGGCGAACGGATCGCGCTGCTGTCGGCCAGCGGCGCCTCGGGCGAGGTCACCTTGTCCGAGACCGGACGCTACCTGCTGGTGGTGCGCGGCGATGCCCAGGCGGCGGGCGGTGTGCGCAGCTACACCCTGACGGGCCACCTGGACCTGACGGACCCGGACCGCCCCATTCCCATCAGCCGCCAGGGCGATGGCCCGGACCTGTCGGTGCGGGATCTCGCGATCACGGGGGACGCCCTGTCGGGCGCGCCGCTCGAGATCACTTGGCGCAGCGCCAATCTCGGGACCGAACCGGCCGTGGGCCAACTGTCCGAGCGGGTCGAGATCCTCGATGCGGGCGGAGCCGTCCGCGCCACACTTGCGGTGCCGCTGGACCTGTCGGCCAGCCCGCTGGCCGCCGGCGCCGCCCGGGCGCGCAGCGCCGAGATCACGCTGCCCGCCGACCTGCAGGGCGACATCACGGTGCGCGTGACGACCGACGCGGGACAGGCGCTGGAGGAACGCAACAGCGACGGCACGGCCGAAACCAACAACGTCGCGAACATCGCTGCCGTCGCGACCGTCCCGTCCTTCCCCAACCTCGTGGTCGAGCAGCTTTCCGGTCCCGATTTCGACCTCTGGCAGCCCGGCCAGACCGTCAACCTGTCCTACACGGTGGGCAATACAGGCGATGCCGCGGCCGAGCCGGGCTGGACCGAGCGCCTGTCGCTGCTCGACCGCGTGACCGGGCAGATCGTGCGCAGCATCGACGTGGCGGTGACCGAGCGGCTCGACGCGGGCGCCAGCGCCACGCGGCAGGTGGCGCTTGTGGTGCCGGACGCCGCGATCTCGGGCTTCGAGCTGTCGCTGAGCCTCGACACCGCGGACGTGGTGGACGAACGCGCGGACGCCGTCGATGCCGAGAGCGACAATACCGACCTGCTGCGCTTCGTCGCCGCGCCCGATCTGACCGTTACCGGGCTGCGGATCGACGGGGCGCTGCGGGTGGGCGAGCCCGTCGTGGTCGAGTGGACCACATCGAACGTGGGCACCCTGCCGGCGGGCGCGCACCTGGACCGGGTCGAGATATCCTATCGCAACGCTGTCTCGTCGCCGCTGGTGACGGCCACGGTTTCGCGCGACGGCCTGGCCCCTGATGCACAGGCGCAGAACCGTGTCACGCTGGATCTGCCCGTGGGCGCCGACCCGCGCGAGATGCGGGTCCGCGTGGTCACCAACGCGGGCACGCCCGCCGTGACCGAGGTGACGGTCAACTCGAGCGAACGCCACGAGACGAACAGCGCCCGGCTGGACCGGGTGGCCTTGCCCCCGCTCCGCGCCGACCTGCGCCTGGACGCGCCGGTGGCGCCGCCGACGGCCAGCGTGGGCGATACGATCGACGTGTCCTGGCAGGTCGAGAACGCGGGCCCGGTCGAAACCCGCAGCGACGCCTGGGTGGACGAACTCTGGCTCAGCCGGGACGCGACGCCGGGCGACCCCGACGACATCCTGCTGGCGCGGGTGCCGCGCGCCGGGGCGCTGGGCGCCGGGGGCACCTACCAGGCCGCGGCCGAGGTGGTCGTGCCGCAGGCGGGCGGCGGGGACTGGCAGCTCGTGGTCATCACCGACGCCGACGCCGCGCTGGACGAGCCCGGGACCCGCGGCGACAACATCTCGCCCGCAACCGCGATCGTCCTGTCGGCCCCGGCAGCGGACCTGTCGGTGGGCGACGTGTCGGTCTCGCGCACGCGGCTTTTCGCGGGCGAACAACTGGAGGTCGGCTGGCGGGTGACGAATGCCGGGCCCGATGCCGCCCCCGCGGGAAGCCTGGACCGCATCCTGATCAGCGCCACGGGCGATATCGCGGATGCCGTCCTGCTGGCCGAGATCGCGTCGCAAGCCCCGTTGGCGGCCGGTGACTCGATCTTGCGCAGCCGCAACGTGACGTTGCCGGGCGGCCTGTCCGGCGCCCTGACATTGTTCGTGGTGACCAACGCCGACGGCCGGGTGGGCGAGGGCCCGAACGGCGCCGACAACAATACCGCCGAGGCTCCGACCGAACTGGCCGTCGCCAGCCGGGCGGCCGCCGACCTGGTGGTGAGCGATGTGCTCCGCCCGGACGGGCTGACGGCGGGGGTGCCCTTCGACCTGTCCTACACGGTGCGCAACGCGGGCAGCGTCGCCGCGCTGGGCCCGTGGCGCGACCGGATCCAGCTGATCGATCCCGCGACGGGCCAGAGCCTGGGCGACCTGGGGACCTTCCGGCGCGACGCGTCGCTTGCGCCGGGCGAAAGCTACCGCGCCGAGGTGCGGATCACGCCGCCACGGCTTCTGCGCGACGGGCCGGTGTTGCTGCGCGTCATCGCCGATGTGGAGGACGCGGTGTTCGAAGCGGGGCTCGAGGCCTCGAACGTCGAGGACGGCACGCCGCTGCCCGCGGGTGCGCCCGATCTGTCCGTCGCGGTGTCCGGACCGGCGACGGCCCGGGCGGGGCAGGAGATCACGCTCGACTGGACGATCACCAACGACGGCGCGCGGCCGGCCATCGGCAGCTTCGTCGATCGCATCTGGCTTTCGCCGACCGACGATCCCGCCGACGGACGCCTGCTTGCCGAGGTCGTGACCGACGCGGGCGGACTGGCGCCCGGCGAAAGCCTGGCGGTGGCCCGCCGCGTGACGCTGCCCGCCGACATGGCCGGCCCCCTGCGCCTGATCCTCGGGGTCAACGACGACGCCAGCCTGACCGAGGCGGGCGGACCGCCCGACCACGCCATCACCCCGATCGAGATCACGGCCATCGCCCAGCCGGACCTCGTCGTCGCCGAGGTTACCGCGCCGCCGCTGGTCTACGGGGCCATCGCCACGTTCGAGGTGTCCTGGCGGGTCGAGAACCGCGGCACCGGCACGGGCACCGGCGCGGCCTATACCGACGCGGTGCGGCTGGTCGAAGCCGGCAGCGGGCGGATCGTGCCGCTCGGCACCTTCACCCGGACCGGGCCGCCGGCGCCGGGGGAGGGCTACACCGAGACCGCGTCCTTCACCGTGCAGAACCTGTCGGGCGACTGGCGGGTCGAAGTCGCCACGGACGTGGATGACACGCTTTACGAGGACGGCGCGGGCGCGAACGTGGCCGGCACGCCGGTCGGCTTTGCCGCGCGGCCCTACGCGGACCTTGCCGTCACCCGGGTCGATGCACCCGAGAGCGCGTCGGGCGGCGACACCATCACCGTGGGGTGGCGGATCGAGAATGTCGGCGACGAATCCGCCCCGCTCAATCCCGGGGGTCGCACTGCCGTCAGGGACCGGATCGAGGTGCGGCGCGTCTCGGACGGGGCGCTGCTGACCTCGCGGTCGGTCGATCGCTTCGGCCAGCTTGCTCCCGGCGACGCGGTCGAGCGGGTCGAGACCCTGACCCTGCCGGACTATGCCGACGGGGATTACGAGATCGTGGTCCGGACCGATCCCGAAGGCCGGGTCTACGAGCACACAGCCCTGGCCAACAACCGCCTGGCGCGCGCGCTGACCATCGCGGGGCGCCCGCTTCCCAACCTGGCGGTCGATGCCTTCGAAGTCGATCCCGCCGCCGACGAGGGAGGCTTCGTCGAGTTCGGCTGGACCGTGCGGTCCACCGGGCCGGGCGTGGCCGACGGCACCTGGCGCGTCGCGATCAGCGACGAGGCCACCGGCCGGGTCCTGTGGAGCGGGACCGAGCAGGGAACCCTGCCGCCGGGCACCACGCAGGAGCGGCGCGAGATCGTCGCCTTGCCCGAAGGGTTGGTCGGCGAGCGGGCGGTTGTGCTGACCCTCATCCCGGCCCCCATGCCGACGGCGCCTACGTGGTTGCGCAGGCGGGCATCAATCCCAAGTTCTACGACGCCGCCGAGGCCGAGCTGACCGACAACAGCGCCTTCGGACTTTGGCAGGTCGAAGAGACGCCGAACGACCTGGCCGTCACCGACGTGACGGTGGCCCCGTCTGCGCTGGTGGGCGACACGATCGAGGTCACCTACACCGTGACCAATGTCGGGGCGACGGTGCTGTGGCCGGGGACCGAGACCGTCACCGACGAGATCTGGCTTACCGCCGATTTCCCGCTGCCCGACAACCAGCAGCGCGCCCGCCCGCTGTCGATCCAGCGCCAGCCGCTGGATACGCCGCTGGGCGCCGGTGAAAGCTATACCCGAACGGTGCAGTACACGCTGCCGCCGATGCTGGCGGGCGACTACCACGTCTCGGTCATCGCGAACCGGGACGGGGGATACTACCCGCGCTATCCGACCTACGAACAGTTCCCTGACCGGCCGGACGACCGGATCAGCACCGCCTTGGGCGGTCCCTATCGCGGGCGTGTCTACGAACCCTTCTCGGACAACAACATCGGCTCGGCCGCCATCGCGGTGGGCGTCGCCGAGGCGGACCTTGTCGTGACCTCGGTCAGTGCCCCCGATGCAGCGCAGGCCGGAAGCACCATCGATGTCACGGTCGAGATCGAGAACCGGGGCGGCCGGGCCACGCGGGTCGACCGCTGGTCGGATCTGCTCGCACTGTCCATCGACACCACGCTCGACGCGACGGATATCGCGCTGTCGGGGCGTGCGGGCGGCGATCCATCCCGGTTCAGCCTGGCAAGCGACCCAGCAGGGCCCAGGGTCCTCGCGCCCGGCGAGTCCTACACCGCGACGTTCAGCGTCTACATTCCCCACGCCGCCGAAGGCGAGCTGTCGCTTCTGGCCATCGCGGACGCCGCGCATCTGGGCACCAGCGGCCGGGACCAGGGCTTCCTGCCGCTGAGCCGGGGCCTCGGTACCGGCGACCTGCTGCGCTTTACCGGGCCCCCGGTGGACGGCGAGCCCCTGAACGAGCTGCGCTACACCACCACCGGACAGGTCGACGAGTACAGCGCCGAGGGCAACAACGTCTTCGTGCACGCCCTGCGCGTCACGCCGGCCGAAGCGCCCGACATCGTGGCCGATCTGTCGCTGGCCCCCCGGCTGGTCTCGGGCGAGTACGCCGAAGCCGAGGTCACGTTGCGCAATCGCGGCGGCCCGCTTCCGGCCGAGCAGGACAGCTGGAGCTACCGTCTCTGGCTGACCCGGGACGAGGTTCTGAGTGTCGACGACAAGCCTTTGACGGGAGGCTTCGGCCCGCTGCAACTGGATGCGGACGCGAGCGAGAGCCAGACCGTGCGTTTCCGCGTGCCGCCGGGGCTGGAGCCCGGCGCATGGCGGATCGCGGTCGAGGTCGACGTGCCCGGCATGGGCGCGCCGAACGGGTTCGTCCTGGAAGGCGCTGCGGGCGAGGCGAACAACCTGACGCTGGTTCCGGTCCAGATCGACGCGCCGCCGCCCGCGGACCTGGTGCCGGTCGGCGTTGGCCTGCCCGCGGGGCTGGTCGCGGGCGACGAGATCGACATCGCCTGGGAGGTCGTGAACGCCGGGGAGAATGCCACCGGGCCGGTCTGGTCGGATGCCATCTACCTCAGCCAGGACGGAACGCTCGACGCCGATGACGTGCTGCTGGTTCGGGCGCGCAACGAAGGCGCGCTGGCCGCGGGCGAAAGCCTGAGCCGCAATCTCCGCATTCGTGTGCCCGCCCTGGCCGAGGGCGAGTGGCGCGTCCTGCTGCGGACCGATCTTCTGGACGAGGTGGCCGAGGGGGCGGGCGAGGCAACGAACACCGTCGTCACGCCGCGCGTCGTCACCGTGACCGTGCCGCGGGTGTCCCTGTCCGAGCCCGTCGAGTTCGAGCTCGCACCCGGGGTCGAACGGCTGGTGAAGGTCGAGGTGCCGCTCGGCCAGACCCTGCGCGCCAGCCTCACCGCGCTCGAGGGTCCGCTGGGCGCGCCGGCGGGCGACCTGATGGTGGGCTATCTCGATCCACCCGATCCGACCGATCCGCTTGCCGCCGACACCGCCCGTGCGGCGGGCCAGTCCGTAGCCATCGTGCCGGGCACGCAACCGGGCGATCACTACATCCGTCTGCGCGGGCTCGAAGGGGGCGCCACGCGCGTCCGGCTCGAAACCCAACTGGTTCCGCTGTCCATCGACGACGTGAGCGTCGACCGGCTGGGCGCCGGGGCCTGGGTCACGACCGAGATCCGCGGCGCGCAATTCGCCGAGGGCGCCACCGTGCGCCTGTCGCGACCGGGCTTCGCGGCGCACGAGCCGGCGGCCTGGCGCGTGGTCGACTCGGGCCGCATCCTGGCCAGCTTCGACCTGACCGGCGCCGAGCGCGGGCTCTACGACGTATCGGTGACCAATCCCGATGGCAGCACCGCGATCCTGCCTTACCGGGTGATGATCGACCCCCCGCGCGCCGCGCAGATCGAGGTCGCGCTGGACGCGGACCGCATCATGCCGAAATGGAACAGCGTGCATCCCATCGGCGTGGCCCTGCGCAACGCATCGAACCTCGACGCGGCCTATGTCCACTTCCGCAGTTTCATCCCCGAGATGGGCGAGAACATACTGGTCTTCGACGACGTGTCGGGCAGGAGCGCGCGCTACGGCGACGCGATCATGGCGCAGGGCGATGCGCTGTCAGGGGCGGGCCCGTTCGAGGTGCTGGACCCCACCAGCCTGGTGGGCGGGCGCCATGTCTCGACGGGCTTCGCCTTCGGCCTGGGGCCGGGCGTGCAGGCCCGCGCCGACATGGCGCTGCATGTCTACCCGGGCGTGATCGACCCGTCGCCCGAGGAAATCAGGGCGATGCCCTACGACACCGCGGTGGCGGTGGCCGCAACGCCCATGACCCGGGCCGAATTCGTCGACTACCAGCGCGAACTGGCCGAGGCCTTGCGACAGGCGGTTCTGGCCGACCCCGATGCGGCGCCGCAGCTGTTCGCGCTGGCGGCGGATGGCGAGGTCTGGGGCGACCTGTTCATCGGCGCGCTGGAAGAGGCGGGCCTGCTGCGGCCCGACGCCGAGGTGCCGCCGGTGCGAGAGCGGCCCCTGATCGCGACGATGCTGTCGACCCTGGCGCAGGGCGCAATCGCCGGACCGCTGGGGGGAGCCGCCACCGGCGAGGGCGGGGCGCGCGGCCTGTTCGAAGCACTGACGGCGCTCTACGCGGGCGAAAGCGGGGTGCAGGCGGCGATGATGGGTCTCGATCCGGTCCAACTGCCCGAGCACGATGGCTCGCCGCGGGTGCCGACGCTGCCCGCCGAATTGTTCGACCAGGGCTTCGCGGCCGAGACGGCGTCGCGACAGCTGCGCCTGTTCATGGTCCCCTACGGCGACACCATCGGCGCGGAGGTGGGCGCCTCCTCGTCGCCCGAACAGCTCCTGCGGGCGCTGGGCCCCGATGCCATCGGCGGGCAGGGTCAGCAGGCGCTGGACCTGCGGCAGTACCTGATCGACGCGGGACGGTCGTCCGGGCGGGCGACCCTGGTGGGGCCCGATACGTCCGAGACCGACGGCTGGCTTCCCTTCGATACCGATCTGCCCTTCACCCTTGGCGTGGCGGCCCCCGAAAGCGGCGATGCGGTGCGCAGCCTGCGCGCGACGGTGCCGCTGGACCCCGATCTCGATCCGGCGAGCCTGCGACTTTCGGATATCCGCCTGGGCGAGATCGGCATCGACGTGCCCGCGGGGGCGCAACGGTTCCAGACCGAGATCGACCTCAGGGCATCGCGTGGCTTCGTGCTGCGCGTTTCGGCCGGGATCGACCTGCTGGCCCCGGCGCCCACGGCCACCTGGTTGATCGAGGCCATCGATCCGGCCACGGGCCTGGCACTTGCCGCAGGGCCGCAGGGCCTTCTGCGCCCCGGTGAGACGGCCGAGCTTGGCTGGCGCGTGTCGGGGGCGGATGCGCCGGTGTCGGGTCCCGAGGTCACGGCGCGCGCGGTGGTGCTGATGGACGATCTGCCGCCCGAGGAGGCGGCCAGTGCCGTCGCGCGGCTGGACCTGCGCGCGCCGGCGACCGCGCTCGAGGTGACCGACCTGGGCGCTGGGCGCGTCGCGCTGGACTGGCAGGCCTCGGACGACATTGCGGTGCGGCATGTCACGCTCTATGCCGCCGCCCCGGATGCGCCGTGGCGGATCCTGGCGCGCCGGGTCGAGGGCGCGACCGGAAGCTTCCTGGCCGAGGACGTGGCGCCCGGAACCAGGTTCCTCGCCGTGGCGACCGATCTTGCGGGCAACGTGGAGCGTCCCGCCTTCGTGACCGAGCTGCCCGCCGACGGGCCGCCCGTCGACCTGGGCGCGCCGCCCGACGCGCGGACCACGCCGTCCGACCCGCCCGCGGCGCGACCCGGGCCGGCGCCGACGAACCCGCTGTTCTTGGCCGCGCTGGCCGATACCGTCTCGCCCTTCGCCGCCGATGTCGCGCCGTCGGCCTTCGGTCGGCTGGGGACCCCGTTCGCGGGCGAAGCCTTCGCCACGGACATCCCGGCCTCGGCCGGCGGCATCGGCGCCCTTGCCGTGCTGGAGCTTGCCGACGGGCGGGTCTGGGTGACGGGCGGTCCGGCGCGGGCCGACCTGTGGCAACTCGATCTCGAGAACGACGGCGCGGCCGTGCAGACCCCCCTGGCCACGCTCGACGCGCCGATCCACGGGCTGGCGCAGGGCCCGGATGGCCGCGTCTGGGCCGCGACCGGCGGCGGGGCCCTGCTGGAGCTCGACCGTACCAGCGGCGCGGTGATCGCACGCCATGGCTCGGCCGTGGGCACCGCGGTGGCCGTCTCGCCCGTGGACGGCACCATCGTGGTGGCCGGCGTCGCGGGGGCCGCCCAGTTCGACCCCGCCACGGGACAGTTCACGCCGCTTGGCCGCGACCGTGACCTGCGGCTGGGCGCGCTGGCCTTCGACGATGCGGGCGTGCTGTGGGGGGTGAGCTGGCCCGGCCGTGACCGCGTGGTGCGGATGGACGAGACCGGGCGACTGGAGACGGTCCATGTCTCGCCCCACGCCATCGACAGCCTGGCCTTCGGCCGCAAGGGGACCGCGCTGGAGAACCTGCTGTTCGTCTCGTCGGTCGCCTCGGAAGGCACGCCCGAGGGCACCGGCGCGGGGGCAGGGGGCGTGTTGACCCTGATCGATCCGGGGTCCGGCGACGCGGTCGAGATCGCGCGGGACGGCCTGCGCGGCGAGGGGATCGCCACGACCTCGGACGGGCGCGTGCTGGTGGCGCAGGGTGGCAGCGTCGACGCCGTGCTGCCGGTCTTCGCGCCCGAGGTCGAGGCGACGACGCCCGCCGCGGACGACGTGCGCGTCGCGCCGCTGCCGCTGCTGGAGATCCGGTTCGACCAGCGGATGCTCGACGCCGAGCCGGGCGTGCCGGGATCGGTTCGCGACCCGGCCAACTACGCCCTGCGCCGGGCCGACGGCACGACCGAGATCCCGGAATTCGTCGTCTACTCGGCCGAGACGCGCACCGCCTTCCTGGGCTTCGGTGCGCTGCCCGGCGGCGACTGGACGCTGATTGCCGACGGCGCGGCCAACGCGTATGGCGTGCCGCTGCAGGACGCCTTCGAGGTGGATTTCACCCTCATCACCGACCTGAGTTCGATCCTCGACCTGGAAATCTCGGCAACCCGCTTCGACCGGTCCACGGGCGAGGTCAGCTTCGACATCGCGCTGTCGAACACCTCCGACCGGGCCATCAAGCTGCCGGTGCTGTTGACGCTCGACGCCGAGGGTGGGCTGGGCGCCCCCGCCAGCGCGGCCGACGCCATCGGCGACGGGTTCTGGACCATCGACCTGTCCGGCCTGCTGCCGCAGGACGGCATCCTTGGGGCGGGCGCCACCACCACCGGCCGCACGCTGCAGCTGAATGCCGAGGGCCGGGCACGGGCCGACCTGCTGCTGGGCGCCGCGGGCGATGCGGGCCCCAACAAGGCGCCCGAATTCGATGTTCTTCCCGACCTGGCCGAGCTGGTGCCCGGCACGCCCTGGAGCTTCGATCTGCAGGCGAGCGATCCCGATGGCGACACGGTGCTGTTCGGGCTGCTGGACGGGCCCGACGGCATGACCATCGATGCCGTCACCGGAACCATTTCCTGGACGCCACCCGATGACGCCCCCGCCCGGGTCACCGTGACCGCGCAGGCCTTCGATCCGCTGGGCGCGGCGCGCATCCAGCGCTTCACGCTCGATCTGCAAGGCGGCAACGCGGCGCCCGAGTTCTCCAACCTGCCGGCCGAGTTGCGCGCCCGGGTGGGCCAGCCCATCGAGCTGCGCGTGCAGGTCTCCGACAGCGACGACGCCACCTTCGCGGTCTTCGCCGACGGCCTTCCGCCGGGGGCGCAGTTCGATCCGGAAACGCGGATCCTGCGCTGGGTGCCCCAGCCCGGCCAGACCGGCGTCTGGCCCGACCTGCGCCTGATCGCCGATGACGGCACGGCACGCAGCGTGGCCTTCCTGCCGGTCGTGGTCGAAACCGGGGCCCTTCCGCTCGAGCTGAGGGGCCCGGACGAGGCGTCGGTCGCCGAAGGCGGCCGGCTGGTGTTGCGGTTCGAGGGCAGCGGCGGCGCCGAGGGCCGCGCGGTCCGGTTCGAAGCGGATCGCGCCACCCTGCCGCCCGGCGCGCAGATCGACGCGCGGACCGGCACGCTCAGCTGGACCCCGGGCTATGACCAAGCGGGCACCTGGGATGCAACGGTGGCGATGACCGACGGCATCAGCCGGATCGAACGCGACGTCCGGATCACCGTGGCGGCCGCCAACGCCGCGCCGGTCTTCTTCGGGCTGGACGGGTGGCAGGTCTACGAGGGCCGGTCGCTGAACCTGGCCCTGTTCCCCTACGACGCGGACGCGCCCTTCGCCCGGCCACCGGTGCGGCTGCCCGACGGCACGCTGGACCTTGCGCCGCAGCCGCTGACGACGACCACGCGGATCGTCTCGGGGCTGCCGCCGGGGGCCACCTACGATCCCGACACGACCGAGCTGTCGTGGATCCCCGGTCCCGATGCGGCCGGCGAATACGAGATCGTCGTCGAGACGACGGATGACGGCGGCGGCGTGGTGGGCGGCACACCGATCACCGTGCGCGACACGCTGACGATCACGGTCCTGCCCGCGAATACCGACCCGATCCTCGCGCCGCTGGATCCGGTCGAGGTGGCCCGCGGCGAGACGCGGACCCTGACCATCTCGGCCAGCGACGCCGATGGCGACGCGCCGGCGCTGCGTCTCGAAACCGACGGGCCGGACCCGTCCTTGCCGCGCTTCGTCACCTTCACCGACAACGGTGACGGCACCGGGACCCTTACGATCGCGCCGGGGGCGGGCGACCGCGGCGATTACGGCCTGATCGTCACCGCGACCGATGCGGATGGCGGGCAGGACGTGCTGGGCTTCAGCCTTCGCGCCACATCGGAGAACGAGCCGCCGGTGCTGGGTCCGCTCTTCGACGCGGTCGCCCTGGCCGACCAGGCGCAGACGATCCTCGTGCCGTTGTCCGACCTGGATGGCGAAACGCTGGAGACCCAGGTCACCGGCCTGCCCGGCCTGATCGATTTCGCGCCGTCGGGCACCGCGGGGCTGTGGGCGCTGTCGTTCCGGCCGGGGGCGGGCGACCTGGGCCGCCACGACGTGTCGATCCGGGCGACGGACCAGGGCGGTGGCGGCGATACGCCGGTCACCGTGACCGACAGCTTCCAGTTGACCGTGCGGGCCGACAACGCGGCGCCGCGGCTCGACCCCGTGGGCGACCGGACCGTGCCGCCGGGCGGCATGCTGGTGATCGACCTGCGGGGGCGCGACCTGGACGGTGACGCCCTGTATTACAGCGCCGAGGGGCTGCCGCCCGGCGCGACGCTGGATCCGCTGACCGGCCGGCTGGAATGGACCCCGCGTCCGGGACAGCTGGGACGCGATAACGTCGTGCTGCGGGTCAGCGACGGTGCCGCCAGCGCGACCGAGACGATCGCGTTGCGGGTCGATCTGCCCGACCGCGCGCCCGTCTTCGATCCCGTGGGCCCGCAGCTGGTGCGCGAGGGCGACGAGCTTGTCGTCGCGGTAGGCGCGCGCGATCCGGAACGCGGCGAGGTATATCTCTCGCTCGAGGATGCCCCGGCCGAGATGGTGTTCGATCCCGTTCTCGGTGTCGCGCGCTGGCAGCCCGGCTACGGCGATGCGGGACTTCATACCGTGCGCGTTGTGGCGCAGGACGGCGCGGGCAACAGCAGCGAGCAGACCATCGAAATTCGCGTCGTCGACGTGAACCGTGCGCCGCAGCTGCAGCTCGAGGATGCCGGCTTCGTCATCGGCGTGCCCAAGACCGTGACCGCCGTGGCGGCCGATGCCGATGGCGATGCGCTGGACTTCACCCTGGTCGAGGCGCCCGATGGCGTCTCGGTGGACGAATTCGGCGTGCTGTCCTGGACGCCGCGGCCCGGCCAGACGGGCGACCACCTGATCGTCCTGCGGGTGGGCGACGGCGAGGCCACGTCGCGGGTGGCCGCGCTCTGGACCGTGCGCGATCTCCCGGTCACCCCGCAGATCCGGATCGAGACGACGCCCGACTTCCCCGCGGTGCCCGGCCAGCCCGTCCTGATCCGCGCCGTGGTGGACGCCGCCGCGCCGCTGGTCGACCTGCGGCTGAGCGTCGACGGCCAGGCGGTCGCGCGGGATGCGGCGGGACGGTTCGCGTTCACGCCGACCGCGCCGGGTCGGTTCGAGATCGTCGTGACGGTCGAGGATGCCGACGGCAACAGGGCCGAAGCGCGGCAGGACCTGAAGGTCCGCGATCCGGCCGACCGGGACGCGCCGGCCCTGACGTTGGCCGACCTTCCGGACGGGCCGCTGCGCGATCCCGTGACCATCGCCGGCACCATCGCGGATACCAACCTCGACAGCTGGCGCGCCGTGCTTCTGGATCGACAGGGCCGCCGTCCGCCCATCGAACTGGCCAGTGGCACCGCGCCGGCCGATGGCGTGCTGGCCGAGCTGGATCCGGCCAAGCTGCCCGATGGCTGGTTCGTCCTGCGGGTCGAAGCCGTGGACATGGGCGGACGCCGGTCCCTGCGCGACCACCTGGTTGAGATCGCGGCCCCCGAGAAGACCGACCGGCAGCTGGTCGAGACGCTGGACGCCACGGTCACGCTGGGCGGCGTTTCGCTGGAGCTGCTGCGCCGCTTCGACGGATTTGCCGCCGGGACGGCGCCGCGGGGCCACCTGGCGCAAGGCTGGCGTTTCGCGACGCTCGACATGACGGTCGAGACGACCCGCGCGCTGGCCAATACGGCGGGTGCGGGTCTCGAGGCGGCGTTGCGCACCGGCGAACGGGCCCGTGTTCGCCTGCCCGACGGCGGCACGGCGGCCTTCACCTTCCGCCCGCAATCGGTCGTCGAGAACGGGCGCAGTTTCGCGCGTCCGGCATGGGTGCCGGACGATCCCGACCTGGGCTGGCAGCTTGCCACCGCGGATGCCGAGCTCGTTCGCGTCGGCGGCCGCTGGTACACCGTGGCGGCCGCGGCGCCGTACAATCCCGGCGCCGCCGGGGGCACCGGCGACGATTACCGCGTGACCGGGCCGGATGGCCGCGTCTACGCGGTGGACGCCCAGCGTGGCCTGACCCGTATCGTGACGGCCGATGGCGGCGTGCTGCACGTGTCCGACAGCGGGCTGGTCGGGCGGGACGGCACCGCGCTGCGGTTCGAGCGGGATCCGCAGGGCCGCATCACCCGGGTGCAGGGCGAAGGTCTCGACCTGAGCTACCGCGTCGGCCGCGACGGGCAGCTGCAACTGGTCCGCGACCTGACCACCGGCGAGACCGAGCGCCTGGGCCACGACGGTGACGGTCGGCTGCGCGTGGTCACCGTGGCCGGCGGCGGCCGTGCCTATGACGGGATCGACGAAGTGGGCTTCGGCGCCGATCTGTCCACCCTGACCGGATGGGGCACCGCAACGGACCCGGTCGATTTCGGGCCGGATGGCCGCGTGGTCCATGCGCTGGCGGTGCGGCCGTCGGAAATCGCGTCGGCCGCGTCGGGGCGCCTGCACCTGCGGGTTTCGCTCTCGGGCGACGTGACGGGCGCCACCCTGGACGGTCTGGCGCCGCTTGCCGCGTCCGCGGACGGGCGCAGCCTGGTCTTCCCGGTGGATCGGCCGGGGCTGCTGGCGCTCGAGATCACGGGCACCGGCAGTCACACGGTCAGGCTGGACGCCGTGGGCGATCTGGACGGCGACGCGGATGTGGATGCCGACGACGCCGCTTTGTTCGGCGCGGGCGCCGATGTGGACGGAGACGGCGACGCGGACCTGTCGGACCGCGCGCTGTTCAACGCCAATTTCGGACTCAGACCCAACCTGCCGCCGCGCCCCGTCGCGGATATTCCCACGCAGCGCACCCATGTGGACGTGCCGATCGAGGTCGACCTGGCCGCGCTGCTGCCCGATGCCGAGGGCGACGAAGCGCGCTATTCGGTGGTGGGCGCCGAGAACGGAACGGCGTTCATCCTGGGCGACAGGGCATTCTTCACGCCGACGCCCGGCGTGTCCGGCGAGGCGGCATTGATCGTTCGGGGCGACGACGGCTGGACGCTGTCGGAGCCGATCCGCATCCCGGTGCAGATCTCGGATGCGGCGTTGGTATCGCTTGATTTCGTGGGCCGTGCGCAGGTCATGTCCACGCCCGGCATGGACGTTCCGCTTCAGCTCGTGGCGGATTTCGAGGATGCCGAGGACGTGGCCGTGCCGCTGTGGTGGGGCGGGATCACCAGCTCGGATCCCGAAATCGTGCGCATCACCCGCGACGGACGCCTGGTGGGCGAGGCGCCGGGCCACGTGGTCATCACCGCGACCCGTGGCGATATCTCGGCCGCGACGGTGGCGGGCGTCGCGAAGGCCCAGACGCTGGACGAGGCGCTGACGCTGGCCGGCGGGATCGACGCCTATCCTGACGCGGTGACGGTGTTGCAGGGCACAGAGGCGCGGCGCATCGTCACCACCCTGGGCAGTCTCGGGAAGCATTTCCGCGGCAAGGCCGAGCAGGGCACGCGCTACGTCGTGGCCGATCGGCGGATCGCGACCGTGGACGAAGACGGGCTGATCCGCGCCGTGGCGCCCGGCGAGACGACCGTCACCGTGCTGCATGCCTTCGGCGAAGAGACCATTGCGGTCAAGGTTCTGGACGCGCCCGGCACGGCGGATGCGACCGTGGGGACGGACGGCGCGATCGTGCAGACCGATGGCGGGGCGCGGCTGGCCATCGCGCCCGGATCGCTGCCCGATGGCACCCGGGTGTCGATGCGCGACCTGGAGCTTTCGGATCTCGACGCGAAACTCGACGGGCTCGGCACCGAGCCCGACGCCACCTGGGGCTTCCTCGGCGCCTTCGATCTCGAGATGAGCCGACCGACCACCGAGACCGAGTCGCCGATGCAGATCGCCCTGCCGGTGGACGGGGCCGCGGAGGAGGGCGACACGGTCGCGTTCTTCCGCCGGATCGAACTGCCCACCGGCGCGGACGGTGCGCTTGAATGGCACTGGGCGCTGTTCGATACGGGCACCGTGGATGGCGAAGGCCTGGCGCGGACCGCCTCGCCGCCGTTCCCGGGGCTGACCGACCGCGGGCAGGTGCTGGCCGCGCGGGTCGGCTTCCCGTCGAAGGTCATCACCATCGACTATGCGACCCAGGCGGCGCTGGGCGGGCTGCTGTTCGGTGGCGCGCTGCTGGCCGGGGCGACCGGGGGCCTGGCCGGGCTCCTGGGATACGCTGCCGCCATGTCGATCACCTTCTCGATCAATGCGGTGATGCCGAAGGATGCCGTGTCGCTGCGGCTGGAGGCCTTCGAAAAGGCGCGGGATGGCGAAGTTCGGTCGCTGAATTACGAGGTCCCGCTCGATACAGAACTGACCTTCGAGGACATCGAGCTTCGTTACGAGGGCGACGCGCCGCCGCCGCGCGTGATACCGGGATCGGTCTCGGCCGCCTATGCGGGGATCGCGGATCGCCCGGTCATCACCGGAACCGAGATCGTCGAGGTGACCGAGGACACGACCCGGGTCAAGCTGGAAGGCTTCCTGTTCACCGATACCGACCTGACGCTGGATATCTTCGACGAATTCGGTGTCGAGGACGTGCGGGCCTCGCGCATCCGGCTGAGCTTCAACGGGCAGGATTTCTACGTCGACGGCACCGATTTCGTCGATGTCGTGCTGAAACCCGGTGCCGAGGCGGGGCTGTACCAGCAGGAAATCATCTTCGACGTCCCGCAATACGTCCTGCTCGGCGCGACGCAGATCTTCGTCGAACGGCCGATCATTCCGCGCAACTACGGCTTCGCCGACTGGCCCGCGGACGCGGAATTCGTGACGTCTCAGCCCATCGGCTTCACCAACAAGCAGCGCCGCCTTTACGTAACGTCGCGCACCTTCGGCGACGGTGGGCAGCCCGATCGCGGGTTCCTCGAGGTGTACGAGCCCGCACCGCTGGGCTCGCAGGAGGCGGATACGCTGCTGCGCCGCGTGCCGCTGCCGCGCGACTTCCTCGATGTCGGGGTCGAGATCGCCGCCGCGCCGGACGGCTCGGCCATGTATGTCGCCACGGTGGGTGCGGTCGAGGTGTTCGATACCATCGCCCAGCGCTTCGTCGACTTCTCGGCGGCCGATCCCGACAACATCTACGTCGCGCCACATCTGCGCGGCATCCCGATCCCCGAGGGGCCGATCACCGACATGGTGCTGTCGCCCGACGGCCAGCGGCTGTTCGTCTCGGCCAAGGCGTCGATCTACGAGATCGACCTGAGCCAGGGGGCCGAGTTCTTCATGCAGGCCCGCAAGCTGACCACGCTGGACGTCGAGGTCTGGGATCCGTCGGGCACGCTGAACGTGGGCGGCGAGGATTCGGCCTACAACATCATCCACGCGCTTGAGCTGTCCGAGGATGGTCGCCGGCTTTACGCCCTGACGCCGTGGGGCGAGCGTGACCTGCGACAGCTCGGCCGGTCGCACATGAAGTTCCGCGAAAGCTCGCGCTTCTGGCGGTCCGAGATGCACGTGATCGACGTGGATCCGGCGCTGCGGGACGTGCGCGGCGACCGCGAGGTCTGGCGCCAGGCCGTCGACGAGGACGGCGACCCCGTCTTCCGGGACGACGGCCGCCCCCAGATGGAGCGCGTCACCGCCGATATCTCGCTCTACGGCGCCAAGATCGGTGCCCCGGTCGAGCGGGCGGGCGACCGGGCCAACCCCGACCGGCCCCTGTTCTCGGTCGATGGGCGCTGGATCGTGAAATACGACGCCCGCGACCTGGTCGCGTCCCCGCGGCCGGGCGTCATGATGGTCACCCACAAGGGTGCCTTCGGCAACGGCGTGTCGGTCCTGGAGACCGCGTCCGACGACCCCGACGCGTTCGACATCAGGATGCGCTATCTCGACGCCACGCAGGAACAGTGGCGCGGCTTCGACCCGGCCTACGCCGAAAGCCTGGGCATGACGCGCAATGCGTACAACCCCTGGGGTTACAATGTCGGCGAGACCTATATCGATGCCGGCGGTCTGACGGTCTACAAGTACCCGCTGCTGCGCAAGCAGATCGGGACGTCCCTGCAGGCCTGGGACATGGACATCCAGACCGCGGGCGAGGTCCTGCTGGATCCGTCCGGCGCCTTTGCCTACGTCATCGACACCGGCGACCGGAGCACGCCGGACCGCGGGCTTCTGGCGCGGATCGAGAACCGCACGAGTATCGGCACCAAGATCGGTGTGATCGCCAATCCGCTGGGCGCGAACCCGCGTTTCCTGGGCACGACCGCCGTGTTCCCGGGGCAGGAGATCAAGGATATCGCGCTGGATGTCACGGGCACCCGGCTCGTGGCGACGCTCTGGCACTCGGACACGGTGCTGGGTTACGACACCTCGGCCCTGCTGGAACGCGCCTTCGCCATGCAAACCGCCGAGAAGGACACCGACGACGACCCCAGCCGCTATCCCATCGACCTTTACGACACCACCAACGTGAACCGCCCCGGCATCGACGTGCGCCGTCCCTCGGCCATCGCTTTCGGCGCGGCGGGCGACCTGCGGCTCGAGCCGGTGACCGAACCCATCGTCAACTGGGGCGAGAACAAGAGCCAGCTGCGGCTGATCTTCGGCTGGGACGCCGAGACCCCGCCGGCCGGATCGGACCGGGTGAAGCTTTACCTCTCGACCCGTGCGCCGGGGCTGGGCCTGTTCCCGACCGACCCGCCACTGCACGATAATCTCGACGATGAAGCGCTCAAGGCCTTCAAGGGCGACTACAACCCCGGCCGCGTCTGGACGCCGCCTCGTGACTTCGCCTTCGTGCTGGGGCGCGCCTACGAGGTTGCCGTCGACGGGACGATCCAGGATATCGGCGCGGCCGACGAGAACGACAACGTGAACGTCACCTTCTCGCCCGACTTCGTCGAGATCCTGACGGCCGGATCGACCGTGTACTGGGGCGTTCAGTTCGGCACGGCCGGCGCCCGGGCCGCGTCGTCGGTGCAGGTCGCGGCGCGCGCGTCGCAGGGCGACGCCATCGCCGGGGTCACGCTGCTGACCCACGGGTTCCAGCCCTTCATGTCGGTGCTGAACGGCACTTGGTCCGTGGGATACGGACAGCCCGAGCCGCTGCTGCACATGGCGCGCGAGATCTCGGAGGCGACGGGCGGCTCGGCGGTCCTGCTGTACGACAAGCGGACGGGGCAGTGGGTGAACCCCGAGACCAACCGCACCGGCGCCGAGGGCATCGAGCCCGGGCGCGGCGTGGTGCTGGTGTCCGACTGGGTCACCGAAAGCGACATTACCGACGAAGGCTTCTCCGAGGCGGCGGCGGATGCGCTGTTCGCGTCCATCATGGCGCTCGATGCCGATACCGAGGGCAGGCTGCTCAACGCGCCCATGCACATGATCGGCCATAACCGCGGGGCGTCGGTCAATTCCGAGATCGCGCAGCGCCTGGCCCGGTTCCGGCCCGACGTGAGCGATGTCCACGTCACCACGCTGGACCCGTTCGACCAGTCGCAGGAGACGCTGCAGGTCCCCTTGCAGGACATGCTCCTGATGGTGCGCTGGACCAACCGCCTGGCCGCCGCCGTCAATGTCGCGAAATCGGTGGCCGGGGCGATCGCCTCGGGCGGCTCGTCCCTGGCCATCGATGCCGTTCCGACCATGTCGACCCTGGCGGCCCAGGGGGCGCTCGAAAAGGCGATCAACAAGGTGTTCGAGGTCGCCCAGGCCCTGGGCATCGACGTCGGTGTCATCAAGTGGGACGATTTCAAGGATCCGGACGTCAAGCGCTGGGAAAATGTCGGCTTCCACGACAACTATTTCCAGACGGCGGCCAAGGGGAAGAAGGACGGCTCGGACGTCACGAACGAGCTGGCCGAGTTCTTCGACATCGAGTTCCTGACCACCGACGACGCGAAGAAGGCGCTCGACGCGATCCTGCAGGCGCCCGGAGAGTGGACCACCACGAAGCGGCTTCAATACGAGGCCGTGAAGGCCAAGTTCGACCTTGGGCTCGGCCTTCCGGGACCGTTCACCTTCAGTGCGAACGGCCGGTCGCTGAAGGACTTCGCGGATTACGAGATCGACCTGTCCGCCAAGGCGACGGGGTTCGACATCGATGATTTCCAATCCGATGCCATCGGGTTCCGTTTCGGCCTGAACAACCCCACCGAACGCACGCTCGCCTGGTATGCCGGGACGATCGATGCCGAGCTCGAAGCCTTCTACGACGTGCCGCTCTGGCGGCGGGCGGGCGATATCGGCCTGGACATCAACCCCTACAAGGACTCGACCGCGGATGCCGTCATCCGCAACCTGCTGCAGTCGAATATCTTCGACAAGAAGGGGTGGTACGGCGCGCAACCGATCACGCTGGTAAAAGGCGGCGACGCGCAGCGCGACGTGCTGACGAAATACGAGATCAATCGGCCCGGCATCATCCGCGAAGGCGTGGGCCAGGGATGGTTCTGGAGCACCGGTGGCGGCGGCGACCCGCACAAGCCACTCCAGGGCGACCGCAAGGTCACGCAGTCCTTCACCGACAATTCCGAACAGGGGGCCTGGGCCGACGAGGGCGCGGTGCCCGAGATCTTCAACGGCAATTTCGAGCATGGCACCCGGCAGAGCCTGGTGAACATGATCGCGTCGATGATGGATGTGGGGGCCTATATCGACAAGCTCGCCGAGAAACCCGGCGACGCGACGCAGCAGCCGAAATCGGCCAAGCAGAAACTGTTCGGCAAGGACTCGATCAAGGCGCTTTTCAGCGGGCAGGTCACCGGCTTCGGCCGCTTCCCATTCAGCTACGAGCTGCCGGGCTGGGCCTTCCATGGCGGCGAAGGCTTCTCGGCCGGGCTGGGGTCGTTCCGCTCGGATATCGCGGGACTGTTCGTGATGAACACCAACCCGACGGGCGTCTTCGTCGAGGTCTTCGACAAGGTGTTCGACATGTACGCCAAGAAGATCACCGACGCGGTCTCGAAATACCTGGTCGCCAAGGTCTTGCAGGGCAACGAGACCATCGCCGCCAACGAGGGATACCGGAACTACCAGAAGAAGGTCGACGCCATCGCGGACTACACGCCGCAGAAGGAATCCGCGGCCAAGGCGCTGAAGGCGCAATACGAAGAGGAGTATCGCAAGGCCGAGGAGGAATTCCGCCTTTACGAGCTTCTGAACCCGACGCTGCCTTCGCCGGAACTGGAACGCCGGCGCGAGGCGCGCGACCGCGCGAAGGAGCGGCTGGACACCTACGACGAGCGCGCGCGCCTTTATGGCGAAGTCGCGGGCCTGCACAAGCAGGTCGACTGGCTGAAGGGTGTGCTGCTGTCCGACGCGGTGTGGAACCACGTCAAGTCGGTGGAGCCCGACATCTTCGGCACCGGGGCGGACGGCAAACCGCAATCCATCGAGGGCTGGCTCAAGGTCCAGACCAACGGCGTCATCGACCCCTCGCAGCAGAAAAGCCTGACCGCCTTCGTGAAGGCCGCGCTGAAATTCACCTTCTTCGGCAAGGATCCGGCCAAGGCCGACAATGCCATCCTCATGGGGGGCTCCGAGGCGCTGACCGAGCTTGTCGAGGGTGCCTTCGGCTTCGTGGGCGGTGCCGGCGCCATGGGCGATTTCCTGGCCGACATCATCGACGAGCTGACCGATTTCGACGCGCTGGTGCACAACCGGTTCTGGATCCCCGAAAGCGGGGCGAATTACCTGACCTTCGAAACCCTGGCCCCCATGGCCATCGGCACCGACAGCGGCGTCGAGGTGCTGTTCCTGCGCGGCGAGACGACCGAGGGCGCCGATGTTCTGGACGGCAGCCCCAACATCCTGCATCGCGCGGTGTTGCCGCTGCCCGAGGGCTTCTTCGAGCGCACGACCCACAGCGTCGCGATCCCGTCCGAGCTGAAGGGCAAGCAGGTCAAGCTGATGCTGCGCAACGTGGGGCTGGATACGCAGGCTTCCGACGTGGACCTGACCCCGCCGGACGTGTCGGGCACCGACGGGTCCATCGAACGATTCTTCCTGAACCTGCCAGACAGCTTCAGCCCCGCCGCATCGGCGCTGAGCCAGACCTACCTGCTGGACAATATCCGGCTCCAGGCGACCGACCCCGGCACCGGGGTCGCGCAGGAGGTCACGGCCGAGGTCGCGCCCGACACGCCGCTGGCCGCGCTGGATGCCGAACGCGCGGAATGCGTGGCGGACGCGGCGCGCACCCTGTGGGAAAGCACGGGCGCGCTCACCGACGCGCAACGCGCCCAGCTTCAGACCCTCCAGGTCGAGATCCGGGACCTGGGCGGGACCGTCCTTGCGCTCTTCGACGGAAACAAGATCACGCTGGACGATGACGCGGCGGGCCACGGCTGGGCCGTGCCGGGCGCAGGGGATTGGCAGTTGCAGAACGCGGCCCTGCGCGGCGTGGACCTGCTGACGGTCATCGCGCACGAGATGGGCCATAGCCTCGGGCTCGAGGATCTGCCGGGCGCGGGGGGCACGGCACCCACCTTGATGACCGGCACGCTGGCGCCCGGCGAACGGCGGCTGCCGCAGGCCGCCGACCTGGCAACCGCCGGCGAACCGACGCGCGATGGGGTGCTGCGGCTTTCGCAGGTGCTGCGCGCCGTCCCGCGCGCCGACGGCACGCCCGCGGGGCCGGCCACGCGCAACACGACACCGGCCCAGGCCGCCGCGACGCCGCCGACGAACACCGATATCGTGAACGGCACCTTCGATGCCGCGCCCGATCCCGGGGTCGGGTGGACCTTCGTGGGCGACGCCGGCGTGACCGGCGGACGGGCACTGATCGCCGAGGGCGCCGATGTCTTCTCGGGCGTGACGCAGGCCTTCCTGAACGACGGCACCGCCAGCGCGCTTGAGCTCACCCTGTCGGGAATCCGCCTCGACGCCGATCCGCGCCGCGTGCCGGACGCGATCGAGGTCGCGCTGCGCGCCGAGGAAACCGGCGTGCCGCTGGCGCAGCTGCAAGCGTTGGCCGGGACCGACGCGCTGCTGTCGATCCAGGCGGACGGGCGCGTCCTGGTCGCACCGGGTGTCGAGATCGAGGGCACCCGTCTGGCCGACGGTTCGTATGATCTGACCCAGCCGATCACCCTTCGCGTGCCACTGGACGCCGCCACCGCCGGAACCGCCTATCGCCTGTCTGTCGATCTTCTGGGCTTTGGCAGCCGCGCCGCGCAGGTGGCGGTGGACGACGTGCGGCTGCTGCGCGACGGGCCGGTGAACCTCGCCCCCGTGGCCGTCGATGACAGCGTCGGCACCGCCTTCGAGACGCCGGTGACCATCGACGCGCTGGCCAATGACAGCGATCCCGAAGCGGCGCCGTTGGTCCCACGCATCGCGGGCGCGCCGACCAATGGCCAGATCGAGATCGTGAACGGCACCTTCGTCTACACCCCCGATGACGGCTTCTCGGGGCAGGACAGCTTCACCTACGTGGTGTCGGACGGCGAACGGGACAGCGAACCTGCCACCGTCACCATCGACGTGGCCGCCGAGACGGCCGGACCCGTCATCGCCGATCCGGGCAGCCTTGCCGTGATCGAGGGCGACCGGCTGAGCGTCGAGCTTGTGGGCATCGACGCGGGCGGTACAGGAAGCCTGTCCTGGACCCTTGTCTCGGGTCCCACCGGTGCGACACTCGATCCGGTGACGGGTCAGCTGAGCTGGCAGGCGCCCGACGGTCCGGACCGGGTCGAACTGATCGTCGCGCTGGAAGACGGGGCAGGGCGCATGGCCGAGCGCCGCGTGGCGGTCGACGTGGCCGACGCGCGCCCCCGCATCATCGTGACCGGTGCCGCCGAAGTGACGCGCGGTGCTGCGTTCGATCTGGCCCTGGCGATCACCGATCCCGGCGCCGACACCATCAGCGCCATCATCATCGACTGGGGCGATGGCAGTTCGTCCACGCTGCCGGGCGACGCCCGCGCGGCCAGTCATGTCTTCGACCGCGACGGCCGCTTCGAGATCGCGGTCACGGTGGTGAACGAGGATGGCCGCTTTGCCGGGCCCGACACCGCCGTGCGCGTCAACGCGCCGCCCGTGGACAGCGATGCCCCGCGCGTCACCGACTTCGAGCCCACGCGCACCGTGCTGACCGTCACCATGGACCGGCCCATGGGGGATCTGCCGGATGGCGCGGTCACGCTGAGCGCCGCAGGCGGTCGGGTCATCGCCGGGGCGGTCGCGCTGTCGGGTGACGGGCTGCAACTGGTCTTCACCCCGTCCCGGCCGTTGCCGACGGGCGACTACGTGCTGCGCATCGACGACAGCTGGCGGGCGCGACCGGGGGCCGGTGGGCTGCGGCTCGACGGCGATGACGACGGCGCCGAAGGCGGCGACGCGGTGCTCGACCTGCGGGTGCGCGCCGGCACCTCGGTGCCGGTGGCCCGGCCCGACAGCGCGCGGACCAACGCCGGCGAGGCCGTGCAACTGGACGTCCTGGCCAATGACACCGATCCGGGCGGCGACGCCCTGTCGGTGGACATGGTGGACGATCCGGCCAATGGCGACGTCTCGATCCTGCCCGACGGGCGAATTCTCTACACGCCCAAGGCGGGCTTCGCCGGCACCGACCGGTTCCGCTATCGCGCCACCGATGGCCAGGCGTCTTCGGATCCGGTGGATGTCACCATCGACGTCGCGCCGATCGACGGTCCCGAGGATCCGCCGGAGCGGCCCGAGACCCCGGACACGCCCACGCCCGTCGTAGCCGATCCGCCCCGCGACGGCCCGACCCTTGTCGGGGACCCGGGAAGCGTGGCGACATTGACGACCGGTCCGCGCCTTGTCCGGGTTTCGATGGGCAACACCGGCACCGACGACCTTTATTCGACACCGGGCCGGCGCGGCGGCGGCGGAGGGGGCGGCAGCGCCGAGCTCTGCCGCGTGAACACCGCCACGATCATCGGCGGGCGCGTGGCGGTGATGCCCGGTGTGATCGAGCCCGGTCACCGCTTCACGCTCGTGATCTCGGACGGGGCGCCGGCGGGGCTCAGCATCGACTGGGGCGATGGCACCGTGGTCGAGATCCCCGAGGGCGCGCGCGATATCACCCACAGCTACGAGGACGAAGGGCTGAAGCGCATCACGTTCATCCTGCAGGATGCGGTCGGGGTGGAACGGGTCACGCAACTCGTCTCCGTCGGCACGCTCGATCCGGTCCGGGTCGTTTCGGCCGAGATGCGCGGCGGGCGGATCGTCGTGACCTTCTCGCGGGCCATCGATCCCGCCACGCTGGAGGATGGCACGCTGAGGCTGGTCGATGGCGCGGGACGTCCAGTCTCGATCCGCACCATCCTGTCCGACGACCGGCGGCAGCTGACACTCGTCATCGCGGAAACGCCGACCGGCCCCCTGTCCCTGGTCATCGAAGGAACCGCCGCGGGTGTCCTGGACCTGGTGGGCTGCGCCATCGACGGCGATGCGAACGGCACGCCGGGTGGGGCATACCAGGCGATCTTCGAGCTGGACGTCCGGGCCGAGGCGGATCCGCTGCCCCGCCTGCGGCTGGGCACGGGCCTGGCCCTGGCGGGCGCGGTCGAGCGGCGGGGCCGGCTTCTGGGCGTGCCGCTGCGCGCCGACGCCAAGGCCGTCGCGATCTCGGCCGAGACGGACACGCGACCGGTTGCGCCCCAGATGGTGGACGGCGGAACGTCCCATGCCGGCCTGCCCGTGATCGGAAGCGGGTCGACCGCGCGCGTCTGGTTCGATGCGTCGGAGCTGGGCGATACCCTGTCGATCACCACCGGTGAGACGGCGGTCGCATCGTCGGCGGAACCCGCGCCCCGCGCTGCATTGGCGGCGCTGGCACCGGTGTCGGCCCTGGCGGGGGCGCTGTCGCTGACCGCCGACAGGGGCCGAAAGCCGAACCGCCGGGCCAGCGCAGCGGTCAATCCCGACAGCCCCGAGCGGCCAGCGCTTGGCGGACGCGCGGCCATTCTGAGGATCCCGCTGCCCGGTCGTCCCGAGACATGAGCCAGGACGCACAGGCCCTGCGGCCCGACCCCGACCGTGCCGCGACGGCGCGGTCGCGAGAAAGCGACGGTTGGCACGACAGCGCCGAGCAGGCCCGGTTCGTGGCCGGATGGCTCGACGCGCTGCGCCGTGCCGCGCCCGGAATCCAGGAAGTCGCCCTGTTCGTTGAAGAACCGGGCGCCGATGCGCTGCGACCGGTGGGGGTCCTGCCGGAAGACGGTGACACGGTGCTCGAAGGCCTTGCCCCGCGCGTGGGCGATGCCGTGGCGCGACAGGGGATCGTGCGCGGCCGCAGCGACGACGGCCGGTCGCAATTGGCCATGGCCCTGCGCGACGGCGACCGGGTGGTGGCGGTCGCCGCGCTGACCACCATCGGATCGGAGGCCGACGCCCGACGCGCGCTGACCCTTGCGACGGGCTGGGTGGCCGCGCGCCTGTGGCAGCGACGGATCGAGACCGAGCGCGCCCGCTTCGACCGCGGCTTCGGCGCGCTGGATCTCATGGCCGCCACGGCCGAGCAGCGCGGGGTGAAGCCCGCGGCCCTGGCCTTGGCGTCCGAATTGGCGCTGTGGCTGCCGGCGACACGCGTGGCCGTCGGGATCTGCCGCCGGCCCGGCGCGGCCCCGCGGCTGACGGCGCTGTCGGGCGGCGCGTGGTTCCGGCGATCGGCCCCGGTCGCCCGCGCGCTGGAAGATGCCATGGGCGAGGCGCTGGACCAGGACGGCACCGTCTGCCACCCCGGTCCCGAGGGCCGCGCCCGGATGGTCGATGTGGCCCACGCGGCCCTTCTGGACCAGACGGGCGGAATCGCCGCGGCCACTGTCCCGCTGTTCGCGGACGAGGGCACCGTCGGCGCCATCACGGCCGAGTTCGACGTGACGCCGCGCGACGAGGACCTGCTGCGTCTGGAAACCGTGGCGGCGCTGGCCGCGCCGCTGCTGGCCCTGAAACAGCGCGACAATGCCTGGATCGCGGGCCGGGTGCCGCAGATGACCGGGCGCGGCCTGCGAGCCCTGACCGCCGCGCATCGACCGTCGTTCCGCGTGGCCGCGGTCCTCGTGCTGCTGGCCGCGATCCTGCCCGCCATCCTGCAAGCCCCCTTGCGGATCGAAACCGATGCCACCCTGCGCGGCGCCGAGGAGCGGGCGGTGGTCGCGACCGTGCCGGGCTTCATCGCGCGGGCGGATATCCGGCCCGGGCAGGAGGTGGAAGAGGGCGACCTGTTGCTGGCCTTCGACGACCGCGATCTCGCGCTCGAGGCCGAACGGCTGTCGGGCGAGACGCGGCGCCTGCGGCAGGAGGCGCGCCAGGCGCTGGCCGACCGGGACGCGCCGGGCCGCGCCCTGACGGCCGCCCGGCTCGAAGCGGCCGAGGCGGAACTGGCGCTGGCGCTGGCGCAGCTCGAACGGGTGCGCGTGACCGCGCCCGTGTCGGGCACCATAGTCTCGGGCGATCACCGGCGTCGCCTCGGCGCGCCGGTCGAGGCGGGCGAACTTCTGCACGAGATCGCGCAGGGCGACCGGCTGGAGGTCTCGCTCGGGATCGACGAGCGGGACCTATCGCTGGTCGCGCCGGGCATGGACGGGCGGCTTGCCCTGTCGGGGGCGCCGGGTCTGCGCCTGCCCCTGACGGTCACCGCCGTCACGCCCGTCGCCGAAGAGCGCGAGGGCCGGCGCCTGTTCAACGCCGAAGCGCAGCTGACGGGCCCCGTGCCCGAGGGGTTGGTTCCGGGCATGGAGGGCTTCGCGCGGATCGAGGCGGGCGAGCGGTCGCTCTGGTCGCTCTGGACCCGGCGGGCGCGCGACTGGCTGTCGCTGCAGGCCTGGCGCTGGCGGCCCTGACATGGCGGGCATGACCGCAGACCGTCCGTTCCTGTCGGACCAATGGTATCGCGTCTCGCAGCTGGCGCCGCGCTTGTCACCGCATCTGCGGATCGAACGGCGGCGCGGTCCGGGCGGGTCGCATTACCTGGTTTTCGATCCGCTGACGGGGCGGTCCCACCGGCTGAGCGTCGCGGCCATGCGGCTCGTGCAGGGCTTCGACGGGCAGACACCGCTGGACGAGACATGGCGTGCGCTGGTCGACAGCATGGGCGAGGCCGCGCCGACCCAGGACGAGACGGTTCGCCTGCTCAGCCAACTGCACGGGCAGGACCTGGTCCAGGCCGACATCGCCCCCGACATCGCCGAACGGGCCGAGCGGCGCGGCAAGCTGGACCGCAAGCTGCTGAAGCAGAACCTCATGGGGCCGCTTTCCACACGGATCCCGCTGTTCGATCCCACGCCGATGCTGGCGCTGACCCAGCCGCTGGTGCGCCCGCTGTTGGGACCGGTCGGCCTGTGTCTGTGGCTGGCGCTTCTGGTCTACGCGGGCGCCCTGGCGCTGGCCGACAGCGCCGCCATCGCCGGCGCGATCAGCGACCAGGTCTGGACTGCCGGAAGCATCGCCACGGTTGCCGGTACCTACGTTCTGATGAAGGCATTGCACGAGCTGGGCCATGGCTGGGTCGCAAGACGCCACGGCGTGGCCATCCCCGAATTCGGGATCATGCTGCTGGTGTTCATGCCGGTCCCCTATGTCGACGCGACCGAGACCGCGAAGCTCGACAGCCGCTGGGCGCGGGCGTCTGTCTCGGCGGCCGGCATCATCGTCGAGACGGCGCTGGCCGCCGTTGCGTTCCTGCTGTGGCGCGAGGCCGATCCCGGTCCGTGGCGGGCCCTGCTGTTCAACGTGATGCTGGTCGGGGGCGTCTCGACCGTGCTGGTCAACGGCAACCCGTTGCTGAAATTCGACGGCTACTTCGTGATGACCGATCTGCTGGGCCTGCCCAACCTGGCGCAGCGGGCGAACCGGGCCTGGGGCGACTGGGTGAACCGGCATGTTTTCGGCGCGCGCGATCTGCCGAATCGCAGGATCAGCCGGGGCGAGGCGCTGGCCTTCGCGGTCTACGCCCCGGCGGCGTTCATCTATCGCGTGCTTCTGTCGCTGTGGATCGGGCTCTACGTCGCCTCGCATTTCTTCCTGCTGGGGCTGGTGCTGGCGCTGTGGTCTCTGACGCTGTCGCTGCTGCGTCCGGTGGGCAAGGGGCTTTGGCATGTCTACCGCTCGCCCCTGTTGCGCCGGACCCGGGCCCGCGCGCTGGGGCTGACCCTGGGCGGGGCCGCGGCGGTGGCGCTGTTCCTCACGCTGGTCCCTCTGCCCCATGCCAGCTGGACGCAGGGTGTCGTCCGCCCGCCCGAGGGCGCGGCGATCGTCGCCTCGGCCGAAGGCCGGATCGAAGCGGTCCACGCCGAGGCCGGGGCCACGGTCGCGGCCGGTGCGCCGCTGATGTCGCTCGCCGATCCGCTCGAGCAGGCCCGTGCCCGGGCGCTCGAGGCGCGGCTGGACGAAGCGGCGCTGATCCTGACGCAGGCCCGGCTCGAGGGGCCGGGCGCCGCGCGGCTGGCCGAGATCGGACGGGATGATGCCCGCGCGGCGCTGGATCGCGAACGCGCCTCCGAGGCGGACCGGACCCTGCGCGCGGGCGTCGACGGCCGGTTCCGCCCCCTGCGGCCGCCGCGTGACCTGGTGGGCCGCCACGTGCAGCGCGGCACCCTCCTGGGTCACGTCTTGCCGGGCAGTGCCAACACCGTGCGCCTGGTGGCGCTCCAGGCACAGGCGGCCGCCATCGAACGCGGCGTGACGCGGGTCGAAATCCGCATGCCCGGTCGGACCGAGACCCACGCGGCGCGTTTCGCCGGTCGGGTGTCAACGGGTGGGTTCGACTTGCCGTCGCCCCTTCTGGCCCGCTCCATGGGCGGACCGGTCCCGGCCGTGCCCGAGGGCCAATCGCTGCGCCCGACCGAGCGGATCTTCGTCTACGACGCCCGCCTGCCGCCCGATCTCGACGCGCCGATCGGCGGCCGCGCGCAGGTCAAGCTGGTCCATCCCTGGCGCCCCCTGGCGCCCCGCTGGATCGACGCGGCCCGCCGGGCGCTGTCGGGGCGGATCGTGCTGTGATCGCGATGCTGTCGAAGACCCGCATCGCGCCCCCGGCCGAGCGGATCCTGCGCCCGTACCCGCAGCGCGCGGTGCCCAGGATGAACTGGACCGATCGCAGCCTGCGCGCGCTGCGCGGCCGGTTGGCCGCCGCGGGCCCCCGGCGCCTGCGTCACCGCCGCCGCATCGACCGGGTCTACCGTTTGCTGGACGCCGCCGCGGGGCTGTCGCCGGCGGACCTGCGCGCTCGGGCCGACGAGATCCGGCGCGCCATTGCCGCCGACGGATTGCGCCCCGATCACCTGGATGCGGCCATCGCGGTGGTCGCCGCCGCCGCCATGCACGAACGCGACATGCGCCCGCGCCCGGTGCAGGTCTCGGGCGCGATCCTTCTGTTGCGCGGCACCATGCTGGAAATGGCGACGGGCGAGGGCAAGACGTTCACCGCCGCCCTGGCCGCGGGCGCCGCCGCGCTGGCCGGCATGCGACCCCATGTTGCGACCGTGAACGACTATCTCGCCGCGCGCGACGCGGAAACGGCCCGCCCGTTGTTCTCCCGGCTGGGGCTGACACTGGGGCTGGTGACCGGCGACACGGCGCCCGAGGCGCGGCCGGCGCAATACGCCTGCGACGTGCTATACGCCAACAACACCGAGATCGCGTTCGACTATCTCAAGGACGTGGTCGCGATGGGTCCGGTCCGCAGCCATGCCCGGCGGCTGTTGCGGCGCGCCATAGGTGCGCCCGGAGCCCGCCCGCCGGCGCGGACCATCCTGGGCGGGCTGCATTTCGTCATCGTGGACGAGGCAGACGGCGTGCTCGCCGACGAGGCATCGACCCCCCTGATCATCTCGGCGTCCGAGGATGCGCCGCCCGATCCCGCGCCCTACGTGGCCGCGCTGCGACTGGCGCGCGGATTGGTCGACGAGACCCATTGGTTCATCGAGGCGCAAAGCCGGCGGGTGCGCCTGACCGGCGAAGGGCGTGCGACCCTGGGTGAGCGGGCGCGCCCCCTGGGCGGATTGTGGCAGGTCGCAGCGGCGCGCGAGGAGCGCGTCCGCCAGGCGCTGCAGGCCCTGCATCTCTACCAGCGCGACCGGGACTATATCCTCGGGACCGACCCCGAGGATGGAACGCCCAAGGTCGTCATCGTGGACGAGGCCACCGGCCGCCCCATGCCCGATCGCAGTTGGGAGGGCGGCCTGCACCAGTGCATCGAGGTGAAAGAGGGCCTGCCGCCCACGGCCTTGCGGGTTACCATCGCGCGTATCACCTACCAGCGCTTCTATCGCCAGTACCTGCGCATGTCGGGGATGACCGGCACCGGCCAGGAAATCGCCGCCGAAATGCGCAGCTTCTTCGACCTGGCCACCGTGGCGGTGCCCCCGCACCGCCGGTCGCGCCGCCGCTTCCTGGGCGTGCGGCTGTGCGCGACGGCACCGGCGAAATACGAGGCGATCGTGGCGTCCACGCGCGAGATGGTGGCCCGGGGACGACCCGTGCTGATCGGGACGCGCACGGTCGCGGCGTCCGAGGCCGTGGCCGCGGCGCTGACGCGGGCGGGCATCGGGCACACGGTTCTCAACGCACGCCAGGATGCGGACGAGGCCGCGCTGGTCGCCGATGCGGGCCGGTCGGGTGCGGTGACCGTGGCCACCAACATGGCCGGGCGCGGCACCGACATCGTGCCCGACGCCGCCGCGCGGGCGGCGGGGGGGCTGCATGTCATCCTGACGGAACACCACGAGAGTCGCCGGGTCGACCGTCAGCTCTACGGGCGCTCGGGACGCCAGGACGATCCCGGATCCTGCGAGGACATCGTCGCGCGCGACGACCCCCTCTATCTCCGGTTTGCACCGCTGGTATCGCGCCTGGCGCAGGGGCTGCCGGGGCCGCTGGCCGCGCGGTTGCTCCGCCGGGCGATGCAGGCGCGGGCGGAATCGCAATCGGCGGCCAGCCGGCGCCAGCAATTCGAGGCGGAACGCGACGTCGCGCGCCTGTCGGCCATCGCCAGCCCCGAACACGGCTGATCGCGTGGGGCCATGGCCCTCGCCTTCGCCATGCCCCGATGCGCCGCCTGCGCGTGGGTCGCTATGGATTTGTCGCGGTCGACCCGGTCTAGCCGCGCTGGCCCGCGAATTGCGTGGCCCACGCGTCGCGCTGGTCGTCTGTGATCTTGGCGAACAGGTTCTCGGGCACCGTGAAGGCGTGGCCCTCGGGCAGGTGGGTGAGGGCCGCGGCCACGTCGTCGGGCCAGGCGTCGTCTGTATTCAGCGCCTCGAGCATGGTCTTCGACGCGTTCGGGATGAACGGCGCCGACAGAACGGCGTAGAGCCGGATCAGGTTCAGCGACAGCCGGATGATCCCCGCCGCCCGCTCGGGGTCTTCCTTGTAGGCGGCCCAGGGTGCTGTGGATTGCAGGTACTCGTTTCCGGCCACCCAGATCGCGCGCAGCTCGGACGCGGCCTTGCGGATCTCGATATCTTCCATGTGGCGGGTATAGGTTTCGACCCGGGTTTGCAGGTCGCCGATCAACCGCGCCTCGGCCTCGCCGTTGACGCCGCCCGACGGCACCTCCTCGCCGAATTTCGAGCGGCAGAACTTGGTCACGCGGCTGACGAGGTTGCCCAGCACGTCGGCGAGGTCCTTGTTCACCGCGCCCTGGAAGCTTTCCCAAGTGAACTCGGCGTCCGATGTTTCGGGCGCATTGCGCAGCAGCCACCAGCGCCAGTAATCGGCGGGCAGGATCGACAGGGCCTGGTCCATGAACACGCCGCGGCCCTGGCTGGTCGAGAACTGGCCGCCATCGTAGTTCAGGTAGTTGAAAGACTTGATGTAATCGACCAGCTTCCAGGTCTCGTGCCCGACGCCGTTCGTCCCCATGATCGTCGTGGGGAAGCTGAGGGTGTGGAACGGCACGTTGTCCTTACCCATGAACTGCACGTACCGGACATCCTCGGCGCCCCGGTCGGTGCGCCACCAGCGATACCAGTCCTTTTGCGACAATCCCCGCGCGTCGGCCCATTCGTGGGCGGCGGCGATGTACTCGATGGGTGCATCGAACCAGACATAGAAGACCTTGCCTTCCATGCCGGGCCAGTCCTCGGTCCCGCGCTTCACGGGCACGCCCCAGTCCAGGTCACGGGTGATGCCGCGGTCCTGCAACCCGTCGCCGTCGTCGAGCCATTTCTTCGCGATGGACGTGGTCAGCACCGGCCAGTCGGTCTTGGAGGTGATCCAGTCGCGCAGCTGGTCGCGCATCCGGCTTTGCAAAAGGTAGAGGTGCTTGGTCTCGCGCTGCTCGAGCTCGGTCGAACCCGAGATCGCGCTGCGCGGGTCGATCAGGTCCGTGGGGTCGAGCTGCTTGGTGCAGTTCTCGCACTGGTCGCCGCGCGCGCGGTCGTAGCCGCAATTGGGGCAGGTGCCCTCGATATAGCGGTCGGGCAGGAAGCGGCCGTCGGCATGGGAATAGACCTGCGTTTCCGAGCGTTCCTCGATCAGCCCGGCCTCGAACAGGCGGCCTGCGAAATACTGGGTCAGCGCCTTGTTCTGCTCCGACGACGACCGGCCGAACTTGTCGAAGCTCAGCCCGAAGCCGTCGCTCAGGTCCTTCTGCACCTGCCACATCTCGGCGCAGTATTCGTCCACCGGCTTGCCGGCCTTGGCCGCCGCCAGCTCGGCGGGGGTGCCGTGTTCGTCGGTGGCGCAGAGGAACATCACCTCGCGCCCGCGCGCGCGGTTGTAGCGGGCGAAAAGATCGGCGGGCAGCTGGCTGCCGACGAGATTGCCCAGGTGCTTGATCCCGTTGATATAAGGGATCGCCGAGGTGATCAGGATGCGCTCCATGAGAGGCTGCTCCGGTCAGGGTGATTTTCGCGCCTCTTACCCCAGCGCCGTCCCAAGGGCCAGTATCGCGTCCCCCGACTTCATCTTTCCGCAAATACCTCCGGGGGTGAATTGGCCGTCAGGCCAAGAGGGGGCGGCGCCCCCTCATCCGCGGCCGCGCCCCTCGAAGCGTGGAAGCATCGCCGAAAAGTCGCGACCGGCGCCATCCTCGGTGTCCACGAAAGCGGCGTAAAGGTCCCGCGCCGCCGCCCCCAGCGGCGTGTCGGCATCCGCCTGCTCGGCCGCCTGCTGGGCCAGCCGCAGGTCCTTCAGCATCAGGTCGGCCGCGAAGCCGGGCTTGTAGTCGTTGTCGGCGGGGCTTTTCGGGCCGACGCCGGGGGCGGGGCAATAGGTGTTCATGGACCACGATTGCCCCGAGGACGTGCTGACCACGTCGAACATCGCCTGCCGGTCCAGCCCCAGCTTGTCGGCCAGCGCGAAGGCCTCGCAGGTGCCGATCATGGTGATGCCGAGGATCATGTTGTTGCAGATCTTGGCCGCCTGGCCGTTGCCCGACGCGCCGCAATGCACGGCCTTCTGGCCCATGATCTCGAACAGCGGCTTGGCGGTCTCGAAGGCGTCCGCGTCGCCGCCCACCATGAAGGTCAGCGTGCCGGCCTCGGCGCCGCCCGTGCCGCCCGACACCGGCGCGTCGAGCGCGCCCAGCCTCGCCGCGCGCGCCCGCTCGGCCACGTCGCGGGCCGAGGCCACGTCGACGGTCGAGCAGTCCAGGAGCACGGCGCCCTGGTCCATCGCCGGAATGACCTCGTCCGCGACGGCGCGCAGGATGTCGCCATTGGGCAGCATCGTGATGACCACCGCCGTGCCCCGGGCCGCCTCGGCCGCCGAAGCGGCGCTGGCGAAGGCGTCCGAGGTGACGCCCGCCACGTCGAAGCCGGTGACGTCGTGGCCTGCGCGGGCCAGGTTCAGGGCCATGGGCAAGCCCATGTTGCCCAATCCGATGAACGCGATCTTCATGTGGTTTCCTCCTCCGATGCGCCGAGGGGCGCGAGCATTTCGTCGATCCGCGCCTGCGCGACATCGGCGATGCCGTCGTGCTGCCAGCGCGGATTGCGGTCCTTGTCGATCACGGCGGCGCGGATGCCTTCGAGGAAATCGCCTTTTTCCACCGCGCGGTGGGTAAAGCGGTATTCCATCTCCAGCGCATGGTGGATCGTCAGCTTCGCCCGCACCGCGCGCACCAGGTCGATGGTCACGCAGGCCGACAGGGGCGAGACGCGAGAGAGCGCCTTCAGCGCATCGCGGGCGAAATCGCTGTCCTCGGATTCGAGGCTCGATGCGATCTCGGCCATGCTGTCCTTGCCGAAATGCGCGTAGATCCGGTCCTGCAGCGCGGTCAGAGGGCTTTCGCCCGGGTCCCGTGCGCGGTCGGCGACCAGTTGGACGATGCCGTCTTCCTCCAGCCCCGCGATGAGTTCGGGCCACTGGTCTTCGGGGATGTAATGGTCGGCAAAGGTCGCGCGGATGGCGCAGGCAGGGCCCATGCGGTGCGCGGTCGTGCCCAGGTATTCGCCCAGGAAGCCCGGCCCGCGCGCCAACAGGAACGATCCGCCCACGTCCGGCACAAGGCCGATGCCGCATTCGGGCATGGCGATGCGGCTGCCGTCGCCCACGACCCGATGGCTCGCGTGGCAGCCGATGCCCACGCCGCCGCCCATGGTGAAGCCCTGCATGAAGGTGACGATGGGCTTCGCATATGTCGCCATCTTCGCGTTCAGGCGGTATTCCTCGCGCCAGAACCGGCGGGGGCCCTCGAGGTCGCCCGCGCGCCCGGCGTCGTAGAGAGCGGTGATGTCGCCCCCCGCGCAGAACGCCTTTTCGCCCGCCGCGTCGATCACGACCAGCCGCACCTCGGGGTCGGTCGCCCATGCGTCCAGCGCGTCCTCGATCGACAGCACCTGCTCGTGGGTCAGGGCGTTCAGCGCCTTGGGCCGGTTCAGGGTGATGCGGCCCGCGCGGCCCGTTTTGCGGATCAGTGTGTCGGTCATTGGGCGATGAGGCTCCGGGCGGTGATCAGGCGCATTATCTCGTTCGTGCCTTCGAGGATCTGGTGCACCCGCAGGTCGCGGACCAGCTTCTCGATCCCGTAATCGGCCAGGTAGCCGTAGCCGCCGTGGAGTTGCAGGCACTGGTCGACGATGCGGCTGCCGGCCTCGGTCACGAATTTCTTGGCCATGGCGCAATGCTTCGTGGCGCGCGGGTCGCCCTGGTCGAGCATCCAGGCGGCCTGCCGCAGGAACGTGCGCGCGGCCTGAAGCTCGATCTCGAGATCGGCCAGGCGGAATTGCAGGGCCTGGAAGTCGGTCAGCTTCTGCCCGAAGGCGCCGCGGTCGCGCATGTAGGCGATGGTCATGTCGAGCGCGGCCTGCGCCGCACCGAGCGAGCAGGCCGAGATGTTCAGCCGCCCGCCGTCAAGCCCCGACATCGCATATCTGAAACCCTTGCCCTCTTCGCCCAGCAGATTGCTGGCCGGAATGTTGCAATTGTCCAATTGCACCTGCCGCGTGGGTTGCGACCGCCAGCCCATCTTGTCCTCGAGCCCGCCGAAGGACAGCCCGTCTGCGCCATCCTCGACCACCAGGGCGCTGATGCCGCGGGGGCCGTCCTCGCCAGTGCGGGCCATGACGATATAGGCGTCGGAATAGCCCCCGCCCGAGATGAACGCCTTGGTCCCCGTCAGCGCGTAGCCCTCGTTCGTGCGCGCGGCCTTGGTCTTCAGCGCCGCCGCGTCCGAACCCGAGCCGGGTTCGGTCAGGCAATAGCTCAGCACCTTTTCCATGGTGATGGCCGGCGCGAGGATGCGATCCTTCAGATCGTCCGATCCGTAGCGGTCGAGCATCGCCGCGCACATGTTGTGGATCGACAGGAAGGACGCGACGGACGGGCAGGACATGCTGAGCGCCTCGAAGACCAGCGTGGCGTCCAGCCGCGACAGGCCGACGCCGCCGCTGTCCTCGCTGACGTAGAGACCGCCCATCCCCAGTTCGGCCGCCTTGGGCCACAGGTCGCGCGGGATGGTGCCGTCGCGTTCCCATTGCTGCGCGTTGGGCGCGATCTCGGTCGTGCCGAAATCCTTCGCCATGTCGAAAATGGCGGTCTGCTCCTCGCTCAGGCCGAAATCCATGTCAGTTCCTCACGTGTCCTGGGTGAATTCATCGGCCAGCGCCGCGACCACGGCGCTGAGTGCCTCGGGCTCGGACGCGCCGTCGTCCCTGGCCGCCGAGAAGACGGCGCGCTGCCGGGTGGCCGAGTTGCCGTCCGCGACGATGTCGCGCAGCGCCTCGACCTCGTCGAGACAACCCAGCGCGCGGGCGTCGTCGGAGATCAGGGCGACCAGTTCGCCGATCAGTTCGGGAAAGGGCACGACCGCGCCGCGCCCCAGGTCGATCAGGCCCTTCTCGGTGCCATAGCGCTGGGCGCGCCAGCGGTTCTCGTCGATCAGGAAATTCTCGTAGATGCGCCAGCGCTGGTTCTGGCATTTCAGCCGCCACAGCATCCGGTGCACGCATTGGATGGTCGCCGCGATGGACAGGGTGTGCGACAGGCGCGGGATCACGTCGCAGATCCGGGTTTCCAGCGTCGGAAAGTTGGCCGAGGGCCGCAGGTCCCACCAGATCTTCGACGCGTCCTCGATGATCCCGCTGGCCACGATCGTGTCGACCGAGCGGCGATAGTCCCCCCAGCTTTCCAGCCGGGGCGGCAGCCCGGTGCGCGGCAGGTTGTCGAAGACCCCTATGCGATACGAGGCCAGCCCCGAATCCTTGCCCTGCCAGAACGGGGACGAGGCCGACAGGGCCAGCAGGTGCGGGAGGAAATACTTGAATTGGTTCATCAGGTCGATGCGCGCATCCTCGTCGGGGATGCCCACGTGGACATGCATGCCGCAGATCAGCATGCGCCGCCCGACGCCCTGCAGGTCCTTCTTCAGCGCGCGGTAGCGGTCCTTGTCCTGCGTGGTCTGGTCGGCCCAGTCGGCCGTCGGATGACAGGCGGCGGCGATGGGGCGCAGCCCGAACTCGCCCGCGAGCCGCGCGATGGTGCGGCGCAGATGCGACAGGTCCTCGCGCGCGTCGGTGATCGTTTCGCAGACCTTGGTCCCGACCTCGATCTGGCAGCGCAGGAACTCGGGCGCGACCTGGTCGCCAAGCGCCTCGGTCGCGGCCTCCATCAGCGCCTCGGGGGCGTCGCTCAGGCGATGGGTCTCGGCATCGACGAGAAGGTATTCCTCTTCGATGCCGATGCTGAACGGCGGGTCTTCGGTCATCCTCGGCCCTCGCGGCTTGCACGCTGGCGCCGATGCTAGGCGGGCCAGGCGCGCGGCTCAAGCGGCGGCGGGGCAGGGCGCCCCGCCGCGCCGGGCGGTCAGTCCATGGCCTTGAAGTTGAACGCCGCGCCTTCCTTGATGCCCGACGGCCAACGCGCCGTGACCGTCTTGGTGCGGGTGTAGAAGCGGAAGGAGTCCGGTCCATGCTGGTTCAGATCGCCGAAGCCAGACTTCTTCCAGCCGCCGAAGGTGTGATAGGCCAGCGGCACCGGGATCGGCACGTTGATGCCCACCATGCCGATATTGATCCGGCTGGCGAAGTCGCGCGCGGCGTCCCCGTCGCGGGTGAAGATCGCGGTGCCGTTGCCGTATTCGTGGTCCATGGCAAGGCCGAGGGCCTCTTCGTAGCTGGCCGCGCGCACGGTCGAAAGGACCGGGCCGAAGATCTCCTTGCGGTAGATGTCCATGTCGGGCGTCACGCGGTCGAACAGGTGCGGGCCGACCCAGAACCCGTCCTCGTAACCCTGCGGCGCGGCCATGCCGCGCCCGTCCACGACCAGTTCGGCGCCCGCGTCGATACCCGTCTGCACCAGTCGGTTGATGTTCTCGCGGGCGGCGGCGGTGACCACGGGGCCGTAGTCGGCCGCTTCGTCGGACCATGGCCCGACCTTCAGCTTCTCGACCCGCGGCACCAGCTTCTCGATCAGGCGATCGGCGGTCTCGTCGCCCACGGGCACCGCGACCGAGATCGCCATGCATCGTTCGCCCGCCGCGCCATAGCCCGCGCCCACCAGCGCGTCGGCCGCCTGGTCCATGTCGGCGTCGGGCATGACGATCATGTGGTTCTTGGCGCCGCCGAAGCACTGCACGCGCTTGCCGTTGGCGCAGCCGCGTTCGTAGATATAGGCCGCGATCGGGGTGGAGCCGACGAAGCCCACCGCCTGGATGGTCTCGTTGTCGAGGATGGCGTCGACCGACTCCTTGTCGCCGTTGACCACCTGGAGAATGCCGTCGGGCAAACCGGCCTCCTGCATCAGCTCGGCCAGCATCAGCGGCACCGAGGGGTCGCGCTCGCTGGGCTTCAGGATGAAGGCGTTGCCGCAGGAAATGGCGGGCGCGAATTTCCACATCGGGATCATGGCGGGGAAGTTGAACGGGGTGATGCCCGCCACGACGCCCAGCGCCTGGCGCATGGAATACATGTCGATGCCGGGGCCCGCGCCGTCGGTGTATTCGCCTTTCAGCAGGTGCGGCGCGCCGATGCAGAACTCGACCACCTCGAGACCGCGCTGCACGTCGCCCTTGGCGTCCACGAAGGTCTTGCCATGCTCTTTCGACAGGGCCTCGGCCAGCTTGTCCATGTCGCGGTTCAGAAGGCGCACGAATTCCATCATCACCCGCGCGCGGCGCTGCGGGTTGGTGGCGGCCCAGGCCGGCTGCGCCTCGGCGGCCTTGGCGACGGCGGCGTCCAGCTCGTCCTTGCTGGCCAGCGGCACCTTGGCCTGCACCTCGCCCGTGGCGGGGTTGAACACGTCGGCAAAGCGGCCCGAGCCGCCCTTCACGTGCTGCCCGTTGATCCAGTGGCTGAGTTCCGTGGTCATGCTGTGTCCTCCCGCGTTGCGTGTTGCGTGCGAGATTAGGCTTGCGAAGGGGTGGGGCAAAGCGCCAGTTTGCCAAATCGATTTTGCAGAAATGCAGGGACAGGGCGGTGATGCACTGGGATGACATGCGTTTTTTCCTGTCCGTGGCGCGGGCCGAGGGGCTGAGCCGCGCCGCGCAGGAGCTGCGCGCCGATCCCGCCACGCTGGGCCGCCGGGTGGCGCGGCTGGAAGAGACGCTGGGCGTTCCGCTTTTCGTGAAAAGCCCCGCGGGCTATCGCCTGACCGAGGCCGGGGCGCGGCTGATGGATCACGCTGAGGCCGCCGAACGCGCCATGCGCAGCGCCGAGGCCGAGGTGTCGGGCGCGCTGTCCGGCGCGGTGCGGATCGGCGCGCCGGATGGCTGCGCCACCTACCTTCTGCCGCAGGTCACGGCGGACCTGGCGGCGCGCAACCCGGGGCTGGAAATCGAGATCGTGGCCCTGCCGCGCGTCTTCAACCTGAACCGGCGCGAGGCCGACATGGCCATCGGCGTCTCGCGGCCCGTCTCGGGCCGTGTGACGGTGCAGAAGATCGCCGATTACCGGCTGAGCCTCGCGGCGCACGAAGACTACCTGGCGCAGCATCCCGTCACCGACCTGGACGATCTCGCCGGGCATCGCATCGTCGGCTACGTCCCCGACATGATCTTCGACCCCGAGCTGGATTACCTGGGCGAGATCGGGGTGGGCGGGGTCGACCTCGCCTCATCCTCCGTGGTGGTGCAGTTCCAGTGGATCGCCCAGGCGTTGGGTCTTGGCATCGTCCACGACTTCATGCTGCCGCAGGCGCCCGGCGTGCGCCGGGTGATGCCCGGCCGGTTTCACCTGACGCGCGCCTTCTGGCTGGTGCGCCCCGAGGACGACCTGCGCGCGGCGCGGCTGGACGGGATCGCCGCCGCCCTGGTGTCCGGGCTGCGCGGCGAGATTCATCGGCGCGAGGCGCAGGCCGCGGCAAACCCTTGACACGACGACCTTTCAGGCCCGACGCTGAACCCGAGGCAATCGGGAGGCACGCCATGAAAGTCGATCAGATCCTGAACTCCAAGGGCGTCGCCGGGGTGGCCACGGTCAAGCCCGGCTCGAAGGTCGCCGATGCGGCGCGGCTTCTGTCGGAGAAGAAGATCGGCGCGGTCATCGTCTCGTCGGACGGCGTGACGCCCGCCGGCATCTTGTCCGAACGCGACATCGTGCGCGACCTGGGCCGCCGGGGCGCCGAATGCATGGAGGACAAGATCGACAGCCTGATGACCGTGAATCTCGTCAGCTGCGCCCGGGGCGACGATGCCGAGCTCGTGCTGACCCAGATGACCGACGGCCGCTTTCGCCACATGCCCGTGCTCGAGGACGGCAAGATGGTCGGGCTGATCTCGATCGGTGACGTGGTCAAGGCCCGCCTGTCAGAGCTGAAGATGGAGCGCGACGCGCTCGAGGGGATGGTGCGGGGGCACTGACCCGTCGGGGCCTTGCAAAAACCGGCGCAATAATGTTGCGTGGCGCGACGATACGCGGAGGGCGCCATGCGGACAGGACTTTACCCCGGCACGTTCGATCCGGTCACGCTGGGCCATATGGACATCATCCGGCGGGCGATAACGCTGGTGGACGAACTGGTCATCGGCGTCGCGATCAACCGCGACAAGGGGCCGCTGTTCTCGCTGGACGAACGCGTCGCGATGATCGAGGCCGAATGCCGGCCCCTGGCCGAGAAGACCGGCGTGAAGATCCGCGCGCATCCGTTCGAGAACCTGTTGATCGATTGCGCCCGCGACGTGGGCGCCCAGATGATCATCCGCGGCCTGCGCGCGGTCGCCGATTTCGAGTACGAGTTCCAGATGGTCGGCATGAACCGCGCGCTGGATGACAGCGTCGAGACCGTCTTCCTCATGGCCGATACCGAGCATCAGGCCGTGGCCAGCAAGCTGGTGAAGGAGATCGCGCGCCTCGGCGGCGATGTCAGCCATTTCGTGCCCGCCGCGGTGGAACGCGCGCTGATCACCAAGCTGGGCCGCTGAGGCGCGTCCGGCGGCAACCGGCGCGGGACTCAGGTTTCATCTGTCACCAAGCAGTCACCCCGACATCCAGCGGTGCGCCACCGGGGCGTTGCGGTCAGGCCAGCCGCGTGTCGATTTTCGAGACGCGCGACAGGGTGCGGTGCACGGGGCACTTGTCGGCGATCTCCAGCAACCGTTGACGCGTGTCCGGGTCGAGCCCGCCGGGCAGGGCGATGGTCCGCGTGAACAGGTCGATCTGCGGGCTGGGCGGATCGCCATCCTCCGGCGCGGCGTCGCTGGCGTGGGTCCGCGCGTGGGTCACGTCCACGCGCACGCGCCCCATGTCCAGCCCCTTGTGGCGGGCATACATCCGCAGTGTCATGGTGGTGCAGGCCCCCAGGGCCGCCGCCATCAGGTCATAGGGCGTGGGGCCGCGATCGGTGCCGCCCACCGACACCGGCTCGTCCGCCGACAGCGCGTGGCGCCCCGCGGCGATGTCCTGCAGGTAGCCGTCCGATGCCGCCTCGGACACGCGCACGACGCCCTCGGGCGGATCCTCGTGGGCGGGCAGGCCCAGATCCAGGTAGCGCGCGGCCCAGGCTGCGATGACGCCCGCCGCGTATTCGGCGTCGTCGGGGCGGGTCACCAGGTGATCGGCATCGTCCAGCGATACGAAGCTTTTCGGGTGTTTCGCGGCGGTGAAAATGCTGGTGGCGTTGTCGATGCCCACCACCGTGTCGCGCGGCGCGTGCAACACCAGCAATGCCCGCTTGAGGTGCGAGATCGCGGGCGCGAGTTCCTGCGCCGACACGTCGTCCACGAAGCTTTGGCGGATCGTGAAGGGCCGGCCGCCCAGATCGACCTGGGCCGCGCCGTCGCGCGCGATGTCGTCCAGGCTGCCCGCGAAATTGTGGGTGACATGGCCGGGATCGAATGGCGCGCCGATGGTGACCACCGCGCGGGCGCTGTCGATCCCTCCCGCCGCCTTCAGCACCGCCGCCCCGCCCAGCGAGTGGCCGATCAGCAGCGAGGGTGCCATGCCGCGGCCGTCCAGGTAGGCCGCCGCCGCCAGAAGGTCCTCCACGTTCGACGAGAAATGGGTGTTGGCGAACTCCCCGTCCGAGTGTCCCAGACCCGTGAAATCGAAGCGCAGCACCGCGATGCCCGCGGCGGCCAGCCGGCCCGCGATGCGGCGTGCGGCCGGAATGTCCTTCGAGCAGGTGAAGCAATGCGCGAACAGCGCGACGGCGCGGGTCGGTCCGTCCGGCAGGTCGAGCCGCGCGGCCAGGTCCGCCCCGTTGGCCCCGGCAAAAGTGATCCGTTCGCTGTGCATCCTGCGCCCCCGTCGCGATTGATCCCGTCGGAAGGCTAGCCGATCCCGGGTGACGGCGCCACTTGCGGACGCGGCGCGGGCGCGTATAAGACCGGCGCACGGGCGATTAGCTCAGTTGGTAGAGCGCTTCGTTTACACCGAAGATGTCGGCGGTTCGAGCCCGTCATCGCCCACCACGCAAATCATTGATGTGCAATGAAATCAGCGAGCATGTTCGCTTGTCTGCGAAACGCGCGTGGGTTCGGTGAACCGGATGTGTCGAGGAGATTGGCAGCTCCGCTCGCAAGCGCGCCAGCAAATCGGCCGACAACAGAAATTAATGCGTAATGACGGTGCATTCCATGAAATCGAACCCGCGGACGTCGGCGGCTTTCAGCGCTTGAACGAGGTCTTCGGACATGAAAGTCGCGAGCGTACGGTCGTCACGCCAAAGGTGGCGGTCATCCGAAGCTTCTGCGTAAACAAATACGTTCTCCTTCGGCTGAACGCTCCCAAGACTCAATATCTCGTTGTTGGTTTTCTTGACGCGAGTTCGGGTAATATTTGACCGCTCCATATCAACAGTACGCGCGGTTACATGAACGTTGATAAAGAAATACGGACGCTCGATCCGCTGCTGGCTTCCAAAAGACCACATGCGCGGAATCTCGACGATGTCGTGCCAGTCCGGCTCGAACTGGCGGACGATATTGGCGACTCTTTGACTGATGACGATATCTCTATTTAAGAAACTTTGAAATACGTCACCAATCGCGTTAATTTTGCCATCCGCAACGGCTCAATACCGCTCGATTAAGTCGAAGTTCTCTTTGGTTAGAGGCTCTGCCGACAGCCTATCCAAACCCATTTTTGCATGCGGATTTGACGGACCGTGGTCCTCATAAGGATTGTCGCTCCACCAGAGGCCCGCATTCACCTCTTCCCAAGCCGTATTTGGCCGGTAAATCATCATGCTTGTTCTCCTCCGCCTATCGGGCCTCGTGCACCCTCCAGGAACCGCTTTTCAAACACCTCCGCCGGATTGAACGGCGAGACGACGTCAGCCACAACCAGATTGTCGCCAGAGGTCCAATCCGCCAACTCAAGGGTTTCTCCGACCTCTAATTTGGCCTTGACCGCATCCGATACCGTCGCCCATGCCAGAAACGCCACGGGCTGTTCGCCTCTGGATGAGCGCTCGAACCGCCGCAACAGGATCGGCACCGCCACGGGATCCGGAACGGTCCGAAGCGCCACGGGTTGACCCACGCGGGCCGATTGTGTCAGGCACGGCCCTTTCTGATCGCCCCCCGGTGTCCAGGCGCCGGGCCCAGCTGAAGGAAGAAGCCATGCCATTGACCCTGCGTCGCAACCGTGAGCGCGATCTCGAGCCACTGGCCGAGATGCTGCCGGACGAGGAAATCCCGCTGCTCAACCCCAGTGCGAAAGTGCCCTTCGACGACATGGAATGGCAGCGCAAGTGGCTGGGCGAGGCGCAGGATGTCTCGTTCTACCTGCAAGACGACTCCGGGCAGGACGTGGGCTTCTTCGCCCTGCGCGAGGGGGTTGGTCCCGAAGTGCGCCACCTGACCTATGTCTACCTGACCGAAGACGCGCGTGGCGGGGCCGCGGCCGAGTTGACCGAGCGGGTGGAGGAGGCGGCGCTGGCGCTGGATGCGCTTGTCCTGACGCTGAAGGTCGAGGTCGACAACGCGCCCGCCTTCAATGCTTACCTGTCTGCCGGCTACGAAGAGATGTCGCGCCGGCAGGGCATGGCGATGATGCGGTTGGACCTGGAGGACCGGCAGGCCGCCTGATCTGCGGCCCACCGGTCCTTTCCTTTTCGAGACGCGATTGCGGCACTTGCCGCGCGGCTTTGTCCGCGACGGGCGGTCCGCCGAGGCGTCCGGTTCTAGGCGGCGGCCGAGTCGGATCCGCGCTGGGCCAGGATCCGTCGCTGCTGGAACGTCATGTTCACCGTGATCGCGAAGACGGCGATGGAGGTGATCGAGATCATGATCGAAAGCGCCTCGTTGCTCAGCCCGGAGCCGCCCGCGACCGTCCGTTGCAGCGTGGCGCTGGACATGGCGGTGAAGTGCAGCACGCAGACGCCGGCGACGATCCCGGCACCGCGCAGCGCATAGGACTGCAAGGTCGCTTCGGTCTGTCGCAGCGCGAAGGCGAACCCGGCCATTCCGAGGAAGACGGCGGCGATCAGGATCGGGGCGTTGTACGCGGTGACGCAGTTCTCGATCGCGCTCATGCCCGTCAGGTGCATGACGGCGACGCCCGCGCCGGCGATCGCGCCGAGCGCGGCAAGGTGCTTTTGCGCCCACGTCTGAAGGGCCGCACCAAGCGGCAAGCCGACGAAGACGAAGCCGGCCAGGATCGACAGAAGCGTCGTTTCGAGGTCGTAGGTCAGCGCGGCATCGGGGCGATAGCCCAGCATCGCGACGAAATGGGTGGCCCAGACGCCGACCCCGGCCACCAGCGCCGTCCAGAATCCGGCGCGCTTGCGCTGCTCGTCCGTCGCGTGGTCCATGTTGCGTCCCAGCAGGATCAGCGTGATCGCCATGATCGCGCAGACGCCAGCGGCGGCGAGGATGAAGTTCGTCTTGGTATCAAAGACGCCGCCCAGCAGAAGAGGGATCGACATGAGATGCGCTCCTTTCTCGGAATATTATATTTTTCATGATCCTGTTCACCGACAAAAAAGGTCAAATGATGACGCAGTGGCGGCAATCGCGCGAGTCCGCGCCGGGTGTTTCGCCCTGCGGAACAACGCACGGTGATCGGTCCCGTATCGGACGGACTCCCGGTGCTTGCGCATCCGGGTCGAATGGGGAGATGTAGGCGCCATGCATGACATCACGCCCGCCACACCCGACGACCTCGACGCGATCCGCGACCTCCACACGGCCAGCTGGGCGGATGCCTATGCGCGTTTCGTTCCCGCCGAAGCGCTGGACCGATTGGACCCCGAGATGGCCGAGCGCTGGGCCACGCTGCCCGAAGGCGTGCTGTGCGCGCGCGACGGCGACAGGCTGGCGGGATTCATCCGGCTGAAGACGCGGCAGGGCTGGCCTTATATCGACAACCTTCATACCCGGCCGGACCTGCGCGGGCAGGGCATCGGCGCGTCCTTGATGCGTGCCGGGTTCGCACGGCTGCGGGCCGAGGGTGCCGGCCGCGCCTGGCTGACGGTCATCGACGGTAACACCGCCGCGCGCCGCTTCTATGTCTCGCAGGGCGGCCACGAGGGCGCGAGGATGGTCGAGCGGGTGCTGGGCCACCCCACCGCGACGCGCCCGGTTTTGTGGCTGCGCCTGCCGGGCCAATAATTTCCGCTGCCGCCCGTGTTGGCGCTTGACGCCCCCCGAGGCCGTATCTAGAACGCCCCTCACGTTCGGACCGGGTCCGGACGGGCAATGGGCGGTTGTAGCTCAGTTGGTTAGAGTACCGGCCTGTCACGCCGGGGGTCGCGGGTTCGAGCCCCGTCAACCGCGCCACCATTGCCCCGATGACCCGAACCCCGCACGCCAGATGCGCGGTTGTAGCTCAGTTGGTTAGAGTACCGGCCTGTCACGCCGGGGGTCGCGGGTTCGAGCCCCGTCAACCGCGCCATTTCTTCGGAACATGCCTCAGAGGATCGACGCCGCGACCAGGATCCATCCGGTCAGCAGCAGCCCGCAGCACGCGGCGTACATGCCGTTCCATGCCAGACCTGCATGTGTCGGGCGCGCCCCGCCGAAATTGCCGATCAACATGACCGACGCCGTGAAGGGCGATGTCGCACCCGACAGCGCCCAGCCGCTGGTGATGGCGACGATGGCTGCCGCCGGGTCTATGCCCATGACGGCCGGCGCCGGCAGCAGCGGCACCAGCAGCGACGCGGCCAGGATCGGGTTCATGCCCAACTGCCCGGTCACCGGGATCACCCAGAACAGTCCCACCAGCAGCAGCGCAGGGGGCAGGGCGCTGGCATCGATGCCGGCGGAGGCCACGAAGGGGGCGGCGAGGCTCGCACCGAGCGACCCTATGAACCCCGCCATGGCCAGCAGCACGATCTCGGACCGCATGGCCGGCATCTCGACCGAGGCGAAGCGCCAGGCCCGCCCGGCGACGTCGCGGATGACCCCGGGGCGGTGATCCAGCACGTCCTGCTCGGCGATCCACAGGAAGGACAGGACCGGCACGACCACCATGACGACGCCGACAACGCGGATGCCGGTCAGCAGGTGCAGGCCCGCGATCGACACGGCCAGCACGGCCAGGAGGATCAGAAGCGGCCGCATCTTGGCGCCCCAGGTGCCGTCGGGGGTGGCGTAGCTGGGCCGCGGGCCGGTGAGGCGTGGCTTGAAGATGGTGTCCAGCGCCCAGCCCGTCCCGGCCAGGATCAGCCCCGAGACGAGACAGGGCAGAACCGCGCCGCCCCAGCTGGCCCCGGGCACCAAGGTGGTCGAGATCGCGATGGCGAAGGTCAGCGGCGACCACGGGATCGTGGCGATGAAGCCGCGCTGGATGGCGACCAGCATGCGGCGGATGCGATGGCCGCGGATCTCGGCATTCGCTTCGGACCGGGCGCTTTCGACGGCGAGGGAACCCAGCAGCGAGATCGCACCGTAAAGCAGGATGATCCCGAACAGCCCGCCCCCGAGCGTCAGCGCAAGGTAACGGCGGCCGGGCGGCTGATCGGCGAGGAAGCGTCCGCATTCGGCGATGGGGGCCGAGGTGACGGCCGCGCCGCGCAGGCTGGAGAGCGCCGTGAAGAAGGCCACGATGAACGCCGCGCTGCCGGCGGCACGGGTCACGGCGGCCCCGGCGTCGGGCAGGGTGGCGAAGGCGGCCGCGACAAGGACCAGACCGATCAGAAGGAAGGCTTGCCGCGTGCGGTCGACGCCGCGGGCCAGCAGGGCCAGTGCCACGACGGCCGAAAGGCTGGCCGCATGCCCCGCGACCGGGCCCGCGCCCCATTCAAAGGCCGCGCGCAGGATCAGGGTGGCGGCCAGTGCGACGCCGGCGGCCCGGTCCAAACGGCGGTGCTGCATTCGGCTGTCCCTTGTCCTTCTTTCCGCGGTCGCGTTCGACCTAGCGCATCCTGCGATGGCGCCAGTGAAATGGCATACCATTTGTCATTTAACCCCTTGTCAGCGGGGCAATCACGGTGGCATATTTTTACGTGATGTAAAAATATCGGGCGCAATGCCCGCGGGAGGTAAAAATGCCGAAGGGATCCGGTGCGGGCGGCGAGCGGCCGCGCCTGCGCACGATGGAAGAGCTGTCGGTCGCCATCGGCGTGTCGCGCCCGACTCTGTCGCGGTATTTCCAGGATCCCGACAGCGTCAGCCGCAGCTCGCGCGAGCGGATCGCACGCGGGCTCGAGCGGGTCGAATACGTGCCGAACTTCTTCGCCACGCGGATGAATCGCAAATCCACGGGGATGATCGGCGTCATCATCCCCTACCTGAACGACCTGTTCTTCACCAAGCTTCAGCAATCCATCGAGTTCGCGGCCATGGAGGCGGGGTTCACCGTCATCGTGCAGTGCTCGCACACCACGCCCGAGGTCGAGGCGCGCGCGGTCGAGACGCTGATCTCGATGAACGTGGACGGCGCCATCGTCGCGCCATTGGGCGACAACAGCGATATCGCCGCCATGGAGCGGCTGAACCGGCGCTTGCCATTCGTCCTGGTCGACAGCCGTCCCGGCGCGCTGAGCCACGTGGATTACATCGGCACCGAGCATTCTCAAAGCATGGGGTTGATGACCGAATACCTGGCCCGCGTGGGGGATCCGCCGGTGTTCCTGGCCATGCCGCGGGTCAATTTCAACGCGCTGAACCACGAGCGCGCCTATCTCGAGAAGATGGAGGAGCTGGGGCTGGAGCCGCAGGTCGTCGGCACCGAGGAGATCGAGCCCGGCGCGCATTACGAGGCGCACGGAGAGCTGGCGCTGGGTCGGGAGTTCGCCGAGGGCCGCCTGACGGATCGCTCGATCATCTGCGTGAACGACCGCGTGGCCATCGGGGCGCTGCGCGCCGCGGCGCGGTTCGGGCTGGATCCGGGCGCGCGGCGCAAGGGCGGGCTGCGAATCGCTGGGCATGACGACTATCCGCTGTGCCCGTTCCTGGTGCCGTCGCTGACCACGGTGGGCCAGGACGTGGACGCCATCGGCCAGGCCGCCGTGGCGCGTCTGATGAAGAAGATACGCGCGGAAAATTCCCTGACGGACCACGCCGTAACCTTGTTTCCCGGGGTCCTGAAGCTTCGCGAGTCCGCGTGATCCTGCTAAATATGCTGCGCTGCCGCATCCGAATTTGAAACTTTTGGTTGACCGAACATATGCTCGCCGCTAACTCTTTACCTGCGTAAATTTCGTTCTGGGAGGAACACATGACCACGACACAACGCCTTCTGGGCACCGTGGCCGGCATTGGCCTTGCCTCTGGCATGGCCGCGACCGCCATGGCCCAAGACACGACGATCACCATCGCCACCGTCAACAACGGCGACATGGTCCGGATGCAGGGCTACACCGACCAATTCACCGAAGAGACGGGGATCGGGGTCGAGTGGGTCACGCTCGAGGAAAACGTCCTGCGCCAGCGCGTCACGACCGACATCACCACCGGCGGCGGCCAGTTCGACATCATGACCATCGGCATGTACGAGGCCCCGATCTGGGCTGCCAACGACTGGCTGGTGCCGCTGGACGACCTGTCCGACGACTACAACGCCGAGGACATCCTGCCCGCCATGCGCGCCGGTCTCAGCTATAACGGCACGCTCTACGCCGCGCCGTTCTACGGCGAGTCTTCGATGATCATGTACCGCACGGACCTGATGGAAGAGGCCGGCCTCGAGATGCCGGAAGAGCCGACCTGGCAGTTCATCCGCGAAGCGGCCGCCGCGATGACCGACCGCGACGCCGACATCAACGGCATCTGCCTGCGCGGCAAGGCCGGCTGGGGCGAAGGCGGTGCCTTCATCATGACCATGGCGAACTCGTTCGGCGCACGTCCCGTGAACGAGGACTGGGAGCCGCAGCTCGACAGCGAAGCGTGGGCCGAAACGCTGACCTTCTTTACCGAGATGATGGCTGAATCGGGCCCCGCCGGTTACGCCACCAACGGCTTCAACGAGAACCTGTCGCTGTTCCAGCAGGGCAAGTGCGGCATGTGGATCGACGCGACCGTCGCGGCGTCCTTCGTGACCAACCCCGAGGAATCCGAGGTTGCCGACAGCGTCGGCTTCGCGCTGGCGCCGAGCGCCGAGGGCGTCGACAAGAAGGCCAACTGGCTCTGGGCCTGGGCGCTTGCCATCCCGGCCGGCACCGAGCAGGCCGATGCGGCCAAGCAGTTCATCGAGTGGTCCACCTCGACCGACTATATCGAGCTGGTTGCCGAGAACGAAGGCTGGGCCAACGTGCCCCCGGGTGCGCGGACCTCGCTCTACGAGAACGAGAACTATGCCGACGTTCCCTTTGCCGACCTGACGCTGGCGTCGATCGACGCGGCCGATCCCACCAACCCGACGGTCGACCCGGTCCCGTATACCGGCGTCCAGTTCGCCGCGATCCCGGAATGGGCGGGCATGTGGGGCCAGGTCAGCCAGGAATTCTCGGCGGCCTATGCCGGTCAGCAGAGCGTCGAGGAAGCGCTTGAGCAGGGCCAGGCCATCATGACCGACGCCCTGGAGGCCGCGGGCTACTAAGCCACGACCAACAATCGCGACGGGGCGGCGCGCCCGCCCCGTCGCACGACCGTTCCCGGGTCCGACGATCCCCGGGGGAGGAGCGGTCTGCATCGACCGGATCGTCGTGACATTCTGCCAGTCGTCCGCGGCCGCGCCGCGTGAGGGAGGACACCATGGCCACGCAACACTCACGCTCCGCCGCGCGACTCATGATGGCGCCCGCCGTCTTCGTGCTCTTGGTCTGGATGCTCGTGCCGCTGGGCATGACGCTCTGGTTCTCGTTCAGGCAGTACCTGCCGCTTCGGGGCGGGGACCTGGGCTTCGCGGGGTGGGACAATTACGTCCGCTTCGTCACATCCTCGTCTTTCTGGCCCTCGATCTATTCGACCCTGATCATCGTCGGGGGCGTGCTGGTCATAACCATCTTCTTCGGAATCCTGCTGGCGATGCTTCTGGACCAGCCGATGTTCGGGCAGGGGATCGTGCGCATCCTGGTCATCGCGCCCTTCTTCGTCATGCCCACCGTGTCCGCGCTGGTCTGGAAGAACATGTTCATGGATCCCACGAACGGGCTTCTGGCCCACCTGTGGCGGTTCTTCGGGGCCGACCCTGTGGTGTGGCTGTCGGACGTGCCGCTGTTCTCGATCGTGCTGATCGTCAGCTGGCAATGGCTTCCCTTCGCCACCCTAATCCTGCTGACCGCGATCCAGTCGCTGGACAGCGACCAGCTGGAGGCGGCCGAGATGGACGGCGCCCCGCACCTGAAGCGGTTCTGGTACATCATCCTGCCGCACCTGAGCCGGGCCATCACCATCGTGCTGCTGATCCAGACCATCTTCCTGCTGTCGATCTTCGCCGAGATCTTCGTGACCACCGGCGGCGCCTTCGGCACGCGGACACTGACTTACCTGATCTTCCAGCGGGTGCTGGAAAGCCAGAATATCGGCCTTGGTTCGGCGGGCGGTGTCTACGCGATCATCCTGGCCAACATCGTCGCCATCTTCCTGATGCGCATCGTCGGCAAGAACCTGGACACCTGAGGAGGAGACGGACATGGCACGCGCAGTCAGCAGCAGACGCAAGGCGATCAACACGGCCGTGGCCTGGGCCATCGGACTGCTGATCTTCTTCCCGATCCTCTGGACGATCCTGACCAGCTTCAAGACCGAGGCACAGGCCATCGCGGACCCGCCCATCTTCCTGGGCTTCGACTGGACGCTCGAGAACTACCGCATCGTGCAGGAGCGCTCGAACTACATGCGCTTCCTGTGGAACTCGGTCATCATCGCGGGCTTCTCGACGATCCTGGGCGTCATCATCGCGGTGCCGGCGGCCTGGTCCATGGCCTTTGTCCCGTCGCGCCGGACCAAGGACATCCTGCTGTGGATGCTGTCGACCAAGATGCTGCCGGCGGTGGGCGTGCTCTACCCGATCTACCTGATCTGCATCGAGCTCGGCGTGCTCGACAACCGGGTGGCACTGGTGGTGATCATCATGCTCATCAACCTGCCGATCATCGTCTGGATGCTTTACACCTATTTCCGCGAGATCCCGGGCGAGATCCTGGAAGCCGCGCGGATGGACGGGGCGTCCCTGCGCAACGAGATCCTTTACGTGCTGACGCCCATGGCGGTGCCGGGCATCGCGTCGACGGTTCTTCTGAATTTCATCCTCGCCTGGAACGAGGCGTTCTGGACGCTGAACCTGACGGCGGTGAACGCCGCGCCGCTGACGGCCTTCATCGCCAGCTATTCCTCGCCCGAGGGCCTGTTCTTCGCCAAGCTCAGCGCGGCCTCGACCATGGCCATCGCGCCGATCCTCATCCTTGGCTGGTTCAGCCAGAAGCAGCTGGTCCGGGGTCTGACCTTCGGCGCCGTGAAGTAACGCCTCAAGCCGCGCACGCGACAGGGCATCGATCGCGCCCTGAAGCCGTGCAAGCCGAAGGGTATTGAAAAGGAGCCTCTCCATGGGACGCATCACGCTTGAGAAAGTGCAAAAGAAGTTCGGTGAAACCGAGGTCATCCCGCCGCTGGACCTGACCATCGAGGATGGCGAGTTCGTGGTCTTCGTCGGCCCCTCGGGCTGCGGCAAGTCCACGCTGCTGCGGCTGATCGCGGGGCTCGAGGACGTGTCGTCCGGCGAGATCCGGATCGACGGGCAGCCCGCTACGGACCTGCCGCCGGCCAAGCGGGGCCTCGCCATGGTGTTCCAGTCCTACGCGCTCTACCCGCACATGACCGTGCGCAAGAACATCGCCTTCCCCATGAAGATGGCGGGCATGGACCAGGCCGAGCAGGACCGTCGCATCAAGAAGGCGGCCGATGCGCTGAACCTGACCGACTACCTGGACCGGCGGCCCGGGCAACTTTCGGGCGGTCAGCGCCAGCGCGTCGCCATCGGCCGCGCCATCGTGCGCGAACCGGCCGCGTTCCTGTTCGACGAGCCGCTGTCGAACCTCGATGCCGCGCTGCGCGTGGGCATGCGCCTTGAAATCTCCGAGCTGCACTCGCGGCTCGAGACCACGATGATCTACGTCACCCACGACCAGGTCGAGGCCATGACCATGGCCGACAAGATCGTCGTGCTGCGCGCCGGCAATATCGAGCAGGTGGGCAGCCCGCTGGAGCTCTATCGCGAGCCGCGCAACGTCTTCGTCGCGGGCTTCATCGGCAGCCCCAAGATGAACCTCATGAGCGGCCCCGCCGCGCAGGCCCACGGGGCCCACACCATAGGCATCCGCCCCGAGCATCTGGACGTGGTCGAAAGCGGCGGCACCTTCTCGGGCAAGGTCGGCGTGTCCGAGCACCTTGGGTCCGATACCTTCTTCCACGTCCACGTGGATGCCATGGAAGAACCCATGACCGTCCGCGCCGGGGGCGAGGTCGGGCTGCGCCACGGCGACATGATCCATCTCGAGCCGCAGGCCGACAAGATCCACCGCTTCGACGAGAAAGGCCTGCGCATCGCATGAGGCGGCTGGACGGCAAATCCGCCCTGATCACGGGCGCGGCGCGCGGAATCGGCAAGGGCTTCGCCGCCGCCTTCCTGCGCGAGGGCGCGACCGTGGCCATCGGCGACATCAACCTCGAGGCCGCCCGCGCGGCGGCCGAGGAACTGGGGCAGGGGGCCTATGCCGTCGAGCTGGACGTGACGCGACAGGACAGCATCGACGCGGCCATCGCGGCCGTGGTGGACCGGGCCGGCAAGCTGGACATCCTGGTGAACAACGCGGCGCTGTTCGACGCGGCCGAGACGGTGGACATCACGCGCGAAAGCTATGACAGGCTTTACGCGGTGAACGTGGCCGGCACGCTGTTCACCATGCAGGCCGCCGCGCGGCAGATGATCGCCCAGGGCCATGGCGGCAAGATCATCAACATGGCTTCGCAGGCCGGGCGCCGGGGCGAGCCGCTGGTGCTGGTCTACTGCTCGACCAAGGCGGCGGTGATCTCGATGACCCAGTCGGCGGGCCTGAACCTGATCTCCCACGGCATCAACGTGAACGCCATCGCGCCCGGCGTGGTCGACGGCGAACACTGGGACCACGTGGCCAGCATGTTCGCCAAGCTCGAAGGCAAGCCGCCGGGCCAGAAGAAGGCCGAGGTCGCGGCCGGTGTGCCCGCGGGCCGTTTCGCCACGCCCGACGATCTGACCGGGATGGCCGTTTTCTTGGCCTCGCCCGAGGCGGACTACATCGTCTCGCAATGTTACAACGTCGACGGCGGCCAGTGGATGAGCTGACCCCGTCGCCCCGACGAATTTCGCGAAGGATTCACTCATGACCACCCGCCTGTCGAACGCCACGCTGATGGATCTGCCCGAAGGGGTCCGCGTGCCCGGCTATGACCGCGCGGCGCTCACGCCCGGCATCGTGCATATCGGCCTCGGCAATTTCCACCGCGCCCACCAGGCATGGTATCTGCACCGCCTGATGGACACCGGCGCGGCCCATGACTGGGCCATCGTCGGCGCGGGCGTCCGTGCGCCCGACGCGAAACAGCGCGAGCGTCTGCTGGCCCAGGATTGCCTGACCACGCTGATCGAGCTGGACCCCAAGGGCCGGTCGGCCGAGGTCACCGGCGCGATGATCGACTTCGTTCCCGTCGAAGACGGCAACGGCCCGCTGATCGAACGGATGGCCGACCCGGCGATCCGCATCGTGTCGCTGACCGTGACCGAGGGCGGGTATTTCGTGACCCCCGATGGTGGCTTCGACGAAGGGCACGTGGACATCCAGCACGACGCGGCCAACCCCGAGGCGCCTCGCACGGCCTTCGGCGCGATGATCGCGGCGCTCAAGCGGCGGCGCGACGCGGGCACCGGCCCGTTCACCTGCCAAAGCTGCGACAACCTGCAGGGCAATGGCGACGTGCTGAAACAGACGGTGCTGGGGCTGGCGCGCCTGTCCGATCGCGACCTTGCCGGTTGGATCGAAACCAACTGCACCTTCCCGAATTCCATGGTCGACTGCATCGTCCCCGCCACCGGCCCGTCCGAGCTGCAGCTGGTCCGCGAGTTCGGGATCGACGACAACGCCCCGGTCACCCACGAGAATTTCCGCCAATGGGTGATCGAGGACCGGTTCTGCGCCGGGCGCCCCGACTGGGACCGGATCGGCGCGACCTTCACCGATGACGTGCACGATTACGAGGCGATGAAGATCCGCCTGTTGAACGCCACCCACCAGGTCGTGGCGAACCCGGGCGAGCTTCTGGGTTGCAAGACCATCGCCGACTGCATGGCCCATGACGCGATCCACGGCCTGTTCCGCAAGGTGGCCCTGGACGAAATCGCGCCGCATGTTAAACCGGTCCCGGACATGACGCCGGCCGATTACGTGGACCTGATCGACAGCCGCTATTCCAACCCCGAGATCCGCGACACCGTGCGCCGCGTGGCCTTCGACGGCTCGTCCCGCCACACGGGATTCCTGCTTCCGATCATCCGCGATGCGCTCGGGAAGGGTGCCTCCCTGCAGGGGCTGGCGCTGGTGGAAGCGCTCTGGGCGCGGATGTGCGCGGGCACCCGCGTCGACGGCTCCGAGATCGAGCCCAACGATCCGAACTGGGACCGTCTCAGCGCCGCGGCGGCCGCCGCGAAGGACGACCCGGCGGCCTGGCTGGACCAGAAGTGGATCTACGGCGACCTGGCCGCCGAGCCTCGCTTCGCCGAGCCCTTCACCGATGCCTTGCGGCAGGTCTGGGTCGATGGCCCCGAAGCCGCGATCCGCGCCTACCTCGCCGACTAGAAAGAGACTGTGCAAGCCGATGGGGCGGCCCAGCCGGGCGGGGTGCAAACGCTCCGCCCGGGGCAGTCGCGCTTTGGTTGATGCGGGGCCGGCTCGCGCGCGCGTGGCCGCGCCTTGGTGGTCCGAGGCTGATCCTATGCGCAGGTCAGACCGTCCCAAGGATCACGCAATTCCACGATGCGGTGCGTGCATGGCGGGCTGGTTCGAAGAGAGGGAAAGTGGCAGCCCGTAGGGGAATCGAACCCCTCTTTCCAGGTTGAAAACCTGGCGTCCTAACCGATAGACGAACGGGCCACTGGCGGTGTCTCTAAGCAAACTGCGGGGGGGCTGCAAGACGATTTCCGCGCTTTTTGTCGGAAAAAATGCGCAGGTCCCGAAGCCGCCCCGACGTCATGCCACGCTGGCCTCGGCCGCGTCGTCCAGGCGTAGTTGCGGGCGGCTGCGGCCGTTCCAGTGGTTCACCTCCAGGCGGCCCGCCAGGTGGAACCGGCGGCCCCCGTGGCCCGTCAGCGCGTCGCCCAGAGGGCCGTCGAAGGCGCCGAAGCAGATCGCGTCCAGCCGCGGTCCGGTGCCGTCTCCGAAGGCGATCTTCAGGTGGCTTTCGCCCACGCGGCGCGCGTCGAGAATCCGGCAATCGGCGAAGGCGAAGCGCGGGGCCGGGGCCCCCATGCCGAAGGGGCCGGCACACTCGATCCGCTCGATCAGCTCGGCCGTCGCGGCGCCGGGCATGAGCAGGCCGGACAGGGTCAGGGCACGCGATTCGCCCTCGGCGGCGCCCTGGCGGGCCAACAGCTCTTCCAGCCGCGCCATGGCGGGTTCGAGCCGGTCGGCCTTGACGGTCAGGCCCGCGGCCATCTTGTGGCCGCCGCCCTTCTCCAGGTGGCCCTCGGCGGCGAGGCGGTGGATCGCGGCGCCCAGGTCGACGCCGCTGATCGACCGGGCGGATCCCTTGCCGACACCGTCCTCGAGCCCGATGACCACGGCCGGACGTCCTGTAGCCTCTTTCAGCCGCGCCGCGACGATGCCCACGACGCCGGGATGCCAGCCGTCGCCCGCGGCCCAGACCAGTGCGCCGTCGGTGCCGCGCGCGGTGGCCTGGGCGAGGGCGGCATTGCGCACCTCGGTCTCGATCGCGCGGCGCTCCTCGTTCAGCGCGTCCAGCCGGGCGGCCAGGGCGGCGGCTTCGGCCGGGTCGTCCGTGGTCAGCAGGCGCGCGCCCAGGTCCGCCGCGCCGATGCGCCCGCCCGCGTTGATCCGCGGTCCCAGAACGAAGCCCAGCGTGTGGGCGGTCGGCGGCGTGTCCAGCCGGACCACGTCCGACAGCGCCACCAGCCCCGGCCGCTGGCGTCGTGCCATGACGGTCAGCCCCTGGCGCACGAAGGCGCGGTTTACCCCGATCAACGGCGCCACATCGGCCACGGTCGCCAGCGCGACCAGGTCGAGAAAGCTCAAGAGGTCCGGCCCCCGCGTGCCCCGCTCGCGCAGCAGCCGACCGGCCTCGACCAGCAGAAGGAACACCACGGCGGCGGCGCAGAGATGGCCGAGCGACCGATCCTCGTCCATGCGGTTCGGGTTGACCACGGCCATGGCGGGGGGAAGCGTCTCGGCCCCCATGTGGTGGTCCAGGACGATGACATCGGCGCCCTGGGCCGCCGCGATGGCCTCGTGGCTGAGCGTGCCGCAATCCACGCAGACGATCACGTCATGCCGCGCGGCAAGGTCGGCCATGGCGGGCACGTTGGGGCCATAGCCCTCGTCGATGCGGTCGGGAATATACAGCGTGGCGTCGCGGCCCATCTGCCGCAACCAAAGGATCAGCAGGGCCGAGGAGCATGCGCCGTCCACGTCGTAATCGCCGAACACGGCGATCCGCTCGCCCCGGTCCACGGCGCGGATCAGCCGGCCGGCGGCGCGGCCCATGTCCTGCAAGCCGCGCGGGTCCGGCAGAAGCTCGCGCAGGGACGGGGCCAGGTACGCCTCGGCGCCGTCCGCGGCGACACCCGCGCGCACCAGCACGCCGCAGATCGGGGCGGGCAGGGCGGTCTGCTGCGCCATCGCCTCGGCAAGGCGCAGGTCGTTGGCATCGGGTCCGATCCAGGTGCGCCCGGTCAACGACCGCTCGACATTCAGAAAGGCTTCAACGGTCAAATCGCGCGGCATGCTCACAACATGTGGATAAGGTGTGTGGTGCCGACACGATATACGGGGATCGCCCATGCGAAAACCCCGCCGCGCGAAAAAACGCCACAGGGGCCCGCGAAACCGTCGGCGGCCGCGGCGCCGCTGCCATCACCGGTCTTCAAATACCTATGCAAGAGCAGCCGAATACCGCGGGCGGCCGCGGTGAAAGCGGCCTTCCCATCACTGGTCGTAAAATACTCATGGCGCGACGCATGATGCCCTGCGCAGCGCTGGCGGCAAGGCGCCTCAGCTGTGCTTGGTCGGGTTGCGGTAGATCATCCGCCGCACCGATCCGGTTTTCGAGCGCATGAGGATCGTCTCGGTGGTCAGGTATCCCGGCTCGCGCTTGATGCCGTCCACGACCGACCCGTCGGTGACGCCGGTGGCCGCGAAGATCACGTCGCCGCTGACCAGGTCGTCACGGGTGTAGACCCGGTCGAAATTGGTGACGCCGGCCTTCTTGGCGCGTTCGCGCTCGTCGTCGTTGCGGAACAGCAGCTTGCCGAACATCTGGCCGCCCATGCATTTCAGGGCGGCGGCCGCCAGGACGCCCTCGGGCGCGCCGCCCGAGCCCATGTACATGTCGATGCCGGTGCGGTCGGGCTCGGCCGTGTGGATGATGCCGGCCACGTCGCCGTCGGTGATCAGGCGCACCGCGCAGTCGGTCGAGCGCAGCTCGGCGATCATTTCCTCGTGGCGGGGGCGCTCCAGCACGCAGACGGTGATGTCGTGGGTGGAACAGCCCTTGGCCGCGGCCAGGGCGCTGACCCGTTCGGCGGGGCGCATGGCCATGGTCACGGTGCCGGGGCGGAAGCCCGGCCCGATGGCGAGCTTTTCCATGTAGACGTCGGGGGCATGCAACATGGATCCGCGCCCGCCCATGGCGATGACGGTCAACGCGTTGGGCATGTCCTTGGCGGTCAGGGTCGTGCCTTCCAGCGGGTCGAGCGCGATGTCCACCTGGGGGCCGTTCCCGGTGCCGACCTCTTCGCCGATATAGAGCATGGGCGCCTCGTCGCGCTCGCCCTCGCCGATGACGACGGTGCCGGCGATGTCGAGCCGGTTCAGCTGTTCGCGCATGGCGTTGACGGCCGCCTGGTCGGCCGCCTTCTCGTCCCCGCGCCCGATCCAACCCGCCGAGGCCAGGGCCGCCGCCTCGCTTACGCGGGCCAGGCCCAGGGACAACATGCGGTCGTTGAAATCTTGGTCGGCCATGGGCGCGCTCCGTGCATCTGGCGAAAAAATCGCCCAAGGCCTAAGGGCTTGGCCCTGCGCGCACAAGGTTGTTTGCGCCGAAACTGCGCGGCGCGGGGCGCGGAAACCCGTGTGTGACGGCCCGTTCTCGCGATGGAAAGCGGCTGGTTGTCAGACGTCCTCGATCCTTAGCGCCACCGGTTCGCTTTCCAGCACGTCGGTTCCCGCCATGGCGGCGATGGCGGCATCCAGCCCCGACCGCATGGCCTTGTGCGTCACGATCAGGACAGGGGCGCTGCCCTCGGCGTGGTCGTACTGGCGCATCCGGTCGATGGAGATGCCCTCGGCACCGAGGCAGGCGGCGATCTTGGCCAGCGCGCCCGGGCGATCCTTCAGCACCATGCGCAGGTAGTAGGGGGCGGGCGTGTTGGCCTCGGCCGGGCGCGGCGTGGCAAGGCCGCTCGCGGGCTGGCCGAAGGTCGGCAGGCGCTGGCCGCGGGCGATCTCGACCACGTCGGACATGACCGCGCTGGCGGTCGGGCCTTCGCCCGCGCCCGCGCCGCGCAGCACGATCTGGCCAACGCTGTCGCCCTCGAGCACGACCATGTTCATCGGGCCCTCCAGCTGGCCCAGCGGTGATGCGGCGGGCACCAGGCAGGGCTGCATCCGCGCCTCGAGCCCCCGGCCGGTCATCTGCGCCACGCCCAGAAGCTTGACCCGGAAGCCCATGTCGGCGGCGCGGTTGATGTCGTCGATCGAGATCCGCTCGATCCCCTCGAGCTTCACCGCGCCGAAATCCACCTTGGTGCCGAACGCGATCGAGGCCAGCAGCGCCAGCTTGTGGCCCGCGTCGATCCCGCCCACGTCGAGCGTCGGGTCGGCCTCGAGATAGCCCAGGTCCGACGCCTCCTGGAACACCGCGTCATAGGTCAGGCCCGCGCTTTCCATGCGGGTCAGGATGTAGTTGCAGGTGCCGTTCATCACGCCCATGACGCGCGTGATCTCGTTGCCCGCAAGGCTTTCGGTCAGGGCCTTGATGCAGGGGATGCCGCCCGCCACCGCGGCCTCGAAGCGCAGCACGCCGCCCGCACCCTCGGCCGCCTCGGCCAAAGCCTGGCCGTGATGGGCCAGCAGCGCCTTGTTGGCGGTGACCACGTCCTTGCCCGCGGCGATGGCGGCCTCGACGGCGGCCTTGGCCGGGCCGTCATCGCCGCCGATCAGCTCGACGAAGACGTCGACGTCGTCACGGCGGGCCAGCGCCACGGCGTCGTCCTCCCACGCGTATTCGCCCAGGCGAACGCCGCGGTCGCGCGACCGGTCGCGTGCCGATACCGCGGTGATCTGGATCGGCCGGCCGCAGCGCGCGGCCAGCAGGTCGGCGTGGCGCTGGACGATGCGGATGACGCCGACACCCACCGTGCCGATCCCGGCGATACCAAGGCGAAGGGGGCTGGTCATGGGGGCGGCTCCTTTGGCGGGTGGCTGTCTGGGCCGCCCTTTACCCCCTTTGACCGCCGATCACTAGACCCGCAGGGGCCGCATTTCAGCCTTCTGCCCGCGCGGCGTTCAGGCGGGCGAGGCCGGAACGGATCCGTTCCCGGTCGGCGGGCGTCAGGGCCGATTGGCGAAGGACCCGCGCGCGGGCCCGCAGGCTTGTGGCCCGGGCGCGCAACCCGTCGGTGACGCCCGGTGTGATCGCCTGGGACCGGGCGTCCGCCTCGGCTGTCAGCTCGGACAGGGGGCGCAGCTCGGGGTAATCCTGCCGGGCGATCTCGGCCGCGTTCGGTGTGTCCAGCTGCGGGATCGAGCACCCCGCCAGCAGGCAGAGGGCGACAAGGAAACGCGGGGCTTGCATGGCGGGCCTTCCGGGCTGGACGGGAATCTCTCGTCCCGAGACTAGGCGCGGGGGGCGGCGCGCCACAAGCGGCGCTTTTCACCGGGGCCGCGCGGCGCTATGGCGGTGGCCACGCCGAAGACACGTCGCGAAGGAGCCGCCATGCTGACGCCGCAGCTGCCGATCCAGGGTCCGCCCGGATCCACCCTGACCGAGCTGCGCGCCTCGCCCTCGCGGCGATTCATCGGCGTGGGGGCCATCGCCGCGCTGGGCGTGCTGGTGCTGTGGATCGCCGTGGCCGAGCCCGCGCCGGCCATCTGGCGGGCGATCCTCGCAACCGTCGGCATCGCGGCCTGTGCTTCCGCCCTGGCCCTGTGGCGCGCCACGGCCGGTGCGCTCGTGCTGCGGCCCGAGGGCCTGTTCACGGAAGAGGGCGACGCGCTGGCCCCGCTGGACGGCATCGACAAGATCGAACGGGGCGCCTTCGCCTTCAAGCCGTCGAACGGGTTTTCGGTGGTGCTGACCTCGCCGCAGCCCTTCGGCTGGCGGCCCGGGCTCTGGTGGCGGCTGGGGCGGCGGCTGGGCGTGGGCGGCGTGACCTCGCCGGGCGAGGCCAAGGCCGTGGCCGAACTTTTGCAGGCGATGATGGCGCAGCGGGCCGCGCAGGATGCGGAGACGCGCGACGAAGACGACTGAGGCGGCGGCCTACTTGGAGACGTCGTATTTCAGCTGCGGCGTGAAGCGTGGCGACGTGACGACGCGGTTGTAGAACTGGCTGGGCTTCAGGCCGACATTGAAGGCCGGCACGTAGTTCATCCAGGTTTCGACGATGATCGCGCTGTCGCCGTTAGCCATCGTCGGGATCGCGCCGGCGATGTCGGACAGCGTTTCCTGGTTCAGCGGGACGGGGCCGTCGCTGGTGGCATCGGACCAGACCAGCCTGTGCTCGTTCGCCGGCTCGTCCCAGTAGGCGACGGTCACGCGCAGGAATGTCTCGTCATCGCTTTCGGTCAGGTGGTCGTGGACCCGGCCAAGCCCGTCGACGAACTTGGGGCCGACGGGGTTCCACTGCCGCGACAGCATGTCCGACAGCGCATAGGTGGTGCGCAAGTTCATGGTCTGCTGGCGGTAGCCGTCGACATAGGTCAGCATCGCCAGGCTGCACCAGATCAACGTGGGCAGCACCAGGGCGGCCTCGATGGAATAGGCGCCATCCTCGTTGCGGAGGAAGCGGCGGGCGCGGAGGGGCAGACGCAGAGCCATCCGATCAGCTGCTCGGCTCGTTCACGAAGAAGGTCGACGCGGTCAGGGCGAAGCCGCCCCCGGCCTCGCGCGGCAGGATCTTTCCCAGACCCACGGCCGGCAGGATCGGGTCGTGCAGCAGGCAGAAGCGCAGCATCATCATCTCGTTGTTCGCGCCGGGGCTGTAGGTCGTGACCGGGTTGAACTCCTCCGAGCGGTCGACGCAGGCGACGCGGCCGCCGGGCGGCGAATAATCCGGGACCTGCACCGGCATCATCTCGAGCATGAGATCGTCCATGCAGCCGCCCATGATCAGAACTTCGTCGCAAAGGGCCTGCTTCAACGCCTCGGCACTGTCGATATGGGCGGCGCCCAGGCGCAGGTCCCGCACGACCACGTCCATGGCCCGCTCCATCATGACCTGGCGCATCTGAACGAAGCCGGTTTCCATCGCCAGCATGAACGGCCAGAGCACGGCCGGGAACAGGAGCGCGACCTCGGCCGTGCCATAGCCGTCCTCGCGCCGGGCGAAGCTCCGGAGCAGCCGCCAGATCATTGCACCAGCCTCAGCTGGTTGATGGTGCTGGCGATGGCCGAGAAGGCATAGAGAAGCTCGGTGCCCTGCACGTTGAAGTAGTGGTTGTCCGAGCTGGCGCAGTCTTCCATCCGAGTGGCGTTCGACTCGGCCACGTCGAGCGCGATGGAGAAGACGAGGATGCCCTTGTCCTTGGATTTCTCGCACATGTCGGTCATGCGCGGGTCCTTCGTGGTGGGTCCGATATTGGTGTAGGGCGTGTCCTTCCACCAGTAGTAGGTGTCGGCGTTGTTGTATTGGCGATACCGGCCCCAGTAGGCGTGCCAGCCCAGCGAGGCGACGCTCCACAGTTCCTGGTAGGTCAGGCGATCGGCCGCGCTGCCGCCCCAGTTGCTGTTGTACCAGCGCCCGCGATTGGGGATCCACCAATCCTCCTCCCAGCGGCCGTCATTGTCGAAATCTTGGTATTCATCGTCGTCGACGGACAAGCGGAAGCCGTTATCCTCGGGGTTCGACGCGTCGGTGATCATGGCGCCCCAGACATCGCTCATCGCCGTCCCACGATAGGCGTCCTTCAGGCGGTACTGGTAGGTGTTCTGACCGTCGGTCATCACGACGATGATCTTCATGGTGTTGTTGCGGCCGTGATCGTAGGGGCGACCGACGAAGGCCGGGTCGGCCTTGCCCAGGGCGGACAGGGTCGTGATCGGCGCCCGCATCGACGGATCCAGCAGCGCCGCGCCCCATTTCAGACCGACATCGATCGAGGTGTTTCCGCCCGGCTGCAGCGCATCGATGCGCGCATGCAGCTCGGCCTCGTTCTGCGACATGTAGACGATTTCCGCGGCTTCGTCCGCGCGGCACGGCGTGAGCAGCGGGTCGGGCGCGCGCTGCTCGAAGGTGAACCCGTTGGAGAACGGATCGAAATGGGCCGTCTGCTGGCGCGACACGCTGAGATCCATGGCAATCGAGTCAAAATCGCTGTTTTGGAAATTCACGCAATGCGAGAAGTCGTGCACGTCCGACAGTGCGAAGAGCGACGCCATTTCCGAGCCCATGTTCACCTCGGTCGAATAGGGAACGATCGAAATCGAGACCTCGTTCTCGCGCCCGTCGTCGACGCCCGAAAGAACGGTCGAGACGAAATCCTTGGCGGCGGTCTTCAGGTTGTCGATGCGGTTGAAGTCAGCCATCGAGCCCGAGATGTCGAGAACCAGAGACACCTCGATATCGCGGATATCCTCGCGGGCGACCCCGCCTGCCAGTGCGCCGATCCTGTTCATGCCCAGCGAGCGGATGAACATGGTCTTCACGTCCATGGACGCCTGGGCGCTGACGATGCGGGAATTGATGTTCTCGGTCACCTGGACGTGGTCCAGTCGTTCCAGGACGCCCGCCTTGTCGAAATGATCGCGGACCACCGCCTCGGGATCGAGCGTCTGGTCCAGGTCGGCGGCGGCCAGGATCGCCGTGTCCACCGTGCCCTGCATGCGGATCCGCTCGTAATCGTGCCGGATGATGTCGACGGCAACGCCCCCGACCAGCAGCATCGCGATGACAAGGTAGATGCCGAACAGGACGAACGAGCCATCTTCGTCGCGGGCGATGCGCCCAAGCAATCCCCGGGCCTGTTTCTCCGCACGCGCCAACGTCATACCCAATCCCTTTCACACACGGGACGGACATCTGACTCGTCCCGGAAAACGATCTTGACCGCGTTCAGGGCAGGAATTGGACGGAAACGCGCCCAAACGTTGATTGATCAGTCGCTTGCCAGCCGTGCCATGGCGGCGCGGCGGGTCTTGGGGGCGGCGCGGGGCGCCGCCGGGAAGGTCAGGATGTGCCCGTGTTGCCTTCCATGTGATCCTCGTGGTTCAGCTGCGGAACGAACCGCAGGCGGGTCACCAGGAAGTTGTCCAGCGTCCGGTCGCTCAGGCCGAAGACGAAGGGTGCCTTGTGGTCGATCGAGGTCTCGACGACGATCAGCTGCGAGCCGCCGAACGCCATGGGCAGGCGGCCCTCGATGGATTTCAGGCCGGCCTCGGTCAGAGCGGCCTGGCCGCCGCGCGCCTCGGACCAGATCAGCTCGAAGCTGTCGTCGTCGCCGTCATAGGCCACGACCGAGATCCGCATCCGCGGCTCGGCGGCGGACCGGGTCAGGAACTTCAGCACGTCGTGCATGCCGTCGATGTAGTCGTCGTCGACCACCTGGGTTTCGCGCGACAGCAGGTCGCCCATGGTGTGCGCGGCCTTGATGTTGATGTTGTACTGCCGCAGGCCGTCGAAATACGAGAAGCACGCCAGAAGGGCCCAGGCCAGGGTCGGCAGGGTCAGGATCGACTCGATGGACAGCCCGCCCGCTTCGCCGCGACGGAAGCGCGACAAAGCACGCTGGAGGGGATGGAAGATCTGCATGATCATGTCTCCTGCGACCTGGCTCAGGTCGGCTCGTTCACGAAGGCCGAGGTCGCGATGGCGGCGTAATCGCCATTGGCGTCCTTGGTCATTGCCGCGCCCAGACCGGCGGTGGGGAAGATGGGCCGTGCCTTCACGCAGGCCCGCACCAGCACCAGTTCGGACTGTTGGGCGGGGTTGAAATGGGTGGCCGGCTTGATTTCTTCGGACCGGTCGCGGCAGATCGCCTTGTCGCCCAGCACGTCCCAGTTGTTCTTGGAGACGGCGCGCATCTCGACCGACAGCGCGTTCTCGCAATCGGGGATCAGCAGGGCCTGATCGCAGATCATCTTCTTGATGTCGGCATGGGAGGGCGGTGTCGCCGGGCCCAGCCGCACCGCGCGCATGGCCACGTCGACGCCGCGCTCCAGCATGGCGTGGCGCAGGTTCAGCAGGCCCGCCTCGGCGCCCATGAGCATCATCATGATCATCGGCGTGAACAGGATCACGAACTCGATCGTGGCGACCCCGTCCTCGTCGCGGCGGAAGCGCACGACGCGCTCGCCCATGGATTTCAGGCGCGTGATCATTGGGTCAGCCTCAGTCTGGTGATCGACGTGGCGATCGAAGCGAAGGTCTCTTCCAGGTCGTCGCCGGTCACGTCGATGAAGGTGTTCGCGTTCGACGCGCAGCGGCCCATGATGTCGCGGGCGTGGTCGTTGATCTCGAACCCGATGGTGTAGACCGTGATCGATTCCTCGCGCATGTCGTTGCACATGCCCAGCAGGCGGGTGTCCTTGGTGGCGCCGCTGACCGGCGACCACAGGCCGTCGAGGAAATCGTAGTAGTCCTGCGAGTTCTCGCTCGCGTCGACCAGGTAGTGCCAGGCCAGGTGCCGGGGGTTCATCGTCTCCCAGGTTTCCTGCCAGGTCAGGCGACGCTGGCCGTAGTTCGGGTTGAAGCCGAGCAGGGATGCGACCCAGCCCAGTGTGGGCGTCTGGTTCCAGGTGTCGTTCCAGCAGATGCCGAGGTAGCAATCGGCCTTGGCCCAGAAGTTCCTGTTGCCATAGGCGCGGTTGAACAGGCTGCGCATGTCGACCGAGAAGGTTTCGGTCGCCCCGTCGTTCACCGTCTCGTAGACCGGCGACATGCCGTTCTTGTACTGGTTGTTCATCCGCATCTGTTCGGTGTTGATGCCGTCGGTCAGCAGGATCACGACCTTGCGCGCGCCGTCGACGTCGTAATCCAGCGGGCGGTTCGACATCTCGTTCGGGACGACCCCGTTCGACGACAGCTGCTGAACAAGGTCCCTGGTCGACGGATCCAGCAGCGAGGCAGCCCACTTCATGCCGATCTCGGACGACGTGTTGCCATGCGCCGTCAGCGCGTCGATCTGCGCCTTGATGACCTCGGGGTCGCTCTGGTGCAGCTTGATCTCCTGGTTCGATCCCGAGCGGCACACGGTCACGACCGGGTCCTGCTCGTTCACGTGCCACTGGTCGAAATGCGCGGCCTGGCTGTAGGCCTTGCTGGTATTCATCGCGACAGCGCCATAGTCGGTGTCGTCGAAGTCCAGGCAGAAGGAATGCTCGTGGTCGAGCTGCACGTTCAGCGCCTCCAGGATGTCGCGGCCCGCGTTCACCTGGGTGTTGTAGGGGATCAGCGTGACGCTGACGGTGCCCTGGTCCGCGTTGTCGTAGATCACGTCGATGAAGCGCTTGGCGGCGTTCTTCATGTCGTCCAGCTTGGTCGCCATGCCCGGCACGTTCGAGGCCTGGTTCATCGAGTTCGACACGTCCAGCACCAGCGCGACTTCCAGCTGGTCCATGCCCTCGACCGCGGTCGAGTTCGTCTGCGCCTTCAGCTGCGTCACGCCCGTCATGTTCATGAACATCGTGCGCATGGGCTGCGCGGTCTGCACCGACACCGTCCGTGCGACCAGCCCTTGGCTGACCTGGATCCCCGCGAGGTTCGACGACATGCCCGCCTTGTCGAAGTAGCTGCGCACGACGGCCTCGGGGTCGCCCTCCTGGTTCATCGCCGTGGCGGCCAGCACCGCCCGGTCGCTGAGGTTCTGCAGGCGGGTGCGGTTGTTCTCGAACACCATGATGTCCAACGACAGGCCGCCGATCATCACCATGCAGATGAAGAAGAACAGGGCCATGATCGTCAGCGAGCCTTCTTCCTCGTTGCCGAAACGGGCAATGCGAAGGGCCGAAATGGGTGACATACGAGACATACTTCCTCTTTCCTGGCCCTCGATCGGGACGCATTTCGCCCGGGACCAATTCGAGTTTTATTCAACTCCAATCCTGTGGCGGGTTTGTGGCGGCAAAAGTGGCAAAGCATGGCATTGCGGCGCACCGCGAAACAACGCAGGGTTGAACCCCAAGGATTGTTCGCGAAATTCCGTTAAACTCGAAGCTGAAATTACGGCGTGAAAAAGGCAGATTTTTTCGACCCTGTCCTTTTAGTCAGGTTTTTGGAGATGCGCTCCGGCCCGATTTCCGGTGATTCGCGTTGCGCTCGGCGGCGTCTGGACCCAAGCTGCGGCCAGACTGCAAGAAGGATATCTGTAATGTTCGATCGATTGCTGCTCGGTGCGGGTCTGGTGGCGCTGGCCGCCTGCAACACGACGGCCCCCACGGCCTCGCTTCCGCGGGTGGACCCCGAGGCCGCCGCCCGGGCCGCCGCCAACCCGCCGCAGCAGGCGGCCGTGCTTTCGGCGCTCGAGCCGCTGGAAGGCTCGGAACTGTCGCCCGGTCTCGTCCTGAACGATGCCCGCGCCGGGGACGGCCGCGTGATCATGGATCTCAGCCTCAGCGACGACAGCGCCATCGACACGCCCGCCAAGCGGGCCGCGTTCATCGAGGCGTTCCAGCGTGATTTCGGCCTTCAGATGTGCGCCGCGCCCGCGCTGCGGTCCTATATCGCCACGCGCGGCGGCTTCGCGGCCAACGTGCGCACGGCGGCGGGCGATCCGCTGGTCTCGCGGGTCATCGATTCCTGCTGAGATCCAGCGCGTGAACCGGCGCTCGCCCCCTCGACTCCGGGCGCGCGCAGCCCAATATGAGGGGTATGAGCCTGCCCCCCGGATTCCTCGATGAACTGCGCTCGCGCCTCAGCCTCGTGCACGTGGTTGGGCGCAAGGTCACGTGGGATCCGCGCAAGTCGAACCAGGGCAAGGGCGACATGTGGGCGCCCTGTCCGTTCCACCAGGAAAAGACGGCCTCTTTCCACGTGGATGACCGCAAGGGCTTCTACTACTGCTTCGGCTGCCACGAGAAAGGCGATGCCATCGGCTTCGTCATGGCGACCGAGAACCTGCCGTTCATCGACGCCGTAAAGCTGCTGGCCGACGAGGCCGGCATGAAGCTGCCCGACCGCGACCCGCAGGCGCAGGCTCGCGCCGAAAAGCGCGACACACTGGTCGAGATCATGGAAGCCGCCGCGCGGTTCTTTCAGATGCAACTGCGCGCGGGGGCGGGGCAGGCGGCGCGCGACTATCTCAAGGGCCGCAAGCTGGACGGCGCGGCCTGCGACCGCTGGGGCCTCGGGTTCGCGCCGGCATCCTGGGACGCGCTGCGCGAGCACCTGGCGGGCAAGGGCATCGCGGTGGAACGCCTGGTCGACGCGGGGCTGGCCAAGCCCAGCCGCAATGGCAAGGCGCCCTACGACACGTTTCGCAACCGCATCATGTTTCCCATCCGCGACGCGCGCGGGCGCTGCATCGCCTTCGGCGGCCGCGCGATGGATCCCGACGACAACGCGAAATACCTGAACTCGCCCGAGACCGCGCTCTTCGACAAGGGGCGGACGCTCTATAACGTCGGGCCCGCGCGCGCGGCGGCCGGCAAGCAGCCGCTGATCGTGGCCGAGGGCTACATGGACGTGATCGCGCTGGCCGAGGCGGGCTTCGGCGCGACGGTCGCCCCCCTGGGCACCGCGATCACCGAGGAGCAGCTTCAGCTCATGTGGCGCATGTCGCCCGACCCGATCATCGCGCTGGACGGCGACGTGGCCGGGCGGCGCGCGGCGCTGCGCCTGGTCGACCTGGCGCTGCCGCTGATCGGGGCGGGGCGGTCGCTGCGGTTCTGCATGATGCCGGCGGGGCAGGACCCCGACGACCTGCTGAAATCGGGTGGCGCCCCCGCGATGCAGAAGGCCCTGGAGGCCGCGCTGCCCATGGTCGACCTCCTGTGGGACGCCCAGACCGAGGGCCGCAGCTTCGACACGCCCGAGGCGCGCGCCGCGCTGGACAAGGAGTTGCGCGACAAGATCTCGCGCATTTCCGACCCGTCGCTCAAGCGCCACTACGGCGACGCCATCAAGGAACGCCGCTGGCAGCTTTTCAATCCGCGCAAGCCCCGGGGCACGTGGCAGCCGGGCCTGGGTGGGCGGCGGGGGGCCGCGCCGCAGGTGCCGGTGACGACCACGCGCGCCTCGCTGTTGGCCACCGGTGGCGACCGGGTCGAGCAGAACCTGCGCGAACAGGTGGTGCTGGCCGTGCTGCTGCGGTTCCCGGACCTGACGTTGAGGGTCGAGGACGCGCTGGCCGAGATCGACTGGCGCGGCGACGGGCACGCGGGGGTGGCGGACGCCCTGCTGCGGCACGCCGGGGCCGACCCCGAACGGCAGGCGGAGCTCGTGCACGCTGACGCCCCGTCCGCTGCCCTTGAAAAGCTCGCCGCGGCGGGCCATCTGCGGGTGGTCCCGGCCCTGAAGGGCGATGATCGCGACCTGGCCGGGATCTGCCTGGGCGAGGAGCTGGCAAAGCTTCTTGCGGGGCAGGGGGCCGCCCGCGAGATCGCCGAGGCGATGGAGGATTTCGCGGCCGAAACCGGCGAGGCGCTGACCTGGCGCCTGCGCGAGGCCGCCCGCGTTCGCGACCAGGCGACGCAGGGCCAGGCCGAGGACACGACGGAATACGAGGAAGCGCCCAACGGTGTGATGATGAGCCGGGCCGAACGTAACGCCCTGGACGGGCTTCTGAGCCAGATCGGCCTAAGTGCGACAGATAGGAACAAGTGATCCGGGTCTCTGGGAACCCAGAGAACATTTTGGTAATCGAATCGGTAAGAATTTCTGCGAATCATCCGAGCCAAATGATTCGCGCATCTGATCCGGGGCGTCTGCGGGGACAGTAGCACGACCCGATCGTGGGAAGGGAATGGCGTATGGCCGCGAAAGACAACGACGAGCGCAAGCAGGACGACGCCGACGGCGAGGTGATGCTCGACATGAGCCAGGCCGCGGTGAAGAAGATGATCTCCGAGGCGCGCGAACGTGGATACATAACCTACGACCAGCTGAACCAGGTTCTTCCGCCCGAGCAGGTGAGCTCGGAGCAGATCGAGGACGTGATGTCGATGCTCAGCGAGATGGGCATCAACGTCATCGAGGATGACGAGGCCGAGGAAGAGGACAAGAAGGGCTCGACCGAGGTCGCCACCACCTCGACCTCGCGCGAGGTCGCCGTCTCGACCACCGAAAGCGAGAAGCTCGACCGCACCGATGACCCGGTGCGCATGTACCTGCGCGAGATGGGATCGGTCGAACTGCTGAGCCGCGAGGGCGAGATCGCCATCGCCAAGCGGATCGAGGCCGGCCGCAACGTGATGATCCTGGGGCTGTGCGAAAGCCCGCTGACCTTCCAGGCCATCACCATCTGGCGCGACGAGCTTCTGTCCGAGGACATCCTGCTGCGCGACGTGATCGACCTCGAGACGACCTTCGGCCGGTCCATGGGCGAAGAGGGGGAAGAGGACGAGACCGCCGTGGTCGGCGGCGTTGCCGCCGCCGGCGCCGAGACCTCGGACAAGGGCTCGTCGGACGACCAGCCCGACGTCGATGCCGACGGCAACCCGATCTCGAAGGATGACGACGAGGACGAGGACGAGCAGGCCAACATGAGCCTTGCCGCCATGGAAGCCGCGCTGAAGCCGCGCGTGCTGGAAATGCTGGACGTCATCGCTCGCGACTACGCCGAGCTGAGCGAGATGCAGGACCTGCGCATGTCGGCCACGCTGAACGAGGACGGCTCGTTCAGCGAGGCGGACGAGGCCAAGTACCAGAAGCTGCGCGCCGAGATCGTCGAGCTGGTGAACGAGCTTCACCTGCACAACAATCGTATCGAAGCGCTGATCGACCAGCTTTACGGCATCAACCGCAAGATCATGTCCATCGACAGCGCCATGGTGAAGCTGGCCGACCAGGCCCGCATCAACCGCCGCGAATTCGTCGAGGAATACCGCGGCTACGAGCTCGACCCCACCTGGCTCGACCGGATGGGCGAGAAGTCCGGCCGGGGCTGGCAGGCGCTGATCGAGCGCTCGACCCCCAAGGTCGAGGAGCTGCGCGGCGAGATGGCCCAGGTCGGCCAGTACGTGGGCGTCGACATCAGCGAATTCCGCCGCATCGTGCAGCAGGTTCAGAAGGGCGAGAAGGAAGCCCGGCAGGCCAAGAAGGAGATGGTCGAGGCGAACCTGCGCCTCGTGATCTCCATCGCGAAGAAGTACACCAACCGGGGCCTGCAATTCCTGGACCTGATCCAGGAAGGCAATATCGGCCTGATGAAGGCCGTCGACAAGTTCGAGTATCGCCGCGGCTACAAGTTCTCGACCTACGCCACGTGGTGGATCCGCCAGGCGATCACCCGCTCGATCGCCGATCAGGCCCGGACGATCCGTATCCCGGTCCACATGATCGAGACGATCAACAAGCTGGTCCGCACCGGGCGCCAGATGCTGCACGAGATCGGCCGCGAGCCGACGCCCGAGGAGCTGGCCGACAAGCTGCAGATGCCGCTGGAGAAGGTTCGCAAGGTGATGAAGATCGCCAAGGAACCGATCAGCCTCGAAACGCCCATCGGCGACGAGGAAGACAGCCAGCTGGGCGATTTCATCGAGGACAAGAACGCCGTCCTGCCGCTCGACTCGGCCATCCAGGAGAACCTGAAGGAAACCACGACCCGGGTTCTGGCCAGCCTCACCCCGCGCGAGGAGCGGGTTCTGCGGATGCGCTTCGGCATCGGCATGAACACCGATCACACGCTGGAAGAGGTCGGCCAGCAGTTCAGCGTGACCCGCGAACGGATCCGCCAGATCGAGGCGAAGGCGCTCAGGAAGCTCAAGCACCCCAGCCGGTCGCGCAAGCTGCGGTCGTTCGTCGACCAGTAGTCCCTAGAAACCCGGCCAGGGGCCGGGCATGCCGAGAGGGAGATTGCGATGTTTTCCCTGACCGACCCCTTCCGCAGGCGGCCCGCGGCGCTGGCGCGGCTGCCGCGGATCGTCCGCATCTACATTCTGAACGCCGTCTTCGGCTTCGCGCTGGCCGCCATCTTCACCGGGCTGGTGCTATGGTTCGACGTGGCGGGGATCGGGCATCTTGTGACGCATGTCGCGGGCGGCTGGTTCGCGGCCGCGATCTTTTTCGTGCTGAACGGCATCGTGTTCGCCGGCGTGCAGTCCGGTATCGCGATCATGTCTTTGGGCCGCGACGAGGGCCCCGGCGGCGGCCCACGCGAAGCCGCCCTTGTAACGGCCCCGATCAAGGAGAGGGTGTGATGTCTATTCTGAAACGTCTCTTCGGTCGCGCAGGCGACAAGGCTCCGGCCGAGCAGCCTTCGGAAACCTACAAGGGCTTCACCATTACGCCGCAGCCCGCCAAGGATGGTGGACAGTTTCGCATCGGCGCGCTGATCGAGAAAGACGTGGGCGGCACCACGCGCAGCCATCACCTGATCCGGGCCGACCGGCTGGAAAGCTTCGAGGCCGCGGCCGAGGCCAGCCTCGCCAAGGCGCGCCAGATGATCGACGAGCAGGGCGAACGTCTGTTCAGCGACTAGGACGCTCTAGCGCTCGGGGTCGTCGAGGGTTCGGCTGATCGCCCGGGCGCGGGCAAGGCTCCAGCGGCGCCAGGCGAAGATGGCCACGCCGCCGAGGGCGAGGGCCGCCGCGATCTGCATCTCGCTGCGCGCCTCGCGCCAGACGGCCGACAGAAGCCGGCTGAGGTCGGCGCCGATCGTCACCGCGATCATCGCCCAGAGAAGGCAGGCCGGCCCGGTGATCGCCGCGTAGGTCGCGGCGCGTATGGATGATCCGGTCGCCAGCGCCAGGGGTGCCACCGTGCGCGTGGCGGGAATGAACCGGAAGATGCCCGCCAAAAGCCACGGCCGCCGCAGCAGGCGCCGCGTGACCCGCTGCGCGCGGGGATGCTCCAGCGCCCTGGCGATGCGCGGATGGCCGCGAAAAATCCGTCCCGCGGTGAATATCCCCATGTCCCAGGTCCACGCCCCCAGCGCCGCGGCGAAGACCACCGGCCAGAAGGGCAGCCGCCCCTGGTCGGCCAGCACACCGGCGCTGATCGCCACGGCGTCGCCTTCCACCACGCAGCCCAGGTAGACGAACAGAACGCCCCAGCGGGCAAGGGAGCCGGCGATATCCATGGCGGCGAGCCTAGCGGCCCGCGCGCCCCGGGGACAGGTGGGGAAATGACCTCAGGTGCGGCTTGCCTGGTTGGGATCTTCGGTCGATCCGGGGCCGCTGGTGGGGTCTTGCGGGTCGCTGTCGTCATCGGGCACGTCCGGCTTGATGGCCGGCTTTTCGGGCAATCCGGTGTTGGTCGCCTGGTTGGGATCGTCGGTCGTGCCGGGGCCTGTCTTCGGGTCGGTCATGCTATCCTCCTGTTTTGCCGAAAGAACAGTTGTCCGGGGGCGGTCGTTCCCTTGCACCGCCCGGGCGGGGCGTGCAGCATTGTCGCATGCAGACAACGATCACCATCAACACCCGCGGCCCCGGCCTGACCGAATTCACCGACCGCGTGGCCGAGTGGTTGCCGCGCCGCGACGGTCTTCTGACCCTGTTCGTGCGCCATACCTCGTGCTCGCTTCTTGTCCAGGAGAACGCGGATCCCGACGTGCAGCGCGACCTCCTCGCATGGCTCGACCGGCTGGCGCCCCCGGCGGACGATCCGTCGATGGACTACCTCGCTCACCGGGCCGAGGGGCCGGACGACATGCCCGCCCATATCAAGGCCGCGCACCTGCCGGTCAGCCTGCAGATCCCGGTGCAGGGCGGCCGCATGGTTCTGGGCACCTGGCAGGGAATCTACCTGGTCGAGCACCGCCGTCGCCCGCACAGCCGGCAGGTGGCGCTGCATTTTGCCGCCGATGACTGAGCCGTGAGGCGCGGCGGGGATGTGTCGCCCGTGCAACCGCGCTAGACTGTGCAAAACCGCCCGAGACCGGAGCCGTCCCCATGACCCGCACACTCGCCGCCGCCCTTCTGGCCAGCCTCGTCGCCCTGCCGTCCCACGCCTTCATCGCCGAGAATTCGCTGGTGGTCGAAGGCAGCGGGACAGGCGATTTCACCGTGCCCTACAAGGGGCTGTCAGGGCCGCGCGCCTTCTGGTGCGCGGCGGGGGACTACGCGATCAGCATCCTCGGGGTTTCGCCCGCGACGCGGATCTATCGCACCAGCCCGCCGCCCCGCCGCGGGGGCGAGGCGATGGATTTCTCGCTGGACGTCGCGCGCGCGGTCGATCCGGGGCTGCTGCGCCTGTCGGACAGCCCCGGCCTGACCGCGGGCTACGCGCGCTTCCTGTGCGACAGCCCGGCCGCGCGGCGCTAGGGCTTCAGTTCTGCGGCATGAGGAAGATCTCGCGCACTGCCGCGCGCGGGTCGGCCGTGATCGCGTGCATCACCGCGTCGGCCACGTCCTCGGGCTGAAGCTTGTCGGGCTTTCCCTCGTCGAAGAAGGGCGTATCGACCATGCCCGGCGCGATGACGGTGCAGCGCCCGCCCCATTCGCGCATCTCCTCGGCCATGTTGCCGGCGTAGCCGTGCACGAACCACTTGGTCGCGCCATAGATCGAGCCCGAGATGTGGCGCCGCCCGGCGGCCGAACCGGTCAGGACCAGCGTGCCCTTCGTCTTCTTCAGGGCCGGGATGACCGCACGAGCGGTCCAGAGCAGGCCCATGACGTTCACGTCGACCATGCCGCGCATGTCGTCGGCATCGCCCTCGACGGTGCCCGCTTTCTTCATGCCGCGCCCGGCATTGGCGAAGCCCGCGTCGATGCCGCCGAAATGCGACTCGGCCCGGGTCACCGCGTCTTCCAGCGCCGAAAGGTCGGTCACGTCGCCGGGCAGGGCCAGTGTCGCATCGCCCAGCTCGTCCACGAGCGCGCCGAGCTTGTCCTCGGACCGGGCGAACAGCGCCACGTTCCAGCCGCCCGCGACCGCCGCGCGGGCCGTCGCCGCGCCGATGCCCGAGCTTGCGCCGGTGATGAACAAGGTCTTATTTGCCATGGGTCGCTCCTGTGATGCCATCTGATTGCGCACGGGCAACGCGGGGCACCCGGCACCGGTTCACGGAAGCCTATCTAGCGACGGAAATTCCGGGCTACCCAAGCTCTGCGGGGCTGCCTATAGTGGTCGTGTCCAACGGCTGACCGAACCCAAGGAATTCCGCATGCGCTGTCCTTTCTGCGGCAATATCGACACCCAGGTTAAGGACTCGCGCCCGGCCGAAGACCACGTGGCGATCCGGCGTCGCCGGTTCTGCCCGGCTTGCGCGGGACGGTTCACCACCTACGAACGGGTGCAGCTGCGCGACCTGGTCGTGGTCAAGACCAACGGCCGGCGCGAGGATTTCGACCGCGACAAGCTGGAACGTTCGGTCCGCATCTCGATGCAGAAACGCCCGGTCGAGCCCGAGCGGGTGGACCAGATGATCTCGGGCATCGTGCGGCGGCTGGAATCCATGGGCGACACCGACATCCCGTCGAAGGTTATCGGCGAGATCGTGATGGAAAGCCTCGCCCGCATCGACACCGTCGCCTACGTGCGGTTCGCCAGCGTTTACAAGAATTTCCAGGCGCCCGACGACTTCGACAAGTTTGTCAGCGAACTGCGCCCGCCCGCACAGCCGGAAGAGTGACCGACGCGGCCTTCATGGCGCACGCGCTGTCCCTTGGACGGCGCGGTCTTGGTCAGGCGTGGCCGAACCCCGCCGTAGGCTGCGTCGTGGTCAAGGACGGGCGCGTCGTCGGCCGCGGCTGGACCCAGCCCGGCGGACGCCCCCATGCCGAGACCATGGCGCTGGAGCAGGCCGGCGATGCCGCGCGCGGCGCCGATGTCTTCGTCACGCTCGAACCCTGCGCGCATCACGGGCGCACGCCGCCTTGCGCCGACGCGCTGATCCGGTCGGGCGTCGCGCGCGTCATCACCACCATGCAGGATCCCGATCCGCGCGTGGCGGGGCGCGGGCATGCGCGATTGCGCGAGGCGGGGATCGAGGTGGAGATCGGTGTCGGCGAAGCGGCGGCACGGGCCGACCAGGCGGGCTATCTCACGCGGATCGGGCAGGGGCGGCCGCGCCTGACGCTGAAGCTGGCGACGTCGTTCGACGGCCGCATCGCCACGGCCAGCGGTGAGTCACGCTGGATCACCGGACCCGGCGCGCGGCGGGCCGTTCACGCCCAACGGATGATCCATGACGCGGTGCTCGTCGGGGGCGGCACGGCGCGTGCGGACGACCCGATGCTGACCGTGCGGGATCTGGGCGTGGCCCGCCAGCCCGTGCGCATCGTCGCCGCTCGGCGGCTCGACCTGCCACTGGGCGGGCGGCTTGAAGGCAGCGCGAATGACGGTCTGTGGCTTTGCCATGGCCCCGACGCGCCGCAGGACCGCCGCGACCACTGGGCGGGACTTGGCGCGCGCCTGATCGAGCTGCCGCTGGACCGGGGGCGGGTCGACCCCGCGGCCTTGCTGAACGCCATGGGCAACGCGGGGCTGACCCGCGTGTTTTGCGAAGGCGGCGGCAGCTTCGGCGCCGCCCTTTTGCAGGCCGGGCTGGTGGACCGGCTGGTGGGGTTCACCGCCGGCGTCGCCCTGGGCGCCGAGGGCCAGCCGTCGCTGGGCGCGCTGGGCCTGTCGGCCCTGGCCGATGCACCACGGTTCGCGCTGGAAGATGCGCGCCCGGTGGGCGGCGACGTCATGGCGACCTGGACCCGCGCCTAGCGCCAGAGATGCGCCTGTGACGCCAGCGCGCCCTGCGCCTTGGCCAGCATGCGGTTCAGGGGCGAGCGGGGCAGGGCCTTTCCCGCGGCCAGCCGGTCGACGGCGACCTCGACGGGACAGGGCGTGCCGGTCACCGGATCGTGGTAACGCGGGTAGCCGATCAGCACCGCGTGAACCATTTGGACCAGGCTCGGACGCGCCACGCGCCGGGCGGGCACGCGCCCCAGGTCGGCCGTCAGGCCCCAGCCCGCGTAGAACGGCGTGCCCAGGCAGGTGACCGGCACGCCGCGCAGCAGCGCCTCGAACCCGACGGTAGATGTCATGGTCCACACCGCATCCACGGCCCGCAGAAGCGCGGCCGCATCGGTGCCGGCCAGCACGAGGTCGGCGTCGTCCGCTGGTATGGCGCCCTCGCGCAGGCCGGCCTCCACGTCCGGGTGGGGCTTGTAGACCAGGAAGGCATCCGGGTTCTCGGCCCTGGTCCACGCCAGCAGGGCCGCGTTCTCCGACACCGCGTCCGTGCCCAGGCGGATCGACGCATCGTCGGCCACCTGGCCCGGCACCAGGATCACGTGCCGGTCGCGGGGAAGATCGGGCAGCGTGGTGCTGCCGATATTGTACTTGGTCAGCCCATCGGCCGTCAGGCGCGCGATCAGACGCCGCGCGCGTTCGACCTCGGACGGCCTCAGATCGACGCTGCGGGCGATGAGATGCTCCAGCCGCGAGGGGCGGGTGGGGTCGTAGTAGATGCCCTCGGGATCGACGACCAACGACAGAGGTGGCACTAGGTCTGCGCCCAGCCCGCGCGAGCGGAGAAGCCCGTCCTCGACCCGGTGGATCGCCGCGGCGGCCAGTGACGGCGGAAGCTTTCCCGCCCAGCACATGGCACGCCGTCCTGTCCCTTCCGAGCGGGCGACCAGGCGGTCGGGGTCGGGTTCGAATACCATGGCGCGGTGGCGACCGAAGACCTTCTGCAAGGGTCCGCGTTTCCACAGCCGCATGCCGCCCGCGATCCAACCGTGGCGATCCTCGCGCCAGGCCCGCGCCTCGGCGGCCAGCGCATCAAGCGTATCCTCGATCTCGCACAGCCGGTCGCGATGGGGGTCGTACCAGAGCGGATACTCGATCAACGCGCCCGCCACGAGCTGCGCGCGGGTCAGCTTGCGTTCGCGCCGGGGCTGGGGGTTCTCGTCCTGCGTCAGGCCCCAGCCGCCGTAGAACGGTTGTCCGAAGATGCGCGGTCGATGGCCCGCCAGGATCGCCTCGAATCCCATCTGGCTGGTCACCGCGTAGACCGCAACGGCGCCCTCCAGCAGGCTCCAGGGCGACACGGGCGTGTCCAGCAGGATGGTCTTGGCGTCCTTGTCCTTTTCCGAGAAATGGCCGTCGCGGAAGCCCTGGGCCGTTTCGGGATGGGTCTTGATGACGATGCGGGCGCCCAGGTTCTCGATCCGGGCGAAGGCCAGCATCTCGGCGAATAGTTCCTCGGATCCGGCCCCGTGGGTGATCGATGCGTCGCCGCGGGTTTGGTCCACCACCAGGACGTAGCCCGGGTCGGGCAGGGGCAGGTCGGGATCGACGGCGCAGTATTTCGTCAGGTGATCGCGGCGAAGGCGGTCGATCACGTCGCGCGCGCGGTCCAGCAGAACGGTGTCGTCCAGCGCGGCACTCGCCAGCATGGTTTCCAGGTCGGATGGATGGCTGCTGTCGAAATGCACGCCGCTGCGATCCAGCAGCAGGCCCAGGGGCGGCGCGCCCGTGCGACCGGGATGCAGCGAACGCAGGAAGGCATCCTCGACCCGCACCAGCGGCACGCCGCATCGCGCCGCCATGGTCTCGCCCCGGTGGGCGGTGGGAGAGCGGCCCCAGACGGCCACCGCGTCTCCGTCGCCGGGCCGCCCGGTGGTCAGGCGATGGCCGGCCAAGGCCAGGATGCGGCGCACGCGCGCGTTCAGGAACCCGCCATTGTAGGCGAACAGCCTTTTGCCCGGCTCGGACGGCCCAGGGGCCACGGGCCTAGTTGCCGCCGAGCGAGTCGATGTTGCTGGCGGTCGCGGCTGTGCCGGTGATGGCCGACAGCGTCTTCTGCCACTGGGTATAGGGCGCTTCGGTCACGTAGACGGTGTCGCCGTCGCGAATGGCGAAATCGCGCGCCTCGAACATGCCGTTCGGCGCGGTGAGATCCAGCACGTAGACCATGCGCTGCGCCCCCTGCAGATCGTCGCGGGCCAGCACCTGTTCGGCGATGACCTCGGCCTCGTTGCGGAAGACGAAAACGCCGGTCGGGTCGGCCAGGTTGGTGCTGAGACCACCGACCAGCGCGATGGCCTCGATGGCCGAGATCGTCTGCCGGTCGAAGGGCACCAGCTGCTGCGTGCCGGTGGCGCCGAGCGCGCTGAAGCTGCGCTGGTCCTGCTCGACCAGGATCTTGTCGCCGCCGCGCAGGGCGATGTCGAAATGCGGGTTCTCGTAGAGATCCTGGAACCAGACCTTTTCCTGCCGGCCATGGCGCACCACGGTGACTTGCGCGGTCTCGTTCGGGATGGCGATGCCGCCCGCGCGCGCGAGCATGGCGGTGAGCGTCCGGGTGGGACGTTCGATGGCATAGACGCCCTGCGCGCCGACGCCGCCGGTGACCGATACGGTCGTGCCGTCGCCCTGAAGGCGCCGGACCAGTACCTGCGGCTCGGGCGTCTGGCTGTCCAGCCGGTCGGTGATGATGCGCCGGATGGCCTCGGGCGTGTTGCCGGCGGCCCGGACACGACCCGCGTAGGGCACGAAGATGAAGCCGTTTCCGTCGACCTGCACCTCTTCCAGCACGGCCGACGGTGCGCCCTGGGGCACCAGCAGCCCGTCGTCGACATTCTCGTAGATCGTCAGGCCCAGCGTGTCGCCCGGCTGGATCGTGTCAGATCCCAGGACACCGGCGTTGACGAAGCTCCGCGAGAAGCCCAGCGACGTATAGACCGCCGTGGCCCGCGTCACCCGGGAATTGACGGAGACGATGAAGGCGTCTCCCTCGCGCTGGACGGATCCGGCGAAGATTTCGCGTTTGGTCGGGCCGCTTCGCGGCAGCCCGCACCCGGCCAAAACGGCCAGGATTGCCAGGGCTGCAACGGGCTTGCCCCAGCGGGAATATTGGATTTTCACTGCCCGGTCTCCTCGACCTTGTTATTCTGCCTCGACTTTTTGTAGCCGAGCGTAGACCGGATGTTGTATTTTTGAAAGCCTGACGGTCGTGCGGGTTCAGGTCACGACGCGTAACTGTTGCCTTGGAGCCGCGCGCCCCTTCTGCAAAAGCTCGTAGGGATCGTCGCGCGCCAGCATGAGATCCACCACTTGGCGCAGCAATTGCCGTCGCCCCTTGGCCGAATAGAACGACCCCGGGATCTGGCTGGTCTCCAATAGGAACCGGCGGTAATCGCGGTAGGCGCGGGCGTCGGGGCTGTCGGGCCAGCGAAAGAAATCGGGCAGCGGCTGATCCGACACGAACTGGGGCTTGGCGTAGACGGCCGTGCCGAACACCTTCAGCGGCAAACCTCGCCACAGGACCTGCTGCGCGGCAGTCGAGTTCACCGTCACGGCCGACCGGGCATGGTCGAGCAGTTGCGCCAGCTTGCCACCGCGCAGGAAATGCACCCGGCCCGAGACCCCGCGATCGGCGGCGCGGCGCCTTATATGGGCGCGCAGGTCGACCCGCCCGTCCTCGAGCGGGTGGGCCTTGATCACCAGGTGGTGGTGCCCCGGCGCCCCGGTGGCGAAGCCGTCGATCAGCAGGTCCAGGAATTCGGTCATGGTGCCGAAGGGAGAATGCGCTTGGAAGCTGCTGTCGTGTTCCAGCTGCAGCAACGCCACGTGGTAGGGATAGCCGCCCCCGCGCACCCGCGCGGTCGCGATGACCCGGTCGGCCCAGAGCGCCGGCATCAGCAGCAGCCGCTTGAGGTACAGCCGGAATTCCTGCGCGACGCTGAGCGCGCGATGCGGGCGGAAGTTGCGGTACCGCCGGTTCATCAGCAGCACGAAGGCGTGGTAGGCGGCGCCGTAGAAGATGTGCTGGCGCATGTCGCCCCAATGGGCCGGGGCCTCGGGCTGCTCGCCCGTGGACGCGGCCAGCGCCTTTTGCATCCCGGTGACGTCCATCCCGATCAGCGCCGAGTTGCCGTTCGAGCCGCCGCGCTCGTAGGTCACCCAGTAGGGCCGCAGGTATCCTTCCTCGAAGACGTGGATGGTCAGGCCCAGCGTGCGGGCGGCGGCGATGGCCTCGGCGTGGATCGCGCGCGCGTCGCCGTAAAGGACGATATCGGTGATCCCGTGCCGGGCCACGAGATCGCGGAAGGTCTGCGGCCAAGCCTCGGGCGCATCGCGATAAGCGATGTAGCGGTCGGCATCGGGCCAGAACGCCTGGTCGCCGCGGTTGAACCCCACGCGCCAGCAAGGCGCCCCCGCCAGCGACAGCATCCGGCCCAGCCGGCCGAAAAAGGGTCCGTGCGGCCCCTGAAGGAACAGGAACCGCCTTTGGCCCGGGTCGTGGATATCACCGCTCATCTTCATGGTCCCCGCCACTCAATCACCGGGATCATGGCGTGGAAAGGTGGTTATTTAATGTCCCGGATGGTGCAGCCCTTGTCACCGCTGCCCCGCGCGGGCCATATCCGCGGCAGGATCCCACCACGAAGGAGCGGCGCATGTTCACCGGACTGATCACCGATATCGGCGAGGTTCTGAAGGTCGAGCGTCCCCATGACCTGCGCGCGCGGATCGCCACCTCCTACGACATCGCGACCGTGCCGCTGGGCGCGTCCATCGCCTGCGACGGCATCTGCCTGACCGTCACCGACACCGGCACCGACCCGCGCGGATGGTTCGAGGTCGAGATCAGCGCCGAGACCGTGTCGAAGACCAATATCGGCGACACGGGCTGGGCGCCCGGCACGCGGCTGAACCTGGAACGGAGCCTGCGCGTGGGCGACGAGCTGGGCGGGCATATCGTGTCGGGTCACGTGGATGGCGTGGCGAGGATCACCGGCATGGAAGAGATCGACGGCTCGACCCGCTTCACCATCGAGGCGCCCGAGGCGCTGGCCAGGTACATCGCGCCCAAGGGCTCGATCGCGCTGGACGGCACGTCGCTGACCGTGAACGCCGTGGACGGGGCGTCCTTCGACGTGAACCTGATCCCCCACTCCAAGCAGGTCACGACCTGGGGCGCGCGCAAGGTGGGCGACCGGCTTAACCTCGAGATCGACACGCTGGCCCGCTACGTGGCGCGCCTGTCACAGATGAGCTGACAGGCCCGCCGACACCAATCGTCGCATGGGCAGATCCGAAACTTGCGCCATCATCCTCTCGTGTCTCTGACCGTAGGAGGATTGCCTATGAAACCGCTTTTCACCGCCTGTCTTGCCGCCGCGCTGGTCGCGCCCGTCATCGCACCGGCCGAGGATGCTGCCATCGAAGGGGTCATCAGCGCCCAGCTCGATGCTTTCCGGGCCGACGATTTCGCCACCGCGTTCACCTATGCCTCGCCCATGATCAAGGGTATGTTCGGCACGCCCGAACGGTTCGGCCAGATGGTGCGGCAGGGCTATCCCATGGTCTATCGCCCCGAGGACGTGACCTTCCTCGACGCCCGACCGCTGGGCGACCGGGTGCAGCAGCGGGTGATGATGCGCGACACCGGTGGCGCGCTGCACGTCCTGGAATACGAGATGATCGAGACCGCGGACGGGTGGCAGATCAACGGCGTGCGGCTGCTGCGCGCCCCCCAGGTCGGCGCCTGAGGCCACCGCACGCAGGGCGCAGGCCGTCTTAACGCCCGCCTGCCTATCCCTTGTCCCCGAAGCGGCCCGGTCTTCCCGGGGCGCGCGCCATTCACGCGGGGACCACCATGAACAAGACCATCACCGACGGCATCGTCCTGATGCCGACGCCTTTCGCCGCCGGGCTCGACGTCTGGTCCAGCGGTGATGGCACCGCCGGATCGCCCACCTATGAAAACGCGTCCAACGCGGCCTTCGTCCCGGCCGACCAGGATTTCGGCGGCGCGCTGGAACTTCTGAAGACCCAGGCCACGCAGCGGCTGCGCTACATGATCCGCACCCCGATCGAGCCGGGCTGCTACCTGCGCATCACCGCGCGGGTGAAGGCGGTGTCGGGCAACCTTCCCTCCGTGCGCATCGCCGGCTGGGCCGGGCGCGGCAACGACGTGGCCGTGGACGGCATCCCCGAAACCGGGACGTCGGTGCCGTTGACGAGCTACGGCGAGGTGGTCGAGGTCTCGGCCATCGTGGGACCGGGCGCGCGCGGCGGCGTCGACATGGCCTGGGGGGGCGAACCCACCTACGGCTATTTCGGGCTGGACCTGACCGGGCCGTCGGGCGGCGTGGTGCGCATCGACGACTTGGTGATCGAGGACATCACCGGCGCCTACCTGCGCAAGGTGATCCCCGTGGTCGACGTGGTTGATTTCGGGGCCAAGGGCGACGGGGTGACCGACGACTCGGCCGCGTTCGAGGCCGCCGATGCCGCGTCGGCGGGGCGCGAGATCATCGTGCCCGCCGGGACCTACTACCTCGGGCAGGACGTGACCATCGACACCCGCATCCGGTTCGAGGGCACGGTGACCCAACCGCGCAACCGGCGGTTCCTGCTGCGCAGGAACTTCGACCTGCCAAGCTATATCGACGCTTTCGGGGACGAGGTCGAAGCCTTCAAGAAGGCGTTCCAGGCCCTGCTGTCCAACGCGGATCACGAGTCGCTGGACCTGGGCGGGCGGCGCATCGACGTGTTCGGCCCCATCGACATGGCCGAGGCCGCGAACGAGACGGTGTTCGAGATCCGGCGCGTCATCCGCAACGGCCAGTTCAACGTCAAGTCCGGCACCGGCTGGACCCCGGGCACCGTCACCGCCACGGCCCAGTACAACCCGGGCTCCAATCCCACCCGGCTGAGCAACGTGACCGGCATCGCGAATATCGAGGTCGGCGCGCGGGTCGAGGGCACCGGCGTGGGGCGCGAGGTCTTCGTGCGGTCGCGCAACCTAGGCGCGGGCACGATCGAGCCTTCGGCGCCGCTTTGGGGGGCGGCGGCGAACCAGAGCTATACCTTCACGCGCTATCGCTACGTGCTCGACTTCTCGGGCTTCACCAAGATGTCGAAATTCACCATCGACGACGTGGATTTCCAGATGGACGGCAAGGCCAGCGGCATTCTGCTGCCGCCCCTGGGCGAGACCTTCCAGATCCGGGACGTGTCGATGACCAAGCCCAGCCATCGCGGCATCACCAGCCACGGGCGGGGCTGCCAGGACCTGATGGTCGACCGCTGCCTGTTCGTGTCCGACGAACAGCCCGTCGCCGCGCCGCAACGGATCAGCGTCGGCTTCAACGTGAACGCCAACGACGCCAAGATCCGCGACAGTCGGTTCCAGCGGTTTGGCACGACCATGGTGCTGAACGGCTCGGGCCACATCATCGTCGGCAACCACTGGTTCCAGGGCGACAACACCCCCGACGGGCCCCTGACGGCGGGTTGCGTGTTCACCCAGACCAACCCGAAGACGATCATCACCGGCAATTACATCGACAATTGCCACATCGAGATGTCGAACCAGTACGAGCCGTTCCCGGATTTCGCGAACCAGTTCAGCTTTGGCGGGCTCAGCCTGACCGGCAACATCTTCAACGCGCTGAACGCGGCCGACTGGTTCACCTTCATCGTGGTGAAGCCCTTCGGCACCGGTCATTTCATCCAGGGGCTCAGCGTCACGGGCAACACGTTCCGGTCGATCAACGGTCCGCTGAACCGGGTCGAACGGGTGGACGACTCGATCGCGCCGCTGGATGCCTCGCGGCACAGGGTGATCGACTTCTCGGCCAACAGCTTCAACAACATCCTGCAGGAAACCATCAACCCGGTGACGCTGGAATTCACCCAAGGCTCGGCCGCGCAGAACTGGACGCTCGATCCCGGCCCGTGGCTGCCCTTCGGCGGGTGGAGCCGGACGATCCCCGGTGTGGTTGCGCAGGGCAGCATCACCGACAGCGGCGGGTCTGCCGTCTACGACATGCCCGCCGCCACGCCGCTGGAGGGACCCGCCAACAACCGCGTGCGCCTGCGCTGGAGCAAGGCGGTGAAGGGCAAGGTGCAGCTGACGGTGCGCTGCGACAGGCCCTATTGAGGGAACCCGGAACACCCCTCGTGCGCTGTGCGAACGGACGCATGAGGGGACCGCTATGGAACAGATCCTGGACGTGATCGGCGCGACGGCGCTGATCCTGCTTGTTGTCATCGGCGCGGTGGCAGGGCTCATCGCCGGCGCCTTGGCCGGCCGGCAACGGCTTCTCTACCTGATCGCCGGCATCGCGGGGGCGGTCGCGCTGCCGTTCATCCTGGCCGCGCTGGGCCTTGGCATCCTGGCGGCCGGTGGATTGCTGGTCATCCTGATCACGGCGCTGATCGGGGCGGTGGTGGTCCTGGCGCTGGTGCGGGCCTTGCGCGGCAAAGATTAATTCGCATCGCGCGAGACTTTTCGGAACATCCCGGGCTTCCGCGCGTATTTGCCGCAGATGTTTTAACGAAAAGGTGAGAGCGTTATGAAACGCGGAGTTCTTGCCGCCCTCCTGGTGGCGGTGATCGTGGCCCTGTTGGCCTTCTACTTTATCGACGTGGACGTGACCGACGAGGGCGCCTTGCCCGATGTCGACGTGGACGTCTCGGCCGAGCCTGGCGAAATGCCCGATGTCGACGTTCAGACCGGGTCGGTCGACGTGGGCACCGAGACCGAGACGGTCGAGGTTCCCGACGTGGATGTCGAGGTCGACACCGAAGAGACCGAAGTCACCGTGCCGTCGGTCGATGTCGAGCCCGCGCCGGAGTAAATCCGGCCCACATACTGTCGTAAAAAAGGCACCCCGCGGGGTGCCTTTTTCATTTTTACTCGTGACGCAGATCAGGCCGCCAGGTCGAACCGGTCGGCATTCATCACCTTGACCCACGCCGCCACGAAGTCGCGGACGAAACGCTCGCCCGAGTCCGCCTGGGCATAGACCTCGGAGATCGCGCGCAGCTGGCTGTTCGAGCCGAACACGAGGTCGCAGCGCGTGCCGGTCCAGCGGTCGGCGCCGGTCTTGCGGTCGCGGCCCTGGTAGGTGCCCGCCGCCTCGTCGGCCACGGCCCACTCGGTCCCCATGTCCAGCAGGTTGACGAAGAAGTCGTTCGTCAGCTGGCCGGGACGGTCGGTCAGCACGCCGTGCGCCGTGCCGCCGGTATTGCCGCCCAGAACCCGCAGGCCGCCCACCAGCACCGTCATCTCGGGCGCGGTCAGCGTCAGCAGTTGTGCGCGGTCGACCATCAGCTCCTCGGGGGACGAGGTGAAGGCCCGCTCCTGGTAGTTGCGGAAGCCGTCGGACTTGGGCTCGAGCGGCTCGAAGCTCTCGGCGTCGGTCTGCTCTTCGGTGGCGTCACCGCGGCCCGGTGCGAACGGCACCTCGATGTCGAAGCCCGCGTCGCGCGCGGCCTTTTCCACCGCGGCCGAGCCACCCAGCACGATGAGGTCGGCCAGCGACACGTCGCCGTCGAAGCCGTCCTTGATGCCTTCCAGCACCGGCAGCACCTTGTCCAGATTCTCGGGGTCGTTCGCGGCCCAGCCACGCTGGGGCGCCAGCCGCACGCGCGCACCGTTGGCACCGCCGCGCTTGTCGGATCCGCGGAAGGACGAGGCCGAGGCCCAGGCCGCCCGCACCAGTTCCGACACCGACAGGCCGCTGTCCAGGATCTTGCCCTTCAACTCGGCCACCTGCGCGTCCGTCAGGCTGGGACCGGCGGGGATGGGATCCTGCCAGATCAGGTCCTCGTCCGGGACTTCGTCGCCGAGGTAGCGTACCTTCGGGCCCATGTCGCGGTGGGTCAGCTTGAACCACGCGCGGGCATAGGCATCGGCGAACTTGTCGGGGTTGGCCAGGAAATCCTCGCTGATCTTGCGATAGGCGGGATCCACCTTCATCGCCATGTCGGCGGTGGTCATCATCGGCGCGTGCCGGACATTGTCGCGGTGGGCATCGGGCACGGCGTCGGCCATGGCGTCGCCCTTGGGCTTCCACTGGTGCGCGCCGGCGGGCGACTTGGTCAGTTCCCACTCGTTGCCCAGCAGCGTTTCGAAATAGCCCATGTCCCACTTGATCGGGTTCGGGGTCCAGGCGCCCTCGATCCCGCTGGTGGTGGTGTGCTCGGCCATGCCGGTCTCGAACGCGTTCTTCCAGCCGAAGCCCATCGCCTCCATGGGCGCGCCTTCGGGCTCGGAGCCGACGAGCCCCGCGTCACCGGCGCCGTGCGCCTTGCCGAAGGTGTGGCCGCCGGCGGTCAGCGCGACGGTTTCCTCGTCGTTCATGGCCATCTTCGCGAAGGTCTCGCGGATGTCCTCGGCCGATTTCATCGGGTCCGGCTCGCCGTTGCGGCCCTCGGGGTTCACGTAGATCAGGCCCATCTGAACGGCGGCCAGCGGGTTTTCCAGGAACCGCCCCTCGCCGTCATGCGAGGTGTAGCGGACGTCCTTGGTGCCCAGCCACTCGTCTTCCATGCCCCAGTAGATGTCTTCCTCGGGCTCGAAGATGTCCTCGCGACCGCCGCCGAAACCGAAGGTCTTGAAGCCCATGGTTTCCATCGCGACGTTGCCGGTCAGGATGAACAGGTCGGCCCACGAGATCGCGTCGCCGTATTTCTGCTTGATCGGCCACAGCAGGCGGCGGGCCTTGTCGAGGTTGCCGTTGTCAGGCCACGAGTTCAGGGGCGCGAACCGCTGGGACCCGCTGGACGAGCCGCCGCGCCCGTCGGCCGTGCGGTAGGTGCCCGCGCTGTGCCAGGCCATGCGCACGAAGAAGGGACCGTAGTGGCCATAGTCCGCAGGCCACCAATCCTGGCTGTCGGTCATCAGGTCGGCCAGGTCCTTCTTCAGCGCCTTCAGGTCCAGCGCCTTGAACTTCTCGGCGTAGTTGAAGCTGGGCGCGTAGGGCGTCGTTTCCGGCAGGTTCTGGTGCAGGATCCGCAGGTTCAGCTGGTTGGGCCACCAGTCGCGGTTGCTGCGCGCCTTCTGGTTCGACTGGGTGCCGTGGATCACGGGGCAGCCGCCGTTGCCGCGCGGGCTGTCGCTTCCGTCCATCATGGGGTCTCTCCGCTCTTGTTGATCGTTCGGGGCAGTGGGCCTGCCTGTCTGGAACCGTTCTAACAGGCGTGGGCCATGAGGGAAACTTGTGCTTTGCTATATTTCCCATAACTTCAGGTTATGAAGAACCTGACCCTCAAGCAGTTGCGCTATTTCGAGGCGCTGGCCGACCAGGCCCATTTCGGCCGCGCGGCCGATGTGACGGCGATCTCGCAGCCCGCCCTGTCGGTGCAGATCCGCGAGCTCGAGACACAGCTGGGCGGGCCGCTGTTCGAACGCGGCGGCCGGTCCGTGACCCTGACCGCGCTGGGCGAGGCGCTGCGCCCCCGCATCCGCGCCGTGCTGCAATCGGTGGACGATCTCGGCGACGCGGCGCGCGGGGCAGGGGGGGGCCTGCGCGGGCGGCTGCGGTTGGGGATCATCCCGACCATCGCGCCCTACCTGCTGCCCCGGCTCATGGGGCAACTGGCGCGCGGATGGCCGGACCTGGCCATCGACATCCGCGAGACGGTGACCTCGGCGCTGCTGCGCGAGCTGGGCGAGGGCCGGATCGACTGCGCCATCGTCGCCCTGCCCATCGGCGAGCCGGCCTTTACCGAGGTGCCGTTGTTCTCCGAGCCCTTCGTGCTGGTCCGCCCCGAGGCCGACGCGGACCGCCCCATGCCCGGCCGGGACGAGCTGCGCGAGATGCGCCTGCTGCTGCTGGAAGAAGGCCACTGCTTCCGCGACCAGGCGCTGTCCTTCTGCGATCTCGACCGCGCCCACACCGCGCTGGGTCTCGACGCCACGTCGCTGTCGACGCTCGTACAGATGGTCGGCGCGGGCATGGGCGTGACGCTCATCCCCGAGATGGCGGTGGAGGTCGAAACCCGCGCCGCCCCGGTCTCGGTGGGCCGGTTCAGCGAGCCCCAGCCCGCGCGGACGGTGGGCATGATCTGGCGCAAGACGACCCCGCTGGCGGAGGCGTTGGAGGAGATGGCGGGGAAGCTCGCCGCCTCGGTCTGAAGCCCGTCGAAATCGACAGGGCCTTGCTTCCCGCCGACTGGCTAGCCCTTCTTCCGCCGCTTCACGTTCCCCCCACGCTGCCCCGGGCGGCCCGCCGTGCTGCGTCCGGACGCCTTCGTGGACGCCTCGGACGCGGCCTCGACGGCGGATTGGCGGGCCATGGGGTCGTCGGACACGGCGAGGTCCACGGCCTCCAGCCGCTTGACCTCGTCGCGCAGGCGGGCGGCTTCCTCGAATTCCAGGTTCTCGGCCGCCTTGCGCATGTCGGCGCGCAGGCCGTCCAGCACCGCCTGCAGGTTCGAGCCCTGCGCCTTCGGGTCGATCTTGGCGGTCACGCGGTTCATGTCCACGTCGCCCTGGTAGAGGCCGGCGAGGATGTCCTCGACGTTCTTCTTCACCGTGGCGGGCGTGATCCCGTGTTCCTCGTTATAGGCCAGCTGCTTCTCGCGGCGGCGCTCGGTCTCGCGCATGGCGCGCTCCATCGAGCCGGTGATGCGGTCGGCATACATAATGACGCGGCCGTCGGCGTTCCGCGCGGCCCGGCCGATGGTCTGGATCAGCGAGGTTTCCGAGCGCAGGAAGCCCTCCTTGTCGGCATCCAGGATCGCCACCAGCCCGCATTCGGGAATATCCAGCCCCTCGCGCAGCAGGTTGATGCCGATCAGCACGTCGAACGCGCCCAGCCGCAGGTCGCGCAGGATCTCGATCCGCTCGATCGTGTCGATGTCCGAGTGCATGTAGCGGACCTTGATGCCCTGCTCGTGCAGGTACTCGGTCAGGTCTTCGGCCATGCGCTTGGTCAGCGTGGTGCAGAGCGTGCGCATGCCCTGCTCGGTCACACGGCGGATCTCGTCCAGCAGATCATCGACCTGGGTTTCGACCGGCCGGATCTCGACCTGCGGGTCCAGAAGACCCGTGGGGCGGATCACCTGTTCGGTGAAGACGCCGCCGGTCTGTTCCAGCTCCCACGCGGCGGGGGTGGCCGACACGAAGACCGACTGGGGCCGCATGGCGTCCCATTCCTCGAACTTCAACGGGCGGTTGTCCATGCAGCTGGGCAGGCGGAAACCGTGCTCGGCCAGCGTGAACTTGCGGCGATAGTCGCCCCGGTACATGCCGCCGATCTGGGGCACGCTGACGTGGGATTCGTCGGCGAAGACGATGGCATTGTCGGGAATGAACTCGAACAGGGTGGGGGGCGGCTCACCCGGCGCGCGACCCGTGAGATAGCGCGAGTAGTTCTCGATCCCGTTGCAGACCCCTGTGGCCTCCAGCATCTCGATATCGAAATTGGTGCGCTGTTCCAGACGCTGCGCCTCGAGCAGCTTGCCTTCGCCCACCAGCTGGTCCAGCCGCTGCTTCAGCTCTTTCTTGATGTTGATGACCGCCTGCTTCATCGTCGGTTTCGGCGTCACGTAGTGGCTGTTGGCATAGACGCGAATGCGGTCGAAGCTGCCGGTCTTCTCGCCCGTCAGCGGATCGAACTCGGTAATGCTTTCAAGCTCTTCCCCGAAGAAGCTCAACTTCCACGCCCGGTCCTCCAGGTGCGCCGGAAAGATCTCCAGGCTGTCGCCCCGCACGCGGAAAGAACCACGCTGGAACGCATGGTCGTTGCGGCGGTATTGTTGCGCCACGAGGTCGGCCATGACCGCCCGCTGGTCGTAGGATTTGCCCACGTGCAGGTCCTGGGTCATGGCGCCGTAGGTCTCGACCGAGCCGATGCCGTAGATGCACGACACCGACGCCACGATGATCACGTCGTCGCGTTCGAGCAGGGCCCGGGTGGCCGAGTGGCGCATCCGGTCGATCTGTTCGTTGATCTGGCTTTCCTTCTCGATGAAGGTATCGCTGCGCGGGACGTAGGCCTCGGGCTGGTAGTAGTCGTAGTAGCTGACGAAATACTCGACCGCGTTGTCGGGGAAGAAGCCCTTGAACTCGCCGTAAAGCTGTGCGGCGAGGGTCTTGTTGGGGGCAAGGATGATCGCGGGGCGCTGGGTCTCCTCGATGATCTTGGCCATGGTGTAGGTCTTGCCGGTGCCCGTGGCGCCCAGCAGCACCTGGTCGCGCTCGCCGTCGCGCACGCCCTGGCTGAGCTCGGCGATGGCCGTGGGCTGGTCGCCCGCCGGCTTGAACTCGGAATTCATGCGGAAAGCGATGCCGCCTTCCAGCTTCTCGCGGGTCTCAACGGGCGGCGCGGGCGCGGTCAACTGGGCATCGGACTTGTCGGAATGGGCGTAGGGCATGGGTAACCTCGGGCTGGTCGCACATAACTTGGGCCTTTCCGCGCCCCCCACAACCCCGGTTGCGCAGGATGCTGCCGTTTGGCGCGCCGGCGGACACCGGTTTTTCGCCGAAATTCGCCAATAGGTTGAATCGGCTCTTGCGGCGCGCCCCGGTTTCTGCTTTCACTGATGGGGCAAGCAGCAAACCCAAGTGGCCGGGTTCCGCATTCCCCACCCATTCCCGGGGCCCGGTCACACCCCCTCATTCTCTTGCATCGGGCCACCTGTTCTATTCCGGACAGGTGGCCTTTCCCGTTCCGGCCCGCGACAGGCTCGTCCGACCCGTGATCTTGCCACGCGGGCGTTTTGCCGCCATTTAACCGTCAGTGACCTGACTTCACCGGAGGAGCCCATGCCCGCCCGCATCTATCGCCCCGCCAAGACCGCCATGTCCTCGGGCACCGCCAAGACTTTGGAGTGGGTGCTGGAATACACGCCCGACGAGCCGCGCGCCGTCGACCCGCTGATGGGATGGACCAGTTCCGCCGACACCCAGAGCCAGGTCCGTCTGCGCTTCGCCACCGAGCAGGACGCCCGCGATTACGCCGAATCCAACGGTATCGACGCCATCGTGACCAAGCCCAAGACGCGCCGGGCGAATATCCGCCCCGGCGGATACGGCGAGAACTTCGCCACCTCGCGGCGCGGCGCCTGGACCCACTGACCGGTCCTTGAGCCCCGAATCGAAAAGGGCAGCCCGCGGGCTGCCCTTTGCGTGTCGGTCCGCGGCCTGCCTTACTCGGCGGCGGCGAAGGTGCCGCAGGCGATCCGCTCGCCCGCGTCACCGGCGGGCTGCGACATGTAGTCATCTGCGCCCGCGTGCACGATGAAGGCCGATCCGTCCTCGTCCATCATCATTTCCTCGATATTGAGGAAGGGCGCGAAGACCTCGACGTTCAGGTCGCCGTCTTCCCCGACGATCCCGTTCGGCAAGTCCCCGGGATGCGGCCCGCCGGCGTCGAATACACCGTGCTGCGCGTCACCGGCGATATGGCCGCCCGCGCTGGTGAAGTCGTCGGCCGAACAATCTCCGGTTGCGTGCAGGTGGATGCCGTGCGCGCCCTCGGGCAGATCCGTCAGGGCCACGATCACCAGGGGCGTGCCCGATGCCGTCTCGTTGACGGTGACGGTGCCGATGGCGTTGCCGTCCCGGTTCTGCACCTCGGCCCGCGTCTCGAGCATGACATGCTCTTCTGCAAGGGCGGGGGCGGTGAAGGCTGCGGTGGCGGCCAGGGCCGCGGCGGTGGTGAGGCGTTTCATGCGTAACTCCTGTTTGCAGGTTTGGCCGCACAACGGGGCGCCGCCCGCGCTTGTTCCGCTTGCCCGCCGGGGCGGATCGACGCTACACCGCGCTTCAGCGGTCCCTTAGCTCAACTGGATAGAGCAGCTGACTTCTAATCAGCAGGTTCGGGGTTCGAGTCCTCGAGGGATCGCCAATTCGACTGGTTGCCGAGGGGGCATAAGTGTGCGCAAAATGCCCAAATTGCTTGCGCACCCCTGTCAAGACGTTAATTTTAAAACCCGAGAATTTTCGAGATAAGTCCCTGATATTATGAATTTTTAGCCCTGCCTGGGGTTCTGTCGAGAAAGCTCCGACGATGAGCTTTCTTAGCCCGACTGGAACTGGTCGCCCTCAACAAGCACCATGGTTGCGTCATGGAGCAAGCCAGACTGATCGAGCAATTTCCGCAGGAGCCCCCTGCTTCAACGAGGAGGCCGGACCAAAACGTCTCCCACGATTGCCCCGTTATTCAAGAGCTTGAATCGCTCTCGCTTGGCAAAGCTTCAAGCCGCTGGAGGCTCGCTCGAGCACGATTGTTAGCTGTTTGCTGGCAGAAGTCCTTGAAGGCGCCTGTTTTTCGTAGTTTCTTGACCTGCATGAGATAAAAGCAACTCAAGAAAGTTAGGGCAGCGATGGCGGAAAAAAATATTGAAGCAATCGGCGGCACTCCAGACAAAAAGTTAATTGCAGAACTTCAACTTGACGCACAAAACCCAAGATTTGGGGATCTTGAGCGTGGCGCAGAGCAATCTCAGCTGGTAGATCTTATTATCGAGAAATTCGGTATAGAAGACGTAATCAGTTCCCTTGCAATGAATGGCTTCTTCGCTGCGGAGCCGTTAGTTTGTGTGCGCAACAAAAGCGGTCAACTGGTCGTGAAGGAAGGCAATCGCCGGTTATGTGCATGCATAGTTCTCATGAACGACAAGCGCGCCGTGCGGCAGAAGGCTTTGTCGAAAAGAATGCGGAAGGTCTGGGAAGAGAGTAGTCGCCCCAGAATCGAGCCGATTCCAGTCCTCATATTCGACGAAGAGGGCCCAGAAGCAAAGGCGATGTTATCCTATTTAGGGGTTCGCCATATCGCCGCAGCGCAGCCGTGGGATTCTTATGCAAAAGCTTCCTGGGTAGCTAAGATTTCCGATGACACCGGAATGGAGGTGTCAAGAATTTCTGAAATGATCGGAGATCAGCATAGCACCGTCGTGCGTCTTCTTGAGGGCTATAGGTTTATACGGCAATTGATTGAATCTGGGGAATTCAGGCCAAGCGACAGCCAGAAAAAAGGGAGGGGAAGTGTCGCTGAATATCCATTTTCATGGGTTTATACCATTCTTGGATTTAAATCTGCACGAGACTTTTGTGGCCTCACTGAGGGCGTCCAATCCGCTCCGAATCCGATCCCGGAACATAAGCTGGAGAATGCGTCAACCGTCGTCAGAGCAATGTTCGGCGATAGAGCAATAGGACGCAGTGCGGCGGTTATCGACTCAAGACAGCTATCCTCCCTTGCGAGAGCATTTTCTGACCCAGATAAAGTGGCACTTCTCAAATCGGGTAAGGGCCTCGAGGAGGTTCTCGACCTAACAAAACCGATCGAGACCAAATTAGAAGACAACATTCGGCAGGTCCGGGACATACTTTCTGAATTGCTCAAAAGTCTTTCTGAGAAGCCGCCAGAAGTAGAGACGGCGAAGATGTATCTTGATCCCTCTCTTCGGGTGAGGGCTCTTTCTGCACAGCTCGCCAAGCAACTCAAGGAGATTGCGGATAAGGATTTCGAGAATTTCGATGAGTAGGCACGAATTTTACCTTAGGCGGCATTTCCTTAAAGTTTCCAACGATGCTGACCAAGCAGAGCTTGTTGCTGTAAGATTTGGGCAATCGCGCGCATCTTCCGGTGTTCGAGATGACGCTATAGCCGACACTCTTGAGGAAAATTATGCGGCGGATGACGGTCGGAATGAGGAGACTTGGCAGTCCCATGAGAACTCTTTGGACACAGCATCTTCACAAATTATCGAGGAGCTTGAGCGTAGGCAAAAAGCATTGGGGGATCTTTATCCATTCTCATTGGATGGGGATGTAATCAAACATATAAGCTCGAATAGCCAAGTCTACGAATTTTTGCTTTGCACGAGTTTGAGCCCAAACTTGACGACAGGAGAATACGTCGAGTTTCCGAGAAAGTTTGAAAGAATCGCTATGCTCCTAACCGCGAATTTTCTTGGAGAAAATGTGAATTTTTGCCATACCGGCTCGCCGAATGAATTCGGAAGATTTCGCGATGCCGCAGAAGTGGCTATAGGAAGCAGCAGGGAACTTGTTTGGCAGCCCAACCCGGATTTACCCGAAGAGGGGCCAGAAAGTGGTGACTCGGGAGTGGACTACATTTTATGGAAGGATTTTGGATGTGGTCGTGCGATTGGGCAGCCGTTTTTTCTTGGACAGTGTGCATGCGGCAATAACTGGGATTCGAAACTTAACGATATTTCTCAGCGATTTCTTCGGTGGTTTGCGCCATTAAAAGTTGACCCCGGAAAAGTCTTTGCCATCCCGCATGTTGTGCCGGAAAGTAAGCTCCGAGATGTGGCCATAGAGGCGGGTATCGTGATGGACAGAGTGCGTCTTGTGAAAGCTTTATCTCAAGCAAGCCACTTTCAGGTAGAAGATTGGCGAGACAGTCTGTCTCAGACGATCAAATTGGTGGCCTCAGCTTAGATTTACTACCATATCTGCTGGGCCGTTTTGTGAAGTATCAGGATCACTTCAACTGCTCTTTCTTACAGCGATTAACCCCTGGAGGCACCTGAGGCGCGATCAAATTTTCTTTTTCGTGGCTGTAAGGTGTTGGATGACAAAGCGCGTTGTGAGTTTCAGATCTTATCGAGGGGTCTTTCTTGAATATAGAGCTTTTTCTGTGTGTGATCTTAAAAAGACTGGGCCGAAATCCTGTCCCGCCGGGCTGAAACGGGAAACGCCCGCCGCAGCTAAAAGGCTTCTCAGCGTATTGCGGTGGTGCCCTGTTTCTACAGACAGCACTGGAAGCGTCACGAAGCGGCAGTGGAATGCCTTAATGTCGTCGGCGCTAACACGGTATTGAGGGCGGCCTGTTTTCGGGTTGATGTGTTTTTCTGCGGGGGTGTGACCGGCCTCGATCAGGGCTGTAAAATTCCTGTGGTTCCGCAATCCGACCGTCCTACCGAATTCAGCGGCACTCATCACGCCTGGAAGTGGTGTATCGGCTTGATCAGACGCGCCGGCGGCGAGAAGGAGGCTGTCGACTTCGGACTTTGAGACCAGAATTCCGTGAAAGCCAGTGACGCCGCCGGTTCGCGCCGGTTTTAGCTGATTGGCACGGATCGCCTCTATGAGCATAGTGAGGCTTATACCTGTGCGCTGACGTGCGAGTAACAGTGTTTCCCAGACATCCTTATCAGAAACGACGGGGCTACATTTGGCTTGGAGTTTGTCAACCAGCCCAACTCCGTCTGTAAGGTCCCACGGGTGCTTAACCTTCGCCATGCGCGTTTGGGGGATCAAAATACCTTCTTTGACCAAGCATTCATACTCGTGTCTCGTCGCGCCCATAGCTCGGCGCAGGGTAAGTGATCCCACCAGGTTGGGGATCTTTCTAAGCAGACTATCATGAGCTTTGGCGTCAAAGGTCTTGCGGCTGCGGGGGCGCCTGTCTGATTCGGCGATTGCGCCGGCGCTGACGAGGTGATGTTCAACAACCTGGGCTCCGACGCCGATTTCCCTTGCCGCAGTAACAACGGAATGCAGGCGGCGTTCGGTAACGGTCTCGCCCAAAAACTCTTCGCCGGGGGCGACGGGCCAGTGGTCGAGTATGCACTCGCGCAAACATCTGCGAAAGTTGTCGAAGCCGACCTCTTCCAAGTAGTCATTACTGAGCGCCGAATACATCGCTCCGAAAGCTTTTCTGGGCTCATCGAGATGTCCCGTGGCGGCTGCGGCAAGCCGGTCCAATGCTTGGCGAATGGTAGCTTCTCCGTTCCGCGCAATGTCGAAACCGACGGCGTGACTTTCACGATCTGACCGTCGCCCCTTCGGTTCGACATCTGGCAGAAGCGCTTGCCCGAGCAGCCGGATGAAGGTTGTAGCTGCGAAAAGCGGCTGGCCTTTTAGCCATGTGCCGTCTCGACCATCCCGAAGCCGGTCGTCTAACCATAAATCGTATGCTGATGGGGCGACCTCCGCTTGATCAAGTCGCCCTGCCAAGATGTCTCCCTCTATTTCCTCTAAACGCTTTTTAATGTCGTTCCTGTCTCGAGGGGCCTGTTCTTTCCAGAGGGGAATAAGAGGGTGACCATGCCGGACGCACAAATCGACCTCCCGCAGCTGCCAATCCCCGCGCATGACCATAGCAGCTGTGTTTGGGCCGTCATGCTGGAGCGCATCTTCGCGAAGACAAACCGGGCAGCCCCGAACGATTGGATTTCGAAGCGCGCGGGACACAAATAATTCGCCGCGGAATCTCATCCTGACGTTTCCGACCCGGACGCCTGTCCAGGAGAGCATGTCTTCCACCTGTCGTGCGTTCAGGCCGGCCCAATCTGCGAGGGCGTCGAGAGCATTTTGGTCCTGTTCAATGAGCGCTCGAAACGGTGCGCCGATGTCGTGGGCAAGATCGACGATGTCAGTCCGCCACGTTGCAGCGAGGCGCGATAGGTAGGAGTATACCGTCTCACGGCTTGCGGGATTGGGATTAGAGATCGGAAGAGAGGTCACAGGACGGCATTTTGCTGGATGGTTCAATGGGACAGACAGTTACGTAATGGTTCGCAGCGCAAAGAAAAGCGTAGCGGCTCCCAAGCCGCACGCTCCAGATTGCTACCTGCCGCAGGGGTCAATCTGAATTCCCAAGGGCAGACAACACTCCGATATCCTATCCGGGAACCCTCTACTGTTGGTCTAATGGAAGGTTGGCCAGACTGCTGAGATACGAAGGAAAATGACCCAAGGTTTTACGCCTGAAACATATAGTCCGTCGTGATGAAGGGTTTCGAGGACTTTTCGACCTTTGCAGGTATGTCGACGGTGTCGGTTGGAGGTCGGCCGCACTCTCGCTGATCGGAGTGCCTTCACGGATTTTTGTTGGCCTCCGCCGGCCATCTCTCGGGACCCTTCAATCAACAATCCCAAAAAATCAGAACACGCCACCCGTCGGCACGTATGACTGCCACATTCCGAGTGTCGCGCTCCCGGTTCGCGACGATCTTTGGCCCCCAGTATTCAGTAATGGTTTTCGGGGCCCTTCCAAGGCAATCGTGGCCATGCCAGTAGCAGCCATGGACCTGGATCACTGCGCTCCACCGTGGTAGAACCAGATCAGGCCGCCCCGGCAAGTCGGCCCGGTGCACGCGAAACCGAAACCCCCGGGCGTTCAGTCCGCGGCGATCCACCATCTCTGGCTTGGTGTTCTTAGATTTGATCCGGGACATGTTCTCGGATCGAGACATCGCTGATTTGGCTTGCGCCATATTAGGCTGCGCTATCCTCGGACGCTTCAGTTTCCTCCATCAGTTCAACCAGTGTCTCGCCAATGGCTTTCCCCAGCAGGGGCGGAACAGCATTACCCACCTGGACATACTGCTCAGTCTTCGAGCCGAAAAACTGGAAGCTATCCGGGAAGCTTTGCAACCGGGCGGCTTCCCGAACCGAGATCGCCCTGTCTTGTTCTGGATGCAGGTAGGCACCCCAATGAATGTCGCACTTCGTCAGAATGGTGCACGCCTGACTATCCCATGTCATCCGGCCATATCTCTTAGTGTGATCAGATCTCTTGGCACGCTTCATACCGGCGGGCAGCAGGTCGAAAGGGATATCTCGCCAGCTTCCGCCAGGTGGAATGTGTGCGAGCCGCTCGACATTTACTTTCCCCAGTCGGGGTGCCGCATGGCACGTGACCTCGACCGCATTTCCCCGCAGGGCTTTCTGATATTCGCCTTGTGGGGCGGTCGCATACTTCTGGACGCCGGGATCTTCTCCATTCTCCAAGCGCGGCAGGTCATTGATCGCGTCCTTGATGGTGACCAGAGGCTCCAAGCCGGGTCCATGAGTGGGTTGCGGATGGCGGATTGGGGCGCCTATGCGGTTGCCGATGAAGACGACCCGCCGACGCTCTTGCGGCACACCATACTGTTCGGCTCGCATGATCTGATATTCAACGTTGTAACCGAGCGCGCGAAGCTCTTTCTCGATAGCATGGACCGCTTCCCCGCCTGCGATCGAGAAGATGCCCGCTACGTTCTCCATGACGATCCACTCGGGATTCAGCCCCTCAACGACACGAAGATACTGACGGAAGAGCTGTGATCGCTCATCATGCATGCCGCGCTGATGGTTGTAGACCGAATATGCCTGACATGGCGGACCGCCGATGAGGACGGTCAGTTCGCCCCTCTTCAGTCCGATATCCGAGAGCAGGCGATCAAGGTCGAGATCCTGGATAGGCTCACCGAAGAACTTCGCCCGGGGGTGGGTCGCTTCGAAAGTCTTCCCGGCGGCTTCAAAGAGGTCATTGCCCGCGAGAACCTCGAATCCGGACATTTCGAGCCCGGCAGACAGCCCTCCTGCGCCGCAGAAAAGATCTACAGCGGTCCTCCGCTTGCTCATGCCTGATGTCCTGTCTGTTCTTCTTTCGTTTCCATGCACAATACCAGATTTTGCCCTGTCAGGCAACGGTAGAACGACATCAAGCGTCGTCCATTTTCTTGGTGATGCGGCGTTCAAACACCGTTTTCGCGACTGGATTGCCTCCGGTGAGGCCTTCGATCGCACGCTCCAGCGTGACCGTCGCCTTCCTTCCGACAGAAAGCTGATGGGGCTCTCCGGGATCGCCGGCTACGAAGTCGACCAGATACCAGACGATATCACCATTCGAAACATCTTCGACCTCCTCCATCTTCCCCATGGAGTCGTAGAAAGGAGTGTCTACGATGCAGACCATCTTACGTCCCCAACGGCGGAGCGTTGGCACCTTGATCTGTAGCTGTGGCATGAGGCGTTTGGGTCCACTCGACCGATAATCGGGCCGGCGCTTCCCTGCTGGCATGGTGAGCCTGCCGCCATTCTCTCGCAGTTGCTTGAACTCCATCGGCATCTCATCACCGGAGAAATAAACTGCCTGGATCTCAGCGGCGACCCACTCGAGGGGATGTCCTTCCGGCGCGTTGGTCTTGACCAGCACCATGTCGATCCGTCCGACGTCTTGGCCTGGTGCAGAGTCCAGGTTGCCTGTCGATTCCAGAAAGCCGACCTCACCTGCTTGATGCGGTTCCGGATCACCCAAAAGATCTTTTCCGATGGCCTGGAAGACGCGGTTGCCCTCCTGGAAGCGGTAGGGGCAGGTCGCCCGGATCGGCGCTCTCTCACCGGCCACCGGTTGCACCTTGCCGCCCACCTCTTCTACCAGACGAATAGAACACACCCCTCCCGCCTTCGTGCATAGCGGGAAGGGGCTGTCAGTTCGGAAGGGACAGACCTTCCTCGTGGCGGTCAGGTCGAGATAGTCCTGCTCAAGCTTTCCAAGGCGGGCGTCTTCGCGTGGGGTTAGAGGATTCTTCGCGCGAAGTTCCAAAAGGCGGTTCTGATCCGTCTTGGACATGCTGCCTTTGGCCTTGAAATTCGCAAGCTCCAAGCGCTCTTCGTCAGACAATTCGAGGAATGGCCGCCCATACCATTCCGCGATGTGGAAACGACACGGACCGTCTTCGATCTCCTCTTCTGCTTCTTCGAACAAGTCACCGTCAGCCACGTTTATCCCCCAGTTTATTCGAGAGGTAACCGGTGGAGGGCGCACGTTGAAAGAGCGAAATGCCCAGTCGCGTTGAGCCAATGCGCCCGCCGCCTCTACCTCTCTCCGAAACATTAACCCTGCCATTGCGGCCCGCCCCACCTCGCGGGTGTCGAGCTTCATGAACGAAAACGAGCCACCATCTGCCTTGTCGGGGACCTGCCGTGCGCTGCGACGCCGGTGGACTCCCGAATGCGCTACCTGCGGAACTTTGTTGTAGGTCTTGCCGTGGGCCAATGTCGCCCAATTCAACATGTCTTGCGCTTTTTCTCTAACTTGGCTTTGCCATCACAGTCAGGGAAGCGGACACAGCCGAGGAATGCTCCATATCGGCTGCGCCGTTCGACAAGCCATCCAGCGTCGCAACTGGGGCAGGCCCGCTGGCTCTCGCCGCAATCACCACAAACCAGGTCTCCACTGGCCCGAGAACGGACCGGAAGGCCGACACCGCAGGCCGGGCAAGCCGGCATGCGACTGCCGCACAGCTTCACATGCTCGCAGCGATACCAGTCGCGACCGTCCTCGCCAGGCATGTGGAGCAGACGGCCACCGCACCCCGGGCAGGAGTGGGTGTGTTTCTGAGCTTCCAAGGGCCCGACCACGCCGAACTCGGGCTCTTTCATCAACTCTTGGACGAAGAGAGAAGGACGCGCCTCGGATGCAAGGATGGTTACGGTCCGTCGGGCCCGGGTCACGGCGACATACATGACGCGTCGCTCCTCGGCATTCGGATATGGCTCGGCCTCGGGCGATACGAGGCTGAGCAGAGGGTCGTCGACAATCATCGACGGGAAGCCCATTTTGGCGTTGTCGGCGCCGAGGATGATCACGTGATCGGCCTCCAAGCCCTTCGATGCGTGAATGGTCTTGAAGGTGATCGTCGCCCCGGGGTTCTGGCGCTGGAGTCGCGCCACATCGGGCCGCAAGAAACGGTATCTTCCCAGTATCAGGATGGAAGGTTTCCCGCCTCCTTTGCCTTCAGTCTCGGCAAGGGCAGCCACGGCGTTGTTCAAGACCGTTTCCCCGGTGTCGCGGCGCGTCCAGGCGATCCTGATCGACGGCTCGTCCGTCTCGCCTGCCGGTATCACCGTTTTGGTGATCTGGGCCGGGTTGCGCAGAACGAAGCGACGGGCCGCCAGGGCGATCTTGTCGACGGACCGGAAGGTCCGGCCGAGGTCGACGGTGCGATGGACACCAGTGGCTCCTGCATAGGTCCCGCCGAACTCCGCGCCGAAGTTGCGCATGATGTGAATGTCCGACCCAGCGAAGCGGTAGATCGACTGCCAGTCGTCGCCGACGGCGAACACCTTGGCGTCGGAGTGCTGGCGCTTGAGTGCCTGTATTAGTTTCGCTCGCCCGGTCGAGATGTCCTGAAACTCGTCGACGAGGATATGCCGGAACGGGCTATTGTAGCGTCCGCTTTCGACGAGAGCCGTAGCGCGGTTCACCATGTCTTCGAAGTCAATTCGGTCGCCCAGGCGCGCCTGATACTCTCGGAACACGGCTCCGAAAATCTTGAGAAAGGCCTCCGCTCGCTTGCCCATCTTCAGCGTCTGCGCCTTGTCCGAACAGTCCTCGACCCGGTAGCCGCCGTTCTTGAAGTGACGCAGGAAGGTGCCCATCAGCGAAGTAAAGCCGTCGACCACGCCGACCTCGGCCACACGGTCGTAGATCTCGATGTCCGGGATCGGCCGCAGCGTGACGTGCGGTTTGAGCTTTTCGGCAAGTGCGTCGAGCAGGCGGTCTTCTTCACGTTCCCAGCTGTAGGTTTCGACCAGAACCGTCTCGTGCTCGACATGGACTTGCCGCTTCCAGTCCATACCCGCCAGATATTCATCTCGATCGATGTAAGGCGCCGTCGTCAGCTCCTCCTTGCCGTCTTTGCCGCGTTTTTTGCGCACACCGAAATGTTCGATGTAGACACCGCTCTCTGTCAGCCGGAAATCGGGCGTGTAGACGCGTCGCCCAGTCCTTTGGAGCTTGTGCTCATAGCTCGGCTCGTATTCGTAAGCGATGCCATTCCGGAACAGCCAGTTGGCGATCAGAAGTTCTTCAAAGCTGTTCACCGTCTCGCCTTGCAGCGTCCGGAGATTGCGGCTCTCTATCTGCGCATACCATTCGTGCTTTGTCTTGAAGTCCCACTCGGTCGGGAAATCATCGAAGAAACCGGCGAACCAGCTGATCACGGTTTGTGCAATATCGGCGTCAGTTGCCACGAGGTGGCGCAGGATGTCTTTTATAAGCGACAGGAACGCCTTGTCGTCTGTTGCGGTGGGCGCCAATGGGGGCTTCTCCCCCTCCACTTCGCCGATGACCTCGTAGGCCAATGCGTGGAAGGTGCGGGCCGCCACGGGGACCCCGCACCGCGCCTCGATGCGCTCGGACATCTCGGTTGCAGCATCTTTGGCGAAGGCCAGGAGCAGGAGCTCGTTTGGCTTCCGTATCTCCGCCTTCACCAAGTATGCCGCTTTGGCCGTGATGACGCTGGTCTTGCCGGACCCCGCGCCGGCCAGAACCAGGGTTGCGTCTTCGTCGACGACCACCGACAGGCGCTGTTCCGGCGTCAGTGGCATGGACTCAACCGTGTCGAAGAATTCCCGCCATCGACGCAGCTGAGCTTCCACGAACGTCTCAATAGCCGCGTCCCGGACGGTGTTTGGATCGGCAGCGAAGGCCGTGATCGGGGCGATCCGGGACATCACCTCGTTGCCAACGGCCTCGGCGTTCAGCTTGGACAGCACGCGGCTATTCAGATCGGAAGCGTCGCGCGCCAGAGGCGCTACGTGGCATGCTGCGGGGTAAGTATTCGGCACCTTGAGCGCTTCGATCGCGTGCAGAGTGCGCCGGACCACGGCGTCCTGCTTCTCCAGCTCCGCCCGATTGAAATTCGTCCAAGCGGCAGTAGCCGCGTTTGCGAAGGTCTTGGCCGCGGCGGCATCCACCGCGGGCAAGCTCAAGTTGCCGGCGCCCCCAAGATTCAGCGAAACAGAAGACGAGAGCAGGCCTTTCCTCACCACTGGGCGGGTCACGATAGCCTCAAATCCTTGAAATGCCCCCTCTGAAGTGGTCCGCCCACTGGGATAGAATGATCCCGTCATGGAGAGGACCAGAGAATGGCTGGGAAGCGAGAGAAGCCCGAAGACATCGTTCTGAAGCTGCGGCAGGTTGAGGTGCTGCAAGGCCAAGGGCTGTCGGTCGGTGATGCGGTGCGCCAGGTCGGCATCACGCAGCAGAGCTACTACCGGTGGCGCAGGCAGTATGGCGGCATGAGCCGCGATCAGCTGAAGCGACTCAAGGAGCTCGAGACAGAGAACCAGCGGCTCCGGCGTGCTGTCTCCGACCTGACCCTCGACAAGATGATCCTGAGCGAGGCCGCCCGGGGAAACTTC
>NZ_FQZA01000027.1 GCF_900141995.1 Palleronia salina | reverse complement strand
TATAAGGTCCGACAACGGTGCCGAATTTGTTGCTCTGAAGGTCCGCGACTGGATCGGCGCCGTCGGTGCCAAGACCGCCTACATCGAGCCTGGCTCACCTTGGGAGAACGGCTACTGCGAAAGCTTCAACGCTCGATTCCGCAACGAGCTGCTCGACGGAGAGGTTTTCTATTCGCTCCGTGAGGCCCAGATCCTCATCGAGCGGTGGCGTCGCCACTACAATACCGTCCGGCCCCACAGCGCCTTGGGCTACAGGCCTCCGGCGCCGGAGAGCATCATAGCCGTCGACCGGCGACCAGCGATGCACTAACAATCAACCTGGACCACTCGGTTGGGGCAGCTCACGTCGTTGATCGTACCGGACAGGTTCTCGATGCCGGTCATGAGGTCGCCCGCCGCGTTTCCGGTCCACCCCATGCCGCGGAACAGCGATACGTTCACGCCCTCTTGCGCGAAACCGCTCAAGCTGTCGGTGATGTAGCTCAGACTGTCTCCTCCGGCGCCGCCGTCGATCGTGTCGGTGCCCCGCGAGCCTATGAACCTGTCGTTCCCCCCAAGGCCACGGAGCCGGCCATCCCCGGTGCCGCCGATCATCACGTCGTTGCCGCTGGTGCCGGTGAAGGCCTCGACAGAGATGGGTTCGACAACGATGTCGGTACTGCCGGGACGAGACACCGTGACAGCGCGCGCGAGCAGGTCAACTCTGACGGCAGCCTCGTTGACGAAGCTGAGCATGTCCGTGCCGTCCCCGGCAAAGACGCGCCCGCTCGTCCCGTTCCAGACCATCCAGTCGTTTCCTGCCGTGCCGGTCTGGCTGCCCGGGACAAAGTCGCCATCGGCAAACCGCAGGATCTCGACGTCCCGCAGAGAGTCGGTGCCATCCGCCCCGGAATGCGACACGGTGTAATAGACGGAACGTGGGGAAAATCCGTCCGTCTCGGTCACGGTGTATTCCGACCGGCTGAAATTGAAGACAGCAACGTCGGTGCCGGTGTCGCCATCGATCCTGTCGTTGCCGCCATTTCCGGTCAGGATGTCGTCGCCGATATTGCCAAACAGCGTGTCCGCGGCGTTGCTGCCGGCCAGTGTGTCGTTGTGTTCGGTCCCGCGGAGCAGTTCGATCCCGATATAGGTGTCACCGGCGGCGACGCCCGCCGTACCCATGCCGGTGAGCAGCGAAGCCGCAATCGGATCCGTGTTCGAGCGGGAGTTATAGTTCGCTTGATCCGGGCTGCCGACCGGATTGGCGCCCCCGTTGAAAACGCGCCCCTGCCCAGCGCCGGTGATACTGAAGGATTCCTGACCCGCGCCGCCGGTGATCTGGAAACTGCCGCCGCTGATGTCGAAACGGCTGCCCGAATCGCCAACCGTTACCGCCTCGATGGACTTCAGCTTGACGATGGTCCCGTTGCCGAGATTGACCAACGAATTGTTCTCGGGCCGGTCCGTCAGGAAAAACGAAACGCGCTGGTCCCCGAACGATACGGTATCCGTCCCGGCCCTGCCGTCGATCAGTGTCGTCGGGTTCAGCGGATCGAACGTCAGGGTGTCGTTGCCCACGGTCCCGAGCAGCGCCAGATCGGGCCGTTCGACCACCTGCACGGTATAGCTCCCGGGGGTTAGACCCAACGAGGCCTCGATGTCCGACGCATCGAGATCCAGCCACAGATCGTTGGTATCGTTCACGAAAAACAGAGAAGGCACGGTCGCTTGCGCCGGGTCCGTGTTGGGATAACGGGTGCCGTTGCCGACCTGCAGGTCAAGATCCGTCAACAGCGTCGTGGTGCCGTCCATCGTGATCTCGACCGCATAGACCGCGCCCGGCGTGCCCGAGAACAGGAACCAGTCCGCGTCCAGCACCGAGTCAAAATCGCTTGTGAACGGCACACCGACCGTCAGCCGGGCGGTCGTGCTGGTATCGCCCGGGACGTCTTCGTTTTCCATCTTCCGCTAGCCTTATGCTTTACCCCGGGACCCATGACCCCCGGACACAGGTTCAGGTTGCATCGGACGGGGCGTCCCCGCAACCGCCCGTGCCGGGGAAAGACCCGTGCGCGGGATGAATACAGCATCGTGCAAGACGGCATCCGCACCGAAGTGACCCATCTGAATGGCGGCACCGACGGGGTCGATGTGATCGGCGACGCCGAAATCCTGCGGTTCGCCGACGGGGACGTCATCCTCTGAGCGGGCAGTTCGACGGGGACGTCGCGTGGACATCCGGGTCGGGTGGTTGCAGTATGTGGCTCAACTTTAGTGTGATTGTTGCAAGTTGGCGGGGCCGATATGTTGTACAGAATTCTCGCCGACAAGCCGGATTTCTTCCTCGAAGCATTTCTCGACGAAAATGGCTTTTTGAACGTCGACGGGACCCTCGTGGATTCCACCAGTCTCGTGCAGGTCAACTCCTATAACGGGCTGGTCACCCGGATCGAGGGCGCCGATTTCGCTCTGACCGCCGAGGGGGTGGTGCTCGGCGGCACCGTTTCCAGCCTCAGTGTCGAGGACGGGACGACGACGATCGGCACGATTACCGGAGTCGATTGGGACCTGGCGGCGCTCGTCGACGCCCTGCAATCGGCCGTGAGGTACGATTTCGCGCCGCTTGCGGCGTTGTTCAACGAGACGGCCCCGATCACCATCGATGCCAGCATGGCGACCGATCTTGTCGATACCTTCGATATTTCCTGGTCAGTGGTCGGCTTGATCGATGGTCTGATCTACGAGGACAGCGAATTCCACGACTTCGTGCGCGGCACGTCCGGCGACGATCAGTTCACCGTCTCGGGTGGCTCCGACTATTCGTACAACGACTTCGAGGCGACCGACGGCAACGACCTTTACGATTTCGCCGGCGCGAACCGCCGCGTCTATGCCGTACTGGACTACGGCCAGCGCTTCGGCAGCACCCCGACAGCAATCACGGCCACGATCGACGGGCTGACAGACACCGGCAGCATTCAGGCGGGCGGCTTCACCGATACCATAACCGGCATCGCCAACAAGCTTGTCGGCCAGGGCTTCGGTCTGTGGGGCAGCGCCTTCGGCGACACGTTCAACGTCGTGCAGGTGCAGGACGGCTGGATCGACATCATCGGCGGCGAAGGCAGCGACACCTACAATCTGACGCTGACCGATGGCGGCACCGTAGCCCTCGACTTCAGCAGCAGACCGGGGCAAGACCCGACCCGGGGCATCGTCGTCGATCTTTCCAGCGGCAGTATCCAGGACGACGGGTACGGCACCTCCGACACGCTCAACCTGGTCGACAACGGCGGGCTGCTCGAGATTAGGGCCACCGATTTCGCGGACTCGATCACGGGATCGGCTCGGGACGAACGCTTCACCGGCCATCAAGGCGACGATACCATCAACGGGGGCAGGGCTGGGATACCATCTGCTACGATTGGGGTGGCGTGGGGCCGGTCAATGTCAACCTGGTGACCGGCGTCGCGACGGGAACCTGGCGTGGCGAAGCCTTCCGCCATACCCTGAGCGGCATCGAGGAAGTCCATGGTTCGGTGACCGGCGACGATACCATCCTCGGCGGGACGGCCGATGAGTTGTTCGACGGTGATGGCGGCGATGACTGGCTGCATGGCGGCGCCGGTAGGGATCGGTTGTACGGCAAAGACGGCAACGACACGCTGCGCGGCGGCGACGGGCGCGATCTGCTGCACGGCGGCCAGGGCGACGACAGGCTCGATGCCTCCGGTGGAAGCGCCGGAACGCAAGGCATCGGCGATATCGTGGCGCCCGGCACCGGGCGCGACACCATCATCGGGCACGAGGCCGCGTGGCGGGCCGGCGATAACGGCGGCCTGGACCTGATCTATAGACACGTGACCGGCACGGGCGGGATGGTCGTCACGATCGGGGCGGACGGCTCGGGCACCGCGGTGTCGAACGTGGCGGGTGTCGTCGATGACAGCTTCACCTTCGTCGACTACGTCGGAGGCACGCATCAGTCCGACCGGCTGTCCGGCTCGGACAACTGGGAATCCTTCGTCGGCCAAGGCGGGAACGACACCATCGACGGGGGCGGCGGGTCCGACTTCCTGGAATACTGGCGGGAAGAGGGCGCCACCCAGGGGGTCGTCGTCGACCTGTCCTCCTCGACCGCCACCGACAGCACCGGCGGCACCGACACCCTTGCCAATATCGAGGGCGCGGTGGGCACCGTCTTCTCCGACGATCTCGTCGGCTCGGTTGGGGACAACTGGCTCTCGGGGCGCGGTGGCGACGACACGGCCGCCGGCGGAGACGGCGCGGACACGCTCGATGGCGGCGACGGGAACGATACCCTGGATGGCGGCCAGGGCGCGGACCTGATCTATGGCGGCGCGGGGAGCGATTCCCTGACGGGCGGCGCGGGACCCGGGGTGGATTGGCTCGTGCCCGGCGGGGGGAACGACACGGTGGACGGGGGCGCGGGCAACGACATGGTGTCGTTCTCGGACCTGGCCGAGACGCCCGGGCGGACCAACCTGGA
>NZ_FQZA01000011.1 GCF_900141995.1 Palleronia salina | reverse complement strand
GTTTATAAGGTCCGACAACGGTGCCGAATTTGTTGCTCTGAAGGTCCGCGACTGGATCGGCGCCGTCGGTGCCAAGACCGCCTACATCGAGCCTGGCTCACCTTGGGAGAACGGCTACTGCGAAAGCTTCAACGCTCGATTCCGCAACGAGCTGCTCGACGGAGAGGTTTTCTATTCGCTCCGTGAGGCCCAGATCCTCATCGAGCGGTGGCGTCGCCACTACAATACCGTCCGGCCCCACAGCGCCTTGGGCTACAGGCCTCCGGCGCCGGAGAGCATCATAGCCGTCGACCGGCGACCAGCGATGCACTAACAATCAACCTGGACCACTCGGTTGGGGCAGCTCAAGTCTTTCTGCCGGAAGTTCCCCGACTCGCACGTGGCACCCTCTCTATCTTCCTTCAGACTTGGTAGCGAAGAGAACCCAGATATTGACCGACGTAGTTGGGGTATCGATCAGGCCGCGATCAGAAAGAGGTTTGTTACTAGGCTCTCAGGTCGATTGAGGCGTCTAGCAAACGTCTAATGAATCCACTCTTCACCAGATAAAGGTCATGTTTTCCTGCTCGGACGGTGATCCCTGCGAAATATACTTGAAAGTCGTCGTTTGAAGATTGGACCACAAAATTCGGACCACCGCTTAGACCGTCCGGGTCGAAAGATAGTTCTTTCAGGGGCTTTAGGTGTAGGAGGGTTGGGTCGTGCGGTTGACCGTACGGTTTAAGCGTCGTGGACCTTCGCAGGGAGCCGATGTGCTTTTTCTCATCTAGCTCATTGACCTGATCCATCGAAGGGTAGCCGTAGTTGAGGACCGCAACGATTGCGTCACTGAAGCAGTCAGGCGGGAACGCCCCAAGCCTGAAGAACCGATGTTTGAGTTTAGGATGTTCATCGCAAGCGTCGGAAAAGTTGAAGATTACGATATCTTGTAGGTCGTGCTCCGCACCCTCAGGGCCGATCATAGGTGCAGTGTAGCCCGAAGAGGTGACCGCGAACTCACAATCCTCGGTAAGCATGCTTATGTCCTCAGGATCGACGTCACTGATGTGATGGCCTGTGCAAAGCACAAGGAAGTGCTCTCGATATTATAGCGGCGTCGCTGAGCCCAACAAGCGAACCCTGTGGGTCTCGTCGTGGGTCGATGCAAATAGGTTGAAGCTGTAGTGACCGAGATTGCTCTGCAAATCCCTGGCTAGGATGTAGAGGCCGTTCACTGCCACGGAGGTGTTCACGCTACCAAGCAGCATTGGACTGTCTCTGTTCTCAACTGTTTTCGTGGGTGGTAAACGTGGGTGGAATGCACCAAGAACCCTCCTTGAAAAATCAACAAAAACAACATATTGGATTAAAACATGGTATTTGGCGGAGGAGGTGGGATTCGAACCCACGGTAGGCTTTCACCTACGTCGGTTTTCAAGACCGGTGCAATCGACCACTCTGCCACTCCTCCGACGCGGCCGTGCTAGCGTCTCGGCGGCGCGATGGGAAGGGTCGCGGCGTGAAATCGCGCGGGCGGGCGCGAAGTGCTTTGCAGCGCGGGGCGGAGCCGCTATCATCAACGTCAAAAGGCCCGCCAAGGGCCGATCGGGCAGCAATCAGGACATCTCAGGCGGCCGCGCGCCGCCGGTTCGAGGACAGGCATGAATTTCACGCGATCCATTTTCCGACCGCTCTCCCTGACCGTGGCGGGCCTTGCCCTTGCGGCATGCGTCGGCGGCGACGGGCCCTTCGGCGGGGGCGGCGACGACGCGGCGCCCGCGGGCCGCACCACCGAACTGGTCGAGCGCGACGTCGAGGCACCCGAGGTGTTCCAGGTGACCGAGCCGGGCCTGTGGGACGGCCGGCCGTCGCTGGGCGGCGTCTGGGTCGCCCATCCCGACGTGGACGAACCCGAGCGCGTGATCATCCGCAACGAAAGCAACGGCAACTTCGTGATCGGTGCCCTGTTCCGCCGCGAGCGCGAGAACCCGGGCCCCCGGTTGCAGGTCAGCTCGGACGCGGCCGAGGCGCTTGGCATGCTGGCGGGTGCACCGGTCACGCTGAACGTGACCGCGCTGCGGCGCGAGGAGTCCGCGGCCGAGCCGGCGACGACCGAGGCCACCGTGACGCCCGAGACGGGCGCGGCCGAGGCCGATACCGAGAGCCTGTCGGCCCCCGACACGATCGCGGCCCAGTCGCTGGACGCGCCCGCCGCCAGCGAAACGCCGGCCAGCCAGCCGGCCGAGACCGCGGCGGCGCGCCCCGTTTCGAGCCTCGACAAGCCCTTCATCCAGATCGGCATTTTCAGCGTGCAGGACAACGCCCAGAACACCGCGCAATCCCTGCGCGGCATCGGGGTCGTGCCGACGGTGAAAGAGCAGACCACCCAAGGCAAGACCTTCTACCGCGTGATCGTCGGCCCCTCGACCAACAGCGCCGACCGCGCCGCCGTTCTCGCGAAAGTGAAAGAGCTGGGCTTCGAGGATGCCTATTACGTGTCGGGCTGATACACCGGTTTCCGACTCGTCAAACGCCGCTACGAAAGGGCCACCAGATGACACGCCTGTTCCGGATCCTTTGGGCCGTCCCGGCCATCATGATGGCCGGCGCCGCCCTGGCGCAGGCCGAGTTCGACACCCGCGCCGGATCCGCCTGGGTTTATGACGTGGGCACCGGCACGGTGCTGATGGAGAAGAACGCCGACGTGCCCCTGCCGCCCGCCTCCATGTCGAAGCTGATGACCCTGAACATGCTGTTCGAGGCTCTGCGCGATGGCCGCGTGAGCATGGACACGCGCTTTGGCGTGTCGTCGCGCGCCGCCGCGCTGGGCGGGTCCTCCATGTACCTGACCGAGAACGACCGCCCCACGGTCGAAGAGCTGATCCAGGGCATCATCGTGCAGTCGGGCAACGACGCCTGCGTCGTGGTGGCCGAGGGCCTGGCCGGCAGCGAAGATGCCTTCGCCCGCCAGATGACGGCGCGTGCCCGCGACCTGGGCATGACCCAATCGACCTTCGCCAACGCCTCGGGCTGGCCGAACCCGAACCACCGCATGTCCATGCACGACCTGGGCATCCTCGCCACGCGGCTGATCACCGAGTTTCCGGATCTCTACGGGTATTTCGCGCAGACGATCTTCGAATATGACGGGCGCGTTCCCGCGAACCACAACAACCGCAACCCCCTTCTGGGGCTGGGGATCGGCGCGGACGGGCTGAAGACCGGGCACACCCAGGAAGCGGGCTACGGGCTGGTCGGCTCGGCGGCGCAGGGCGACCGGCGCGTGGTCTTCGTGATCTCGGGGCTCGACTCCGAGAAGGCGCGCGCCGAGGAAGCCGAGCGCATGGTCAGCTGGGCCTTCCGCCAGTTCGTCGAACGCCAGGTCGTGTCCAAGGGACAGTCCGTGGCGATGGCGGACGTCTGGCTGGGCAACACCGCGCAGGTGGGTCTCGTGGCGGCCAACGACGCCGAGATGCTGATCCCCGCCCTGTCGCAGGACAACGTGGTGGCCGAGGCGGTGTTCACCGGCCCCATCCAGGCCCCCATCGCCGAAGGCCAGCAGATCGGCACGCTGGTCATCAAGGTCGAAGGGCTTCCCGACACCGAGATGCCGCTCCTGGCCGACCGGGCCGTGTCCGCGGCGGGCTTCGTTCCGCGGCTGAAGACGGCGGCCGGCGTGCTGTTCCGCCAGTTGCTGGGCGCGACCGGCGCCGATGAGCTTGCGGCCGCCGCCGAAGAAGCCGTCGCCGACGCCGCAGCGGCCGTCACGCCCCAGTGACGCAGGACGGCCTGTTCCTGAGCTTCGAGGGCATCGACGGGTCGGGCAAATCCACACAGGCGCGGATGCTCGCCGACCGGCTGCGTGCCGAGGGGCGCGAGGTCGTGCTCACGCGGGAACCGGGCGGATCGCCCGGCGCCGAGGAAATCCGCCGCCTGGTCTTGGAAGGCGATCCCGACCGCTGGTCCGCCGAATGCGAATTGCTGCTTTTCACCGCCGCGCGCCGTGACCACCTGGAACGGCTGATCCGGCCCGCGCTGGCGCGCGGCGCCACCGTGATCTGCGATCGCTTCGCCGACAGCACGCGCATGTACCAGGGGCTGTCGCGGGCCGATCTGCGGGCGCAGGTCGACGCGCTCCACGACATGATGATCGGCATCGAGCCCGACCGCACCTTCCTGATCGACATGGACCCCGAGACCGGCCTCGCCCGCGCATTGGGGAGGCAAGGCGTCGAGGAACGGTTCGAGAGCTTCGGCGCCGAGATGCAGGCAAGGATGCGCGCGGGCTTTCTCGCCCTGGCAAAGGAGGCGCCCCATCGCTTCCGCGTCATCGACGGAGACCGCGCGGCCGAGGCCGTGGCGCGGGACGTCTGGGCCGCGCTGCCATGAGCGAGGAAGAGCAATACGAACCCGACCGCGTCGAGGGCGTGCCCCACCCGCGCCACACCGCGCGGCTGTTCGGCCAAGACAGGGCCGAGACCGCGATCCTCGACGCCTACAACGCGGGCACGCTGCACCACGCCTGGCTGCTGACCGGGCCGCGTGGCATCGGCAAGGCCACGCTGGCCTGGCGCATCGCGCGGTTCCTGCTGTCGCAGCCCGAGGGGGACGGCGGCATGTTCGCACCCGCCGCGCCGGACAGCCTGGACACGCCCGAAGATCACCCCGTGGTCGCGCGCGTGGCATCCCTGGGCGAGCCGCGGCTGTTCCTCACGCGGCCCACCGTGAACCCGCAGACCGGCACGCCGCGCCGCGACATCACGGTCGATACCGCGCGCAAGCTGAAATCCTTCCTGCATCTCTCGGCCGCGGATGGCGGGCGGCGGGTGGTGCTGATCGACAGCGCCGACCAGATGAACGTGGCGACCCAGAACGCCATCCTGAAGCTCTTGGAAGAGCCCCCTGCCCTGACCACCTTCCTGCTGGTCTGCCACGCGCCCGCGCGGCTGCTGCCGACGATCCGGTCGCGCTGCCGGACGCTGGGCTGTGCGCCGCTGGGTCCCGCGGACCTGGGCGCCGCGCTCGAACAGGCGGGGTTGCAGACGGATGTACCCGAGATGGTCATGGCGCAGCTGGCCGAGGGATCGGTTGGCGAAGCGGCACGCCTTCTGCATGAGAACGGGCCGGCCACATATGCGCGGCTGGTGGCGCTGATGCGCGGGTGTCCGGACATGGACCGGCAAGGGCTGGTGGCGCTGTCGCAGGGGCTGGCGGGCAACGTGGGACTGGCCAAGCTCGACACGCTGGTGCGGCTCATCGACCTGCTGATCGCACGTCTGGCCCGCGCGGGCGCCGGTGCCCCGCCCGAGGCCGAGGCAGCCAAGGGCGAGGCGGACATGCTGGCCCGCCTGTCGCCCGACCCACGGGCCGCGCGGGAGTGGGCGACATTGCACCAAAGCGTGGCGGCGCGGCTGGCACATGGGCGGGCGGTGAACCTTGACCCCTCCACGCTCATACTCGATACGGGCCTCACGCTGAACGACACGGGCCGCGCGATCCTTTCGCGCTAACTAGCCGCCCGTAGGACGGACACGGGGCCCGATGACCACCATCACTGACAGCCATTGCCACCTGGATTTTCCCGATTTCGAGGGCGAACGCGACGCCATCGTCGCCAGCGCGCGCGAGGCGGGCGTGGCCCGGATGGTCACGATCTGCACCAAGCTGCGGCAGGCCGACCAGGTCCGCGCCATCGCCGAGGCGCATGATCCCGTCTTCTGGGCCGCGGGCACCCACCCCATGAGCGCCGCGTCCGAGCCCATGGCAAGCGTCGACGACCTGCTGACGCTCGCCCGGCACCCCAAGATGGTCGGCATCGGCGAGACGGGGCTGGATTACCATTACACCGGCGACAGCGCGGCGGTGCAGCGCGAAAGCCTGCGCATCCATATCGAGGCCGCGCGCCAGACCGGCCTGCCGCTGATCATCCACGCCCGCGACGCCGACGACGACATGGCCCGCATCCTGTCCGAGGAGCACGCGGCCGGCAGCTATTCCTGCGTCATGCACTGCTTCTCCTCCGGGGCGGCCCTGGCCGAAACCGCGCTGGAGCTTGGCTTCTACCTGTCCATGTCGGGCATCGCCGCGTTCAAGAAATCGCAAGAGCTGCGGGACATCTTCGCCGCCGCGCCGCTGGACCGGATCCTTGTGGAAACCGACAGCCCGTACCTTGCGCCCCCGCCCCATCGCGGCAAGCGCAACGAACCGGCCTACACCGCCCACACCGCGCGCGTGGGCGCCGAGGTCTTCGGGCTGGACTACGCCGATTTCGCCAAGGCGACCGAGGCGAATTTCGACCGGCTCTTCGCGAAGGCGGCGGCGTGGGGAAAGGCATGAGCGATCTGCGCGTCACAATCCTAGGCTGCGGGTCCTCCGGCGGCGTGCCGCGTCTGGGCGGACTTTGGGGCGATTGCGACCCGAACGAGCCGCGCAATGCAAGGCGGCGGTGTTCCATCCTGGTCGAACGGGAGGGCAGCGAAGGCACCACGCAGGTGCTCGTCGACGCGTCTCCGGACCTGCGGTCGCAACTTCTGGATGCCGGTATCGCGCGGCTGGACGGCGTCGTGTTCACCCATGCCCACGCCGATCACTGCCACGGGATCGACGACCTGCGGATGATCGTCTTCAACATGCGGGCGCGACTGCCGGTCTGGGCCGATGCCGCCACCACGGCCAGCCTTTACACCCGGTTCCAATACGCGTTCGAGACGCCCGAGGGGTCGAGCTATCCGCCGATCCTCGACATGAACCCGATCGACGGGCCGGTCACCGTCGAGGGGGCGGGCGGCCCGATCACGTTCGAGCCGATCCGCGTGCAGCACGGGCGGATCGAGGCGCTGGGATTCCGCATCGACGACATGGCCTACCTGCCGGACGTGTCGGACATTCCGCCCGCCGCGTGGGACCAGCTGCGCGACCTGGACACCTGGATCATCGACGCCCTGCGGCGCGAGCCCCATTCCAGCCATTCGCACCTGGCGAACACGCTGGACTGGATCGCGCGCGCGGCGCCGCGCCGGGCGGTCCTGACCAACATGCACGTGGACCTGGATTACCGGACCGTGCTGGACGAGACCCCCGACCACGTCATCCCGGCCCATGACGGCCTTGTGCTGGCGCAAGGGGGATGAGCGCCCTTCTCGACGTCATCCTGCCCGTGTTCCTGGTGATCGGGGCGGGTTACCTGGCGGTGTGGCGCGGGCTGTTCGCCGACAGCGCGGTCGAAGGACTGATGAAGTTCACGCAGGGCTTCGCCATCCCCTGCCTGCTGTTCCGCGCCATCGCCACGCTCGACCTCGGTGCCGAGTTCACGTGGCCGATCCTCGCAAGCTTCTACGTGGGCGCCGCCTCGGGGTTCCTGCTGGGCGTTCTTGGTGCGCGCTTCTTCGGGCGCGGCTGGGAGGATGCGGTCGCCATCGGGTTCTGCGGGCTGTTCTCGAACACCGTGCTGCTGGGCCTGCCCATCGCCGAGCGCGCCTTCGGCGCCGAAAGCCTGCGCTTCAACTATGCCATCATCGCGATCCATGCGCCTTTCTGCTACCTGGTCGGCGTGACGGCCATGGAGCTGGTGCGTGCCAAGCAGACCACGTTGATGGGGCTGGGGCGCAAGGTCGGCAACGCGATGTTCCACAATTCGCTGGTCATCGGGATCGGCCTGGGGTTCGTGGTGAACCTGACGGGACTTTCACTGCCCAAGGTGCTGGACGACGCGCTGCAGATGATGATCCGCGCCGCGCTGCCCGCCGCGCTGTTCGGTCTGGGCGGCATCCTGTACCGCTACAAGCCCGAGGGCGACCTGCGGCTGATCGGGCTGGTCTGCGTGGCCTCGCTGGTGGTCCATCCGGCGCTGACCCTGGGGCTTGGGCTGCTCTTCGGGTTGGGCCCGGAAGCCTTGCGCGCGGCGGTCATCACCGGCGCGATGGCGCCCGGCGTCAACGCCTACATCTTCGCGAACATCTACGGCGCGGCGCGGCGCACGGCCGCCTCGGGCGTGCTGATCGCCACGGCGCTGTCGATCCTGTCGATCTGGCTGTGGCTTCTGATCCTTCCGTAGGCCCCGCAGGTCGGCGCCGGAATCCTTGGTTTCGCCGCAAGCACGCCACGATCCCATGAAAGTTCTGACTCACTGGTACAGTCGAGCTTTCCCGGCACGGGATCGTACGGCAGGATCAGGACGGGAAGGCAGCGCCTTCCCGACAGGCCCATCTGCAGAAAGCTCGTGGCAGGCCGAATTACATGAGTTTTGGGACCTAACACGATGGACGACGTCGCTCTTCCGAATATCGCCAACCGAAATTTCGGGAACGCCTCCCTGGCCGCGCTGGCCGCCCGCCCCGACCTTTGCGTCAAGGTGATCGACCGCAGGGGCCGCATCACCGCCATCAACGACGCGGGCGAGAAACTGCTGCAGGCGACCGACGGCGCGGCGCTTTGCGGGGAGAAGTGGTCCGAGATGTGGACCGGCGCCGACCGCACGACCATCGAGATGGCCGTCTCCTGCGCCTTCATGGGCGAAAGCTCGACCCACCGGCTGAGCTTCGACGGCGGCGAATGGGAAATCGACATCTGTCCACTTCTGGGCAGCGGCAACGACTACGAGACCGTTCTGGCCATAAGCCGCCTTGTCGCGGCCGATGGCCCCGAGACCTGCGAGATCGACACCAGCGCCAGGACCGCCGCCGCGGCCTTGGACGAGCTGACGCGCTTTGCCGCCCTCACCGCCCAGATGGCCGACTGGGTCAGCGCCAGCGGTGATCCCGTGCCCGAGGATATGGCCGAGATGCTGAACGACCTGTCGGCCAAATGCCAGAAATCCGTGAACGGGCTGCGGACCGGCTGACGGATCGCTCCGGCGCCGCCTTGGCGAAACGAAAAGGCCCGGCCGCTTCCTGCGCGCCGGGCCTTTCCTGTTCCGGTATCCTGCCGCGTCAGCTGGGCGACAGCCCGCGCAGGCGCTCCGAGCGGCGGCGCAGCAGCTCGACAGTGGTCAGCAGGGCGATCGAGATCACCACGAGGATCGTGGCGACCGCCAGGATCGTGGGCGAGATCTGTTCGCGCAGGCCGATGAACATCTGCCACGGCAGCGTCTTCTGTCCCGCCGAGCCGACGAACAGCACCACCACGACCTCGTCGAAAGAGGTGATGAAGGCGAACAGGCCGCCCGAGATCACGCCCGGCAGAATCAGGGGCATCTGCACCTTGAAGAAGGTGCGGACCGGTCCCGCGCCCAGGTTGGCCGAGGCCCGCGTCAGCGAGTTGTCGAAGCCCACCAGCGTCGCCGTCACCGTGATGATGACGAAGGGAATGCCCAAGGCGGCGTGGGCCAGCACGACGCCGATCCAGGTGCCCTGCAGGCCGATGCGCGAGTAGAAGAAGTACATCCCGGCGGCCGAGATGATCAGCGGCACGATCATGGGCGAGATCAGGATCGCCATGATCGCCCGACGGGCCGGCACGTGGCTTTGCGACAGGCCCACCGCGGCCAGCGTGCCCAGGCTCACCGACAGCAGCGTGGCGGCCGGTGCGATCTGGATCGAGTTCCGCAGCGCCGTCTGCCACTGGCTGTTGGTGAAGAAATCCTCGTAGTGCCGCATCGAATAGGCATCAGGATCCAGCGCCAGCATGCCCGGCGTGAAGGTGAAGAAGTTCTCGGCGTTGAAGCTGAGCGGGATGATCGTGAGGATCGGCGCGATCAGGAAGAAGAAGATCAGGCCGCAGATCACGCGGAAGGTATAGAACCAGATCCGCTCGCCAGTCGTGGCATAGGGGGGAAGTTCCATGGTGTTCTCTCCTTATCCCAGGCTCACGTTGTCGATGCCGACGATGCGGTCGTAGAGGTAGTAAAGCACCAGCACGAGGGCGAGCAGTATCGACCCAAGCGCCGCCGCCAGACCCCAGTTGAGCGAGCTGGAGATGTGGTAGGCGATCCGGTTCGAGATGAACGTACCGGTCGTGCCGCCCACCAGTTCGGGCGTGATGTAGTAGCCGATGGCCAGGATGAAGACGAGGATACAACCCGCGCCGATCCCCGGCACCGATTGCGGGAAGTAGACCCGACGGAACGCCGTGAAGGGCGTGGCACCCAGCGACTTGGCCGCGCGCACGTAATAGGGCGGGATCGTCTTCATCACCGAATAGAGCGGCAGGATCATGAATGGCAGCAGGATATGCGTCATGGCGATGATCGTGCCGGTCTGGTTGTTGATCAGCTCAAGACGGTTGTTGTCGGCCACAAGCCCGATCCAGACCAGGATATCGTTGATGACCCCCTGCTGTTGCAGCAGCACCTTCCAGGCCGAAGTCCGCACCAGCAGCGACGTCCAGAACGGCAGCAGCACCAGGATCAGCAGCAGGTTCGAAGTGCGCACGGGCAGGTTCGACAGCAGGAACGCGATCGGGTAGCCCAGCACGATGCAGCTGAACATGATGGTCAGCGACATGAACATGGTCCGCTGGAACAACAGGCCGTAGATCTGCTGGTCCTCAGGTTGCCGCTCGATGCCCTGCGGCGTCAGCTGGAAGTCGGCCGACGCCAGGAAGTAGCCGGCGGTATAGGGCGACGAGAAGGCCTCGATTGTGCCCCAGACTTCCGGGTCGGCCCAGTCCTCGTCGACTTCCTCGAGGAAGAATTCGCGGACCGGCACTTCCTCGAAGCTGCCGACGGCCTCGCGCGCTTCGGTCAGAAGGCCCGCGATATCGCCGTCGTAGCCTTCGCCGCGGCCGGCGGTCAGGTCCTCGTAAAGCGCCTGGTAGACGATGGCCCAGGGCTCTTCCTCGGACGGGCTGTCCTCGTCCTCGGACTGGATGACCTGCGCGAACTGGCGATAGATCGAGGCCGTGCGCGGCAGCGCTTCCTGCGAGATCTGGTTCAATTGGAAATCGGGCTCGGGCGTGGTGAATTCCAGCGCGATGGCCTCTTCGGCCGTGGTGGCCGCGTCCTGCGCCGCTTCGGCCTCTTCCTTGTCGGTGGCCCACTGGTCCCGCGCGGTCAGCCAGTCGTCGGACGCCATCAGCGTCATCCAGGTCTCGGGCTCTTCCCAGGCCTCGTCCAGCTCGACGAACTGGTCCAGGTAGACCTCTCCCACCTCGTCCATGTCGCGGCCGGTCTGGCGGAACAGCGACGAGATGCCGGTCGTCTCGTAGTTCAGGCGGCTGCCGAGGCGGGTGTGGTTCTTCAGCTCGGTCGCGATCATCAGGTCGGCGGCGAGCGCGCGGAACGTCTCTTCGTCCGGAACGCTTTCACCGTCCCAGCGCTCGAGCTCCTGCACCGTGCGCGGCAGCGTCTCGGACACGATCTGGTTCTCGACCGACCGGAACAGCATGTCGGCGATCGGCGCGATGAAGGTGACGAGGATGAAGATCAGCAGCGGCGCGATCAGGCCCAGTGCCCGCAGCTTCTGCACCCGCAGCGACCGGGCCAGCGATGCCTTCAGCGGCGTGCCGTCGGCGGCGAGAACCGGGCCCTTCTCGGCACGGTCGGCGTCGCGGATGGCGTTGTCGGGCGTTGCGCCGGTATAGGCGTCGGGATCGGTCGCGCTGGTCATGGCTCAGGTCCCCTCGACAAGGATGATGGTGCTCTCGGCGCAGCGACGGCGGATATCGGCGACCTCCTGGTACTCGGGGTCGTGATAGGCGGCCTTGGCGGCTTCGTAGCTGTCGAACTCGATCACGACGTGCCGGCCCATGTCCGTGCCCTCGGGCGTCTCGGACTCGCCGCCACGCACGATGAAGCGCGCGCCGTGGGATTCGAGGATCGGCGTGTCGCGCCGAACGTACTCGGGGTAACCCTCGGGATCGGTGACCTTGATATGGCCGATTATATAGCCTTTGGGCATGTCCGTCCTCCTGCCGCTCTACAAGATCATCCGAAATGATCCATGTCGGATCATCGCGGATAAGCTCGGGGATGTGGGACGAAGGGGCGGCCACGCCGCCCCTTCGCAAGGATCAAGCTTACTGCGACAGCCAGGCCTGGAACTTGGCGTCCAGGTCGTCGCGATAGTCAGCCCACCACTCGTAGTTGTAGAGGAAGGTGTTCTCGCTGTTGGCCGGGTCGGTCGGCATGTGCGGCGCCATCTCGATGCCCAGCTCGGCGTGGGTGCTCACCAGCGGGGCCGACGACTGACGCGCGGGGCCGTAGCTGATGTACTTCGACTGGTCGGCCAGACGCTGGGTGTCGGTCGCGAAGTTCAGGAAGTCCTTCACGCGGGCCAGCTTTTCGTCCGACAGGCCGGCGGGGATGATCCAGCCGTCCAGGTCGAACACCTGGGCGTCCCACAGCATCGACACCGGCTGGTCCTGCTCGGCGATCAGGCTGAACAAACGGCCGTTGTAGGTCGAGCCCATGACGACTTCGCCGTCGGCCAGCAGCTGCGGCGTGTCGGCGCCGGCGGTCCACCAGATGGTGTTGTCCTTCAGCTCGTCGAGCTTGGCGAAGGCGCGGTCCTGGCCTTCCTCGGTCTCGAGAACGTCGTAGATGTCCTCCTTGGCGACGCCGTCACACAGCAGGGCCCATTCCAGGTTGCCGATCGGACGACGCTCGAGGCTGCGCTGACCGGGGAAGTTCTCCTGGTCCCACAGCGCGCAGATGGTGTCCGGCTCGCCGGTCCAGCCTTCGGCGTCGTTGCGATAGCCGACGGTGGTCGAATACACGATCTGCGGGATGAAGCAGTCGCTGACGATCAGGTCGCCGAAGTCTTCGCTGGCGGGCGTGCCGTCGGGGGCTTCGGCCAGCAGCTCGTCATGGTCGACTTCCATCGCCAGGCCTTCGTCGCACAGGCGGATGGCGTCCGAGGCCACCACGTCGACCAGGTCCCAGGTGATGTTGCCGGCTTCGTTCATGGCGCGCAGCTTGGCCACGGCCTCGGCCGAGGACTCGTCCCAGGTGACGCTCACGTCGGGGTTCATCTCGACATAGGGCTCAGTGTAAGCCTTCTGCTGGCTGTTCTGGTAGGCACCGCCCCAGGACACGACGGTCATTTCGTCGGCCATGGTCTCGTGGCCCGCGGCGAACACGGCGCCAGCGGTGGCTGCGATGCCGGTGCTGAGAAGAATTGTCTTCAGTTTCATGTTATGGATCTCTCCTTGATGAGTTGCCCGTTTGGTTCGTTGCACCTCCGTCTCCGGGCGTGGATCGAAGGTTGGCCGCGGCGCCGGACGCTTCAGGCGTCCAGCGCGCGGCAATCTTGCGGAAGCCAGCCGATCTTGACCTTCTGGCCGGGCGAGAGACGCACCTGGTCGGCGCGGTTGCGGGTCTTGACGATGAAATCGTCGCGCCCGGCAACCTTCAGCCGCGTGCGGAACACGTCGCCCATATAGATGAATTCCTTGACCTCGGCGTCGAGCGTATGCGCATCGGGCCCGAGATCGGGGTTGAACTCGACACGCTCGGGGCGGATCGAGACGACGGTCTTGTCGCCGACCTTGCCGACATTGACCGGCAGCGCGTCGATCTCTTCGCCGGTGCCGTCAAGCTTCACCACGCACTGATCGCCGCTCAGCTTGGTGACGGCACCGCGCAGCGTGTTGTTCTCGCCGATGAACTGCGCGACGAAGCTGTTCTGCGGCTGCTCGTACAGCGCGTCGGGTGCGGCCAGCTGCTGGATGCGGCCGTCGTCGAACACGGCGACCCGGTCCGACATGGTCAGCGCCTCGGTCTGGTCGTGGGTCACGTAGACCACGGTGATGCCCAGCTCGTGCGCCAGGTTCGTGATCTCGAATTGCAGGGTTTCGCGCAGCTGCTTGTCCAGCGCGCCCAGCGGCTCGTCCATCAGGACCAGCTCGGGCTCGAACACCAGCGCGCGGGCCAGCGCGATGCGCTGCTGCTGGCCGCCCGACATCTGCGCGGGGCGGCGCCCGGCGAAGTCGCCCATCTGGACCATGTCCAGCGCGCGCTTGATCTTCTGCTCGCGCTCGGCCTTGCCGATGTTGCGGACCTCCAGCGGGAAGGACAGGTTCTCGCCCACCGACATGTGCGGAAAAAGCGCGTAGTTCTGGAACACCATCCCGATGCCGCGCTTGTGCGGGGGAATGTTGTTGATCTCTTTCCCGTCCAGCCGGATCTCGCCGTGGGTGGCGGTCTCGAAGCCGGCCAACATCATCAGGCAGGTCGTCTTGCCCGACCCCGAGGGCCCGAGCATCGTCAGGAACTCGCCCTTCCCGATGGCTAGGTTCAGGTCTTTGACGACCAGTGTTTCGCCGTCATAGCTTTTCTGCACGCGATCGAACGCAACGAAAGCTTCGCTGTTTGTCCCGTCTGGCACCGGTTTCTCCCCGTATTGATCGTCATTGTCGCGATCTTGTCGCGAAATAAACCGAACGCTGCCCCGCAATGCAAGCAAGTGGTGCCGAGATTTCTCAAAACGCCACGAAACCCAGTAAAATCGACCGATTTCGCGGGATTCCCGGTCGATTAACCCGGGCCATGCGTTAGTTTGCCGCGAATGCAAAAGCCATCGGGGGGCATCGTGGCGGCCATCATCTTTGATCTTGACGGGACACTTTTGGACTCGGCGCCCGATATTCACGCGGCCCTGAACGCCGCGTTGGCACCGTACGAACGCTCGGTTTCGCTTGAACAGGCACGCGGATTCATCGGCCGCGGGGCGCCTGTCCTGGTCAGCCGGGCCCGCGCGGCGCTGGATCTGGACGACAGCTTGCAGGACCCGATCCTGGCCGATTTTCTCGACCGATACGAGACCGCCGTCGCCCTGACGCAGCCCTACCCTGGCGCGCTCGCGGCGCTCGACACGGTTGCGGCCCGCGGTCACACCATGGCGATCTGCACCAACAAGCCCATCGGCCCCGCGCGATTCGTCGCGGCGCATTTCGGGCTCGATACACGGATGGGGGCCATGTTCGGCGGCGACAGCCTGGCCACCCGCAAACCCGACCCCGAGATGCTGCACGCCACCATGGCCGCGCTGGAGGCCGATACATGCCTTTACGTGGGCGACAGCGAAACCGATTGCGAAACCGCGCGGGCGGCCGATGTGCCGTTCGTGCTGTTCACCGAAGGCTATCGCCACAGCCCGCCCGAGGCCCTGCCCCACGCCGCCGCATTCAGCGACTGGTCGCAGTTTCCGGACCTGGCCGAACGGGTGCTGATGTCAGGCTGATCCGGCCCCGAGAGATGGTGCGGTAGAGAAGACTCGAACTTCCACGGGTGTTACCCCACAGCGACCTCAACGCTGCGCGTCTACCATTCCGCCACTACCGCATCTCTCGGTGGCCGGGTGGCGCGGGTGTAGCGGCTCGCGTCCCCCTTGTGAAGAGGGTTTCACCCGAAATGACGCGGCGCAGGATGTGTATCGCGCGCCGCGACGGAGCGCCGTTCACTCGGTGATCGAGAAGGTGGGCAGAGCCGGGGCCGACGCGGGCACCGCCACCGCGCGGTCGGGAAACAGGACCGCCGACATGACCTTCAGGCGGTCGGGCTGGCTGGGCGCGAAGACCGGGTCGGTCTCGGCGGCCGACAGGCTGGCATCGAACCATTGCTCGGCGCGGGACGCGTTCTCGGCAACGCCTTCGCCGGCATGCAGGTGGTGCCCGAGGATTTCGCCATAGGCGTCCTGCCCCGTGCCGACCAGCAGCAGCGCGGACCCGATGGCCATGGCGCTGTCACCCGAGGCATAGCCGTGCCCCAAACAGACCTGCGCGGTCCCGGCTAGCTGCGCCTCGGGCAGGCCGGCCTCACCCACGAAACCCGCGGCCATGGTTTGCACGGCGTCGCGGTTCGCCACCCCGACGGCAGCCACGAAGGGGGCCATCCGCTGGGCGTAGACGTCGCAGAGCGACGCGACCTGCTCCTCGGACGCGCCCAGGCTCTGGGCCAGCGCGTCGCCCGACGCGATGGCAAAGGCGCGCGCCACGCAGAATTGCTGCGACAGGGCGAAATCGGGGTTGGTGATCCGGTCGGACGGCGTGAAGGCAAAGCTCGTGCCCGCCTCCAGCCCCATGGCCTGGCACCGCTCGGCCAGCGCGGCCTTGGGCGCCGCGCTATCACCGAAAAGACTGGGCAGCGGGCCGGTCGCTGCGGCCGCGGGGGCCGCGGCGGCCGTGACCGCGGCAGGAGCCACCGGGACAACGGGCTGCGGCGCAGGGGCCGCCACCATCTGCGTCTGCGGCGCCGCGGGCACGGGCGCGACCGGGACCGGCGTCGGCGCGACGACCATGGTGGTTCCGGGCTGCACCGCGGTGCCGCCCGCCATCTCGGCGCGGTACACCTTCAGCAGCCCGCGCGGCCCGTCCACCTGCGCGGCGATCTGCTGCTGGGTCGCGTATCCACCGGCCTGCGCCCGGTTATACGAGCTGATGAGGAGATCCTGCTCGAACGTGGTCAGGTTCCCGGTCACCGGGTAGCCCATGTAGGCCTGGTAGCGCGAGATCGCGTCGCGGGACTTGCGGCCCAGCTGGCCGTCCACGCCACCGGCGTTGAAACCGAAATAATTCAGCGACGTCTGGATCTGGCGCCCGGCCTGGGTTGCCGGGATCGTCGGGCGATGGACCTTCTTGGTCGATTTCGTCGACCTGTAGACCTTCCGTTGCGGCTGGTTTCGCACCGCGTGGCCGAGGACACCGCCGATGATGGCGCCGGCGACGAAATCACCGGCATCCGCGCTGGCGCGGGTGGTGGGCACGCCGATGATGGCAGCGGCGAGAATGGCGGACATGATAGGGCGATGTTTCATCGAATGCTCCTTTGAAAATGCGATGGGACCGGACGAAACATACGCGACCGACTGGGCCACCGACCGATTCGCCAGAAGTTTAGCACCGTTTTCGCCCTTCGCTTCGGATGAGCGCTTGAAATGTGTACGGTTTGTCCCTTTCTGTCCCGCCATGACCCGCGTGGAATGGAAAATCAGCGACGGTCCCGTGGACTATGTCGAGGCCCTGGCCGCCATGGAGGCGCGGGCCGCCGCCATCCGCGCGGGCGAAGCGCCCGAGCTGGTCTGGCTGCTCGAACACCCACCGCTTTACACCGCCGGCACCTCGGCCCGGGCCGAGGACCTGCGCGACCCCGACCGGTTCCCGGTGCACGAGGTCGGGCGCGGCGGACAGTACACTTATCACGGCCCCGGCCAGCGGGTGGTCTACGTTATGCTCGACGTGGGTGCGCGCGGGCACGACGTGCGCCGCTTCGTGGCCCAGCTCGAGGCGTGGGTGATCGCAACGCTCGACCGGTTCGGCGTGCGGGGCGAGATCCGCGAGGGGCGCGTGGGCGTCTGGGTCGCCCGCCCCGACAAGCCGCCCACCGCCACGGGCGCGCCGGCCGAGGACAAGATCGCCGCCATCGGCGTGAAGCTTCGCAAGTGGGTCAGCTTCCACGGGCTGTCCCTGAATGTCGAGCCGGACCTGAGCCACTTCGACGGGATCGTGCCCTGCGGGATCACCGAGCACGGCGTCACCTCGCTGGTCGACCTGGGCCTGCCGGTCACCATGGCCGACGTGGACGTGGCGCTGCGCCAATGCTTCGAGGACGTCTTCGGCGACGCGCCTCAGCCCAGCCCGAACCCGGCATAGGGCAGGAACCGCACCGGGTCGCCCTCGGTCACGGTCACCGCGCCGTCGGGCAGCTCGACCAGACCGTCGGCCCAGCTGAGCCCCGAGATCCGTCCGGACCCTTCCGAAGCGAACACCTCGGCCCGCCCGTCGCGAAGACGCGCGCGCAAGTATTCGCGGCGGCCCGGCTTCTTGCGCTTGGTGAACCCGGCGGGCACCTGCATCGCCAGCGGTTCGGGCCACGGTCCGCCCGCCATCACCGCCAATGCCGGCCGCGCGAAGATCAGAGCGCAGACGAAGGCGGCGACCGGGTTTCCGGGCAGGCCGAACACCGGCTTGCCGTCCCACATTCCCAGCGCCAGGGGGCGCCCCGGCTTCAGCGCGATCCGCCAGGCGGTGAGGCTGCCGGTCTCGCGCAGCAAGGCCGAGACGTGATCCTCGTCCCCCGCCGACGCGCCGCCCGAAGTCAGGATGACGTCCGCCGCCGCGCCGTCCAGCCGGTCGCGCAGGGCCGTCCGGTCGTCGGCCACGTGGCCCAGGTCCACCGCCGAGTGGCCCCATCGCGCGGCCATGGCCAGCAGCATGGGCCGGTTCGCGTCGTAGGTGCGGCCGGGGTCGTCGGTGCTGCCCGGCGCGGCGAGCTCGTCGCCGGTCGAAAGCACGCCCACGCGCAGCCGTTCGCGCACCGGCACCTCGGCCAGCCCCACGGCCGACAGCAGCGCGAGGTCCGGCGCGCGCAGCAGGTGCCCGACGGGAAGGGCTTCATCGCCCGCCGCCACGTCCTCGCCCGCGCGCCGCGTGTTGGCGCCGCGCTTGACGGGGCCGTTGAAGGCCACCGCCGCGCCATCGCTGCGGGTGTCTTCCTCCAGAACCACCGTGTCCACGCCGCCCGGCAGCAATGCACCGGTCAGGATGCGGATCGCGTGCCCCTCTGGCACGGTCCCGCGAAAGGGCGCACCCGCCGCCGCCCGGCCATCGACCAGCGGCAGGGTCTGCGGCCCCTCGCCCGTGGCGGCATGGGCGAAGCCGTAACCATCGACGGCGGCGTTCGCGCCCGGCGGGTTGGCGCGCCGGGCCAGGGCGGCTTCGGCCAGGATGCGGCCATCCGCCCGCGCGACTTCAACGGTCTTGATGCCGGTCACCGGCCGCAACCGGTCCCGCAGCAGCGCCAGCGCGTCGTCCACCGGGGTCCAGTCCACGCCGGGCGGCAGCGCGAAGCAATCGTTCGAAAGGGGCGGCGGGCGCAGGGGACTTGCGGCTAACGCGGTCAACCGCTCGCCATGACCCGCGCCAAGGATCCAACCCTCCTCCGGCGCCTGCACCTGCACCTGCATCATGCCCCGCAGTTCTTCCGCCGGCAGACGCGACAGCGCCCGCGCCAGCAGCCGCACCTGGTGCGCATCGCGGATGCCGTCGCCCGCCGCCTTGATCGCCGGCTCGATCAGCCCCGGCCAGATCTCGACCAGCACGGCACGCGCCTCGTCCCAATCCTCGAACGGCCAGGCGGCGACACCATCGATCCGGCGCAGGCGCGACAGCATGGGCAGCCCCATCAGGGCCTGGCTTCCGACCGTCGGGTTGAAGAACAGCTGCCAGACACTGGACGACGCTCCTGCCGCGCGGTCGCAGGCGCGCTTCTCGGCCATGCCATGCCCGTCGCGGTGCGTGCCGCGATAGGGAATGTCGGGATAGCCCTCTTCCTGCGGCTTGCCCCAGAAGGGGCCGATGCCGGGAAACATGCGGTTGATGGCGGAGGCCACGTCGAAGCGGTTGTTCACGCCCCGCGCATCGTCGGTGATGCGCTCGGCCAGCCAATCCCACAGCGCCAGCGGATCGGCGCTGCCGCAGACGGCCCGGGCGAAGCCCTCGGGGTATCCGAAGGGGAAATCGAACCCCACCAGCGTGCGCCGTCCCGCGGCGATCTCGGCCCGGAGGAAATCGGCCAGCCAGGACTCCGCGTCGCGCCGGGTGGGAAAGTGACGCGGCGCCTCGTCGCGACCGGACCGGGTGATCCCGACCCAGATCGCGTCCTTGCCTGGGGTGCGCACACCCTTGGCCGCCGACCAGTCGACCACCACGAACGTGTCGAAACCCGTCAAAGCCCCACCTCGCCCGCCATGAAATCGGCGATGGCGGCGGTGTCGTTCAGATCGAACACCGGCCGGTCCGTCAGCTCGACCGGGCCGCCCGCGGCCACGGCGCGGATGGTGGGGTCGCCGGGCGCGATCAGCGGGTTGCCCGGCTCGGGCCGCCACGCCTCGACCTTGGGGTGGCTGTCGCGCTTCCAGCCCTCCACCAGCACCAGGTCCACGGGCGCGAGCTTGGCCAGCAGCTCTTCCATCGGCGGTTCGGGCGCGCCGCGCAGCTCGGACATGAGCGCCCAGCGCGTGCCCGAACTCAGCAGCACCTGCTGCGCGCCGGCCTCGCGGTGGCGGTGGCTGTCGCGTCCCGGATGATCGACGTCGAAACTGTGATGGGCGTGTTTCAGGGTCGAGACCGTGTGGCCGCGGGCGGTGAACTCGGCCACCAGCCGCTCCATCAACCCGGTCTTGCCCGCGTTCTTCCATCCGGTGATGCCGTAGAGTTTCAAGATGCCATCTCGCGGGCCTGCTCCAGGTCGTCGGGTGTGTTCACGTTGAAGAAAGGATCGCAGCCATCGGTCGGGAACAGCGCCTGTCCGCAACCGTGCCGGTCGGTCCACATGACGACCTTGCGCACGCCATCCGCCAGCGCCGCACGCAGGTCGTCGCGCAGGGCAACGGGCCAGAGCCCGAAGGTGGGGTGGCGATAGACGCGGTCGCCCTCGCGCGTGGCGGCCAACGCGATGGGCACGTCTTCCGCTGCCGCCGCGAGCCGCGCCACGAGGTCGCGCGGGAAGAACGGCGTGTCGGCGGCCACGGTCACGATCCGGTCGGCCCCCTGTCCCGCCGCCCAGTCGAGCCCGGCGAGAACACCCGCCAGCGGCCCGGGATGCCCTGCCACGCTGTCGGGCAGGACCGGAAGGCGAAGGTCGGCAAACCGCGCCGCGTCCCCGTTGGCGTTCAGCGCCATCCCGGAAACCTGCGGCGCCAGCCGGGCGATCACCTCGTCCAGGATGCTGCGGTCGCCCAGTGACAGAAGGCCCTTGTCGCCCCCACCCATGCGCGTGGCCTGCCCGCCCGCGAGAATGACGCCGAGGGGCGCGGTCAACGGATCGCTCCGGCGCGGTCAGGCAAGATACCCTGGCAGAAGCTCACGTTTTCTCCTCCGACAGGTCGCGGCCCTTGCGCTGGTGGCGGCGATCCTCGTCGGGACCGGCGGCGTCGGCATCGCGGACCAGCCGATCCTCGCCCGCGAGGCACATGAAGCGGCGGCCGCGCATCCGGCCGATGAGGGTCAGCCCCACCTGCTGCGCGATCTCGACGCCCCAGGCCGTGAAGCCCGAGCGCGAGGCCAGCACCGGGATGCCCATGTGGGCGCACTTGATCACCATCTCGGAGGTCAGCCGCCCGGTGGTGTAGAGGATCTTGTCGGCCGGGTCCGCGCCCTCGCGCAGCATCCAGCCCGCCACCTTGTCCACCGCGTTGTGGCGGCCCACGTCCTCCATGTAGACCAGCGGTCGGTCCTGCCGGCACAGCACCGTGCCGTGGATCGCCCCCGCCGTGAGGTAAAGCGAGGGGGTGCGATTGATCCGGTCGGCCAGCGCATAGAGCCAGCTTGTCCGCACCTCGGCCTGCGGCAGGCGCAGCCCTTCGAGCCCCTCCATCATGTCGCCGAACACGGTCCCCACGGCACAGCCGCTGGTGCGGGTCTTCTTCTTCAGCTTTTCCTCGTGATCGGTGGGCCGGTCGGTGCGCACCACGACGACCTCGAGCTCGTCGTCGTAATCGACGCCGGTAACCGCCTCGCCGTCGCGCAGCATGCCCTGGTTGCGCAGGAATCCCAGCGCCAGGTACTCGGGGTAGTCCCCGATGGTCATGGCGGTCACGATCTCCTGCCCGTTGAGGTAAATGGTCAGCGGCCGTTCCTCGACAACCGCGATGTCCTGCTCGCGGCCCTCGTGATCGACGCCGCGTACAGCACGGGTCAGCCGCACGGCATCGGGGTCGGGTGCGATGAGATAGCCGCCATCACCAGATGTCATTTGATCTTCGCGCATGTCCGGGCCAATTCCCCTTTCGTTTGGACGATCAGGATAAGAGGTCCGCATGGGCGCCACCACCGCGAAATCGGCCTTCGGGCAAGGTGTTTTGCTCGGGCTGCCCTTCATCCTGGTCATCGTGCCCTTCGGCGCGCTGTTCGGCGTGGTGGCGACCGAGGCCGGGCTAAACCTGTGGGCGACCATGGGATTCTCGGCGCTGGTCATCGCGGGCGCGGCGCAGTTCACCGCCCTGTCGCTGATGGGCGAGGACGCGGCGACCTGGCTGGTGATCGTGACCGCGCTGGCGGTGAACCTGCGGATGGCGATGTACTCGGCCGCGCTGGTGCCGCACCTGGGGGCCGCGCCGCTGGGGCAGCGAGCCTGCGCCGCCTACCTGCTGGTGGACCAGACCTTCGCGGCGGCCAGCGCGACCTATGATCAGCGGCCGGAGATGGACCTGCGCGCCAAGCTCGCGCTGTTCTTCGGCATCGCGACGCCCATCGTTCCGCTCTGGTACGTGTCGTCGCTGGCGGGCGCCCTGCTGGGCGCGAGCATTCCCGAGGCCTGGGCGCTGGATTTCGCGCTGCCGCTGACCTTCATTGCCATGCTGGGGCCGATGCTGCGGACGCTCGCCCATGTGGGCGCGGCGCTGGTCAGCATCGCGCTGAGCCTGGCCTTCGCCGGCCTGCCGGCGGGCGTGGGTCTGCTTCTGGCCGGTGGGGCGGCCATGGTCACCGGCGCGCTGATCGAAACCTGGTCGGAGCGGCGGGCATGAACGGCGCCGAAGTCTGGATCGTCATCCTCGCGCTGGGCGCCGGTACGTACCTGATCCGCTTTTCCTTCCTGGGGCTGATCGGGTCGCGCCGCCTGCCGGAATTCGTGCTGCGCCTGCTGCGCTATACCCCGGTCGCGCTGTTCCCGGGCATCATCGCGCCGCTGGTGCTGTCGCCCGCGGCGACCGACGGGCAGTTCGACCCGGCCCGGGGTCTGGCCGCGCTGTTCACGCTGGGCGTGGCGCTGGTCACCCGCAACATGCTGGCCGCGATCGCGGCCGGGGCAGCGTCGCTTTATACCTTCCTGTGGTTGCTGGGCTGACCGACAGAGCCGGTCAGCCACTAGCGGATCAGAGGAAGAAGTTCTCGGGCGGCTGGAAGTCGGGGTCGAAGGTCACGCCGTGGCTGGTGTCCACGTTGCTTTGGTCCGACCGGAACGAGGTCACGCCCGGAAGCGCGCCGAAATCGTCCCGCAGCGCGTTGGGGAACCAGGTCGAGCCTACGTCGAAACCAACCTCGCGCAGCATCCCGCTGGTCGAGCGGGCGCAGGTGGCCCGGTTGGCCGAACCGTGGGCGGCGGCCAGCGCGATCAGGCGGTCGGCTTGGGCCAGAGACACCGACTTGGTCTGCGCAATGACGTGGTGCGTGTCACGCACGTGATAGTCGACATAGACCTTCCGGATCCGCTCGGTGATCCCGTAATGCAGGTCGCCCCGCTCGGGCACGTGCGGATGTCGGAATGACCCGGCCGGATCCCACAGAACCCGCTGCGAGCCGTTGATCAGCAGCGCGGTGTGCTGGCCTTCGCCGGACTCGGTCTTGATCACGGTGTAGAGCGTGATCTCGGCCGGGCCGTCGTGGACGTAGGCACGCCGCTGGACCTCGACCATGGGAGCGGGCGCGAAGGTGTCGGCCCCGCCACAGGCGGTCAGAAGCGCGAGGGCGCACAGCGCCACGAACTGTCGGATCATCGAGATCAGCCGTTGATCAGGGCCAGGAGGATCAGCGCGACGATGATCACCACCACCGTGCGGACGGTCCAGCGGACGAACCCGTTGAAGGTCTTCTCCTGCTCGGAAATATCCATCGAACCGTGGGAATGTTTGGCCATGTCTGCGCTCCGTCTCTTGGCTACCGGCAGGGTGATAGACGATTCACGACGGGCTGTCATGGTGCGAAATCGTCCCGGCGGACCGATCCCGCCGACCTAGCCCTCGGCCGGCGCGGCGGCCCCGAGATCGGCGGCCAGTTGGAAGCCGATGCGCCGGGGCGCGGCGTCCGCGCGCGCCTTGGGCAACGCGCGCAGCATGACCGACAGCTGGGTGACATGCTGCACCAGCTGCGTGCGCGCCCCGGTCGGGTCGGTGCCGTAGAACGTCACCATGTCCGGGTCGAAATAGCCCATCCCCTCGATCCGCATGACACCCGCCGCGTCGCCGGCGAAGGCCATGGCGACCTCGTGGGTTTCGTCCAGCTGCTCCTCGAACTTCTGGATGTAGAGGATCATCCGCTGGTACGCCCATTCCGCCGCGCTTTTCGCCTTGCGCGGTCCCTCGGTGACCGCCGCGGGCAGCGGGGCGTCCTCGATGCCCTCGGCCTCGGGGTCGCTGTGGACGGCATGCGCGCGGGGCAGCATGGCGTCCTCCATTGCCTCGGCGGCGGTGCGCACATCGCTTTCACCGGTCATTGCAGCACCCGGCGCACGGAGTCGGCGAGCAGGCGGACGACCGTGATCTGGTTCAGGTATCCCGTCTGCGGCAGGCTCACCTGCGCCTGGTAGCGGCGGATCGCGCGGCGCGTGTTTTCGTCGAACTGCCCGTCGACCCTGCCGGGATCGAGTCCCTCGGCCGCCAGGCGCTGCTCGATGGCCTGCCGGGTGATCGACGTCAGCCCCAGCTGCGCCTCGGCCGCTTCCGCCTCGGAATTCGCCTGCGCCCCCTGCCCGCGCAGCTGGTCCAGGCGGTTGCGGGCCGTCTCGGCGAACCGGCCCTGCGGGAAACGGTCGAGGAAATCGGCGTAGCCCGCCGCGCTGTCACGCGCGCGGGCGGTCTCCCAGGCCTGCCGCTCGGCCCGGTCGGCCTCGGCCCCGCGCATGTCGTCCAGCCGCCGGCGCGCCTCGTCCGCGAAATTGCCGTCGGGATAGCGCGACAGGAACGCCTCCAACCCGTCGATGCTGCGGCCCTGCCCGGTTTCGGCCCAATAGGCCTCTTCGGCGGCGGCGCGCAGTTCGGCCCGGCGGCGCGACTCTTCCTCCAGCTCGGCGGCGCGGGTGGCGGCCTGCGCGTCCAAGGCGGCGATCTGGTCGCGATCGAGATAGCCGGTCACCGCCCGCCCGTCGCGGCCCTGCCAGCCGCGGATGGCGCCGCGGGTGCCGGGGCCGAACACGCCGTCGATGCCCCGCGTGTCGTAGCCCAGAAGAACGAGATCCCGCTGGATCGCCTGCCGCTCGGACGCGCTCAGGCCCAGCGCGTCCTCGGCCCGGCGGGCCAGGCGGTCGGGGTCGTTGCGGATGTCGTCCAGCCGGTCCTCGGCGCGGTCGACGAAGGCGCCGCCCGGGTAGGCCATCAGGTACTCGATGAACCCTTCCTCACTGTCGGCGCGCTGGGCCTGCTCCCACAGGTCGCGCTCGGCCGGGCTGGGGCCCTGTTGCGCGGGCGGGATCGAGATGGTGCGGCTGGCCCGCTCGGGCAGGAAGGACAGCCCACCGGGCGCGAAGCCCTGCACCGTGCCGCCCGCGTCCTCGACGCCTGCCGAGATGCCGGCGCCCGGCCGGGCCAGCGTGTCGCGCAGGATGTCCCGCGCGGCCGTGGGCGTGGCGCGGATGACGGTGACGCCCTGCGGGATGTCCAGCCGCCCGATACCCGGCGACAGGCCCAGCCCGCTGGACGTGCCGCGATCATCCGTCGCCAGCACCAGCACGGCCCGGCCCGGCGCGTTCGATAGAAGCCCCATGACCGCCGAAAGCGGCACCGCCGACAGGGCCGTGTCGATCAGCGATGCGCCCTGGGCCTCGATGGGCAGGAAATAGCTTTCGTCCCGGCTGCTGACGAAGCGCCCCGACAGCGCGACCAGCACACCGTCGGCGCGGCGGCCCTGCTGTTCCAGCTGGCGCAGCGCGGTGGACAGGCTGTCCCGGTCGGCATCCTCCAGCACCTGCAGATCCAGCCCCGCGCCCCGCAGCGCGTCGCGCGCGTCGAGAATGGCGTCCCCCCGGCGCAGCGGTTCGGCCAGGTCGTAGCGGGCATTGCCCACCAGCAACCCGGTCTCCTGCGCGCGCAGGGCGGCAGGCAACATGAGGGCAAGGGTCAGAAGCAGCGGCAGCAGGCGCCAGGAGGCCATGGTTTATCCTTCGTAGTCGCGTTTGTCGTCGATGACCTTGCCGTCGCGCGGCAGGTCGCCCGGGGCGGCGATGCGCACCGTCCCGCGGAGTTTCAGGATGTCGCGCAGCGCCGCCTCGTAGGTGGCGGTCTCGCGCGGCTCGGCGGTCTCGAGCGCGACTTCCATCGCGTCGGCATCGCCCGACCGGGTGACCGTGACGCGCGCCCGGTCGACCTCGGGCAGGCTGGCGACCAGCTGCGCCACCTGCTCGGGGCGGACGAACATGCCCTTGATCTTGGCGGTCTGGTCCGCGCGGCCCATCCAGCCCTTGATGCGCATGTTTGTACGACCACAGGGGCTTTGCCCCGGCAGAACCGCCGACAGGTCGCCGGTGGCGAAGCGGATCAGCGGGTAATCGGGGTTCAGCGTGGTCACCACGACCTCGCCCACCTCGCCCTCGGGCACCGGGTCGCCGGTGCCGGGGGTGACGATCTCGACGATCACGCCCTCGTCCACGATCATCCCCTCCATGGCCGGGCTCTCGTAGGCGATGTTGCCCAGGTCCGCCGTGGCATAGCACTGCAGGCAGGCGATCCCCCGCTCGGCATAGGCCTCGCGCAGGGACGGGAACAGCGCACCGCCCGACACGGCGGCCTTGTCGATCCCGAGATGCAGGCCCAGCGCGTCAGCCTTGTCGAGAAGCACTTTCAGGTAATCCGGCGTGCCGGCATAGGTGGTGACGCCCATCTGCGCGGCGGCGCGGACTTGCAGCTCGGTCTGGCCGGTCCCGGCCGGCAGGACGACGGCACCCACGGCCCGCGCACCGGATTCGAACATCATGCCCGCGGGCGTCAGGTGGTAGCCGAAGCAGTTCTGCACCACGTCGCCCGCGCCGACACCGCAGGCGCGCAGGAACCGGCCGAGGCGGAACCAGTCGCCGTCGATGCGCCCGGGCTCGTAGATCGGGCCCGGCGACTGGAACACGTGGGTAAAACGGTCGAGCGGCGCCGCATATCCCCCCAGCGGTGGCGCGGCTTGCTGGGCGGCAACCAGGTCGGCCTTGCGCAGGACCGGCAGCGCGGCGAGCGCCGCCGCATCGGTCACCCCAGCCGCGGCCACATCGGCCAACGCGCCGTTGCCCGGCAATGCCTGCGCCCGCGCGATTTGCGCCGGCAGGGCCTCGGCCAGGTCGGCGGCGCGCGCCTCCACGCTCCTGAATTCCAGATCGCTCATCATCGTCTCCTCCACATGGTCCGAGGGCGCCCGAAAGCCAAAGACGCGCCACCGTTATCCGATAACGCGCCCGCCCCTGCCTTCATCTTTCCGAAAATACCTTTTGCAGGTCGGGGGGCGCGCCCCCGACCCTCACGACAGCCAGCGCTTGCGGCGGCGGTAGGACCGCGTGTCGCGGAACGACTTGCGCCCTTCGTCGGACATGCCGAGGTAGAATTCCTTCACATCCGGGTTCTCGCGCAGGTCCGACGCCTTGCCGTCCATCACGACGCGCCCCGACTCTAGGATGTAGCCCTGGTGGGCGAAGCGCAGCGCGACGTTGGTGTTCTGCTCGGCCAGAAGGAAGCTCACGCCCTCGCGCTCGTTCAGATCCTTCACGATACCGAAGATCTCCTCGACCAGCTGGGGCGCAAGCCCCATGGACGGCTCGTCCAGCAGGATCGTCTCGGGCCGCGACATCAGCGCCCGGCCGATGGCGCACATCTGCTGCTCGCCGCCCGAGGTATAGCCGGCCTGGCTCTTCCGCCGCTCCTTCAGGCGCGGGAAATAGGTATAGACCAGTTCCAGGTCCTCCTCGACCTTCGCGCGCCCGTCGCCACGGGTATAGGCGCCGGTCATCAGGTTTTCCTCGATGGTCAGGTGCTCGAAGCAGTGGCGCCCTTCCATCACCTGGATGACGCCACGCTTGACCAGGTCCGAGGGCAGCATGTCCTGCACCCGCTCGCCCCGATACAGGATCTGGCCCTTCGTGACCTCGCCCCGTTCGGATTTCAGCAGGTTCGAGATCGCCTTCAGCGTGGTGGTCTTGCCCGCGCCGTTGCCGCCCAGAAGCGCGGTGATCCCGCCCTTCGGCACCTTCAGGCTGACGCCCTTCAGCACCAGGATGACCGAGTTGTAGATCACCTCGATATTGCGCACCTCGAGCAGCGCGTCGTCGGTCGGCTGGTCGTTGGCGGCGCGGTTCAGGGTCTGGGCGTCGGACATGGAAGGGCCTTCTGTTGCGTCGCGGAAATTGCCCGGCGGAGCGGATCCGCCGGGCAACGGGGTCACGTCACTGGCAGGCCAGTTCGATGTTGTTCTCTTCGGCGTAGGCCATCGAGTCTTCCTGGACGAGCCGCGCGATCAGCTCCTGGTCCGACTGGATGTAGTCGGTCAGGACCTCCCACTTGCCCTCGTTCGCGTTCCACTGGTTGATCGCCGCGCGGCCGGATCCGCCGTGGTTCTCGCACGACGCGCTGAAGGTGGGGCCGAAGCCGGCAAGGCCCAGCTCGGCCATGCTCTCCTCGGTCATCTCCAGCTGCTCCAGCCCGTCGCGCATCATCGCGGGGGTGATGTCGCTGGTGCCGTGGATCTCCTGCGCCTTGCGCGCGCCCTCGGCGGCGATCATCGCGGCATAGAGCCCGCGGTTATACAGCACGGTGCCGTGCTGATCGCCCGCGCCGGCCGCGTTGCCCTTGGACCAGACGTATTCCTCGAGATCGTCGTAAAGCTCGAAATCCGATCCGACGGCGTGGAAGTTCAGCGCCTTGTAGCCATCGGCGCCCTCGCCCGCCGGGCGCACGTCGTTCTCGGACCCGGACCACCAGATGCCGATGAACTGGTCCATGGGATAGCGGATGTTCACGGCCTCCTGGATGGCGACCTGGTTCATCACGCCCCAGCCCCACATGATCACGTTGTCGGGGCGCTCGCGGCGGATCTGTAGCCACTGCGACTTCTGCTCCTGGCCGGGGTGGTCGACCGGCAGCTCCAGCAGCTCGAAGCCGTGCTCTTCCGACAGCTCGGTCAGGGTGCGGATCGGCTCCTTGCCGTAGGCCGAGTTGTGATAGACCAACGCGATCTTCTTGCCGCTCAGGTCACCGCCGTTCTCGTCCAGCAGGTACTTGATGGCGACCGACGCGCCGTCCCAGTAGGTGGCGGGATAGTTGAAGACCCACGGGAAAACCTCGCCGTTCGACGCGCTCGTCCGGCCGTAGCCCAGCGTGTGCATGGGGATGCCGTCGGCGCTGACACGCGGGATCAGCTGGTAGGTGATCCCGGTGGACAGCGGCTGGTAGACCAGCGCGCCCTCGCCCTTGGTGGCCTCGTAGCACTCGACCCCCTTCTCGGTGTTGTAGCCGGTCTCGCACTCGATCATGTTGATGCGCTCGCCGCCGATGCCGCCGTCGCGCTCGTTGAGCATGGCGAAATAGTCGGCGTAGCCGTCGGCGAAGGGAATCCCGTTCGCCGCGTAGGGCCCGGTGCGATAGCTGAGCGACGGGAAGGTCAGCTCGGCCAGCGCGGGTCCCGCGGCCAGTGTGGCGCCCAGCGCCAGGGTTGTCAGGGTCTTCTTCATTTGGTCTTCCTCCCAAGTCCCGTTCCGCGGGACCGTCAGTGTTGCGCCCGGAGTGCGGACGTCTCTTTTGGCCCGGTGTCCCGGGCGGTGACCGAGCCTAGTGCGGGAACGGCCACAATCTCAACTTCTCCTTCGTGATGCGCCACAGCTGCGCCAGCCCGTGCGGCTCGACGATCAGGAAGAAGATGATCAGCCCGCCGACGATCATGTATTCCAGGTGCGCGGCCAGGTCCGTGGGCCAGCCCAGCCCGCCCACCAGCACGTTTTTCAGCAGCACCGGCAGCAGCACCATGAAGGCCGCGCCGAGGAAGCTGCCCAGGATCGATCCCAGCCCGCCGATGATGACCATGAAGAGCACCAGGAACGACTTGTTGATGCCGAAGGCCTCGCCCACCTCGACCGCGCCCAGGTAGACGCTGAAGAACAGCGCGCCCGAGATACCGACGAAGAAGGACGACACCCCGAAGGCGCTCAGCTTCGCGCGCAGGGGGTTCACGCCGATGATCTCGGCCGCGATGTCCATGTCGCGGATCGCCATCCACTTGCGCCCCATGGCTCCGCGCGTGAGGTTGCGGCAGATCCAGGCAGACGCCACCACGAAGACCAGGCAGAACAGGTAGACGGCCCAGGCCTGCGTCTCGGGCCCGGTGATGCGGAAACCCGCGAGCGTGCGCTCGGGCGCGTTGATCTGTCCCGAGGCCGAGTAGTTGTAGAACCACGGCACCCGGTTGAAGAGCCAGACCAGGAAGAACTGCGCCGCCAGCGTGGCCACGGCCAGGTAGAACCCCTTGATCCGGAGCGACGGCAACCCGAACAGCATGCCCACACCGGCGGTGATGAAGCCCGACAGGACGATGTGGATCGCAATGTTGATGTCGGGAAACGCCGTCATCAGCTTGTAGCAGGCATAGGCCCCCACCGCCATGAAAGCGCCGGTGCCCAGGCTCACCTGCCCGCAATATCCCGTCAGGATGTTCAGACCCATGGCCGCGATGGCGTAGATCAGGAACGGCAGAAGCACCGCGTTCAGCCAGTAGTCGTTGATGACGAAGGGCACGAACAGCGCGGCCACCGCCAGGATCAGGAAATAGGCCGTCCGGTCCAGCCGGATCGGGAAGGTCTGGCTGTCCTCGCGGTAGGTCGTCTTGAAGTCACCCGCCTCACGATAGAGCATCACGCACCCTCCCTTCCCATGTCGCGGGCCACGCGCCGCCCGCCGGTCTTCATCTTTCCCGAAATACCTCGGGGGGCCGCGCAGCGGCGGGGGCAGAGCCCCCTCCCGGCCAAGGCCCGCGCCGCGCTACACACGTTCAATGATCCGCTCCCCGAACAGGCCCTGGGGCCGGAACACCAGGAAGATCAGCGCCAGCACGTAGGCGAACCAGTTCTCGGTCGCGCCGCCCACCAGGGGGCCGATCAGGAACTCGAACAGCTTCTCGCCCACGCCGATGATCAGCCCGCCGACGATGGCGCCCGGGATCGAGGTGAAACCGCCCAGCATCAGCACCGGCAGCGCCTTCAGCGCGATGAGGCTCAGCGAGAACTGCACGCCGGACTTCGCCCCCCACATGATCCCCGCGACCAGCGCCACGAAGCCCGCGATGGACCAGGTCAGAACCCAGATGAAGTTCAGCGAGATGCCCACCGACAGCGCGGCCTGGTGGTCGTCGGCCACGGCGCGCAGCGCGCGGCCCTGCTTGGTGTATTGCGAGAACGCGACCAGCACGGCAACCAGCACGGCGGCGATGATCGTGGCGGTGATGTCCAGGTTGTCGATGAAGAAGCCGTAGCCGAACATGTTGAACGTGGCTTCGTCGATGGTGGTGTTGATGCCCTGCGGCAGCCCCACGTCCAGCGTCTTGATATCGGCGCCCCACATCATGTCGCCCAGGCCTTCCAGGAAATAGGCCAGGCCGATGGTCGCCATGAACAGGATGATCGGCTCCTGTCCGACCAGGTGGCGCAGCACGATCCAGTTCACCGCCCAGGCGAAGGCGATCATCACGACCATGGTCAGCAGGATCGCCAGCAGCGCGGGCACCTCCCACCCGAAACCGTGGATGTCGGTGCCGAAGACGGCGTTGATCAGGTGCTCGAACGGGACCTGGCCGTCCATGATCCCCACCAGCGTCAGCGCGGCGAAAAGCGCCATGACCCCTTGCGCGTAGTTGAAGATGCCGCTGGCCTTGAAGATCAGCACGAAACCCAGCGCGACAAGCGCGTAGAGCACGCCGGCCATCAGGCCGTTCAGCGTGACCTCGATGGCGAATAAAAGCTGGTCAGGCATCGGCGGCTCCTGCATTTGCAACAAGCGCGACGAACGGCGCGTAATCAACGCTCACGTTCGTTGTCCCTCGCTCCTTTGGAGTGAGAAAAGTGATAAAACCGGTGGCGTATGAAGGTCGCACCGTGCCTGCTTCGCGCCACAGAAAGAATGGCTCTCCGACGCCGTTCACTGTCAGATCGACCTCGACCAAGGGAAGGCTATTGAGCGGCGCGATATGATCGTGCGCGAATGTCCGCACGGCATTGAGGACTTCATCCCGATCCTGTTTCGACCAGATGACAAGGTCGTCCTGGATGTCGCAGGAGCGGCGAATGCCGTTTTCATCGAACTTGATGAAAACGGCCGTTTCGGGATCCGCCCACGCCGACTCCGCTCCGTAGGCGAACTCTTCCAGCCGGGACACGTCCGGCGAGCCTCCGGTCATGTAGGGCAAGCAGCGCTCCGTCAGCATGGCCTGAACGGTCTCGACCACCCCGGAGCCACGCTCCCAGAGAACCGAGCCGATGCCCATCCCGATGCCGAGCCCCACCGCGACGACGCCGCTCATGATCCCAACCTCAATCATGGCGCCGATCTCGATCCGGCAGGGCCGCGATGGCGAATAACAGCTGATCGGGCATTTCGCCCCTCCTCCCTTTGGCGCCGCGCCCCCTTGTTGTCGGGGTCTCTGGCGGGTCTTGCCGGGCGCGGCGACGCGTGGCCGCCGCGCCCTGTCTCGCGTCACATCTTGTCGGTCCCCGGCGTGGACGCATCGCGTCCGGGGTTGGGGCCGGTCGCCGCCGGGCAGGTGCAGTCGCCCAGCAATTCGTTCGCCTTCTCGGACCGCTCGCCCGCCGGCTGCGCCTCGAGCGCGGCGCGCGCGGCGCGAAGACCCCAGTCGATGTCGCCCTCGACGAAGGCCGGGCGGTTCTCGCCGCCGTCGTGGATATCGGCCTGGCGCGCGTCGCGCGATTGCCGTGCCACGCGGCCCAGCGCCGACAGAACCGCCTCGCGTTCGTTCTTGCGCAGCCCCTCCAGGTCCTCGGGGCCGAATTTCGACACCATCTCGCCCGCCCAGTCGGGCAGGCCCTGATCGGCGCCCAGCGCGTCGGCCAATGTCTTCTTGTGCCAGCTCAGATCGCTCATCTCGTATCTCCTTTGGGGATTGATACGAGGGGAACGCGCGAGGCGGGGGTCCCGGTCCGCTTCATCCCGTCGCCCCGCAGAGCGAGGGATCGAGCCCGCGGGTCTCGGGCTGGGCCGGATAGACGGCACTCAGCTGCGGGAACATGCCGGGAAATGCCACCACGGCCAACGTGTAGGGGCGCCCGTCGAAGCCGCAGCCCTGCATCACGATCGTGCCCGTCTCGCCGCGACCGATCACGGCCAGGCGGTGCTGCGCCTGGGCGTCGGCGACCCACGCCTCGGTCGCGTCGGTCAGGATCTCGTACGGGGTCGAAAAGGCTCGGCCATTGGTGCAGCTGAAATGCCGCGGCGCGTCGCCCACGGCAGAGTCGGCCGAGGGACCATCCGCGCCCGGTGCGCTGCCGATCAGGTCGGCTGCCCCCACGGACACGGTGATTGACGCCCTGTCGGCCGTAGCGCCTTCGCGGACCAGCGCGACGAAGGGCGAGGCACAGGTTGCAAGGGCTTCGCATGAGCGGCCATCTTCGGTCGGCGACAGGCGCCATCCGTCGAAGGACGCGACCTTCCCGGTCTCGGCATAGCCCGAACAGGTGTCGAGCATGGCGATCCAGTCGCCCTCGACACCCGATTGCCCGGACGCCTGCGTGGCGATCAGGCCCAGCGTGGGCGCGGCCAGCCGGAACGACCGCGCGGCCCGCGACGCCCACGAAGCCCGGCGAGATTCAGTCATGGGCGACCCCCAGGTAAGCGTCGATGACTTCCTGGTTGCCACGCACCTCGTCGGGGGTGCCGTCGCCGATCTTGCGGCCGTAATCCATCACGACGACCCGGTCGCTCAGGTCCATGACCACGCCCATGTCGTGCTCGATCAGGGCGATCGTGGTGCCCAGCTCGTCGTTCACGTCGAGGATGTAGCGACTCATGTCCTCCTTCTCCTCGACGTTCATGCCCGCCATGGGCTCGTCCAGCAGCAGAAGGTCCGGCTCGGCCACCAGCGCGCGGGCCAGCTCGACCCGCTTCTTCAGGCCATAGGGCAGACGGCCCACCGGCGTCTTGCGGATGTGCTGGATCTCGAGGAAGTCGATGATCCGCTCGGCCCGCTCGCGGTTCTCGATCTCCTCGCGCTCGGCCTTGCCCTTCCAGATGGCCTGCGCCAGAAGCCCGGCGCTCATGTCGTTGAGCCGGCCCGTCATGATGTTGTCGAGGACGGTCATCCCCTCGAACAGCGCGATGTTCTGGAAGGTGCGCGCGACGCCCGCGCGGGCGACCTGGTAGGGCTTCATCGGCGGGCGGCGTTCGCCGCGGAACCAGACCTCGCCCTCCTGCGGGTTGTAGAAGCCCGAAATGACGTTCAGCATCGACGACTTGCCGGCGCCGTTGGGGCCGATGATCGCGCGGATCTCGCCCTTGCGGATGTCGAAGCTGATATTCTTGATCGCCTCGACCCCGCCGAAACGCAGGGTGATGCCGCGCAGATCGAGGATCACCTCGCCGATCGTGCGGCCGTCCTCGGTGACGTAGCTTTCGGCGGTGTCTTTCATTGGCCGGCTCCCCGTCCGCGTTCACACCATTGGGCGGCGATACCTGTGTGGCGAGATACGATCATCACTCCGCCGCCTCCTGCATCGCGCCGCCAACGGGGAAGACCTGCGCGTCCTGGATATTCAGCGTCGCCTTGATCTTGCCCTTGCGGCCGTCCTCGTAGGTGACCTCGGTCTCGGTGTAGATTTCGTCCTTGCCACCGTAGAGCGCGTCGAGGATGTCCTCGAACTTCTCGCCGATGACCTTGCGGCGGACCTTCTGGGTGCGCGTCAGCTCGCCGTCGTCGGCATCGAGTTGCTTGTGCAGCACCACGAACCGATGAACCTGGCAGCCCGACAGCATCTCGTCCTCGGCGACGCTGGCGTTCACCTCGGCCACGTGGCCGCGCATCATCTCGAGCACCTTGGGATGCTGCGAGAGCTCCTGGTAGGAGCCGTAGCCGATATTGTTGCGCTCGGCCCAGTTGCCCACGGCGTTCAGGTCGATGTTCAGGAACGCCACGCAGCGGTCCTGCCCGGCGCCGAAAACCACCGCCTCCAGGATATTGGGGAAGAACTTCAGCTTGTTCTCGACATACTTGGGCGCGAACATCTGGCCGGTCGCCAGCTTGCCCACGTCCTTGGCGCGGTCGATGATGCGCAGGTGGCCGGTGCCTTCCTCGAAGAAGCCCGCGTCACCCGTGGCGACCCAGCCATCGGCGTCCTTGGTGTCGGCCGTGCTTTCGGGGTTCTTGTAGTATTCCACGAAGACGCCGGGCGAGCGGTAGAAGACCTCGCCGTTTTCGTCGATGCGGATCTCGACCCCGGGCGAGGCGACGCCCACGGTGTCCGAACGGACCTCGTTGTCGGGCTGCTGGGTGATGAAGACCGACGCCTCGGTCTGACCGTAGAGCTGTTTCAGGTTGATCCCCAGCCCGCGGTAGAACTCGAAGATTTCCGGGCCGATGGCCTCGCCCGCGGTATAGCCCACGCGGATGCGGCTGAAGCCCAGCGTGTTCTTCAGGGGCCCGTAGACCATCAGCTCGCCCAGCCGGTATTTCAGCCGGTCCCAGCCGCCCACCTCGCGGCCGTCAAGGATATCGGGGCCGACGCGCTTGGCGTGGGCCATGAAGTAATCGAACAGCGCCTTCTTGATCCGGGTCGCATCCTCCATCCGGATCATCACGGTGGTCAGCTGCGTCTCGAACACCCGGGGCGGCGCGAAGTAGTAGGTCGGCCCGATCTCGCGCAGGTCGACGGCCATGGTGTCGGGGCTTTCGGGACAGTTCACGCAGAACCCCGCCACGTAGGCCTGCGCGATCGAGAAGATGAAATCGCCCACCCAGGCCATGGGCAGGTAGGCCAGCGTATCCTCGCGGTGGGTCAGGTTGTCGAACTGGACCGACGCCTTGGCCGTCTCGATGATGTTGCGGTTGGACAGAACCACCCCCTTGGGCCGCCCGGTGGTGCCCGAGGTGTAAAGCATCACGCAGGTATCGTCGTAGCCCAGCGCGTCGGTGCGCGACTGCAACTCGCTGCCCAGGCGCTTGCGCGCGTCGCGGCCCGCCTTCTGCACGTCGGCGTAGGAGGTCAGCTTCTCGTGGTCGTATTTCCGCAGGCCCCGCCCATCCAGGTAGACCATGTGCCGCAGCGCACTGCCCTCGGCCGAGGTGGCCTCCTGCAGCTTGTCGACCTGTTCCTGGTCGCCGACGATCGCCATGACCGCGCCGCAATGCTCGAGCTGGTAGGCAATCTCGTCGACGGCGGCGTCCTGATAGATGGGCACCGGAACCGCGCCCGCGCTTTGCACGGCGACCATCGCCCAGTAGAGCGCGGGACGGTTGCGCCCCGAGATGACCACCAGGTCGCCGCGCGCCAGACCCAGGTCCATGAGCCCCAGCGCCAGCGCCTCGATCTCTTCCGAGACTTCGCCCCAGGTCCAGCTTTGCCAGATCCCGAATTCCTTCTCGCGATAGGCCGGGCTTTCGCCCAGATCACGGGCGTTGCGCGCCAGAAGCGCGGGAATCGAGACGGCGGTCTCAGTCACGACGATGTCCTCCCTCGCCGCTATTGCTTGCGGCGTTGGGGGCATTGCGACCGAAAATATGGGCCGGGTCAAGTATCCGGCTGCGCCTTTTCCGACACGACCGGCCAGCGGCACGCGCCATCCCGCAGAGCGGCACAGATGCTGCGAATGCGAAGGGGCGACCCGCGACGGGCCGCCCCTTGAATGGTCGAAACTGCGCGCGTGGCTCAGTTCAGGGTGTAGACCAGCGAGACGCCGAACTGGTGCTCGGTCGACTTGTTCCCCGGCGCGGGATCGGTGTGATACTCCGACTGCACCGAGGTGCGCAGCGCCAGCACGTCGGTCATCGACACGTTCAGGCCCAGGTCGTTGTAAAGCACGGTGTCCGAGTCCGACGCGATGATGTCGGTGTCGTTGGTCAGGTACACGCGCTCGTTGATGCGCTGCAGGTACTCCGACGACAGCGAGAACGCGGCCTCGTTGATGTCGTCGTTGTCGGCGCCCGGCACGACCGCGCCGATGTCGCGGAAGCTGGCGAAGCGATAGCCGGGACCGGCCTGGATCGACCACTGGGTCTGCGCCGTGTCGATCACGCGGTAACCGGCACCGAAGCCGAGGAACACGTCGTTCTCGCGCTCGAAGGTGTTGGCGGTGTTCGGGCGGTCGGTCTCGCCGTCATAGGTGCCCTGCAGCTTGGCGAAGCCATAGAGCTGCGGGTTGATGTCGCGCGTGTACTGCAGGCTGTAGAGCAGGCTGTTCTCGTCCGTGTCGCCGTCGGCCTCGGAATAGGCATAGTAGAGGCCCAGCTCGACGCCGTTGGGGCCCCAGACATAGCCCAGGTTCGACCCGACCCCGAGGTCGAGCGAGTCGTCGTTGTCCTGCTGGCTGTCGCCGGTATCGGCGGTGGCGCGCAGCGCGACCGAGCCGGTGAAGCCCTGGGCGCGACCCTCGTTGCCGAAGCGGCGCGTCTGGCGGTCGAAATCGTCTTCGATATCCTCGGCGAGGTTCTCGTTCGCGTCCTCGACGGCGCTGTCGCCGCGCAGGCCGGTGTTGTCGAAGGTGGTGGTCTGGGCGTGCGCGGCCGACCCCAGCAGGGCGGCAAGCGCGGCCGAAACGGCGATGCTTTGGGTATGTGTCATCTGACGAACTCCAGTAAGAAACCGCGCGGCGGGAGGCGCCGCGTGAGCCTGGAGAATGATTTTCACCCGCGCGGGTTCAACGCGTGCGCCCAGATTGTTCGGAGCCTTTGCCTGGCCGTGCAATCACGCAACAGGGCGCGGAATCCCGCCGCCGATTTCCTGAGGAAATCGACAGCTTCGGCATGTTGTCGCCAAAGCGGCGAACAAATTTTTCCGCACCCCTTGAAGGCGAAATGCTTGACCAGCCAATGGCTTACCGCGCCAGAATGTCGCAGTCGGGGCGGCCCGGCGCGCCTACTCGGCCGCCACCGCCTTGTCCGACGCCGCCTCGACCCGGACGGCCGAGTATTTGAATTCGGGGATCTTGCCCCATGGGTCCAGCGTCGGGTTGGTCAGGATGTTGGCCGCCGCCTCGACATAGGCGAAGGGCAGGAAGGCGCAGTCCTCGGCCACGTTGCGATCCGACCGTGCATCGACCGTCACGCTGCCGCGCCGGCTGGTCAGACGCACCTGCCCGCCGGGCTCCACGCCCAGCCGCTTGAGGGTCCTGGGATGCATCGAGCAGGTCGGCGCCGGTTCGATCTGGTCCAGCACCGAGGCCCGGCGCGTCATCGCGCCCGTGTGCCAGTGCTCCAGCTGGCGCCCGGTGATCAGGATCATCGGGTAATCCTCGCTGGGCGCCTCGGCGGGCGGGGTGACGCGGGCGGGTGTGAACTTGGCGCGGCCCGCGCGGCGCGGAAAGCCCTCGCCGAACATGACCGAGCGGCCCGGATCGTCGCGCGACATGGCCGGGAAGGTGACCGAGCCTTCGCTCTCGACCCGGTTCCACGTGATGTGGTGCAGGTTGCGCATGGACATCTTCATCTCGTCGAAGACGCTGCGCGGCCCGTCGTAATCCCAGTCGAGCCCCAGCCGGTTCGCCATGTCGACGACGATCTCCCAGTCCGGCCGCGCCGCGCCCGGCGGATCCACCGCGGCGCGGCCCATCTGCACCTGCCGGTTGGTGTTGGTGACCGTGCCCCGCTTCTCGGGAAAGGCGGCGGCGGGCAGGATCACGTCGGCGAAGTTCGCCGTCTCGGTCAGGAAGATGTCCTGCACGACCAGGTGGTCGAGCTGGGCCAGCGCCTTGCGGGCATGTTCCACGTCGGGGTCGGACATGGCCGGGTTCTCGCCCAGGATATACATGCCCTTGATCTCGCCGCGGTAGATGGCGTCGATGATCTCGACCACCGTCATGCCGGGCGTCGGGTCGATCTCGGTGCCGCCCCAGATGTGACGGAACAGCTCGCGCACCTCGCTGTCCTCGACGCTTTGATAGTTCGGCATCACGTGCGGGATCAGCCCGGCGTCGCTGGCGCCCTGCACGTTGTTCTGCCCCCTCAGCGGGTGCAGGCCGGTGCCCGGCCGCCCGATCTGTCCGCACAGCAGCGCGAGCGAGATCAGACACCGCGCGTTGTCGGTGCCGTGGACGTGCTGGCTGACGCCCATGCCCCAGAAGATCATCGCCCGGCTCGCCCGCGCGAAGGTGCGCGCCACGTCGCGGATCGTCTCGGCGTCGATGCCGCAGATCTCGGCCATCCGCTCGGGCGGGAAGGCCCGGATGTGGTCGCGGAACTCGAAGAAGCCCTCGGTGAAACCCTCGATATACTGCCGGTCGTAGAGCTTTTCCTCGACGATCACGTTCATCATGCCGTTGAGCAGCGCCACGTCCGTGCCCGGCCGGAATTGCAGCATGTGGCTGGCATGGCGCGCCATGGCCTGCCCACGCGGGTCGATCACGATCAGCTGTCCGCCCCGCTGGGCGAACTGCTTGAAATAGGTGGCCGCGACGGGATGGTTCTCGGCCGGGTTGGCGCCGATGACGATGGCGACCTCGGCGTTCTCGATCTCGCGGAAGCCGGCGGTCACGGCGCCCGATCCCACGTTCTCCATCAGCGCGGCGACCGAGGACGCGTGGCAGAGCCGCGTGCAGTGATCCACGTTGTTGTGGCCGAAAGCCTGGCGGATCAGCTTCTGGAAAAGGTACGCCTCTTCGTTGGTGCACTTGGCGCTGCCGAAACCCGCCACCGACCGGCCGCCGTAGTAGCTGCGCAAGTCGCCCAGCCCGTGGGCCGCGCGGTCCAGCGCCTCCTCCCACGTCGCTTCGCGGAAATGGGTCCAGGGGTTGCTGGGATCGACGTTCAGCCCCTTGTCCGGTGCATCGTCGCGGCGGATCAGGGGCTTGGTCAGGCGATGCGGGTGGTGGATGTAGTCGAAGCCGAACCGACCCTTCACGCACAGGCGCCCTTCGTTCGCGGGGCCGTCGATGCCGTCCACGTAGGCGATGCGTCCGTCCTTCACCTTCATGGACACCTGGCACCCGACGCCGCAGAACGGGCAGATCGATTTCACCTCGGTGTCAAAATCGCTGCTATCGCCGCGCTGCTGGTCGTCCAGCACGCTGGCGGGCATCAGCGCGCCCGTGGGACAGGCCTGCACGCATTCGCCGCAGGCGACGCAGGTGCTGTCGCCCATGGGGTCGTCCATGTCGAAGACCGGGTAGGCCGCGTGCCCCCGTCCCGCCATGCCGATCACGTCGTTCACCTGCACCTCGCGGCACGCGCGCACGCACAGCCCGCACTGGATGCAGGCGTCGAGGTTCACGCGCATCGCGACATGGCTGTCGTCCAGCAGCGGCACGTGCGCGGTATCCAGCGGGGGGAACCGGCTGTCGGTGACCTCGGCCTGGTCGGCGACCTCGCGCATGTGCGAGCCGCGATCGTGCGCCGCGGTCGCGTCGGGCTGGTCGGCGGTCAGCAGCTCCAGCACCATGCGGCGCGCCTGCGTTTCGCGCGCCCCCTGGGTGGTGACCTCCATGCCGTCCTCGGGCGTGCGGATGCAGGACGCGGCCAGCGTCCGCTCGCCGTCGATCGCCACCATGCAGGACCGGCAGTTGCCGTCGGGCCGGTAACCGGGGCTGTCCTTGTAGCACAGGTGCGGGATGGTCGTGCCCTGCCGCTTGGCCACCTGCCAGATGGTTTCGCCCGGCCGGGCGGTGACGGTCTGTCCGTCGAGCTTGAAGATCACCGGATCGGCCATGCTGTCCCCCCTGTCGCGCGCCGCCCCACCCTAGCGATGGATGCCGGTGTGTCATGCCCCCGAATGCGACGTCTCACGCCCATTTGCGCCACGCGCCGAAAGCGGCTATCGCCGGATTCATCAGGCAAGGAGACGACCCGATGGGCGAAATCGTTCTGGTCCGCCACGGCCAGGCCAATTCCCACGCCGCGACCGAAGAGGAATACGACCGGCTGAGCGACCTGGGGTTCCGCCAGGCCGAATGGCTGGGCGACTGGCTGCGCGACCAGGGCGAAGGCTTCGACGCGGTGCTGTCGGGCACCTTGCGGCGCCACCGCGAAACGGCCGCCTCCATGGGGGTCGAGGCGGCCGAGGACCCGCGCCTGAACGAGATGGACTATTTCGCCCTGGGCCGCGCGCTCGAGGATGTGCACGGCGTGCCCATGCCGGACGCCGACGGGTTCTTCGACCACGCGCCGCAGGTCATGCGCGCCTGGCACGCGGCCGAGATCATGGGGACCGAAACTTTCGCCAGCTTCGAGGCGCGCATCACCTCGGTCCTGATCGAGGCGGCGGCCGAAGGGCGGCGAACCCTCTGCGTCACCTCGGGCGGGGTCATCGGCATGGCCCTGCGCCACGTGCTCGAGCTCGACGCCACGCGGCTGGCCCACGTGCTGATGCCGATCCACAACACGTCGATCCACCGCTTCCATATCCGCCGCGACCAGATGCTGCTCGCGGGCTTCAACGCCACGCCGCACCTGGACCGCGACGACCGCGCCCACGCGCGCACCCATTACTGAGGGAGATACCGCCATGACGCATCTCTGGGTCCGCGCCGAGCCGCGCGCGAACGAGGACCGGGTGGGCCTGACGCCCGAGGGCGCGGCCGGGCTGATCCAGGCAGGCCTGCGCGTCACGGTGGAGGAAAGCAGCACCCGCGCCATTCCCATCGACGGCTACCGCGACGCGGGCGCCGTGATCGCGCCCGAGGGCAGCTGGCCCCACGCGCCGGCGGACGCCATCATCTTCGGCCTGAAGGAATTGCCCGACGACGGCACGCCGCTCGGTCACCGCCACATCATGTTCGGCCACGCCTACAAGGGACAGGCCGACGGGCGTCGCCTGCTCGAGCGGTTCAAGGCCGGGGGCGGCACCCTCTACGACCTGGAATACCTGGTCGACGACGCGGGCAAGCGCGTCGCCGCCTTCGGCTACTGGGCGGGCTTCGCGGGGGCGGCGGTGTCGCTCATGGCCTGGGCCGCGCAGCAGAAGGGCGCGCCCTGCCCGCCCGCGCGCAGCTATCCCGACGCCGATGCCCTGGCGGAAGACGTGCGGACGCAGCTGAAAGACGCGACGGCCAGCTTCCCCACCGTGCTGGTCATCGGCGCCAAGGGGCGCGTGGGCTCCGGCGCGTCGGATTTCTGCACCGCCGTGCGCGCGCCCGTCACCCGCTGGGACATGGCCGAGACCGCCCGTGGCGGCCCCTTCCCCGAGGTCCTGCACCACCACCTGTTCCTGAACTGCATCCTCGCCGCGCCGGGCTGCCCCGTCTTCGTGCCCGCGGACGCGAAGACCGCGCCGCGCCGCCTGACGGTGATCGGCGATATCGCCTGCGACCCCACGTCCGATTTCTCGCCGGTGAAGGTCTACGACCGCACCACCACCTGGGACGCGCCGGTGCTCAGGGTCCACGACTCCCCGCCGCTGGACGTCATGGCCATCGACAACCTGCCCTCGATGCTGCCGGTCGAGGCTTCGCAGGACTACGCCGCGCAGCTTCTGCCGACCCTGCGCGCCCTGCCCCGCATCGACACCGACCCGGTCTGGGCCCGCGCGCGCGAGACCTTCTTCGCGCACCGTCCGTGACTTCATCTTTCCCCAAATACCTAAATCCCAACAGGAGCCCCAAGCGATGACCATTCACTGGTGCGGCACCGGCCTGTCCGCGATCCCCGGCCTGCGCGAACTGATCTCGGAGGGCGCGGACGTGATCGTCTGGAACCGCTCGCGCGACAAGGCGGTGGCGGCGGTCGGCGACCTGACCGACCGGATCGAGACCTTCGACATGGACGCCATCGGCGCGGCGCTGGCGCCGGGCGACGTGGTGGTGTCGATGCTGCCCGGCGATTTCCACGTGGCGCTGGCCGAGCTCGCCATCGCCAGGGGCGCGCATTTCGTCAGCTCCAGCTATATCGCGCCCGAGATGCGGGCGCTGGACGAAAGGGCCAAGGCCGCCGGTGTCACGCTCATGAACGAGATCGGGCTCGACCCCGGGATCGACCACCTGCTGGCGCACAAGCTGATGGACGACTACCGCGCCAGCGACGCGTTCGACCCCGCCAACGCGCTGCATTTTCTCAGCTATTGCGGCGGCATTCCCAAGGTCCCCAACGATTTCCGCTACAAGTTCAGCTGGTCGCCGCTGGGCGTGCTGAAGGCGCTGCGCTCGCCCTCGCGGTCGTTGAAGGACGGCGCCCCCTTCGACGCCGCGCGGCCCTGGGACGCCATCGGCGATTACGAGGCGCAGCTGCCGACGCCCGAGACCTTCCAGGTCTATCCCAACCGCGACAGCCTGCCCTTCATGGCGCAGTACGGCTTCGATCCGGACTGGAACACGCAAACCTTCGTGCGCGGCACCCTGCGGCTGCAGGGCTGGTCGGACGCCTGGGCGCCGGTCTTCGCCGAGGTCGAGACGCTGGAGGGTCCCGCGGGCGACGCGCGCCTCAAGGAGATGTCCGACGGCTTCTGGGCCGAACATGCCTACGCCGAGGGCGAGCCGGACCGCGTGGTGATGTGCGTCGACCTGCGGGCCGAGCGCGACGGCAGGACGATCTACCACAAGACCCACGTGATGGATGCCTGGGGCGACGCGCGCGGCAGCGCCATGGCGCGGCTTGTGTCGATCCCGGTGGCCATGGCGATCCGCGCTGTCCAGGCCGGCGATATCGCCCCGGGCGTGCACGCCGCGCCGTCGGACCCGAAGCTTTACGACCGGTTCCTGTCGCGCGTGGACGACCTGGCGCAGCACCTGGGCGAGGTCGATCACCTCGCCTGAGGCGCCGCGCCCGGTTCAGCCCAGCAGGCGGTAATACATCCAGTCCGGCACGAAATTCGCCACCCGGAACAAAGCCCCGAAGCTGCGCGGGAAGTTCTTGGCGAACGTGTCGTCGTGCATGTGCTCCATGATCTCGCGGGCCGCGTCCTCGGGCTCCATCATCATGGGCATGTGAAAGTCGTTCTTGTCGGTCAGCCGCGTCCGCACGAAGCCCGGGTTCACCAGCTGCACGTCGACACCGGTCTGGCGCAGGTCGGCATACATGGACTCGGCCAGCACCATCAGCCCGGCCTTGGACGCGCCGTAGCCGATCGAGTTCGGCAGGCCGCGGAAACCCGACAGCGACCCCGTCAGCACGATATGGCCCGCGTCCCGCGCGACCATGGCGGGCACGACCTGTCCCAACACCCTTGCGGCGCCGGTCAGGTTCACGTCGAACATGGTCGTGACCTGCTCGGGCGTCCATTCCGTCGCCGATTGCGGCCAGTAGGCGCCGACCAGCCAGATCAGACCGTCGAGCTCTCCCGCCTCGCCGGCCGCGCGCGCCACGTCGTCGTCGTCGGTCACGTCGCAGGTCACCACGGTGGACGGGCCGGCGATCTCGTCCGCCAGCTCGTGCAGACGGTCCGCGCTGCGCGCCGTCAGCACCACATGCGCACCCGCGCGGCTGACCGCCTTTGCAACCTCGCGCCCCAGCCCTTCCGAGGCGCCCACGATCCAATAGCGTTTCTTGTTGAAGTCCCGCATCATTCCTCTTCCTTGCGAATGGTGGCCACCAGTTCGGCCACCAGGAACCCGTATTTCGTGAATTGCGACCGGTTAATGATGGTCCCGTTCTCGGACAGGTACATCCAGTCGACCACGTCCAGCCTGTGCCCGCCCGCATCCTTCGGCAGCACGATCCGGTAACTCAGGCGCACGGCCGGTCCGCCGACCTGGCCCTTGCCCTCGCCCTCGACATCGTCGGCGCGGGCGATGAAGCGGTCGCCGTGAAGCTCGAGATGCCAGGCCCGCGATTGCCGCGCGCCGCTGTCGTAGCTGAAATCCTCGTGCAGGACGCCGCGGTCACCCTCCCACTCGCCACGCATCGCGGCGGTGAAGCGCGAGGCCACCCGCCCCGTCGGTCCGAAGATCACGCCCTCGCAGATCAGCGGTCCGTCCAGGTGGCGGCGCAGGTCGATCTCGGGGCCCAACCCCTCGTAGTCCGAGATGTTCTGCCCGCGGAAGGCGACGAAATTCGCGCGCAGGATCAGCGCGCCCAACAGGAAGACGGCCAGGATCGAGATGTAAATGAAGATGTCCATGTCTCATCTTTCGTCTGGCGTGCGGCCCGGTCGTGGCGGCTGTCTGTCTGCTTCGTGTCCGTGTCTTTCCTACAATCGAGCGGTCGGAATGTTCCTCGCGCCCGGGGCCGCAAGCGGCGACCCGCCACCCCGTCAGGGGCTGATATCTTGCGTGGGCGGCGTGGGACGCGGCCGGTATCCGGCCCCTTTCCACCACAGCTTGAGGGCCTGCCAGTGGATCAGGCCCAACACCCGCCGCGACCCGAACGGCCGCCGCAGGCAGGCCGCCAGGATCGACCGATTGGTCAGCGGCCGCCGCCCGCCTTCCAACGTGGCAAGGATCCCCTCGCCCCCATCGGTGCGGTAGTCGATGACGATGCGCACGTATTCGGCGCCGATGTCGAACCGGAAAGCATAGCCGCCGGCCACGTCCTGGAAAGGCGACACGTGGAAAATCTTGCGCGCGTTCAGGGTGTCGCGCGGGCCGATCGGCGCCATGTCGTCGCGGTGGCAAAGATAGCTGTGGCGGTCGCCGAAGGTGTTCGTGACCTCGGGGATCACGCCGCGCAGGCCGCCGTTTTCGTCGCGCAGCAGCCAGAAACTCACCGGGTTGAATACGTGCCCCAGCACGCGCGGCTGGGCCAGAAGCTCGACCCGGTCTACATGGGGCCCCAGCGGATGATCCGCCAGCACGTCGCGCACCCAGGCCGCACCACGCCCCTGCCCCGGCGCGCCGCCATGGTCGCGGTCCCGAAGGCTCATCAGGCCGGCACCGTTGCGCGTGAACAGGCTCGGCCCGCGCACCGATGCCTCGGCGTCGAGCGCGACATAATCGATCCCGTAGGTGAACGCGTTGCGCACCGCGCCCCGGCGCCCGTGGAAGGTGCGCCCGGCGATATGCTCCACGGGGCTCATTCCGCGGCGACGGCCGTGTTGTCCCGTTGCCCCATGGCCTCGGCCACGTCCACCGCGCTGGCGAACCCGTCCTCGTGGAAACCGTTGCGCATCCAGGCCCCGCAGAACCACGTGCCATGGGTGCCGTTCATGGCGCGGATCTGCGCCTGCCCGCGCAGGGCCGCGCGATCGTAGACCGGATGGCTGAACGTGACCTCGTCGTAGACCAGCCTCGGATCGATCCCGTCGCCGCCGTTCAGCGTCACGAACATCGGGTCGTCCTGCGGGATCGGTTGCAGCGAGTTCATCCAGTAGCTCAGTGCGATGCGGTCCGCGGGACCGGTCCGCGGCTCCTTGTAGACCCAGCTGGACCAAACCGCCCGGCGCCGTGGCATCACCGACGCATCGGCGTGCAGCACCGCGTGGTTGGGCTGGTAGCGCACGGCACCCAGGGCCTCCCGCTCGGGCGCGGTGGGCTTTTCCAGCAGCGCCAGCGCTTGGTCGGAATGGGTGGCGAAGATGACCTCGTCGAAATGGTCCGATCCCGCGCCATGCGTGTCCACGTGCACGCCGGCCGCGTCGCGGCGGACCTGCGCCACGGGCGCCCCGGTGCGCAGCTCGACCCCCGCCCGCGCCAGGGCGGCCTCAAGGCGCCGGACGTATTCGACCGACCCGCCCTGCACCGTGTACCACTGGTGTTGCCCCTCGTAGCCCAGCAGGGCGTGATTCTCGAAGAAACGCACCAGCGCCTCGGCGGGGAAGTCCAGGATGCCTCGGCAGGGCGTGGACCAGATCGCGCCCGAGAACGGCAGGATATAATAGTCGCGGAACCAGGCACCGAGGCGAAGCCGCTCGATCAGGGCGCCGATGGTCATGTCCGGTGTCACTGTATCGCGGGCCAGCCTGTTGAAGCGCACGATGTCGCGCAGCATCCGCAGGAAGGCCGGGTTCGCGACATTGCGCCGTTGCGCGAAAACCGTCCGGAGATCGGCCAGCCCGTATTCCAGCCGCCCGCCCCGGGCCGACAGGCCGAAGGACATGTTGCTTTCGGTAACCGGCACGTCGAGCTCGTCGAAAAGCGACACGAGATGCGGATAGTTCACCTTGTTGAACACGATGAAGCCGGTATCCACCGGCTGGTCACCGCGCTTGCCGGCCATGACGGTGCGGGCGTGGCCGCCAAGCCGGCGCTCGGCCTCGTAGAGCGTGACGTTATGACGGTCCTTCAGGAGATAGGCCGCGGCCATCCCCGAGATTCCGCCCCCGATGATGGCTATGCGTCGGGGCAGGTCGGTCGATGGCTCGAACGGCATGGGATCTCCAGCTGGGTCGATGTCTTTTCACGTATAGGCACGGCTTGGACGGTCCATATGTTTCAAATGTGGTCAAAGGACAGCCATATAAGCAAGCTGTGACATCGTGTCAGTTCACCCCTTCGCGCGGCGACGCGACCAGGGGGGGATCCTCGACCTCGGCGAAATCGAAATGATGCAGGCGATCGGCGCGTTTACTGGCCTTTTCGCCCGAGATCAGGATCTCGTCCACGTCCTTGCGCGCCTGCTGGAAATGCCGGTCGAGATTGCCCACCCGCCCCACCAGGCGCTCGCAATCGGCGTTGAGCAGGGCCAGCTCCTTGCGGATGGCGCCGGCTTGCTGCTGCATCCGGGCATCCTTTAGGATCGCGCGCATGGTGTTGAGCGTGGCCATGCAGGTGGTCGGCGACACGATCCAGACGCGCGCCTCGAACCCGGCGCGCACGACCTCGGGCAGACGCGCGTGCAGCTCGGCATAGATCGCCTCGGAGGGCAGGAACATGATGGCGCCGTCCGCCGTCTCGCCCTCGATCACGTAACGGTCCGAGATGTCCTTGATATGCTTGCGCACGGCCGCCCCGAAGGCGCGCAGCGCGCGGGTCATGTCATCCTTCGTTTCGGCCGCGGCCAGCTGCTCGAACGACTCGAACGGGAACTTGGCGTCGATGACGATTGGTCCCGGCGGGTTGGGCAGATGAACGAGGCAGTCCGCGCGCCTGCCGTTCGACAGGGTCGCCTGCAGGGTAAAGCTGTCGGCGGGGAGAGCCTTCGACACGATATCCTGCAACTGGATCTCGCCGAACATGCCGCGGCGCTGCTTGTTCGACAGGATGTCCTGAAGGCTCAGCACATCGCCCGACAGCTTGGTGATGTTGTCCTGCGCCTTGTCGATGACCTGCAGGCGTTCGCGCAACTGCGTGAGCGAATGGGTGGTCTTCTCGGTCTGGCCGTGCAGCGTTTCGCGCATCCGCTCCTGCATCTCGGACAGCGCGCGGTTCGTCTTCGTCGCGTTCTCGGCCAGGCGGTCTGCCATGCGCGACTGCACGTCGTTCAGCCGCCCCTCGACCGTCTGGATCAGGTTCAGCTGGGCCTTGGACTGGGTGTCGCTGACCAATTGCAGGTTGCCCGAAAGCTGCGCCTGCCCGGCGCCAAGCTGCTGGACGTCGCGGCCCATGCGAAGAAGCTCGGCGGTTAAGGCCTCGGTCTGGCGGGCGCTTCGTCCCGCACGGACAAGCGTGACCAGCAGCAGAAGCAGGATGACCAGCAGAAAGGCACCCAGAGCGACCGGCAGGGTCAGCGGATCTTGTAGCAAAAGGTCAAGCTCTGCGCGGGTCATCGCCGTCCGAACAGCCGTTCAATGTCGGATAACTGCAATTCCACGTAGGTGGGGCGCCCGTGGTTGCATTGTCCCGAATGGGGTGTCGCCTCCATCTCGCGCAGGAGCGCGTTCATCTCGGGCGCGCTCATCCGCCGGCCCGATCGGACCGAGCCATGGCAGGCCACGCGGCTGAGCACCGCCTCGATGCGGGCCTGCACCGACAGGCTGTCGCCCAGGTCATCGAGCTCGTCCAGGATGTCGCGCAGCATGGCCTGAGCATCCACGGTGCCCAGGATGGCGGGCGTGGCGCGCACGGCGACCGCGCCGCCGCCGAAAGCCTCGATCTCGAGCCCCAGGCGCGACAGGCCGTCGGACAGCTCCAGCAGGCGCGCGGCATCGTTTTCGGACAGATCCACGATCTCGGGGATCAGCAGGGCCTGCGAGGCGACCCCGTTCTCGGCCATCTGGCGCTTGAGCTTCTCGTAGACCAGTCTTTCGTGCGCGGCGTGCTGGTCGACGATGACCATTCCGCTATCCGTCTGGGAGATAATGTAATTTTCGTGGACCTGTCCCCGCGCCGCGCCCAGCGGAAAGCTGTGCGCCGGGGTCTCGTCCTCGATGACCGGCCCGGGGTCGGGATCGACGCGGGCCCAGCTGCCCTGGGTCTCGGCAAAGCCCGGCGCGGGCGCGGGTCGCGGCACGCTGGGACGGTCCATCTGGTAGACGCGCGGGGCCGCGGCGGGCGGCTCGGGACGCATGGCCCCCAGCGCCGCGCCCGCCACCGTCGTCGCGGCGCGGTGGCCCGCCTCGGCCAGCGCATGCCGCAGGGCCGAGACGATCAACCCCCTGATATTGCCGGGATCCTTGAACCGGACCTCGGTCTTGGCGGGGTGGACGTTCTGGTCGACGCGCGCCGGATCGCATTCGACGAACAGGGCCGCGACGGGGTGGCGGTCGCGGCTGAGGAAGTCCGCGTAAGCCCCGCGCAACGCACCGAAAAGCAGCTTGTCCCGGACCGGGCGGCCGTTGACGAACAGGTATTGATGGGTCGCCTGTCCGCGAGAATAGGTCGGCAGGGCGGCATATCCGGTCAACGCCGCGTCGTCGCGCGATGCATCGATGGTCAGCGCGTTGTCGGCGAAATCGGCGCCGAGGATGCGGCCAAGCCGTGTACGAAGTGCACCGAATAGGTCACCGGTCCCCGCGTCGGCCCGGAACACGACGCGGCCCTCGCCGCCGCCCGACACGTCGCTGAGCGTGAAGGCGACCGTCGGCTCGGCCATGGCGAGCCGCTTGACCACGTCGGCGATCGCCTGCGCCTCGGCCCGGTCGGTGCGCATGAACTTCAGGCGGGCAGGCGTGGCGAAGAACAGGTCGCGCAGCTCGATCACCGTGCCCGACCGGATGGCGGCGGGGCGGACCGGCTCGGCGCGCCCGCCGGCCACCGCGATACAGGCGCCATCGGACCCCGCCGCGCGGCTGGTGATCGTGAGACGCCCCACGGCGCCGAGGCTGGGCAACGCCTCCCCCCGGAAGCCGAAAGAGGTGATGTTCAGAAGGTCCGACCCGTCGATCTTCGACGTCGCGTGGCGGGCCAGGGCCAGCGGCAGATCCTCGGGCGTCATGCCGCAGCCGTCGTCGGTCACGCGGATCAGGGTCTTGCCGCCATCGGCATAGGCGATGTCGATGCGCGTGGCCCCGGCATCCAGCGCGTTCTCGACCAGTTCCTTCACCGCCGAGGCGGGACGCTCGACCACCTCGCCGGCGGCGATGCGATTGATCGCACCATCGTCCAGCTGACGGATTCTGGGGCGATCCGCGCCTATCTTGGGGTCATGCAGCGTCATGCCACCAGTGGTAGCATGGCCTCGCCCCACCTGCACAGGGGGGATCTGGGCTTATCAACAGGAAATGGCGGGTCGGCCCGGGCCGCCCGAACGCGCCCCGGCGCAAAGGCCGGGGCGCGCCGGGATCAGTTGGTGGCGTCGAGCCCCTCGGGCTGGCCAACCACCACGAAACGCAGGTCCTCGGGGCGGTAGATCCGGTCAGCCACGCGGGCGATATCGTCCAGCGTCACCGCCTCGATATTGTCGTTGCGGCTGGCGATGTAGTCGACGCCCAGCCCATCCATCTGCATCCCCACGAGGATGCCCGCGATGCGCGCGTTGCCGTCGAAGCGCAGCGGGTAGGCCCCGGTCAGGTAGGTCTTGGCGGCGTCGAGTTCCTCCTCGGTCACGCCCTCGGCGATGCGGGCCCATTCGTCGCGCAGGACCTCGACCGTCTCAGCGACGCTTTCGTTCGCGGTGCTGGCCTGCCCCAGGATCAGCGCGCCGTAATCCATGGGCTGAAGCCCGGTGCCGACGCCGTAGGTCAGGCCGCGCTTGACGCGCACCTCTTCCATCAGGCGCGAGTTGAAACCGCCGCCACCGAAGATCTCGTTCGCGACGTAGGCGGCGAAGAAATCGGGATCGTGTCGGTCGATGCCCTCGTGGCCGAAGATGACGACCGATTGCGGGGTGTCGTAGTCGATGACGCTGACGCCCGGCTCGGCGGAATACGTGGCATCCTCGGGCAGTGTGCCCCCGGTCGCGGGCAGATCGCCCAGCAGGTCATCGAGCAGCGTGCCCAGCTCCTCGGGCGTGATGTCGCCCACCGCGCCCACGTAGAGCCGGTCGCGGACAAGGGTGGCCGCGTGCGCGTCGACGATATCCTGCCGCGTCAGGGTCGCCACGCTGTCGCGTGTGCCGTCGTTGGGCCGGCTGTAGGGATGGTCGGGGAAGGCCGCGTCGCTGAAGGCGCGGTAGGCGATCGTGCGGGGGTCGTTCAGGTCGCTGGCGATGTTCGACAGCACCTGGTCGCGCACCCGGTCCACGGCCACCTGGTCGAAGGTCGGCTCGACCAGGGCGGCGCGCAGCAGCGCCACCGCCTCGTCGCGGTTCTCGGTCAGGAAGCGGGCCGAGATGCTGACCGCGTCGTCGTAGGCGTCGAACTCGAAGGACGCCGCCAGTTCCTCGCGCGCGGCGGCGAAGCCCTGCGCGTCCATCTCGGCGGCCCCTTCCTCGAGCAGGCCCATCATCAGGTTCACGGCGCCTTCCTTGCCCTCGGGGTCCAGGATCGTGCCGCCCTTGAAGCGGATTTCCAGCGCGGTGAAGGGGATCGAGTCCTCCTGCACCAGCCAGGCGTCGATGCCGCCGGGCGACGTCACCTCGTCAATCTCGACGGCCGCCGAGACCGGCAGGGCGGCGGCCCAGACGAGGCCGGCGAAGGCTGCGATACGCATCATCATTGGGTCATCTCCTGCGGATCTTGCGGGACCGTTTCGTTCGCCGCCGGGGTCGGATCGGGCGCGGTCGCCGTGGCGGCGGGCGCAGTGTCCTGCGGCGTGGTCAGGTAGCCCGTGACCGCGTTGCGCCGGTCGAAGACCTGCCGTGCGGCCTCGACGATTTCCTCGCCGGTGATGGATTGCAGGATGCCCGGCCACGCCTCGACATCCTCGATGGTCAACCCCGAGGTCAGGGCCGCGCCGTAGCGGCGGGCGAGCGACTGGGTGCTGTCGGCCTCGTAGATCTCGGCGGCGCGCATCTGCATCTTGATCCGGTCGAGCTGTTCGGGATCGACGCCGTCCTCGATGAAATCGGCAAGCTCGCGGTCGAGCGCGGCTTCGGCGTCCTCAAGGGACACGCCCGGTGCGGGGACGACGACGAGACCGAAGGTCGTGTCGTCCAGCGACGTGCCGCCATAAAAGGCCGACGCATACAGCGCCTCGCCGGTGCCGAATTGCAGGCGGCGCGACAGCTCGGAGGTCTGGCCCTGCCCCAGCACGTCCGACAACAGCGTCAATGCTGCGGCCGTGCGCTGGTCGCCCGGGTCGCGCTCGGGGGCGAGATAGGTGCGTATGACATAGGGCTGGGCCACGCGCGGGTCCTCGAAGGTCAGGCGACGCTCGGCCAGTTGCGGCGGCTCCTGCGGGCGGGTGCGCTCGGGCAGGTCCGGGTTGGCCGGGATCGGGCCGTAATGCTCCTCGGCCAGGGCGCGGACCTCGTCGGGGGTCACGTCACCCGCCACGATCAGGATCGCGTTGTTGGGGCTGTAATAGGTCTCGTAGAAATCCAGCGCGTCCTGGAGTTCCAGCGCCTCGACCTCGTGCATCCAGCCGATGACCGGTATGCCGTAGGGGTGGTTCTGGTACTGCGCGGCGCTGCGCTGCTCGCCGAACAGTGCGCCGGGATCGTTCTCGGTCCTCTGGCGGCGTTCTTCCTGGATGACCCGCCGCTCGGTGGTGATGTCCTGTCCGTCCAGTTGCAGGTTGCGCATCCGGTCGGCTTCCATCTCCATCATCAGGCCCAGCCGGTCCGACGCGACGCGCTGGAAATACGCGGTGTAGTCCTGGCCGGTGAAGGCGTTGTCGGTGCCGCCGTTTGCGGCGACCACGCGGCTGAATTCGCCCGGCTCGAGCTTTTCGGTGCCCTTGAACAGCAGGTGTTCGAGGTAATGGGCGACGCCCGAGACGCCGGGCGGCTCGTCCGCGGCGCCGGTGCGATACCAGACCATGTGCACCACCACGGGCGCGCGGGGGTCTTCCAGCACGACCACGTCCATGCCGTTGTCGAGCGTGAAGCTGGACACGTCGGCGGCGTGGGCGGCCTGGGCCAGGCCCAAGAGCGTGGCGATGGACAGGATAGATTTGCGCAGCATCAAGGGCGGCTCCTTCGGCGAATGGTTGCGCAAGAAACTATGCACGCCGGCGGGCGCCGCAATGGGCCTTACGCCGTTGTGACCATTCGCCCCGGCCGCGGTGTTACTGCAGCTCTTCCGGCGGGGCGGCGGGGGTGCGCACGCCCTGGCGGCGGAAGCGTTCCAGCTCGGCGTGCTGATCCAGCGACTGGGGCGCGTAGGCCTTGTAGTAGATCGATGTATTGAACAGCCGTTCCAGCAGCCGGCCGTCATTGTCCTCGCGGAAAGCGAGATCCTCGGAGGCGAGGGTGCGTCGGATGTCGCCGTTCACGCCGAAGCGCGTCGCGCGGGCGATGAGCGCGCCGCCCTGCACCTGCCCCGCCTGCGGACGCCCGCCCAGCGCGGCGATCGCGTCGGCCTCGGGCGTCTGGTCCGAGCGGTTGGTCCCGCCCGGCGTGGGCGGCGGCAGGGCGTTGAAGCTTTCGGGTGCCTGCAGCGGCTTGTTGGGCACGATGGCGAATTCGTCGGGGCCCTGGCTGTCGGAGGTCAGCGTGATGAGATCGGGCGGGCCGCCGCAGGCCGACAGGCCCGCCGCCATGGCAGCCGCAAAAAGACCCCGCATCAACCGACCGCGCATGCGCGCCCCCTTCATCGCTCGTCCCCGGCAGGCATATCGCACAACGTCCGGCCCGTCACGGGGTCTTCTTCCCGCCGGTGAACAGAACCAGCCCCACCGCCCCGGCGAAGATGGCGATGTCGGCCACGTTGAAGGCATACGGATTCTCGATCCCGCAGCAGGACATGTTCAGGAAGTCCGCGACCGCGCCGTAGATCAGCCGGTCGACCACGTTGCCCATGGCGCCCCCCACCAGCAGACCCGCCGAAACCATGGCGAAGGGACCGGGCCGTTCGCGCCGCATCCACAGCAGGACCCAGCCCGAGATCACCAGCGCCAGCGCGATCAGAACCCAGCGCGCCGCGTCGCTGTCGCCGGCGAAGAGACCGAAGTTGATCCCCCGGTTCCACGCCATGCGCAGGTTGAGGAAGGGCGGGATGACGTCGATGGCGCCCACGCGCGCAAGGTCGAGGCCCTGCACGACGATCAGCTTCACCACCTGGTCGAGCACGAAGGTGATCGCCGCTGTGATCCAGAGCCGGCGCATGTCAGTGCCGGAAATGCCGCATGCCGGTGAAGACCATCGCCAGCCCCACCTCGTCCGCCGCGGCGATCACCGCGTCGTCGCGCATGGAGCCGCCGGGCTGGATCACCGCCGTCGCGCCCGCCTCGGCCGCCGCCAGCAGACCGTCGGGGAACGGGAAGAACGCGTCCGACGCCACGACCGAGCCCTGGGTCAGAGGTGCCGAAAGGCCCAGCGCCTCGGCCATGTCCTGCGCCTTGCGGGCCGCGATGCGGGTGCTGTCCACGCGGCTCATCTGTCCCGCGCCGACGCCCACGGTGGCGCCGTCCTTCACGTAGACGATGGCGTTGGATTTCACGTGTTTCGCAACGGTCCAGGCAAAGCGCAGGTCATTTAGCTGCGCCTCGGTCGGCTGCACCTTGGTCACCACGCGCAGCTGGTCGAGCGCGATCTGGCCCACGTCCTTGTCCTGCACCAGGTAGCCGCCCGAGACCTGCCGCCAGACCCGGCCCCCGGCGCGGGCGTCGGCCAGCCCGTCAGTGGTCAGCAGGCGCAGGTTCTTCTTGGCGGCAAAGACCGCGCGGGCGTCGTCGTCGGCGCCGGGCGCGATCACGACCTCGGTGAAGATCTGGGCGATGGCCTCGGCCGTCGCACCGTCCAGCGGGCGGTTCAGCGCCACGATCCCGCCGAAGGCCGACACGCGGTCGCAATCGTAGGCGCGGGCGTAGGCCTCGGCCAGCGTTCCGCCGCGGGCCACGCCGCAGGGATTGGCGTGCTTGACGATGACGCAGGCCGGATCTTCGCCCGCGAACTCGCTCACCAGCTCGAACGCGGCGTCGGTGTCGTTGATGTTGTTGTAGCTCAGCTCCTTGCCCTGGTGCTGGGTCGCGGTGGCGACGCCGGGCGCATCGGTGCCATCGGTGTAGAACGCCGCCGCCTGGTGCGGGTTCTCGCCGTAGCGCATGGTCTGCTTAAGGGTACCGGCGACGGCGCGGCGGCGTGGCGCGGCATCGCCGGTGGTGTCGGCCATCCAGGTCGACACGGCCGCATCGTAGGCCGCGGTGCGGGCATAGGCGCGCTGGGACAGGGTGCGCCGGAACGCGGCGCCGGTCTGGCCGCCGTTCTCGTCCAGCTCGACCAGCAGGGCGGCGTAATCCTCGACATCGACAACGGTTGTTACGAAGCCATGGTTCTTGGCCGCGGCGCGGATCATCGCGGGGCCGCCGATGTCGATATTCTCGATCGCCTCGTCCCAGTCGGCCCCGCGCGCGACGGTCGCCTCGAACGGGTAGAGGTTCACCACCAGCAGGTCGATCCCGCCGATGCCGTGATCCTCCATCGCCTTCACGTGGTCGGGGTTGTCGCGCAGCGCCAGCAGGCCGCCATGAACCATGGGGTGCAGGGTCTTCACGCGGCCGTCCATCATCTCGGGGAAGCCCGTCACCTCGGCCACGTCGCGCACGGCGATGCCCGCGTCGCGCAGGGCCTTGGCCGACCCGCCGGTGGACAGGATCTCGACGCCCCGGTCCGCCAGCGCGCGGCCCAGGTCCAGCAACCCGGTCTTGTCCGAGACGGAAATCAGCGCGCGTTTCAGGGGGACGAGATCGGGCATCGGGGCGGCTCCTTCTTGCGGTCAGGCGATGACGGGCTGGTCGTCATGCACCGTGTCGCGCACCGCATCGGGTGTTTGGCGCGCTTTTGCAAGGGTCCAGCTGACCCGGGTGGCGTAATCGGCGGCGCTGGAGGCCAGGACGATCTGGCTGGTGGCGCGCGGCGACAGCGACACGCTGTCGAGATAGACCGACGGCTCGACCCGCATCTCGGCCGCGCCGCCGTGATGGAAGGTCCAGAGCTCGCCGCTTTTCAGCAGCAGCAACACCGTCTTGGGATCGTCGCCGGGCTGGACCACCACGTCGGGATGCAGGTGGAAGCGGATGCGAAAGGGCAGATGGCCGGTCTCGGTCGCGTCCAGCGCGCGGTCGAAGATCGCCTCGTCGCTCTGCTCGACCGTTGCCAGCACGTCCTCACCCCGCAGCGCGCGGCCGTTCGTATCGAGGTAGAGCTGGCGCACGTGGGTCAGCCCGAAATCGGCGACATAGCCGTCATGCCCGGCGATGAGCCCGGTGGAGCGGTCGCTGCGCCGTCGTTCCATCCGCACGTCGCGGGGCGCGTCCGAGAGCAATCCGTCGCCCGAGGCGCCCAGCCGGGCCGAGGAATACCCGTCCAGCGCCAGCGTGCTGTGGCTGGGCGTGGCCCGGCCCGCGCGGCGCCATTTCTCGCCGAAGCTGCGGCCCGCACCGCAGCTGACGATGACCGGACGGCGGCCCGATGTCAGTTCGAACGCGAGGGTCGAGGCGTGGGCCTCGGCCGATCCGGGGCCCTCGGGCGGGGCGGCCACGTCGATCAGCACCGTGGCGCGGACGTGGGACAGCCGCGCGAAGCCCATGGCGCGGTCCCCCGGGGGGCTGGCCGCAACGCCCGACTGCGCCAGCGCCCGGTCCAGCCGTCCGGGCTGGCCGCGTCCGCCGCCGTGAAACCGCCCCAGCCCGCCATCGGCGTGGCGCAGGCAGCGCAGCACGGGCGCCGCGCGTTCCAGCGCGTCGGTGATCGCTTGCGGCACCGGCCGCTCGGCCTCGACCAGCGCGGCGCGGGCGGCGGCCAGGTGCCCGAAGACGATCGCCAGATCCTCGGGGTTGCGGTTGGCGATGCCCCCCTCGGCGTCGATCAGGGTCTCGGCCGCAGTGGCGAGGCCCGTCGTGGCGCGCGAAAGGTGCCGCCCCGCCCCGCGCAGATGCAGGCCCGCGACCAGCAGCCCCATCAGCGCCTCGAGCCGCGGGGCGGCCATGGGCAAAGACCGCTGACGGCGCGCGAGAAACGTCAGTTGCCGCGACAGCGCGGCGAAGAACCGGCGTCGCGTGGCGGGCGGAACGCCGTCGAGCAGCATCTCGCCGTGCTGGATCCAGCGTGTCACGCGCCGCCCGGCGAGGTCCGGCCGCCAGCCGGGGCCGCGGCCGCGCCCGAACCGCGCGATCCAGTCATGCACCCAGTCACGTGCCAGGACATCGGCCTTGCGCGTGCCCTGCGCGGCCAGGTCGTCCAGCCAGGCCATGCCGTGCAGGTCGGCCTCGAACAACGGATCGTCCGGCAGCGGCAGGTCCCAGACCGAGGTTTCGGCCGCCTCGACCAGGTAGCCGCGGAACAGGAAATGCCCGGCGACGATCTGCGCGCCACGCTCGGCGATGCCGGTGCCGGGGGGCAGCGGCTCACGCTCGAACGCCCGCGTGTGGCGGCCCAGCCCGGCGAGACGCGCATGCAGGCGGTCGGCCCTTGTCTGTCGAATGTCGGTCATCGGCTGCCCGTGCCTGGCCCTTCATGGGTCTTTGGCCGCAGTCTAGGGCCGCGCGGCGCGGCTGTCATCCCGGCGCGCGTCACGCCACGCGGAAGACCGCCACGAAGAAGCCGTCCATCCCGCCGATCTCGGGCCAGTAATCCGGGCGCAGCCGCAATCCCTGCGGCCCGATCCAGTCGGACGCGATGCCGTCCAGCGTCAGGGCGCCGGGATCCAGCGTCAGGCCGGGATGTCGGGACAGCGCCGCGTCGACCTGCGCCTCGCCCTCCTCGGGCAGGAGCGAGCAGGTGCAGTAGACGATGCGCCCCCCCGGGGCGGTCAGCGTCACCGCCCGGTCCAGCAGCGCCGCCTGCAAGGCGATCAGCGGCGCGAAATCCTGCGCCGCCTTGGCGCGCGGCAGGTCCGGGTGGCGGCGGATCGTGCCGGTGGCCGAGCACGGCGCGTCCAGCAGCACGGCGTCGAAGGGCCGGTCGGGCGCATAGCTGAGCGCGTCGGCCACCACCACCTCGGCCGCCATCCCGCAGCGCGACAGGTTCTGCGCGACGCGGGCCATGCGCGTCTCGGAAATGTCCAGCGCGGTGACATCGGCACCGGCTGCGGCCAGTTGCAGCGTCTTGCCGCCCGGGGCGGCGCAGAGGTCCAGGATCCGCTCGCCCGGCTGCGGGTTCAGCGCGCGGGCGGGCAGCGCAGCGGCGGCGTCCTGCACCCACCACGCGCCGTCGTCGTAGCCCGGCAGCGCGGTGACCTGCGCGCCGGGTTGCAGCCGGACCGACCCGGTGGGGGTGACCCGACCGCCCAGCCGCTCGGCCCAGCCGGGGGCGTCTTCCTTCACGCTCAGATCCAGCGGCGGGGTCGCGGCGAAGGCGTCCTCCATGCCCGCGACCGCCGCCTTGCCGTAGGTCTTGAGCAGCGGCTTGCGCAGCCACTTGGGCAGGCGCGGCACCGGGAGCGCGGCCCAGGCATCCGCGCGCTGGACGTTGCGCAGGACGCCGTTGACCAGCCCCGCCTGCCCCGCGCCACGCTCGCTCGCGCGTACGAGGTCTACGGCGGCGCTGACTGCTGCATGGGGCGGGGTGCCGCCTTCGTGGATCTCGTAGATCGCCAGCCGCAAGATGTTGTGAACCTCGGGCCAGGGCTTCATCCGCAGGAACGGGCCCAGCGCCCGGTCGGCGCGGTCCATCCAGCGCAGCGTGCCGATCGCCAGCCGCTGCGCGCGGGCCCGGTCGGGGGCTTCCAGTGCGCGGGTCCGCTGCTCCAGCACCTCGGACATAAGCCGGCCGTGCTCGGTCACGTCACCCACCAGTGCCAGTGCGGCGGCGCGCGCCCCGTCGATCTCGGCCATGTCGTCATCCCCGTTGCAACGGACCGCCCGCAGCTCTTGAGCCGGGGCCTGTCGCGGCCTAGCTATGGATCATGGATGACGCAACCGGAACCGGACCGATGCCCCAGGACGACCTGCCCGACGCCGCGAAACGCGCCCTTGCCGAGGCCGAGGAACGCCGCCGCAAGGCAAAGGCACAGGAGCTGCCGCCCGAGCTTGGCGGCCGCGACGGCCCCGAGCCCGTGCGCTACGGCGACTGGGAGAAGAAGGGCATCGCCATCGACTTCTGAGGCGATGCCGTGCCCTCAGCGCATGTAAAGGTAGACGCTGCTGCCCGAACTGGGCTGGAAATAGACCCGGTTTTCCCGGATGACGACCGCCTGGCAGCTGTCCTCCCAGCTGCGATCGCCCCATTTCATTTCACGGCAGAACCGGTTGCCGCGCCAATCCCACGACCCGGTGACGGGCGTGCCGAAGGCGCTGCCCTCGATCTGGCCGCCGGGCGTCACGCGCACGCCGACGCCCAGCCGGCTGAGGTTGCGGTTCGCCACGCGGTCCACGAATTCGGCGCGGGTGGTGATCCGTTCGTCCGTCGACGACGCGGCGGCGAGCGGTGTGACGACAAGGGCGGCGGCGATCAGACTGGCACGCAGCATGGGACAAGCTCCTTTGACCTGACGCAAAGGAAGCTTAGGCCCGGAGCGGTCCTATTCCAGACCCAGCACGCTCAACATGTCGTAGGCGCCCGGCGGCTTTCCGTCGCACCAGAGCGCGGCCTTCAGCGCGCCGCGCGCGAACAGGCTGCGGTCGGTCGCCACATGGCTGAGGGTGATGGTCTCGCCCTCGCCCGCGAAGATCACGTCATGGGTGCCGATGATCGACCCGCCGCGAATGGCCGAGAAGCCGATATCGCCAGGCTTTCTTGCGCCCGTGATCCCGTCGCGGCCCCGGTCGGCCACATCGGCGAGGCGCACGCCCCGTCCCTCGGCCGCCGCTTCGCCCAGCATCAGCGCGGTGCCCGAGGGCGCGTCGACCTTGTGGCGGTGATGCGCCTCGACGACCTCGATATCGAACGCCTCGTCCAGCGCGGCGGCGACCTGTTTCACCACGCGGGTCAGCAGGTTGACGCCAAGGCTCATGTTGCCGGCGCGGACGAAGCAGGCGCGCGCGGCGAAGGGGGCGAGCGCCGCCAGCTCGTCGTCGGAGAACCCGGTGGTGCCGATGACCAGGGCGCGCCCCATGTCGGCGCAGATGCGGGCGTGCTCCAGCGTGGCGGCGGGCGCGGTGAAGTCGATGGCGACATCCGCCTGTTCCAACGCCTGCGCCAGGTCGTCCGTCACGGTCACGCCACTGGCCGCGCCGCCCAGCGCCTGGCCCAGATCCTGCCCGATCCAGTCGCTGCCCGGACGTTCGGTGGCGCCCGTCACCTCGACACCATTCATGGTGGCGGCCGTGTCGACCAGCATTCGCCCCATGCGCCCCGAGACGCCGGTGATCGCGATGCGCATGGTGGCTCTCCTTCCCGTCCGGTCGCGTGCGGAAAACCGCTACCGCGCACGGGCAACGGGTGCAACGTCCGGGTTGCGTGGCCGGGCGCGCGGGCCTAGATGCGAGCCATGGCACGAAACAAGTTCTCGGACGGGCCCGGGCCCTCGAACCGCCAGCTGCGCGTGGGCGAGCTGATCCGGCGCACGCTGTCGGACGTGCTGAATCGCGGCGACATCCACGACCCCGAGCTGAACCGCATGTCGGTCACGGTGACCGAGGTGCGCACCTCGCCGGACCTGAAGATCGCCACGGTCTATTGCCTGCCGCTGGGCGGCGACAACCGGCCCGAGGCCATCGCCGCGCTGAAGCGCAACAAATCCGAGCTGCGCCGCGCGCTGGGCCGCGAGATGACGATGAAATACACGCCCGACCTGCGGTTCCTGATCGACGAGACCTTCGACCGCATGGATGCCACGCGCGAGCTGTTCGCCCGCGACGAGGTGCGGCGCGATCTGGATGGCGACGATGAAGACTAGGCTTTTGGCCGGGCTGTGCGCGGTGGCCTGGGCGGGCCTGCCGGGTGGCGCCGCGGCCGCCACCTGCGAGGACGTGCGCTTCGACAAGGCGCGTTTCACGGTCTGCGAGATCGACCTGTCGCGCGAGACCCTGCGCCTGTTCCTGCATGACGACAAGGGTGTGCCGCTGGGCAGCTTTTCCGCCGTGAACCGGAAGCTGAAGCCGCAGGGCACGCGGCTGGGCGTGGCGATGAACGCGGGCATGTATCACCCCGACCGCGCGCCCGTGGGCCACTACGTCGAGGACGGCCAGGAGGTGATGCGCGTGGTCACCTCGGACGGGCCCGGCAATTTCGGCCTGCTGCCCAACGGCGTGCTGTGCCTGCGCGAGGGCGCGGCCAGCATCGTCGAAAGCCGCGCCTATGCCGCCGCCCCGCCCGAGTGCCGCGACGCGACGCAATCGGGCCCCATGCTGGTGATCGACGGCGAGCTGCACCCCCGTTTCCTGGAAGACAGCGACAGCCGCTACGTGCGCAACGGCGTGGGCGTCAGCGCGGACGGGCGCACGGCGTGGCTGGCGATCTCCAACCAGCCCGTGAATTTCCACCATTTCGGACGGCTGTTCCGCGACGGGCTGGGCGCGCGCAACGCGCTCTATTTCGACGGCAACATCTCGCGGCTCTACGACCGCGCGGGCGGGCGCAGCGATTTCGGCCTGCCCATGGGGCCGATCATCGGAACGGTCGAACCGGCGGAGTAGACCATGGCACGCAGGCGCAAGGGGCGCGATATCTCGGGCTTCGTCATCGTGGACAAGCCGGCCGGCACCGGCTCGACCGATGTGGTGAACAAGGTCCGCTGGGCGTTCGAGGCGAAGAAGGCCGGACACGCCGGCACGCTGGACCCGGACGCCACCGGCATCCTCGTCGTGGCGCTGGGCGAGGCGACCAAGGTCCTGCCCCTGCTGACCGACGCGTTGAAGGCCTATGACTTCCAGATCCGCTTCGGCACCGCGACCAGCACCGACGATGCAGGCGGCGACGTCGTGGCCCGCAGCGACGCACGGCCCGACGACGACGCACTGCGCGCCGCCCTGCCCGGCTTCACCGGCGACATCATGCAGGTGCCGCCGCAGGTGTCCGCCGTGAAGGTCGAGGGCGAACGCGCCTACGACCTGGCGCGCGAGGGGGTCGAGATGGAGCTGGCCGCGCGCCCGCTTTACGTCGACAGCCTTGAGCTGACCGACCGGCCCGACGCCAACAGCGCGCATCTGCAACTGGTCTGCGGCAAGGGCGGGTACGTCCGCGCCATCGCCCGCGACCTGGGCGAAGCGCTGGGCACGCGGGCTCACGTGACCGCGCTGCGCCGGCTGTGGTCGGGGCCCTTCACGCTGGACCACGCGGTGACGCTGGACGAGATCCAGCGCCTTGGCCGCACGCCCGAGATCGACGACCTGCTGCTGCCCGTCGAGGCGGGGCTCGAGCAGGTGCCGTCGGTGCAGATCGGCGCCATCGCCGTGCCGCGTCTGAAGAACGGCAATCCCTGCGACGTGCTGTCGACCCAGGCCGATTTCGGCGAGACCTGCTGGGCCGCCCATCGCGGACAGGCGCTGGCGATCGGCACCTACCGCGCGGGGCAGTTCCAGCCGTCGCGCGTGCTGAACCGTTCCGACGCGGGCGCATGATCGAGCGGTCGCACCAGAAAGGCGACGCGGCCAGCGTCGCGCGCTATTCCGACTGCGAAGGCTATCGCTGGGATCTCACCCGGGTCTGGGACACCGACGGGCCGCGCGCGCTGTTCGTCATGCTGAACCCGTCGACCGCGACCGAGGTGCAGAACGACCCCACGGTCGAGCGCTGCGAGCGCCGCGCACGGGCGCAGGGCTTCGGCGCCTTCCGGGTGTGCAACATCTTCGCGTGGCGCAGCACCGACCCGAAGGGCCTGCGCAAGGTGGATGATCCTGTCGGCCCCGAGAACGACGCCGCGATCCTCGAAGGGGCCGACTGGGCCGACCGCGTGATCTGCGCCTGGGGCACCCATGGTGCGTTGCTGGATCGCGGCCCCGCGGTCGAGCGGCTTCTGCGCGACCGGGGCCACGCGCTGCATCACCTGGGCCTCAGCAAGGCCGGCCACCCGAAGCACCCGCTCTACATCGGCTACGGCGTTGCGCCGCAGTCCTGGTAGCCTAGGCGGCCTGTCCTGACAGGGGCGCGATCACGATATCATCGACCGAAAGGCCGTCTTGCGGGCCCGCGACGGTCGCGACCCAGCTGTCGCCCACGAAAACCATCGTCCCGTCGCCATCGGGCGCGGGCCGGAGCGACAGCGGGCCGGCCGCGTCGGTTTCGATCCGCAGCAGGTCATCGCCGGGCGTGAAATCGGACACGCGCAGGACACTGGCGCTGGGCGGCAGGTCGTCGGGACCGCTGTCGAGGTAGTCGTCCGGATCCTCGTCCGGCGACAGGACAACGCCGTAGTCATCGCAGCCCGGATCGGGGCGCGACGGCGCCTCGGGATCTTCGGGGGCCACGACCTGGCCCGGGTCGTCGACCGGGTCAGGTGGCGTCGCGGGCGTCTCGGGATCCTCGGGCGCGACGGGCGGCGTATCCCCGGCCGGGGCATGGGCCGAGCCGGACGGCGTATCGGGCGCGGTCACGATCGCGGCCTCTTCGGCCTGCGCGGCCAACAGATCGGACAGGGAAACCGCCCCTTTCTGCCCTTCGAATGCGACCGAGACGCTGTCGACGGGCACGGTGTCGAACCCCTGGAAGGTCAGCGCGACGGTCCCGCCGTCCTGTTGCCACGACAGGGTCGCATCGGCATCATCCGTGGCCCCCGAAAGAACCATGTCCGACGCGTGGACGGGCAGCGACAGGGCCACATCGTCGAGCCCGGGCACCAGGTTCTCGACCAGGTGCGTGCCCGGCCCGACATCCACGTGCAGGGTCGTGGCGACACCCACATGGGCCGGGTCTTGCGCGACCGGCGCCGTCTGCACCGGCGCGACATGATCCAGCAGGTCGCCGCCCCCTTCCGGCGCCTGCACCACGTCATCCTCGGACGGCGGGTCGTCGTCCGCCTCGTCGCCCCGGGCCTTCACCACGGACAGCACGTCCGGAAGCGCCATCGCCCCCGCCAGACCGGCCAGAACCAAAGCTGCCAGCATATCCTCACCCCTTCGCCCCGATTGTCCGGGACACTGTAGGGTGGCTGGATTACCGTCGGGTGTGAGAAGAAATTCACTTTCAAGGTTAAGCTCATGTCCAACGCCCCGTCCGATTTCGAAGCGTTCGACCATCGCCGCGTGAATTGCGGTGCGGTCAGCCTGTCGGTGGCGCGGGCCGGATCGGGCCCGCCCCTCGTGCTGTTGCACGGCTATCCCGAGACGTCGCAGGCCTGGCATCGCGTGGCGCCCGCGCTGGCGGCGCGCTTCGACGTGATCGTGCCCGACCTGCGCGGCTATGGCGACAGCGACGCGCCCGCCGACGACGCGGACCACACCGTCTATTCCAAGCGCGCGATGGCCGCGGATATCGCCGGGCTGCTGGATAGGCTGGGGATCGAGCGGGCCCATGTCTTGGGGCATGACCGCGGGGCGCGGGTGGCTTACCGATTCGCGCTGGACCATCCCGACCGCCTGCGCCGCCTGGGCGTGATCGAGATCGTGCCCACCGGCAGTTTCTGGTCCATGTGGACGGCCGAGATCGCCATGGCGGCTTACCACTGGACCTTCCTTGCGCAGCCCAGCCCCCTGCCCGAGCGGATGATCGGCGCGGACCCCGGGGGATACCTGGACTGGACGCTGGCCAGCTGGTCGGCGACGCGCGACCTGGCCCCCTTCTCGGACACGGCGCTGGAGGCCTATCGCGCGCAGATGGCAACGCCCGAGCGGCGCGCGGCCATGTGCGCCGACTATCGCGCGGGGGCCACGACAGACCGGCGCATCGACGACGCGGACCGCGCCGCCGGACGGCGAATCGCGGCGCCGGTCCTGTTCCTGCACGGTCGCAGCGGGTTTCCGGCGCGCACGGGCGACCCGGCCGGCCTGTGGCACGACTGGGCCGAGGACATCACCCTGGCCGAATGCGACGGCGGGCACTTCACGATGGAAGAGGCGCCCGGCCAGGTCATCGACGCAGCGATGGACTTCTTCGGGGCAGACTAGACGCGGCGCTCAGGCCGCGTCGCGGGTCTCGTTCACGGCGGCGAGCTCGGCTTCCAGGTCCGATCCGATCAGCTCGATGTCGTCGGGATCGACCCGGCCGGCCCCGCCGGTCACCCGCATCATCACCTTCCCGTCCAGCCGCACGAACACGTCGCTGGTGCCGTCGACCGCCTGGACCGAGACTCGCGGATAGGCCGAGGCATTGGGATCGTAGACGATGACCAGCTGGTCTTCCTCGGGGTCGAAATCGTCGATGACGGGCGCGCTGGCCTCGGTGCCGTCTACCCAGGTGCCGCCGGCCAGCGGCAGGGGGGGACCGCCGGCCGTTGCGGCGGCGGCCGGCGCGGCGGCGCGCGGCGTTTCCTGCATGGTGCGAAGCGACCCGATCTCGCTGGCGAGGTCGGTCTGGAGGCTTTCGCGGAAGGCGCGGCTGTCCCCGTCCGCCACGCCCGGCGGCGGCGCCAGCTTGGACAGCAACCCGTCGAGGGTCTGACCATCATCGCCATCGGTTTCGGTGTCATGGTCCCAGCTGCTCGCGTCAGCATCGGCGCCGGGCCGGTTGCCGCGCTTGCCAAGGAGGGGCTTCAGGCCCGCGACTACATCGGCGATCCGGCCGCGCAGCCGCTGGAGACGTCCCGGCGCGGCATTTTCCCCGTCGACCTTGGCGCCCTTGAGATCAATCATCGACAGGACGAACAGCGCGGCCGCCGCTGTCAGGAATACCATAGACATGCCGACCGCACCTCCTTGACCGGGCTTTCTTTCCTGCACAGTGGACGCGGATTGCGCTCAGCGCGGGGTTGAAATGGGGAAAATTGAAGGAACCACCGCGACCGGCCCGGACGGGGGGGTTTTCATGGCGCGCCGATTGGTCTAGACGCGCATCCGCACCGTTGCGTGCGGACTCCATGGGCCTTGCTGGACGACATCCCGGCCTGCGCCGTCACACCAGACCTTAAGAAGGAGATACCCGATGTCGATCACCGCAGACGAAAAACAGCGTCTCATCAAGGAATTCGGCACCAAGAGCGGCGACACCGGTTCGCCCGAGGTGCAGGTCGCCATCCTGACCACCCGGATTGCCGCGCTGACCGAGCACTTCAAGACCCACAAGAAGGACAACCACTCGCGCCGTGGCCTTCTGAAGCTGGTCGCCCAGCGCCGCAAGCTGCTGGACTACACCAAGGCCCGCGACGAGGCCCGTTACCAGGACCTGATCAAGCGCCTGGGCATCCGCCGCTAAGCTGCGCGCGACAAAAGATGTGTTTCCGAAGGGCCGCCAGTGTGCGGCCCTTTTTGCTGGCCTGACGGGGGCTTTGTCGCGAAAGGCGCACGCGCGCCTTTTTCCTGCGCGTCCCGGTGAAGGTCAGGCGATGTTCCGGCGGGTCGAGATGTGCCGCGACCGGTTTCCGGCCCGCGCCCGCTCCGGCTGCCGCAAAAGGCCGCGCCGAACGGCGTCCGACCGGGGAAGGTCCGGCACGGAGAGCATCGGATAGCCCTCGGTTCCGTGCGGCTCGATCAGCCATTTGCGATTCTTCGCATGGCGCCAGACCAGTCGACGTGCCTTGGGGGCAGACAGGATGGGCCGTGCGGCGCGGTCCGGCCCCGCCAAGGCCAGGGCCGCGGGGTGGTTCAACCGGATCTCTGCCATGTTCTCGTCGCCAAGGGTCTTCAGGCTTTCTTGGCCGAGAAGCAGGCTTTCGCACGGGGCCCGCTCGGCCCAGAGGATCTCGTGCCGCTCCAGCAGGATGTGATAGTAGTCCACGCCCTTCCCGATCCCCGCCCGCTTGATCCCGTCGAGACCGACCAGGTGCCGGGCGGCGATCAGTACCTCGGACGAACCGGTCATGCGTTCGGCGATGCGGGACCGCACGAGAACGCGGTGCTGCGGCGACACGGTCAGGTCGCGCGTGGGCAGCCCCGGCCCGAGGGATCCGCGGCGGATGCGGACCGGACCGAGCCTGGGATTCTTGCGCAGCGTCGCAGCCTCGATCCGGGTCGCGCCGATCCAGACCACGCGCTGGAAGCCGCGATCGGCGGTGCGCACCCAGTCGCCGACGCGAAGATCCTCGACCGGGCGGTCCATCCCGGCGGAGACGAAGATGCGGGTGCCCCGGGCGAAGCAGACCGCGCGCACGTTATCGTCCGTGGTCGATACCAGCGCGGCGTCGCTTCCCCCGACATCGTTCAGGCTGCCAGTCCGGATCTCCTCGACATTCATGTCGCCGTAGCGATCCGACGGGATGATGAAGTACCGTGTGTCACCGCCGTTCGAAACGGTCAGGAAAACCGCGTCGAGATTGCTTTCGCTCTGGGGATTGAACGAGTTGTTGGTTCCGTCGCCCTCGGTGAAGCGGCCGGTGTTGGTGGGCTCCTGGATGCGATCGATGGTATAGGTGGTGCCGTCGATGACGAAATCGTCGCCGATGTCGAACTCGCCGTCGTCCAGATCCGTCGCCGACGCGCTGTTCACCACGCCCAGCAAGTTTCCGAGCGCCAACGAGTACGTCGTGTTTTCCGAGATCCCCGTGACCTCGAAGAGATCGTAAACGGTTGCCATCTGCTCTGCTTTCGGGCCTCTGCGTCGTCAATCCACGCGATCTTGCGCCTTCAAAAATACCCGGCGCGCTCTTCAATTCGGTTAACTCACGATGAGGTCTTCACATCCGATTGCGGCAATATGATGAAAATAATTCTGGTTTCCTTCGTAATGTGCCCGGCCGCGACACAATCGTTAACGGGCTGGAGGACCGGGCTGCGCCCTGCGGCGCATCCGCCCGCCGCACCTAGCAACCACGTGCATTTTCCTGTAAGGCGCGCGCATCTGAGACGTGACGCCATGACCCCGGCGCATGAAAACGATGAGACAGGGGTCGGCGGCAATACGGCCGCCACGAAACAGGGCCACCGGGGAACGCTCCGGCAGATCCGGCCCAGATAGGATACGATAGATGTTCAACGTGACGAAAAAACAGATGCAGTGGGGCGAAGAGACCCTGACGCTCGAGACCGGCAAGGTCGCGCGCCAGGCCGACGGCTCGGTCATCGCGACGCTGGGCGAGACCAGCGTCATGGCCAACGTGACCTTCGCCAAGCAGCAGAAGCCCGGCCAGGACTTCTTCCCGCTGACCGTGCACTACAACGAGAAATACTATGCCGCGGGCAAGGTGCCCGGCGGCTTCTTCAAGCGTGAGGCCCGCCCGACCGAGAAGGAAACGCTGACCTCGCGCCTGATCGACCGTCCGATCCGCCCGCTGTTCGCGCCCGGCTTCAAGAACGAAGTGCTGGTGATGTGCACCGTGCTGTCCCACGACCTGGTCAACGACCCCGACATGGTGGCGATGATCGCCGCGTCGGCCGCGCTGACCCTGTCGGGCGCGCCCTTCATGGGCCCGATCGCCGGCTGCCGCGTGGGCTTCGAGGGTGGCGAATACATCCTGAACCCCGAGATCGACGACATGCACGATCTCAAGAACAACCCCGACCAGCGCCTGGACCTGGTTGTGGCGGGCACCAAGGACGCGGTCATGATGGTCGAGTCCGAGGCCTACGAGCTGACCGAGGCCGAGATGCTGGGCGCGGTGAAATTCGCGCACGAGCAGATCCAGCCGGTGATCGACCTGATCATCGACCTGGCCGAGGACGCCGCGAAAGAGCCCTTCGACTTCCAGCCGCCGGATTACAGCGCGCTGTACGACGCCGTGAAGGCCGCGGGCGAGCAGAAGATGCGCGACGCCTATGCCATCACCGACAAGCAGGAGCGCACCAACGCGGTCGCCAAGGTCAAGGAAGACATCAAGGCCGGCCTGACCGAGGAGCAGCTCGAGGACGAGAATCTCGGCTCGGCCCTGAAGAAGCTGGAATCCGCCGTGCTGCGCGGTGACGTGGTCAAGTCGGGCAAGCGCATCGACGGCCGCCGCACCGACGAGGTCCGGCCGATCCTGGCCGAAACCGGCATCCTGCCGCGCACGCACGGCTCGGCCCTGTTCACCCGGGGCGAGACGCAGGGCCTGGTCATCACGACCCTTGGCACCGGCGACGACGAACAGATGATCGACGCGCTGCAGGGCACGTATCGCAGCAACTTCCTGCTGCACTACAACTTCCCGCCCTACTCGGTCGGCGAAGTGGGTCGCGTGGGCCCTCCGGGTCGCCGCGAGATCGGCCACGGCAAGCTGGCCTGGCGTGCGCTTCAGGCCGTGCTGCCCGCCGCCACCGACTTCCCCTACACCATCCGCGTGGTGTCCGAGATCACGGAATCGAACGGTTCGTCCTCGATGGCGTCGGTCTGCGGTGGCTCGCTTTCCATGATGGACGCGGGCGTTCCGCTGAAATCGGCGGTCGCGGGCGTGGCCATGGGCCTGGTGCTGGAAGACAGCGGTGAATACGCGATCCTGACCGACATCCTCGGCGACGAGGATCACCTGGGCGACATGGACTTCAAGGTCGCCGGCACCGCCGACGGCATCACGTCGCTGCAGATGGACATCAAGGTCGCGGGCATCACCCCCGAGATCATGGAGAAAGCGCTGGAGCAGGCGCGCCAGGGCCGTCTGCACATCCTGGGCGAGATGAACAAGGCGCTGAGCGAGGCCTCGGGCTTCTCCGAGCACGCGCCGCGCATCGAGACCATGCAGATCCCCACCGACAAGATCCGCGAAGTGATCGGCTCGGGCGGCAAGGTCATCCGCGAGATCGTGGAAACCTCGGGCGCCAAGGTCGACATCAACGACGACGGCATCATCAAGATCGCCTCGGCCAACGGCGATGCCATCCAGAAGGCGTATGACATGATCCATTCGATCGTGGCCGAGCCCGAGGAAGGCAAGATCTACAAGGGCACCGTGGTAAAGATCGTCGATTTCGGCGCCTTCGTGAACTTCTTCGGCAAGCGCGACGGCCTGGTGCATGTCAGCCAGATCGAGAACCGCCGCCTGAACCATCCTTCGGACGTCCTGAAGGAAGGCCAGGAAGTCTTCGTGAAGCTCCTGGGCTTCGACGACCGCGGCAAGGTGCGCCTGGCCATGAAGATGGTCGACCAGGAGACCGGCGAAGAGCTGAAGAGAGAAGAAGCGGCCGACTGATCTCTGCCGTAACCTTACTGTCACCCCCGCCTCGTCGCGGGGGTGACAGACACGAGGGCCCGAGACATGGAATACACCTATGTTCCACCGCCAACCCCGACCCTGTCGCGGTGGCGGTCTCTCTACCGGGACCACCCCGGCCTGTCCTGCCTGCGTGTTCTGGAATACGAGGCCATCGGCTCGACCGACATTTCGGGCGATGTGCTGGACTACGGCGGCGGCAGCAAGGCGCCCTATACCGGCCTGCTGAAGAACGCGGACAGCGTGAAGTCCGCGAATATCGATCCCGGCATCAAACCGACCCACATCGTCAAACCGGGCGAACCCCTGCCCTTCGACGATGACAGCTTCGTTTGCGTCGTGTGCTTCAATACCCTTGAACACATCTATGATCCCGTCGCCTCGATGAACGAGATCTTCCGTGTGCTCAAGAAGGGCGGGCGGGCGATCATCACCGTGCCCTTCATCTTCCGCATCCACGGCCACCCCGACGATTTCACCCGCGCCACGCCGAGTTGGTGGCAGGAAACGTGCCGCCGCGTCGGCTTCGACGCGCTGAACCTGCAACCGCTGGTCTGGGGGCGCTACACCTCGGCCGGCTCGATCCTGGGGCATCGCGGAATCTGGCCGCGTGGGCAGTTCCATCTACAGCATCTGAAGGACTGGCTTTACGCGAAGATAACAATCCGCCAATCCGTCTACGGTGGCAAAAGGGGCGATCGCATCTGCGCCGTGTCTCCCGGCTGGATGCTGGTGGCCAGGAAGTAACCGGGTATCCTACTCTCGCCTTGCCGTGGTTGCGTATGGCATGGCAACGGCGCGAGGATACACGGACGCACGGTTCGGGTCCTTGTGATCGAACACATTTCAGCGGGACCGGCACCGGCGGTTCGTCTCCAGGAGGCACCCACAGCATGACGAGAGAACCGCGTGAGATCGCCGGTCACACCGTATTCATCGAGAACGTGCCGCGACCGAAACCGGCGCTGCGCTCGCTTCGGCGTGTCTTCGGTCGACTGACCGGCACCAAGCACGTGGAACGCTTCGGCGTCAGGCTGTGCGTGGACGAGACGATCGTCCCGCGATCGGTCTGCGGCGCCATTCTTGCCGGCACCTACGAACTGGCCGAGGCCGAGCTTCTGCAAAAGGGCCTGAAGCCGGGCGAGAAGGTTCTCGAGATCGGCACCGGCGTCGGGTTCATCTCGCTGCTGGCGGCGCGCCTTACCGGCCCGCAGAACGTATCGTCCTTCGAGGCGAACGACACGCTCAAACCGATCCTGGACGAGAACCGTCGCCTGAACGACATGGCCCCGGACCTGACGTTCAAGGCGGTCACCAAGGACGGCCAGCCGGTGGTCTTCTACCGCGATACCAATCTCGTCTCTTCCTCGATCATCGACAGGGAAGCGGGCGCAACGCGCGTCGAAGTGCCCGCGGTCGCGTTCTCGGGTCTTCTGGCGTCGCTGGAGCCCGACGTCATCGTCATGGACGTGGAGGGGGCCGAGATCGACTTGCTGCGAGATCCCCTGCCCGCCGGTGTGCGGGCGCTCCTCGTCGAGACGCACCCCCACATCGTGGGGACCGAGGCCACGGATGAAATGATCGAAAGATTGGTCCGCGGGGGCTTCGTCCATCATACCGTCATGCACAAGAACATCCTTTTCGAGCGGGAGCGCGCGGACGGATGAGGGTCATCCACCTGCATTTCGGCAAGGAGGGCGGGGCCGAGCGGTTTTTCGTGAACCTCGCCCGGGCCTTCGACCAGCGCGGCGTGGAGCAGCGGTTCTTCATCCGGCCCGACCGCAGCTGGGGCGAGGCCATCGCCGCGCTGGGTCCCGTGGAATACGACAATTTCCGCCGCATCTCGCTGACCCGCTGGCTGACGCGGCGCAAGCTGGACCGGCACATCGCCGAGTTTCGCCCCGACGCGGTGATGTCGTGGATGCCCCGCGCATCGCAGCTGCAACCCCGCAACTTCGATGGCACGCGGCTGGTGCGGCTGGGCGACTATCCCGCGAACCTCAAGCATTTCGGCCATTGCGACATGATCGTCGGGAACACACCCGGCATCACCGCCCATTGCGACGCGCTGGGCTGGGACCGCGGGCTGGCCACGATCTCGAACTTCCCCCGCTGGGTCACGCCCGAGCCCGTTCCCCGCGCGCAGCATGACACGCCCGAGGACGCGCCGCTGGTGGTGACGGGCGGGCGGTTCGTGCCGCGCAAGGGGATGGACGTCGCGCTGCGCGCCGTGGCGCAGATCCCGGGGGCTTGGTTGTGGCTGGTCGGGGACGGCAAGGAACGCGACGCGCTGGAGCAGCTGGCCCGCGAGCTGGGGATCGCCGATCGCACCCGCTTCGTCGGCTGGGTGGACGAACCCATTCACCATATCGCCTCGGGCGACGCCTTCGTCCTGCCCTCGCGCCACGAGCCGCTGGGCAACGTGCTGCTGGAAGCGTGGAAGGCCGGTGTGCCGAGCGTCTCCAGCCGCTGCGAGGGCCCGGCGTGGTTCATGCGCGACGGCGAGGACGGGTTGATGGCCGATATCGACGATGTCGACGGCACCGCCGCCGCCCTGTCGCGCCTTCTCGGGAACCGCGACGCCGCCGCGACGATGGCGACATCGGCGCGCGAACGGCTCGAGGCCATGTTCTCCGAAGATGCGGTCTGTGACGCCTACATGCGCCTTTTCAGGACCCCGCAAGACAAGGTGCGGACGCTGCGATGAGCGTGGGGGCGTTTCTCATCAACCTCGACGGGTCGGACACGCGGCGGCAGTCTGCGGTGGCCCAGCTCGAGACACTCGGGCTAGCCTGGATGCGCGTGCCGGCGGTGGACGGTCGCGGCCTGCCCGTCAGCACCTTCGACGCCTACGATGACGCCGCCGCCCGCCGCTACATGGGGCGGTCGATGACGGGGGGCGAGATCGCCTGCCACCTGAGCCACGCCAAGGCGGCGCAGGCGTTCCTGGACAGCGACCATGCGCTCGGGCTGGTGCTCGAGGACGATTTCACCCTGACCGATGGCGCGGTCGAGGCCATGGGCCCGGTGCTGGACTGGCTGTCCGGTGACGACGCCCCCGCGTGGGAGCTGGTGAACCTGGGCGCGCACAAGCGCAAGATCTCGACTCCCTTCGCCGAGGTGGCGGGACGCACGATCCTGCGGGCGCATTACTTCCCGATGCTCGGGACCGCGATCCTGATGACACGGGACGCCGCCGCGCGCCTTGTCGCGGACTCCGCCCACATCATCTGCCCGGTCGACAATCACTACCGCCACTGGCAGACCCGCACCGGCCGGGGGCTGAGCGTCTGGCCGCCGCTGTTCCGTGCCGGCGATCATCCCAGCGACATCGATGCGCGCACGCGGCGCGCCGACAAGACCCAGCGCCGGGCGACCTATGGCCTGGCCAAGCAACGGCGCCTGTGGGTCGACAAGGCCATCGCCCTGGCGCACAAGCTGGGGCTTGCCGGTCGGGGTTGAGCGCCGATCGCGGTCACGCCGGTGTCATCGTGGTTGTCCCACGCAAAATCGCCTGTATCTTTGGCGCAAACGGATTTTCTCCAGAGGTGGGCAATGAACAGACGCGAATTCATCACGACCGGCCTGGCCGCGTTCGGCGTTTCGGCGCTCGGGCTGCGGGCCGAGGCGCAGGCAGCGGGCATCCCGCCGCCGACGCTGGTGCAGATGCGGGTGCCGCTGCCCGCCAACGAGATCCACGTCTTCCCCAACCATTTCCGGCTTTACCACACCCGCGCCGACGGCACGGCCGTGCGCTATGCCTGCCGCGTGGGCCGTGACAGCCTGTACGAGCCGGGGCAATACTACGTGGGCGCCAAGAAGGCGAACCCGTCGTGGAAGCCCACCCCCGGCATGGTCGAGCGTGAGCCCGAGAAATACGCCCAGTACGAGGAAGACGGCATCCCCGGCGGCCCCAACAATCCGCTGGGCGTGCGCGCGCTCTACCTCTTCCAGCCCGGCCGCGGCGACACCTTCCTGCGCATCCACGGCACCAACGATCCCGGCACCATCGGCCGTGCGGTCTCCAACGGCTGCGCCGGCCTGACGAACGAACATATCCGGGTGCTGTACGACCAGACCCCGATCGACACGCCCGTGGTGCTGTACCCAAAGATGGGCTGACCCGCGCCACGCATCGACGATCCCAGACGGCCCGCGGTCTTCCGCGGGCCGTTTCGCGTTTCAAGGGGGCGGCGGATGCCGCGACGTCGCAGTCATTGCGTCGCAGTGGACTTTGGACCGGCGGGCAGTAGTTCCATGGGCAACACAAGTGGAGCTGTCCCCATGGATTTTTCGTTCGGCCTGGACGCCACGTTGCTGGCCCGGATTCAATTCGGGTTCACCGTCGCGTTCCATTTCATCTTTCCCGCCTTCTCGATCGGGCTGGCGAGTTACCTGGCCGTCGTGAACGGGATGTACCTTTGGACCCGGAACGAGGCCTATCTGCGGCTGTTCAAGTACTGGCTGAAGATCTTCGCGATCTCGTTCGCCATGGGCGTCGTGTCGGGCATCGTCATGTCCTACCAGTTCGGCACCAACTGGTCGGTCTTCTCCGATCTCGCCGGGCCCGTGGTCGGGCCGCTCATGGCTTACGAGGTCTTGACGGCCTTCTTCCTCGAGGCCGGTTTCCTCGGGATCATGCTGTTCGGTCGCGACAAGGTCGGTGACAAGCTGCACATGTTCGCCACGCTGATGGTGGCGGTGGGCACCGCGATCTCGGCCACCTGGATCCTGTCGGTCAACAGCTGGATGCACACGCCCGCGGGCTTCACCATGGGCGAAAACGGCCAGTTCCTGCCCGAAAACTGGTGGGAAATCGTCTTCAACCCGTCCTTCCCCTATCGCCTCGCGCACACGTTGACGGCGGCGTATCTGACCACAGCGTTCATCGTGGGCGGCGTGGGCGCCTATCACCTGCTGCGCGGGCGCACCGACAACGCCGGTGTGCGCACCATGTTCTCGATGGCCATGTGGATGGCCGCGATCGTTGCGCCCCTGCAGATCGTCGCGGGCCACGAACAGGGGCTGAACACCTACGAACACCAGCCCGTCAAGGTGCTGGCGATGGAGGGGCATTTCGAGAGCCACGAGGACGGCATCCCGCTGATCCTGTTCGGCATCCCCAACCAGGAAGAGCAGCGGATCGACTACCAGATCTCGATCCCCCGGCTGGGCGGCCCGATGCTGGAGAAGGGCCTGGACGCGTCGATGGACGGGCTCGACACCGTCCCGCGCGAGATGCAGCCGCCGGTGGGCATCGTGTTCTGGAGCTTCCGCATCATGGTCGGCATCGGCTTCCTGATGGTGGGCATCGGCCTCTGGTCGCTCTGGGCGCGCTGGCGCGGGAACCTGTTCTACGATCGCATGCTGCACCGCGCGGCGCTGGTCATGGGGCCGTCGGGCCTGGTCGCCGTCATCGCCGGCTGGATCACCACCGAGGTCGGGCGCCAGCCATATGTCGTCTACGGCGAGCTTCTGACCGCGGACGCGGTGTCGCCGCTGGGCGCGCAGGCGGTGGGAGCCTCGCTGATCGCCTTCGTCCTGATCTATTTCGCCATCTTCGGCGCCGGCGTCATCTACCTGCTGAAGCTGATGGGCAACCCGCCCGAGCGCGGTCAGCGCGGCGTCCGGACCGAGCCGGGTCCGATCCGGACCGGCGGGATCACCCCCGCCGACCTGACCGGTCCCGGCAAGAACCAGCAACCCGCGGAGTAAGCACATGGAGATCAGTTTCGACCTGACCGTCGCCTGGGCCCTTCTTCTGGCCTTCGCCGTCTATGTCTACGTCGTGCTCGACGGGTTCGACCTGGGCATCGGTATCCTTTACCCGTTCTTCCCCAGGAAGGAGGACCGCGACCTGATGATGAACACGGTCGCGCCGGTCTGGGACGGCAACGAGACCTGGCTGATCCTGGGCGGCGGCGGCCTGTTCGCGGCCTTTCCGCTGGCCTATGCCATCATCATGCCGGCGGTCTATCCGCTCATCATCGCCATGCTGCTGGGTCTGATCTTCCGCGGCGTGGCGTTCGAGTTCCGCTGGCGCGCGGGCAACAAGTTCTCGAAACGGTTCTGGGACGCGGCCTTCATCGGCGGGTCGACCGTGGCGGCGCTGACGCAGGGCATGATCCTGGGCACGCTTCTGCAGGGCATCGAGGTCGACGGCCGCGCCTATGGCGGCGGCTGGTGGGACTGGCTGACGCCCTTCACCCTGCTGACCGGCGTCGCGGTTGTCTGCGGCTATGCGCTGCTGGGCGCGACATGGCTGAACTGGCGGGTCGATGGCGAGCTGCAGCACAAGGTGCGCGTGCTGGCGCGGGTCTTCGGCTTCGCAACGATGGGCTTCATCGGCGCGGTCAGCCTGGCGACCCCGTTCCTGGAACCGGCCTATTTCGAGCGCTGGTTCTCGTGGCCCCAGATCCTCGAGGTGTCGCCGATCCCGATCCTTGTCGTGGGCCTGACCCTGTGGCTGGCCAAGGAGCTGTTCGACGAGCGCAACGACTGGGCGCCCTTTTTCATCACGCTGGGGCTGTTCGGGCTGTGCTTCCTGGGCCTAGGCGTCTGCATGTGGCCCTACGTGATCCCGACCTCGGTCACGCTGTGGGACGCCGCCAGCCCCTATAGCTCGCAACTCTTCATGTTCGTGGGCGCCATCGTGCTGGTGCCGCTGATCCTGGTCTACACGGCCTATGCCTACTGGGTGTTCCGCGGCAAGCTGAAGGTCGGCGACGGATACCACTGATGCTGAGGAAGATCGGGTGGTTCGTGCTGATCTGGGCGGCCAGCGTGGCGGCGTTGGCCGTGGTGGCCTACGGGATCAGGCTGATGATCCTCTAGCCTTGCGGCGCCGGTGGTTCAGGTAGACCGCCAGCGCCGCGACCACGACCGCGCCGCCCAGCAGGCTGAGCGGCGGAACCGGCTCGCCGATGACGGCCCAGACCAGCAGAGGACCCAGCACCGTTTCCAACAGCAGGAAGAGGCTCACATTCGCGGCCTCGGTATAGCGGCTGGCCAGTGACAGCAGGAAGAACGACACCGGCAGGATCACGAGACCGGTGAAGGCGATCGCGGCCATGCGCAGGGGGGCGGCGGCCAGGTCCTCGGCCAGCAGCCAGCCCACGCAGCCCGACAGGGTCGCGCCCAGGCCGATGGTCAGCAGGATCGGCAGGCTGCGATCCGCGCGGTAGACGGTGAAGCTGCCCGCCAGCGACACCGACACCGCCAGCCCGCAGGCCGCGCCCAGCACCGCGCTGCCGCTGCCGTCGCCCTCGCCCCCCGCGAACACCGACAGGCCGATCCCCGACAGCACCACGGCACAGGTCATGGCCGTCGCCCGGCCGACGCTGTCGCCCAGGAACACCGCCCCGAGGATCGCCGACCAGATCGGCACGGTCGCCACGGCGAAAAGGACAACCGCCACCGGCGCCATGGCGATCCCCAAGACGAAGAACAGCGCGTTGACCGCCTGGCACAGCACCGCGAGACCGCCCAGCGGGGTGACCAGCGCGCGCAGATCGCCCGCACGGTCGCGGCTGAGCAGGATCCAGGCGCATCCCATGGCAAGACCCGTCAGAAGCCCGCGCCACGCCATCATCTGCACGCCGTTCATCCCTGACAGCCGCATGAACAGGGTGTCGGGGGCGATCAGCAGCGCGGCCGCGAGGGCCAGCGCCAGGCCGTAGAGGGGATGTTGGCTCATGCCCGCTTGAGGCGCCCGCAGCGCGACAGAGTCAAGGGCCGCCCGGTGGCCGGCCGCGCGACATGAGTATTTGCAGACCAGTGATGTGGGGGAGAAGCGCACTCCGGGGCCGTCGACCTTGGATCCGTGCGGCGGGCGGCCTTCGCGACGGGGCACACCTGCCTTGGCACCAACGAAAAAGACCGGGCGCGCACGCCCGGTCTTCGAGGGGATCTGCATGGCGGCGACCCCGGAGAAGGGCGCCGCCTTGGTGCCCGGTTCAGCCCGGCTGCTTCGTCGTGCGCAGGTAGGGCAGTTTCTTGTCGAACCCGCCGTACTTGCTTTCGCCTTCCTCGTCGCTCACCGCGGCGGTGAGGATGACGTCACCGCCCTGGGTCCAGCCGGCGGGCGTGGCGACCTTGTGCTCGGCCGTCAGGCGGATCGAGTCGAGCGCGCGCAGGATCTCGTCGAAGTTGCGCCCGGTCGTCATGGGGTAGGTCAGCGACAGCTTCACCTTCTTGTCGGGCCCCACGATGAAGACGGTGCGGACCGTCTGGTTGTCGGCGGGCGTGCGGTTGCCCGGCTCGCCCGAGGCCTCGGCCGGCAGCATGTCGTAGAGCTTGGCGATCTTCATGTCGGGATCGCCGATCATCGGGTAGGAGACCTCGTTGCCGGTCAGGCTCTTGATGTCGCCCTTCCACTTGTGGTGGTCATCCACCGGATCGACCGAGATGCCGATGATCTTGGCGTTCCGCTTTGCGAACTCGTCGGCCATGCCGGCCATCATGCCAAGCTCGGTCGTGCAGACCGGGGTGAAGTCCTTGGGGTGGCTGAACAGGATGGCGTAGCCGTCGCCGATCCAGTCGTGGAAACGGATCTCGCCTTCGGTGGTGTCGGCGGTGAAGTCGGGGGCGGTATCGCCGATGCGCAGGGCCATGGGGTCCTCCTTCTGTTAATTCGTTACCCTGAACTTATGCACGGGCGGCGCGGCACCAAGGGGGTATCGGCGAAAGGACCGCCCATTCCGCGATCTGCCGCGGACGCGGAACGGTCGTTCGACGCCAACCCGGATGCCGAATACACAAATTCGCACAGAACCTGCGCCCAGATCCGCGTTTCGTGCGCGAGCCTTCGCCCCTAGGTTACCCGGCAATCGACATCACACGAGGAAAGTCGCCATGCTGTCCCAGATCAACGGTTTGCACCACGTGACCTCCCTGGCCTCGGACGCCCGGGCCAACAACGCGTTCTTCACCGACACGCTGGGCCTGCGCCGGGTGAAGAAGACGGTGAACTTCGACGCGCCGGACGTCTATCACCTCTATTACGGCGACGAGACCGGCAGCCCCGGCAGCGTGATGACCTATTTCCCCTTTCCCGGCGCGCGGCCCGGCCAGCGCGGCACGGGCGAGGTCGGCACCACCGTCTTCACCATCCCGCATGGCGCCGCGTCCTACTGGGGCGAGCGCCTGGGCGCCCGCGGCGTGAAAGCCAGCCGCGAGACGGACGATTTCGGCGCCACGCGGATCGGCTTCGCCGGCCCCGACGGCGACCTCTTCGCGCTGGTCGAGGATGGCGACGATGCCCGCACGCCATGGACCGGGGCGGACGTGCCCGAAGACGCGGCCATCCGCGGCTTCCACTCGGCATCCATGCGCGTGCAGGACCGGGCGGCCACGGTCGAGCTGCTGAATTTCATGGGCTACGACACGGTCGAGACGCGCGGCGCCACCACGCGGATGATCGTGCCGGATGGCACCGCCAACGTGATCGACATCGAGGAACACCCGACCGCACCCATGGCCGGACAGGGCGCGGGATCGGTGCACCACATCGCGTTCTCGGTGGACAACCGCGCGCGGCAGCTCGAGGTGCGCGAGGCCCTGCTGGACACCGGCTACCAGGTGACGCCGGTGATCGACCGCGATTATTTCTGGGCGATCTACTTCCGCACGCCGGGCGGCATCCTGTTCGAGGTCGCCACGAACGAGCCCGGCTTCGACCGGGACGAGGACACCGCGCATCTGGGCCAAGCCTTGAAACTGCCGTCGCAGCATGAGTACCTGCGCGAACGGCTTGAGCGCCACCTGCAACCGATCGAGTGAAAGCAATGCCTTACCACGCGCTGCGCCACGACGGCGACACCAACCGGCTGATCCTGACCTTCCACGGGACCGGCGGCACGGCCGGGCAATTCCACGGCGCGGCGCAGGCCATGGTGCCGGGCGCGCATGTCGTCTCGCCCAACGGCGACGTACTGGAGGGCGGCGCGCAGCGGTTCTTCAGGCGCAAGGCCGAAGGCGTCTACGACATGGATGACCTGGCCACACGCACGGCCGCCATGACCGAGTTCGTGCTGGCCGAGCGCGAGCGCACGGGCGCCGAGCATGTGACCGGGCTGGGCTATTCCAACGGTGCCAATATCCTCGCCTCGGTGGCGTTCCAGCGGCCCGAGCTTTTCGACGCGCTGGTCCTGATGCACCCGCTCATCCCCTGGGTGCCCGAGCCGCAGGAGGGCATGGCGATGACGCGCGTGCTGATCACCGCCGGGCGGCAGGACCCGATCTGCCCGCCCGAGCTGACGCAGGCGCTGGCCGACTGGTTCACCGCGCAGAAGGCGGATTGCCTGCTGGCATGGCATCCCGGCGGTCACGAGATCCCCCAGTCCGAGGTCGAGGCGGTCGCCGACTTCCTCTGAGCGTTCAGAACGGTGCGGGGGCGACGAAGCTGCGCCGCGCGCCGCCGCTGGGATGGAAGAGCGACAGCGCCTCGGCATGCAGCATCATGCGCGGCGCAGGCGGACCGTCGTAAAGCGGGTCGCCGAGGATCGGGTGCCCCAGGTCGGACAGGTGCACGCGCAACTGGTGCGACCGGCCCGTTTCGGGGTGCAGGATCATCCGGGTGTGGCCGGCGTAGCGCGCCGCCACCTGCCAGCGGGTCACCGCACGCTTGCCGTCCGGGTGCACCATCTGGCGGGGGCGGTTTGGCCAGTCCGCCATGAGCGGGCGGTCGATCACCCCTTCAGCGTCCGCGACCTGCCCCGCCGCAAGCGCGACGTAGCGCTTTTCCACGTGCCGCCGCTCGAACTGAAGGCCCAGATGCCGCTGCGCCGCGGGGTTTCGGGCGAAGACCATGACGCCCGAGGTGTCCCGGTCCAGCCTGTGAACCAGCAACACGCCCGGATCGTCAGCTCGCAAGCGCGCCTCGAGACAATCTGCCAGCGCCGGGCCCTTCCCCGGCACCGACAGCAGGCCCTCGGGCTTTACCGCGACCAGCAGGTCGGCGTCGCGGTGAAGGATCTCGATCGGATCGACCGGTGGCGCGTAGTCAGAGCCGGCCAAACACGTCCCCCAGGATCGCGCCCAGGCGGTCGGCGTCGTCCCGCGTGAAGGCGGCCGGCAGGTCGCTGTCGATATCGAAGACGGCGATGACGTCGCCCGCCCCATTGAGGACCGGGAGGACCAGCTCGGACCGGGTCGAGGACGCGCAGGCGATGTGGTCGGGAAACGCCTCGACATCATCGACCAGCTGCACCTCGCGCGAGCGGGCGGCCGCGCCGCAGACGCCCCGGTCGAACGGGATGACGAGGCAGCCGTGGCCGCCCTGGTAGGGCCCGATCTTCAGCAGGTCCGGGGCGACGACGCGGTAGAAACCGGTCCAGTCGAACCGGTCGTCGGCGTGGTGCACCTCGCAGGCGACGGTGGCCATAAGCGCGACGGCGTCATCTTCGCCCTCGGTCAGCGACGCGATGGTTTTCGACAGCAGGTCGTAATCGGGCATGGGGCCTCACGGACAGGAAGCGCGGTTTATCCGACGCGATCAGGGCCGCTCTATCGCGATGGCGGTGCCTTCGCCACCGCCGATGCAGATGGCGGCCACACCGCGCCGGGCGCCCTGCGCCTCCATCGCCGACAGCAGCGTGCAGAGGATCCGTGCGCCCGAGGCGCCGATGGGATGGCCCAGCGCGCAGGCGCCGCCATTCACGTTAAGCCGGTCGTGATCCACGCCCATCTCGCGCATGAAGGCCATCGGAACGACCGCGAAGGCCTCGTTCACCTCCCACAGGTCCACGTCCGAGACCGACCAGCCCAACCGCTCCAGGAGCTTTCGCGCCGCCGGCACAGGCGCGGTGGTGAACCAGCCGGGGGCCTGCGCGTGGGTGGCGTGGCCGCGGATATAGGCGCGGGCCGTGGCGTCGGGGTCGGCCGAAAGCACGAGCGCCGCCGCCCCGTCCGAAATCGACGAGGCGTTGGCCGCCGTCACCGTGCCGCCTTCGCGGAAGGCGGGCTTCAGCTGCGGGATCTTGTCGGGCCGCGCGCTTTGGGGTTGCTCGTCGCGATGCACTGTGACCTCGCCCTCGCGGCTGCGGACGGTGACCGGCGTGACCTCGGCGTCGAAGGCGCCGCTTTCGCCGGCCTTCAAGGCCCGGTCGAGCGAGACCAGCGCGAAGTCGTCCTGCGCGGCGCGGGTGAACTGGTAATGCTCGGCGCAATCCTCGGCGAAGGTGCCCATGAGACGGCCCTTGTCGTAGGCGTCCTCGAGCCCGTCGAGAAACATCGAGTCGATCACCTGGCCGTGGCCCAGCCGGGCGCCGCCGCGCATCTTGGGCAGCAGGTAGGGGGCGTTCGTCATGCTCTCCATCCCGCCGGCGACCAGCGTGGCGGCGCCGCCCGCGCACAAGGTATCGAAGGCGTTCATCACCGCCTGCATCCCCGATCCGCACATCTTGTTCAACGTCGTCGCCGGCACCTCTTCGCCGAGGCCGGCGGCGAAGCCCGCCTGCCGCGCGGGGGCCTGCCCCTGCCCCGCAGGCAGCACGCAGCCCATGAGCACCGCGTCGACGGCGGGTCGCCCGGCATCGTCCAGCGCGGCGGCGATCGCCGCGCCGCCGAGCTCGGGCGCCGACAGCGTGGCGAAGTCGCCCTGGAGGCCGCCCATGGGCGTGCGGCGGGCGGCGGTGATGGCGATGTCGCGCATGGGGCGGTCTCTCTCTGGGTCGGTCTATACGAAGGCTTAAGGATCGTGCCCTAGCTTTGTCCGGGGCACAACAAGGGGCGCGGAGCGCATGATCATCGACACCCACCAGACCGAGGACGCCACCGTGCTGCGGGTTCACGAACGTCGCCTGGACGCCGCCGTGGCCGTGCAATTCAAGGACGCCGTGCGCGCGGCCAGCGCCGGGGCGCGGGGCCGGGTCGTGCTGGACCTCGCCCGCGTCGATTTCATGGACAGCTCGGGCCTGGGCGCCGTGATCGGCGTGCACAAGATGATGCCGCCTCACCAGGTCCTGGAACTCGCTGGGCTGCGCGATGCCGTGGCACAGGTGTTCCGGCTGACACGGATGGACACGCTGTTCACGATCCACGCCCGCGCACCGGGGGCGGAGGAGACGGCGGTCGACCCTGCACAGGCCGTTCATCACCATGCCGTCTGACCAGGGGCGCTGGCCGGTGCGCGAAGGACCCATCGACTGCGCCTATTCCGATGATGGCGTGCGGGTGGTGCTGGACGGCTCGCCCCGGACGGTGCGTGCGGCGCTCGCGGTGACGCTGGGTGCGCTGGCCCCGCTGCGGCTGTCGCGCGACACGATCCAGTCGCTCGAGCTGGTCCTGGCCGAAGTCATGAACAATATCGTCGAACACGCCTACGCGGACGTGCCGTCCGGGCGCATCGAGCTACGGGTCGACCTGCGCAACGGCGCGCTGTCCTGCCAGACCCTGGACGACGGCGCGCCCCTGCCCCGGGGGCTTGTGCCCGACCCGCCAAGACCCGAACCGGCCGACGCGCCCCAGGGCGGGTTCGGCTGGCTGCTGATCAAGTCGCTTGTCAGTGACCTGGACTACGTCCGCGCGGGGCGGCGCAACCGCCTGCGCTTCCGACTGCCGGTCGTGCAAGCCGCATGAGCCCGGCCGCCAAAGCGCACCGAAGCGCGCGGCGCGGCGGACCGGTAGCGCAAACCGTATCGTGTCGGGACAGCCCGTCTGGTCATTCCTGTCGCAGCGGCTAGATTGCCCGCGACACGAACATGACGCAACGTAGGGGGTGCTTCAGGATGCGGGACTTTCACTTGCCGGGCCGCTCGGCGGTCTATGCCACGAACGGGATGTGCGCGACGTCGCACCCGCTGGCCTCGAAGGTCGCGATCCAGGTTCTCGAATCCGGCGGCAACGCCGTGGACGCCGCCATCGCCGGCGCCGTGCTGCTGGGCATCGCCGAGCCGCAGATGACCGGCATCGGCGGCGACCTGTTCGCGCTGGTCAAGCGCGGCGACAGCGACGAGATCGTGGCGCTGAACGGCTCGGGCCGGGCCCCGGCCGGCCTGTCGGCGGCGGATCTTCGGGCGCAGGGCATGGACACCCTGTCCGCCACCAGCCCCCACGCCGTCACCGTGCCGGGCGCGATCGACGCCTTCTGCCGCCTGTCGGCCGATCACGGGCGCGCCGGGCTGGCGGCATGTCTCGCCCCCGCCATCCACTACGCCGAGGCCGGCATCCCCGTGGCCCCGCGCGTGGCCTTCGACTGGGGGCTCGCGGTCGACACGCTGCAAGGGGTGGCGCGCGACGACTATCTTCTGGACGGCAAGGCCCCCGCGCCGGGCCAGCTGTTCCGCTCGCCGAAACAGGCCGAGGTTCTGCGCCGCATCGCCATGGACGGGCGCGACGCCTTCTACGAAGGCGAAGTGGCCGAGGACATGGTCGACAGCCTGCGCGCCATGGGCGGCACCCACACGCTGGACGATTTCGCCGCCTGCACGTCGGACTACGTGACCCCGATCAGCGGGCAGTATCGCGGCTATGAGCTGGTCGAGCATCCGCCGAACGGACAGGGCGCGGCGGCCATCCTGCTGTGCAACATCCTGTCCCACTTCGACATCGCCTCCATGGACCCCCTGGGCGCCGACCGCGCCCATGTGGAGGCCGAGGCGTCCAAGCTGGCCTATGACGCGCGCAACCGCTTCATCGCCGACCCCGATCACATGACCCGCACCGACCACCTGCTGTCGATGGACACGGCCCGGAAGCTGGCGGCCCTCATCGACATGGAGCGTGCGATGGACGCCCCGGCGCGGGTGTCCGAGAACGTGCACAAGGACACGATCTACATCACCGTGGTCGACCGCGACCGCATGGCGGTGTCGCTGATCTACTCGATCTTCAACAGCTTCGGGTCGGGCATCGCGTCCGACAAGTTCGGCATCCTGATGCAGAACCGTGGCTCGGGCTTCTCGCTCGAGGAGGGGCACCCGAACGAAGCCGCCGGCGGCAAGCGGCCCATGCACACGATCATCCCCGCGATGCTGAAGCGGGACGGCAAGCTGCTGATGCCCTTCGGCGTCATGGGCGGCGCCTACCAGGCGAACGGCCACGCCCGTTTCGTCAGCAACATCGCCGATTTCGGGATGCACCCGCAGCAGGCCATCGACACCGCGCGCAGCTTCAGCGACGCGGGCGACATGAAGGTCGAGAACGGCTATTCGCCCGAGGTCTATGACGAACTGGCCCGCCGCGGGCACGCCGTCAGCCGCCCCGAGGTCGCCATCGGCGGCGCGCAGACCATTCGCATCGATGACAGCGGCGTGCTGGAAGGCGCCTCCGATCCGCGCAAGGATGGCTGCGCCCTGGGCTACTGAGGAGACACGCGATGCCGATTACCCCCGTCGCAGACCTGGTGCGCGCCGCCAAGGGCCAGATCACCACGCTGAGCCTGGAGGACGCCCGCGCCGAGGCCGATGCCGGGCGCGCCCTGTTGGTCGATATCCGCGACGTGCGCGAGCTGGCCAAGACGGGCCGCATCCCCGGCGCGCTGCACGCGCCGCGCGGCATGCTGGAATTCTGGGTCGACCCCGAAAGCCCCTATCACAAGCCAGACTTCGCCACCGACAAGCGCATCGTGCTGTTCTGCGCGTCGGCCTGGCGCTCGGCCCTCGCGGCCAAGACGTTGCAGGACATGGGTGTCGAGAATGTGGCCGAGATGGACGGCGGCTTTTCCGCGTGGAAAGACGCCGGCCTGCCGGTCGAGCAGGCCTAGTTCATCGCGAATTGCAGCGGGTAGGTGCCGTCTTCGATGTCACCGAACAGGTCGGGCAGGTCCGGGTGCCCCACGGGTTCGCCCGAGTAATCCGCGATCAGGTTCTGCTCGGACACGTAGGCCACGTAATAGCTCTGCTCGTTCTCGGCCAGCAGGTGGTAATAGGGCTGGTCCTTCGCGGGACGGGCTTCCTCGGGGATGGATTCGTACCATTCCTCGGTGTTGTTGAACTTGGGATCGACGTCGAAAACGACCCCCCGGAACGGATGTTTCCGGTGGCGGACGATCTGCCCAAGGTGATAACGCGCACGTGTACTCAGCATCTGGCCCTCCGCTTGCGAACATATGGAAGGTGCCCGGTCTTGGCAAACAATCTGGCCGGTTTCGGGAGAAACACACTGTGCATTTGATCCTGACAGTGGGCGAAGTCGTCGCGCCCGTCTTTTTCCTGGCCATCATCGGTTTCGTCTGGGTGCGGATGGGCTTCGACTACCAGATCGAGTTCGTCACCCGCATGGCGATGACCCTGTCGATACCGTGCCTGATCTTCGTGGCCCTGATGGAGACCGAGATCCCGCCCGCCGCGCTGACAACCCTGTCGCTGGCCACGGTCGTGGCCTACGCGGCGGTCACCGCCGCGATGCTGGCGCTGGTGGCGGTGTTCCGTCTGGACATGCGGACCTATCTCGCCCCGCTGATCTTCGGCAATACCGGCAACCTCGGCCTGCCGCTGGCGCTGTTCGCCTTCGGCGCCGAGGGGCTGGGCTATGCCGTGGTCGTCTTCGCCATCATGGCGATCTATTCCTTCACCATCGGGATCTGGATGGTGGCGGGCGGCGGATCGCCCCTCAAGGCCCTGAAAGAGCCGCTGGTCTGGGGCACGCTGCTGGGCGCGCTGTTCCTGTGGCAGGACTGGCAGACGCCGACTTTCCTGACCAACACGCTGGATTTGATCGGGCAGTTGGCGATCCCGCTCATGCTGATCACGCTGGGCGTGGCCGTGGCGCGTCTCAGCCCCAAGAGCCTGGGGATGCCGCTGGTCCTGTCGGTCCTGAAGGCCGTGGCCTGCATCGGGCTGGCCTGGGCCACCGGCGCATGGTTCGGACTGCCGCCCGTGGCACTGGCCGTGCTGATCCTGCAGGTCGCCACGCCCGTGGCGGTCACGTCCTACCTGCTGGCGGCGAAATACGGGGCCGATGCCGACGCGGTGGCGTCGCTGGTCGTGGTCAGCACGACGCTCAGCGTGCTCACGCTGCCTCTGGTCCTCGCTTTCGTGATCTGACCGGGCGCCTTCCCTGTTTATCGGGCGGCGCGTTTGGGCTAACCTGAAAAGAAAAACAGGCACAAAACAACAAACGAGCGGCAGATGAGCAGATCCCTCCGCGCCCTGATCCTTTTGGTGTTCGTCGCGGGATGCGGCAGCAGCGAACGGACTGCGCCCCGAAACCTCGACAACGCGTGCGCCATCGTGGACGAACGGCCCCATTACCTGCGCGCCATGCGCCGCACCGAACGGCGCTATGGCATCCCGGTGCCCGTGCAGATGGCGACCATCCACCAGGAGAGCAAGTTCATCGGCAACGCCCGCACGCCGCTGCGCTATGCGCTTGGTGTGATCCCCATGGGCCGCCAGAGCTCGGCCTATGGCTACAGCCAGGCGCTGGACGGCACTTGGGACGAATACAAGGCCGAGACCGGCCGCCGCCGGGCCAAGCGCGACGACATCGACGACGCGACCGATTTCATGGGCTGGTACATGGACCAGACCACCAAGCGTCTCGGCATCAGCCGCGGCGACGCGCGCAACCAGTACCTGGCCTATCACGAGGGGCGCACGGGCTATTCCCGCGGCAGCTACAACGCCAAGCCTTGGCTGCTGGAAGTGTCCGACCGGGTGGCCCGCCGCGCCGTCCGCTACGAGGACCAGCTGAGAGCCTGCCGCAAGATCTGAGACCGGCTCGGCCCGATCGCGACCCGCATGGTCCGCCCGGCAGGCGGATCGCACGGGTCGGTGCCTGCCGCGATGGCCTCTCACGCCCGCTAACGTGGCCAATTGTCGCTGTGGCGCCACCTTCTTCCGACCATCCGAGTTGACCCTGCGCAAACCGATGTGAACTCGCGGGCGCCCCGGCGCCCGCGTTGCGACGGAGGACGAACACGTGGGGAAGATATTCAAGGTTCTGCTGGGGCTTGCCCTTGTCGTGGCGTGCGGCTTCGCCGGCGTCTGGGGCACCGAACGTCTCATGTCATTGCAGGCGAGCGAGGGCGGCCGGTCCGGGCCGTCGGCGACGCGCGTGGGCCTGGCATCCCCCGAACGGGTCGAGGTCGAAGAGGACGTCAAGGCCGTCGGCACGCTCCGCGCGATCCGGATGGTCGAGCTGACGCCGGCCTCTGCCGGCCGTGTGACCGAGGTTCTGGTATCCTCCGGCGACACGGTCGGGGCCGGGCAACGGCTGATCCAGCTGGACGACCGGTCCCAGCGCGCGGCGGTGGCCGAGGCCGAAGCGACGCTGGGCGAGGCGCGCAGCGATTTCCAGCGGTTCGAACAGCTGGGCGACAGCAACGCCGCCGCCGAGGCGCAGGTCGAACAGGCCCGCGCCGCCTTCCTGCGGGCCGAGGCCGCGCTGGGCGCCGCCGAAGCCGCGCTCGAGGATCGGACCGTCACCGCGCCCTTCGCCGGAACGCTGGGCCTGCTGGACGTGGAACCCGGCGCTTTCCTCTCGACCGAAACCACGGTCGCCAACCTGTTCGACCTGAGCTCGGTCGAGCTCGAGGCCTCCCTGCCCGAGCGGTATTTCAGCCGCGTGCAGGCGGGCCAGACTGTAGTGATGTCGACGCCCGCCTTCCCCGACACGACGTTCGAGGGCCAGATCGACGTGAAGGCCAGCGAGGTCAGCCTCGGCACCCGGAACTTCGACATCCGCGCGACCTTCGAGAACCCGGATCGCCAACTGGTGGGCGGCATGTTCGCCAACGCCCGGCTGGTGCTGGACCGCTACGACGCCACGGCGATCCCCGATGACGCGATCATCAGCGAAGGTCTGAGCACATACGTCTTCACCGTCGATGACGAGACGGCCCGCCGCACCGAGGTCGAGACCGGGAACTCCGTCGGCGCCCTCACCGAAATCCGCGAAGGGCTCGACACCGACGACCGCGTGGTCGTGGCGGGGTGGGACAACCTGTCGGACGGCGCCACGGTCGAGATCGATGAAGATTTCGAGCGGGAGGCGCTGAATTGACCCTTCCCGATCTTTCCATCCGCCGGCCCGTCCTGGCCACCGTCATCTCGATCCTGATCATCGTGGTGGGCATCGCCGGCCTGATGCGGATGCCGATCCGCGAATTGCCCAACACCACGACCGCCGAGGTCACGGTCAGCGTGCCCTATACCGGCGCCGGTCCGGGCGTCGTCGATAGCGAGCTTGCCACCGTGATCGAGGGCGCGATCTCGTCCGTGGCGGGCATCGACAGCATATCGACCGAGTCCGAACTTGGCGGCCTTCGCACGGTGATCACCTTCCAGCAGGGCCGCGACATCGACCAGGCCGCGGCCGATATCCGGGCCGCGGTGCAATCCGTTTCCGGCGACCTGCCGGCCGAGGCCGACGAGCCCGAGGTCGAGAAGAACGACAGCCAGGGCGACCCGATCATCTGGATGACCATGACGTCGGACACGCTGTCTGCGCCCGAACTGACCGACTATGCCGACCGTTTCATCACCGACCGGCTGGAAACGCTGTCCGGCGTCGCCGCCGTGCAGATCTACGGTGACCGACCCTACGCCATGCGCATCTGGCTGGACCCGGACGCGATGGCGTCCCGTGGCGTGACCGCGAACGAAATCGCCGACGCGCTGCGCGCCAACAACCTGGAACTGCCCGCCGGCCAGCTTGAGTCCGCCTCGCGCACCTACCTTTTGCGCACCGAAACACGGCTGTCGAACGTCGACGCCTTCGAGGACCTGATCGTGCGGTCCGACGAGGACGGGCGCGTCCTGCTGGGCGACGTCACCCGCGTCGAGATCGGGACCGAGAACGATGACAGCACGTTTCGCGCGAACGAGGAGACCGCCATCGGGCTTGGCGTCCTGCGCCAATCCTCGGCCAACACGCTGTCGATCTCGGATGCCGTCCGCGCCGAGGTGGACGAGATCAGCGACAGCCTGCCGGGCGGAACGCAGTTGCAGGTCACGTCGGACGACGCCGATTTCATCCGGAACTCGATCCGGCAGGTGCTGACCACCCTGGCCATTTCCGTCGCCATCGTCGTCGCGGTGATCTTCCTGTTCCTCACCTCGGTCCGCGCCACCATCGTTCCGGCGGTCACCATCCCCATCGCGCTGCTGGGCGCGTGTGCGGGCATCGCGGCTGCCGGATTTTCGATCAACACGCTGACGCTGTTCGCACTGATCCTTGCCATCGGGCTGGTGGTCGACGACGCCATCGTGGTGCTGGAGAACATCGAACGGCGCGTCGAGGAAGGCGATCCGCCGCAGGAGGCTGCTCGGCGCGGCGCGAACGAGGTTTTCTTCGCCGTAGTGTCCACGTCGGCGGTGCTGATCTCGGTCTTCGTGCCCCTGTCTTTCTTGCAGGGCGAATTGGGCAAGCTCTTCCGCGAATTCGGCATCACGCTGGCCATCGCCGTGGCGCTGTCGACCTTCGTGGCGCTGACCCTGTGCCCGGTCATCGCCAGCCGCGTGCTGAAGGCCGACGGCAACCAGGGCCGGTTCGCCCGCATCGTGCAGGGCATAACGCGGCGCACCTCGAACGGCTACCGAAGCCTGCTGACCCGCGCGATCCGCGTGCCGGTGATCGTCCTCGGCATCGCCGCCGCGCTGTCGGGCATGTCGTGGACCCTCTACCAGCAATTGCCGTCCAAGCTGACGCCCGACGCGGACCGGGGGATCTTCTTCGTGTCGGTGCAGGCCCCGCCGGGCTCAGCCCTTGGTCTGACCGACGCCGCCGTGGACGAGGTCGAGGCCCTGATCGCCCCCTACCGCGAGGACGGGATCGTCAAGGACACGATCGCCATCGTCGGCCAGTACGGCGAGACCGGGCGCGCCTTCGTGGTGGCCGTGATGGCGCCCTGGGGCGAACGGGACATGGGCCCGCGCGACGTGCTGGCCGAGCTGCGGCCGGAATTCGCGCAGATCACCGCGGCCAGCGTGCGCAGCTTCGCGCCCTCGGGCTTCGACGCTGGCAGCGGATCGGGCCTGTCGCTGATCGTCACCGCGCCCAGCTTCGACCAGGCGGCGGAGTATTCGCGCCAGATGGCCGATGCCATGCGCGGCAATTCCGATTTCGTCGGCGTGCGCCGCGCCTACGAGGTCAACACGCCCGGTTACGACATCAAGGTCAACCGCGAGATGGCGCGCGAGATCGGCGTCGACGTGCGCATGATCTCGGACGCGGTGCGCACCTTCTTCGCCTCGGCCGAGGTGACCGAGTTCATCTCGCGCGACCGGCAGTACCCGGTGATCCTGCAAGCGCCGGAAGAGCGCCGCGCGCGCACCAGCGACCTGACCAACGTGAACGTGCGGGCCGAGAACGGCGAGCTGGTGCCGCTGGACGGTCTTGTCACGCTGGAGCGGCGGGCGTCGGTCCGCGCCTTCAACCGCTACAACCGCCAGCCCAGCGTCGAGGTCTCGGCGTCGCTGGCCGACGGGGTCGACCTGGGCTCGGCCATCGCGTCGGTCGAGGAGATCGCCGCCGACCTGCCCCCGCAGATGCAGATCGCCTATTCCGGGCAGGCCGAAAGCTTCCAGGAGACCTCGGGCGGTATCGCGCTGACCTTCGGGCTGGCGATCCTGATCGTGTTCCTGGTCCTCGCCGCGCAGTTCGAAAGCTTCATCCAGCCGGTGGTCATCCTGCTCTCGGTGCCGCTCGCCGCGGCGGGGGCCCTGGTGACACTATTCGTGCTGGGCGAGGCGGTGAACATCTACACGCAGGTGGGGATGGTCATGCTGATCGGGTTGATGGCGAAGAACGGCATCCTGATCGTCGAGTTCGCGAACCAGCTGCGCGCGCGCGGCAAGGACGTGCGCGAGGCGGTGATCGAGGCCTCGGCCGTGCGCCTGCGCCCGATCCTGATGACGGTGATGTCCACGGTTCTGGGCGCGGTGCCGCTGGTGCTGTCGTCGGGCGCAGGCGCGGCCAGCCGGTTTTCCATCGGCATCGTCATCATCGGCGGCTTCATGGCCGCGTCGATCCTGACGCTGTTCCTGACGCCGGTGCTGTACGACCTGCTGCAACGGGACCGCGAGGACGAGCGGAGCGAGGACACCCGCGCCACGCCCGAACCGGCCTGAGCGCGCGTCACCGGTCGCGCTGTTCGCGGTAGCTCGTGGGCGGCACGCCCTGCGCACGGCGAAAGGTCCGGCTGAAGAAGACCGGATCCTGGAAGCCCGAGCGATGCGCGATCTCGGCGACCGACAGCCGCGTGTATTCCAGCAGCCGCATCGCTTCGAGCAGGCGGCGCTGGCGCACCAGTTCGTTCGGCGAAAGGCCCAGCGCCGCGCGGCAGAGCCGCGTGAGATGCGGGGCCGAGATGTCTAGCATCGCCGCGTAGTCGCCGACCGCCAGATCCTCGTTGAAATGCGTCTCGACCAGCGCGCAGAAAGCCTCGGCCCGCGCCTCGTGCCGGGTCGGGCCGTCGGTCCGGCTGATCGCGCCGACGGATTGCACTTGGCGAAGGCCGCCCGAGACGTAGGCCAAGATCAGCTGCGTCAGCGCCGCCAGCAGGTCGGACCGCCCCGGGGCCATGCCGTGATAGACGTGCCGGACCTGATCGAAGAGCGACGCGGTGTGCGCGAAATCGGGAAAAGCGGCCTGCGGCAGGATGCCCGCCGCCTTCAGCGCCGGCCGGCGCAGCAGGTCCGACACGGCCGGCCCGAGCTCGTCCACGCGAAAGCTCAGCACGTCGCCGTCCACGTCCTCCCTGAAGCGAAAGCCGTGCGCGATGCCCGGCGGGACGAACAGGATGTGAGGCTCGGCCGTGCTGCGCGCCGCGTCCTCGACCCGGAAGGACACGGTGTCGGTGCGGAACAGGAAAACCTGCGCCAGTGCCCGGTGCCGATGAAGTCGAATTGTCCAGTCGTGCTGGCTGCTGCGTTCGCGGATGGTCTCGTGGTGGACGGGGTCGGTATGCCTGCCGGACAGCCATTCGCCGTACAAATCAAAGCTGGGAACGGCACGACCGGGCGCCATGTGCGCGTGTCCTTGATCTGGATCAATTGGGCTCGACATGATCGGATAGTGCAAGAGATTGTTTCGTCGGTCCATATCGTTACACGCCCGAACCGCTATGGTATGAGCCAAGCTGACACTAATCGGGAGGATTTCATGTCACGACTGGCCACATTTCTTGCAGGCACCTCGTCCACCCTGGCGGCCCTCGCGCTGTCCACCGGGGCGCAGGCGCAGGACTTCACGTTCTCGATCCACCATTTCCTGAGCCCCGCCGCGCCCACGCAGACCGTCCTGCTGGAGCCGTGGGTCCAGTCGGTCGAAGAAGCGTCGGACGGGCGCATCCAGTTCGAGATCTTCCCGGCCATGTCGCTGGGCGGTGCCCCGCCGGAGCTTTACAGCCAGGTGCGCGACGGCGTGGCCGACCTCGTCTGGACGCTGCCGGGCTATACCCCGGGGACCTTCCCCCGCACCGAGGTGTTCGAACTGCCCAGCGTCCACGTGGGCGACGCGCGTGCGACAAACCTCGCCATCCAGGACATGATGGACGACCTGGCCGCCGATTTCGAAGACGTGCACCCGATCCTGGTCCACGTCCATTCCGGCAACGCGCTGCACCTGGCGAACGGCATGGTCGAGTCCGCCGCCGATTTCGAAGGTCTGAAGGTCCGCAGCCCGTCGCGCACGGGCGCCTGGGTGCTCGAGGCGCTGGGCGCCGAGCCGGTGGGCATGCCGGTCCCCGCCCTGCCGCAGGCGCTGTCGAAGAACACCGTCGACGCGGGGCTCGTCCCGTTCGAGGTGGCGATCCCGCTGGGCCTGGCCGAGCTGACCTCGGCCTCGGTCGAGCTGAACGAGGGCGCGCGCTTCGGCACCTCGACCTTCCTGTTCGCCATGAACAAGGACGCCTACGAGTCGCTGCCCGATGACCTGAAGCAGGTGATCGACGATCACTCCGGCGCCGCGCTGGCCGCCGAGATGGGCACGGCCTGGAACGAGATCGAGCCGGTGGGCAAGCAGATGGCGCGGGACGCGGGCAACAGCGTCGTCGCGCTCGACGCCGAGGCCACCGCCGCGTTCGAAGAGCCCTTCGCCGCCGTCGCCCAGCGTTGGGTCGACGAGGCGACCGGACAGGGCATCGACGCCGCGGCCCTGCTGGAAAAGGCCAAGGCCGCGGTCGCCGAGCACTCGGAGTAACCAGCCCGACCAAGGGGGAAACATGCGCGTGGGTACCCTGCTTTCGCGGGTCATCAGCCTGTGGGCGCTGCTTGGCGGCGTGCTGCTCCTGGTGATCGTCCTGGCGACCGCCGTGAACGCCATCGGCTTCACCGCCAACACCGTGGCGCGCAGCTGGGGCGGCAACGTCCCCGGCCTGCCGGGTTACGAGGACGCGGTGACCATGCTGGTGGGCGTCGCCGCTTTGGCCATGTTTCCCTATTGCCAGCTCCACGGCGGTCACGCCGCCGTGGACATCTTCATGCAGAAGGCGCCGCCGCTGGCGAACCGCGTCGTGTCGGTCCTGTCGGGCCTTCTGGTCATCGCGGTCGCGGGCACCATGGCGGTGATGCTGGTCCAGGGCACGCTGGAAACCCGGTCGGACAACGTGGAGACCGCCGTGCTGGGATGGCCGGTCTGGATCTTCATGCCCTTCGCCGTCGTCTCCTGCGTGCTGTGGGCCATCGCCGCCTTTCTCGAAACCTTCGTGACCGGCGAGGCGCGGGATGGAGCGTGAGCTTATCGGCGCCTACGGGATCGTCGCGCTGTTCATCCTGATCATGCTGCGGATCCCGGTCGCGCTGGCGATGCTGATCACCGGCATCGCCGGAACGTGGGTCCTGAGCCTCGCGTCGCCCTTCATCAAGTTCGGCCCCTATCTGCTGCAGTTCAAGACGGCCCTCTGGAACAGCGTCGCCAATTACGACCTGTCGGTGGTGCCGCTTTTCGTGCTGATGGGGTTCCTTGCAGCCGAGACGGGACTCAGCCGCGACCTGTTCCAGGGTCTCAGCGCGCTGACCCGGAAAATCCGGGGCGGCGTGGCCATGGCGACGATTCTGGCCTGCGCCGGTTTCGGCGCCGTGAGCGGATCGTCCATCGCCACCGCCTCGACCATGAGCCGGGTGGCCCTGCCCGAGCTGCGCAAGCTGAAGTACAACGAGGGACTGTCGACCGGCGTGCTGGCCGCGGGCGGAACGCTGGGCATCCTGATCCCGCCCTCCGTCGCGCTGGTGATCTACGCCATCGTGGTCGAAGCCTCGATCATCGACATGTTCCAGGCGGCCATCGTGCCCGGCCTGCTGGCGGTCGTCTTCTTCCTGGTGGTCATCCGCCTTCGGCTGGCCCGCAATCCCGACCTGGCGCCCACGCCCGCCGCCATGACCGACGCCGAGGTGCGCCACGCCATCCGCCGGCTTCTGCCCGTGGGGCTGATCTTCGGGTCCATCATCCTGGGGCTCGGGATGGGCCTCTTCACGCCCACGCCAGCGGCGGCGGTCGGCGTGTTCCTGATCCTCGTCTACGGCATCCTGTTGCGCGCGCTGTCGAACGATGACGGCCTGACGCTGGGGCGGCTGAAGGCCGCGCTCCTGGCGACCGCCAAGACCGCGTCGATGATCTACTTCATCCTGTTCGCCGCCGACATCCTGAAGGGCTTCTTCGCGCGCACCAACCTGCCCACCGCGATGAGCGACTGGGCCGCGGCCTCGTCGCTCGATCCCTACCTGATCCTGGTGGCGATGCTGGTGATCCTGATCGTGCTGGGCTGCTTCATGGAAAGCCTGTCGATGATCCTCGTGGTCGTGCCGTTCTTCTGGCCGGTACTGATCCAGATCAACGGCGGCGATTACGTCACCGCCGACACCGCGGCCTTCGGGATGAGCAATGCCGACCTGCGCATCTGGTTCGGGATCCTCGCGCTGATCGTGGTCGAGCTAGGGCTGATCACGCCGCCCGTGGGCCTGAATGTCTTCGTCATCAAGTCGTTCTCGCCCGACACGGGCATCGCCACGATCTTCCGCGGCGTGGCGCCCTTCTTCGCGATCGAGCTGGTTCGCGTGGCGATCCTGATCCTCGTGCCGGCGCTGACCCTGTTCCTGACAACCGTTCTATGAGGACCTACCCATGACGCAAACGGTCAAGACCCAAGTCTGCATCATCGGCGCGGGGCCCAGCGGTCTGCTGCTGTCGCAACTGCTGGCCAATGCGGGGATCGACACCGTCGTCATCGACCGCCGCGATCGCGCCTATATCGAGGGCCGGATCCGCGCGGGCGTGCTGGAACAGGGCACCGTCACCGCGTTGGAGGAGGCCGGCGTCGCCGACCGCCTGCACCGCGAGGGGCTGCCGCACGAAGGCTTCGACCTGGCCTTCGACGGCGACCGGCACCGCATAGACATCAAGGCGCTGACCGGCAAATCGGTGACCGTCTACGGCCAGACCGAAGTGACGAAGGACCTGTTCGACAAGCGCTTCGAGGAGGGGCAGGTCTTCTACTTCGACGTGCCCGACGCCAAGCCGGTCGACATCACCTCGGACAGGCCGAAGGTCGCCTTCACCCATGACGGCGCCCAGATCGTCGTCGAATGCGACTACATCGCCGGCTGCGATGGCTTCCACGGCGTGTCGCGGCAATCGATCCCCGCCGACGTGCTAAAGACGTTCGAGCGGGTCTATCCCTTCGGCTGGCTGGGCGTCATGGTCGAACGACCGCCCGTGAGCCACGAGCTGATCTACGCCAACCACGCGCGGGGTTTCGCGCTGGCGTCGATGCGGTCGGAAACGCGCAGCCGGTACTACGTGCAGTGCGACCTGTCCGACGACGTGGACGAATGGTCCGACGACCGGTTCTGGGAGGAACTGGCGCTGCGGCTGGGTCCCGATGCCGCGTCGAAACTGGAAACCGGGCCGTCGTTCGAGAAGTCCATCGCGCCGCTGCGATCCTTCGTGGCCGAGCCCATGCGCCACGGCAACCTGTTCCTGGCGGGCGATGCCGCGCATATCGTGCCGCCCACCGGCGCCAAGGGGCTGAACCTGGCCGTGGCCGACATCCGCATCCTGTCGCGCGCGCTGATCGCCCATTTCCGCGACGGGGACGACCACCATATCGACACTTATTCCGAAACGGTCCTGCGGCGGGTGTGGAAGGTCGAACGCTTCTCGTGGCAGCTGTCGACCCTGATGCACCAATTCCCCGAGAACTCGCCTTTCGAAAAGCGGATGCAGCGGGCGGAGTTCGACTTCCTGTCCTCCTCCGAAGCCGCATCGCGGGCCATCGCCGACAACTACGTCGGCCTGCCGCTGGACTGAGCAAGGCAGACCACCGCCCCGCCGCCGCCCCCGTCAGCGACGGGCGCGGAAGAAGTCGCGCAGCAGCGTCTCGGCGGCGGCCGCGCTGATCCCGTCGTAGATCTCGGGCGCGTGGTGGGCCTGCGGATGGGCGAAGACCCGCGCGCCATGCATCACGCCGCCGGACTTCGGATCGGCCGCACCGAAATACAGCCGGGCGATGCGCGCGGCGGCAATCACCCCGGCGCAGGCCGCGCAGGGCTCCAGCGTGACGTAAAGATCGCAGCCCGCCAGCCGCTCGGCCCCCATTTCGGCGCAGGCGGCGCGGATGGCCTGCACCTCGGCATGGGCAGACGGGTCGTTCAAAGACCGCGTCTCGTTCCCGCGCCCGGCCAGCACGCGGCCATCCGGTGCCACCACCACGGCGCCCACGGGCACCTCGCCCCGCTCCCCGGCGCGGCGGGCCTGGTCCAGCGCCTGGTCCATGTGGCTCAGAAAGGGGCTTTGCATCTTTCGTCCATCGCCGTATCGCTCGGCCATGGCAAGCCCCGACAAAAACAGCCCCGCCGGCGACCGCATCGCCAAGGTGATCGCGCGCGCCGGACTCGCCTCGCGGCGCGGCGCGGAAGAGATGATCGCGGCCGGCCGCGTGACGGTGAACGGCAAGACCATCGACAGCCCCGCGCTGAACGTGACGCCGTCCGACCGTGTCGCGGTGGATGGCAACGCGCTGGAGCCGCCGGCCGCCCCGCGCCTGTGGCTCTACCACAAGCCCGCGGGCCTCGTGACCACGACCCGGGACGAGAAGGGCCGCGAGACCGTGTTCGACGCCCTGCCCGAGGACATGCCCCGCGTGCTGTCGGTGGGTCGGCTGGACATCGCGTCCGAGGGGCTGTTGCTGCTGACCAACGACGGCGAGATCAAGCGCCGGCTCGAGCTGCCGTCGACCGGCTGGCTGCGCAAGTACCGCGCCCGGGTGAAGGGAAATCCGGACGATGCCGCGTTCGAGCCGCTGCGCAAGGGACTGACGCTGGACGGCGAACACTTCCAGCCCATGACCGTGACGCTGGACCGCCAGCAGGGCGCCAATGCCTGGGTCACGGTGGGCATCCGCGAGGGCAAGAACCGCGAGGTGCGCCGCGCGATGGAGTCCATCGGCCTGCCCGTGAACCGCCTGATCCGCGTGTCCTACGGCCCCTTCCGCCTGAACGACCTGAAGGCCGGGGCGGTCGAGGAGGTCAAGCCGCGCGTGCTGCGCGAGCAGCTGGGTCTCGGAACCGAGGGCTTCGCCGAAGCCAAGCCCAAGCCGCAGCGCAAGCGCCGTCCCCAGCGTCCCCGTTCGCGCGATTGACGCGGCCCGCCCCTTTGAACGGGCGGAAACCTGCATATTTGAATGACATAGGCTTGCCCGGCGTCCGTCGTCCGGCCAAGTTCCGCAGCAATCGAGGGCCGAGGGGGGCCGCACCGTCATGTCCAGACTGATCCTCGTCGCGGTGATCGTGGCCGCGCTGGCGGTCGTGGTCAGCGCAGCGGTGCAGGCGATCCGGGCCGGCGGCGCGGCGCTGTCCGAGGCGCGGCCCGGAGGAGGCATGATGCAGAAGACAGCGTTCCTGATCCTGGTGGCCCTGATCCTTTACGTGTCGATCTGGGGGGCGGGCTGATGGCCCAGCGCTTCGGCGGGCGGCACAGCCCCGGCGCCGGGGGCGCGGACTGGGCCGAACGCAAGCCCAGCCGTGCCGGTGCCCGGTCGAACGCCCTCTTCGTCGCCCCCGTGCCGCTGGTGTTCCGCGCCTTCGGGTCGGACCCCACCGGATTGCTGCTGAACCTGCTCGCCTTCGGGATGCTCATGGCGGCCGCGTGGCTGACGCGGGAAGGTCTGCGTGCGCACGAGGCCTATGACGCGCGCACCGTCGCGCGCCGCCCGGCCCTGCCGCGCAAGATCCTGGGCGCCGCGCTGACCGGGCTGGGGCTGGGCACCGCCGGGATGGTCGGCGGCGATCTGGCCGCGCCCGTGATCTTCGGCGTGCTGGGCTTCGGGCTGCACCTGCTGGCCTTCGGTCCCGATCCGCTGAGCGACAAGGGCGCGCCGGGTGCCGACGCGGCCACCAGCGCCCGGGTCGCCCGCGCCGTGGACGAGGCCGAGGCCCACCTGGAGGAGATCCGCACGGTCATCGACGCCACCCGCGACAAGCCGCTGAAGGCGCGGGTCGAAAGCTTCATCGCCACGGCGCGGCGGCTGTTCCGTGCCGTCGAGCAGGACCCGCGCGACCTGCGGGCCGCGCGCCGGTGGCTGGGCGTCTATTTGCTGGGCGCCCGCGACGCGACCGACAAGTTCGCGACGCTTTATGCGCGCAATCGCGACCCGGCCGTGCGACAAGACTACATCGCGCTTCTGGACGATCTCGAGGATGGTTTCGCCCGCCGCACCGAGACCATGCTGCTGGACGACCGCCAGGATATGGATATCGAAATCGAAGTGCTGCGCGAACGGCTGGAGCGCGAATCGCTGGCCGTCGCGCAGACCGACAGGGATTAGGGGACCCGCCATGGCCGAAGACACACCGAAGACCAAGACCGCCATCACCGACGAGATCGACGCGGTCGCCGCCCACAGCCTGCCCGCGCCGGCGCCCGACATGCCCGCGCTGGCCGAGGCCCCGCCCGAGACGCGCGACGCGGTGGAACAGCGCATCGCGCAGCTCGACATGGGCGATTCCGGCTCGATCGTGGGCTTCGGGTCGGCCGCGCAGGCCGAGCTGCAGCAGATCAGCCAGGCGATGCTGTCCGACGTGCGCAACAAGGACGTGGGCCCGGCCGGCGACGGCCTGCGGTCGATGGTGGCGGCGCTGCGCGGCTTCTCGGTCAACGAGCTTGACATGCGGCGCGACCGGACCTTCTGGGAACGCCTGCTGGGCCGCGCCGCGCCCGCCGCGAAATTCGCCGCCCGCTACCAGGAGGTGCAGGGCCAGATCGACGACATCGCCGGCAACCTGGAGCGGCACGAGCACCAGCTGCTGAAGGACATCAAGGCGCTGGACAAGCTCTACGAGAAGACGCTGGCCTTCTACGACGAGCTGGGCCTGTTCATCCTGGCGGGCGAGGAGAAGCTGCGCCGCCTGGACGAGGACGAGATCCCGCAGCTGGAGGTCAAGGCCTCGGACGGCGCGGGCGACGACGTGATCGACAGCCAGCACCTGCGCGACATGCGCGCCGCCCGCGATGACCTGGAACGCCGGGTGCACGACCTGAAGCTGACGCGCCAGGTGACGATGCAGTCGCTGCCGTCGATCCGGCTGGTGCAGGAGAACGACAAGTCGCTGGTCATGAAGATCAACTCGACCCTCGTGAACACCGTGCCGCTCTGGGAAAACCAGCTGGCGCAGGCGGTGACGATCCAGCGCTCCGAGGATGCCGCCGACGCGGTGCGCCAGGCGGGCGACCTGACCAACGAATTGCTGCGCGCCAATGCCGACAACCTGCGCGAGTCCAACGCCAAGGTCCGCGAAGAGATGGAGCGCGGCGTCTTCGACATCGAGGCGGTGAAGGCGGCCAACGCCCAGCTGATCGCCACCATCGAGGATTCGCTGCGCATCGCCGACGAGGGCCGCGCGCGCCGGGCCAAGGCCGAGGAAGAGCTTCAGACGATGGAATCCGAGCTGAAGACCACGCTGGCCGCCGCCTCGTCGCGCGGGGACCGGACCCCCCGGTGAACCACGCGCGCACCCCCTTGCGCGGCGTTTTCGCCGCCACGGCCCTGCTGCTGGCGGGGTGCGCGGAGCTGTTGCCGGTCGATCCCGTGCCGCGGCCGCCCGAACGCCCCGCCCGCGCCGCGCCCGCACCCGAGGTCGAGGCGCCCGAACGTCCGGCGGAAAGCGCGGCGCTGGTCAGCTACTACACTCGGGTGCAGCAAAACCTGCTGACCCAGGGCCTGCTGCGCCAGGACGGCGGCGGGCCCGACACGCCCTTCGATGCCGACCGGCTGGCGCAGACCTTCCGCCGGGTGGCGCTGTTCCAGGAATACGACACCAGCGGCGGCGGCCTCGTGCAGCGCGAGACCGCCAGCCAGCTGCACCGCTGGGAGACCCCGGTGCGGATCGAGCCGCGCTTCGGCGCGTCGGTCACGCCCGACCGCGTGACCCGCGACCGCAACGCGATGATCGGGCTGGCGTCGCGCCTGTCGCGCGCCGCGCGGCACCCGGTGGACGTGGTCGAAGAGGGCGGCAACTTCATCGTCTACGTGGTGCGCGAGGACGAGCGGAAGGAGCTCGGCCCCGAGCTGCGCCGCCTGCTGCCGGGCCTTGGCAGTGGCGCGCTGTCCACGGTGCTGGACCTGCCGCGCCAGAACTATTGCGTCGTCTTCGCCTCGGACCCGCGCGACAACGGCGCCTACACCCGCGCGGTGGCCATCGTCAGGGCCGAGCATCCCGACCTTCTGCGCCTAAGCTGCCTGCACGAGGAGATCACGCAAGGGCTGGGCCTCGCCAATGACTGGCCCGGCGCCCGCCCGTCGATCTTCAACGACGACGAGGAATTCGCGCTGCTGACCACCATGGACGAGGCGCTGCTGCGCATCCTCTACGACGCGCGCCTGCGCCCCGGCATGACCGAGGCCGAGGTCGCGCCCCTGCTGCCGGGACTGGCGCGCGAGGCCATCGGCGGCGGCGGCAGCTAGCATGCCGTTCTCCCCTGCCCCGCCCGTTGCGCGGGCGGAAACGGCTGCGCCGTGAGTATTGGAAGACCAGTGATGCAGGGGCGCCCCTTCCCATCACTGGTCTTCAAATACTCGAATCCGGCGCCGGCCGCCCGTGCCGCCTTGTGACGTGCCAGCGCGCGCATGGCCTTGCGCCGGAGGGACCACCTGCGATCTAGTGGCGCCAATCCTCTCTTTGCCGGAGCCGACCATGCCCATCTTCGACTTCCTCGCCGGTCAGTTCATCGACGTCATCCACTGGACCGACGACACCCGCGACACCATGGTCTGGCGGTTCGAGCGCGAGGGCCACGAGATCAAGTACGGCGCCAAGCTGACGGTGCGCGAGGGCCAGGCGGCGGTGTTCGTGCACGAGGGGCAGCTGGCCGACGTGTTCACGCCGGGGCTCTACCTGCTCGAAACCAACAACATGCCGATCATGACCTCGCTCCAGCACTGGGATCACGGCTTCCGCTCGCCCTTCAAGTCCGAGGTCTATTTCGTCTCGACCGCGCGGTTCACCGACTGGAAGTGGGGCACCAAGAACCCGGTGATCCTGCGCGACCCCGAGTTCGGCCCCGTGCGCGTGCGCGCCTTCGGCACCTACACCGTGAAGGTCGCCGATCCCGCCCTGTTTCTGCGCGAGATCGTGGGCACCGACGGGGCCTTCACCTCGGACGAGGTCAGCTTCCAGATCCGCAACATCATCGTGCAGGAGTTCAGCCGCGCCATCGCGCAGTCGGGCATCCCGGTCCTGGACATGGCCGCCAACACCGCCGACCTGGGCCGCATCGTCGCCGAGGAGATCAGCGCGACGGTCGCCGCCTACGGGCTGACCATCCCCGAGCTCTACATCGAGAACATCTCGCTGCCCCAGGCGGTGGAAAAGGCGCTGGACGACCGGACATCGCGCGGTCTGGCGGGGAACCTGGACGAGCACATGCGCTGGCGCGCGGCCGAGGCGCTGGGCGCCGAGGGCGGCGCGGCGGCCGCGGCCATGGGCACCGGTCTCGGCGCCGGGCTGGGCATGCAGATGGGCGGCGCCATGGCGCAGACCGGCCCCTGGGGCGCGCGCCCCGCGCCCGCCGCCGCGGCCGTACCGCCGCCTCCGCCGCCTGTCGAGCATGTCTGGCATATCGCCGAGAACGGATCGACCCATGGCCCCTATTCCAAGGCGCGGCTGGGCCGCATGGCGACCGAGGGCGGCCTGACCCGCGACACGATGGTCTGGACGCAGGGCCAGGACGGATGGATGCGGGCCGAGGACGTGGCCGAACTTGCCCGCCTGTTCACCGTGATGCCGCCGCCCCCGCCGCCCGGCGTCTGACATGCGCCGATCGCACGCGTTCCCGGTCGGCCCGCAACGGCAGGCCCCGCGATGATGGACGGTCCAGCCCCGGACCATCGGTTCCCCTGCGGCGCCTGCGGGTCGGACATGCGGTTCGACCCCGGCACCGGGAACCTGGTCTGCGACCATTGCGGCAACACCGAAACGCTGGACCGGGATGCGCCGTCGGCCATCGCCGAGCGAGATTTCCGCGACGCGATCGAGGCCCGTCTGCCGGACACGGCGATGGAGGAAACCCGCGTCTCGCGCTGCCCCAATTGCGGCGCCGAGGTCGCGTTCGACCCCGAGATCCACGCCACGGAATGCCCGTTCTGCGCCGCGCCCGTGGTCACCGAAACCGGCGCGCACCGGCATATCAAGCCGCAGGCCCTGCTGCCCTTCGCCATCGACGAGGCTACGGCGCGGCAGGGCATGAAGGACTGGCTCGGGTCGCTGTGGTTCGCGCCCAACGGGTTGAAGGACTACGCCCGCAAGGGCCGGCGGATGCAGGGGATCTACGTCCCCTACTGGACCTTCGATGCCGACACGGCGTCGCGCTATTCCGGGCAGCGGGGCACGGTCTACTACGAGACGCGGACCGTGATGCGCGACGGCAAACGCCAGACGGCGCGCGTCCAGAAGGTACGCTGGCGGCCCGTCTCGGGGCGCGTGGCGCGGTTCTTCGACGATGTCCTGGTGCTGGCCTCGACATCGCTGCCAAAGGGGCACACCGACGCGCTGGAGCCGTGGGACCTGTCGGCCCTGGTGCCCTACAGCCCCGACTTCCTGGCCGGGTTCCGGGCCGAGGGCTACCAGGTGCCGCTCGAGGACGGGTTCGGCACCGCGCGCACCCGGATGGACGCGCAGATCGCCCATGATGTCCGGTTCGACATCGGCGGCGACCGGCAGCGGATCGACCGGATCGACACCGACATCAGCGATGTGACCTTCAAGCACGTCCTGCTGCCGGTCTGGCTGGCCGCCTATCGCTTTCGCGGCAAGAGCTATCGCTTCGTGGTCAACGGCCAGACGGGGCGCGTGCAGGGCGAACGGCCGTGGTCCGCGTGGAAGATCGCGCTCGCGGTGGGGGCCGGGCTGATCCTTGCGGCGGTTCTGGGCTATGTCTATGCGTTGAACGGCTAGAGGGGGACGAAAGCCATGATCCTGTGCTGCGGCGAGGCGCTGATCGACATGCTGCCGCGCGAGACGCCGGCGGGCGAGCGGGCCTTCGCCCCCTACTCGGGCGGTGCGGTCTTCAACACGGCCATCGCGCTGGCGCGGCTCGGCGCGGAGACGCAGTTCTTCTCGGGCCTGTCGGACGACCTGTTCGGCCAGCAACTGGTCGAGACGCTGGAGCGCGACGGCGTCGACACGGCGCTGGCGGCCCGGTCGTCGCGGCCCACCACGCTGGCCTTCGTGACCCTGACCGACGGCCACGCGAGCTATGCCTTCTACGACGAGAACACGGCCGGCCGCATGCTGTCGCCGGGCGACCTGCCCGACGCCGTTTCCGCCAAGGCCCTGTTCTTCGGGGGAATTTCGCTTGTGGTCGAACCCTGCGCCGAGGCCTACGCCGCGCTTTGCGCGCGCGAGGCGGGCGAGCGTGTGGTGATGATCGACCCCAATATCCGCCCCGGCTTCATCTCGGACGAGGACACCTATCGCGCCCGGCTCGGCGCCATGCTGCCGCGCGCGGACGTGGTGAAGCTCAGCGACGAGGACCTGCACTGGTTGAAGGGCGAGGGCGACATCGCCACGCTGGCGGGTGAGCTGGTTTCGGAAGGCACGAAAATCGTCTGCATCACCGAGGGCGCGAAGGGCGTCACCGCCTTCACCGCGCGCGGATCGGTCGGCGTGACGGCACAACGGGTCGAGGTGGTCGATACCGTGGGCGCGGGCGACACGTTCAACGCCGGTTTCCTTGCCGCGCTGGACCGGGCCGGTGTGCTGACGAAGGACGCCATCGCCGCGCTGGATGACGAGACGCTCCGCGCGGCACTGGCGCTTGGCACGCGCGCGGCCGCCGTGACGGTCAGCCGCGCGGGGGCCAACCCGCCGACGGCGGCCGAGCTGTGACTTGAGTCCGGCGCTTCCCGCCTAGGGCGCGCGCGGAAGATCACCGCGCATCGCGATCCCGTCGGGATCGAAGAACGCCCGGCGCTGCACGGTGGCGGGCACCACTTGCCCCGCGACCTCGACGGCGAAGCCGCCCTCGGCCAGGGCAGCCGGGTTCGAGAGTTCGGACGGCAGGTAAGCGAGCCCCAGCGCCGCGCCCACGTGATGGCCGTAGCTGCCGGAGGTCACGTGCCCGACCACCCGGCCATCCTTCAGCACCGGTTCGTTGTGGAACAGCATGGGCGCGGGGTCGTCCAGCCGCAGGGCGACCATCCGCCGCCTAATCCCCTCGTCCCGCTGCCGGGCGACCGCGTCACACCCGATGAAGCCTGTCTTGTCCTTCGGCACGGCAAAGCCCAGCCCGGCCTCGAGCGGGCTGTCCTCGGGCGTGATGTCGTGGCCGAAATGGCGAAACCCGCGCTCCATCCGGCAGCTGTCCATGGCGTGCAGGCCGCAAAGTGCCAGTCCGTGATCCGCGCCCGCCGCGGCCAGCGTTTCGAACACATGCGCGGCCATGTCGGCGCTGACGTACAGCTCGTAGCCCAGCGCGCCCACGAAGGAGACGCGGTGCGCCCGGGCGAGGCCAATCCCGATCTCGACCTCGCGGGCGGTGCCGAAGGGCTGGGCCGCGTCGGACCAGTCGTCGGGCGAAACCGCGGCCATCAGCCCGCGCACCCCTGGTCCCATGACGCAGATCACGGCCTCGCCCGCCGTGACATCCACGATGATGGCGCGGGCGTCGCCCAAGTGGCGGCGCAGCCACGCCATGTCGGCGTGCAGGCGCGCGGCCGGTGTCACCACGAGGAAGGCCGTGTCGGACAGGCGCGTGACGGTCACGTCCGCCTCGATCCCGCCGCGGGAGTTCAGCATCTGGGTATAGACGACGCGGCCCACGGGGACGTCGATGCGGTTGGCGCAGACCAGGTCGAGAAAGGCGGCGGCATCGGCGCCCTCGACCCGGATCTTGCCGAAGGAGGACATGTCGTAAAGACCGATCCCCTCGCGCAGCGCGGCATGTTCGGCGGCCCAGTTCGGAAACCACGGCCTGCGGCCCCAGCCGATGTCGTATGCCGCGACCCCGCCCGGCGCGGCGAACCAGTTGGCGCGTTCCCACCCGGCAAGCTCGCCCATGACGGCGCCCCGCGCCAGCAGGTGGTCGTGCAGGGGCGAGCGCCGCACGCCCCGCGCGGTGGCCTTCTGTCGAAACGGCGTGTGATCGGCGTAGAGCAGGCCCAGCGTCTCGCTCACGCGGTCGCGCAGGTAGCGGCGGTTGCGCTGGAACGGTTGGGCGCGGGCCACGTCGACATCGCCCAGGTCGAAGGGTTGCACGCCGTCCTGCATCCACTGCGCCAGCGCCATGCCCGCGCCGCCCGCGGACTGTATCCCGACCGAGTTGAAGCCCGCCGCGACCCACAGGTTGTCGGCCTCGTTGCAGCGGCCCAGCAGGTAGGCGTTGTCGGGCGTGAAGCTTTCCGGCCCGTTGAAGAACGTCCGGATCCCCGCCTGGGCCAGCATCGGTATCCGCTCGACCGCGCGTTCCAGAATCGGCGCGAAATGGTCGAGATCCTCGGGCAGTTCGTCGAAGCAGAAGCTTTCGGGAATGCCCTCCATGCCCCAGGGCTTGGCGCGCGGCTCGAACGCGCCCAGCATCAGCTTGCCCGCGTCCTCCTTGTAATAGGCGCATTCGTCCGGGACCCGCAGCACCGGCAGGCGGCCCAGGCCGGCGACGGGCTCGGTCACGATGTAGAAATGCTCGGCCGCGTGCAGCGGCACGGTGGCGCCGGCCATGGCGCCGACCTCCCGCGCCCACATGCCGGCGCAGTTGACCACATGCTCGGCCGTGATGCGGCCCGGGCCATCGGGGCCGTCGTAGCGGACGGCCCGGACGTGGCGGCCCACCCGGTCGATCCCCGTCACGCGGGTCTGCTCAACGATCCGCGCGCCGCCCGCCCGTGCCCCCGCGGCCAGCGCCAGCGCGATGTTCGACGGGTCGCCCTGCCCGTCGCCGGGCAGCCACACGCCCATGCGCACGCCGTCGGTGTTCAGGTGCGGGTACCGCGCCGCGATCTCGTCCGGCGCCAGCTCGGATATCTCGACCCCGAACGCGCGCGCCATGCCGGCCTGCCGCCGCAGCTCCTCGACCCGCGCCTCGGTCAGGGCCACGGTGATCGAACCGGTCTGCCGCATCCCGGTGGCAAGCCCCGTCTCGGATTCGAGCCGCGCGTAGAGGTCGGCGGAATACTTCGCCAGCCGGGTCATGTTGGCGCTGGCGCGCAGCTGCGCGATCAGGCCCGCCGCGTGCCACGTGGTGCCGCTGGTCAGCTGCTTGCGCTCCAGCAGCACGACATCGCGCCATCCCAGTTGCGCCAGGTGATACGCGACCGAGCAGCCGATGACGCCGCCGCCGATGATGACGGCCCGGGCGGTCTCGGGAACGCTCACGGACGCCCCCGGCGTCGTCCATGGCGGCGGCCAGCCATCGCGCCATTCGCCCCTGCTGTGAGGTATCCGTCCGCCATGCGCGCCTCGCTTGCCTCACCTGCCCCTGCGACTAGATGGGCCATTGGGCGGTCGCGCAAGGGTGAATGGCCATGGCCGAGAAATCTGAGGGCGCGGCGACCGCCAGCCAGCCGCCTCCCGCCCTGCGGGACGCGACGCGGGTCTGGGCGCGGATCGGGGTCCTGTCCTTCGGCGGCCCGGCGGCGCAGATCGCCCTGATGCACCGGATGGTGGTGGACGAACGGCGCTGGCTGAGCGAACGGCAGTTCCTCGACGCGCTGTCCTTCTGCATGTTGCTGCCCGGCCCCGAGGCGATGCAGCTGGCGACCTTCGCGGGATGGCGGATGCACGGCGTGCGCGGCGGGCTGGTGGCGGGCGGCCTGTTCGTGCTGCCCGGCGCGATCCTGATCGCGGCGTTGGCCGCGCTTTACGGTCGCTACGGCGATCTTGCGCTGGTGGCCGCGCTGTTCACCGGGATCAAGGCGGCGGTGCTGGTCATCGTGGTGCAGGCGCTGGTCCGGCTGTCGCGCCGGGCCCTGCGCGGTCCCGAGGCGGTCGCGCTCGCCGGGCTCGCCTTTCTCGCGCTCTTCGCGTTCGCGGTGCCCTACCCGGCCGTGGTGGCGGTGGCGGCGGCATGGGGCGCGCTGCGGCTGGCCGCGCCGGCAACCAACGCACCGTCCTCGGGCGACGCGCCGCGCGGGGCCGAGGTCACCGCCACCCTGAAGCGCGTGGCGCTGTGGCTGGCGGTCTGGCTGCTGCCGCTGGCCGCGATCGGTCTCGTCGCGCCGCCGATCTTCGCCGAGCTTGCGCGGTTCTTCTCGACCCTGGCGACCGTCAGCTTCGGCGGCGCTTACGCGGTGCTGGCCTACATGACGCAGGAGGCCGTGACCGGGCGCGGCTGGCTGACCGCGGGAGAGATGTTGGACGCGCTGGGTCTGGCCGAAACGACGCCCGGACCGCTGATCCTGGTGACCGAGTTCGTGGGCTACCTGGCGTCGGCCCGCGCCGCGCCGGGGCCCGAGCACGCCCTGTGGTGGGGACTGGCGGGGGCGGTCGTGACGCTGTGGGCGACCTTCGCCCCCTGTTTCCTGTGGATCTTCGCGGGCGCGCCATGGATCGACATCCTGTCGCGCCGTCGTCGGCTCGCCGCGGCGCTGGCCGGCGTGGCGGCGGCGGTCGTCGGGGTGATCGCCAACCTTTCGGTGTGGTTCGCCCTGCACGTCCTGTTCACCGAGCTCGGCACGCTGAGGGTCGGCCCCGCCAGGCTGCTTTGGCCGGAGCCGGCCACCCTGGACCCGGTGGCAACGGGCATCGCCGTGGCGGTCGCGGTGGCGCTCTTCGCGCTGCGCTGGCCGGTCGCGGCGGGGATCGCCCTGGGCGCCGGTCTCGGCGCCGCCGCGCACGTCCTGATCTGACGCGCCGTTTCCCCTTGAGACGACTGGACATTCCCCGATAAATGCGCACCTTGCAAACATGACAGACACCTCCACCGCCGGGCATGGCGACCACGCCCTTCCCGCTTCGGTCATCGAGATCCTCAGTCGCAGTGAAGTCCCCATCGTCTTTGCCGATGCGGGCCTCGACGACGCGCCCCTGATCTATGCCAACGACGCCTTCTGCCGGCTGTCGGGCTACGACCGGGACGAGGTCGTGGGCCGGAACTGCCGCTTCCTGCAACCGCCGCAGGGCGCTGGTCCCGTGCGCGAGCGCATCCGCGCCTTCATGGCCAATGACGCCAAGACCCAGGACCGGTTCCTGATCTCGAACGTGCGCAAATCGGGCGAGCGGTTCTTGAACCTGCTTTACATGTCCAAGCTGCGCCGCCCGGGCAAACCGACGCTGTTCCTCGGGTCGCAATTCGACATCACGAAGTTCACCGCGCGCGGGGCCGACGCCTTCGACGACGCGCTGGCCAGCGACATCCAACAGATCAACGCGCTGACCAGCCAGAGCGGCTGGCCCATGCTCAGCTCCACCGCCACGCTCGCATCTAGCTTCGAGACCATCATCCAGGCGAAGCTGAATGATTGACGATCGGCCCCGCTACGACCAGCACAACCTGCCGGTGGTGGGGATCGGCGCGTCCGCGGGCGGGCTCGAAGCCCTGCGCGAGATGTTCTCGGCCTTCCGCGAACCGGCGGACATGGCCTTCGTCGTCGTGCAGCACCTGGACCCCACGCACGAGTCGCTGATGGCGCAGCTGATCGAGCGCTATACCGACATGGCCGTGTCGCAGGCCGCCGGCGGCGAGGTGCTCGAGGCGAACCACATCTACGTGATCCCGCCGGGCCATGGCCTGGCGATCGAGCAGGGCGTGCTGAAACTGACCGAGTTCGTCGACCCCCGCGGCATGCGGCGGCCCATCGACGATTTCCTGGAAAGCCTTGCGCATGACAAGCGCGGCAACTCGGCCTGCGTGATACTGTCGGGCACCGGGGCCGACGGCAGCCGCGGCATGCGCGCCATCATGGAACAGGGCGGCCTGTGTCTGGTGCAGGAACCGTCGACCGCGCGGTATGACGGGATGCCGACCTCGGCCATCCGAACCGGTCTTGTCGACGTGGTGTCCGAGCCCGACGGCATCATCGAGCACCTGTCCCGCTTCTTCGACCGCACCGAGATGCAGACCACGGCGCGTTCGGCCAAGATCGACAGCCCCGACTACATCGACGCGCTGTGCGACCGGCTGCGCGAGACGGTGGGGCACGATTTCTCCAGCTACAAGCGCCCCACGCTGGTGCGGCGCGTCGCCCGCCGGATGCAGGTTCTGGGGATCGACGACGGGATGGAATACCTGCGCTTCACCCAGTCGAACCTGGAAGAGTGCAACCTGCTGTTCCGCGATCTGCTGATCAACGTCACGCGGTTCTTCCGCGACACCGAGCATTTCGAGAAGCTGAACGCCGAGGTGATCGAGCCACTGGTGGCGAACGCGTGCAACGGCGAGGAAATCCGCCTGTGGGTGCCCGGCTGCTCGAGCGGGGAAGAGGCCTTCACCTACGCGATCTACTTCATCGAGGCGATCCGCAAGCACGACGTGCGCCCCTACGTCCAGATCTTCGCCACCGATATCGACGACAAGATGCTGGACCTGGGCCGTGCCTGTACGTTCCCGCTGTCGGCCCTGACCGATATCCCGGCCGAATTCCGCGACAAGTACACCATCGTCAACCAAGACAACTTCTCGCTTATCCCGCAGGTGCGCGACATGGTGCGCTTCAGCCTGCACAGCCTGATCAAGGATCCGCCCTTTTCGAAGATCGACCTGGTCTCGTGCCGCAACCTGCTGATCTATCTCAACGAAGAGATCCAGGCACAGGTGGTGCCGCTGTTCCACTTCGCGCTGCGCAAGGATGCCTATCTTTTCCTTGGCTCGTCCGAGGCCATCGGCCGGTTCGAGGACCTGTTCGAGACCATCGACCAGAGCGCGCGCATCTTCCGTCGCAAGTCGGTGCGCAGCCACTATTCGCTACAGCTCGCGCGGGGCTCGACCCGCGACGGGGAACGGCGGGCGGCCACGCCCTATCGCGAACGGTCCCGGCCGCGCGAGGACGCGACCGAAAGCGCCGCGCTCCGCCGCCTGGCCGAGGCCTATGCGCCGGTCAGCATGCTGATCGACGACCAGGGCAACCTGCTGCAGAAATGGGGCCGAGTCGGCCGCTACCTGGATTTTCCCGACCGGGTCGAACGCTACGTGCACGTCCCGTCGCTCGCCCGCCCCGGCCTGCGCGAGGTGCTGGGCGCCATGCTGCGCGAAAGCCGTACCGAGGCCCGCCGCGTGACCCTGCCCAAGGTCGAGATCGCGACCGAATTCGGCAAGATCCCCTGTTCCGTCGCGGCCGAGCCGATCGAGATGACGGCCACTCTTCTTGTGATCCGCGAGACCGGCGCGCTTGAGCCTTTCGAGGGCGACGAGATGACCGAGGTCGATCCCCAGGACGGCCAGCTTCGCTATCTCGAGGAAGAGCTGCAATCGGCCCGGCACCGTCTGAGTTCGACCGTCGAAGAGCTCGAGACGACGAACGAAGAGCTGAAAAGCTCGAACGAAGAAATGATGTCGATGAACGAAGAGCTTCAATCGACGAACGAGGAACTGACAACCGTCAACGACGAACTGAAGAACAAGGTCGACGAGCTGACGGTCGCCAATGCCGACCTAAAGAACTTCTTCGGCTCGACAGAGCTGGTGGTGATGGTGGTTGACCGGGACTTGCGGCTGCGCAGCTATACGGATCCCGCCGAGGATCTTTTCAACCTGTCCAAGCACAGCGTCGGCAAATCGTTGTCGGACATCCCCAGCAAGCTGACGGACCAGGAATATCTGGACATGGCCAGCGCGGCCGCCGGGCGCAACGAGTCCGGCGAATACCGCAGCCAGACCGAGGATCGAACCTTCGTCGCCCGCGTCGTGCCCTATCGTCGGCTTGACGGGGAGACCGACGGCGCGACCCTGATCTTCACAGATGTCACCAACATCCTGATGCTCGAGCGGAACCTGAAGGAGCAGCAGGAGCGGTTGGGCCTTGCGCTTGACGTGGCCGGGATCGGCGTGTGGGAGTACGAGCCGAAAAGCGACGCGATCACGCTGGACGAGACCGAGCGCACGCTGCTGGACCTGTCGCAGGATACGAACCAGGACAGCATGGACGCGATCCTCGAGAAGCTGCCCGAGGAGGACCGCAATCGCGTGAACTCGGCCCTGCGCCGCGCCATGGACGGCGACCGAGATTTCGACGAGGTGTTCCGGATCGAGCTGCGCGACGGCGGCACCCGCTGGCTGCACGGCATGGGGCGGCGCGTGCCCGCCGGTAGCGAACGCAAGTTCATCGGCGTGACCTACGACGTTTCGCCCGAGCGCGAGCTTCTGGCCCAGCGCGAACTTCTGATCCGCGAGATGCATCACCGGGTGAAGAACCTCTTCGCCGTGGTGTCGTCGCTGATCAGCGTGTCGGCCCGCGACGTGAAGGACGTGGAGTCCTTCGCCGCGACCCTGCGCGGTCGCCTGCAGGCGCTGGACCGGTCCCATTCGCTGTCCACCGGGCTGGACGAGGTCAACGAGTTCGCCCTGCGTGACGTGATCGACGCCGTCCTGTCGCCGGTCCTGGACGACCATTCGATCCAGATCGACGGCACAGATGTCCTTATCGGGCGCGAGCGGCTGACGCCGCTTGCCCTGATCTTCCACGAATGGATCACCAATTCGATGAAATACGGCGCGCTCGCCGTCGATGGTGGCACGCTGCGGATCGACTGGACCGATGCGGACGGCAAAATCGATCTGAACTGGGTGGAAGACGGCGTGGCCGACGACGTGCCCGATGGCAGCGGGTTCGGAACCCGGCTGGTCTCGGCCACGGCACACCAGCTGTCGGGCGAGGTCGAGGCCGAACGGCTGGGGTCGGGCTATCGGCGGCGGCTGGTCTTCTCGGCCATGGACGGCGACGACTGAGCCACGAGGCCGGCCGTCGTTACCCCGCCTGTTCCAGCGCCTTGCGGATTTTCTCGGGCGAGGACGGCTTCGGTACGAAGGTGCAATCGGCGAAGGCGAAGTCGGGATCGCTCGGCGCGGCGTTCGCGCTGCAGAAGATCAGGGCGCAGCCCAGGTGCCGCAGTTCCTCGGCCAGTTCCCACACGGTCTGTCCGCGGATGTTGATATCGAGCAGCGCGATGTCGGGGCAGTATTTCTTGGCCAGCTCCCGGGCCTCGTTGATCGAGATCGCGGGCCCGATCACCTTGCGTCCCGATGCTTCGACCGTGTCGGCAAGGTCGTAGGCGATAAGGGCCTCGTCATCGAGCACCAGTACATTCTTCGTCATTTACGCATCGTCCCACTCGCCGGGCGTGATCTCACCCGGTAACGCCCTTTCGGCGACCCGCTTTCCTGCGGGTATTTCGTGGAAGCTAGGGGGGCGCCCGCGCATGGCAAGCGCTTGCGCGGGCGACGTGGCGTCGGGATGGCCCGGCGTCGCGGGCGTCCTCGGGCCGGGGCTTGCGGAGGTGGCCGATTCCGGCCCTGACAACAGCCGGCAACCTGCCTATGTTGAGGCCCTGCGCCGCCTGCCCGACGGGCCGCGCGACACCCCGAGGACAGCCCATGTTTGCCTGGTTCGAGCGGCGCATCGCGCCCTATCCCGATGACCCGCCGCGGATGCCGCCTGCGACCCTGGGACGGTTCATGCTGCATTACAGCCGGGGCGCGTTGCCATGGCTCGTGCTGCTGGGGCTCGGGTCGGGCGCCATGGCCGTGATCGAGGTCGCGCTGTTCGGCTGGCTGGGCGAGATCGTCAACGACCTGTCCGCCACGCCCCGCGACCAGTTCTGGGACCTGCACGGGGGGCGCATCCTGTTCATGGCGGTGGTGCTTCTGCTCGTCCTGCCGATCTTGAACGCGATGTCGACGGTCATCATGCACCAGACACTCATGGGCAATTTCCCCCAGCGCATCCGCTGGCAGGCCCACCGCTACCTGCTGCGCCAGTCGATCGGGTTCTTCAACGACGAGTTCTCGGGCCGGATCTCGCAACGGTTGATGCAGACCGCGCTGGCCGTGCGCGAAGTCGCGATGAAGCTGGTCGATGTGGGGGTCTACGTCTCGACCCTGTTCCTGTCGGCGCTGGTGCTGGCGGCGACACTGGACTGGCGGCTGGCCCTCCCCTTCGCCACGTGGGCCGCGGCCTACGGCGTGATGCTGTGGCTGATCGTGCCGCGGCTGGGACAGGTCGCGCAACAGCAGGCCGACGCGCGCGCGGGCATGACCGGGCGGTTGGTCGACAGCTATACCAACATCGCCACGGTGAAGCTGTTTTCCCATTCCGACCGGGAAGAGGCCTGGATGCGCGAGGGGATGGACCAGTTCCTGGGCACCGTCCATCGCCAGATGCGGCTGTCGGCGGCGCAGGACATCTTCCTCAACACGATCAACGTGGCGCTGGTGGCCGCGGTGACGGGCATCGGGCTGTGGCTTTGGTCCGCGGGCCGAGTCGAGGTCGGCGCCGTGGCCGTCGCCGTGCCGCTGGCCCTGCGGCTCAACAACATGTCGCACTGGATCACCTGGGAGTTCGCCGCGCTGTTCGAGAATATCGGCACCGTGCGCGACGGGATCTCGACCCTGTCGCTGCCGCGCGCGGTGCAGGACCGCCCCGGCGCCGCGCCGCTCGTGCCCGTCGCGGGCGAGATCCGGTTCGACAGCGTGACCTTCCGCTATTCCGGCGCCGACGATGCGCGGCCCATGGCTGTGCTGAACGACCTGACGCTGCATGTCCGACCCGGCGAACGGGTGGGCCTCGTGGGCCGCTCGGGTGCCGGCAAGTCGACGCTGGTCAACCTGCTGCTCAGGCTGCACGACATCGACGCGGGCCGCATCACCATCGACGGGCAGGACGTGCGCGAGGTCACGCAGGACAGCGTGCGCGCCGCCATCGGCGTCGTCAGCCAGGACAGCGCGCTGCTGCATCGTTCGGTGCGCGAGAACATCGCCTACGGCCGCCCCGAGGCCAGCGAGGCCCAGATCGAGCAGGCGGTCGCAATGGCCGAGGCGCAGGAATTCGTTCCGGGCCTCAGCGATGCCGAGGGGCGGCGCGGTCTGGACGCCCACGTGGGCGAGCGGGGCGTGAAGCTTTCGGGCGGCCAGCGGCAGCGCATCGCGATCGCCCGCGTGGCGCTGAAGGATGCGCCGATCCTGGTGCTGGACGAGGCGACCAGCGCGCTCGACAGCGAGGTCGAGGCCGCCATCCAGTCGCGCCTGTCCGTCCTGATGGAGGGCAAGACCGTGATCGCCATCGCGCACCGCCTGTCCACCATCGCCGCCATGGACCGGCTGGTGGTGATGGATGGCGGCCGCATCGTCGAGCAGGGCACCCACGCCGAGCTGTTGGCGAAGGGCGGTCTCTACGCCCGGCTATGGCAGCGCCAATCGGGCGGCTTCCTGGCGAGCGAGGACTGACCAGACCTCAGACCGGCGACACGCCGTTCACGTTCAGGAACACCGAGTAGAGCGACGTGGTCCCGCAGATGAACAGCCGGTTCAGCTTGGCGCCACCGAAGCAGACATTGGCCACCAGCTCCGGGATGCGAATCTTGCCCAGCAACCGGCCATCGGGCGCGTAGCAATGCACCCCGTCGGCGGCCGAGGTCCAGATGCGGCCATCGCGGTCCACGCGGAAGCCGTCGAAGAACCCGGCGGTGCATTCGGCGAACACCTCGCCCCCCGAGAGGGTGCCATCCTCGGCCACCGCGTGTCGGCGGATGTGCTTGGGTCCCCCCGGCGTGTGGGTCACGCCGGTATCGGCGATGTAGAGCACGCTTTCGTCGGGCGAGAAGGCCAGCCCGTTGGGCTTCATGTAGTCGTCGGCGGCGATGCTGATGCCGCCGTCCGGCCCCACGCGATAGACGTGACAGGCGCCGATCTCGCTTTCGGCGCGGGCGCCCTCGTAATCCATCAGGATCCCGTAGCTGGGGTCGCTGAACCAGATGGAGCCGTCCGATTTCACCACCACGTCATTGGGCGAGTTCAGGCGCTTGCCCTCGTGGCGGTCGGCGATGACCGTGACGCGTCCGTCATGCTCGGTGCGGGTGACCTGCCGCGACAGGTGCTCGCAGGACACCAGCCGTCCCTGCCGGTCGACCGTGTGCCCGTTGGCATTGCGCGAAGGCTCGCGAAAGACGGAGACCCTGCCGTCGGTATCGTCCCAGCGCAGGATGCGGTTGTTGGGAATGTCGGACCATAGCAGGTAGCGCCCGGCGGCGAACCAGACCGGCCCTTCCGACCAGCGCGCCCCGGTCCACAGCCTCTCGACCCGCGCGTGGCCGATCAGGCAGGACTCGAAATCAGGGTCGATGGTCTCGAAACCTGTGCCTTCGATCTCTCCGTACATGCGTTTCCCTTCCTTGGCTCGATGCGGCTGACCCTGGCGACGGGTCCGCCCTTCGGGCAGGGGCCGGCGATCTCCCCTGCATTGCCGGTCAACGGCCGGGTGGCGCCGCCGTTCCGATCAGGCGGCCTCGTCCCGGCCTGCCCCCACACGGCTCCGATGCGGACCGAAGAGACAGGCGAGCCCCAGGATGACGCCGGACACGGTCGCGATCATGCCGGCCGCGCTCACCGCGTTCTGCGCCCCGAACCACAGCGGCCCGTAGCCCGCGAAGACATAGCCCAGGATGGCCGACATCGTGGCGAAAGCGACCGACCACCAGACCTGGTGCGCCAGCCGGTTGGTCATCAGCCGGGCGGCGGCGGGCGGGCAGATGAACATGGCGATCACGATGATCGAGCCCACCGCGTCGAAGGCCGCGACGGCGGCCACGGCCGCGGTGACCATCAGGCCGAAGCCCACCGCCGCCGCCGGGATGCCCAGCGCCTGGGCGAAACCCTCGTCGAAGGTCGCGATCTTCAGCCAGCGCCAGAAGACCAGCGTCAGCACGACCACCAGCGCACAGACCAGCGCGATGCGCGGCAGCTCGTCCGGCAGGGAGGCCAGCGCCGCCGGATCGAGGAGCGAGCCCCACCCATCGGCCCGAAACCAGATCAGCGACTCGAGATTGCCCATCAGCGCGTGCTCGACATCCAGGTGAACCTGGCTGGTGTCGGACTGCTCGAGGATCAGGACACCGGCCGCGAACATCGTGGTGAAGACCACGCCCATGGCCGCGCCCGGCTCGATCTGGCCAAGGCGCTTCACCGCTTCGATCAGGATGACGGCCAGAATGGCCGCGCCCGCCGCGCCAATCATCATCGGTATCGCGGCGACCATCCCGGTCAGCAGGAACGCCACCACGATACCGGGCAGGACCACGTGGCTGATGGCGTCGCCGATCAGGGCCTGGCGCCGCAGGATCAGGAAGTTTCCGGGCAGCGCGCAGGCGATGGCCGCGAAGACCCCGATCAGGATCGGCGTCAGCGAGAACTGGACGAACTCGGCCCCCATCACACGTCCCCCAGGCCCATGGGCGGTCCAAGCCGTCGGTCGAACTCGTCGATCTCGTCGCGGGTGAAGACCTCTTCGATGGGGGTCAGCCCGTCGTAGCGGCCCGTCAGCCCGGCATCCTGGTGCACCTCGCGCGCCACGTCCCAGCGGCGTTCGTCGCGGGCGACCTTGGCGGCCTGCGCGCGGCCCGCGTCGGTCGGCACACCGTCGGGGCGCACCAGCCCCTCGCGCGCGAGAAGCCGCACGGTGTAGGCCTCGCGGATCGGGTGCTGCGCCGCCAGGGCCAAAAGCCCCTGCCGACGGTGCACCCGCGCCTGGAACCGGCGGTGCCGCAGCACCGCGGCCAGGACGCCACGCCCGGGGGCGAAGAACAGCGACACGACGAAGATCGCCGCGGCGACCAGCACGATGATCGGACCGGTGGGCATCGACGGGGCCGAGGCCGAGATCACGGCCCCCAGGTATCCCGAGGCGCCGCCCGCCGCCCCGGCGATCCAGATCACGCGGTGCGACCGGTCGGTCCAGAAACGGGCGGTCACGGCGGGAATGATCAGCATGGCGACGATCAGGATCAGTCCGACCAGTTTCAGGCCGATCACCGTCACGGCCATGACGAGGCCCATCATCAGGAGATCGATCCGCCGCACGTCGTATCCCATGGCGGCGGCGTATTCGCTGTCGAAGGCCACCAGCGTCATCGGGCGGCGCAGAAGCGAGGTGGCCAGCACCGTCAGCGATCCGCCCACCGCGATCACCACCGCGTCCTCGTACAGCATCCCGGCGGTCGAGCCCAGCAGGAAGGTCTCCAGCCCGGCCTGCCGGCCCGCGCTCATGCTTTGCACGACGGTCAGAAGAACCACGCCCAGCCCGAAGAACACGCCCAGCACCGCGCCGATGGCCGCATCCTCGGCCAGCCGGGTGCGCCGGGTGATCCATTCGATCAGCAAGAGCCCGATCCACGCCGTCAGCGCCGAGCCCGCCAGCAGGCCCAGCAGGCTGCGCCCGTCCCCGCCGAGCGAGACCATGACGATGAAGGCGAGCCCCACGCCCGGAAGGGTCGCGTGGGCCACCGCGTCCGAGACCAGCGCCCGTTTCCTGAGAAACAGGAACGTCCCGGCCGATCCGGCGGCAAAGCCCAGCAACGCAGCCCCGATCGCCACCAGCGCGGCGTTATAGCCCGCCTGCAGAAACAGCGCATCGAGGAACGTCTGCATCACGCCCCGCCGGTCGGCGACAGCTCGTCGAGGTGGGTGGCCGCCAGCCGCCCGCCATAGGTCGCCTGAAGGTTCCCGGTCGTGAAGGCGGTGGCGACAGGCCCCTCGGCAATGCGCCGCACGTTGATGAGGAAGACGTGGTCGAAATAGTCGCGGACGGTCGACAGGTCGTGGTGGACGGCGACCACGGCCTTGCCCTCGGCCTTCAGCGTCTTCAGCACGTCGATGATCGCGCGCTCGGTCGCGGCATCCACGCCCGCGAAAGGCTCGTCCAGCAGGTAGAGATCCGCGTCCTGCGCCAGCGCGCGCGCCAGGAACACGCGCTGTTGCTGGCCGCCCGACAGCTGGCCGATCTGGCGATGGGCGAAATCCGCCATGCCAACGCGGTCGAGACAATCCCGCGCGCGGGCCGCCATCCTGCCCGACAACCGGCCCAGCAGCCCGACCCTGCGATAAAGCCCCATCTGCACGACATCCATCACGGTGGTCGGGAAATCCCAATCGACGCTGGCGCGCTGGGGGACATAGGCGATCCGCTCGCGGGCCTTCTCGATGGCCTGCCCGAAAACGTAGACATCGCCGGACAGGCGCGGGATCACGCCCAGCGACGCCTTCAGCAGCGTCGATTTCCCGGCACCGTTGGGGCCGATGATCGCCGACATGGATTCCGCCGGGAAGGTCGCGTCGACCGAAAAGACGGCAGGCTTCTCGCCATACGACACGGTCAGGCCGCGGACCGCCAGGGGCGCGCCCGAGGGCACCGCGACAGGCCGGGCGGCCCGTCCGTTTTCGGTCGCGATGGTGGGCTGTTGGCCAGGGCTCATCGGGGAGGCCATCAGTTCAGCAGGTCCTGCATGCCGGTCTCCGGCGCCTCGCCGCCCAGCGCCCGGGCGATGGTCGTCACGTTCGAGTCGATCATGCCGACATAGGTTCCGCGATAGGTGCCCGGTTCGCCCATGGCGTCGGAATAGAGCTCGCCCCCGATGGCGACCTCGTGCCCCTCGGCCGCGGCGCCTTCGATCAGGGCGCGGATGTTGCGGTCGCTGACCGAGGTTTCGACGAAAACGGCGCCGATGTCGCGCGCGACCAGCAGGTCGACCAGTTCCGAGACACGGCGCAATCCCGCCTCGCTTTCGGTCGAGATGCCCTGGATGCCGATGACCTCGAAATCATAGGCCGCGCCGAAATAGCCGAAGGCATCGTGCGCCGTGACCAGCACGCGGCGGTCCGCGGGCACCGACGACAGGGCCTCGGCGGTATAGTCGGCCAGGTCGGACAGCTCGGACAGGTAGTCTTCGGCATTGGCGGTGAAGGTGTCTGCGCCCTCGGGGCGCACCTCGATCAGGGCATCGCGCACGGTTTCCACCACGCGAGACCACAGCTCGGGCGTCATCCACAGGTGCGGATCATAGCGGCCGTCGTAATCCGCGCTGCCGATCAGCCGGTCCTCGGGAACGCCCTCGGCCACCGCGACCACGGGCTGGTCCCGGCCCAGTTCGAGCAGGAACTCCTCCATCTGCGCCTCGAGATAGAGACCGTTCCACAGCACCAGATCGGCATTGGCCAGCGCCACGATGTCGCTGCGGGTCTGGCGATAGGCGTGCGGATCGACCCCCGGCCCCATCAGGGCCTGCACGTCGACCATGTCGCCCCCGACCTCGCGCGCGGCATCGGCGATCATGCCGGTCGTGGCGACCACGCTCACACGATCCTGCGCCGCGGCCCAACCGCTGCTTGCTGCCAGGGCCAATGACGCGGCGATCGCAGCGAAGGCTCTCCTGCTGAGGGTCATCCATCATCTCCCGTTCGACACCAGCCGGGTGGCCGGATGTCTCGCGATAAAAGCTAGTGCCGGGTGGACGCGCCGTCAATGCTTCTGCGAAGCATTCGCAAAAAGGTCGTCCGCTTTCCGCGGCCACCTCGATCATGTAGCACAACGCGCCCCGGAGAAAAAACGCCCCCGCGGCCGGGGGCGGACGCGGGGGCGCTATCTTGCATCTGCGCCGGCGCGCGGGCGTCTTGTGTCACTTCGGCTCGGACCGCAGGCCCTGGAGGATGGCCCAGCACAGGAACAGCAGCACCATGGTGAAGATGATGCCGGTCGCGTTCACCATGGCCTGGAGTGCCGTCAGGCCGCCGCCGATCAGCAGCACGATGGCCAGAACGCCCTCGGTCGTCGCCCAGAAGACCCGCTGTGCGGTGGGCGCCTCGGTCTTGCCGCCCGCGGTGATCGTATCGATGACCAGCGAGCCGGAGTCAGACGAGGTGATGAAGAACACCAGCACGAGAATGATGCCGATGGACGACGTGATCATCGTCAGTGGCATGTCCCCGAACATCGCGAACATCGCCAGCGAGTCGTTGTAGTTGGCGATCACGTTCTGGTAGACGCCGCTGTCCTCGCCCATGGTGGCGACCTGGGTGATCGCGGTCCCGCCGAAGGTCGCCATCCAGAAGACGCTTACCACGGTCGGGATCAGCATCACGCAGATGATGAACTCGCGCACCGTGCGGCCCCGGCTCACCCGCGCGATGAACATGCCGACGAAGGGCGACCAGCTGATCCACCACGCCCAGTAGAACGACGTCCAGCTTTCGCGGAAGCTGTCATCTTCCCGCCCTATGGGGTTCGAGAGCGGGATGATGTCGGTGGCGTAGGTCGACAGGCCGTTCCAGAAGTCCTTGAGGATCTGCATGGTCGGGCCGGCCAGGAAGACGAAGAACAGCAACGCGACCGCGAAGCACATGTTGATGTTCGACAAAAGCTTCACGCCGCCGTCGATGCCGCGCACGACCGAGATCAGCGCGACGGCGGTGACACCGGCGATCACGATGATCTGGGTGTTCAGCCCCTCGGGCACGCCGAACACGTAGTGCAGCCCCGAGGTCGCCTGCTGCGCGCCAAGGCCCAGCGACGTGGTCAGGCCGAAAAGCGTGGCGAAGACCGCGATGATGTCGATCACGTGCCCCGGCCAGCCCCAGACCTTGTCACCCATCAGCGGGTAGAACGCGGACCGGATCGAGAGCGGAAGCTGCTTGTTGTAGGTGAAGAGCGCGAGGCTGAGCGCGACGATCGCGTAGGCCGCCCAGGGATGCAGGCCGAAGTGGAAGATCGTCGCCGCAAGCCCGTGGCCGCGCGCGTCGGCCAGCTGCGCCTGGTCGATCTCGCCGGTCTCGGTGTTGATCGGCCCTTCCAGTCCCAGCGGGTTCGAGACCTGCATGTGGTAGACGGGCTCCAGCACCCCGAAGAACATGAGCCCGATCCCCATGCCCGCGGCGAACAGCATCGCGAACCAAGAGGCATAGCCGAAATCGGGGGTGGCCGCCGTCCCGCCGAGCCGCACCTTGCCCAGGGGGCTGAAGACCAGGAAAAGGCAGAACAGCACGAAGACATTCGCGGCCGAGAGAAAGACCCAGTCGAATGTCTTGGTGACGAAATCGAACAGCCAGTTGAACACCGCGGACGCCTGGTCTTGGAAGATCAGGGTCACCAGCACGAAAGTGACCACGGTCAGCGACGAAATCAGGAAAACCGGGTTGTGGATGTCGAAGATTAGCGGACCGATACGCCGTTGGACATTGTCCTGCCCCACGCGGTAGGCTCAGGACTCATAGCCAGTAGATGACGATAGCGGCGAGAGCGATGGCTGAGAGGAAGACTTTTGGGCACCGGTCGTATCGCGTTGCAACG
>NZ_FQZA01000006.1 GCF_900141995.1 Palleronia salina | reverse complement strand
TCCGACAACGGTGCCGAATTTGTTGCTCTGAAGGTCCGCGACTGGATCGGCGCCGTCGGTGCCAAGACCGCCTACATCGAGCCTGGCTCACCTTGGGAGAACGGCTACTGCGAAAGCTTCAACGCTCGATTCCGCAACGAGCTGCTCGACGGAGAGGTTTTCTATTCGCTCCGTGAGGCCCAGATCCTCATCGAGCGGTGGCGTCGCCACTACAATACCGTCCGGCCCCACAGCGCCTTGGGCTACAGGCCTCCGGCGCCGGAGAGCATCATAGCCGTCGACCGGCGACCAGCGATGCACTAACAATCAACCTGGACCACTCGGTTGGGGCAGCTCATCCGATCCCTTGTTCTTTCGGGAAATATAGATGCCGTGCGCGACGACGCCAACGAAGTAGAGGACGACGATCGCGTAATCCAGCCAACTGAGAGTGAAATTGGCTTCTTGCATGGTGGCCTATCGCAGACTTTCATCATTCAATGGGTCACCAACACAGCCTTGCAGGCGAGGTTCCGATGCGCGCGGGCCCCGGCAATGCCCGCCGCGATCTGAAAAAGCCTTAGTTGGCGGGCGTGAAAGAGTTTTTTTAACCACTTGGGCACGCAATTTGCACCGAAGTCGATGCAGGCCGCCCAAGACTGGAGGCGCGGTTCCGACGCCGATTGCCTGGTGTCCCGTCACGGTCGCGGCGCCGACGGATCCTGCCGTCGGCGCCGCCAGATTGGTGCAGATCACGCACCCATAGGGATCAGGAGCGGGCGGCGGGGTCGTCCCGGCGCATGACCGGCTCGCTCGCCGCAGCCGAAGCGTCCAGCGTGCCCTCCGGGGCATAGCGCCGGGCGAAGTCCATGCCGAAGGCGACCCAGTCGGATGGGGTGAACGCGGCCCAGTCCGACCAGTCCCAGCTTTCCACGGCATCGGCAGGCGCCCTGCCCGCACCGTAGGAAATCACCCGCTGGCCCTCGTCGAACGCATCGAGCGTCTGCTCCCACTCGTCCCGCGGCCAGAGCAGCCGCAGCGCGCGCCGCGACGGGTCGTATTCCGCCGTGAACAGCGTGCCGAACCCGCCCGCGTGGTTGGTCTGGTAAAGCGGCGCGTCGAGGAAGCGATCCGCCAGCGCAGCGGGCGCGATGTCGGCCGAGATCAGCGTCTCGACGTGATCGCGGCGCTCGACCGTCCGGGTAAAGGCCGGGCGATCCGCCGGATCGGTCCCGTGCTGGTGGTTGGTGGCGATAGCGGGCCCCATCTCGTGCAAGCCGCCGCCGGGGTAAAGCTCCACCGACGATACCCGCCCCGAGGCGTCCGCCAGAACGAGGTTGTAGGCCATGTGCGAGGGCAGCCTCTCCAATCGCCGCAGGGCCTCGCCCACCGTATCGCAGGTTTCGAGCAGGTAGCGCACGATATGCGTGATCCCGAAGCCGCGCCCGGTGGTGCCGCGGCCGCCATACGCCAGGGCGATGCACAGCCCCGCATCGTTGATCCCGTCCGACAGGCCCCACAGGAATTCGACCATGCCGACCACGGGCCGGCACCAGTCGCTGCGCAACATCAACCCTTCGTTCAGGTCGGGCGACAGGTCGTAGTTGCGCACCAGGCGCACCTCGCCCGCCCGCGACTGCGCCGCCAGCGTGCACCCGCCGAGATAGGCCGGCGGGCACCAGCCCGACAGGAACCGCGCGGCCCGGTCGCCGCCGCCGGCCAGGTCAGCAAGCCGCGCGTGGGTCTCGACCAACTCGGGCATGTGTCGCGCGAGCGCCGCCTCGCAGGCCGCGCGGTCGGGGCCGTCATCGCCGCCGCGGCCGGTGAACCAGGCCTCGTAGGCCGGCCACGACCAGTCCCAGCGTTCTTTCCATTTCGCGCCCGGTGTGGCCTCGGCCACCGCGTTGAAGGTCAGCGAACCGCTCATGCCCGCTCCTCCGGCTCCAGCGACAGGAAAAAGCGCATCATTTCCGCCGAGGCATCCGGGCCGGTCGGCGCGGTGTGGCTGCCCTCGGCAGATCCGCCCGACCAGGCATGGCCGAGGCCGGGGATGGCCCAATGCTCGGCCAGCAGCCGTCCCGAGGGATCGCGATGGACCGTCACCTTTGCGCCGTCATGGGGCGCATCGCTCTGGATGCTGGCCGCGCGGCCGAGGGCAGAGGCCATCACCGCATCGCCGTTCGCGGGCGCGACGGTCGTGTCGGAAAGCCCGTGGAACACGATGGTCCGCGCCGGGATCTCGGCCAGGGGACCGGCAGGCGTCGGCTGGCCCTGCATCGCGGCGAAGGCACCGGCGACATCGGACGCCGACCCCGGCGCCAGGCCGGAATGCACACCGACGGCCGCGAAGACCTCGGGGAAGACGCGGCCCAGGATCGCAGCCATCGCGCCCCCCGCCGACAGGCCGGTGGCGAAGATCCGACCGGCCGGCACGTTCAGCTCGGCCGCGACTTGCCCGGCCATCTCGGCCAGCAGGGCCGGCTCGCCCCCGGCGCGGGTCTGGTCCTCGGACCGGAACCAGTTCCAGCAGGCCATCTGGTTCGCGGCCCGCGTCTGCTCGGGGTAGACGACGACAAGGTTGTGCCGCTCGGCCAGCAGGTTCATGCGCGTGCCGGACGCGAAATCCTCGGCGGTCTGGGTGCAGCCATGCAGCATCATCACCAGGCCTTGCACCGGCTCGTCGCGCGGCGACGGCACGAACAGGCGATAGTCGCGGGCCCCGTGGGCCCCGGCGTGGTGCCGCGTCTCCCACGAGGCGCCGGTGGGCACCTCCGGCGCGCGGACGGGGGCCTGCCCGAAGGACCGCGCGACCCGCTTGCCGTTGAAGAGCGAGTCGATGGTCTGTCCCAGCGGGCGACGCACCCTGGGCGAAGGTTGAGGGGCCGCACCGCCCAGGGCCGCCTGGATCGTGGCGGTGGCCCCGGCGGGGTTTCCGGCGCGCGTCTGCTCGAGCGCCCGGCCCATAGCCGTCGCGAATTGATCGTTCATGTTGTTGGTCCTTGGTCGTCTGTCAGGTGATGCGGTCCGCGAGGGCCGCCTTGATGTCGCGGGACGCTTGCAGCGCGCCCAGCACGTGGATCGAGCCGATGGTGGCCCGGGCAAGCTCGACCGGCACGTCGTCGGCGATCCGCGCCAGCCCCACCACCCGGATGTCGAGCATTTCGCCCCGGTCCCGCGCCGCCTCCAGGTCGGCCCGCGTCAGATCCAGCAGCCCCAGCTCCAGCGTGTTGCGCCGGATGGACTGGCTGACCTGCTCCTGCTCGGTCGAGAGCTGGTTGCGGATCGCGGTGCGAATGAAATCGGTCCGGTTCGAGTAGAACCCGTCCCGCACGAGCAGATCGATGCGCCCCAGGTCCACGTGGCTGAGGTTTATCGTGATCTTTTCGCTGTCGGCCGGCTTGAGCTGGTGAACCTTGGGCATTCGTTTCTCCATCCACTTGGATGGTAATTAGATGGTGTCGGGCGCTGGCACAAGGGGCGTCGTTCCAACTCTGTCGTGACCCCACGACGATCGGGACCAAGGAACGCGGCGCTTGGGACGCCGTTCCATGGTGTAAGCCGCCCATTTGAAAAGGTGATTGCGCCGCGACGCCGTGGGATCGGCGATCAAGGTCTGCGCCAACCGATCCATCTCGGAACGCCCCGGGAACCGGTGCTGTCCCGCTGATCTCGCCTCCCGCCGACCGGGGCTCGACCGCCAGCAAACGTGTTCCCGCGCCGGAAGCCGCGCGACCCGGCCGGACACCCCGAACGAGCTCCGCGCAGATCAGAGCAGCAAGGACGCGGCCGGACCCTGCCGCCGTTCCTTCACATCGGCGACCGGAGGCAGGCGCGCCGTTCGCAGCGTCCGTCCATGTTCAACAACGACTTTGATCGCATCGACGGGAGCGTGAACGCCAACCTACCGTGGTCACGCAAAATGGATGACACGCCGCACCATGGTTGCACTGTGCGCCACGGGCGACGCAGGCCGGCCCGGGTGAGGACCGCATCCCGGCCCCAGGAGAGACACACGCCGATGATCCGAACCACCCTTGCCACCAGCGCGCTCGCCCTGGCCGTCGCCCTGCCCCTGCAGGCCGACGAGATCTGGGTGACGAACGAAGCGGATGACACGATCTCGGTGATCGACATCGAGACGCTCGAGGTCACGCGCACCATTCCCACCGGCGAACGCCCGCGCGGCATCACCTTCGCCAAGGATCACAGCGTGGTCTATATCTGCGCCTCCGACAGTGACGCCGTGCAGGTCATGGACCCGGAAACGGGCGAGATCCTGCACGACCTGCCCTCGGGCGAGGACCCCGAGCAGTTCGTGCTGCACCCCGACAACCGGCACCTTTACATCGCGAACGAGGATGACGCGATCACCACCGTGGTCGACACCGTCTCGCGCGAGGTCGTGGCCCAGATCGACGTCGGAATCGAGCCCGAGGGCATGGCCGTCAGCCCCGACGGCACCATCGCCATCACCACGTCCGAGACCACCAACATGGCGCACTGGATCGACACCGAGACGCAAGAGCTCTTCGCCAACACGCTGGTCGACAGCCGCCCCCGCCACGCCGAGTTCGTGAAGGACGGCACCGAGCTGTGGGTCAGCTCGGAGATCGGCGGAACCATAACGGTGTTCGACGTCGAAACGCAGTCCGAGAAGGCGAAGATCGACTTCGACCTGCCCAACATCCACCCCGACCGCGTGCAGCCCGTGGGGTTCGAGTTCACCAACGGGGACGAGATTGCCTTCGTCGCGCTGGGACCGTCGAACCACCTGGCCGTGGTCGATGCCGAAACCTACGAGGTCGAGAACTACATCCTCGTGGGCCGCCGGGTCTGGCACATGGCGTTCAACGCCGACCGCAGCAAGCTTTTCACCACCAACGGGCTGTCGGGCGACGTGACCGTCGTCGACGTGGCCTCGCGCACGGCCGAGAAAACGATCAAGGTGGGCCGCTTCCCCTGGGGTGCCGCCTTCCGCCCCACCAACTGAGAGGACCGCTCATGCTGTTTCGCGCCCTGCCCCTTGCCCTGGCGCTCGCCGCCGGACCCGCGATCGCCCACGACCTCGGCTTCGCCGGCCTCCTGAGCGCGGGCAACAAGGAGGACCTTCCCCCCCTGACGCTGGCCGCCGGCCAGCCCGTATCGGACGGTCCCCTGACGCTGCAATCCGGCACCTATTACGAGATCGAGATCGCGGCCGACGGCAGCCAGGAACTGGCGCTGGCCGGGGCCGCCTTCTTCCGCGCCATCTGGATCGACGAGATCGTCATCAACGGACTCGAGATCCGGCCGCTGGGGCTCGACTCGGTCGAATTTGACGAGACCGGGACCATGGAAATCGGCTTCATCGCCATCAAGCCGGGTCGCTACACCCTGGCCATCCCCGGCACCGAGGGCGAAACCCAGAGGGTCGAGATCACCATCCAATGAGCCTGTCGGTCGCGGATCTGAGCTTCTCGTACGGCGCGCGCCAGGCGCTCGACGCCGTGACCTTTGACATCGCCCCGGGCCGGTTCTGCGCCCTTCTGGGCCCGAACGGTGCGGGGAAATCCACGCTGTTCGGCCTGCTGACGCGGCTTTTCACCACCGCCGGCGGCCGGATCGCGGTGGCGGGTCACGACCTCGACACCGCGCCGCGCCGGGCGCTGGGGGCCATGGGCATCGTGTTCCAGCAGACGACGCTCGACCTGGACCTGACCGTGCGGCAGAACCTGCGCTATTTCGCGGCGCTGCACGGAATCTCGGGACGCGAGGCCGACACAAGGATCGACGCCGCGCTCGACCGGCTGGACATGCGCGCCCGGGCGGGCGAGCGGGCGCGGGCCCTCAACGGCGGCCATCGCCGCCGGGCCGAGATCGCCCGCGCCCTGGTCCACCGGCCCCGGACGCTGCTGCTGGACGAACCCACCGTGGGTCTCGATGCCGCCAGCCGCAGCGCCATCACCGACCATGTCCACGACCTCTGCGGCGACGGGTTGACCGTGCTCTGGGCCACCCACCTGACGGACGAGGTGCGCGCCGACGACCATCTCCTGATCCTGCACCAGGGGCGCATCCTGCGCGACGGCCGCGCAGCCGAAATCACCGCAGGATCAAACCTTTCCGACACGTTCCTCACCCTGACCAGGGTGGCCGCATGATCCGCGCCGCCCGCCCCTTCATCTTTCCCCAAATACCTCTCGGGGGGGCGCGCAGCGCGGGGGGCGAGCGGCCCCCCTCCACCGCCGGACACCCATGAGCTGGCTCACCGCCTTCAGGGCGATCGTCGCGCGCGAGGCCCTGCGCTTCGTCCACCAGCGCGAGCGGTTCCTCGCCGCGCTGGTGCGTCCACTCGTGTGGCTGCTGGTCTTCGCGGCCGGGTTCCGCGCCGCACTGGGGCTCAGCATCATCCCGCCCTACCAGACCTACATCACCTACGAGACCTATATCGTGCCGGGCCTATGCGGCATGATCCTGCTGTTCAACGGGATGCAGAGCGCGCTGAGCCTCGTCTACGACCGCGAGATGGGGTCCATGCGACTGTTGCTGACCGCGCCGCTGCCGCGCTGGTGGCTCTTGCTGTCGAAGCTGGCGGGCGCCACGGCGATCTCGATCCTGCAGGTCTATGCCTTCCTTGCCATCGCCGCGCTGTTCGGCATCACCGTGCCGGGCTGGGGCTATGTCACGGTGCTGCCCGCGCTGGCGCTGGCGGGGTTGATGCTGGGCGCGCTGGGGCTGGCCTTGTCGTCCTTCATCCGCCAGCTCGAGAATTTCGCGGGCGTGATGAACTTCGTGATCTTCCCGATGTTCTTTCTCAGCTCCGCCCTCTATCCCCTTTGGAAGATGGCGGAATCCTCCGAACTCCTGCACGACATCTGCGCGGTGAACCCCTTCACCCACGCGGTCGAGCTGATCCGCTTCGCGCTGTATCTGCGGCTCGAGCCCTGGGCGCTGCTTTGGGTCACGCTGGCCACGCTGGCCTTCGGGGCCCTGGCGATCTGGGGATACGACCCGGCCCGCGGCCTGATCCGCAAGCGCGCCTGATCCCGGTCTACGACCATGGCGCGATGGGTGCGCCGGGACGATCGTGCTAGGTGTGGACCCATGAAACAGATCCTCTCCTGCACCATCGCCTGCCTGATCGCCTTGCCCGCCCTGGCCGAGGATGATCCGCTGGGGACCCTCAACCCCGACGAGATGACGTGGCAATCCTTGCGCGACCGCGCGGCGCGCGGCGAGACCTCGATGACCCTGTGCGCGTCGGGCTACATGATGACGAAGTCCGGCGACCACGCCACGGCCCGCGCGATCTTCGAACGCTGCGCCGAGGCGGGCTATACCGGCGCGATGACGTGGATGAGCCAGCTGGACAACAACGGGCTGGGCGGCGACTACGACCCCGACGCCAGTGCCGCGTGGGACCGGCGGGCCGCCGACCTAAGCGACCCGGTGGGCAAGTTCAACCACGGCATGAACCTGCTGCGCGGCCACGGCATCGCCAAGGACGCCGAGGAAGGCCGCCGCATGGTCGATGCCGCCGCGCGCGACGGTCTGGACATCGCCAAGCGCCTTCAGGCGGCGGATTACGACCCGAACGCGGTCACGCCGGACGCGGACGAGTGGCGGTTCGCGCCGCTGTTCTGAGCCGCCGCAACGGCACAGGCGGGAGCGATCCGCAGGTCAGCAGTATCCCACCCCCTTGGGTCCGGCCCGGTTGGGCGCGTCGTTGACCACCGTCGCAGGCGGCCCGCCCAGCGTGACGATCCGGCTGGCCAGACGCGCCGCCTCGTCCCGCACGTGGGTCACGAACAGCGTGGTGGCCTGAGTCTCGGCGCGCAGGCGCAGGAACAGGCCCATCATCTCGTCCACCAGTCCGGGATCGAGCGACACGAAGGGTTCGTCCATCAGCAACAGCTCGGGCCGCGTAGCAAAGGCCCGGGCCAGCGCCATGCGCCGTTGCTGTCCCAGCGACAACTGGCCGGGAAAGGCATCACCGCGCCCGCCCAGCCCGATTTCGGCGAGCAGCCTGTCGGCCGCGCCCGCATCAATCCCGGTCGTGACCCGCAGGTTGTCGGTCAGCGTGCGCCAGGGCAGCAAGGTGGGCTCCTGGAAGATCATCGCGGTCCGCGCGGGGGCGTCGATATGCCCCTCGGCCCCGCGTTGCAGCCCGGCCACGGCGCGCAGCAGCGTCGTCTTGCCGATGCCCGAGGGGCCGACCAGCGCCACCGTCTCGCCGCGCTTAACCCGCAGCTCCATCGCGCCCAGGACGGGCCGCCCGTCCAGCTGCAATCCGTTGATCCGGATATGCAGAACCGGGCGATCGGAACCGCCCGGTCTGAGTTGGGTCACGGTGGCCGACATCAGCTGCCGGGTTGCAGGAACGTGCCCTCGGGCAGCTCGGTCGCCTCGCCCACCAGCTCGTCCCCGCCAAGCTCGGCCATCAGCGACAGCATGCGCGTGGCCGCGGCCTCGTCCACCGGACCCTCGGCCGGAATACCCGCGCGAAAGCCCTGGACCAGTGCCGCGAATTCGGCGTCGTTGTCGGCATTCATGCGGTCGCGCAGCCGGTCCCACGCGCTGTCGTCGGTGCCCAGCAGGTCCTTCGCGGCGCGCGACGCGGCGGCCAGGCCCCGCACCACCTCGGGCGAGTCGCGCAGCATCTCGCCCTTCACCACGTAGCCCAGAAGCGGCGTGTCGGGGTCGAGCCCAAGGGCCGTGGCCGCGTCGCTGATATCGATCAGCTTGCGCATGCCGGCGGCTTCCATCTTGGCCATGAAGTGCCAGTAATTGATGGCGCCATCCAGGTCGCCGCCCGTCGCCGTCTTGTAGATGAGCGGGGGCGCGCCGTAGACCTGCTCGGTCTCGCCGGACAGGTCCATGCCCAGCTCGGACCGCGCGTAGGCCTGGAGGATCAACCAGGACTTGTCCAACGGGCCGCCCGCGATCCCGATCTTGCCACCGGCGAGATCCGCCAGCGTCATGGCGTCCGAGCCTTCCGGGACAAGCACGCCGCCCACGGCCTTGGAATACGGAATGAAAACGTAGTCGCGGCCCGCCGCGCGCTGCCGCGCCACCCAGAGCCAGTCGGACACGATCACGTCGGTCTCGCCGCCCTGGAACGCGATCTCGCCCGCCGAGCCTGACGCGACGCCCTGCACGTCGAGCGTGAAGCCCTGCTCGGCGTCCAGACCGTAGTGCTGGATCGTGTCGAGTTCCCAGTTGACGGTGCCGAACTTCAGGACCGCGGCGCGCAATGTCGGCGTCTCGGCCCATGCCGCGACCGTGCCGAGGGCGCCCGCCAGAACGGCGGCGCCGAATGCCTTGATGACTCCCATGATCTCCTCCCAGGGTGGCTGTCGCGACGATACCAGCGGGCGCCGGCATCCATATACGACCAAAGGCGAAACGCACCGGCGGCGCGCGGCCAAACCACTGACCGCAAGAAGAAATTCCGGGCCAACCGCGCGCCTGCCCAGGGTCGTACGACCATTGTTCAATATGTGTGGCCTAGGGGCCTGCCGATGATCGAGCCGACTGCGAGCGTGTCCGGACCGGGATGCGTCTGCGTCCCAAACGATCAGGGAGGACACCAATGAATCGTTTCGTTACCATCGTCGCCGCGGGCCTTCTGGCCACCGGCGTCGCGCACGCCCAGGGCGTGACCGAAGAGATGCTGGCGGGCGACGCCGCCTCGGGCGGCGACGTGCTGACCAACGGCATGGGCCGTGACCTGCAGCGCTATTCGCCGCTGGACATGCTCAACAAGGACAACGTGGCCAACCTCGTGCCCGCCTACGCCTTCAGCCTGGGCGGCGAGAAGCAGCGCGGCCAGGAAACCCAGCCGCTGATCCATGACGGGATCATGTACATCACCGGCTCCTACTCGCGCCTCTACGCCATCGACGCCAAGACCGGCGAGGAGATCTGGCAGTACGACGCGCGCCTGCCCGAGGGCATCCTGCCCTGCTGCGACGTGGTGAACCGCGGCGCCGCCATCTGGAACGACAAGATCATCTTCGGCACGCTGGATGCGCGCCTGGTGGCGCTGGACCTGAAGACCGGCGACGTGGTGTGGCGCGACAAGATCGCCGACTACAAGGCCGGCTATTCCTACACCGCCGCGCCCCTGATCGTGGACGGGCTGGTGGTGACCGGCAACTCGGGCGGTGAGTTCGGCATCGTCGGCGAAGTGCAGGCCCGCGACGCCGACACCGGCGAGATGGTCTGGACCCGCCCCGTGATCGAGGGCCACATGGGCACCCTCAACGGCGAAGAATCGACCATGACGGGCGAGCTGAACGCCACCTGGCCGGGCGACATGTGGAAGACGGGCGGCGGCGCCACCTGGTTGGGCGGCTCGTACGATGCGCGCACCAACACGCTGATCTTCGGCACCGGCAACCCCGCGCCGTGGAACAGCCACCTGCGCGGCGCCGGCCAGCCCACCGAGGGGAACACCGGCGACAACCTCTATGCCGCCTCGCGGCTGGGCATCGACCCCGACACCGGCGAGATCAAGTGGCACTTCCAGACCACTCCGCGCGAGGGCTGGGACTATGACGGCGTGAACGAGGTCGTCGCCTTCCAGGACGCCGAGGGCAATGACCGCCTGGCCACTGCCGACCGCAACGGGTTCTTCTACGTTCTGAACGCCGAGGACGGCGCCTTCGTCTCGGCCGCGCCCTTCGTGAAGGACATCACCTGGGCCGAGGGCATCGACGACACCGGCCGCCCGATCTTCAACGAGGAAAACCGCCCCGGCGACCCGTCCGAGGCCGCCGACGGCGCCAAGGGCGAGATCGTGTTCTCGTCGCCCTCGTTCCTGGGCGGCAAGAACTGGATGCCCATGGCGCATTCGCCGAAGACGGGCCTGTTCTACGTGCCCTCGAACGAGTGGGGCATGGATATCTGGAACGAGCCCATCAGCTACAAGAAGGGCGCGGCCTACCTCGGCTCGGGCTTCACCATCAAGCCCAACTACGAGGACCATATCGGGTCGCTCAAGGCCATCGATCCCAATACCGGCGAATGGGTCTGGGAAGCCAAGAACGACGCGCCTCTCTGGGGTGGCGTGATGGCGACCGCGGGCGGCCTTGTCTTCACCGGCACCCCCGAAGGCCGCTTCGTCGCCTATGACGACGAGACCGGCGAAGAACTGTGGTCGTTCCAGACCGGCTCGGGCATCGTCGGCCAGCCCGTCACCTGGGAGCAGGACGGCGAGCAGTACGTGACCGTGATCTCGGGCTGGGGCGGCGCGGTGCCGCTCTGGGGCGGCGAAGTCGCCAAGAAGGTCAACTACCTCAACCAGGGTGGTCTTCTCTGGACCTTCAAGCTGCCCAAGCAGCTGGCCTCGGCCGAATAAGACAAGCGGCCGGGCCGCAAGGCCCGGTCCAACGATCCCAAGGGGCGGTGCGTCGCGGAACGCATCGCCCCTTTCCTTTTCGCACGGCGTGCGCGCGGCGGTGCCGGGATTGCCCTATCGACCTTTTGACAGGTGCATCCGGCGCCAAGCCGGCCTAGCGTGAAATCATGCAAGCACCATCCCACCACACCCGATCCGACGAGACCGCCCCGCGGATGGACGCGTCGGGCTGGGCGCTGGTCATCGACGATCACCCGCTGTTTTGCGACGCGCTCGAGCTGACCTTGCGCAACGTCGCGTCGTTCAAGGCGGTCGCGACCACCGACAGCCTGAAATCGGGGCTGGAGATCATCGCCGAGGACGGGGCACCCGACCTCGTCGTGCTGGACCTGAACCTGCCGGACGTGACCGGCATGGACGGCCTGATCCGCATCCGCAACAGCGCGCCCGGCACGCCGGTGATCGTGGTGTCCTCGATGACGGAAAACGCCATCATCTCGGCCGCCGTCCAGGCCGGCGCGGCGGGCTACGTGCCCAAGCATTCGCCCCACGTGGAATTCCGCAACGCGCTGGATGCCATCGCCGAGGGCCGGACCTACCTGCCCGACCATTTCGTCGCCTGCCCCCAGCCCGAGGGGCGCGCCGACGCGGTGACGCGCCTGGGCTCGCTGACCGCGCAGCAGGCCCGCATCCTCGAGCTGATCTGCGACGGCAAGCTGAACAAGCAGATCGCCTATGACCTGTCCATCGCCGAGACCACGGTGAAGGCCCACGTCACGGCGATCATGCGTAAGCTTGGCGTGCAGAGCCGCACCCAGGCCGTGCTGGTGGCGCAGCAGGCCAAGTTCGCCTCGATCTTGCCAAACGCGGACGGCTGATCCACCCTTTCGCGCGGGAGGACGACACATCGACGCGACGGCTTCGATCCAGCGCGACGGCGCGCCCCAGCGGCTGATCCCGTCTTGCGCGGTGCCCGCGCGGGCGCCGGATGTCGTTGACCAGGTCGCGCAGCAGCTGTCGGACCAGGATATCGACACGCTGTACCTGTTCGCCTCGCCCGCAAGCGACTTCGACACGCTGACGCGGCAGGCCGCCGAGAGGTTTCCCAACAGCAATACCATCCTCGTGACGACGGCGGGCGAGATCGGCCCCAACGGATATTGCGAGGACACGGTGCTGGCGACCGCCCTGCCCCGCGCCCGCTTCCGCGTGACGCCCTTCGTCATCGCGCCGCTGACCGATCTGGACAGCACCTACCTGTCGGACCGGATCGTGCAGGCACGGATGCAGCTCAACGCGGATGTGCCCGAGATGCCCGGCGGGTTCGGCTTCCTGCTGGTCGACGGGCTGTCGCTGCAGGAAGACCGGCTGCTTTCGGCGATCGCGCCCGGGATGGGCGCCCTGCCCCTGTTCGGCGGGTCGGCGGGCGACGGGCAGTCGTTCCGCAAGACCCGGCTGGGTCTCAACGGCGATGTGCTGGAAAACGCGGCGATCCTGTCTCTGGTGGCGACCGATTGCGAGACGCATGTCTTCAGCCTGAACAACCTGCACCCGACCGAGACCCGGCTGGTGGTGACCGGGGCGGTGCCCGAGCGGCGGCTGGTCACGCATATCAACGGCGCGCCCGCCGCGCGCGAATACGCGCGGCTGATCGGCAAGGACCCCGAACAGCTGAACGAATTCACCTTCGCCGCGCACCCGGTGGTGGTGCGGCTGGGCGACCAGCATCACGTCCGGGCCATCCAGCGGGTGAACGAGCGGGGCGAGCTTGTGTTCTTCTCGGCGATCGAAACCGGGATGGTCCTGCGCGTGGCGCGGGCCGACGACCTGTCGGGCCACCTGGACCGCGCGCTGGAGGAGATCGCGCGCGACCGCGGCCCCACCGATATCCTCGCCTGCGACTGCATCCTGCGCCGCATCGCCGCCGAGCAGGGCCAGAGCGCGCGCGCGGTGTCGGACGTTCTGTCGCGCAACAATGTGGTGGGCTTTTCCACCTACGGCGAGCAGATTGGCCCGATGCACGTGAACCAGACGATGACCGGCGTCGCCCTGTCGCTGCCCCGGACCCGCCCATGACCGCCAGCCAACTGATCGACCCCGCCGACAGCCTCGAAGACCAGAACGCCCGCCTCATCGCCATTTCCGAGGCGCTGATGGCGAAAATCGAGCAGAGCAGCGATCCATCGGGCCTCGCCTACGCCCAGTTCGAGCGTGCGGCCATTCTCGAGGGCGAGGTGCGCCAGCGCACCGTGGACCTGGAACGCGCGCTGGAGCTTCTGCACAAGACCAACGAAAGGCTGGGCGCCGCCAACCGCGCCGCCGAGGCCGCGCGCGCCAACCTGGCCGAGGCGGTGGAATCGATCAACGAGGGGTTCGCCCTATTCGACGAGGACGACCGGCTGGTCATGTCGAACTCGCGGTTCTGCCGCGATCTGGCGGACGTGGTCCCCGACATCGAGCCGGGCCTGTCGTTCCATCACTATGTCGAGCTGATCAGCCAGTCGATCTACCTGGCCTTGCCCGACGGGGTCACAAAGGGCGAGTGGCGCGACCGCCGGATGCAGCGCCACAAGGACGATCGGGTGATCTTCAACGTGCGCCTCACGCGCGACCGCTGGTTGCAGGTGGGCGAACACCGGACCGCGACCGGCGGCACGGTGATTCTGCAGACCGACGTTAGCGACATCATCCGCGCCGAGCGTGAGAAACGCGACCGGCTGATGGACCGGCAGGCGCAGATGGTGCGCGCCACGCTCGATCACCTGAACCAGGGCGTCTGCATCTTCGACAACGACCTGCGGCTGGTGGGCTGGAACACGGGGATGGAGGCGTTGCTGGACCGCCCGATCCACGGCCAGCTCGTGGGCATCACCTTCGACGCGCTGATCGCGCGGCTGAACGACGAGATCACCTTTTCCGAGCACTTCACCCGCGACCACCTGCTGGCCTGGGCGCACCGGCGCCGGGCACGCCGCCCGATCACCTTCGAGGTGACCCGCAGGCCCGCCCAGATCCTGAGCGTCTTCGCGCAGGAAATGCCCGACCGGGGCTTCGTCATCAGCTTCACCGATGTCACCACCGAACGCGAGGCCGCGCGCGCCCTGCGCGAGATGAACGAGACGCTGGAAGCCCGCGTCGCCGACCGGACCGAGAAGCTGGGTCATGCCCTGGACGAGGCGCGGCGCGCCAACGCGTCCAAGACCCGCTTCGTGGCCGCCGCCAGTCACGACCTGCTGCAACCCCTGTCGGCCGCGAAGCTGTTCGTGTCCTTCCTGTCGGACCGGGCGACCGACGACCTGTCGCGCGCCACCGCCGACAAGGCGGTGTCGGCGCTGGCCTCGGTCGAGCACATCATCGAGGCGCTTCTGGATATCTCGAAGCTCGACTCGGGCCAGGCGATCATGAACGTGCAGGACGTGCCGCTGAACGAGATCCTGTCATCGCTCAGGACCGAACTTACCCCCATGGCCGAGGCCGAGGGCCTGTCGCTGCACATCCGGGACACCGACCACATCGTGCGGTCCGACCCGGTGTTCCTGCGCCGGATCCTGCAGAACCTGGTGACCAACGCGATCCGCTATACCGACACGGGCCGCGTCGTGGTCGGCGTCCGCCGGCGGGGCGACGCGGCGCGGGTCGAGGTTTGGGACACCGGTCCCGGCATCGCGCCCGAGGACCAGAAGACGATTTTCCAGGAATTCAAGCAGCTGGGCCCTTACATGTCCGGCTCGAAGGGGCTGGGTCTTGGGCTCGCCATCGTCGACCTGGCCTGCGCGTCGCTGGGCCACGACCTCACCCTGCGATCCGAGCCGGGGCGCGGGTCTTGCTTCGCCGTCACCGTCACCCGCAGCAGTCTGGCGCAGCGTGGCCCGACCCCGCGGCGCAGCGAGGGGCGCGAGGCGCGGCCGCGCGCGGAAGGTTTGGTGGTGCTGCTGGTCGAGAACGACGAGGAACTGGCCAGCGCGCTGAGCCTCACGATCGAGGAATGGGGCTCGCACGTGGTCCACGCCCAGACCGCCGAGCAGGCGCTGGCCCTGCTGGACGAGATCGACATCGCCCCCGACAGGCTGCTGCTGGACCACCAGCTTGGCCCCGGGATGACGGGACTGGAGCTCTACAAGCAGCTGCGGGCTCAGTTCGGCGCCCTGCCCGCGCGCATCATCACGGCGAACCGCGACCGGGCGCTGGCCGAGAAATGCCGCCGCGCGGGCGTGGACCTGGTGCCGAAGCCGCTGGAGGCCGCGAGCCTGATCGCGCTGATCGACGACGAGGGCCCTGCGGCAGATCGGTGACAATTGCCGAACAATCCGCGCCCACGGCACCCATCGGCCCGGGAATCGCCGCAATCCGCACCCACCGTCGGACCCGCACCATTGACAGGAGCGATCCGATGAACGTCCAAGCCAACCCGCAACCGACCCCTCAGCCGGTCCGCAAACCCGGTGTTCCCGCGCCGCAGAAGCCCGCCACCTTCAAGGACTGGGCCGCAATCTGAGCCACCCGCGCAAGGCGGCTTGACCCGCATCGCGGTCCGTGGACAGCATCGGCCATGGGCACGCCGATCTCGACCTTGCGCAACATGGGCCCCGCCATGGAGGCGGCTTTTGCCCGCGCGGGCATCGACAGCGCCGAGGCGCTGCGCGAACTGGGCACCGACGCGGCCTATGCCAGGCTGCTGGCCAGCGGAGAACGCCCGCATTTCATCCCCTTCTACGTGATCGAGATGGCGCTACAGGGCCGTCCCTGGAACGATTGCACCACGGACGAGAAGGCCGCGCTGCGATTGCGGTTCGACCGGATCAAGGCGTCTGCCGCACCGCCGCCGCGCTCCGAGCTCGAGGCGTTCCTGGACAGGATCGGCGTGCGCGACCCGCGCGGAACCGGCTGACCGGGCGCGGGTTGGGATCGCATGAACACTTTGCCCGATTTCGACCGTCTCGCCCGCCTCGAACGCCTTGCCGCGCGCATGGACACGGCCTTCGGCATTCCCGGCACGCGCTATCGCATCGGCTGGGATACGCTGCTGGGCCTCGTCCCCGGTGTGGGCGACGCGCTGGCGCTGACCCCCGCGGCCTACATCGTGCTGGAAAGTCACCGGATGGGCCTGCCGCGCCACAAGCTGGTCCGCCAAGGCGTGAATTGCGCAGTGGACTTCGCCGTCGGGTCGGTCCCGATCCTCGGCGACCTGTTCGATGCCGGCTTCAAGGCCAACCGCCGCAACGTGGCGATCCTGCGCGAGGATCTCGAACGGCGCGCGGCGGCCGCCACCCCGACGCAAAAGGCCCCCGCCAAGGGCGAGGGCCATCTGTCTTCACATCACCCGGGATTGGGCGGCGGGGCTTAGCCCACCAGCTCGAGGCCGGAGAAGAAGAACGAGATTTCTTCCTTGGCGGTCTCGGGCGCGTCCGACCCGTGAACCGAGTTCTCGCCGACCGACTCGGCGAACTCGGCGCGGATGGTGCCGGCCTCGGCCTCGGCGGGGTTCGTGGCGCCCATCACTTCGCGGTTCTTCGCGATGGCGCTTTCGCCTTCCAGCACCTGCACGACGACAGGCTCGGACGCCATGAAGGTGGTCAGTTCGTCGAAGAAGGGCCGTTCGGCGTGGACCTTGTAGAATTCGCCCGCCTGGGCCTTGGTCAGCTGGATCCGCTTCTGCGCGATGATGCGCAGGCCCGCATCCTCGAATTTCGCGTTGATCTTGCCGGTCAGGTTGCGGCGGGTCGCGTCGGGCTTGATGATCGACAGCGTGCGTTCGGTGGCCATGGGTGCCTCATTTTTCAGCGTAGGCAGGCCCAATGCCCGCCCGAATATTGCGCGTCCCGATACCATGCACCCCAACCGTTGAAAACCCATTCGCGGGGAGACGGCGCCAGGGGCTTTTCCGGCCTTGGGCCAGAATGCCCGACACCTTCGCCCGGTCACGTCACGGGGCAGGAAGGCAAGGCCATGCTGGCGCTCACTCGCGCCGTCCTGTTGGGCGGCCCGGGGCGCCGGGATCGGGTCCGGCGCCCCCGGGCGCCATTCGCTTCGGCGCGTCGACCTGGGCCGCTCAGCCGTCGGGCATGATCGGCCCGGTGGCCTTTATCGCGCGCTCCACCGCCGGGCGCGCCAGCAGGCGATCGAGGTAGTCCGCCGCCGCGCCGTCGCCCAGCACGCCGGCGTACCGCGCCATGGCCAGGGCGTAGAGCATCTGCATGTCCGCGAGCGTCAGCTCATCCCCCAGCAGGAAATCGCGCTTGGCCAGGTGGCCTTTCAGGTATCCCATGTGCAGGTCGATCTGGCCTTGCGACTTGGCGTCGATCTCGCTGTCGTTGCGCCGCGCCCAGAAGGCGGCGCTGATCGGCCGCATGAGGGTGCCCTCGACGTAGTCCAGCCACTCGTCGTGGCGCGCCCAGGCATCCCGGTCGCCTTCGGGCACGAAACGGCCGTCGCCGTGGCGTCGCTGGACATGGCGCAGGATCGCGGCCGACTCGCCCAGCACGAGGTCGCCATCCACGATCACCGGCGCCTTGCCCAAGGGGTGGATTTGCCGCAGGCCCGGCGGCGCCTGGTAGGACTCGGTCCGCTCGTAGCGCACGATCTTGTAGGGGACCGACAGTTCCTCCATCAGCCAGGCTATGCGGACGGCCCGCGAATATTGCAGCGAATGCAGGGTGATGGTCATGTATTCCTCCGCTTGGTCGGGCCGAGCGTAAAGACCCTGGCCGTGTCCGGCCAGTGTGGCTTTCGCGCGGCCGCACGCTCTGCTAATGCGCGGGCCATGCTCAGGATCCATGACATCACCTACGCGGTCGCGGGCCGCACCCTGTTCGAGGGCGCGTCGGCCACCATTCCCGAAGGCCACAAGGTCGGCGTGGTGGGCCGCAACGGCACCGGCAAGACCACCCTGTTCAAGCTGATCCGGGGCGAGCTGGTGCTGGAAAGCGGCAGTATCGGCCTGCCGTCGCGGGCGCGCATCGGCGGCGTGCGGCAGGAGGTGCCGTCGTCCGACGTGTCGCTGCTGGACACGGTGCTGGCCGCCGATACCGAGCGCGCGGGCCTCATGGCCGAGGCCGAGACGGCGACGGATGCCGGCCGCATCGCCGAGATCCAGACCCGCCTGGCCGATATCGACGCCTGGTCGGGCGAGGCGCGCGCCACCCAGCTGCTGCGCGGCCTCGGCTTCACCCAGGCCGAGATCGCCATGCCCTGCAGCGCCTTCTCGGGCGGCTGGCGCATGCGCGTGGCGCTGGCCGGCGTGCTGTTCTCGCAGCCCGACGTGCTGCTGCTGGACGAGCCCACCAACTACCTCGACCTCGAGGGCGCGCTATGGCTGGAAAACTACCTGTCGCGCTATCCGCACACGGTCATCATCATCAGCCACGACCGCGGGCTGCTGAACCGGGCGGTGAACTCGATCCTCCATCTCGAGGCCAAGAAGCTGACGCTGTTCACCGGCAACTACGACACCTTCGCCCGCACCAAGGCCGCGCAGCGCGCCGCGGCTGAAAGCGAGTCCAAGAAGGTCGAGGCCCGCCGCGCCCACCTGCAGAAATTCGTCGACCGCTTCCGCGCGCAGGCCACAAAGGCCAAGCAGGCGCAAAGCCGCATCAAGATGATCGAGCGGCTGGAAACCATCCAGTCCCCGCAGGAAGCCGCCCTGCGCGCCTTCAGCTTCCCCGAACCCGAAGAGCTGTCGCCGCCCATCGTGAACCTGGAATCGGCCAGCGTGGGCTACGGCGAGCGCGTGGTGCTGGGCAAGATGACCCTGCGCATCGACCAGGACGACCGGATCGCCCTGCTGGGCCGCAACGGCGAGGGCAAGTCGACCCTGTCCAAACTGCTGGCCGACAAGCTCGCGCCCATGGGCGGGCGGATCACCAAGGCCGCCAAGCTGCGCGTGGGCTATTTCGCGCAGCACCAGGTGGACGAGCTGTACGTGGACGAGACGCCCATCGACCATGTCCGCCGCCTGCGCCCGGACGAGACGCCGGCCAGGCACCGCGCGCGGCTTGCGGGCTTCGGGCTGGGCGCCGACCAGGCCGAAACGCTGGTGGGCAGCCTGTCGGGCGGGCAGAAGGCCCGGCTGAGCCTGCTGCTGGCCACCATCGACGCGCCCCACATGCTGATCCTCGACGAGCCCACCAACCACCTGGACATGGAAAGCCGCGAGGCGCTGGTGGACGCGCTGACCGCCTATTCCGGCGCCGTGATCCTCGTCAGCCACGACATGCACCTGCTGAGCCTGGTGGCCGACCGGCTGTGGCTGGTGAAGGATGGCCGCGTCGCGCCGTTCGAGGACGACCTCGAAGCCTACCGGCGGATGCTGTTGCAGACGGACGAGCCGAAGAAGAAGGCCGAAAAGCCCAAGGCCCCGGTCAAGCGCGCCAGCCGCGAGGACCTGCTGGCGCTGAAATCCGAGGTGCGCAAGGGCGAGGCGCGGGTCGAGAAGCTGACCGAGATGCGCGAGAAGCTGGCCAAGAAGCTGGCCGACCCGACGCTTTACGAGGACAGCCGCGTCGGCGAGCTGGAGACGTGGAACCGCAAGTATGCCGAGGTGATGGAAGGGCTCGACCGGGCCGAAACACTGTGGATGGCGGCGCTGGAACGGCTGGAACGGGCCGAGGCATGATGGTCGGACGCCGGGATAACGGGTCGCGGCGCCCATCCGCAGCTTCGGGGGCCGCAAGGTGACCGAGCTCGACTTCTACGTCACCGCCTTCGTGACGCTGTTCGTCATCATCGACCCGGTGGGCACCACGCCGATCTACCTTGCGCTGACCCAGGGCATGGCGCGGGCGCGCCGCCGTGCCATCGCCATCCGCGCCTGCATCATCGGCATGGGGATCCTGCTGCTGTTCGGCCTGTTCGGCGAGGCGGTGCTGGGATTCGTCGGCATCTCGATGCCCGCCTTCCGGATCGCGGGGGGCATCCTGCTGTTTCTCACCGCGCTCGAGATGCTGTTCGGCCGGCGCACCCAGCGGCGGCAGGACCAGTCCGAGGCCGACGACCACGACCCCGGCGACGACCCGTCGGTCTTCCCGCTGGCCATCCCGCTGTTGGCGGGGCCAGGATCGATCACCTCCATCATCCTGCTGACCGATCAGGCCAGCGGCGAGCCGCTGTTGCAGGCCGGTATTTTCGGCGTCGCCACGGTTGTTTACGGGATATGCTTCATCCTGTTTCTCAGCGCGGGCTGGATCGAACGCGCGCTTGGCGACACCGGCGTCCTGGTGGTCACGCGGCTGCTGGGGATGCTGTTGTCGGCGCTGTCGGTTCAGTTCGTGCTGGACGGGCTGCGCGGATTTGGCCTGCAAGCCTAGCTTGGCACACCGTTTTCCGGGCCTTACATCAGGTGCATGAATGGTGATTCGATTGCTTCGCTTGTGTATCTGGTCCTGCTTGGTTCTGTGATTGCAGGGTATTTCTTCGTCTCGAACCGGAACAGCCTGGGCAAGACCATGCAGCAGGCCGCCATCTGGGGCCTCATCTTCGTCGGCGCCATCGCCGTCGCTGGATTATGGAGCGATCTGCGCGACGACGTCGCGCCCGCCCAGGTTCTGAGCAGCCGGGGCGAACTGGTGGTGCCGCGCAGCTTCGACGGTCACTATCGCGTCACGCTGAACATCCAGGACATCCCCGTCGACTTCATCGTCGACACCGGCGCGTCGGACATGGTGCTGAGCCAGCGCGATGCGCGGCGCGTGGGGCTCGACCCCGAACAGCTGGCCTATACCGGGCGCGCGCGCACGGCGAACGGCACGGTGCCCATGGCGTTCGTGATGCTCTCGGAAGTGTCGGTGGGAGAGTTCGTGGCCGAGGACGTGCGCGCCTCGGTCAATGGCGGCGAGATGAGCAGTTCGCTTCTGGGGATGAGCTATCTCCAGCGCTTCGGCCGCATCTCGATCGAGAACGACCGGCTGACGCTCAGCCCGTAGGGCGCGTCAGGACTCGGCCTTCTTCTGCCACTGGCCCGACTCCTCGGACCAGTATTGCGCCGACGCGCCCGCCCGCGTCAGGTCCCGCCACTGGGACCGCGCCTTTTCCAGCGCACCGTTATCGTTGCCGTCGAACAGGATACAGACCCGTTCCAGTGAATTGACCTCGTCCAGCGACACGTTGGCCCCGTCCACGCTCATCAGGCAGGCGGTCCGGGGCGGCAGGTCCGGACCATCGGCCAGCAGAACGGGTTGCAGCGCATCATGGGGGCCGCCCGCCCGCCCGTGGGGCAGGAAACTGTCGTCCGAATAGGTCCACAACGCCTGGTCCAGCTGGTCGAGCCGGACGGCGTTGCCGCCGCGCACGCAGACCCGCCACCCCTGCGCCAGCGACTTCTCCAGCAGCGTGGGCAACACCGCCTCGAGCGGGCGGCGCGTCAGGTGGTAGAACATCGCGACGCCCATGGCGGGGCTCAGCCCTCGTACCGGTCGCGCACCAGCCGGTCGAGCGCGCGGACCCCCCAGCCCGAGGCACCCTTGGGGGCATAGGGGCTGTCGGACTTGGTCAGCGCGACACCGGCGATGTCGATATGGCACCAGGCGGTGCCCTCGGTGACGAAGCGTTGCAGGAACTCGGCCGCCGTGATCGCGCCGGCGGGCCGGCCACCCACGTTCTTCACGTCCGCGATGCGCGACTTGAGCAGATCGGCATAGGGCTTGCCCAGCGGCAGACGCCAGGCGGCCTCGTCCTCGGATTTCGCCGCCGCGCTCAACGCCTCGGACAGCGCGTCGTCATTGCTGAAGAAGCCTGCCGTGTCGTGACCCAGCGCCACGATCATCGCACCCGTCAGCGTCGCCAGGTCGATCATCGCCGCCGGTTTGAACCGGTCCTGCGCGTACCACATCACGTCCGCCAGGACGAGCCGGCCCTCGGCGTCGGTGTTGATGACCTCGATCGTGTCGCCCTTCATGGACTTGACCACGTCACCGGGGCGCGTGGCGTTTGGCCCCGGCATGTTCTCGACCAGGCCCACCAGCCCTACCACGTTGGCGCGCGCCTTGCGCAGCGCCAGCGTCTTCATCACGCCCGAGACGACGCCCGCGCCGCCCATGTCCATGGTCATGTCTTCCATGCCCGCCCCGGGCTTGAGCGAGATACCGCCCGTGTCGAAGACCACACCCTTGCCGACCAGGGCCAGCGGCGCCTCGTCGCCGCCCCCGTTCCATCGCATGACAACGACCTTCGACGGGCTGTCGCTGCCCTGCCCCACGGCCAGAAGCGCGCCCATGCCGAGCGCGGCCAGCTCGTCCTCGTCCAGCACCTCGACCTCAAGGCCCAGGTCGCCCAGGGCCGAAAGCCGGTCGGCGAACTCGGTCGTGGTCAGGACGTTCGCGGGCGCGTTCACGAGGTCGCGGGTGAAGAACACGCCCTCGGCCACGGCCTGCACCGCCGCGGCGTCGAGTCCTTCGGGGCGGTCGGCCATGACCACGACGTCGCGCGGCCCCGGGTGCCCGTCGCTTCCGGGCGTTTTCTGATCCGTGTAGTCGTAGTCGCGCAGCAGCGCGCCCAGGGCGATCAGCTCGGCATCGTCGCGATCCTCGGCCAGGATGGCAAGCGGGCCGTCGCCGGCCGCGCGCATGGCGGCCGTGCCCGCGCGCCGCGCGTCTTCGGCGGAGGCATCGGCGGGCAGTTTCACCGCGATGACGCTGTCGGCCTTAATGCCGCCGGGCCAGGCGATGGTCTGCGCGGCGCCGGTCTTCATCTTGGTTCCGCTCTTGCTGGCCGCAAATCGCGCCACGGCGCCGCCCGCCGCGCTGTCGACGGCCTGTGCACCGGACCCGAGCGCACCATCCTCGCCGAGAAACACCACCACGTGGCCAGTGAGCTCGGCCAGGGCGTCGGTGTCGGTCTTGCGGAAGGTCAACGTGGCGGGGCGGGTCATCGGCGGCTCCTGGATCATTATAGGGTTCCGGCACACCTAGTCGCGCGCCGCCGTGTTGACCAGAAGGCAGTTTCCGCGCCCGCCGACCTGCGCTAGGGTCGCGCCAGGGGACAGGCCATCGAGGGGGAAGCGTGCCGCGGTTCGATCGCTACGTGCTGTCGCAGCTCTTGATGCTGTTCGGCTTTTTCAGCCTTGTCCTGGTGCTGGTCTATTGGGTGAACCGCGCCGTCGTCCTGTTCGACCGGCTGATCTCGAACGGGCAGTCGGCGCTGGTGTTTCTCGAGTTCACGGCCCTGTCGCTGCCGAACGTGATCCGCGTCGTGCTGCCGGTCTCGGCCTTCGCGGCATCGGTCTACGTGGCGAACCGCCTGCGCGGCGACAGCGAGCTGGTGGTCATCCAGGCGGCAGGCTTCTCGCCCGCGCGTCTGGTGCGGCCGGTGGCGGTGTTCGGGCTGATCTGCGCGACGCTGGCGATGGTGCTGACCCACGTGCTGGTGCCGATCTCGACCGACCGGCTGGACCAGCGCAGCGCCGAGATCGCCGAGGACGTGACCGCGGGCCTGCTGACCGACGGCGAGTTCCTGTATCCTTCCGACGGCATCACCGTGTTCATCGCCGAGATCACGCCCGAGACCGAGCTGATGGGCCTGTTCCTGTCCGACGCCCGCGACGACACGCGGCGCGTGACCTACTCGGCCCGCCGGGGGCTGCTGGTGCGCTCCGATCTCGGGCCCCGGCTGGTGATGTACGACGGCACGGTCCAGACGCTCGACCTTGCCACCCAGCGGCTGGCGACCACCCGGTTCGACAGTTTCGCCTTCGACATCTCGGACCTCGTGGACCCGATGCAGAGCCGCGCGCGGGACGCCGACGCGCTGAGCACGGCCGAGCTGTTCCGCGCCACGCCCGACCTGCAGGCCGAAACGGGGGACGACCGGCGCGCCCTGGTCTTCCAGGGTCACGAGCGCTTCACCCAGGCCCTGGCCGCCATGGTCACGCCCCTTGTGGGATTCGCCGTGATGCTGCTGGGCCGGTTCTCGCGTTTCGGCGCCACGCCCCAGATCGTCGGCGCGGTCTGTTGCCTGATCGCGGTCGAGCTCATCGACAACCTGGCCGCCGACATGGTGATGTCCGGGGCGCCCATGGTCATGGCCTATTCTGCGACCGCGTTCGGGCTGCTGCTGACCGCGATCCTCTTGTGGCAGGCGGCCCGGCCCGCGCGTCGAAGACAGGCACGGGCGGCGGCATGATCCTGCATCGGTATTTCGCGCGGCGGTTCCTGACCACCTTCCTCATGGTGGCCGCGATCTTCTTCGGCATCCTGATGCTGCTGGACCTGGTGGAGCAGGTGCGCCGCTTCGATGGTGACGGGGTCAGCTTCGCGCGGCTTCTGGGACTGACGGCCCTGAGCGTGCCCGAAACGCTCTACCGCATCCTGCCGCTGCTGGTCATCATGGCGACGCTGGCGCTGTTCCTGAACCTGGCCCGCACGTCCGAGCTGGTGGTCACCCGGGCCTCGGGGCGCTCGGCCCTGCGCAGCCTGACGGCACCGGTGGCGGTCGCGCTGGTCGTGGGCGGGCTGGGCGTGGCGGTGCTGAACCCCATCGTCGCGGCCACCAGCCAGCAATACGACCGGCAGGTCACGCTGATCCAGGGCGGCGACCGGGCCGCGCTGACGATCAGCGAGGACGGCCTGTGGCTGCGCCAGGGCGGCAACGGACAGCAGACCGTGATCCGCGCCGTGCGGGCCAATCCCGACGGCACGATCCTTTACGGGGTAAGCTTCCTCGGCTTCACCAGCTTCGGGGCGCCCTCCTACAGGATCGAGGCGGAGGAGGCCCGGCTCGACGGCGCGGAGTGGCGGCTGACGGATGCCAAGGAATGGCGGTTCGACAGCCCCAACCCCGAGCAGGGAGCGCGGACCCACGAGGATCTGGTGGTGGACGCGACCCTGACCGCGACGCAGATCCTCGACAGCTTCGCGAACCCGTCGGGCGTGGCGGTCTGGGATCTGCCGCGCTTCATCGACCAGCTGGAATCCGCCGGTTTCTCGGCCCGCAAGCACAGGGTTTGGCTGCAGATGGAGCTGTCCATGCCGCTTCTGCTGGCCGCGATGGTCTTGGTGGGCGCGGGTTTCACCATGCGCCACACGCGGTTCGGACGCACCGGGCTGATGGTTCTCCTGGCACTCGGATTGGGCTTCGCACTTTTCTTCATCCGAAATTTCGCGCAAATCCTGGGAGAGACCGGCCAGATCCCGATCCTCCTGGCCGCCTGGGGACCGCCCGTGGCCGCCATCCTGCTGCCGCTGGGCCTGCTGTTGCACTGGGAAGACGGCTGATGCGTTTGCTGTGCCTTGCCCTGATCGCGGCGCTTCTGCCGCTGGCCGCGCTGGCGCAGGCGGCGGCCCCGCCCGTGGCGACGCTGGTGGCCGACCGGGTCGAGGTCGAGACCGGCAACCAGCTCGTGGCCGAGGGCCGGGTCGAGGTTCTGTATGACGGCGTGCGGCTACAGGCCACGCGGATCACCTATGACCAGCCCGCCGACCGGCTGATGATCACCGGCCCGATCACCCTGCGCGACGGCGAGGATACCGTGGTTCTGGCCGACATGGCCGAGCTGGACGCGGATCTTCAGAACGGTGTGCTGCGGTCGGCCCGGATGGTGCTGGACCAGCAGCTGCAACTGGCCGCGACCCAGCTGGCGCGGGTCTCGGGCCGCTATACCGAGCTGTCGAACACCGTCGCCTCTTCCTGCGAGGTCTGCGCCGAGAACCCGATCCCGACATGGGAGATCCGGGCCCGCCGCGTGGTTCACGACCAGCAGGAACGGCAGCTTTATTTCGAGAACGCGCAGTTCCGGGTGCTCGGCCTGCCCATCGCGTTCTTCCCCTACCTGCGGTTGCCCGACCCCACGCTGACGCGGACCTCGGGCCTGCTGATCCCGTCGATCCGCACCACGTCGCAACTGGGCACCGGGGTGAAGGTGCCGTATTTCTTCCGGCTGGGCGATCACGCGGACCTGACGCTGACGCCCTACCTGTCGACATCGACCACCACGCTCGAAGCGCGCTACCGCCAGGCGTTCCGCTTCGGCACGCTTAAGTTCGACGCGGCGCTGACCCGGGATGACCTGTTCCCGGACGACACGCGCTACTACGTGTTCGGGCGCGGGCGCCTCGACCTGCCACGCGACTTCCGGCTCGAGCTCGATATCGAGGAGGTCTCGGACGAGGCCTACCTGATCGATTACGGATATTCGGACCGCGACCGCCTGGAAACCGGCGCGCGGCTGTTCCGGGCGCGGCGCGACTCGCTTTTCGATGCGTCGCTTTCGGGGTTCGAGACGCTGCGCAGTTCGGAAATCCCCATCCGCGACCAGCTGCCCGGCGTCTACGGCACGGTGTCCTACGAACGGGCCATCCGCGCGGGGGGCGGACAGTTGGTGCTGGGCGGCGATCTCGAGGTCCTGTCGCGGCGCTCGTCCCTGCCGACGGACGGGCGCGACACGGCGCGGCTCGGATTCGCGGCGGAATACCGGCGCAGCTGGCTGGCGCCGGTCGGGCTGCTGGCCGATCTGAACATCGGCGCCGATACCGATGTCTATCGCACCTTCGACGATCCCAACTTCCCCGACTACAACGCGCGTCTCGTGCCCCATGCCGCGGCGACCCTGCGCCTGCCGTTGCAGCGCAACGGCGCGGGCGGCGTGCGCCACCTGATCGAGCCGGTGGTCCAGCTGGCCTGGTCCGACACCCGCGGCGACGCCGTGCCGAACGAGGACAGCATCCTGGTGGAATTCGACGAGGGCAACCTGTTCGCGCTCAGCCGCTTTCCCGGCCAGGACCGGATCGAGACGGGCGTCCGCGCCAATCTCGGCGTGCGCTACACCCGCACCGCGCCATCGGGCTGGACCCTGGGCGCCGTGCTGGGCCGCGTCTGGCGCGAAGACGCGGTGAACGACCTGGGCGCGCGGACGACCCAGGGTCCCGGCGGCGGCTTTTCCCCCGCAAGCGGGCTTTTCGGGACCAAGTCCGACTGGCTCGCGGCGGCGCAGCTTCGCTTGGGGCCGCGCTTTGCCGTCACCGCCCGCGCGGTGTTCGACGACGACCTGGAGATGACGAAGAACGAGGCGCGGCTGGGCTATAACGACGACCGGCTGAGCCTCGAGACATCCTACGTCTTCCTGAACGGCGACGCGTCCGAGAACCGCCCCCGCGACACCCACGAATTGACGCTCGAGACCGCCTACCGCCTGTCGCGCCACTGGACCGGCAGCTTCAACACCCGGTACGATTTCGACCAGGACCGCGCGCAGCGTTCGGGCGTCGGGCTGCAATACCGCACCGAATGCATCACCGTCGATTTGTCGGTGTCGCGCCGGTTCACCGAAACCCAGGCCGTCAGCGCCTCGACCCAGTTCGGCTTCGGCGTGTCGCTGGCCGGCGTGGGCAACGGACGCGCCGACAGCACCTATCGCAAGACCTGCAATGGATGATAAGGCTTGCCCGACCACGACCAGCCCGGAAAGCCCGTGACACGATGATCCTTCGTTCCCTCGCCGTCTGCCTCGCCCTTCTCGCCGCGCCGCTGGCCCACGCGCAGAACATGTTCGCCCCGGTGGTCGACGTGGACGGCCGCGTGGTCACCGCCTTCGAACTGGATCAGCGCGCGCGCATGATGCGCCTGTTCCAGGCGCCGGGTGATCCGCGCGAGGCGGCGCTCGACGCGCTGATCGACGAACGGCTGCAACTGGCCGAAGCGCGGCGCCAGGGCGTGACGGTCACCGACGAGCAGCTTGCCGAGGGCAAGGCCGAGTTCGCGGGCCGCGCCGGGCTCGAAACCGCGGAGTTCATCCAGGTGCTCGCGGCCGAGGGGATCGACGAGACGACCTTCGACGACTTCGTGCGCGCGGGCCAGGCGTGGCGCACGATCGTCCGCCAGCAATTCGGCTCGCAGGCCGCGCAGCTGGTCACGCCCGAGGATGTCGAGGAGGCCGCGAAGGCGCCCCCTCAGCCCGGCCTGCGGGTCCTGCTGAGCGAGATCATCCTGCCCGCCAATACCCCCCAGAACGCCCAGCGGTCGCAGGCGCTGCTGCCCCGGCTGCGGTCGATCTCGACCCTGCCGGCCTTCGCGTCGGCCGCGCGTGAATACTCGGCCTCGCCCTCGCGCGACCGGGGCGGGCGGCTCGACTGGCTGGCCCTGGACGAACTGCCGCCGCAGATCCGCAACGTGGTGCAGGGCCTGCAACCCGGCGAGGTCACCCCGCCGATCGAGGTGCCGAACGCCATCGCGCTGTTCCAGCTCCGCGCGATCGAGGAAACCGACCCCGCGCAGCCGGTGATCGGCATCGATTACGCCGCCTTCTACATCCCCGGCGGCGGCACCGGCGCGGCGGCCCAGACCATCGCGCGGCTGGATGCCGAGGTGCAGACCTGCGACGATCTCTACAGCGTGGCGCAGGGCCTGCCGGCCGAGCGCCTGCAGCGCGACACGCTGCCCCCCGCGCAGATCCCCGGCGACGTGGCGGTCGAGCTCGCGCAGCTCGACCCGGGGGAACGGTCGGTGGCGCTCAGCCGTGCGGGCGGGCAGACGCGCGTCTACCTCATGCTGTGCGAACGGCTCTACAAGACCGAGGAAGAGCTGGCCGAGATCGACCGGAACGCCCTGCGTGACGCGCTGGTCAACCGCCGCGTTGGCCGGCAGGCCGATGCCTACCTGGCCGAACTGCGCGCCAACGCCACCATCACCTATCCATGATCCCGGCCGCCCCGGCGCCCATCGCGCTCAGCTGCGGCGAACCCGCCGGTGTCGGCCCCGAAATCGCGGTGGCCGCGTGGCGCACGCTGGGGACCGCCCTGCCCTTCTTCTGGATCGGCGATCCCGCGCACCTGCCCCGGGACACGCCCGTCTCGCTGATCGACACGCCGGACCAGGCCGCGGCCGCCGCCGCGACCGGCCTGCCGGTGCTGGCCCACCCCTTGGCGGGCCGGGCCACGCCGGGGGCGCCGGATCCCGCCAACGCCGCCGGTGTCATCGCCGCCATCGCCCGCGGCGTGGACCTGGTGCAATCGGGCGCGGCCGGCGCGCTCTGCACCGCGCCCATCCACAAGAAGGCGCTGATCGACGGGGCGAATTTCGCCTACCCGGGGCATACCGAGTACCTGGCGGCGCTGGCAGGCGTGGACCGGGTGGTGATGATGCTGGCCTGCGACGCGCTGCGCGTGGTGCCCGCGACCATCCATATCCCGCTGTCGCAGGTGCCACGCGCGCTGACGGCCGAGGGGCTGGAGGCGACGATCCGCATCACCCATGCCGCACTGATGCGGGATTTCGGCTTCGAAGATCCCCGCATTGCCGTCACCGGGCTGAACCCCCATGCCGGCGAAGGCGGCGCCATGGGGCACGAGGATGCGGCGCTGATCGCCCCGGTGGTCGACAAGCTGGCGGGCGAGGGTCTGCGCGTGCGCGGCCCCGCCTCGGCCGACACCATGTTCCATGCCGCGGCGCGGACCACCTACGACGCGGCCATCGCCATGTATCACGACCAGGCGCTGATCCCGATCAAGACCATCGATTTCTCGGGCGGCGTGAACGTGACGCTTGGCCTGCCCTTCATCCGGACCTCGCCCGATCACGGCACGGCTTTCGACATCGCCGGAACGGGCCGCGCCGATCCCACATCGCTGATCGCGGCGCTGCGGATGGCGGGCCAGATGGCCGCCCGCCGCGCATCTGCCGCATGAATAGCTTCATCTTTCTCCAAATACCTCGGGGGCGCGGCTTGCCCGCGCGGGGCAGCGCCCCTCGATGGGTGACGGCATGAGCGGCATCGACGACCTTCCCCCGCTGCGGCAGGTGATCGCCACGCACGGCCTGTCGGCCCGGAAGGCGCTCGGCCAGAACTTCCTGCTGGACCTGAACCTGACCGCCAAGATCGCGCGGCAGGCGGGCGACCTGGGCCAATCGGACATCCTGGAGATCGGCCCCGGCCCCGGCGGTCTGACCCGGGGCCTGCTGGCCGAGGGCGCGCGCCGGGTCCTGGCGGTGGAAAAGGACGCGCGCTGCCTGCCCGCGCTGGCCGAGATCGCGGCGGCCTACCCCGGGCGGCTCGAGGTGCTGAATGCCGACGCGCTCGAGATCGATCCGCTCACGCACCTGGCGCCGCCGGTGCGGATCGTGGCGAACCTGCCCTACAACGTCGGAACCGAGCTTCTGACCCGCTGGCTCGACCCGCCGGACTGGCCGCCCTTCTGGACCTCGCTCACGCTCATGTTCCAGAAAGAGGTCGCACAGCGCATCGTGGCCCAGCCCGGCACCAAGACCTATGGCCGCCTGGCGGTGCTGGCCCAGTGGCGCAGCGACGCGCGGATCGTGATGGAGCTGCCGCCCGGGGCCTTCACCCCACCGCCCAAGATCCGGTCCGCCGTGGTGCACCTGACGGCGCGCGAGACGCCCCGCTACCCGGCGCGGGCGGCAACGCTGTTCGCCCTGACGGCCCGCGCGTTCGGGCAACGGCGCAAGATGCTGCGCGCGTCGCTGAAGCCGATGCACCCGGCGATCGAGGACGTGCTGACCGGCGTGGGCATCGCCCCGACCCGCCGGGCCGAGGAGCTATCGCTGGAAGAATTCTGCGCCCTGGCCCGCGCGCTCGACACGGCGCGCGACGGCTGAGCTCTATTCGGCGGCCGTGTCGGCGCCGTCGCCCTGGCCACCCTCGGCGGCGGTGTCCGCCGCTTTCTGGCGCGGCTTGCGGGTCCGCTTGGGCTTGGGGGCGTTCTCGGGGGTTTCGACCAGGTTATCCTCGTCGTCGCCGTCCTTGGTATCGATCACGTCCGTGTCGCGCTGCACCGGCTTGCGGCGGTTGCGCGGCTTGCGCTGCTGGCCATCGTCCTGGCCGTCACCTGCCTGCTGGCCCCCCGACTGGTCGGCTTGCTGGCTGTTGTCCTGGACGGACTGGTCGCCCTTGCCGCCGTCATCCTGCCCGCCCTGCTGGGGCTGACCGCCCTGCTGGTTCTGGTTGTTCGACGACTGATTCTGGTTGTTGTTCTGGTTGCTGTTGTTCTGCTGACGCTGCTCGTGCTGCTCGCGCTTGGCCTCGATCTCGCGCTGAGCCTCGGCCAGCATCCGGGTATAGTGCTCGGCGTGCTGGGCGAAGTTCTCGGCCGCCACGCGGTCACCCGACAGCTGCGCGTCGCGGGTCAGCTGGTTGTACTTGTCGATGATCTGCTGCGGCGTGCCGCGCACCTTGCCCTCGGGGCCCGAGCTGTCGAAGACCCGGTTGACGATATTGCCGCCCGAGGGCTGACGGTTGCGGTTGTTCTTGGACCGCGAGCGTTTGTTCGAAGAGCGCATAAAGTGATGTATCCGGCCTTGTGTGACGCGCCCGGCCCCGGCTTCAAGCTGATCCGCTCGCTTGGATGATGCGAACGCAGGGGGGCGTCTCATGTATTGGCAATGTCAGGCGGGATCGATCGACCGATCCCTTGCCTGTTCCCTTCGACAGACCATGCCACGTCCGCGTTGACAAGCCGAAAGTCGGGATTTGGGTCGAAATCGACAGGACTTCAGCGTCTAACGGCCGATATGACACGGTCTCGCCCGCCGAGATCCCGGTGACAGACGATATCCACGAACCCCGCACCGGCAACGATCTCGCGCACCGCGTCGGATTGTTTCCACCCGATCTCCAAAAACAGCCGGCCGCCGGCAGCCAGATGTCCGGGCGCGCCCGCCGCGATGGCGCGGTAGGCGTGCAGGCCGTCGCCGCCCGGGGTCAGGGCCTCGGCCGGGTCGAACTGCGCCACCTCGGGATCCAGCGCCGCCATTTCGGCCGGCGTGATATAGGGCGGATTCGACACGACGAGGTCGAAGCGGTCGTCCACGCCATCGAACCAGTCGGCGCGGATCAGCTTCAGCCGATCTTCGACGCCGATGCGCGCCGCGTTGCGGGCGGCCACGGCCAATGCCGCGTCGCTGGTATCCGTGGCCACGCCAACGGCATCCGGCCGCTCGGACAGAAGCGAAATCGCGATGCAGCCCGTCCCGGTGCCCAGGTCCAGCACCCGCGAGAACGGCGCCGCAAGCGCCTGTTCCACCAGCGATTCTGTATCCGGGCGCGGGTCCAGCGTGTCGCGCGTCACCTCGAACTCGTGCTTCCAGAAGGCGCGCAGGCCCTTGATCTTCGACACCGGTTCACGCGCGGCGCGACGGTTCACGGCCTCTTCCAGCCGCGCCAGCCCCTCGGGCGCGGTGTCGTCGAGGCCCGCGAAGGCCCAGTCGGTCAGCCGCCGCAGATCGCCCGCCGGATCGGGAACGCCGGCAGCGCGCAGCCTGTCCAGGAACGCCCCGTGGCGGCTCATGCGTCCAGTTCGGCCAGCCGCGCGGCCTGATCCTCGGCCACCAGCGCGTCGACGACCTCGCCCAGGTCGCCCTGCATCACCTGGTCGAGCTTGTAGAGCGTCAGGTTGATCCGGTGATCCGTCAGCCTGCCCTGCGGGAAGTTGTAGGTGCGGATCCGCTCGGACCGGTCGCCGCTGCCCACCTGCGCCTTGCGCGCGCCCGCCCGTTCCGAATCCGCGCGCTGGCGTTCGGCGTCGTAGAGCCGCGCGCGCAGCACCTGCAGGGCGATCTCGCGGTTGCGGTGCTGGGATTTCTCGCTGCTGGTCACCACGATGCCCGTGGGAAGGTGGGTAATGCGGACCGCGCTGTCGGTGGTGTTGACGTGCTGCCCGCCCGCACCCGAGGCGCGCATGGTGTCGATGCGCAGGTCGGCCGGGTCGATGTGGATGTCGACCTCCTGCGCTTCGGGCAGGACGGCGACCGTCGCGGCCGAGGTGTGGATGCGCCCGCCAGACTCGGTCGCGGGAACGCGCTGCACCCGGTGCACGCCCGATTCGAACTTCAGCCGCGCGAAGACGCCGTCGCCCTGCACGTTGGCGACCAGTTCCTTCAGTCCGCCCAGCTCGGTCTCGGCCATTTCGGCGATCTCGAACCGCCAGCCCTGTGCCTCGGCGAAACGCTGGTACATCCGCATGAGATCGGCGGCGAACAGGGCCGCCTCTTCCCCGCCGGTGCCGGGCCGGATTTCCAGGATCGCCGGGCGGGCGTCGGCGGCGTCCCTCGGCAACAGCGCGATGCGCAGGTTCTCCTCGAGCTCCGGCAACCGTTCGCGCAGCAGCGGGAGCTCGTCCTCGGCCAGTTCGCGCATCTCGGGGTCGTCCAGCATTGCCTCGGCCTCGGCGATGGCGTCGAGCGTTGCGCGATACTCGCGGATCTCGGACACCACGGGACGCAGCTCGGCGTATTCGCGGCCCAGGGCGGCGATATCGCCGCTGCCATCGGACATGGCGGCTTCTAGATATTCGAACCTGTCGGTGATCTGGGCAAGGCGGTCGAGGGGCACCATGGCGGCGATCAATCCCGCAAAGCCCGCGCTTGGTCAAGGCCACCCACGCGTGGTATCCTGCCACCCATGCGATGGATCTGGCTCACCCTTGCGATGACGACGGCGGCCGTAGCGCAGGACGCGAAAGGCGTCGACTGCTACTGCACGGATGCGGATGGCGCGCGGGTGGAAATGGGCCAGTCGGTCTGCCTCAGCGTGGGCGGGCGCGAGTTCATGGCCCGCTGCGAGATGTCGCTGAACGTGCCCATGTGGCGCGAGGTTTCCGCCGGCTGCCTCAGCAGCTAGAGCTGCGCCGCCTCCAGCCAGCCGCGCATACGCTCCTGGTTCTTGCCGAAATCGTACTTCCCCATGACCAGGGACGACGTGACGATGACGCGGTCGCCATCGGCCCAGACATGGGCCACGTCGGGAAAGCCCATGACCAGCGACCGGGTGACGGCGACGAAACGATAGGGCTCGTTCAGCACGATATCGGTGCGCGGGGTGTCGCGGGCGGCGTCCAGAAGGCGCAGCACGGCGGCCTCCGGATCATCGGGCGTGCGCACGGCGGTGAAGCCCGACTGCCGGGTGTCGTCCCCCGCCCCGCGCGTGACTTGCGGAAAGTCCAGCGCGGATTGCGGCACCGGGCGCGACCGGATGAAGATCGCGGCGGCCAGCACCGCGAGCACGATCAGGACAAGGACGATCAATACCCATTTCATGCGGCTTCTCCTTTCGCTGTCCCGGCCAGCGGCTGGCGCATCTCGACCAGCCGGGCGAAGAAACTGGCGCCGATGGGCGACAGCTCGTCCTTGAAATCGAAGGCGGGGTTGTGACAGAGCGGCCCGCCGCCCATCCCGAGGTTCAGGTAGGCGCCCGGCCGCGCCTCGAGCATGTAGGCGAAGTCCTCGGCGCCCATGGAGGGGCGCGTGTCCCGCTCGACCCGCGCGGCGCCCACCACGTCGGCGGCCACGTCCGCGGCCAGCATCGCCTGGTCGGCGTGGTTCACCGTGGCGGGATAGTCGCGGATATACTCGACCTCGACCCCGACACCGAACATCGCCTCGATCCCCTTGCCGATCTCGCGGATGCGCCGCTCGGCCAGTTCGCGCATGGCGTCGGTGAAGGTGCGCACGGTGCCGCCGACGGTGGCGGTGCCGGGGATGACGTTGAACGCGGTGCCCGCATGGATCTGGGTGACCGACACCACCAGCCGGTCCAGCGGGTCGGCGTTGCGCGACACGATCGTGTCGAACCCCTGGGCCAGCGCCACCGCCGCCGGGATCGGGTCGATGCAGGTCTGCGGCCAGGCGGCGTGACCGCCGTTGCCGCGCACCGTGATGGCGAATTCGTCCACCGCGGCCATGATCGGACCGGGCGAGGTGTGGAAATGGCCGAATTCGTGCTGCGGGGCGTTGTGCAGGGCATAGACCTCGGCGATCTCGAACCGCTCCATCACGCCTTCCTCGACCATGACCCGGCCGCCGCCGCCGCCCTCTTCCGCGGGCTGGAACAGCAGCGCGACCCGGCCCGCGAAATTGCGCGTCTCGGCCAGGTAGCGCGCGGCGCCCAGAAGCATGGTGGTGTGGCCGTCATGGCCGCAGGCATGGGCACGGCCCGGGATGACCGAGGCATAGTCTGCGCCCGACTCCTCGGGCATGGGCAGCGCGTCCATGTCCGCCCGCAATCCGATGGTCGGGCCCGGCGCGCGGCCGTTGATGATCGCGACCACGCCGGTCTGGGCGATGCCCTCGTGCAGCTCGTCCACCCCGATCTCGCGCAGCCGCTCGGCCACGAAATGGCCGGTGCGGTGGCACTCGAACCCCAGCTCGGGGTTGCGATGGAGGTGCTGGCGCCACTTGGCCATGTCATCGGCAAAGGCGGCGATCCGGTTCAGGACAGGCATCTGGACACTTCTTCGGGTATGAGGTTCGGTCGGGCCCGTAATGCCCCCAAAGGAAGGCGCTTCGCAATGGCCGATCCGATCCACGACATGCCCGACGGCCTGCCCCGCCTGCGCGCGGTCATGGCGCGGCTGCGCGATCCCGAGCGTGGATGCCCCTGGGATCTCGAGCAGGATTTCGCCTCGATCGCGCCCTACACGATCGAGGAAGCCTACGAGGTGGCCGATGCCATCCAGCGCGGCGCCATGGACGAGCTCAGGGGCGAGCTGGGCGATCTGCTGTTCCAGTCGGTCTACCACGCGCAGATGGCCGAGGAGGCCGGGCATTTCGACCTGGACGACGTGATCGCGGGCATCACCGCCAAGATGATCGACCGCCATCCCCATGTCTTCGGGGACGAAAGCCGCGACAAGTCCGCGACCCAGCAGACCGCCGACTGGGAAGCCGCCAAGGCGCGCGAGCGCGGGTCCGCCGGCGTGCTGGAGGGCGTGGCGCTGGGCCTGCCCGCGCTGACCCGCGCCGAAAAGCTGCAGAAGCGCGCCGCCCGCGTGGGCTTCGACTGGCCCGAGACGGACCAGGTGGCCGCCAAGATCGCCGAGGAGGCCGCCGAGCTGGCCGAGGCGCGCGATACGCTGTCGCCCGAGAAGATCGCGGACGAGATGGGCGACCTGCTGTTCGCGCTGGCCAACCTGGCCCGGCACCTGGGCGTCGATCCCGAGGCCGCCCTGCGCGGCACCAATGACAAGTTCACCCGCCGCTTCGCCCATATCGAAGCCGAGCTGGCCGCGCGCGGCAGCAGCCCCGCCGCCGCCGACCTGGACGAGATGGAAGCGCTCTGGGTCGCGGCCAAGCGGGCCGAGTCGCGGGGATGAAAATATTCTGACAAGTTTGATCGGCTATTGACCCGATAGAAAAGGTCGGATTTATCGGGCGTATCGATACCAACGCAAACCCGGAGGACTCCATGCGTTCCCTGACCCTCGCCGCGCTCATGACCGCGACCGCCCTGCCCGCCATGGCCGAGGTGAACATCTACTCCTACCGCCAGCCCGAGCTGATCCAGCCGCTGCTGGACGCCTTCACCGAGGAAACCGGCATCGAAACGAACGTCGCGTTCATCGACAAGGGCCTGACCGAGCGTCTGCAGGCCGAGGGCGACCGCTCGCCCGCCGACGTGATCATGACCGTGGACATCAGCCGCCTGGCCGATGCCAAGGACGCCGGCGTGACCCAGCCGGTCGAGTCGGAGGTGCTGAACGAGAACATTCCCGAAAGCCTGCGCGATTCCGAAGGCCACTGGTTCGGCCTGACCACCCGCGCGCGCATCGTCTATGCCAGCAAGGAGCGCGTGGGCGAGGACGAGGTCACCACTTACGAGGACCTGGCCGACCCGAAATGGGAAGGTCGCATCTGCACCCGCTCGGGCACGCATGTCTACACGTTGGGCCTGATCTCGGCCCTGATCGAGCATAACGGCGCCGAGGCGACCGAGGAATGGCTGGAAGGCGTGAAGTCTAACCTGGCGCGCGCGCCGCAGGGCAACGACCGTGCGCAGGTCCGCGCGATCTGGGCCGGCGAATGCGACATCTCGCTGGGCAATACCTACTACATGGGCAAGATGCTCGAGGACGAAGAGCAGCAGGAATGGGCCAACGCGGTCCGGATCGAGATGCCTGAATTCGAAGACGGCTCGGGCACCCACGTGAACATCTCGGGCGTCGCCATGGCGAAATCCGCGCCCAACCCCGAGGATGCGCGCGCCTTCATCGAGTTCCTGTCTTCGCCCGAGGCGCAGGCGGTCTACGCCCGCGACAACTACGAGTACCCGGTCGATCCCGACACCCCGGCCACCGAGCAGGTGCAGGAATGGGGCGACCTGAACCCCGACCTGACCGCGCTGGACGCCATCGCCGAAAACCGCACCCAGGCCCTGCAAATGGTCGAGCGGGTGGATTTCGACGGCTGATCGCCGACATGGCGAAACCGCGAAGGGAATAGTCCTTCGCGGGCGCAATGATCCAGAGCAACGAAGGGCCCGGAGCGCGCTGTCCGCTTCGGGCCCTTTCAATCTTTGCCCTTTCAAAAGCACAAATTCGCCGGTCAGCTTCGTGCCGAACGTCCTGCATGGTGCCGAAGTCGAAGGTTCCTTCGGACCTGTGCGGCGCGGCTTCAGGGAAGGCCTGGCCGACCGGTGCGCCCTTCTTGCCGCTCAACCAAAAGGCCGACCGCGCGCCGAGAGACAGCTGCGCGAAGCCGTGCCGATCGATCGGACCGAGACCCGGAGGCTCTTCTTCCGGTGCTCCGCCGCCGGGCCGCTCTCGACCTTGTTCGCAACTCGGCCTGCGTGCTAGCCCCGATGCATGAAAAAGTACGGTCGCACCTTCCACCTTCCGATTTCGCCCGGTGCGACCAGCGACGACAAGGTCATGTCCTCGCTTGACGGGTTGGCTGTCGACGATCTTGTCGTGACGGAGAAGATGGACGGTGAGAATACGACCATCCATGCGGCGGGCACGCATGCGCGGAGCCCCGACAGTCGCTACCACCCATCACGAGATTGGCTGAAAGCATTCGCGGCGGGCATATCCCCTCAGCTTGCGGAAGGGGAGCGCATCATCGGTGAGAATCCCCACGCAAGGCACTCCGTGGCCTATGATGCGCTGCCGTCGTATTTCCTGGGCTTTGCGTGGATCATCGACGACCGGGTGCAAGCGTGGGATCCCACGCTGGCCCGCTTCGAGGAGCTGGGCATCCACCCCGTGCCGACCCTTTGTCGTGGTCCGTACCGGGCGTCGCTGTTCGAAGACCTTGCGCGCGATCTGGACCTGGACCGCCAGGAAGGCTTCGTCGCGCGGTGGGCCGATGCATTTCCGGAAAGCTCGATGCCGGAGCGGATGGGCAAATATGTCCGGGCGGGCCATGTCCAGTCAGACATTCACTGGATGAAATCGGAACTCGTTCCGAACGGCATCGATCGCAGCTGACCCGCTCCGTCCCGCCCGGCCGACATGCAGCGCGGGGCACACCGCGCGGCGGAACACGCAGGCCAAGCCCCCTCGCTTCTCGGGGGCGCCTGCATCCAAGGTCAGCCCAGCGCCTGGAACAGGTCCCAGAACATCCGGGCCGAGGTCACCGCCAGGAACAGCCCGAAGGCCAGCCGCAGCGCCCGGCGCGGGATGCGGTGTGCCAGCGCCACGCCCACCCGCGCGAAGGTCATGGTCAGCGGGATGATGATGACCGCCGCGACCAGGTTCACGTAGCCCAGCGACAGGGGCGGCAGATCCGGCGTGCCGAGCCCGGTCAGCACGTAGGTGATCGCGCCCGGCACCCCGATGATGAACCCGATCGCCGCCGAGGTGCCCACCGCGCGGCGGATATCGTAGCCGAGGAAGTTCAGCAAAGGCACGCAGACCGTCCCGCCACCAATCCCCATCATGGCCGAGATCGCCCCCGCGACCACGCCCAGCGCGGCCCAGACGGTCTTGGGAAAGCTGCGCGGAGTGTCGCTGTCCTGCCCCTTGCGCAGCACCATGTCCGCCGCGACAAGCGCCGCCACCGTGGCGAAGACCGCGATCAGCGCCAGGCCCGAGACGATCCCTCCGAGGATGCCGCCCAGCACCACGCCGACCAGGATCGACGGCCCCCAGAGCTTCAGCAGGTCGAAATCGATGGCGCCCTTCTTGTAGTGGCCCCAGCTTGAACTGACCGAGGTGAACACGATGGTGGCCAGCGACGTGCCCACCGAAAGCTGCATTACCTGGCCCGGGTCCATCGGCGTCAGCGACAGCGCGAAATACAGCGCGGGCACGATCACGATGCCACCGCCCACGCCCAGAAGCCCCGCGAGGATCCCGCCGAAGATCCCCGCCGCCACGGCTGGCCCCGCGACCGACCACAGGAGTTCCGCCACCGCACCGTCCATGCTGCACCCTTTCCACTGTCCCCGTGCCGGGGCGACGTGACCCGCCTGCCCCGGCACCGTGACATACCGCCCGGTGCCGTCCGGTCAATGGCGCCCGGGCCGCCCGGGGCCGCAGGTCAGAACCGGTTGGCCGGAATCTTGAAGTAGCTGTGCCCGTCATCCTCGGCCGGCGGCAGGCGTCCGCCCCGCAGGTTCACCTGCAACGCGTGCAGCATCTGGGTGGGCAGGCTCAGGGTGGCATCACGCTTTTCGCGCAGCGCCACGTATTCGTCCAACGGCGTGCCGCCGCCCAGGTGAATGTTGGTCTCACGCTGCTCTGCGACCGTGCTTTCCCACGCGGGCTCTTCCCGATCATCGGTGCCGTAGTCGTGGCCGATGAAGATGCGGTGGTCGTCGGGGTGCTCGAGGATCGCCTGCATCGAGCCATAGAGCTCCCGCGCCGAGCCACCCGGGAAATCGCACCGCGACGTGCCGGCATCGGGCTGCATGAAAGTGTCATGGGCGAAGATCGCGTCGCCCGCCACATAGGTGACCGAGCCCAGCGTGTGACCCGGTGACAGCATCACGCGGACGTCGATCTCTCCGATGGTGAAGCTGTCGCCATCGGCGAAAAGGTGGTCGAAATCGCTCTCGGGATCAAAGGCTTGCGGCATGTTGTAAAGGTCGCGCCAAAGCTCGGCGATCTTATTGACCTTCACGCCGATGGCCTGCTGCACGCCGGTCTGCGCCTTCAGCCAGGCCCCGGCCATGAAGTGGTCCGCGTGGGGATGGGTGTCGAGGATCCATTCCAGGTCCAGCCCCTCGCGCGCGATGAAATCCAGCGCCCATTGCGCGTGGGTGGTCGAGGTGCGCGCCGCCTTGGGGTCGAAGTTCAGAACCACGTCGACAAGCGCCGCCTTCCGCGTGGCGGGGTCGATGCAGATGTACTGGCAACTCCCGGTATCGGGCTCGTGGAAGCCGACGACCCGCGGGCTGCCCGGCCCGCGCGACGGGCTGTCTTTCCAGAGAATGCTCATGGTTCGGCTCCTTTTCATGTCGGGGCCTTACCGCCCCCCTCAACACAATCGAAAACACGAATATTAACGGGCGTCGACCCCGGATGGGTCCGCCCGGGCGACAAACGAATTCCTATCGCGCCGCCCCGGTTCACCAATTTTCAAGCTTTGCGCTCGATGGTGCGGCCCACAGCACCCATTTTTCCGGAAGGAGCCGACCGATGCCGCGCCTGATCCCAACCGTTCTCGCCATTGCCTGCGCCGGGTTCACGGCGCCCACGCTTCACGCCGCCGAGGCCGAAGCGCTGGCCTACGCCCGCGCACAGCTGGCCGCGCTGGGCGAAACGCCCGACATCACATCCGTGGTCAAGGCCAGCAACCTGCGCCACGGCGCCCTGGACGAGGCCCAGATCCTCGAACTCGACGCCGCCTGGCGCGCTGAGATCGGCAGCACCTCCGACACCGTCATCACGCCGGTGCTCGAATCGGATGCCAGCGATGCGCTGCGCGAAATCGTCGAGGCGGCGAACGGCCGGATCGTCGAGATCATCGTCATGGACAAGATGGGCATGAACGCCGCGATCAGCGCGATCACCTCGGACTACTGGCAGGGCGACGAGGCGAAATACCTCGAAACCTACCCGAAGGGCGCCGGCTCCGTCTTCGTGGACACGGTCGAATTCGACGAATCGTCGAACCTCTACCTGCAGCAGGTATCGGGCACGCTGACCGACCCCTCGACGGGCATGCCCATCGGCGCCGTGACCTTCGGCCTCGACGCCAGCGCCTTCAACTGATCCTCGCCACAGCCAAGGAGTCCGCCCCGTGACCTCCCCCGCCGCCCCGTCGCTGCTTCGTTCAATCGCGGTCAAGTTCGCCTTGGCCGTGGTCTTGTCCATCACCATGGTGATGACCTGTCTCGTCATCCTGCAAAACGCTACCCTGGATCGCTTCGCCGATAATGCGGTGGCGGACCAGGCGACGGCACAAGGCAGCCTGCTCTCCGACCTTCTGCCGCCGCACGTGGCGTTCGGCAAACCCGACATGGTGGCCGCGCTGCTGGCCGATTTCGTTGAAGGTGGCGCGGGCAAGTTCACCGGGGTGGTGGTCGTCGACGCGGATGCCAGCGAAGTGGCGCGCGAAGGCGCCGACGTGGACGCGCAACTGCTTGAAATGGCACGGGCATCCCTCGATCAACCCGCCGATGCACATGTCGCCGATGCCGACGTGGTGGCGTTCCCGCTGTTCCACGGCTCCGACCGCAGGGTCGGCGCGATGGCCACGCGCTGGTCGACCCGTGCCATGGACGCCGCGATGTCGCAGATGGCGCTGCGCGAATTGCTGGTCGCATCCCTGGCCGGTATCGTGGCGGTGGTCCTGTCCTACATGACCTTCCGGTGGCTCGTTCTGAAGCCGCTGCGCCGCCTCACCACCGTGGTCGAAGAATTGCGCACCGGCAAATACGACGCCGACCTGGAGATCGTCGAACGGCAGGACGAATTCGGCACGCTGGCCCGCGCCGTCGACGACCTGCGCGGCCATCTCTCGAAGGGGTTCCAGGCCTCGAAGGACGCCTTCTTCAAGAGCGCGGCATTCAACACCTCGTCGTCCTCCATGATGCTCGCCGATGCGGGAGGCGACGTCTTCGCGGTGAACGCGGCATTCCGCGATCTGTGCGCGGATCGGCTCGATCAGTTCCGGACGGCCTATCCCGGTTTCGATCCGGCCGCCCTGGAAGGGCAGAATTTCACGAAGTATCTGCCCGGGGCCTCGCTCACCGATGATCGCGAGAGGCAGTCCCTGACACTCGCGCTCGACGACCTGCGCATCGCTGTCGACATCGTCGCGATCCGCAACGGCGACGGCGTCCTGACGGGATACGTCCTGAATTGGGCCGACGTCACGGAGACCCGCAAGAACAAGGCCCTTCTGTCGGAAATCAACACCAGCCAGCTCCGGGCCGAGTTTGCACCCGACGGTCGACTGGTGGCCGAAAACGACCTGTTCCACAGCATCGTGGGCTTGTCCAACAAGGATCGCGCCCAGCCGTCCCTGAACAAGATCCTGGCTCCCGGCCAGGAGACGGTGATGGAAGGCATCGCGACGGGTGACGGCTTCGCCGGGAAGATCGCCCTGCGCGGACTCACCGATGGCACCGTCATGCTCGACGGCAGCCTGATCCAGGTCAGTGACAGCGACGGCAAGCCGTATCGCGTGTTCCTGCTGGGTCGCGATATCACCGAGCATGAGCGCACGAGCGAAACCCAGCGCGCCGAGCGGCGCGAGATCGAGGCCGAGCAGGCGGCCGTGGTCGAGGCGCTCCGTGTCGGGCTGAAACGGCTCAGCGCCGGCGACCTCCGCGCCACACTGTCAGAGCCCTTCGCCAGCCGCTACGAGGAACTGCGCAAGGATTTCAACGCCACGGTCGAACAACTGTGCGAGGCCATGGCCGCCATCTCCGAGCGGGCCGAGACCATTCGCAACGAAAGCCAGGACATCAGCGGCAACGCCGAGGTCCTGTCGCGGCGAACCGAGTCCACCGCCGCCACCCTCGAGCAGGCGGCGGCAGCCCTGGACGACCTGACGGGTGGCGTGCGGCTGACCGCCGAGCGCGCCAAGAATGCCAACGACATCGTGCGCGTCGCCAAGTCTAATGCCGAGGACAGCGGCCAGGTGTTGCTCAAGACCGTGGCCGCCATGGACGAGATCTCCGCCTCTTCCGAGAAGGTTTCGTCGATCATCAAGGTCATCGACGATATCGCCTTCCAGACCAACCTCCTCGCCCTGAATGCCGGGGTCGAGGCCGCCCGCGCGGGCGAGGCCGGACGGGGGTTCGCCGTCGTCGCCTCCGAGGTGCGCGCCCTGGCCCAGCGGTCGTCCGACGCCGCGCGCGAGATCAACGACCTAATCGCCCAGTCCGTCACCCAGGTGAAGCTTGGCGTCGACCTGGTGGGCGAAACGGGCGAGTCGCTGCGTCGCATCGCCAGCTCGGTCAACGACATCTCGGGACAGGTCTCGGAGATCGCCGGATCGGCCCAGAGCCAGTCCGCGACGCTGGAGGAAATCAACGTCTCCGTGACCCAGCTGGACCAGTCGACACAGCAGAATGCCGCCCGGCTGGAAGAAACGACCGCCGCATCCGACGCCCTGAAAAGCGAGGCAGTCGCCCTGGTGGACACGATCGGTCATTTCCAGTTGTCCGACCGGGTCGTTTCCCTGACTCCGCGCGCCACGGGGACCAAGCCCGCCGATCCGGCGAAGCCCGCGCAACGCGAGCATGATCGATCTTCCGAAGCGCAAGCCCCTGCCAAGGCCGCGAATGGCGCCTGGACGGATTTCTGATCCGGTCGCAACGCCAGCCGATGCACAACCGGGGGACCCCCAATGAGAGACACACGGATACAGCCCAGCGGGCTCGCGACCGCACCGCGCGAACAGGTGGTGGTCCAGGGCGAGTACCGGGTCAGCAACGATCCGGCCGCGGTTCTGTCGACCCTGCTGGGATCTTGTGTCGCGACCTGCCTGTTCGACCCCGTCGCGCAGGTGGGGGGGATGAACCACTTTCTCCTGGCGAGCCGGCCCGGCCGGCCCGACGCCTCGGAGCGCTACGGGCTCTATGCCATGGAGGTCCTGATCAACGGTTTGCTGAAGCTCGGGGCCAGCAAGTCACGGCTCGAGGCGAAGCTTTTCGGCGGCGCGACCATGTCGGGCGTCATGGGGCACATCGGCGCCGAGAACGGCCGCTTCGCCATCGATTTCCTGGCCCGCGAGGGGATCCCGGTCCGGGCCACCAGCCTGGGCGGCCAGCAGGCCCGCCGCCTGCGCTTCCTGCCGACAACGGGTCGCGCCAGCCAGAAACTGGTGGAAGACGCCGAAGCCCTGATCGGAACGCCACCCCCCCGCCCCAAAGCCAGCGACATTCAGTTTTTCGAGGATTGAACGAACCATGGACGGTGAAACCAGAACAGAAACCGTGACGCTCGATGCCCGGATGCCGTCGCTTGCCGCCGATCAGCTCATCGAGCGGCTGGCGCAGGTAAAGGCGGGCAGCGTGCACCTGGATGGGCTGCAGGTTCGAACGATGGGTGCACGGGTCGCCGAAGTGCTCTGCCGTTTCAAACGGGCCCATAAGGCGGCCGGCGGCACGCTCACCTGCGCCGCCTCGCCCGACCTGCATGACGATCTGCGGATTCTCGGCCTCGATCACCTGCTGCTTGGAAAGGATCTTTGAGATGAGCCTGAGCATCCTCGCAATCGACGACTCGCGTACCATGCGCGACCTTCTACGCAGCGCGCTGGAAGAAGTCGGCTTCAACGTCACCACCGCCGAAAACGGCGCCGACGGAATCGGCAAGCTCGAAAGCGCCACACCGGACGTGATCATCACCGACATCAACATGCCGGTGATGGACGGCTTCGGCGTCATCGAGGCCGTGCGGAAATCGGACGGCGCCGCGTCGGTTCCGATCCTGGTTCTGAGCACGGAGTCGGGCTCCGAGCTGAAGGATCGCGCGCGGGGCCTCGGGGCCACCGGCTGGATCGTGAAACCTTTCGACGACCAGCGGCTGATCTCGGCGATCCGTCGCGTGGCGCGGGTGTAAACGATGGCGAGCCTCAGCGAACTGCGCCAAGTCTTCTTCCAGGAATGCGAGGACCAGCTGGAAGAGCTGACGGATGGCCTGGCCGAGATCGAGGATCTCGGGCCGGGCGACGCACCCGACCCCGAAACAATCAACCGCATGTTCCGCGCCGTGCACTCGATCAAAGGCGGCGCGGCGTCCTTCTCACTTGAGGCGATCACCCGCTACGCCCATGCCTTCGAGACGGTTCTGGACGAATTGCGCGGCGGTCAGATTGCCGTGACCCGAGACCTCGTCACCGTCTTCTACCGGGCGGCGGATTTCCTGGCCGACCTGGTCGCCTCCGGAGCCGACGACTCGCCCGTCAGTACGGCCGACCTTCAGACCCATATCGACGAGGTCATGGCCCTCTCGGCGACTCCGATCGCGGCCGAGGCACCAGTGCCCGAAGAGGACGTATCGGAGCCGGACTGCAGCGCCGAATTCGTCCCCATCGCGCTCGACTTCGGGGTCGGCGCGGACGGTGCGCCGGATATGGCGCCGGACGACTATGTAATCACCTTCGTGCCCGAAGCCGGCCTGTATTCCAACGGGCACGAGCCCGTTCAGCTGTTCCACGAGCTCGAAACGCTGGGCACCCTCTCGGTGACCGCGACATTGGACGACGATATCGCCTGGGACGACGCCGGACCGGCAAACATGTGGCAGATGACCCTGCGCACCGACCAGAGCGAAACGGCCATTCACGAGATATTCGAGTTTGCCAAGGGGTTTGCCCGGATCGACATCCAACGCGTGGACGCCGTGCCGCCGCCAACCGGGCCGGGCGCGGATTCCGACGTCGAGGTGCCCGAGACCGGGTCGTCGGACGAAGGTCGGGGAGCCCCGCCCTCGGCCACGGACACGACTTCGGTGACCGAGACGCCGGGGCCAGAGGTCTCCACCAAGGAGGTTGCGCCCGTCGATCCGCAGAAAACCCGTGCCCAGAAAGTGTCGAAGGCGACCGTACGGGTGGATCTGGAGGTCGTGGACGAGCTCATCAACATGGTGGGCGAGTTGGTCATCACGCAATCGGTCATGACCCAGTCCCTGACCGATGCAGGCGGCGCCGAGGGCCGGGAAATGGCCGCCACGCTGGAAGATTTCAAGACGCTGACCCGCAAGATCCAGGAAGGAATCATGGCGATCCGCGCCCAGTCGGTGAAACCGCTTTTCCAGAGGATGGGCCGGATCGTCCGCGAAACCGCCCAGATCGCCGAGAAGGACGTCCGCTTCGTCGTCGAAGGCGAGGAGACGGAGGTCGACCGCACGGTCATCGAACGGCTTGTCGACCCCTTGACCCATATCCTGCGGAATTCCATCGATCACGGGCTGGAGCCCGGCGCGGCGCGGAGGGATGCAGGCAAGGACCCTACAGGCACCGTCACCCTGTCGGCCGCGCATCGCTCGGGTCGCGTTGTGATCGAGGTGCGCGATGACGGCGGCGGCGTCGATCGCGAGAAGGTGCTGTCCTCGGCCATCCGCAAGGGACTGGTGCCCGACACCGCGAATCTGACCGATGCCGAGATCGACCGGCTGCTCTTCACGCCCGGATTCTCGACCGCAAGCGCCGTGACGAACCTGTCGGGCCGCGGCGTGGGCATGGACGTGGTCAACAGCGAGATCAGGCGCCTCGGCGGACGGGTCTCGATCCTTTCCACGAAGGGGCGCGGAACCACGATCTCGATCAGCCTGCCGCTCACGCTGGCGGTGCTGGACGGGATGGTCGTGGATGTCGCGGGCGAGACCATGGTCGTGCCGATCTCGGCGATCGTCGAGACCATCCGCCCCCGCCCCGAGCAGATCCACAGCATCGGCCCGCGCACCCGGATGGTCGCCGTGCGGGAAAGCATGGTGCCGGTGATCGACATCGCCGACATCTTCGGCTTCACCTCGCAACGGCCTGCGGCCCGCGACTGTGTCCTGCTGCTGGTCGAGGACGACCGCGGCGACCAGTACGCGCTGACCGTGGACCGGATCCGCGACCAACGTCAGCTCGTGATCAAGAGCCTCGAGGCCAATTACGGAACCATACCCTTCGTGGCCGCCGCGACCATTCTGGGCGACGGCCAGATCGCGCTGATCGTCGACCTCGACGAGATCACCCACCAGGGCGCCGCCGCCCGTTCCGCAACCCCCTCAACCGCCAGGGTGCCCGCATGACCGACGACCGAACCGATCTCCAACCCGGCAAGTCCGAGCTGATCACCTTTTCCATCGGAGATCAGGATTTCTGCATGGATATCATGGCCGTGCGCGAGATCCGCGGCTGGACGGGCGTTACCATGCTGCCGCACTCGCCGCCCGATGTCATGGGCGTCATGAACCTTCGCGGGGCGGTGGTGCCCATCGTGGACCTGGCGGCCCGCCTCGGCTTGGAACGCTGCCGCGACGCGGGGCGCACGGTCATCATCGTGGCCAATATCGGCGAGCAAACGGTCGGCTTTCTTGTTTCTGCCGTGTCCGACATCGTCAGCATCGCCCCGGACGAGGTGCAGCCCATGCCTCGCATGGACGGGCTGGACAGCGACAGCTTCGTGAAGGGCATCATTGCATCCCAGGACCGCACGCTGCGCGTGCTCGACATCGCGACCCTGTCGGCCTCGATGATTGCAACGCAGGTCGACGCATGACGGGGACGGACCTGATCCGGCTCGAACTCAGCACCGACGCCTTCGAGCAGATCGCCGCCATCCTGGCGGAGCGGACGGGCATCCGGCTGGAGCCCGGGACCGAACGCCTGGTCGTGTCGCGGCTTTCGAAGCACCTGCGTCGGCTCGGCCTCGCCAGTTTCGAGGCGTTTCTCGAGCACATTCGCAGACCGAGCGGCGCCGAGGACCTGGCGGCGATGATCGATGCGCTGACCACCAACACCACGCGTTTCTTCCGGGAAGCCGGCCATTTTCGCATCCTCGAGCAGGATATCATGCCGCGACTGGCGCAGAAGGCCCGCGCCGGCGGCCGCGTCCGGATCTGGTCGGCGGCCTGCTCCAGCGGCGAAGAGGCCTACAGCATCGCCGCAGTGGTCGCCAAATGCATGCCCGACGTGGGCCAACACAACTTCAGGATCCTTGCCACCGATATCGACAGCAAGGTCCTGAAAGCCGCGCAAGACGGCCGATACCCCGCGACCGCCAAGCGCGACGCGGGCCCGGACTTCGCCGCGCGCCTTTTCGAAGAGACAAGGGACGCGGACGGCATGCTGCGTGTCCGCGCCGCGCTGCGAAAGCTTGTGACGGTCCGGTACCTGAACTTCATGGACCCGTGGCCGGTGTCGGGCCCATTCGACGTGATCTTCTGCCGCAACGTGGCAATCTACATGGAGCCCGACACGCAGATGCGGATCTGGAGCGGCCTCGAACAGGTCCTCGACCGCGACGGTGTCCTGTTCATCGGCCATTCCGAGCGGATCGGGCCACCACTGTCCGATCGGCTGGAGCTTTTCGGTCCGACCTCGTTCCGGCGGCCGGGTGCCGCCATGTCCCAATAAGCCGCCATCCCAAAGTCAAGGAGCGCCCCCAATGTCCCTACGCGAACAGCTCAAGGTTCTGGTCGTGGACGACACCAGCGTCAGCCGCGGGCTGATCTGCAATGCGCTGGAAGAAATCGGAATCAAGAACGTCGATAGCTGCAACGCCGGTGACGTAGCGCTTGAACGCGCGACACGTCAGGGATTTCATATCGTCATTTCGGACTACAACATGCCGGGAATGGACGGCCTGCAACTGTTGGAGAAATTGCGGCTGCAGAAGGCGACATCGCGGATCGGCTTCATTCTCATCAGCGGGTCCATGAAGCCGTCGATCCTGGCCGAGGCCAAGAAGCTGGGCCTCAACAACTTTCTGTCCAAGCCCTTCGACACGGCAAAGATGCGTGCCTGCCTGGAAACCGTGACGGGCAAGCTATGAGCGATGCCACCCTGCCGCTGGTCGAGATCCTGTCGGGGCTCGAGGGCGAACTGTCGCGGGTGGAAGCCATGTCGCGGGGGCTGGAAGACGTGGCGGCGTCGGCCATCCTGGGCCATGCCATCGGCACGACAGGCGACCGACGGGCGTGGCAGGAACTCGATCGCCTGACCCAGACGACGGCCGATTTGCGCCGCGCGGTTGCCGGTTTGGCCTCGCAGTGCGGCGCCATGCCTCCGGTCGCGCTGCACCCGGTCACGCGCGACCTGCGGCTCGAGCAGGTGCGCGCCGCGCTGACCGGCCGCGCGTCGGCGGCCACCCCCTCGTCGGAGCCCAGCTTCTTCTGACGGTCGATCCCACGGCGCACCGCTTCGGCGGCTCGCCGGCCCCGCGACGGGCCGTAAGCGGCGGCGCAATGATGCGGTGAGAGGGTGACACGCTCGAGGCGTAAAGAACCCGGCGCGCCAGGCCAAGCTTACCGAGAGGCCCCGAGCCTATGCTACTGAATTGTTGTCCGAGCGCGGACCGTAGCTGCGGAAGGCGACATGCACCTCGGCCATCTCTTCGGCGGTCAGGATATGCGGCGCCCCGCCGATCGTGCTGAACAGATAGGTCCGGGCCAGCGACTCGAGCTCTTCCAGCCGCCACAGGGCCTTTTCGACGGTCTCGCCCAGCACGGTCGCGCCGTGATTGGCCATGAGGCAGCCATGACGCTCGGTCATGACCGCCGCCATGTTGTCGCACAGGGCCTGGCTGCCGAAGAGCGCGTAATCGACCAGCGGCACGTCATCGCCGCCGAACGCCGCGATCATGTAATGGCAGGCCGGAATCGCCCGCCGTTGCACCGCCAGCACGCTGCAATAGGGCGGATGGGCGTGCAGGACCACGGGCATGTCGGGCCGGGCCTTGTGGAGCGCCTGGTGAAACGGCCATTCCGACGACGGCTTCGGCCCTATTTCGTCCGGTGATCCCTCCAGCGGAATGGTCACCATCATGTCGGGTGCCAGGGCGTCGTAGGCCACGCCCGATGGCGTAATGAGCACGCCATCCGCGACCCGGGCCGAGATGTTGCCCGAGGTGCCCTGGTTCAGGTGACGGGCGTTCATGGCGCGGCACGCGTCGATCAGGGCCTGTCGGGTGGCCGCGGTATCTGGCAGGGGCGCGGTGGTCATTCGTCAGTCTCCAGCGGGGTTCCGGGTGGGGCTATATCGGGTTCGGGACGGCAGGCGAACCGCTCTTGCGGCACCGCCCGGGCTTCGGGTCGCGGCCCGCACCACCCACTCACGGCGCACCAGGCCCTTGGACGCGAGAAGGGCGACGGGGTCGCCATGCGGCTGGCGTCCCACGCCGTTCGTGCCGCCGGTGAAGACGGCGACCCGGTCTTGCAGCACCGGGCCTCGACCGGTCCACGGCCGGGCCGTCAGGCCCTTCGCCACCTAGCCCGCGGCCCGTGCCAGATCGGGGAACAAACCGGCCAGGCCGTCCTCGGTGGCCGCGCAGACGCCGCGCTCGGTGATCAGACCGGTCACCAGCCGGCTGGGCGTCACGTCGAAGGCAGGGTTGCCCGTGCCGGTGCCCTCGGGCGTGACGCAGACCGTGCCGATCCCGCCCCCCTCGAGCCGCCCCTGGATATGGCTGATTTCGGCGCCGTCGCGTTCCTCGATGGGGATCTCGGCGACACCGTCGCTCACCGTCCAGTCGATGGTCGGCGACGGCAGCGCGACGTAGAACGGCACCCCGTTGTCATGGGCCGCCAGCGCCTTGAGATAGGTCCCGATCTTGTTGCACACGTCGCCGCGCCGCGTGGTGCGATCGGTGCCGGTGATGACCATGTCCACCATTCCGTGCTGCATCAGGTGCCCGCCCGCGTTGTCGGTGATGTAGCTATGGGCCACGCCGTGGCTGCCCAACTCCCACGCGGTCAGCGCGCCTTGGTTCCGGGGCCGGGTTTCGTCCACCCAGACATGCAGCGGAATGCCGGCATCATGCGCCTGGTACATGGGGCTTGTGGCCGTGCCCCAATCGACGGTGGCGATCCAGCCCGCGTTGCAATGGGTCAGCAGGCGCACCGGCTCGCCCGCAGGCTTGCGCGAAGCGATCTCGCGGATGATCTCGAGCCCGTGGGCCCCGATGCGGCGGTTGATCTCGACATCCTCGTCCGCGATCTCGTGCGCCAGCCTCAGGGCGGCCGCGGCCCGCTCGGCGGGCGCCAGCGGGCGCAGCGCCGCGCGGCAGCGATCCAGCGCCCAGCGCAGGTTGATCGCCGTGGGCCGTGTTTTCTCAAGGAAGGTCCAGGCCGCATCCATGTTGGCGTCGCCGGGATCCTCGTCCATGGCGCGGGCCATGCCATAGGCCGCCGTGGCCCCGATCAGCGGCGCGCCGCGCACCCGCATCTGGTAGATGGCATCGGCGAAATCCTGCATCGTTCTCACGTCGGCGACGCGGAAATCATGGGGCAGCCAGCGCTGGTCGATGATCTTGAGGACCCGGGCGTCCGCGTCCCACCACAGCGACCGGTAATGCGTGCCGTCGATTTTCATTGGAAGGCCTCTCCGACTTCAGGGGCGAGCAATGACGTGGACCGATCCATCGGACCGGGCGATTGCCGGTATGGAACACATGCGCCCCGATGACCAGAAGGTGCACGGCGCAATGTCGCGCATCCGGGGCGGGCGCGACGCTGTGCCCGGTCAGAGGCCGGCCTTCGCCCAGAGCGCCGCGAAGTGGTGGGTCGGCCCGTGCCCCTGCCCCACATCCAGCCGGTCCGCGGCGCGGATCGCGGCCGTCACGAAATCCTTCGCCGCGCGAACGGCCTCGGCGGGTGAAATGCCCCGCGCGAGCTGCGCGGCCAACCCAGAGGACAACGAACACCCCGTGCCGTGGGTATTGGCGGTGTTGATGCGCGGCGCGCGGGACCAAATGGCCCCGTCGACCGAGACCAGGCAGTCGGCGCTGTCCGCCCCCTGCCCGTGACCGCCCTTCATCAGAACGTATCGCGGCCCCAGAGCCAGCAGCGCGCGACCCTGTGCCTCGACCTCGGCCTCGGTCCGCGCCACGCCCTGGTCCAGCAGATGCGCCGCCTCGGGCAGGTTCGGCGTCAGCAGCAGCGCCAGCGGCAACAGGTCGTCCCGCACCACGCGCACCGCGTCGGGCTCGAGCAGCGGGGCGCCTCCCTTGGCGATCATGACGGGGTCGAGCACGATCCGCTCGGCCGCCCGCGCGCGCAGCCGGTCGGCCACCCGCGCGGCGATGTCGGCGTTGCAGATCATGCCCACCTTCACCGCGTCGACGGCGATATCGTCGAACACCGCGTCGATCTGCGCCGCCACGAACTCCGGCGGAACCGGATGGATGCCGCTGACCCCTTGGGTGTTCTGGGCCGTCAGCGCCGTCAGCGCGGCCATGGCATAGGCACCATTGGCCGAGATCGCCTTCAGGTCCGCCTGTATCCCGGCCCCCCCGGACGGGTCCGATCCGGCGATGGACAGGACGTTGGGGATCTTTCGGGTCATTCTTCTCTCCAGTTTCGGATGATGTCGCGTGCGGCGGCGCGGGGATCGGGCGCGCCAAGGATGGCGGACACAACCGCCATGCCGTCGCATCCCGCGTCACGCACAAGGCCCGCATGCGGTGCTTTCAGCCCGCCGATGGCGACGTTGGGCAGACGCGTGGCGTGGGCCATGGCGGCAAGTCCGTCGAAGCCCAGCGGCGCGGCGTGTCCCGGCTTGGTTGCCGTTGCCATGACGGGTCCCAGCCCGAGGTGATCGGCACCGCCATCGGCCGCGGACGCCACGTGCGCGGGCGTTTCGCAGGACAGGCCCAACAGCCGGTCCGGGCCGATCCGGCGCCGCACCGCGACCGGGTCGCCGTCCTCCTGCCCGATATGCACGCCGTCCGCCCCGGCGGCGATCGCCGCCGCAGGATCGTCGTTGACGATCAGCGGAACGCCGGTCCCTTCGAGCGCGGCGCGTATGGCGCTGGCCGTCCGCACGCGGCTGGCGGTGTCGGCGTCCTTGTCGCGCAACTGCACCATCGTGACGCCGCCATCCACCGCCGCGCGCACCCGGGCGGGCAGCTCGGACGCCGGGCACAACCCCGGATCGGTGACGAGGTAGAGCCGCAGGTATCGCCGCAGTTGGTCGTCGCTTACAGCCATGCGAGATGCGGGGCGTTGCGCAAATCCTCGGGCGTGATCCCCGCCAGCGCATCGAGGAAAGCCACCCGGAAGCTGCCCGGCCCGTGGGAGGCGCGTTCGCCCTGCGTGCCCGCCTCGGCGAACAGCACGAGCGCCGCGACCACCGCGTCGAGCGGCGGCACCACGGCGGCGAACCCGCCCATCAGCCCGGCCTGCGAACAGCCCATGGCCGTCACCTTTGGCATCCGGTCCGATCCGCCCGACACGCGTGCGGCGCGGCTGCCATCGGTCACGAAATCCACCGGCCCGGTCACCGCGACGACGCCGCCGGTCTGCCGCGCCAGCGCGCGCGCCGCGTCCTCGGCCGCCTCGACGGTGTCGCCGCTATCGGCGCCCTTGCCCGCCCCGGACTGCCCGGCCAGCGCCAGGATCTCGGACGCGTTGCCGCGCAGGATGGCGGGCTTGCGCTCCAGCAGCCGCTGGGCCGCATCCCGGCGGTAGGGCGTCGCGAAATTCGCCACCGGATCCAGCACCCAGGGCACGCCCGCGCCGTTGGCGGCATCCGCCGCCGCCTCCATCGCGCGCAGCCATGGCGCGGACAATGTGCCGATATTGATCGTCAACGCCCCGGCGATGGGGGCGAAATCGGCGACCTCCTCCTCGGCGTGGATCATCGCGGGCGAGCCGCCGGCGGCCAGCAGCACGTTGGCGGCCAGGTCCATGGCCACGTAGTTCGTGATGCAATGGACCAGAGGCACGCTTTCGCGCAGGCGGGTCAGGGCGATATCGGGTGGGGTGAAGTCGTCCGGCATGGCGTCCTCGTCTTGGGGTCGGGCCATGCGGGATGGGGCGCCAGTGGCGCTCGCCTTCCTCCGCCGGCATGACCCGGTTCAGGTTCGAAGGGTACATCTCAGCCCGAAGGCGCCCCTGGCGTATGATTGGTATTGTGTGCCGCGCGGTGAGTGCGTCAACCCCGGGCCGGTGTCAGCGCGCCAGCACCACGTCGCGGCGGATGTCGAGATCCGAGGTCGCCGCCTCGACCAGGTAATCGGCCACGTCCTTCCGCGAGATCAGGCCGTTGCGCCACTCGGACGGTTCGCGCAGCACGCGGTAGCGGCCGCTGGCCCCGCCATTGGTCAGGATGACGGGGCGCACGATGGTCCAGTCGATCGCGGTGTTGCGGATCAGCTCTTCCTGCCGGTCCTTGTCGGCGTATGGCCGACCCAGCAAGGCCCAGTGGCCCGCGCGTTCCACCGCGCTCATGGCATTGCGCGACCGCCCGGCCCCGAAACCGGTGACGGCGACCAGGCGGCGCGGCCCCCGCTCGGCCATGCAGTCCAGCAGGAGGCGCGTGCTGTCCGAGAACAGCGTCACCGGGGTCCAGAGCATCGACACGCTTTCCTTGATCCCCAGCGCGTAGATCACCGCGTCCGTCCCTTCGAGCGCCGCGCCCACGTCCGCGGGGTCCAGCGCGTCGCCGGCCATGGTCTCCAACCCGTCGCGGGCGGCCATGTCATCCGCGCTGCGCGCGAAGGCCCGCACGCGGTGCCCCTTGGCCAGCGCCGTTTCCATGGCGATCTTGCCGATGCCCGAGGTGGCGCCGAAGATTGTCAGGTGAACACTCAATTCAACATGTCCTCGAACAGGCCGTGAAAGCGGCGATGCTGCGCGCCGTCCCGGCCCAGATACAGCGCGCCGCGTCTGTCGGTCACGCTCCAGGGTGTCGGTTGCAGCCGGTTGTTGTCGATGCTTTCGCTGGGCCGGTCGAGCCGGGCCGTGTCGCGATCCGTGCTGGGCATGGCAAAGCTCCTGGTATGGGCGGCCCTTTCGGACCGAAGAATTATATAGCCTCAAATCCCGTCGCGCCGCCTGGGTCCGGGCGGGCCGCGCGCGAAATGTCGCATCCGGTCCACGCGTGGCGACAGGGCCCGCCTGCGTGAAATAAGAACCGGCGGCGCCGGACAAGCGGATGCCGGTCCAAGCCTATCCGCCCATCACCGGCGAGGGAGAACATCTGTTCCGGCAGCCAGGCAGGCCGCGAAACAGCGTTCCGCCCACGGGCCGCATTTTGCCCCTCAAAGCAGTTGTTTTCCCCGTCCCACGGCCCAAATGAGGGTCAGAATTGAACGCCACGTCACGAAAGGCCCTGCCATGAAACACGCGATCGTCTCGGCGGCATTCGCCGTCACGCTCACCGCCGCGCCCGCGCTGGCGCAGGAGGACTTCGGCCCGCTGCTGACCCCGGGCGGACTGGAGCAAGCGCAGTCGAACATCGACGACCTGCTGATCGTCGACATCCGCGACAGCGACGCCTTCGAGGCCGGCCACGTGGACGGCGCGGTGAACGCGCCCTACGGCTTGTTCCGCGGTCCGGCCGACAACCCCGGCCAGCTGCCCACCGAGGATCGCCTGACCGAGATCCTGCGCGACATCGGCGCCACCACCGACCGGCCCACGGTCATCACCTACCAAGGCGGCAGCATCACCGATTTCGGCGCCGCGGCCCGGGTCTACTGGACGCTGAAATCCAGCGGCGTGAGCGAGCTCGCCATCCTAAACGGCGGCATCAATGCGTGGACCGAGACCGGCAAGTCGCTGGGCACCGGCACGCCCGAGGTCTCGCCCAGCCAGATCGAAGTGACCTTCTCGGACGAATGGCTCGCCACCGCCGAGGACGTCCAGGCGGTGCTGGACGGCAACGACGACGCGCTGCTTCTGGACGCGCGCCCCGAAAGCTTCTGGTCGGGCGAGCAGTCGCACCCCGCCGCGGCGCGCCCCGGCACCCTGCCCCAGTCCGAGTATTTCGAACATGCCGGCTGGTTCTCGGACGGCCCCGCCATCATCGACGCCAGCGCGGCCCGAAGCCTCGCCGCAGAGCAGGGCTTCAGCGAGGCCGACCAGCTGATCTCGTTCTGCAATACCGGCCACTGGGCGGCGACCAACTGGTTCGCGCTGAGCGAGCTGGCGGGCATCGACAACGTGAAGCTGTTCCCCGAAAGCATGGTCGGCTGGTCCAACGCGGGCTATGACATGGCCAACGTGCCCGGCCCGATCCGGACGCTTTGGAACCAGATCAAGAACGTCTTCTAAGAAGGGGTCAGCATGGCCACCACCACTGCAAGCGCATCGGCGGCCCCCGCCGGTGCCTCGACCTTCGGAAAGGCCGCCCTGATCGGGGCGGCCTTGGCTGTTTCGCTGGCCGTCGCCCTGTTCGTCGGTGCGCGCTATGGCCTGCTGCTGCTGATCGGGCTGGGCTTCGGCATCGTGCTCGAGGGTTATCGCTTCGGCTTTGCCGGCCCGTGGCGCCGCATGATCACCGACCGCGATCCCGGCGGCGTCCTGGCGCACCTGCTGTCCATCGGGATCGTGGCGATCTTCGCCATCCCGCTCCTGGCCTCGAACGGGGGCGAGCTGCTGGGCGCCCGCGCGCCCGTGGGTTTCGCCATGATCGCCGGCGCCTTCGTCTTCGGGCTGTGCATGCAGCTGGTCATGGGCTGCGGCTCGGGCACGCTGGTCAACGCGGGCAGCGGCAACCCGGTCAGCCTTGTCGCACTGCCCTTCTTCGCCATCGGCAGCTTCGCGGGCGCCTACCACCTGCTGTGGTGGACGAATCTCGGCGCGCTCCCGGTGATCGCGCTGGAAGGCACGACCGGCACGCTCCTGACGCTGGTGGCGCTGGCCGCGGTCGCGGTGTTCCTGCTGGCCATCGGCGCGCCGGGCAAGCGGGCGATCCCGCGCCGCTACATCGTGGCCGCCGTGCTGCTGGCCGCCCTGGCGCTGGCCAATTTCGCCGTGGCGGGGCAGCCCTGGGGCGTGGTCTACGGCCTGGGCCTCTGGGCCGCGAAGGGCGCCGCCGCACTGGGCGCGGACGTGACGGCATCGCCCTTCTGGGGCACGCCGGGCAATATCGACCGGCTCAACAACTCGGCGCTCACCGATGTGACCTCGCTGACCAATCTCGGCATCATCGCGGGCGCCTTCCTCGTGGCCGCGTGGCGCGGCGGGCTGTCGGCGGGCATGCCCGACCTGCCCGCACGCGCCTGGGTCGCCACCATCGTGGCGGGCTTCCTGCTGGGCTACAGTTCGCGGCTGGCGTTCGGCTGCAACGTGGGGGCGTTCTTCTCGGGGATCTCGACCGGGTCGCTGCATGGCTGGGTCTGGTTCGCCAGCGCCTTCGGGGGAACGTATTACGGGATCAAGCTGCGGCCCGTCCTGGGGCTGGAGGGCCGGAAATGAGCCGCTGGGTCACCGCCGGGATCGCCCTTCTGGGGCTGACCGCCTTCATGGCGTGGGATCTCGCCGCAAGCGAGCCGCCCAACATCTATCGCGCGCCCCCGCTGATCGCGCTGGGGTCCGGCGCGGCCGCGTCGGGCGCCCATTGCGCGGCCCTGCCCTCGGACTGAGACCGCGTCTCGCGGGCCGGCCCCGGCCCGCGACAGCCGCTTTTCCTAAACAAAGTGGACAAAAAACTGCCCGCTTGTGAGCGCTAAATCCGCCGGGACGGGGTTGCTGTCGCGGCGTCACTCTCTATTTTCTCAAATGGTATACCAAATTGCCAACAGGGAGAGAGAGATGAAAAAGACGCTTGCCACGGCCTGTGCCGCCGCGCTTCTGACCGCCAGTGCCGCCAGCGCCCAGACCAACCTGCGCATCCAGACCCACCAGTCGGCCGAGTCCGTCTGGGGTGAGCTCATCGGCGAATTCGTCGAGAACGTGGAGCGGATGTCGGGCGGCGACCTGACCATCGAGATGTTCTACAGCTCGCCCGTGGTCGCCACGACCGAGACCTTCACCGCCGCGGCCCAGGGCATCCTGGATTGCGACATGACGAACGGCAGCTACCAGACCGGCCTGAACCCGGCGTTTCAGTTCGTGTCCGACCCCATGGGCGGCTACGACACGCCGCTGCAATTCCTCGCATGGGTCCAGTACGGCGGCGGCGAAGACGCCATCCAGGAACTGTACGAGGCGAACGGGATGCACTTCATCGGCGCCTATACCGGCGGCCAGGAATCCATGAACTCGTCGACGCCGATCGCAGGCCCGGACGACCTGGAAGGCTGGAAGTTCCGTTCGCCCCCGGGCATGGAGACCGAGATCTTCGCCGAGCTCGGCGCCTCGCCCATCGTGATGGACTTCACCGAGATCTTCACCGCGCTCGAGACGGGCATCATCGACGGGGCCGACGCCTCGACCCTGGCCAACAACGTGGGCCTGGGGATCTACGACGTGGTCAGCCACGCGACCTATCCGGGCTTCCACTCGATGTCGGCGGACCACCTGGCCTGCTCGACCGCCGTGTGGGAGACGCTCAGCGACCAGCACAAGGCGATCCTGGAAACCGCGATGGACCAGATCTCGCTCAAGCTGATGCTGAACACGCTGGTGGCCAACGGCGAGGCCGCGACCGAGCTGCCCAAGCAGGGCGTGACGCTCTACGACTGGTCGGACGAGGACCGCGCCACCTTCCGCGCGGCGGCCGTGAAGCAGTGGGACAGCTGGGCCGAGAAGACGCCCGAAACCCAGGCCCTGGTCGAAAGCCACAAGGCCTTCCAGGAGCGGATTGGCCTCGGCACCTCCGAGTGATCCGCACCTGACCTGAGATAAGAACGAAGGGGCGCCCCGAGGGCGCCCCTTTTTTCATCCGCTATGATCTCGAACGGCCCGATCTTCGCCTGCCGCAAGCATCTTGCGGAAAAGCTCGACACGCACCGGCCCCGCCCCGTCATCCCAGCTCGAGCAGCACGATCTCGGGCGGGACACCGAAGCGGACGGGTGCGATGGAGCATCCCAGCCCCCCGAAACGACAAGGTCCGCCGGTGTTCCGTCGGGGCGCGGCTCGACGACGTGTCCATAGGCGTATCGATTGCCGTAACGGGACGGCACGACCGGCGAATGTCCGAAAACCCGGAATTGTCCGCCATGGGTATGTCCCGATACCGTCAGGGCGACGGGACGCTCGGCCGATTTGATGTCCGGAAAGATGTCGGGTTCGCGGGCCATGAGAATGACGGGCGCGTCATCGGTGACCGCGCGCAGGGTCCCCCGACATCATGCACGCCGCGCCATGTCGTCCGCCCGTATTTGCGCCCCGGCAAGAGAGCGAGCTGGTCGCCGAGCCCGGCGATCCAGAACGGATGGTTGCCCTGTGTCAGGCGGATCGCCTCGTTCTGCAGGACCGGCAGTCCCGCCTTTTCGAGGGCGAGCTGTCCGAAGGTCGGTCCATGCCCACGCCGCTGGGCCGTCTTGTCCTCCCACCAGTCGTGATTGCCTGGGATCGCATACCTGCCGAGGGGCGCCTGGAGACCCGCCAGGATCGGGGCCCATTCGCTCGAATGGACGTAGGAGGTCACGAACCGCGAGGAGATGCCCGCCGAGTAGTCCCCGAGAAGAAGGATGACGTCGGGCTTGAGCGCATTGGTCCGCTCGACGGTGCGCGCGATGCGATCGATGCTCATCCACGGATTGCAGGCATGGATATCCGCAACCAGCGCCACCTTGAGCTTCAGTCCCGGGGTCCAGCCGGCGGGCGTGAAGGCATGGCGTGTCGTCTGCAGGCGCAAGAGCGGCTCGATGGCGAACGCGTATGACCCCAAGGCGGCAGAGGATATCGCCCCGAGGCCGATGACCTGGAGAAAGCGGCGACGGTTGAACATTCGACGCTCGGGCATGGTTCGGCGACTCTTCTCACTCGGGGATGGGCGGACCAGGTGACCGCCTATCACGAGTCACGCAGACGATCGACGCCCGGATCGAAGTGTCATCGCCATGGTGTGACAGCGGGGGTTTATTAGGTCCCTGAAGCTCGCTGAGCTTGGCGAATGCGGTCTAAATTACAAGCCTTTAGGTCGAATTCGATAGATGAAGGCCCCGCTCGAGAGGCCGCCATCTCGGACCCGGAAGCTGCCCCCACAATGTTTTGCAGAGGTGCCTGTGGGCCCCCACAGGCAAGGGGTGCGATCCCGTGTCGGTCCGACCATCCCGGATGTTCTGCCAGGGACTCTCCGGGATCGACCCGCCCCTTTACGCCGCTTCGCGCTTGGGGTTCTTGCCGAGGATGATCATCGAGAGGATGTCGTCCTCGGTGACGTCCTCGACATGCTCGGTGCCCACCAGCGCGCCGTTCTTCATCACCGACACCCGGTCGCACAGGGCCATCATCTCGCGCGTGTCGTGGCTGATCAGGACGATGCCCAGGCCCTGGGCCTTCAGCTCCTTGATGATCTCGGCCACCATCTCGGTTTCGTGCACACCCAGCGCGGCGGTCGGCTCGTCCATGATGACGATCTTGGCGTCGAAATAGACCGCCCGGGCAATGGCCACCGACTGCCGCTGCCCGCCCGACAGGGCCGACACCGGAACGCTGAACTTTTTGAAGTTGGGGTTCAGCCGGTGCATGATCTTGCGCGTCTCGGCCTCCATCGCGCTGTCGTCGACAAGGCCGAGCGACGTGGTGATCTCGCGGCCCAGGAACAGGTTGGCCGAGGCGTCCAGGTTATCGGCCAGGGCCAGCGTCTGGTAGATCGTCTCGATGTTGTAGTCGCGCGCGCCGGCCGGGCTGCGGATGTCGGCCTTTTCGCCGTTGATCCAGATCTCGCCCGAATCCATCCGGTAGGCGCCGGCGAGGATCTTGATCAGCGTGGACTTGCCCGCGCCGTTGTGGCCCAGCAGGCCCACCACCTCGCCCGGGTAGACGTCGATGCTGACGTCGTCCACGGCCTGCACGCCGCCGAAGGCGATCGAGATGTTTTTCATCGCGACCAGCGGCGTGCAGCTGCGGTCGATCTGTTGCTTGGTCTCGGCCATGGTCTCAGCCCTCCACGCGGCGGCGATAGATGATGTCGATCAGGACGGCGGCGACCAGGACGCTGCCGACGACGATGTTCTGCAAGGGCGCATCCACGCCCACCATCGCCATGCCCGATTGCAGCGACTGCATGATCAGCGCGCCGAGGATGGCGCCGTAGATCGTGCCGACCCCGCCGGCGAGCGCGGTGCCCCCGATGACGGCGGCGGCGATCACGCGCAGTTCGTCCAGCGTGCCGATATCGTTGGAATGGAAGGTCAGGCGCGACGAGGCGACGAGGCCCGCGATGGCGACCAGCACGCCCATCAGCGCGAAGACCTTCACGGTGAGCATGCGGGTGTTGATGCCCGACAGCTCGGCCGCGTCGGGGTTGCCCCCGGTGGCGAAGATGTAGCGTCCGAACCGCGTCTTGCGCGCGACGACCGTCATCACGATCGCCACGGCGATCAGCAGCAGGACCGAGATCGGCAGGCCGTAGGAGGCGGTGAAGCCCTCGGGCACGGTTTCGCCCCGCGCCTCGAACTGGCGCTCCAGCACGCGCGACGGCACCTCGTAGGCGTTCAGGATGGCGATGAAGCCCAGGATGGCGGCGACGAAGATGCCGCCCACCACGAACTCGGCCCAGATCGGCTTCACCGGGAAATCATGGCGCAGCTTGGACCGGCGCCCCGAAACCAGCGCCAGGACCGCCGCGGCCGCCGCGATGAGGCCCACGATCCAGGACCACGTCTCGCCCAGCGTGCCGTTGATCCCGCCGAAGAGCTGGAAGGTCTCGTTGAGCGGGCCGATGGTCTGACCGTTGGTCAGGTACCAGGCCACGTTGCGCCAGACCAGCAGGCCGCCCAGCGTCACGATGAAGGCCGGGATGCCGAGGAAGCCCACGAGGTAGCCCTGGAAGCCGCCGATGATGCCGCCCACGATGACGCCGAAGATGATGGCAAGGATGGCGAGCGACGGGCTGCCCAGCGGGATGCCCAGCATGTCGGGCAGCCAGGCCGTCTGCATCATCGCCATCACGGCCGAACAGGTCGCGAGAAGCGAGCCCACGGCAAGGTCGATATGGCGGGTGACAATGATGAACACCATGCCGGTGGCCATGATCGCGACCGACACGGTCTGGATGGTCAGGTTGAACAGGTTGCGCGGCGTCAGGAATTGCCCGCCGGTCATGATATTGAACAGGATGCAGATCAGCAGGAAGGCACCGATCATGCCCAGAAGGCGCAGATCGAGCTCGAGCTGTGAAAAGAAGCTTCGATTGGGGCCGCTGCGTCCGGCGGAGGACGCCTGCCCCGAGGTGGAATCGCTCATGTCCGCGCTCCTGCCATGTGTAGAAAGGGGAAAGTCGCGGCGCGCTCAGGCGCCGCCGCGACGGGTCTGGTGCCGGGCGGACGTCGTGGCCCGCCCGGACGTGTCGATCAGTTGCAGGGCGCGGGGCCGTCCGAGACGCCCTGGCAAAGCTCTTCCTGGCTGATCCAGCCGGCGTCGACGACGACCGACAGGTTCTCCTGCGTGACCGGCACGGGCTCGAGGAACTCGGCCCAGAGCGTGGTGCCCGCGGGCGAAGTCCACTCTTCCGCGCCTTCCAGCTCGGACATCTCGGTGCCCGACGCCAGTTCCAGCGCGTACTGGCCCGCGGCGGCGCCCAGGTCACGGCTGTCTTTCCAGACGCTGACAGTCTGGGTGCCCTGCGCGATGCGGTTCAGCGCGGCGAAGTCGGCGTCCTGGCCGGAAACCGGGATCCCGTCGAGGCCCTGCGCGGTCAGAGCGGCCACGGCACCACCGGCGGTGCCGTCGTTCGACGCGACCACGGCATCGACCTCGTTGCCCTGCTGGGTCAGGATCTGCTCCATGTTGCGCTGCGCGTTGGCGGGCAGCCAGCCGTCGGTATAGGCCTCCCCGACGATGGTGATGTCACCGGCGTCGATCGCGTCCTGCAGGACTTCCTGCTGGCCGCCACGCAGGAAGTCCGCGTTCGGGTCGGTGGGCGAGCCCTTGATCATCACGTAATTGCCGGTCGGCTGCGCCTCGAGCACGGCACGGGCCTGCATCCTGCCGACTTCGATGTTGTCGAAGGTCAGGTAGAAGGCACGCTCGTCCTCGATCAGGCGGTCGTAGGCGATGACCGGGATACCGGCATCGGCCGCGGCCTGCACGGCGGGGATGATGGCCTGGGTGTCCTGGGCCAGGATGATCAGCGCATCGACGCCCTGCGAGATCAGGGATTCGACGTCCGACAGCTGCTTTGCCGACGAGGACTGGGCATCGGCCGAAACGTACTCGGCCCCGGCTTCCTCGAGCGCGCCCATGATGGCGGCTTCGTCGGTTTTCCAGCGCTCTTCCTGGAAGTTCGACCAGCTGACGCCGACGGTCATGTCGGACGTGTGCTCGGCCGCGAAGGCCACGGTGGTGAGCGACGTGGACAGCGCGGCGGCTGCCAGAAGCGAAAGACGCATGTTTTCCTCCCATTTGGATACGCCCCTGCCTTGTGACGGCGGGGTCGGTCTTTGCGTGGCAAGACCATGGAGTTCTTTATTTCACCTGTCAAAATAAAAACGTTGCGAGATCACGCATGTCGCCTAATCTGGAGCAACATTCTTCGCTGCAGCGCCGAAAATCTCGGTGCACCGCGGCAAAACGGGCGCCCTTATCTATGGCAAATGAAAGAAATGCGCCGATCGTGACGGCGGCCGCTCTTTCCGCACCGCAGCATGGCGGATGCGGACCGCTGCGCATCAGCCGCGCGGATTCGGGTGATTCGGCGGTGCCGCTGCGCCAGCAGGTCTTCGAATCGGTTCGCGCGGGCGGCGCGCTCAGCCGGGTCGAGATCGCGCGCATGCTTGGCGTCAGCCCCGGATCGGTCACGCAGGCCGCCGCCGACCTGATCGCGGCCGGCTACCTGCAGGAGGTCGAGACCGCACCGCGCGACGGCGAGACGACGCGCGGCCGCCCCCCCGTGGGGCTGGCAGTCAATCCAGCGGCCGGAACCGTCGCGGGAATCAAGATCTCCGAGGCCGGGCATTCCGCCGTGCTCTACGATTTCGCGGGCGGCGCGCTGGCCGACATGACGCTGCCCGGCGCGGTGCGGCCGCTGTCGCGCGCCGAGGTCAAGGCGACCGTCGCCCAGCTGCTGGATGGCTTGCTGGGCCAGACGGGCATCACCCGCGACCAGGTGGCCGCCGTGGGGCTGGGCATGCCGGGCTTCATCGACGGCGAGACGGGCCAGGCCCTGTGGTCGTCGATGCTGTCGGACGCCAACCTGCCGTTGACCGAGCTGCTGTCCGACCATCTGGGCTGCCCTGTGATCATCGACAATGACGCCAACCTGATGACCCTGGCCGAGCTCTGGTTCGGCGACGGGCGCGACGTGTCGAACTTCGCCGTGGTCACGATCGAGCACGGGGTCGGCATGGGGCTGGTCCTGAACAACAGGCTCTATCGCGGCGGGCGGGGTCTGGGGACCGAGCTCGGCCACACCAAGGTGCAGCTCGACGGCGCGCTTTGCCGCTGCGGCCAGCGCGGCTGCCTGGAGGCCTACGTGGCCGACTATGCCCTGGTGCGCGAGGCGTCGACCGCGCTCGACTGGTCGGGCAAGGACCTGCTGGGCCCGCGCGAGATGCTGTCCGAGCTCTACGACCACGCCAAGGCCGGCAACACCGCCGCCCGCTCGATCTTCCGCCGCGCCGGGCGCTACCTGGCGGTGGGGTTGGCCAACGTGGTGAACCTGTTCGACCCCGAGCTCATCATCCTGTCGGGTGAGCGGATGGAATACGATTACCTGTACGCCGACGAGGTGCTCCGCGACATGGCCGCCGCCGCGATCCAGGTGGACCGGCCCGCGCCGCGGGTGCAGATCCACGCCTGGGGCGACCTGATCTGGGCGCGCGGGGCCGCCGCGTTGGCCCTGTCGACCGTGACGGCCCAGCGCCTGGGCGCCCCCGGCGCATTGGACGAGGCCTCATGCGTCGCCTGATCCTGCCCCTGCTTTTCGCCCTGCCCGCCCATGCCGATCCCGCGTTCATCGACCGGTCGGGCGCTTTGCCCGCGCCCCATGTCTACGAAGGCGGCTGGACGCATTTCGTCGGCGGTGGTGTCGCGATCCTAGATTGCAACGGCGATAGCCGGCCCGACCTTTTCGCCGCCGGTGGCGCGGCGCCCGCCAGCCTGCTGGTGAACGACACCGCCCCCGGTAGCGACATCACCTTCCGCGCGGGTCCTGTGCAGGAGACCGGGGTCATCGGAGCCTACCCGCTGGACGTGGACGGCGACGGGCAGATGGACCTCTTCGTGTTGCGCGATGGCGTGAACCGGCTTCTGCGCGGCGATGGCGATTGCGGCTTCACCGATGCCACCGCCAGGATGGGCCTGCCCGAGGACGCGCGCTGGACCACGGCCTTCAGCGCCACGTGGGAGGACGGCGCGGACCGACCCACCCTCGCCATCGGCAACTACGTTGACCGCGACGACCCGGACGGGCCCTTCGGCACCTGCGACGAAAGCTACCTGCTCCGCCCCGAGGGGGACCGCTATGGCGCGCCGATCCCGCTGGCGCCGTCCTTCTGCCCGCTGTCCATGCTGATCTCGGACTGGCGGCGCGAGGGGGATCCGCTGCTGCGCGTGTCGAACGACCGGCACTACTACCTCAGCGAGGGGTACGAGCAGATGTGGGACCTGTCGCCCCTGCGCGAATGGGGCGCGGCCGAGGGCTGGGACACCATGCGCCTGTGGGGCATGGGCATCGCCAGCGGCGACATCACCGGCGACGGGCGGCCCGAGGTGGTCCTGACCTCCATGGGCGACCAGATGATCATGGAGAACACGGGCGGCGGGTTCACCGCCTTCCCCTTCGCCATCGGCGCCTACGCCCAGCGCCCGCATACCGGGGACGACGGACGCCCCTCGACCGGCTGGCACGCCGAGTTCGGCGATGTGGACAATGACGGGCGGCTGGACCTGTTCATCGCCAAGGGCAATGTCGACCAGATGCCCGGCCTCGCGATGGAGGATCCCAACAACCTGCTGATGCAGGGCGCGGACGGCACCTTCGTCGAGGCCGCGGCCGATGCCGGTGTCGCCACGGTGGCCCGGTCGCGCGGCGGCGGCCTTGCCGATCTGAACGGCGACGGGCGGCTGGACCTGGTGGTGGTGAACCGCCGCGCGCCGCTCGAGATCTGGCAGAACGCGACCCCCGATTCCGGTCGCTGGCTGTCGGTGAAGCTGACGCAGCCGGGGCCGAACCGCAATGCCGTGGGCGCGTGGATCGACCTGCGCGGGGCCGCCGGACCACAATCGCGCGAGGTGACGGTGGGCGGCGGCCACGCGGGCGGCCAGGCGGGGCCGGTGCATTTCGGGCTGGGCGACGCGGATATGGCCGAGCTGCGCATCACGTGGCCCGACGGCACAGTGGGCGACTGGCAGCCGGTCGCGGCGGACACGGCGATCACCCTGCGGCGCGAGTGAAGGCGGGCGCGGATGCCCCGCGATAATGTGCAGTAGGTCCAGGATCGTCTCGGATAATTGGGATCACAGCGCCATGGCTTCGGCCAGCTTGTCGCGGTCGGCGGCGACATCCTCGGTCCGGAAACTGACCTGTCCGCCCTGCAGCACGGTCACCCGGTCGGCAAGGCCCAGCGCGAAGTCGAAATATTGCTCGACCAGCACGATGGCGATCTCGCCCTCGTCGCGCAGCACCTCGATGACGCGGCCGATATCCTTGATGATCGACGGCTGGATGCCCTCGGTCGGCTCGTCCAGCAGCAGCACGCGCGGCCGCGCGATCAGCGCCCGCGCGATGGCCAGCTGTTGCTGCTGCCCGCCCGACAGGTCCCCGCCACGGCGATGGCGCATCTTGGCCAGCACCGGGAACAGCTCGAAGATCCGGTCGGGCACGTCCCGACCGCCGCGCGGCAGACAGGCGAAGCCGGTTTCCAGGTTCTCGGCCACGCTCAGCAGCGGGAACACCTCGCGTCCCTGCGGGACATAGGCGATGCCGGCGCGCGCCGCCGTGACGGCATTGGGATGGCCCAGGTCGCGGCCGTCCAGCTTGATCCGCCCCTCGGTGAATGGGTGCCGCCCCGCGATGGCCTTCATCAGCGAGGTCTTCCCGACCCCGTTCACGCCCATGAGCGCGGTCACCTGCCCCGGCCGCGCCACGAGGTCCACACCGTGGAGCACCTGGCTCTGGCCATAGCGCAGGGTCAGACCATTTACGTCCAGCATCGCTCAGCGCCCCAGGTAGACATCGATCACGTCCTTGTTCTGCGTCACGTGGTCCAGCGATCCCTCGGCCAGCACGCGGCCCTCGTGCAGAACGGTGACCTTGCAGCCCAGGCGGCGGACGAAGGCCATGTCGTGCTCGACCACGACGATGGCGTGCCGCTGGGCCAGCCGGTTCAGAAGGTCGGTGGTATGCTCACGCTCGGCGGTGGTCATGCCGGCCGCGGGTTCGTCCACCAGCAGAAGCCGCGGCTCCTGCGCCAGCAGCATCCCGATTTCGAGCCACTGCTTCTGCCCATGGCTCAGCGCACCGGCGGGACGGTCGAGGTGATCTTCCAGCCCGATCTCGGCCGCGACCTCGTGCAAGCGGCCCTCGTCGACACTTCGGCGCAGCAGCACGTCGAACGGCCCCCGCGGCGCCTTCAACGCCATGGCCAGGTTGTCTCGCACCGATTGCGCTTCGAACACGGTGGGCTTCTGGAACTTGCGGCCCACGCCCAGCCGCGCGATGGCCTGCTCGCTGAGCCCCACCAGGTTGCGGTTGTCCTCGCCCCACAGCACGTGGCCCGAATCCGGCCGGGTCTTGCCGGTCACGATGTCCATGAAGGTGGTCTTGCCCGCGCCATTGGGGCCGATCACGGCGCGCAGCTCGGGCTCGCCGATGGAGAAGGACAGGTTGTCGATGGCCTGGAAGCCATCGAAGCTGACCGACACGCCCGAAACTTCCAGCAGGGTCATTCGCGGCCCTCCTCCTGCCGCTTGGCGCCCTTGTCGGGGCCGTAGTCCCCCTGCCGGTCGGGCACGCGCCGCGCCTGCACCAGGTCCACCAGCCCGCCGATGCCCTTGGGCGCGAACAGCGTCACGCAGACGAAGCTGAGGCCCAGCAGCACCAGCCACCAGTCGGTCCATTGCACGGTGTAGACGCCCAGGTTGATGTCGGGCGCGCCGCCGCCGGTGAACCAGCTGGACAGGAGAGACACCAGCGCCGCGCCGATGGCCGCGCCGTAGAGCCGCCCGCGCCCGCCGATGGCGACCCAGACCGCCAGGTAGATCGAGGCGATGGGCGCGATCTCGGCCGGGTTGATGATGCCTGCCTGCGGGTAATAAAGCGCGCCCGCGATCCCCGTGACCACCGCGGTGAGGGTGAAGGCGAACAGCTTGAAGCCCTCCACGTGGTAGCCCAGGAACCGCACCCGCGCCTCGTCGTCGCGCACGGCGCGCAGCACGCTGCCCATCTTGCCCGACACCACCCAGGCGAACAGCAGGTAGCCCAGCGCCAGTGCCAGCGCCGAGGCCCACAGGAACCACAGCGAGATCGTCGCCTGCGGCACCTGTTCGTAGCCGGGAATGTTCTGCAGCCCCGACAGCCCGTTGTTGCCGCGCAGACCGCTGTCGTTCTGGAAGAGGTAGAGCGCCAGGGCGAGCGTCATCGCCTGCGTCAGGATCGACAGGTAGACGCCCGTGACTCGGCTGCGGAAGGCCAGCCAGCCGAAGACCAGCGCCAGCAGCCCCGGCACCAGCACGACAAGGGCAAGCTGCGCGACCAGCGAATGCGAGAACATCCAGACCAGCGGAAAGTCGGACGACCCCACGACGCCGAAGATCTGCGACCCGATGGCATCGCGGATCTCGTCCTGGGTGGGCGGCAGGGGCTGCTGGGCCAGCGCGGGCGCGACGATGTTCTCGGTTCGCGCGTACATCAGCCACATCCCGATCATGTAGCCGCCCAGCCCGAAGAACGCCATGTGCCCGAGGCTGAGGATGCCGGTATAGCCCCAGACCACGTCCATGGCGACGGCGGCCAGCATCAGGCACAGGGTCTTGCCCAGCGTCTTGACGAAGGCGGTCGAGATCATGCCCTGGCTGGCCATCACCGTGACGACCAGCGTGAAGACGGCCAGCGCCCCGAGGAACACCCAGGTCGACGGCGCCGTGGCGGGACGCGGCGTGGGGCGCAGGGGCAGGCTTTCGCTGACGGCCATGGCTCAGTCCCCCGCCGCACGTCCGCGCAGCGCGACGATGCCGCGCGGCCGGAACTGGATGAACACGATGATGAACAGGATCATGTAGGTCTGCGCCGCCAGCGTGTTGGACGGGTTCAGCGACTCGATCAGCTTCTGCAGGACGCCGATCAGCCCCGCCCCCGCCAGCGTGCCCCAGACATTGCCGACGCCGCCCACGACCACGGTCATGAAGCTTTGCACGATGTAGTTGGCGCCCATCTCGGACGTGACCTGCGCGTAGAGGCCGATGGCCACGCCCGCGATCCCCGCGATGCCCGAGCCGATGCCGAAGGTCGCCATGTTGATGCGGTCGGGGTCGATGCCCATGCTGGCCGCCATGCCCGGGTTCTGCGTGACCGCTCGCACCTCGAGCCCCAGCCGCGTGCGGTTCAGGATGAACAGCAAGAGCCCCAGGAACAGCGCCGCCAGCACGAAGATGGCGATGCGGATATAGCTGATGCCCACCAGCTCGTTCAGGACCCACTGCCCGTCCAGCCAGCCCGGCGCGGTGAGCGGTCGCGCCTGCGTGCCGAAGATGTTCTTGGCCAGCTGCTGCAGCGCGATCGAGATGCCGAAGGTCGCCAGCAGCGTCTCCAGCGGGCGGTGATAGAGGTGCCGGATCACCAGCCGCTCCATCGCGATCCCGGCGGCGCCCGCGACCAGGAAGGCCAGCGGCAGCGCGATCACCAGCGACAGGGTGTAGTCGGGCACGAATTGCTGGACGACATAGCCGGTATAGGCGCCCATCATGATGAATTCGCCATGGGCCATGTTGATGACCCCCATGACGCCGAAGGTGATGGCGAGCCCGATGGCCGCCAGAAAGTAGATCGAGGCCAGCGACAGCGCGTCGAGCGCGAGATCGGCGGTCTGCGCGGCGCCGACGCGCAGATCCACCGCTTCGAGCGTTTCGCGCGCGGCGTCGGTGATGGCGGGATCGTCCTCGTCGTAGGCCGCGAAGAACACGTGATCGGTCAGCGCGGCGTCGACCTCTTCCTCGGTGACGAAAGGCGGAACCTCGCCCGCTTCGGCCAGGGTGACATAGGCGTCGCGGCGGGCGGCGTCGGTGTCCAGCGTCTCGACCGGCACGCCCGCGACGGTGCCGTCCTCGATCGCCGCGATCAACGCGTCGCGCAGCGCCGCATCGGACACGCGGGCGGGGGCCAGGCCTTCGTCGACCAGCCGGCCATAGGCCTCGACCCGGCTGATGTCCTCGCCCGGGGTGAGGATCCGGGCGACGTTGACGTCATCCGGCAGGGTCGCCGCCACGCGCTCCTCGGTCTCGAGGATCTGGCTCAGCGCCGCGCGGGCGTCGGAGGACACGGTGCCGCCCAGCCCTTCGATCGCCTCGACGCGGGCCTCGGTGGTCTCGCCGAAACGGGCGATCAGGATGTTGCGCAGACGATCCTTCTCGGCACGGATGGCGGCGACGGGCTCGTCGGGAATGGACTGGGTCAGCGGTTCGATCTGGTCGGCATCGGGCCGCCGCGCGATGGAGGTCAGCGCCTCGCGCCGCACCTCGGGCGCGGGGTCGGACAGGCGGAAGCGGACCAGCGCGCCGCCCAGCACCCGGCGCACGCCGCCATTGGGCCGAACCTCTTCCACGCGGTCCTCGGGCACCATGGCCCCGGCGCCGGTGTCCAGGTCGATCAGGGTGATCTGCCCGTCCGACGTGCGCCCGGCGCGGTAGAAGCGGCCATCGGCGGTGTCACGGACGATGTCGCGGTCCTGCCACGCGGCCAGGAAATCCGGCGCGTTGGGCAAACCGGCGGCCAGCAGGTCGTCGATCACGACGCCCACGCTGCGGCGGCCGGGGTCGGCGACCTCGTCGGCGTGGGTCTGGAGGATCGATTGCAGGTCCTGCGCGACCACCGCGGTGGGGGCGAACAGGCACAGGGCAAGGGCGAGGGCGAGGAAAAGGCGGCGCATGGATCGTCCCGGTCAGGGCAATGGGCGCGCCGGTCGGCCGGCGCGCCCCAGAGGCTCAGGTCAGTAGTTCGACTTGATCTGCACGCAGGTGTCGGTCTCGGTGTTGTACATCCCGCATTCCAGCTCCTGCCAATCGGACTCGAGCACGGCCGACTCGGGCAGGTAGTCGGTCCAGGCGTCGCCCGGGACCGGGTCGGTCTGGGTGACGATGTCGAACTGGCCGTCGGCGCGGATTTCGCCGATCAGCACGGGCTTGGCCAGGTGGTGGTTGGTGCCCATCACCGCGGTGCCGCCGGTGAGGTTGGGGAATTCCTGGCCCCACATGGCTTCGCGCACGGCGTCCACGTCGGTGGTCCCGGCCTCTTCGACCGCGTTCACCCACATGTTGAAGCCGATATAGTGGGCCTCCATCGGGTCGTTGGTCACGCGGTCCTCGCTGCCGATGAAGTCCTGCCAGGCGGCGATGAACTCGGCATTGGCCTCGGTGTCGGCGGACATGAAGTAGTTCCACGCGGCCAGGTGCCCTTCGAGGTTCGAGGTGTCGAGGCCCGAAAGCTCTTCCTCGCCGACCGAGAAGGCGACGACGGGGATGTCATCCGCGCTCACGTTCTGGGCGGCCAGTTCCTTGTAGAAGCCCACGTTGGCGTCGCCGTTGATGGTCGAGATCACGCCCACCTGGCTGCCGTCCGAGCCCAGTTCGATCACGTCCGACACGATGGTCGACCAATCCGAATGGCCGAAGGGGGTGTAGTTGACGAAGATGTCCTCGTCCGCGATGCCCGCATCCTTCAGGTAGCTTTCGAGGATGTTGTTCGTGGTGCGTGGATAGACATAGTCGGTGCCCAGCAGCGCGAATTTCTCGACGCCCAGTTCCTCGAGGAAGTAATCCACAGCCGGGATCGCCTGCTGGTTCGGCGCCGCGCCGGTGTAGAAGACGTTCTTCGACGACTCCTCGCCCTCGTATTGCACCGGGTAGAACAGCAGGCCATTCAGCTCTTCGATGACCGGAAGAACGGATTTGCGGCTCACGCTGGTCCAGTTGCCGAAGATCACGTCGACCTCGTGCACGCTCAGCAGTTCGCGCGCCTTCTCGGCGAAGAGCGGCCAGTCCGACGCCGGGTCGACGACCACGGCCTCGAGCTCGCAGCCCAGCACGCCACCCGCCTCGTTCTGCTGTTCGACCAGCATCAGCATGGCGTCTTTCAGCGTGGTCTCGGAGATGGCCATGGTGCCCGACAGCGAGTGCAGCACACCGACCTTGATCGGGCACGAGACGTCCTGGGCGGCGGCGGGAAGCGCCCCCAGAACGACGGCGGAGGAAAGAAGAACGGAACGGATAGACATGATGACCCCTCATCAGGCGCGCGGAACGGGGGGATTCCGGCTCGACACGGGCCGTCACCGCAACATATCCCTGCCCACGCAATTTCGGTTGCGCGTGCGGCGGCGCGGTTCGGTTTCGCAGACTGGTGGCGCCGTCGCACATCTGATGCCGGTTTGATCACCCGGCGGGACGAATGGAGCGTTCGGAGGCGGATTCGCACAGGACTCAGCGGTTGAGACCCGCAAGGCCCGCCTCGATTGCCGGATTTTGAGGCATATGACCCTGCGTCAGCACAATGCGCAGGCGTCTTTCGTATACGGCGGACAGCGCCGCTCGGCTGGACAGGCCGACGGACGGCATGCATCATCCGCGTCGAAGACACCCCAGGGGTATCCATGCGTAAGTTCCTCGTCATCCTCGATGACAGCCGCGAATGCCTGAACGCCATGCGCTTCGCGGCCATGCGCGCCGCGCGGACGGGCGGCGGCGTGCAGATCCTGTCCATCATCGCCCCCGACGAGTTCAACCACTGGGTCGGCGTGGGCGAGATCATGCGCGAAGAGGCGCGCGAGCGGATCCGCGCCCATTACGAGGTCTTCGCCAAGTGGATGCGCGACCGGCAGGGCGTCGATCCCGAGCTGGTCATCCGCGAAGGCGAGGCGGTGCCGCAGCTCATGGCGCAGATCGAGGAAGACGGCGAGATCGGCGTGCTGGTTCTCGGCGCCAGCAGCGAAAAGGGCGGGCCGGGGCCGCTGGTCCAGCACCTGTCGAAGATCGCCGGATCGCTGCCCGTGCCGCTGACCGTGGTGCCGGGCAACCTGAGCAAGGAACAGCTCGAGGCGATCACCTGAAATGAGCGCAGGCGACCGCCCGCACGGCACGGTGGAGGCCGGCGCCCGTCCGGCCGCGCGCGTGGCCTGGATCGACCGGGCGCGGGGCATCGCGCTGGTTGCGATGGTCGTCTTCCACTTCAGCTACGACCTGGACATGCTGGGCGTTACCCAATGGGACGTGGGCGGCGCGCCGGGCTGGCGGCTGTTCGCCATGTCCATCGCCGGGAGCTTCATCGCGCTGGCGGGCGTGTCGCTGCAACTGGCCCACGGGCGCGGTGTCCGCTGGCGCGGGTTTCTGCGGCGGCTGGGGCAACTGATGCTGGCCGCCGCCGCGGTCACGCTCGCCACGCATTACGCCATGGGCGCGGCGGTGTGGTTCGGCATCCTGCACGCCATCGCCGTCTTCTCGGTGCTGGCGCTGCCGTTCCTGTTCGCGCCCGGCTGGCTCGTGGCGCTGGCCGCCCTGCTGACGCTGGCCGCGCCGCATCTCCTGACCTCGGATGTCTTCTCGCACCCCGCGCTCTACCCGCTCGGGCTGTCGCCGACCCGCTGGTTCGCCCTGGATTACGAGCCGGTCTTCCCCTGGTTCGCCGCCACGCTGGCGGGGCTCTTGGTGGCGCGGATCGCCCCCCTGCCCCGCGGCCCGGTCGCCTCGGACCTGCTGGCCCGCATGGGGCGGCATTCGCTGGTGATCTACCTGTTGCACCAGCCCATTTTGCTGGCCATCCTCATGGGCGCGCGGCAGCTGGGGCTACTTTAGAACGGTTCTAGAGTCCTTGACATGGCGGGCGCCATTCCGCATATCGGGTGCAGCAGTAAGGAAGACGCCGCAATGTTCATCCAGACCGAATCCACGCCCAACCCCGCCACGCTGAAGTTCCTGCCCGGCCAGACCGTGCTCGAGACCGGCACGGCCGACTTTCCCTCGGCCGAAACCGCCGACACCTCGCCGCTGGCGACGCGCATCTTCGCCGTCGACGGAACCACGGGCGTGTTCCTGGGTAACGACTTCGTCACCGTGACCAAGCAGGACGGGACCGAGTGGGACCATATCAAGCCCGCGATCCTGGGTGCCATCATGGAGCATTTCCAGTCCGGTCAGCCGGTCATGGCGGGCGGCGCCGACCAGTCGGGCGGCCATGCCGACCACGAAGGCCCCGACGGTGAGATCGTCGTCCAGATCAAGGAACTGCTGGACACCCGCGTGCGGCCGGCCGTGGCGCAGGACGGCGGCGACATCACCTTCCACGGGTTCGAGCGTGGCGTCGTCTACCTGCACATGCAGGGCGCCTGCGCCGGCTGCCCGTCCTCGACCCTGACGCTGAAGATGGGGATCGAGAACCTGCTGCGCCACTACATCCCCGAGGTCATCGAGGTGCGGCCGGTTGCCTGACGCACCGACGCTTCTTGCCTTCGACACATCGGCCGCGCACTGCGCGGCCGCTTTGCGTTCGGGCGGGTCGCTCGTGGCGCTGGCACAGGAAGACATGGCGCGGGGACAGGCCGAACGGCTGATCCCGATGCTGGAAGAGCTGCTGTCGCAGGCGGGCCTTTGCTGGGGCGACCTTGATGCGCTGGCAGTGGGGATCGGTCCCGGCAACTTCACCGGCCTGCGCGTGGGCGTCGCGGCGGCACGGGGGCTTGCCCTGGGCCTCGACCGCCCCTGCCATGGCGTGTCCAGCTTCGACGTCGCGCTGTCGGCCACCTCGGGCGATGCGCTGGTCTGCCTGCCCGCGCCGCGCGACATGGCCCACGTGCGCGCCTATCGCGACGGCGCCCCGGACGGCCCTGCCCGCCTGATCGACCCTTCCGATCCGCCAGGCGACCTGGCGACGGGCGCCGGGATGCAGGCGGTCGGCCCGCTGGCGCTGCACGTCGGCCCCGCCCTGGGCCTGCCCGCGCTGGAAACCGACCTCGACGCCATCGCGCCGCGCATCTGCGAGATCGCCGAGCGGCGGCACATGGGCGGCGACACCGCGCCCGAACGGCCCGCGCCGCTTTACGTGCGCCCGCCCGACGCCGCCCCCGCCCGCGCCCAGCCCCCGGTCGCATGACGCCCGAGGACCTGGCCCGGCTCCACGCCCGCGCCATCACCGTGCCGCCGCCCTTCCCGGCCGACGGGTTCCGCGACCTGCTGGCCCAGCCGGGGGCCGTCCTGGTCACACGGGACCATGCTTTCGCCCTGGGGCGCGTCGTGCTGGACGAGGCCGAGCTGCTGACCATCGCCACCGATCCCGACCACCGCCGCAAGGGCCTGGGCCGCGCCTGTCTCGACGCGTTTCACGATGACGTGCGCGCATACGGTGCAACGCGCGTCTTTCTCGAGGTGGCCGAGACCAACGCGGCGGCCCGGGCGCTTTACGACGCCATGGGCTATGAGCAACTGGGCCTGCGCCGTGGCTACTACCGCGATCCCGCCGCGGGGTCGGTGGATGCGCTGGTGCTGGGCCGGGATCTGGTCCCATGACGAAACGTCATCTGCCTCAATCCACGGCAGGTGCCCCGTCGCGCGGCGATTCATCCACAATCCCGTCTTGATTCTCGGGTCCGCACGGCCCTTAATCGCGGCTGTCGCGGGCGCCCTCGGGCGACCCCGGGCCATGGGCGCCAAAGCCCTTGGCCAAAGAACAACACAAGGGAGACACCCCCAATGACCACCATGAAAACCCTTCTGGGTGCAGTCGCCGCCTCGGCGCTGGCCGCCGGCGCTGCCATGGCCGAGCCGGGCCTCATCATCGACCTGGGCGGCAAGTTCGACAAGTCGTTCAACGAATCCGCCTATAACGGCGCGCAGCGCTGGGTCGAGGACAACGACGGCGCCGACTACCTCGAGACCGAGCTCGCTTCGGAAGCGCAGCGCGAGCAGACCATGCGCCGCATGGCCGACCGTGGCGCGAACCCGGTCGTGGTCCTGGGCTTCGCCAACGGCTCGACGCTGGAACAGGTGGCCCCCGACTACCCCGAGACCAACTTCGTGATCGTCGACATGGTGGTGGACCAGCCCAACGTGCAATCCATCGTCTTCGCCGAGCACCAGGGCAGCTACCTCGTGGGGATGATGGCCGCCATGGCCTCCGAGACGGGCACCGTTTCCTTCGTGGGCGGCATGGACGTTCCGCTGATCCGCAAGTTCGCCTGCGGCTATGCCCAGGGCGCCAAGGCGGCGAACCCCGACGTGGAAGTGATCGCCAACATGACCGGCACCACCCCCGCCGCGTGGAACGACCCGGTAAAAGGCGGCGAGCTGACCCGCTCGCAGATCAGCCAGGGTTCTGACGTGGTCTTCGCCGCCGCCGGCGGTACCGGCGTGGGCGTGCTGCAGGCCGCCGCCGACGAGGGCGAGCTGGCCATCGGCGTGGACAGCAACCAGAACTACCTGCACCCGGGCAACATGCTGACCTCGATGGTCAAGCGCGTGGACAACGCCGTTTACGACGCCTTCACCGCCGCCGCCGAGGGCGAGCTGCAGACCGGCATCGTGGTCAAGGACCTGTCCAACGACGGCGTCGGCGTCGCCATGGACGAGTTCAACGAGGACCTCGTCACCGAGGAAATGATGGCCGCCGTGGAAGAAGCGCGCGCCGCCATCGTGTCGGGCGAGCTGGAAGTCCACGATTACACCAGCGACGACAGCTGCCCCGCGCTGACGTTCTGATCGCGACCTGACGACACCGGCCCCCGCGCGACCCCGCGCGGGGGCCGTTTTACTAGATCCCCGAAGGGTGGGCTCCATGACGGCACCGGCCATCGAACTCAAGGGCATCTCGAAGTCCTTCGGCCCCGTGCAGGCCAACAAGGACATCGCGATCCGCGTGATGCCCGGCACCATCCACGGCATCATCGGCGAGAACGGCGCGGGCAAATCCACGCTGATGTCGATCCTTTACGGCTTCTACAAGGCCGACACGGGCGAGATCTTCATCCGCGGCGAGCGGACCGAGATTCCCGACAGCCAGGCCGCCATCCGCGCGGGCATCGGCATGGTGTTCCAGCATTTCAAGCTGGTGCAGAACTTCACCGTGCTGGAAAACATCGTGCTGGGCGCCGAGGATGGTGCGCTCCTGAAGGGCTCGCTGTCCAAGGCGCGCACCCTGCTGAAGCAGCTGTCCGAGGAATACGAACTGCATGTCGACCCCGACGCCAAGATCGAGGATCTGGGCGTGGGCATGCAGCAGCGGGTCGAGATCCTGAAGGCGCTCTATCGCCGGGCCGACATCCTGATTCTGGACGAACCCACCGGCGTGCTGACCCCCGCCGAGGCCGATCACCTGTTCCGCATTCTCGAAGGGCTCAAGCGCGAGGGCAAGACGATCATCCTGATCACCCACAAGCTGCGCGAGATCATGGAGACCACCGACACGGTCAGCGTCATGCGCCGGGGTGAGATGACGGCCACGGTGAAGACCGCCGAGACCACGCCGCAGGAACTGGCCGAACTGATGGTGGGCCGCGAGGTCCTGCTGCGCGTGGACAAGCAGGCCGCCACGCCGGGCGAAACCGTGCTGAATGTTGAAAATCTGCAAGTCGTGGACGGCTCGGGCGTCGAACGGCTGCGGGGAATATCGCTAAACGTCAAGCGTGGCGAGATCCTTGGCATCTGCGGCGTGGCCGGGAACGGGCAGTCCGAACTGCTCGAGGTCCTGGGCGGCATGCGCCCCGGCAAGGGCCGCGTCACGGTCAACGGGCAGGAGCTGGACCTGACCGGCGCCGAATCCGACGCCCGCACCCGGCGCCGCCGCGGCATCGCCCACGTCCCCGAGGACCGGCAGGAAGAAGGCCTGATCATGGACTTCTTTGCCTGGGAGAACGTGGCCTTCGGATATCACGACGACGCGCGCTACCAGCGCGGCGCGATGATGAACAACGACGCCATCCGCGAGGACGCCGAGGCCAAGATCGCCAAGTTCGACGTGCGGCCTGCCAATTGCTGGCTGAAGGCCAAGAATTTCTCGGGCGGGAACCAGCAGAAGATCGTCATCGCCCGCGAGCTCGAGCGCAATCCCGACCTGCTCTTGGTGGGCCAGCCCACGCGCGGCGTCGATATCGGCGCGATCGAGTTCATCCACGAGCAGATCGTCGCCCTGCGCGATGCCGGGAAAGCGGTGCTGCTGGTGTCGGTGGAACTGGATGAGATCTTGTCGCTAAGTGACCGTATCGCCGTCATTTTCGACGGTCGTATCATGGGCGAGCGCCTGCCGTCCGAAACCGACGAGCGCGAGCTTGGCCTGCTCATGGCCGGGATCACGGATACCGACAAGGACCACTCGGTCGACGAGATCGAGGAAAACCTCGCCCACGCCACTGGAAAGGCCGGCTGATGGACAAGCTTCCCAAGTGGGCCGACGTGGCCCTGATCCCGTTGATCAACCTGATCCTCGCCCTGATCGTCTCGGGCCTCGTGGTCGCGCTGATCGGCCAGGACCCGTTCGAGGCGCTGGCGATCATGGTGAACGGCGCCGTGGGCTCGACCTATGGCTGGGGCTACACGCTGTTCTACGCCACCAATTTCATCTTCACGGGCCTGGCCGTCGCCATCGCCTTCCACGCGCGGCTTTTCAACATCGGCGGTGAAGGCCAGGCTCAGCTGGGCAGCCTGGGCGTCGCGCTGGTCTGCCTGATGGTGCCGTGGCCGCACTGGCTGATCGCGTTGCCGGTGGCGATCCTCGGCGGTGGCCTTTTCGGCGCGGCCTGGGCCGCCATACCCGCCTACCTGCAGGCGACGCGGGGCAGCCACATTGTCATCACCACGATCATGTTCAACTTCATCGCCTCGGCGCTGCTGGTCTACCTGCTGGTGAGCGCGCTGAAGGCGCCGGGCATGGCGCCCGAATCCGCCCGTTTCGTCGAGGGTTCGCACCTGCCGACAGCGCGCGAGGTGTTGGGGGCCATCGGCATCGACTTCGCCCGCACGCCGATGAATGTCAGCTTCATCGTGGCCCTGCTGGCCTGTTGGGGCCTGTGGCTTCTGCTGTGGCGCACCCGGCTGGGATACGAAATCCGCGCCTTCGGCCACTCCGACAAGGCCGCCGTCTATGCCGGCATCAACCCGGTGCGGATCACCATGATCACGATGCTGATCTCGGGCGCCCTGGCCGGCCTCATGGCCATCAATGCCGTGATGGGCGAGCAGGAGCGGCTGTTGCAGGACAACGTGCTGGGCGCGGGCTTCGTGGGCATCGCCGTGGCGCTCATGGGGCGCTCGCACCCGGTGGGCGTATTCATCGCCGCGGTCCTGTTCGGCGCGCTGTACCAGGGGGGCGCCGAGCTGGAGTTCGAAACCTCGATCCCGCGCGAGATGATCGTGGTGATCCAGGCGCTGGTCATCCTGTTCACCGGCGCGCTGGACGGCATGGTGCGCAGCCCGCTCGAGAAGGCCTTCCTGCGCTTCCGGCGCCAACCCGACAAACCCGGAGTGCCCGCGGAATGAACTATCTCGACCTGATCCAGATCCTCGATTCGTCGATCCGGCTGGCGACGCCGCTGCTGTTCGCCTGCCTCGCCGGGCTGTTCTCCGAGCGGGCGGGCGTCTTCGACATCGGGCTCGAAGGAAAAATCCTGATCTCGGCCTTCTTCTCGGCCGCCGTCGCCGCGCTGACCGGGTCGGTCTGGCTGGGGCTCCTGGCCGGCATCGCGTCCTCGATGGTGTTCTCGATGATCCACGGGCTGGCCTCGATCACCTTCCGGGGCGACCAGCTGATCTCGGGCGTGGCGATCAACTTCCTCGCGGCGGGCATGACGGTGCTGATCGCGCAGGACTGGTTCTCGCAGGGCGGGCGCACGCCGCAACTGTCGGGGGGCGCGCGCTTCTCGCCGATCGAACTCCCCTTCGCCGAGGCGCTGTCGGGCGTGCCCTTCATCGGCCCGCTTTACGCCGATGCGCTGTCGGGTCACACTATCCTTGTCTATGTGGGCCTGCTGACCGTGCCGCTGACCTGGTACGTCCTGTTCCGCACCCGCTTCGGCCTGCGCCTTCGCGCGGTGGGCGAAAACCCCGGCGCGGTGGACACGGCCGGCGTCAACGTCGTGCGGCTGCGCTACGCCGCCGTGGCGATCTGCGGCGTGCTGTGCGGGCTGTCGGGCAGCTTCCTCGCCACCGGGCTGGCCGCGAGCTTCACCCAGAACATGAGCGCCGGGCGCGGCTACATCGCGCTGGCCGCGCTGATCTTCGCCAAATGGCGGCCGTGGTACGCTCTGGGGGCGTGCCTGCTCTTCGGTCTGCTTCAGGCCATTTCCAACCGCTATTCGTCGATCGACCTCGTGCTGTTCGAGATCCCCAATGCCTTCGTCCTGGCCCTGCCCTATATCCTCACCGTGGTGATCCTGGCGGGCTTCGTCGGCAAGGCCGTCCCGCCCCGCGCCGGTGGGCAACCCTACGTGAAGGAGCGCTGAGATGTCCCGCGCCGCAGACGACCTCGCCCGTTTCATCCGCGACCGGGCGGGCGACGCGCCCGTGCGGCTGGGCCTGATCCTGGGCTCGGGGCTGGGCCATCTGGCCGAGCAGGTGGACGGCGTCGCCATCCCCTACGACCAGCTGCCGGGCTTTCCGCACGCGGGCGTGTCGGGCCACAACCCCAAGCTGGTGGTGGGCGAATTGGAGGGCCAGCGCATCGCCGTGCTGGGCGGGCGCGCGCATTACTACGAGAAGGGCGACCCGTCGGCCATGCGCCTGCCGCTCGAGGTGCTGAAGGCGCTGGGGGCCGAGGGGCTGATCGCCACCAACGCGGCCGGATCGCTCGACCCCGAGATGCCCACGGGCAGCGCCATGCTGCTGAACGACCACATCAATTTCTCGGGCCTGAACCCGCTGATCGGCGAGCCGACCGACGCGCGATTCGTGCCGATGACCGATGCCCACGATCCCGACTGGCGCGCGGCGCTGCGCGACGCGGCCAAGGAGACCGACACGCATCTGCACGAAGGCGTCTATGCCTGGTACTCCGGTCCCAGTTTCGAAACGCCCGCCGAGATCCGGGCCCTGCGGATCCTGGGTGCGGATGCGGTGGGCATGTCCACCGTGCCCGAGGTGATCCTCGCACGCTTCCTGGGGCTGCGGGTCGCGGCGATCAGCGCGATCACCAACATGGCGGCGGGCCTGTCGGCCGAGAAGATCGGCCACGAACACACCAAGGAAATGGCCCCCCTCGGCGCCGCGAAACTGGAGAAAATCCTGCGCAGCTTCCTGTCGCGCCTGTGATTTATCGCGTCCGACGCTCTGGATTTTTCGCATCGGCAATGCTTTGAAGGGATAACGGCCCCACCGAGGCTTTCCATGCAGATCTACCTTCCCATCGCCGAGGTGTCGGTCAATGCCTTCCTGCTCCTCGGGCTGGGCGGCTTGGTGGGTGTGCTGTCCGGCATGTTCGGTGTGGGCGGCGGGTTCCTGATGACGCCGCTGCTGTTCTTCATCGGCATTCCCCCCGCCGTGGCCGTGGCGACCGAGGCGAACCAGATCGTGGCCTCGTCCTTCTCGGCTGTCCTCGCGCATCTGCGACGCAAGACCGTGGACCTGAGGATGGGCACGGTCCTTCTGGTGGGCGGTCTCATAGGATCGGCCCTGGGGGTCTGGGTGTTCAACATCCTGCGGTCCATGGGCCAGGTCGACCTGCTGGTGAAGCTCAGCTACGTGATCTTCCTGGGCGCGATCGGCGGGCTGATGTTCATCGAGTCGCTGAACACCATCCGCAACACCCGCAAGGGCAAGGCGCCCAAGCGCAAGCACCACACCTGGATCCACGCCCTGCCCTTCAAGATGAAGTTCCGCACATCGGGGCTGTACATCTCGGTCATCCCGCCCGCGCTGGTCGGTGTCTTCGTTGGCGTGCTGAGCGCGATCATGGGCGTGGGCGGCGGGTTCATCATGGTGCCGGCGATGATCTACCTGCTGGGGATGCCCACCAAGGTCGTGGTCGGCACGTCGCTGTTCCAGATCATCTTCGTGACGGCCTTCACCACGCTTCTGCACGCCACCACGAACTACACCGTCGACATGATCCTGGCGGTGCTGCTGCTGGTGGGCGGCGTGGTGGGCGCGCAGGTGGGCGCGCGTATCGGCGTGTACCTGAAGGCCGAGCAGTTGCGCATCCTGCTGGCGGTGATGGTCCTGCTGGTCTGCGGCAAGCTGGCGCTGGACCTGCTGATCGAACCGGCCGAGCTGTATTCCATCGGGACGGCGGGCCATTGATCCGGGCGCTGATCTTCCTGCTGGCGCTCGCCCTGCCCGCCAAGGCCGAAGACCTGGTGGCGGGCTTGTCGCAGAACCGCATCGCCATTTCGTCCAGCTTCGACGGCTCCGAGATCCTGATCTTCGGCGCGGTGAAACGGCAGGCCCCCATTCCCGAGGGACAGCTGGGCATGATCGTCACGGTCGAGGGGCCGCAAAGGCCGCTCACCGTGCGCCGCAAGGACAAGCAGGCGATCATCTGGGTGAACTCGGCCGCGGTCGAGATCGACCACGCGCCCAGCTTCTATGCCGTGAACACCTCGGGGCCCCTGGACGACGTGCTGAGCAACACGTCCGACCTGCGCCACCGGATCACCGTGCGACAGGCGATCCGGTCCGTGGGCGCGCCCATGGACGTGCAGGACGCGTCCGCCTTCACCGACGCGCTGGTGCGCATCCGCGAGCGGCAGGAACTTTACCAGCTGAACATCGGCGCGGTCGAGGTCAGCGACCAGACGCTGTTCAAAACCCGGGTCGAGCTGCCCGCGAACCTGGTCGAGGGCGACTATACCTCGCGCATTTTCCTCACGCGTGAGGGCGCCGTGGTCGCCGAATACGCCGCCACGATCGACGTGGCCAAGGTGGGGCTGGAGCGCTTTCTCTACACGCTGGCCCACGAAAATGCCCTGATCTACGGGCTGATGTCTCTCGCCATCGCCATCGCCGCGGGCTGGGGCGCGTCGGCCATGTTCCGCTACCTGCAAAGCTGAGGGCGATGGGCCGCTACTGCGCGGCGACATGACCTTCCGTGTGCGGCGCGCCATCGGTCGGGCCCGCCATGAGGCTGTCGATCAAAAGGCTCAGCAACTGCCCGCGATTGTGGGTGCCGGACTTGCGGTAGATCGCGTTCAGATGCGCCTTGACCGTGCCCTCGGCACAGCCGCGGATCCGGGCGATTTCCGCGATCTCGAAACCCTTGACCAGGAAGGTCGCAACGTCCGTCTCGGACGGTGACAGCTTCCAGCGGGTGAAATGCGCCTCGATCACCTCGTGCACGGCGGCGCTGGCGATTTGCAGGTTCCGCTCCAGCCGCGCCTTGCTGCGCATCAGGTCGCGCAGATACCGGGCCTCGAAACCGATGGCCGCCAGCAGGGCGAAGGTCGCGACCGCCTCGATGCTCAGGTGAAAGCTGGCGCCCTCCGTGCCCAGCTGCGCGCGCGCGTCTGCCACCAGATCGCCGAGGAAGAACACGACACAGCCGGCCTGCACCGCCATCATGGCGGTCAGACCGGCCGGCAATCGCGTGTCGGGGACAAGGCGGATCATGGGTGCCAGATTATCCCGGCGGCATGTCCTTGTAACCCCGGACCATGGCGCCCGGCAGGTTCACGCCCGTGCGATGGCTTTCGTAAAGCACCGCCAGGATGTGAACCATCACCGAGATCTCGGTCCAGCTCACGGCGATCTCGTGCAGCTCCTCGGGCCATTCGACGCCCCAGAAGGCATCGGTGGTCATCAGCCAGCCCGAGACGCCCACCACCAGCAGCGCCAGCAACAGGTTGTAGATCATCAAAGCGCCCAGCGGCGTGTGACCCGCATGGGCGTCGCGCCGCCCCGAGAGCATGTCCGCCGCCTGCTGCCGGGCACCGGACACGCTGGGCGGAAAGCTGGCGAAGCGGGCGTAGCGGCTGCCGACGAAGCCCCAGAGGACGCGCAGCAGCAGCAGCCCCACGACGAAATAGCCCACCCATTGATGCAGCTTGCTGTCGTCGTCGATGACCAGCGCGTTGGCGGCGAACGCGAGGACAAGGGACCAGTGAAAGACGCGGACCGCCGGGTCCCAGACCTGAATACGGTTCATGGTGTCATCTCCCTCTTGACCGAGATGAAGCTGGCCGCCGGAGCGGATCCCGGCGGCCCGGCTGTCAGTCGTCGTTCTCGGTGCGGACCACCGCGAGATCGGCGTCGAGAAAGACCTCGTATTTGTGGCCGTCCTTGCGGGCGTAGGCCTCGTACAGGCCGTCCTCGATCTTGATCTTCCCGACCTCGTAGCCTTGCTCGGCCAGGATCTGGCGGATCTGGGCGGTCGTGTCATCGCTCAGCTTGACGTCGGAGCTGGCGAAGGCCGCCCCGGCCATGGTGCCGGCCAGAAGAAGGGTGGTGAGGGTTTTCGTGAACATGGGATGTCTCTTTCGATGCGTTGTGGCTGTGGCGCGGAACGACCAGCGTCCCGGCCCCCCATGACCTGCGCTCTGATCGCGCACGGCGCCATTGCACCGCAGTTGCAGAGCGGTGCCGAAAGCCGCTTCTCAGCGGCCCTATAACCGGGGTTTAGGGCGTCTCGGGCGCGTCTTCGCCGTCGAGCTCCAGGGCCGCAGCGGGCGTTTTCAGGTCGTCGATGCCCAGCGGCTCGGTCGGACGGCCGAGACGGTTGCGCATGACCCAGAACAGCCGCTCTTCCGCGCGGGTGATCGCCACGTAGGCGAGCCGCTTCCACAGCGGCACGCCCGCCTCCATCCGCCCGACGCGCGCGGCGGCGTAGAGATCGGGGGCGAAGACCTGCACGTCGGGCCATTGCGAGCCCTGCGACTTGTGGATCGTCACCGCCGCGCCGTGCAGGAAGGTCGCGCCCATGCGCGCGGCGAAGGGGATGAACGGCTCGTCCTCGCCGGGCATCTCGATCTTCACGATGGAGGCTACGTTCACCTGCGGGTCGGGCGCGCCCACGACGTGCAGCTTGGAAAAGCCGGGCCGCGATCCGGCCCCGCGATAGATCACCTGAGCGCCCTTGATGAGGCCCCGCGCCTCGAGGTCGATGCGTTTCTTGCGGTGCTTCAGCGGCAGCTCGATCCCATCGCAGATCAGCGGCTCGCCCGGCAGAAGCTGGTCGGTCGGCGCGGAATAGGCGGTGCGGAAGGCGTGGATCAGGCGGACGCGCGTGGCGTTGCGCCAGACCAGCACGGGGCTGCGGGCCATCAGCGCCGCCTCGACCCGGCTTCCCATGACCACGCGGTCGTCCTTGCGCGATGCGTCCTCGACCATGCGCTCGAACTGCTCGAACCCCAGGTCGGGATCGGCCAGCGCGTGGGCGAGGTCCAGGATCGGGTTGTCGGCGTCCTGGCGGTGCACACGGTTGAGGTTGGCGATGCGCGGCGCGGGCAGGTCGTCGAAGACCATGCTGCCCGACTGCTGCACCGGGGCCAGCTGCGCCGGGTCGCCGAACAGGATGAGCGTCGGAAAGATCTCCTGCAGGTCCTCGAACTGCTTCTTGTCCAGCATCGACGACTCGTCGACCATGCCGATATCCAGCAGCTCTTCCCGGCGTTTCCAGCCGGTGATGAAGTCCGATCCGCGCAGCCCCGCCGCCGCCAGCGCCCCTGGGATCGAGTTGTGCTGCTGGAAGAAAGCGTGGGCCCGGTCCAGCATGATCTCCTCCAGTCCCTCGATCGTGGGCCGGTCGCCCTGCCCCGACAGCCATTCGGCGATCCGCTCGTATTCGGGATCGTAGACCGGGGTGTAGAGGATGCGGTGGATCGTTGTGGCCGGCACGCCGCGCGTGCGCAGCACCGACGCGGCCTTGTTGGTCGGTGCGAGGATCGCCAGCGTGCGGCGGTCCTTGCGGCGCCGCGACTCGTAATCGCCCGAGATCACGTCGACCCCGGCCTCTTTCAGCGCGGCGTAGAGCTGCGCCAGAAGCAGCGTCTTGCCCGACCCGGCCTTGCCGGTGATCGCCATGATCGCCGATTTGCCGTCGGTCAGCGGGCGGGTGCCGCCCGTGTCCAGGTCGATCCCGGCACCGGCCAGCAACTCGGACACCCGGTCGCGGGCGGTCTGCTGGTCTTGGGACAGGACATGGGCGGGAACGGACATCGCCCCCTCATAATGGCGCGGGCGCGGGATGCCCAGCGGCGATCTGGGCGCAGGGCCCCTTCGCAACGCTGTCGAAGACGCGTGGGCGGGACCGGACCCTTTCGTCCGCTCCCGCCCGCTGAATCAAACTCCGGTCGGGCCGGCTTCGATCACGTCCTCGATCGTGCGCAGGCCGGTCTTGGGCGCCTGCACCAGGACGGCCATGTTGCCGGGCTTGTGCTGGTTCTTGCGCATCTTGGTGTGCGCGGCCGGGATCTCGGCCCAGGGGAACACCTCGGACATGCAGGGATCCAGCCGCCGCTCGACCATCAGCTTGTTGGCCGACGCGGCCTGCTTGAGGTGGGCGAAATGGCTGCCCTGGATGCGCTTCTGGTGCATCCAGACATAACGCGCGTCCATGGTCAGGTTATAGCCCGTGGTGCCGGCGCAGATGACGACCATGCCGCCCTGCTTGACCACGAAGGTCGAGATCGGGAACGTCGCCTCGCCCGGGTGTTCGAAGACCATGTCGACATTCACGCCCTTGCCGGTGATGTCCCAGATCGCCTTGCCGAACTTGCGCGCCTCGGCGAACCACGCCTTGTACTCGTCGGTGCCGACCTTGGGCAGCTGCCCCCAGCAATCGAAATCCTTGCGGTTGATGACGCCCTTTGCGCCCAGCCCCATGACGAAATCGCGCTTGTCCTCTTCCGAGATCACCGCGATGGCGTTCGCACCTGCGGTGTTGATCAGCTGGATGGCATAGGAGCCGAGGCCGCCCGAGGCGCCCCAGACCAGCACGTTCTGGCCGGGCTTCAGCTCGTGCGGGTGGTGGCCGAACAGCATCCGGTAGGCGGTGGCCAGCGTCAGGGTGTAGCAGGCCGACTCTTCCCAGGTCAGGTGCTTGGGCCGCGGCATCAGCTGCTGGGCCTGCACGCAGGTGAATTGCGCGAACGAGCCGTCCGGCGTCTCGTAGCCCCAGATCCGCTGGCTGGGCGAGAACATGGGATCGCCGCCGTTGCATTCCTCGTCGTCGCCGTCGTCCTGATTGCAGTGGATAACGACCTCGTCGCCCACCTTCCAGTTCTTGACCTTGTCGCCGACGGCCCAGACCACGCCCGCGGCGTCGGATCCAGCGATGTGGTAATCGGCCTTGTGAACGTCGAACATCGAGATGGGGATGCCGAGACCGGCCCAGATCCCGTTGTAGTTCACCCCGGCCGCCATCACGAGGACCAGCACCTCGTGGCTGTCGGGCTTGGGCACGTCCACGACTTCAAGCTGGAACGCCTGCTCGGGCTCGCCCTGGCGGTCACGCCGGATGGCCCAGGCATGCATCTTCTCGGGCACGTGGCCCAGGGGGGGCATCTCGCCCACGGCGTAAAGAGATTTGGCCTCGGACGGCCGCGTCATGGTGTCGACATCCCCGGACATGCGCTGATTCCTTCCAGTTGTCGCCGCGCTGCAGCGGCATTCCCGGAACGAAGTAGGCGGAAAGCCGAAATAATGCAACTACCACCAAGGTGTTTTTGTAATTTTATGACCCGACGGCAGTTTCGGCGGGCTCAGGCTCCTGCAGCGCAGCATCGATCAGGGGCGCGGATGCCGCGTAGAACTGAAGGACGCGGTCGGACTTTTCGGCCAGGATCAGCGTGCCGTCCTCACGCTCCTCGACCAGCCGGCGCAGCTTGAGCATGTCGATGCCGGCATCGGTTGTGCGCTCGATGCTGCCGCGCCGCAGATGCACGGGATAGGCCGCGTCGATCCAGGCCGGCACCCGGCCCGAGATCCAGTCGCGCACCGCGTCGTGGGACCGCGCCCCGTCCAGCAGCGCGGCGGCCACCATGGGCACCGGAAGGATCGGCACGTTCTCGCGGATGCGGTTCATAAGGTGGGTCGCCACGGCCGTGACCTCGCCCCGGTCGGTAGCCCGCAACTCTTTCAGGGAGACCGGCCGCCCGAAGCTGACGGCGGCATAGCCGAACCGCCGCGCCCGCAGCGTCACCCGGCGCCACAGCCAGCGCAGCGCGAAGGCCGTTCCCGTAAGAAATGAGCCGCGGAAGCGCCGATTGCCCGTGCGCCCGGCCTCGATCAGGATGCGATCCTCGATCACCCGGTCGTAGTTCAGCGACACCGGGATAAAGACGACATCCCGCTTCGACAGGTCAACGCCCTGCACGATGTAGCTGAGCAGCCCCAGCTTGGCGTCGCCCACGCGGCCGTCCAGGCTCAGGCCGCCCTCGGGAAATATGGCTTGGGTCACACCGTTCTCGATCGCCAGTTGCACATAGCGCGCCAGGACACGGCGATAGAGCGTGTTGCGCGAGCGGCGGCGGATGAAGTAGGCGCCCATGGCCCGCAGGAGGCGGCTGAGCGGCCAGACCTGCGCCCATTCCCCCACCGCGTAGCTGAGCGCCGAGCGCTCGGCCGCAAGGTAAGTGACCAGCACGTAATCCATGTTCGACCGGTGGTTCATCACGAAGACCACCGTGGCCTCGGGGTCGATGCCGGCCAGCGCGTCGTTGTCGATCCGCACCAGCCGGACGTGGAACAGCTGTCGGCTGAGGAATCGCGCCGCGCGGATCGCGAAGGTGAAATAGGCCGAGGCGGAAAAGCTGGGCACGATTTCCCGCGCGTAGCGCTTGGCCTCGGAGAATGCCACGTCCTCGCGCACGCCGGTTTCGCGGGCGTGGTGGGCCACCGCCGCGATCACCTGCGGGTCGTAGATCAGCCGCTGGATCATGTCGTGCCGTCGGGCCAGCTTGAAAGGCTGGATCGGCCGTTCGAGCCGCTTGTTCAGCTCGGCCACCGCCCGCTCCATCCGGCGGCGCAGGAACCAGCGCACTGGCGGGATGAAGAAATGGCTGGCGAAGGTGACCGCCGCGAACAGCAGGATCAGCCAGAACAGCCATAATGGAAGCGTAATGGTTCCGAACATGGCGGCGACCATGGCAACAAAGCGCGCCCTGGTAAATGCGGCGCGTGCAGCGACCGTACCGCCGCGGCGCGGCATTCCCGTTGACAACGGCATTTTATTTCCGTCTAAAGCCTGGCGAAGCAATATTATTACGCCAAGGACCGCGCCATGACCAAAGACAAGCCCTGGCTTTTCCGCACCTACGCCGGCCACTCCACCGCCGCCGCGTCGAACGCGCTTTATCGCGGCAACCTCGCGAAGGGACAGACCGGCCTGTCGGTCGCGTTCGATCTGCCCACGCAGACGGGATACGACAGCGACCACGAGCTGTCGGCGGGCGAGGTCGGCAAGGTCGGCGTGCCGGTGGCGCATCTGGGCGACATGCGCGCGCTGTTCGACCAGATCCCGCTGGAGCAGATGAACACCTCGATGACCATCAACGCGACGGCGCCCTGGCTTCTGGCGCTTTATATCGCGGTGGCCGAGGAACAGGGTGCCGATGTCTCGAAGCTTCAGGGCACCGTGCAGAACGACATCATCAAGGAATACCTGAGCCGGGGCACCTATATCTGCCCGCCGCAGCCGTCCCTGCGGATGATCACCGATGTCGCGGCCTACACGCGCGAGCATCTGCCGAAGTGGAACCCGATGAACGTGTGTTCCTACCACCTGCAAGAGGCCGGCGCGACGCCCGAGCAGGAACTGGCCTTCGCGCTGGCCACCGCCACGGCGGTGCTGGACGACCTGAAGGGCAAGGTCGCCCCCGAGGATTTCCCGGCCATGGTCGGGCGCATCAGCTTCTTCGTGAACGCGGGCATCCGGTTCGTGACCGAGATGTGCAAGATGCGGGCCTTCACCGACCTGTGGGACGAGATCTGCCGCGACCGCTACGGCGTCGAGGACGAGCGCTATCGCCGCTTTCGCTACGGCGTGCAGGTCAACAGCCTTGGCCTGACCGAGCAGCAGCCCGAGAACAACGTCTACCGCATCCTGATCGAGATGCTGGCCGTCACGCTTTCGAAGAAGGCCCGCGCCCGCGCCGTGCAGCTGCCCGCCTGGAACGAGGCTTTGGGCCTGCCGCGCCCCTGGGACCAGCAATGGTCCCTGCGGATGCAGCAGATCATGGCGTTCGAGACCGACCTCCTGGAATACGACGACCTGTTCGACGGCAATCCGGCCGTCGAGCGCAAGGTGGCCGACCTGAAGGACGGTGCCCGCGCCGAGCTTTCGACCATCGACTCCATGGGCGGCGCGGTGGGTGCCATCGACTACATGAAGTCGCGGCTGGTGGAATCGAACGCCGAGCGGATCGCCGGCATCGAGGGCGGCGAGACGACCGTGATCGGCGTGAACCGCTACGAGACGGGCGAGCCGTCGCCGCTGACCTCGGGTCCCGACGCGATCATGGTTGCCGACAAGGACGCCGAGGCCGACCAGATCGCGCGGCTGAACACCTGGCGCGCGTCCCGGGACGAGACCGCCGTGCGCGCCGCGTTGAAGGATCTCCGTCGTGCCGCGCGCGAGGGCACCAACATCATGCCGCCGTCGATCGCCGCGGCCAAGGCGGGCGCCACGACCGGCGAATGGGGCGACATGGTGCGCGCCGCCTTCGGCCAGTATCGCGGGCCAACCGGCGTGTCGGCCGCGCCTTCCAACCGGGTCCAGAACCTCGACGATATCCGCGAGCGCGTCGACATGGTGTCGACGCGGCTGGGCCAGCGCCTGAAGTTCATGATGGGCAAGCCCGGCCTCGACGGCCATTCCAATGGTGCCGAGCAGATCGCCGCCCGGGCCCGCGATTGCGGCATGGCGATCAGCTATGAAGGGATCCGCCTGACCCCTGCCGAAATCGTCGCCCGCGTGGACGAGGAACGGCCCCACGTCCTGGGCCTGTCGATCCTGTCGGGCAGCCACGTGCCATTGGTCACCGAGATCCTGCGGCTGATGCAACAATCCGGCCACCGGGAAATCCCGATCGTGGTGGGCGGAATCATCCCCGAATCCGATGCGCAAACGCTTCTGGCCGCGGGGGTGGCGCGGGTCTACACGCCCAAGGATTTCCGCATGAATACAATCATGGCGGATATCGTAACTCTGGCCGATCCAGATAGGATAGCCGCGGAATAATAAAATCGGGCAATTATCGGCGAAATTGCGCTGCGCGTGACGTCGCGGCACGATTTTCCTTGGAATGGACAAAAACATGTCCTAACGATCCGATTAGTATCTCGGAGTGATAGGACAGAAAATGGCCATCGATCTTGAAAAGATGTCCCGCGAGGAATTGGAATCGCTGAAGAAGGATATCGACAAGGCTCTTGCCTCGCTCGAAACCCGGCGCAAGGCCGAAGCCCGCGCCGCCGCCGAAAAGGCCGCCCGCGAACACGGTTTCTCGCTGGACGATATCGTGAAAGCGGAAAAGAAAGGGAGCAAGTCTCCCCCGAAATACCGCAACCCGGAAGATCCCCGCGCGACCTGGACCGGACGCGGCCGTCAGCCGGCCTGGATCAAGGACGCGCTGGCCCAAGGCAAGTCGCTGGACGATTTCCTGATCTGACGAACGCACACGCTGCGCATTTCGAAAGGGCCCGGCCGGATCGCCGGGCTTTTTCTATTCGAAGGCAGTCGCTGGCCCCGCGTGGCGGACGCGATCGCCACCGTCCATTCCCTGGGCAGGCCGGATCGCGGACCGGCCAATCCTATCCGATTGGATAAGACTTGTCTCAAATGGCTAGGATTTAGCCAATACGATCGCTCGGACCGTTCCCGCCGGATCATTGGCGAGAAAGGACCGCGCGAGTCAGTGCGCCCGGGAATTCGTTCCAGCCCACCCGACACGACGAAAAGAGCTTTGAAAAAAGAAACGCTGCCGCGATCGCGCGCGGCAGCGTTGGAATTGAAGCTCGGAAGCGGGATCAGACCGCGCGTTCGACCATCAGTTTCTTGATCTCGGCGATGGCCGCGGACGGGTTCAGGCCCTTGGGGCAGGTCCGCGCGCAGTTCATGATCGTGTGGCACCGATAGAGCTTGAACGGATCCTCGAGGTCGTCGAGACGCTCGCCCGTGGCCTCGTCCCGGCTGTCGATGATCCAACGATACGCGTGGAGCAGCGCGGCCGGTCCAAGGAACTTGTCGCCGTTCCACCAGTAGCTGGGGCACGCGGTCGAGCACGAGGCGCACATCACGCATTCATAAAGACCGTCGAGTTTCTTGCGGTCCTCGATGCTCTGGCGCCATTCTTTTTGCGGGCGCTGCGTCTTGGTTTCCAGCCAGGGCATCACGGCGGCGTGCTGGGCGTAGAAATGGGTCAGGTCGGGGATCAGATCCTTGACCACCGGCATGTGCGGCAGCGGGTAGATCTTCACGTCGCCCTTCACCTCGTCCATGCCGTAAATGCAGGCCAGCGTGTTGATCCCGTCGATATTCATCGCGCAGGACCCGCAGATCCCTTCGCGGCACGAGCGGCGGAAGGTCAGGGTCGGGTCGATCTCGTTTTTGATCTTGATCAGCGCGTCCAGCATCATCGGGCCGCAGGTATCGAGATCGACGAAATAGGTGTCGACGCGCGGGTTCTCGCCATCCTCGGGGGACCAGCGATAGATCTCGAACTTCTTGATGTTGGTCGCGCCCTCGGGCTTGGGCCAGGTCTTGCCGGTCCGGATCTTGGAATTCTTGGGCAGGGTCAGTTGAACCATGACATCCTCTTCTCTTTAGCTCAGGCGCCGGTGCGCAACAGGGCGGGAAGGCCCTGGCCAACCAGGCATTGTATCGTTGGCGGGCGCGACGCGATGCGCGTCACGACCTCGGTCGTGGCCGCCGTCGGGCCGGTCACGGCGTCCGAGGCCAGGCCCACCAATTCGGGCGTCGTCGCGTTGTCGATGATGCAGTCGATGGCAGGCTGCACCGGGACGCCCGGGAACTGCTGCACGACCACCCGGCTGACCACGCTGCGCGCGGCCGAGCGCGTGACCTGATCGCGGTCGGCGGGCGTGCACGCCGCCAGCAGCCCGGCCAGGCACAGGCTCGTGACGAGTGCTCTCATCGTTCGACATTCACCGTGGCGCCGACCTGCGTGCGCCGCGCCATGCAGTCGTCGTAGACGGCCTGCGGATCGCGGCCGCGGATGAAATCGCTGCTGATGCCGATCTCCAGGTCGGTGGCGACCCCACCGGAGCCGACGCCGATGCCGACGGTGCCGGTCGGGCCCGCCGCGGCGCGCGCCCGGTCGGCGCACACCCGTTGCGCGGCTTCGGGAGACATGGGACCGCAAGCGGCCAGCCCGGCCAGGGATATGATCGCCGCACGGGCGATCACAGGCATCCCTGTTGGCGGCGGAGCGTGTCCTTGATGATATAGCCCGACCCGTTCACGAAGATCGTGTCCGACGGGCGGTGCGGATAGGGACAGAAGAACCGGCGATGCGTCCCGGCCGACACCGTGACCAGCGTTCCGCTGGCATCCACGCAGGTCGTCCCCGCGGCCACGGCACCCGCAGCGGCCAGGTCGGCGCAGCTGGCGTATTGCCCCGTGCCACCGACGCCACCGCCCCATCCACCCGCGAGCGCGGGGCCGGACAGGGCAAGGCCCGCGACCAAGCTCAGAATCAGCGTTTTCATACCGGATCTCCTATCCATGGTGGGGAAAGCCCCCTGCCCGCTTAGTATACCCGCGCCTTCGGCTTGATCTTGTCCAGGTCGATGCCGCCCTCGTTGTGGCCCAGCAGCGGGTTCAGGTGCACCGGTCGGTACTCCAGCTTCACGCCGCCATTGACGTAGGCCAGCGTGTGCTTGCGCCAGTTCTCGTCGTCGCGGTCGGGGTGATCCTCCTGCGCGTGGGCGCCGCGGCTTTCCTTCCGGGCCTCGGCGCTGACGATGGTGGCCAGCGCGTTCGGCATCAGGTTGGTCAGCTCCAGCGTTTCCATCAGGTCGCTGTTCCAGATCATCGAGCGGTCGGTCACGCTGATATTGTCCAGCTTGTCGGCCACCTTCTCCATCTTCTTGACGCCCTCGGCCAGCGTCTCGTCGGCACGGAAGACGGCAGCGTCCTGCTGCATGGTCTTCTGCATCTCGAGCCGCAGCTCGGCGGTCGAGGTATCGCCCTTGGCGTGGCGCAGGCCGTCGAAGCGGGCCAGCGCCCCATCGACCGAGGACTGGTTCAGCGTGGGGTTCGACGAATTGCGGTCCACGACCTTGCCGGCCTGGATGGCGGCCGCCCGGCCGAACACCACGAGGTCGATCAGCGAGTTCGAGCCCAAGCGGTTGGCGCCGTGCACCGACGCGCAGCCGGCCTCGCCCACGGCCATCAGGCCGGGCACGACCCGGTCGGGATCGTCGGCAATGGGGTTCAGCACCTCGCCCATGTAGTTCGTCGGAATGCCGCCCATGTTGTAGTGCACGGTGGGCAGAACCGGGATCGGCTCCTTCGTCACGTCGACACCGGCGAAGATGCGCGCCGATTCCGAGATGCCCGGCAGGCGTTCCTGCAGCGCTTCTTTCGGAAGGTGGTTCAGGTTCAGGTGGATGTGGTCGCCGTCCTTGCCCACGCCGCGGCCCTCGCGGATCTCCATGGTCATGCAGCGGCTGACCACGTCACGGCTGGCGAGATCCTTGTAGGTGGGCGCATAGCGCTCCATGAACCGCTCGCCCTCGGAGTTGGTGAGGTAACCGCCCTCGCCCCGCGCGCCCTCGGTGATCAGGCAGCCGGCGCCGTAGATGCCGGTGGGGTGGAACTGCACGAATTCCATGTCCTGCAGCGGCAGGCCCTGCCGGGCCACCATGCCGCCGCCGTCGCCGGTGCAGGTATGGGCGCTGGTCGCGCTGAAATAGGCGCGGCCGTAGCCACCGGTCGCCAGCACGGTCATCTTGGCGTTGAAGACATGGATCGTGCCGTCTTCCAGGCACCACGCCACCACGCCCTGGCACTGCCCGTCCTCGGACATGATGAGGTCGATGGCGAAGTATTCGATGTAGAACTCGGCGTCGTTCTTCAGCGACTGGCCATACAGCGTGTGCAGGATGGCGTGGCCGGTGCGGTCGGCGGCGGCGCAGGTGCGCTGGACCGGGGGGCCTTCGCCGAACTGGGTGGTGTGGCCGCCGAAGGGCCGCTGGTAGATCTTGCCCTCCTCGGTGCGCGAGAACGGCACGCCGTAATGCTCGAGCTCGTAGACCGCCTTGGGCGCCTCGCGGGCGAGGTATTCCATGGCGTCGGTGTCACCCAGCCAGTCCGACCCCTTCACGGTGTCGTACATGTGCCACTGCCAGTTGTCGTCGCCCATGTTGCCCAGCGACGCGGCGATGCCGCCCTGCGCGGCCACCGTGTGGCTGCGGGTCGGGAACACCTTGGTGATGCAGGCGGTGCGCAGGCCCTGTTCGGCCAGGCCCAGCGTGGCGCGCAGGCCCGATCCGCCCGCGCCCACCACGATGGCGTCGTAGTTGTGGGTGGTATAATCGTAAGCGGCCATGGGAAACTCCCGTTCAGATCGCCAGCCGCACAAGGGCGAACAGCCCGGCGGCGATGGCGGCGTATGAGATGCAGGTGACCCCGGCGATCAGCAGGTGGCGGGTCAGCCCGTGCGAATAATCCTCGATCATGGTCTGGGCGCCGGACTTGAAGTGCACCCAGCCCACCGTGATCGTCAGCGCGGCCACGATGGCCGGAAACGGCTGAGAATAATATGCGACAACTTGCTCGTAGCCGCTGCCGAGCGCCGATCCGAAGGTGAAGATGAACAGCGGCACAAGGATCAGAAGGCCGATGGAGCTTTTGGTCATGGACCAGAAGTGATCGGTGCCGGACTTGGCGGATCCCAGCCCCTCGGCGCGCTTGCGGTCGGTCATGTATGCCATGGCGGGTCTCCTCAGATCACGAGCGCGGTCAGGATGGTCAGGACGACCGAGCCGCCGACGCAGGCCCAGCCGAGCTTCTCGGCGGTGGGCAGGTCCAGCCCCCGGCCGGTGTCCCAGATCAGGTGCCGCAGGCCCGTCAGCGTGTGATACCACAGCGCCCAGAGCGACAGGAACATCACCAGGTCGCCGAACCACGAGGTCAGCACCGCGTCGGCGGTGGCGAAGGCGTCGGGACCCATCGCGGCGGCGACGAACCACCAGGTCATCAGAAGGCCACCCACGATCAGACCGTTGCCGGTGATCCGCGTCAGGATCGACGTGATCGAGTTCAGCTGCGGACGGTAGATGGTGATATGCGGGCTCAGCGGGCGGTTGCCGCGGTTCACGTCGGCCATGGGACCTCCTTGCATCGGTGCGCGCGGCCGGGGCCGTCGCCGTTGCGTCATATCTAACGGTTTCCACGGCGCTGTCACGCCCGTTGGCGCATGGATTCACGGGCTAATTCGACGCAACGGTCGCTAACATGCGATTTGCGATCACACGCCCGGCGCGCGTGATCACAATTGTCGGCATCCCGGCCCGGGCGACCGCGCCCCCAATGCGCAACATCCGGGTCGCGCCACCGGCGCCGCGCGGCTAGATCTGGGACAACACCGATTTCAGGGGACCGCCCGCCATGACCGGCAGCACCGAAGACAGCTATTACTGGCCGATCATGCGCCGCGCCATCGACCGGCTGGATGCCGAGGACGGGCGCGACCTGACCCTGGCCGAGATCGCCGAAGAGATGAACCTGGCGCCCGCGCATTTCCAGCGCCTGTTCAGCCGCTGGGTCGGGGTCAGCCCCAAGCGGTTCCAGCAATACCTGACGCTGGGCCACGCCAAGCGGCTGCTGGACAGCCGCTTCACCACGCTGGCCACCGCCGATGCGGTCGGACTGTCGGGAGCGGGACGGCTGCACGACCTGTTCGTGCGGTGGGAAGCGATGAGCCCCGGCGAATACGCCCGGCGGGGTGCGGGACTCGAGATCACCTATGGCTACGGCGCGGGGCCGTTCGGGCGGATGCTGGGCCTTGCCACGCCGCGGGGCCTGTGCGGGCTGGCCTTCACCGAGGAGACCGGCGACGCCGCCGCGCTGGCCGACATGCAGTCGCGCTGGCCCGATGCGGTCTATTCCCGGGACGACGCGGCGCTGGCCCCGCACCTGCACGCGGCGGTGACCCAGGGGGCGGAAAGCGAGCTGCACCTCATCGGCGCCCCGTTCCAGATCAAGGTCTGGGAGGCGCTGCTTTCCATCCCCTCGGGCCATGTCACCACCTACGGCGAGATCGCGGCGCGCATCGGCAACCCCAAGGCCGTGCGCGCCGTGGGCACGGCGGTGGGCCGCAACCCGATCAGCTGGTTGATCCCGTGCCATCGCGCGGTGCGCAAATCCGGGGGCCTCGGCGGCTATCACTGGGGGCTGCCCGTGAAGCGCGCCATGCTGGCGGTCGAGGCGGCCCAGACCGGGTTCGCCCCCGCCGAGTGACCGGTTCCTTGCCGGTCGGGAAACCGGCAAGACTTCGCCAGACTGCGGATTCGGCGTGCACTGGGCGGTGCCTGTTCTATATTCGCCTGCGAGATGTGCGACTATTCCCCATCCATGAGGACACAATGCGAATTCTGAACACCCCGATCCTGCTGGCCTCGGCCAGCCTTCTGGCGCTGGGGGCCTGCGTCAACCAGCCCGCGACGGGCGAGCGCAATCGCGCCGCCACCGGCGCGCTTGTCGGTGCGGGCCTGGGCGCCCTGGCCGGCGCCACCCGCGAATCCGGCGATGACCGGCTGCGCAACGCCGCCGTGGGCGCCGTGATCGGCGCCGGCACCGGCGCCGTGGTCGGCACCTTCCTGGACCGCCAGGCCGCCGACCTGCGCAACAACTTCGCCAACGGCGAGATCGACGTCATCAACACCGGCAACGAGTTGATCGTGCGGATGCCGCAGGACATCCTGTTCGCCACCGACAGCGCCAGCGTCGCCCCCACCCTGCAAAGCGACCTGCGCGTCCTGGCCGCGAGCCTGAACCGCTATCCGCAGTCGCTGGTCGAGGTGCAGGGCCACACCGACAACACCGGCAGCGCCGCCTACAACCAGGACCTGTCCGAGCGTCGCGCGCAGTCCGTCACCTCGATCCTGCTGCAGAACGGCGTGGCTTCGGGGCGCCTGACCTCGGTCGGCTACGGCTTCTCGCAGCCCATCGCCAGCAACGCGACGCCCGAGGGTCGCGCGCAGAACCGCCGGGTGCAAATCATCATCCGCCCGATCAACCAGTAACGGTCCGGCGTGGCGCGCCCCAAAGCCGGGCGCGCCACGGCAGCCTGGACACGAAAAAAGCCCGGTCGCGCGATGCGGGAGCCATTCCGACTTGTAGGACACGCGCCCTACCAGCCTGCCGACCAAGATGTCGGCAGGCAATTGTTTTTACGACCTAACCTCACCCGATTCTTCCGCCATCAGGGAGTGCAACAGCGGGAAGATCGAACTTCCCGCGCGGTGGCCAGGATTCCAGTGCCGTGATGCTTGGTCCTACATCTCATTCATGGCCCAATGGATCGCACTTTCAATACTTCTTTCTGCGGCCCTACTCGGTATGCCCGGCACCGCTCAGTCTGAAGGCACGCGGACCTGGGAAATTGACGGAAATCCCGTGCTACGTGCGGGCGAAAATCCGTCACCGTGCTGGCAGCTGTGGGAAGGTGCCGTCCTGTGCCACCATGGGCGATGGACGCGCGACGACGACCCGCCCGGCCTTGCCAGATCCTCGTCGGCGAACTCCGAGGCGCGCAAGAACGGAGAGACTGCCCCTCGCCTTGAGTATCTCATGGACCCAAACAGCCCTGCCGCCAAGGTCTTCGCGGCCCTCAGCCACCCTATACCGCGCACCAAAGGAGTCATGGTGATCGACCCCCGTCTGAGTGATCTTCACACCGCGCTTCTCTACATTCGATACGAGGAGGTGCCCAGGGTTCTAAGGTCTGTTGTGGGTCCGAAGCCAGCGGGAACATCCACGACCCTCTTTATCGTCAGTGAAGCATTTCGAGCAATAGAGGCCGATCAAGACCACCTCTGGACCGTCCACTGGTCCGTCGACGACCCACCTAATGCTGAAGGGTTGCTGAACGCACTGCATGCTGTTGATGACCTTGTGGTTGAAACGTCTTGGCGTTGCCGGGAGGGCCCAAGAATAGGAGCGTCCCTGTTCGATTGCGTCGAAAGTCAGCCGCGACAAAATATCAGCAACTCTTTGAACAGCTTTCGCTGATCTTTCCCCTCATGATGCCAGCACAGGTTTTGACAAGCCCTCCATGCTCTCACGATCACCCGCACTAATCCTCGCAGTTCGCGTGACAGCATGACGAATGCAAGCGGGCGACAGTTCCCTGCCGCCCATGTCCTACAACTCGGAATGGCTCCCGCGATGCGGCCGGGCCTTTCTTTGTGGTCCGAAGAAGGTGGTCAGTGCAGCTTGGCGTCCACCGTCTTGATCGAGTCGTCGATCAAGGCGGACTGCTTGCCGCCGTCGATCTTCGAGCTCAGCACGTCGCGCGCGGCGGCGATGGCCACGTTAACCGCACGGTTGCGGACGCTGCGGATGGCGTCTTCCTCGGCGCTGGCGATCTGGTCCTTCGCCGCCTCAAGCCGCCGCTCCAGCGACGCCTCTAGATCGGCCTTGGCCTTCTCGGCCGACGCCTTCGCATCTTCCCGGGCGGCCGCGACGATGCGGTCGGCCTGGTTCTGCACGTCCTTCTGCTTGCGCTCGTAAGAGGCCAGCAGCGACTGCGCCTCTTCCCGCAGCTCGCGTGCCTCGGCCAGGTCCGACTTGATGCCCTCGGCCCGCTTGTCGAGCATGCCCAGAAGCATCTGCGGCACCTTGAAATAGACCAGGATGCCCAGGAACACGATGAAGCCGCAGGTCACGACGAAATCAGTGTTGGCCAGCGAGAAGAACGGGCCCGAAGCGGCCAGTGCGGGCGCCGGGGCCAGAGCCGCGGCCAAAATGGTCAGCTTGCGCATCACGCGGCTCCCTTCATCTGCTTCTCGACGGCGGCATCGGTCTGGCCCTGGTCGGCGTCGAAGCCCAGGCTCTCGACGACCGCGTAGGCGGTCTCCTTGGCGACCGTCTCGACCGATTGCATGGCGCCGTCGCGGATCTCGGCGATGCGCGCCTCAGAGGCTTCCATCTTCTCGGCGATCTCGGCCTCGGCGCGGGCGTTGGCCGCGTCGATCTCGGCCTGCATCTCGGCCTTGTTTTCCTCGGCGATGCGATTGGCCTCGGCCCGGGCATCCGCCAGCGCCTTCTCGTAGGCCTTCTCGGCCTCGGCCGCCTTCTGCTTCAGCTCTTCGGCCGCCGCGATGTCGTTCGTGATGGTGCCCTGGCGTTCGGCCAGGACCGACGCGATGCGCGGCAGGGCCACGCGGGACAGCACGAAGTAGATCGCGATGAGCGCGAGCACCAGCCAGAAGATCTGGTTGGGGAACGACTCGACGTTCAGCTGCGGCATGCCGGTGGCGTCGGCCGGCGCGTCGCCCGGTGTCAGGACCGCTGTGGTGGGTTCGGTTGCCATCTGTCTATCCTCGATATCCGATAACGCGACCGGGCGGACCTGCGCGGCCCGCCCAGCGTCTGCGGCAGATCGGGATCGCTCAGACGGCGAACATCAGCAGCAGCGCGACGAGGAACGAGAAGATCCCCAGGGCTTCGGCGAACGCGATGCCGATGAACAGCGTCGCGGTCTGGCCGGCGGCGGCCGACGGGTTGCGCAGGGCGCCCGACAGGAAGTTGGCGGCCACGTTGCCCACACCGAGAGCGGACACGCCGGCGCCGAGGCCCGCGATGCCGGCACCGATGAATTGACCCATGTTTGCGATATCGCCTTCCATGATCTTTCTCCTTGAATTGGAAGTTCGTGTCAGTGGCGGTGGGAACCGCCGGGATGCGTTTGGCGGGGTTCCCCCCCGCCGGTGCTCAGTGATGCGGATGCAGCGCGTCCTTCAGGTACACGCAGGTCAGGATCGTGAAGACGTAAGCCTGGATGAAGGCCACCAGAACCTCGAGCGCGTAGATCGCGGTGATGGCGAGGATCGGCAGGAACGAGAAGACACCCAGCGCCGCGGCGAAGCCCGCGAAGACCTTCAGCACGGCGTGGCCCGCGGTGATGTTGCCGGCCAGACGAACCGAGTGGCTGACGGGGCGCACGAAATACGAGATCAGCTCGATGATGGCGAGGATCGGGCGCAGCGCCAGCGGGGCCGAGGAGACCCAGAACAGGCTGAGGAACGAGGCGCCATTCTTGACGAAGCCCAGGACCGTCACGCCGATGAACACGGCCAGCGCCAGCACGGCGGTCACGGCGATATGCGACGTGGGCGAGAACGAGGTCGGGATCAGCGCCAGCATGTTCGCCATCAGGATGAACATGAACAGCGTCATGATGTAGGGGAAGTAGCGCACGGCGTCCTTGCCGGTCACGTCCTCCACCATCTTGTAGACGAAACCGTAGGCCAGCTCGGCCACCGATTGCGCGCGGCTAGGGATCACGGCCCGCCCGCGCGAACCCACGACCAGCAGCAGCACGGTGCAGACCACCGCAAGCGCCATCCACAGCGTCGCGTTGGAAACGGTGAACATGCCCAAGGGCCCATCGGAAAACAGGGGCTGGACCACGAACTGGTCCATCGGTGCGATGTTGAATCCGCCGTCGCTCGCTGTCGCCATGCTCAGTCTTCCTTCGTCTTGGGCGGCGCGTCAGTCGCCTCGGCCCCGATCTCTTTCGCGGTGCGCAGCATCACGTTGATGCCGGCGGCCAGGCCCAGCAGCACGAAGATGACGAGAAAGATCGGCATCGTCCCCAGGACCGTGTCCAGCCCGTATCCGATGCCGAAGCCGATCAGCAGACCGGCCACCAGTTCCGTCACCATGCGCCAGGCCATGTTGGCCATGGAATAGTGTTCGTCCGTCCTGGGCTTGGGATCCTGCGCCTTCCGCGCGGCCGCCAGCCGCTGCTCCAGCGCCTGCATCCGGTCCCGCATTTCGTCGTCGACCACCAAAAGCCCCTTCCAGACGCGCGGACCCTATGCCGGAGGCACCGGAATAGTCAAGGCGAGGGGAGCGCCCTCCAAGCCATTGACTTTCTTGGATTTTAGGCGCCGAAAGGATTCCCGGTTCACGGCCGGGCCGATGCCCCATATTCAACCCCGCCGTTGAGCATCGCGCCGGAACGCTTGACCGCCCTGCCCCGCGGTGCGACGAGACAAGACCATGACGGACAGGTTGGACCAGGTATTTGCCGCGCTCGCGGACCCCACGCGACGCGCGATCCTGTCGATGTTGCTGGAGGACGACATGGCGGTGACCGACGTTGCCGCGCCGTTCGACATCTCGCTGGCGGCCGTGTCCAAGCACCTGGCGACGCTCAGCCGCGCGGGCCTCATCGTGCAGGAGCGGCGCGGGCGCGTGGTGTGGTGCAAGCTCGATCCCGGCGCGCTGGCCGCGGCCAGCACCTGGATGCAGGGTTTCGGCCAGTTCGAGCCCGTGCACCTGGACGCCTTCGAACAGTTCCTCGCCGCGCAAAGCCTGGTCGAGGCGGACCGGGCGGGAGATTAACTCCCGCCGCGTCGCATCACAGGACGAACTGAACGATGGCGACGACGATGACGACAAGTCCGACGAGATAGATGATCTGGTTCACGGCTGGCGCTTTCTTTTGGGTCAGTCTGCGACGAAACGCCGCCGCGCCAGCGTGGTTCCCCGCCGCACCGGAGAGACCCCCAAAAACGAAAAAAAGCACCCGACCGAGGTGCTTTTTTCCTTTCCGGTCAAGCCTTGCCCTGGACGGGCGAGGATCAGGAGCCAGGAGCCGCCGTCGGCGTGGTGGTCGTGCTGGAACTGTCGTTGGCGATGATCGCCAGCAGTGCGGCAAACGCGATGGCGCCGCCGATCACGACACCGCTCTCGGCACCGCCGAGGCCAGCGAAGCCCTGAGGCCCGCTCGAGTTCGGCGCCAGCAGAACCGTCTGATCGTCGTCATCGGCGTCCTGAGCCAGCGCGGGCTGGGTGATGAGAAGCGCAGCGGTCAGGCCGATCGCAATTTTCTTGATGTCCATAATGGTCCCCTCGGTGTCGAAAATAATGGGGTGTCCAACACTATAGTTGTGGGCAGAAAACGACGCAAGTTCCCAAATCATGCAGGTGCAGAAGTAGCACGTTTTGGCCGGCCTGTCTGCTGCTTTGCGGCACGCTCGGCAGAAAGCCGCGCCTTCGCGGTAATTTTTCTTGACTGCCCGGGCGGCCTACCACGAGCGGCTGAGATCCTTGAGATAGGACAGCAAAGCCTGAACTTTGGCTGTTCTATGCAGATCCACATGGGTCACGAGCCACAGCGGCACGGCCCATTCCGGGCGTGACGGCGCCACCTGCACCAGGCCACCGATCTCGTTTGCACAAATTTCAGGCAGGAATCCCAAACCTGCACCGGCGGCGATGGCGTCCCGGATCACCCGATCGTCGGTTGCCCGGAATCGCCTGTTTTCCTGCGGTATGTTCGCGGTGAGCCAGCGGTGCGACGGGGCGCGCATCGATTCGTCATCATGGGCCACGAAGGTGTGCTGCTGTAGGTCTGCCTGCGATTCGGGCATGCCGCACCGCGCGACATAGGCTTCGGACCCGTAAAGCGCGTAATTCTGGTACCCGAATTTCTGGGCCACGTTGTCGGGCTCCTCGGGGGCGGCCCCCGCCCGGATCGCGACATGGGCCTCGCCGTACTCCAGCCGATAGACCCGTTCGTCGGTCAACGACCGCACCACCAGGTTCGGATGCTGCAACTGAAAATCCACCAGCGCCGGGGTGACCAGGTAGGAAAAGGCGCCCAAGGACGTGACGATCAGTTCGCCCTCGACCCCGTCGCCCTGCCCCTTGATCCGGCTGACGAGCTGGGCGAACTGGTCATCGGTCGCCTGCGCCACCTGCAGCATGTCCATCCCGGCCTCGGTCGCGGTGTAGCCGCGTGCGTGGCGCTGGAAAAGCTTCACGCCCAGCGTCGCCTCCAGCGCGTCGACATGGCGGATCACGGTGGCGTGGTGAACGCCAAGAGCCTCCGCCGCGCCTGAAACGGTGCCGAGCCGTGCCACGTGGTAGGCGGTTCTGATTTCATCCCAGGCTGTGATCGTCATGTGTGCGTCCGTGAACTGAATTGCCGTTTTCATAATTATACGTTTTTCAGCGCAGATCCAATCACCCCTTCGCGAAGACGGACACCGCGCGCCGGAACCGCGCGCTTGCGCCGCATGTTGGGACGCCAAAGCCGAAACCGGGAAAGGATCGCATCATGACACCAACGACCCGCAACATCGCCCTGGCCGCCGCCGCCGTCGCTCTGCCCGCCGCCCTCGCCGCCGCCGCCGGCCCCGAACGCATGCGCCGCCTGCCCGCCCGGGTGCGCGACGTCATGCACGACGACAGCGTCGAGGGTCAGCTGAGGCGGCTCGAATCGCGGCTGACCGATCTGGGCGACGACCTGGATTTCCACAGTGCCCGCAACGATCGCATGGCCGACATGGGTCGCATCGCCGCCATCGCGGGCGCCGTCCTGCTGGTGCCCGCCGCTTTGACCGCCTGGATGAACCGCGGCCGCATCGCCGACACGGCCCGCCGCTACCGCAGCACCGGCGAGGCCCCCGGCGGCGGTTTCGCCGATGACCTGGCCGACCTCGAGGACGACATCGAGGAACAGCGCGAAGACGCCTTCGAGGCCGTCACAGGCGCGGCGCAGGACATGCGCGACTGATCCCACGTGGCCCGCGCGGGTTGACACCACGCGCGGGCTTCTGCATACGCCCCGACGTATTCCGGAAGTCCCGTCACTTCCGGTCCCCCCGGTTTGCGGGGGGATCGCCTCCCACCAGCGCGTTGCGCCCGTGGGAGCGTTTGTCGTTTGGCCGGTCGGACCTTATCTGCGGGGATAGGTTCGCAAGACATTGAAAGGATCTCGCATGTTCGAGAATCTGTCAGAGCGCCTTGGCGGCGTGTTCGACCGGCTGACCAAGCAGGGTGCGCTGAGCGAGGACGACGTCAAGACCGCCCTGCGCGAGGTGCGCGTGGCCCTGCTGGAGGCGGACGTGTCGCTGCCCGTGGCCCGCGATTTCGTGAAGGCCGTGCAGGCCAAGGCCACCGGGTCCGCGGTGACAAAGTCGGTCACCCCGGGCCAGCAGGTCATCAAGATCGTCCATGACGAGCTGAAGCACGTGCTGGCGGGCGACGACCCCGACCCCGGCAAACTGCGCATCGACAATGCCCCCGCCCCCATCCTGATGGTGGGCCTGCAGGGCTCGGGCAAGACCACGACCACCGCGAAGCTCGCCAAGCGCCTGCACGAGCGCGAGCGCAAGCGCGTGCTCATGGCCTCGCTCGACACCAACCGCCCCGCCGCCATGGAACAGCTCCAGGTGCTGGGCCAGCAGATCGGCGTCGACACCCTGCCCATCGTGAAGGGCGAGACGCCGGTGCAGATCGCCAAGCGCGCCAAGCAGCAGGCGACGCTGGGCGGCTACGACGTCTACATGCTCGACACCGCGGGCCGGCTGCATATCGACGCCGAGCTCATCGCCCAGGCCGCCGAGGTGCGCGACGTCGCAAACCCGCGCGAAACGCTGCTGGTGGTGGACGGCCTGACCGGCCAGGACGCCGTGAACGTCGCGACCGAGTTCGACGACAAGATCGGCGTCTCGGGCGTGGTCCTCACCCGGATGGACGGCGACGGTCGCGGCGGCGCGGCGCTCTCCATGCGCGCGGTCACCGGCAAGCCCATCAAGTTCGTGGGCCTGGGCGAAAAGATGGACGCGCTGGAGACCTTCGAGCCCGAGCGCATCGCCGGCCGCATCCTCGGGATGGGCGACATCGTCGCGCTGGTCGAGAAGGCGCAGCAAACGCTCGAGGCCGAGCAGGCCGAGCGCATGATGAAGCGTTTCCAGAAGGGTCAGTTCAACATGAACGACCTGCGCCAACAGCTTGAACAGATGATCAAGATGGGCGGCATGGAAGGAATGATGGGCATGATGCCCGGCATGGGCAAGATGGCCAAGCAGGTGCAGGACGCGGGCTTCGACGACAAGATCCTGACCCGCCAGATCGCGCTGATCCAGTCCATGACCAAGAAGGAGCGCGCCAATCCGCAGATCCTCCAGGCCAGCCGCAAGAAGCGGATCGCCAAGGGTGCGGGGCTCGAGGTCAGCGACCTCAACAAGCTTCTCAAGATGCACCGCCAAATGGCTGACATGATGAAGAAAATGGGCAAGGGCGGCATGCTGAAAAAGGCCATGGCCGGCATGTTCGGCAAGGGCGGCCCCAGCGAGGAGCAGATGGCCGAGGCGCAATCCCAGCTCGGCAAGATGGGTGGCCCCGGCGGCATGGGTGGCATGGGTGGCAACCCCTTCGGCGGCGCGGGCGGCCTGCCCCCCGGCCTTTCCGGCTTCGGGAAGAAGAAATGAGACTGGGCCGCGATCTTCAGACGCGCAATGACGCCATCCGCCTGCGCCCCGCGGCGCGCGGCGCCGTGGTCATGGGTGTGGTGGATCGCTGATGTCGCTGCACGCCCATATCACCGGTCCCACCCTTACGACCGAACGGCTGACCCTGCGCCAGCCCGTCATGGACGATTTCGGGCCCTTCGCCGCGTACTACGGGTCGGACGATGCCGGTTGGGTCGGCGGACCGCTCGACGATCGGACGGCGTATCGCTGGTTCTCGGCCATGGCCGGGCATTGGACGCTGAAGGGTTATGGCTGGTTCTGGGTCGATGAGCGCGACAGCGGCGCCAGCGTCGGTTTCGTCGGGCCGCATTTCCCGCCGCATGTGGACGACATTGAAATCGGCTGGGTCATCTACCCGCAGGCGCAGGGACGCGGTTTCGGGCACGAGGCCGCGATCGCCGCGCGTGACTGGACGGTGAAGACCCTCGGCCCCGAACGGCTGGTCAGCTATATCGACCCCGGCAATGCCCCGTCGAAGGCCCTGGCGCGCAAGCTGGGCGCCACGACCGATGGCACCCGCGCCGCGCATGACGCCGGGTGCGAGGTCTGGCAGCACCCGCTGGAGGCCGCATGATCCCGATGGACTGGATATACGGCCTGCTGGGCGGGCTGATGATCGGCATCGCGGCCGCCATCTACCTGCTGGGTGACGGGCGCATCATGGGTGCCTCGGGCGTCATCGCGGGCTTGTGGCAAAGCGTGGGCTCGACCGTCTGGCAAGGCCGGGCGCTGTTCGTTGTCGGCCTGGTGGGGGCGCCCGCCATCGCCGCCTGGGCCATGGGCGGGGCCGAGACCAACGCCACCACCAACCCGGTCCTGCTGGTTCTGGCGGGCCTCCTGGTGGGCTACGGCACACGGCTGGGCAACGGCTGCACGTCGGGTCACGGGGTCTGCGGAATGTCGCGCCTCAGCCCCCGGGGGATCGCCGCCACCGTCACCTTCGTCGCGGTCGGCGTCGTCGTCATGGCCGTGGGCCGTCACGTCCTGGGGGTGATCTGATGCGCGCCGCGATCTCGCTTCTTTCGGGCGCCCTGTTCGGGCTGGGCCTCCTGGTGTCGGGCATGACCGACACCGCGAAGGTGCAGGGCTTCCTCGACCTGTTCGGCGCTTGGGACCCGACGCTGGCCTTCGTGATGGGCGGCGCGATCCTGCCCATGGCCGTCGCGTGGGTCGTCGCGGGACGCCGCCGCCTGTCGCTGACGGGTGAGCCCCTGCCCGCGCGTCCCGCCGCGATCATCAACGCGCGGCTGCTGGGGGGCGCGGCCCTTTTCGGCGCCGGGTGGGCGCTCGTGGGTCTCTGCCCCGGTCCCGCCATCGCGTCGCTGTCCTTCGGCGGCTGGCCGGGCCTCGTCTTCTTCGCGTCGATGGTGCTGGGCATGATCGGCTTCCAGTGGCGCGACGCGCGCAAGGGGGTGGCGGCATGACCTCGACGCGCCCCACCGATACCGAACGCGCCGCCGAGCTGCTGGCCAAGCACCGCGCCAGCATCGACCGGCTGGACGCGATCCTCATCTACACCCTGGGCGAGCGGTTCAAGCACACCCAGGACGTGGGCCATCTGAAGGCCCAGCACGACCTTCCCCCGAGCGACCCGGACCGCGAGGCCCGGCAAATCGCACGGCTGGAATCCTTGGCGAAAGAGGCGGATCTGGACCCCGATTTCGCGAAGAAACTTCTGGCTTTCGTCATTGCGGAAGTCATCCAACACCACAAGAAAATCTCAGGAGACCACTGATATGGCCATGAAAATCCGTCTTGCCCGTGGCGGCAGCAAGAAGCGCCCCCACTACTCCATCGTCGCGGCCGACAGCCGTTACGCCCGCGATGGCCGCTTCGTCGAGAAGCTGGGCACCTATAACCCGCTGCTGCCCAAGGACAGCGAGGACCGCGTCAAGATGAACGCCGAGCGCATCCAGTACTGGCTGGATCAGGGCGCGCAGCCCACCGACCGCATCCAGCGATTCCTCGAGGCCGCCGGCCTGCGCGAGAAGAAAGAGCGCGCCAACATGAAGAAGGCCCAGCCCGGCAAGAAGGCGCAGGAGCGCGCGCAGGAGAAGGCCGACAAGGCCGCTGCCGCCGCCGAGGCGCCCGCCGCGGCCGATGCCGAATGATCCTTGGACCGGGGGCGGTTCACACCGCCCCCATCCCTTCCCCGGAGTGATCCATGGGTGAACGTGTCTGCGTCGGTGCGATCGCGGGCGCCTTCGGCGTGCGCGGGGACGTGCGGCTGAAAAGCTTCTGCGCCGAGCCCGACGCCATCGGCGACTATTCTCCGCTGACCACCGAGGACGGATCGCGCAGCTTCGACGTGACGCTCGACCGCCCGATCAAGAACGGCTTCGCCGCCCGCATCTCAGGCGTCACCAGCAAGGAGGCCGCCGAGAGCTTGAAGGGCACGCGGCTTTACATTCCGCGCGACAGGCTCCCGGCCCCGGACGACGACGAATACTACCACGCCGATCTGATCAACCTTTCGGTGGTCGATACCGGCGGCACCGCGCTTGGCCGGGTGAAGGCCGTGCTGAACCACGGCGCGTCGGACCTGCTGGAAATCGCGCTGAAGGGCCGGTCGGATACCGTGCTGCTGCCCTTCACGCGGCAGGCGGTGCCAACGGTAGACGTGACGGCGGGCCGCATCGTGGCCGACCCGCCCGACGGGCTGTTCCCCGATGAGTGACGCCCCTAGCCGGTCCCACGGTCGGGTCAGCGTCACGGCCTCGCGCCGCCCGTCCGAGCTGATGGGCGAACGCCCGGTGCTGAAGGACGCCTGGCACGCCCGCGTCGTGACCTTGTTCCCCGATGTCTTTCCCGGCGTGCTGGGCGCGTCCTTGACCGGCCGCGCGTTGCAGGAAGGGGTGTGGCAGCTTCACCCCGTGGACCTGCGCCCCTTCGGCGAGGGCCGCCACCGCAACGTCGACGACACGCCCGCGGGCGGTGGCGCGGGCATGGTGCTGCGCGCCGACGTGGTCGACCGCGCGCTACGCCACGCCATGCGCGGCGCGCCCATGGACCGGGCCGCCTGGCCCATCGTCTATCTCAGCCCGCGCGGCAAACCCTTCGACCAAGCCACCGCCCGCCGCTGGTCCGCGGCAAGGGGCATCACGATGCTCTGCGGCCGGTTCGAGGGCGTCGACCAGCGGGTGCTGGACGAATGGGAGATCGAGGAGGTCAGCCTCGGCGATTTTGTCCTGACCGGGGGCGAGATCGCAGCGCAGGCCATGATCGACGCCACCGTGCGCCTGCTGCCCGGCGTGCTGGGCAACGAGGCCAGCACCGAGGAGGAAAGCTTCGCGCGCGGCCTGCTCGAAGCGCCCCATTACACCCGTCCAGCCACCTGGAACGGGCGCGACATCCCCGAGGTTTTGACCTCGGGCCACCACGGCCGCGTGGCCGCGTGGCGGCACTCCGAGGCCGAGCGCCTGACGCGCGAACGGCGTCCGGATCTCTGGGCCGAGTACCTTGCGAACAAGGGCGATGACGACGCCTGAGCGGGCTTGATCCCACGACCCACTGCCCCTATACCGCGCCTGTCTGCGGCTCGGATCGAGTCGTCGGGCCTGTTGTCCTGTGGCTCCGGCACCTTCGGCCGATGCGGGTTCCAGGGGGACAGTTCGGAAAGGAAAGCGGCCTGACCTCTGGCGGGCATCGCGCGGGCCGATACCGCGCCATGGACCCGGGACGAAGACCAGAGCTCTCGCGCAGCGCATATCTTCGCGGAAAAACCGCGGGCACATCATGAAGGAGCGTTTCGGATGGATCTGATCGCACAACTCGAAGCCGAGCAAGTCGCCGAGCTTGGCAAGGACATTCCCGATTTCAAGGCGGGTGACACCATCCGCGTCGGCTACAAGGTGACGGAAGGCACGCGGACCCGCGTGCAGGCCTACGAAGGCGTCTGCATCAGCCGCAAGAACGGCGCCGGCATCGCGGGCAGCTTCACCGTTCGCAAGATCAGCTTCGGCGAAGGCGTCGAGCGCGTGTTCCCCCTGCACTCGACCAATATCGACAGCATCACCGTGGTGCGCCGCGGCAAGGTCCGCCGGTCGAAGCTGTATTACCTGCGCGCGCGTCGCGGCAAATCCGCCCGTATCGCCGAGGTCACCAACTATCGCGCCCCCAAGGGCCGCGGCGCCGAAGCCTGAGGAGCAGCCCCATGAAAAAGAACACCCATCCCGACTATCACGTCATCGACGTCAAGATGACCAACGGCGACGTGGTCCAGATGCGCTCGACCTGGGGCAGCGAAGGCGACCAGCTGGCGCTGGACATCGACCCCTCGGTGCACCCGGCCTGGACCGGCGGCTCGACCCGCCTGATGGACACCGGCGGCCGCGTGTCGAAGTTCAAGAAGAAGTACGAAGGCCTGGGCTTCTGAGCCTTTCGCCTTTTCGAGATTGCGACGCCGCCCCCGACCGGGGCGGCGTTTTTCGTTGCGGCCCCGTGGCAGCGCGGGGCAATCGGGCATCATTAACGCAACGATGGTGCCTCCCCGCGCCCGCCATCGCTTCCAACGCGCGGCGGGCGCCCATATAGTCGCGCCAAACCGGGACAACCGGACGACGGGCACGGGCAAGGGGCGGACATGGCGCATATTATCGTTGTGGGGAACGAAAAGGGCGGGTCGGGCAAGTCCACGACCTCGATGCACGTGGCCACCGCCCTGGTTCGCATGGGGCACCGGGTCGGCGCGCTGGACCTCGACCTGCGGCAACAGAGCCTGGGTCGCTACGTCGAAAACCGCCTGGCCTATATCGCGAAGTCGGGTGTCGACCTGCCCTCCCCCAGCTTTCGCCAGTTGCCCGACATCGCGCAGGACGCGCTCGAGCCGGGCGAGAACATACACGATCGGCGTCTCTCGGCCGCCGTGGCGGGGCTCGAGGAAGACGTGGACTTCATCCTGATCGACTGCCCCGGCTCGCACACCCGCCTGAGCCAGGTGGCCCATTCGCTGGCCGACACGCTGATCACGCCGCTCAACGACAGTTTCGTCGATTTCGACCTGCTGGCCCGGGTGGACGGCACCACCAACAAGATCCTCGGGCCGTCGGTCTACTCGGAAATGGTCTGGAATGCCCGCCAGCTGCGGGCGCGGGCCGGGCTGAAGCCTATCGACTGGATCGTGGTGCGCAACCGCGTCGGCGCGCAGCAGATGCACAACAAGAAGAAGATGGGCGAAGCGCTGACGAACCTCGCCAAGCGCATCGGCTTCCGCGTGGCCCCCGGCTTTTCCGAGCGCGTGATCTTCCGCGAGCTGTTCCCCCGCGGCCTGACGCTGCTGGACCTGCGCGATATCGGCGTGGGCGGCATGAACCTGTCCAATGTCGCTGCCCGGCAGGAGGTGCGCGACCTTCTGAAGGCCTTGGACCTGCCGGGGGTCGAGATCGACTTCTAGCGTCCGCGCAGCGGCCAGATCCGCTGCAAAATTGCCGCCGGGCCGGACCGCTGGTCCTTGTCGGGGCTGCGGCCCAGGCTTTCCTGCTCGATCAACGGTACGAAGCTGTGGGCCCCCTTGGCCGAGGTCACGTCCTTCGACCAGGCCCTGTGACGATCCACCCGCGAAAGCCGCCGGTCACGTGCAATCTGGGACTGCGCCCGGAGCAGGACCGCCGATGCCGTGATCCCGGCGAAGGTCAGCCACAGAAAGAACTGGCGGAAGTTGCTGTGCGGCACCTTCGACAGGGCGGCGGCCCGTGGGCCTTCGAAGGGCAGGATCATCGGCCCCTGGCGCACCGCGTCGCGACCCCACAGGGCAATGCGTTTCGCGATGCGGGTCGCCAGCCGCGGGTGGCTCAGCCGCTGACCGGCCAGCGAAACGATGGGGCCATAGCGGCCCTCCAACTCGGTCTCGGGAAGGACGCGGCGCAGCGCCTCGCTATCGGATTCGCCGCGGCGCAGGGGAATGACGGTATAGCCGAAAATCAGATCGGCCTTGGCCGACATCGTGGCATCCGGCGCCAGCAAGGGGACGATCAGCGCGTGAACGGCCTGGCCGTACAGCATCATCGGCCGCCGCATGGCAAAGGAGGTTTCGATCTGCGCGCGGATCGAAACCTCGCGCGCCAGCCCGGTATCGCGAGCGGGTTCGAAATCCACGACCGAAACGGTCTCGGGCGGCGCGTTGCGCAACGCCAGTTTCCGCGCCGCGGCATCCTGCGCCGCGTAGTATCCCGTGATCAGGTAGCCAAACAGGCTGAGACATGTCGCGAGAATGGCGAGGTGCGGAATGGAGGGTCGTCGAAGGGCGGTGGGAAATGACACCGGAAATGGCCTGTCGTGCTTGGAACCTGCCATGGTGTAACGCGGCAAAGCGGCCAAGATATGGCATTCGGTGCCTTTAAGGTTAATCCACGTCCCAGAGATCGGGATCGTCGACGGCGCCGATCGCGGTCCAGTCGGCCCGCACGCGCGCGAGGCGCGAGTCGGCCCAAGTCTTGAAGACGATGGAAAAACCCTCCGGCGTCACCCGTTGCGCCGAGATATCGGCCCGCATGTTCGTCGCGCTGTCGATGTCCCACAGCGCCACCGACACCATGACGTGCGGCGCCTCGAGGAAGGGCTCGACGAAGACGACCGGCTGGGTCACTTCGCGCGGCCCCTCGCCCGTCCACATGGGACCGCTATGCGCGAAATCCGAGAATAGCATCTTCTGTCCGGACTGAATGCCGATGCTATGGGGTGAAAAGCGCCTCATCCGCGGGATCGCGACAACGGGGCGACGGGCGGGCCACGGTGGCGTGGCCCGCGACGCTCGCCGCTTACAGCGACGGCTGCTTGGGCGACAGCCCGATATGCTCGCCCATGGCGACCATGTCCGACAGCAGCTTGGCCGCGTCGTCCACGGGACCGGGCTGATTGTCGAACTGGTCCTTGGCCTTGGCGTGGGCCCGCGCCGCCTCTTCGACCATGCGGTCGATGGTCTCTTGCGTGACCTCGTCGCGCGGCAGGCTTTCCTCGGCCAGGACCGAAACGCCCTCGGTGCCGATCTCGGCGAAGCCGCCGGTCACCACGAATTCCACGGTGCCGTCGGGGCCTTCCACGTGCAGGACGCCCGGACGCAGGGTGGTCAGGGTCGGCGCGTGATCGGGCATGGCGGTCATGTCGCCCTCGGTGGCCGGGATGCGCACCGCCGTCACCTGCATCGACGCAACGCGCCGCTCGGGGCTGACCAGGTCGAATTTCATCGTGTCGGCCATGTCTCGTCCTTTGTGTCAGTTGGCGGGGCCGGCCGGAACCGGCCCCCGCAGGATCAGGCGTCGGCGGCCATCTTCTCGGCCTTGGCCTTCACGTCGTCGATGCCGCCCACCATGTAGAAGGCGCCTTCGGGCAGGTGGTCGTATTCGCCGTTCACCACCGCCTTGAAGGACGCGATGGTCTCTTCCAGCGGCACCTGAACGCCGTCGGACCCGGTGAACACCTTGGCCACGTCGAAGGGCTGCGACAGGAAACGCTGGATCTTCCGGGCCCGGGCCACGGTCAGCTTGTCGTCCTCCGACAGTTCGTCCATCCCCAGGATGGCGATGATGTCCTGCAGCGACTTGTAGCGCTGGAGGATGCCCTGCACGTCACGCGCAACATTGTAGTGCTCTTCACCGACGACACCGGGATCGAGGATCCGGCTGGTCGAGTCGAGCGGATCCACGGCCGGGTAGATGCCCAGCTCGGAGATCGAGCGCGACAGCACGGTGGTGGCGTCGAGGTGGGCGAAGGTCGTGGCCGGCGCGGGGTCGGTCAGGTCGTCCGCGGGAACGTACACGGCCTGGATCGAGGTGATCGAGCCGCCCTTGGTCGAGGTGATCCGCTCCTGCATGGCGCCCATGTCGGTGGCCAGCGTCGGCTGGTAGCCCACGGCCGAGGGAATACGACCCAGCAGCGCCGACACCTCGGAGCCCGCCTGGGTGAAGCGGAAGATGTTGTCGACGAAGAACAGCACGTCGGTGCCCGACTGGTCGCGGAACTGCTCGGCCAGGGTGAGGCCCGACAGGGCGACGCGCATGCGGGCGCCCGGCGGCTCGTTCATCTGGCCGTAGACCAGCGCCACCTGCGATTCCGACAGGTTGTCGGGCTTGATGACGTTCGATTCCACCATCTCGTGGTAGAGGTCGTTGCCTTCGCGCGTCCGCTCGCCCACGCCGGCGAACACCGAGTAGCCAGAGTGCACCTTGGCGATGTTGTTGATCAGTTCCATGATGAGAACGGTCTTGCCCACGCCGGCGCCGCCGAAGAGGCCGATCTTGCCGCCCTTGGAATAGGGCGCCAGCAGGTCGATGACCTTGATGCCGGTCACCAGGATGTCCGAGCTGGTGGACTGCGCGGCGAACTCGGGGGCCGGCTGGTGGATGGCGCGGGTCTCGGTCGCCTCGACCGGGCCGCCCTCATCCACCGGCTCGCCGATGACGTTCAGGATGCGGCCCAGGGTCGCGTCGCCGACGGGCATCATGATCGGGCTTTCGGTGTCGACCACCTCGGCCCCGCGCACGAGGCCCTCGGTGCCGTCCATGGCGATGGTGCGGACGGTGCTTTCGCCGAGGTGCTGGGCGACTTCCAGGACCAGGCGCTTGCCGTTGTTGTCGGTTTCCAGCGCGTTCAGGATTTCGGGCAGGTGATCGTCGAACTGGACGTCGACGACGGCGCCGATGACCTGGGTCACTTTGCCTTTTGCTTGTGCCATTTTTGGTTTCTCCGGTTCGTCTTAGAGCGCTTCGGCGCCCGAAATGATTTCGATCAGCTCGTTGGTGATCACGGCCTGGCGCGTGCGGTTATATTCGCGGTTCAGGTCCTCGACCATGTCCTCGGCGTTGCGCGTTGCGTTGTCCATCGCGGTCATCCGGGCGCCCTGTTCGGACGCGGCGTTTTCCAGCAGCGCCGCGAAGATCTGGGTGGCCACGCCGCGCGGCAGGAGGTCCGCCAGGATCTCTTCCTCGCCCGGCTCGTAATCGTAGAGCGTCTGGCCGGCGTCGGCGTCATCCTCGGGCTTGTCGAAGGTCGCCGGGATCACCTGCTGTTCGCGCGGGTGCTGGGACACGACGTTCTCGAACTCGCCGTAGTAGATGAAGCAGCGGTCGAACTCGTCCGCATCGTAACGCTCGAGCACGCCGCGCGCGATGTCCTGCGCGTCGCCGTAGCCCACCCGCTTGACCTCGGACAGGTCCACGTGGTCGATCAGGTGCTCGCGGTACTGGCGGCGCAGCACGTCACGGCCCTTCTTGCCGACGGTGATGATCTTAACGGTCTTGCCGTCGTTCAGCGACTGCTTGATCCGCACGATCGACTTCTTGACGATGTTCGTGTTGAACCCGCCGCACAGACCCTTCTCGGACGTCATCACCACCAGGAGGTGCGTGTCGTCCTTGCCGGTGCCGCGCAGAAGCTTGGGCGCGGTTTCGCTGTCGCCGACGCTGGCGGCCAGCTGACTCATCACGGCGTCGAACCGCTCGGCATAGGGCCGGGCGTTCTCGGCCGCTTCCTGGGCCCGCCGCAGTTTCGCGGCGGCCACCATCTGCATGGCCTTCGTGATCTTCTTGGTCGATTTGACCGAGTCGATCCGATTTTTCAGATCCTTGAGGTTAGGCATGGTGCTTTCCCTTTAAGGACAATCAGGCGAAGTCTTTGGCGAAGGCGTCCAGGGCAGACTTCAGCTTGTCGGCGGCATCGCCCTTGATCTTGGGATCCTCGTCGGTGATCCAATCCAGGACGTCCTTGTGCTTGGTGCGCATATGGTTCAGCAGGCCCTGCTCGAACCGGCCCACGTCGCTGACCTTCACATCGTCCAGGTAACCCTCGGTGCCGGCGAAGATGACGCAGACGATTTCCGCGTTGGTCAGCGGCGAGTACTGCGGCTGCTTCATCAGCTCGGTCAGGCGCTTGCCGCGGTTCAGCTGGCGCTGGGTCGCGGCGTCGAGGTCCGAGCCGAACTGCGCGAAGGCTTCCATCTCGCGGTACTGGGCAAGCTCCAGTTTCACGGGGCCGGCGACCGACTTCATGGCGTTGGTCTGGGCCGACGAGCCCACGCGCGACACCGACAGACCGGTGTTCACGGCGGGACGGATGCCCTGGTAGAACAGGTCGGTTTCCAGGAAGATCTGGCCGTCGGTGATCGAGATCACGTTGGTCGGGATGAAGGCCGACACGTCGCCGCCCTGGGTTTCGATGATCGGCAGTGCGGTCAGCGACCCGTTGCCGTAATCGTCGCCCAGCTTGGCCGAACGCTCCAGCAGGCGCGAGTGCAGGTAGAACACGTCGCCCGGGTAGGCTTCGCGGCCCGGCGGGCGGCGCAGGAGCAGCGACATCTGGCGATAGGCCACGGCCTGCTTCGACAGGTCATCGTAGACGATCAGCGCATGGCGGCCATTGTCGCGGTAGAACTCGGCCATCGCGGTCGCGGCATAGGGCGCCAGGAACTGCAGCGGTGCAGGCTCGGACGCGGTGGCGGCGACCACGATGGAATAATCGATCGCGCCGGTTTCTTCCAGCTTCTTGACCAGCTGGGCCACGGTCGATCGCTTCTGGCCGATGGCGACATAGACGCAATACAGCTTCTTGCTCTCGTCATCGCCTGCGGCGTCGTTATAGCTCTTCTGGTTCAGGATGGCGTCCAGAGCCACGGCGGTCTTGCCGGTCTGGCGGTCGCCGATGATCAGCTCGCGCTGGCCGCGACCGATCGGGATCATGGCGTCGATGGCCTTCAGACCGGTCGGCATGGGCTCGTGCACCGATTTCCGCGGCATGATGCCCGGGGCCTTCTGGTCCGCCACGCGACGCTCGGTCGCCTCGATGGGGCCCTTGCCGTCGATGGGGTTGCCCAGGCCGTCCACGACCCGGCCCAGCAGCGCGTCGCCGCAGGGCACGTCCACGATCGAATTCGTGCGCTTGACGGTGTCGCCTTCCTTGATGTCCCGGTCCGAGCCGAAGATCACGACGCCGACGTTGTCGGTCTCGAGGTTCAGCGCCATGCCCTGGACGCCGCCCGGGAATTCGACCATCTCGCCCGCCTGGACGTTGTCCAGGCCGTAGACCCGCGCGATACCGTCGCCCACCGACAGCACGCGGCCGACCTCGGCCACCTCGGCCTCTTGCCCGAAGTTCTTGATCTGATCCTTCAGGATCGCAGAAATCTCGGAAGCTTGGATGCCCATTTATCCGACCTCTTTCATGGTGTTCTGGAGAGCGGCGAGCTTCGAGCGGATCGAGGTGTCGATCATCTTCGAGCCTACCTTGACGACAAGACCGCCGATGAGAGTTTCATCGACGCTCAGATTGATGTTCACGTCGCGGCCGACGCTTTTCTTCAGGGTCTCGGTCAGCGCGGCCCGCTGATCGTCGTTCAGCGGCGCGGCGGCGGTCACGTCGGCGGTCACCTCGCCGTTTTCCTCGGCGATCATGTCGCGCAGCTGCGAGATCAGCGCCCGCAGCACGAACAGACGGCGCTTGGAGGCCATCAGCTTCAGCGTGTTGCCGGTGATCTGGTGCAGACCCATCTGGTCAGCGAGCTGGGCGATCGCGGACTGCTGCTGTTCGCGGCTGTAGAGCGGCGAATGGATCAGGTCGCGGAAATCTTCCGAGCTGTCCAGGGCGCCGGCCAGCGTATCGCAATCGGCCTTGATCTGGGGCAGCGCGCCTTCGTCGCGCGCAAGCTCGAAGATGGCGGTGGCATAGCGGTCGGCAATGCCGGTTGAGATCGAAGCTGGTTCGGACACGTCAACCCTTTCGATGTATTGCGCACCTCACCCAGCCGCCGGAGCCTTGCGAGACGCGATGGTTTCCGGCGCCAGGGCGCGGCGCGCATCAAAATCGGGCTTGCTCTAGCAGAGCCCCCGCCCCCCCGCAACCGGTCAATCCACGCCATCGTGATCGCCGACGACCGGGTCTGGTCAAGGTTTTAGCATCCTTTCCGGGCAGGAAAAGCCGCCTGTGCCGATCCTGTTCGCACCCGCGGGCCGTCCGGCCTCAGCGCATGCCACCCACGCTGCGCGCGGGCTCGGGCGCGGGACCACCCAGCCCCTCCAGCACCCTGCTCTTGCGGCGCACGGCCACGCCGGTGCCCCCGGCCCGCGCGGGCACCTGCTTCTTGGCCTCGACCATCAGGACCCCCCCGGCAAAGCGCCCGGTGATCGACCGCCCCGCCCGTTCCAGCAGCGGGCCGGCGCGCATCCAGAACCGCTGGTCCGTGGCCGGCTGGAACAGCGCGGCGGCGTGGCGCAGGGGGATGAAATCGAAATCCTTCAGCTGCGCCTCGAGCTGGCCCAGTGAATAGGGCCGGCCATAGCCGAAGGGCGTGCGGTCGTTGCTGGACCACAGGCCCGCCCGGTTCGGCACGATGAACAGCGCCCTGCCCCCCGGTCCCAGCGTACGGTAGCATTCGCGCAGCACGGCGTGGGCGTTTTCGGACGTCTCAAGCCCGTGCAGCAGGATCAGCTTGTCCAGTTGCCCGGTCTGCACCGGCCACAGGGTCTCTTCGCACAGGACCGACACGTTGGGCTGGCCCGCGGGCCAGGGCATGACCCCCTGCGGCCCCGGCATCAGCCCGATGACCCGACGCGCCCCCGCCAGGTAGGGGCGCATCACCGGCACCGCGAAGCCGAAGCCGGCCACCGACTCGCCCCGCGCGACGGGCCACATGCGCACCACCTGGTCGCGCACCGCCTTCTGCGCGGCACGCCCCAGCGCGGTGCGATAGTAGAAACTGCGCAGATCGCGGACGTCCAGATGCATTGTCGGCCCCTTCGCGCGCCTTAGTCTCCAAGGCAGACGCAAGACCCAGATCCCGGAGCCTGCACCATGCCCACCGAAATCCTGACAATTCCCTGCCGGGAAGACAATTACGCCTTCGCGATTCACGACGGAAACCGCACCGCCGTGGTCGACGCCCCCGAGGCAGCGCCGATCGTCGCCGCGCTGAACGACCGTGGCTGGGGGCTGGACGAGGTCTGGATCACCCACCACCATTTCGACCATGTCGACGGCCTGCCCGGCCTGCGCGACGCCTTCCCGGGGCTCACGGTCACGGGCTGCGGCGCGGATGCCGACCGCCTGCCGCCGCTGGACCGCGCGGTCAACGACGGCGACAGCTTCACCTTCGGCACGGACGAGGTGCAGGTCTGGGACGTGTCGGGCCACACCATCAACCACGTCGCCTTCATCATGCCCGCGCAGAAGGCCGCCTTCACGGCCGACAGCCTGATGGCGCTGGGATGCGGCCGGGTGTTCGAGGGCACGATGGAGCAGATGTGGGGCAGCCTGCAGAAGTTCCTCGACCTGCCGAACGACACCACGGTCTACTCGGGCCACGAGTACACGATGACCAACGGCCGCTTCGCGCTGACCATCGAACCCGAGAACACCGTGCTGCGCGAAAGGGTGCTGCGGATCGAGGCCGCGCGCGCCGAGAACCGGCCCACCGTGCCCTCGAACCTCGGCGACGAGAAGGCCACCAATCCGTTCCTGCGCGCCCACTTGGACGCGGTGAAACAGGCCCTATCTATGGAGCAGTCAGACGATGCGGCGGTGTTCGCGGAAATCCGGTCCCGCAAGGACGATTTCTGAACTGCCGCATTCGTAAGCCGTCGCTGAGCCGCATCCGCGCAGTCCCCGATTTTGTGACCGATGCGACAAAGAAAAACCTTGAAGCCTTGGCACAAACAACCAAGCTTTAACCCTATGAGGTCACGGTGGCGTTGTGGCCCGCTCGCAGCGCCCGCCCAATAAAAGGAGCACCCTCGTGCCGTCATTCTCCAACACGCTCGAGCAAGCCATTCATGCAGCCCTGGCGCTAGCCAACACCCGCCGCCACGAGCTCGCCACGCTGGAGCATCTGCTCCTCGCGCTGACCGACGAGCCCGACGCGGCGAAGGTGCTGACCGCCTGCTCGGTCGACCTGGAAGAACTGCGCCAGACGCTGGTGGAATTCATCGAGGACGACCTGTCGACCCTCGTGACCGAGGTCGAGGGCTCCGAGGCCGTGCCGACCGCCGCCTTCCAGCGCGTGATCCAGCGCGCCGCGATCCACGTCCAGTCCTCGGGCCGGACCGAGGTGACCGGCGCCAACGTGCTCGTCGCCATCTTCGCCGAGCGGGAAAGCAACGCCGCCTACTTCCTGCAGGAACAGGACATGACCCGCTACGACGCGGTGAACTACATCGCCCACGGCGTTGCGAAGGACGCCGCCCATTCCGAACCGCGCCCGATCACCGGGTCGTCGGACTCGGAAGAGGAGATGAACACCCAGGTCGAGGACGGCGACGGCAAGGAATCCGCGCTGGCCAAGTACTGCGTGAACCTGAACGAGAAGTCGCAGCAGGGCGATGTCGACCCGCTGATCGGCCGCGAGCACGAGGTCGAGCGCTGCATCCAGGTGCTGTGCCGTCGCCGCAAGAACAACCCGCTTCTGGTGGGCGATCCCGGCGTGGGCAAGACGGCCATTGCCGAGGGTCTTGCCAAGAAGATCGTCGAGGGGCAGACCCCCGAGGTCCTGTCGAAGACCACCATCTACTCGCTCGACATGGGCGCGCTGCTGGCCGGCACCCGCTATCGCGGCGATTTCGAAGAGCGGCTGAAAGCCGTCATGTCCGAGATGGAGGATCATGACGACGCCGTGCTGTTCATCGACGAGATCCACACCGTGATCGGCGCCGGCGCGACCTCGGGCGGGGCGATGGACGCCTCGAACCTGCTGAAGCCCGCGCTCCAGGGCGGCAAGCTGCGCTGCATGGGCTCGACCACCTACAAGGAGTTCCGCCAGCACTTCGAGAAGGACCGCGCCCTGTCGCGGCGGTTCCAGAAGATCGACGTGACCGAGCCTTCGGTCGAAGACAGCGTGAAAATCCTGCGCGGCCTCAAGCCGTATTTCGAGGATCACCACGACATCAAGTACACCAACGACGCAATCAAGACCGCGGTGGAACTGTCGTCGCGCTACATCAACGACCGCAAGCTGCCCGACAAGGCAATCGACGTGATCGACGAGGCCGGCGCGGCCCAGCATCTCGTGGCCGAATCGAAGCGGCGCAAGACCATCGGCACCAAGGAGATCGAGGCCGTCGTCGCCAAGATCGCCCGCATCCCGCCGAAGAACGTCAGCAAGGACGACGCCGCGGTGCTGAAGGATCTCGAAGGCACGCTGAAGCGCGTGGTCTTCGGCCAGGACACCGCGATCGAGGCGCTTTCGTCGGCGATCAAGCTCAGCCGCGCGGGCCTGCGCGAACCGGAAAAGCCCATCGGTAACTACCTGTTCGCGGGTCCCACCGGCGTCGGCAAGACCGAGGTCGCCAAGCAGCTGGCCGATACGCTGGGCGTGGAACTGCTGCGCTTCGACATGTCGGAATACATGGAGAAGCACGCGGTCAGCCGCCTGATCGGCGCGCCTCCGGGCTATGTCGGCTTCGACCAGGGCGGCATGCTGACCGACGGCGTCGACCAGCACCCGCACTGCGTGCTGCTGCTGGACGAGATCGAGAAGGCGCACCCGGACGTGTTCAACATCCTTCTGCAGGTGATGGACCACGGCAAGCTGACCGATCACAACGGCCGCTCGGTCGACTTCCGCAACGTGGTGCTGATCATGACCTCGAACGCGGGCGCCGCCGAGATGTCGAAATCCGCCATGGGCTTCGGCCGCGACCGCCGCGAGGGCGAGGATACAGCCGCGATCGAGCGGACCTTCACGCCCGAGTTCCGCAACCGCCTGGACGCGGTGATCAGCTTCGGCGCCCTGCCGAAAGAGGTTATCCTGCAAGTCGTCGAGAAATTCGTGCTGCAGCTCGAAGCCCAGCTGATGGACCGTAACGTGTCCATAGAGCTGACGAAGCCCGCAGCCGAGTGGCTGGCCGATCGCGGTTACGACGACAAGATGGGCGCGCGTCCGCTGGGCCGCGTCATCCAGGAGCACATCAAGAAGCCGCTGGCCGAGGAACTGCTGTTCGGCAAGCTCGCGAAGGGCGGCGTCGTGCAGGTGAGCGTCAAGGACGGTGAGATCGATCTTCGGATCGATCCGCCCGAAACCCGGCGCCTCGGCTCGAAGAAGCCGCCGCTTCTGACCGCCGACTGATATGTGGCGCGGCCTCGTTCCGGCCGCGCTGGCCTGCGCTCTGCCCCTCCACGCGCAGGAGCTGACATTGACGCCGCCGCTGGACTGCGATCCGGCGGCGGCGTGTTACATCCAGCAATATGTCGATACGGATCCGGGCCCCGGTGCCCGCGATTTCACCTGCGGTTCGCTCAGCTATGACGGGCACAAGGGCACCGATTTCGCGCTCCCGTCGCGCGCGATGATGGAGGAAGGGGTCGACGTGGTCGCGGCGGCGCCGGGCCTGGTCCGTGCAACGCGCGATGGCATGGCAGACCGTCCGGCCGGCAGCGGCGCGGGCTCGGACGTGACCGGGCGCGAATGCGGCAACGGCGTCGTGCTGAATCACGGCGATGGCTGGGAAACCCAGTACTGCCACATGAAGCTTGGCTCGATCGCCGTGATCGAAGGCGCCGCCGTAACGGCCGGGCAGCGGCTGGGCCAGGTCGGTCTCAGCGGCCAAACAGCGTTCCCCCACGTCCACCTGTCTGTCAGACGCGACGGTGAGGTCGTGGACCCCTTCGACCCCGGCGGCGAGGCGCGCTGCGGCGGCCCGGCGGACGAAACGCTCTGGTCCGATCCCCCGGCCTATCGCCCGGGCGGGATCATCGCCGCGGGGTTCAGCGACGCGGTGCCGGACTACGACGCGATCAAGGCGGGAACGGCCGCGCGCGATCTTGGCCCCGATGCACCGGTTGTGCTTTGGGCCTATCTCTTCGGCGCGCGCGCGGGTGACGTGCTGAAGCTATCGCTGGCAGGCGCGGACGGGCCGATCCTGGTCCAGGACGTGACGCTGGACCGCACGCAGGCGCAACTGTTCCGCGCCGTGGGCAAACGCGCGCCCCAGGGCGGCTGGCCCAGGGGTCGCGTGACCGGTACGGCGACGCTGCTGCGCGACGGGCGCCCGGTGGATCAGGTGGAGGTCGACTCGGCGCTGGACTAGCAAGGTGCCGGAACCCGACAGATCATCCGGGATGATCTGCAGGAGATTATCCCGGATAATCTTGGCTCAGCGCTCGGTCAGCTTCAGCTCGATACGGCGATTGAGCGCGCGCGCCTCGGGGCTGTCGCCCGGGGTGATCGGGCGGTATTTGCCGAAGCCCGTGGGCGCCAGGCGCCGCGCCGGGAAGCCCAGGGTCTCGGACATGAAGCGCACGACCGACAGGGCGCGCGCCTGGCTCAGTTCCCAGTTGTCGGCGAACTCGGCGCTGCCCACAATCGGGACGGAGTCGGTATGGCCGTCGACCCGGATCACCCAGTCGATGCTGTCGGGGATTTCGTCCGAGATCTCTTCGAGAAGCGCGGCCACCTGTGCCACCTGCGCACGGCCCGCCCCCGACAGCTCGGCCGAGCCCGACGGGAACAGGACCTCGCTGTCGAAAACGAACCGGTCCCCCACGATCTGCACGCCCTCGCGGTCGCCCAGGAGATCGCGCAGGCGGCCGAAGAATTCGGACTGGTAGCGCTCCAGACGTTCGCGCTCGGCAGCTTCCAGCTCGGCGCGGCGGCGCTGTTCCACCGCCTCGCGGGCCAGGGCCTGGTTCAGCTGCGCGCCCAGATTGGCGATCTGCACCTCCTGGGCCGCGTCTTCCTCTTCCGCGAGTTGCAACAGGCTTTGCAGGCTGCCGATCTGGCGACGCAGTTGCGCGACCTGCTGCGTCAGGGCCTCCATCCGGCGCTGCGCCTCGGTCGACGCCGCCTCGGCATCGGCGAGCTCGGACCGCGCCGTTTCCAGCAGGCGCGACTGCCGCTCGGCCCGGCTCATCTGGGACTGAGCTTCGTTCTCGGCGGCCAGCCGCAAGGCCAGGGCCTCTTCCAGTTGGCTGCGCAGATCGGCACGGTCCGCCTCGGCCCCTTCAAGCGCGGCAGCCTCGGCGCGCGCGGCGCTCAGGGCGGCGGCCAGGCGGTCTCGTTCATCGGCCTCGCGACCGGCGGCCGCGCGCAGTTCGGCAACCTCGTCCTCGGCGGCGGCGAGCCGGGCGCGGGCGGACTCGAGATCCCCCTGGAATGTCTGCTGCGCGGCCTTCGCCGCCTCCAGCGCATCCGTGATCGCCGCCAGCTCGGCCTGGCTGTCGGACTCGCGCGCGATCGCGGCGCGCAACGCCGCCTCGGTCCGGTCGATCCGGTCCTCGGCCGCGGCGCGGTCCGCCTGCACCTGCTCCAGCTCGGCCGCCGCGGATTGCAAGTCGGCGTTGCGGGCCTGCGCCTCGGTCAGCTCGTCGCTCAGGGTTTCTGCCTGCTGGACCGCCGTGTCGCGCTCGAGCAAGGCGGCCAGAAGGCGTTCGTCCAGTTCGGCCTCGGCGGCGCGGGCGGCCGCCAGAAGGCTCAGGGTGTCCTCGGCCTCCCGCCGCTGTTCTTCCAGCGCGAGGGTCATGGCCGACAGCTCGGCATCCGCATCTTCCAGTCGGGCGCGCAGGGCCTCGGCCGCCGCCGCCTCGGCCAGCCGGGCGGTCTCCTCCTCGCTCAGCGCGTCTTCCAGGGTGCCGATCTCGGCGGTCAGCGCAGCGGTTGTCTCGGCCCCCTCCTCCAGGTCGGCGCGCAGGTCGGCGGCCAGCGCCTCGAGCGCCTCGCGCCGCGCGGCGGCCAGGCGTGCGGCTTCGGCCGCGGCGTCGATCTCGTCCCGTGCGCTGGCCAGCGCGAGGTTCAGCGCCTCGCGCTCGGACACCAGCTCGGCCTCGCGATCCTCGAGCGTGGCGACCTGTGCGCGGGCGTCGTCCCGCTGGGTCAGAAGGGCGGCGACCCGCTCCTCGAAACCGGCGATACGCTCGGCCTGGTCCGCGCTTTGCGCCTGGAGGCTTGAGATGAGATCGGCCTGCCGGGCGCCCTGCGCCTGGAGGTCGGCGATCAGGTCGGATTGGCTGGCGGTCTGCGACAGCAGGTCGTCGCGTTCGCCTTCCAGCCGGTCGGCGCGCCCCTCGGCCAGCCCCAGCGCCTGCGTGAGGCCGGCGACCTGCGCCGTGAGATTGTCGAGCTCGTTCGCCTGCCCCGAAATCTCTTCGCGCAGCACGAACTGGACCACCATGAAAATGGTCAGCACGAACATCATCACCAGCAGAAGCGCGGTCATCGCGTCCACAAACCCGGGCCAGATCGAGCTGTTGACCGCGCGGGTGGAGCGTCGCGTCAGCGCCATCGCCTAGCCCCGGCCTTCGCCGTCGGCGCGCGCCCCGCGGCTGAGCAGGCGTCCGATCCGGTGCAGTTCCTGCCGCAGCTCGGAGGTGCTTTCCTGTCGGCCCGCGGCGAGTTCCTCGGAGATGCGCAGCAGTTGCACGTCGATCGAGCGCAGGCGCATCCGGCTTTCGGCGTCGAGCCCGCTGCCACCCCCCGCCTCCCTCGCGCCTTCCAGGGCCTCGGCCAGCTTGGCCTGACCGTCGATCATCCGCTCCATCGCCGGCGCCAGCCGGGCGGCCGCGTCGTCGCGATCGGACAGGCGCACCATGTGATCGACCATCTGTCCCAGCTTCTCGTCCAGGTCGGACCGGGTCGCGTCGGCCCGGGCGAACATATCCTGCATCCGGTCCATCTGGCCGGCCATCGCCTCCATCGCGGCGGCGACGATGCCCGCGTCGCTGCCCGTTCCGCCGTCGAGATCGGGACCGGCGAAGCCCAGCTTGGTGATCGAGCTCAGCCATTCCTCGAGCTCGCGGTAGAAGCGGTTCTGGCCGTGGCTGGCAAACAGCTCCAGCAGGCCGACGACCAGCGACCCGGCCAGGCCCAGAAGGGACGAGGCGAAGGCCACGCCCATGCCGCCCAGCTGGCTTTCCAGCCCGGCCATCAGGCGGCCGAACACGGCCATGCCGTCCTCGCCCTCGGTGGGGGCGAGCGCGCGAATGGTCTCGACGATCGCCGGCACGGTGGTGGCAAGGCCGTAGAACGTCCCCAGAAGGCCCAGGAAGATCAGCAGGCTGACGATATAGCGGGTGATATCCCGCGCCTCGTCGATCCGGGTGGCGACCGAATCGAGGATCGAGCGCGCCGAGGTGGGCGAAATCTGCAGGTTCCGCCGCGACCGCAGCAGCGCCGCAAGGGGCGCCAGCAGCCGCGGCGCGCGGGTCATGTCGTGGCCGGGCGTGTCGTCGGCGAAGCCCTCGATCCAGTTGACCGACTGGATCAGCTGCCATTCCTGCCAGAAGCAGGCCAATACCCCCACCACGAAGACGAAGGCGATGAAGCCGTTCAGAAGCGGGTTGGCCAGGAAGACCGGCGCGACGTTCGGGTAAGCCACGTAGATGCCCACGGCCACCAGCACGAGCACCAGCACCATCGTGGTGATCTGGCGCACGGGCTGGGTGAAAAGCGGCTGGCCCTCGGATCCGGGGCGGTCGGTCAGCGACATCTGGCGGTCCTTATTTCGCAGCGGCAGCATAGGCCATGGTCGGGGGCTGCGGAAGCGGGCTAGCCAATTGCCGCGACCCTGTTGCACAGCCACTCCAGATCATCGTCGCCGATGCCCAGCTCGCGCAGGTGCGCGGCAGTGTTCATCAGGTACTCGTCGTTCGGGCCCCGCCCGCCATGGGCACGTGCGATGATCTGGGCCTGCTCCTCGAGGCTCAGCCGGCAATATTGTTCGTGGTCGGCGTCGATGACGTAGGCCACGGCGTCGACCACCCGGCCGTCGGTCAGGTCCAGTGTGACCATCCGTTCCAGGTAGGCCGACGAGATCAACTCGCGCGCGCGCAGGGCGGTCAGCGTCGCCGCCTCGTGTCCGTTCTCGACCCGCAACGCCACGCCCGAGCAGCGCGCCGCCGGCTGCGCATCCAGCGCCAGGACAAGGCCCGGATCCTCGTGGGTGCCGCGATGGTGGACCGAGCGCATGCAGAAAGTGCGCGCGTAGCCATGGAGCGAGGCGACCACCCGCTCGGCGACCGGGAACTCGGGGTTCCAGACAAGCGAGCCATAGCCGAAGACCCACATGCCGCCCCGTTGAAACTCTGGAACATGCGTCATGGCGCCTATAGACACGATGCGGCAGGCGGTGAAAAGGTCCGCCGCGCCAACAGGCAAGGAGCGGTCGTCATGGGTAAACTGGTCATTCTTGTGCTTGCCGCCGCGCTGGTCTGGTCGGGCTACTGGTTCTGGGGCGCCCGGACCACCGAGCGGGCGATCGCCGAACAACTGGACACCATGCGCGCCGCGGGCTGGCAGATCGACGTGCAGTCGCGCGAAACGCGCGGCTTTCCGAACCGCTTCGACACCACCTTCGACGAGGTCCAGGTGACGACGCCGGGCGGCCTGACGCTGGTCGCGCCGTTCTTCCAGCTGCTGGCGCTCAGCTATCGCCCGAACCAGGTGATCGCCGCGCTGCCGCCGCAGATCGGGCTCGAGTCGGTGCTGGGCACCGCGATCATCACCAACGACAAGGCCCGCGCCTCGATGACCGTGCAACCCAGCCCGCGCCTGCCGCTGGACCACTCGTCGCTGGTGGTCGACGGCCTGGCCGTGGAAAGCGCGGGCCGCACCCTTCGGATCGGTCAGCTGCGGTTCGCGACCCGCCTGCCCGAAGGTGCGCCCGACCCCAGCCACCAGAATATCGGCCTCGCGGTCGAGAACGTGGTCCTGCCCGACACGCTCATGGAGCAGCTGGACGCGGCCGGCCTGGGGGCGATCGAGGCCCTGCGGCTGGACGCGACCATCGAGCTGGACGCGCCGCTGGACCGCAGCGCACTGGAAACCCCGCCCGCGCCGCAGCGGATCGAACTGCACGACCTGTCGCTCGACTGGGGCGACGTGACGGTCGAGGCCGATGGCGCGGTCGACGTGAACGCCGCCAACCAGCCCGAGGGCGAATTGCTGCTGACGGTGAACGACTGGCGTGATGCCCTGCGGGTCGCCGTGGCGCTGGGGCTGGTGCCAGAAGCACAGCGCAGCGCCGTGCAGCAGGGTCTGACGCTGCTGTCGGGCCTGTCGGGCAGCGGTGAGCTGTCGCTGCCGCTGGTCTTCGACGCGGGCCGCATGTCGCTGGGCCCCATCCCGCTGGGGCCCGCGCCGGTCATCACCTTCGGGGGGTGACCGCCTCGGTCCAATTGATCGAGGTCCGCTTCGACCTCAGGTGAACTGCTCCTGAAGCAGACGCTCCTCCAGCCCGTGACCGGGGTCGAACAGGATCGTGTGGACCACGCTGGGCTCGGACCGGACCGTCACCGACAGCACGTCGCGCACCGACCGGCCGTCGGCATCGGCCATCACGGGACGCTTTTCTTCTTCCAGCACGTCGAAGCGCACGGTCGCGTTCTTGGGCAACAGCGCCCCGCGCCAGCGGCGCGGCCGGAACGCGGCCATCGCGGTCAGCGCCAGCACGTCCGCACCGATGGGCAGGATCGGGCCGTTCGCGCTGTAGTTATACGCGGTGGACCCGGCGGGGGTCGCCACCATGGCACCGTCGCAGACCAGCTCGGACATGCGCACCTTGTCGTCGACGCTGATGCGCAGCTTGGCCGCCTGCGGTCCCGCCCGGAGCAGCGAGACCTCGTTGATCGCCAGCGCCTCGTGCATGGTGCCGCCATGACAGGTTGCATGCATGGACAGCGGATTGATCGTTTCGACCTCGGCGGCGGCCAGGCGCGCGGGCAGATCGTCCTCGCCGAACTCGTTCATCAGGAAACCGATGGTGCCGCAGTTCATGCCATAGGTCGGCGCCGAAAGCTTCTCGGTCTCGTGCAGGGTGCGCAGCATGTGCCCGTCCCCGCCCAACGCGACGATCACGTCGGCCTCGTGGATCTCGCACTGGCCATACCGGTCGGTCAGCCGCGCCAGCGCGTCCTGCGCCTGCGCGACGCTGCTGGCGACGAAGGCGATCTTGTCGTACATGGCCGGCCCTTTCGCCGCTGCATCCAGCGGCAACCTGCCGGGGCCGGGCCCGATTGACAAGCGCGATGCCGCGACGGATCGCGCCATCGTCGCAAACGGTCTTTTGCGGGGGGCTGCGATGGGCTAAACCGCGCCCAACCCCGTCAATCGCGCCGAAAGGATTGCCGCCATGAACGCCCCCCACCGCGACGAAGGCTTCTTCACCAAGTCCATCGGCGAGACCGATCCCGAGCTCGCCCGCGCCATGGACCAGGAGCTGGGCCGCCAGCGCCACGAGATCGAGCTGATCGCGTCCGAGAACATCGTCAGCCGCGCGGTGATGGAGGCGCAGGGCAGCGTCCTGACCAACAAGTACGCCGAAGGCTATCCCGGTCGTCGCTACTATGGCGGGTGCCAGTTCGTGGACATCGCCGAGAACCTGGCGATCGACCGGGCCTGCAAGCTGTTCAACTGCGGCTTCGCCAACGTGCAGCCCAACTCGGGCAGCCAGGCCAACCAGGGCGTCTTCAGCGCGCTGCTGCAGCCCGGCGACACGATCCTGGGGATGAGCCTCGACGCGGGCGGCCACCTGACCCACGGCGCACGTCCCAACCAGTCGGGCAAGTGGTTCAACGCCGTGCAATACGGCGTGCGCCGCGAGGACCTGACGCTGGACTACGACCAGGTGCAGCAGCTCGCGACCGAGCATCAGCCCAAGATGATCATCGCCGGCGGCTCGGCCATTCCGCGGATCATCGACTTCGCCCGGATGCGCGAGATCGCCGACAGCGTGGGCGCCTACCTGCTGGTGGACATGGCGCATTTCGCGGGGCTGGTGGCCTCGGGCGACTATCCCTCGCCCTTCCCCCACGCGCATGTCGCGACCACCACCACCCACAAGACCCTGCGCGGCCCGCGCGGCGGCATGATCCTGACCGATGACGAGGCGCTGGCGAAGAAGTTCAACTCGGCCATCTTCCCCGGCATCCAGGGCGGTCCGCTGATGCACGTGATCGCCGCCAAGGCCGTCGCCTTCGGCGAAGCGCTCCTGCCCGGCTTCAAGACCTACCAGGGTCAGGTGATCCGGAACGCGCAGGCGCTGGCCGACCAGCTGATCAAGGGCGGCTTGGACATCGTGACCGGCGGCACCGACACGCATGTCATGCTGGTCGACCTGCGCCCCAAGGGCGTGAAGGGCAACGCCACCGAAAAGGCGCTCGGCCGCGCGCACATCACCTGCAACAAGAACGGCATCCCCTTCGACGACGAGAAGCCGACCATCACCAGCGGCATCCGCCTGGGCTCGCCCGCCGGGACCACCCGCGGCTTCGGCGAGCCGGAATTCCGCCAGATCGCCGACTGGATCGTGCGGGTCGTGGACGGGCTGGCCGCCAATGGCGAGGACGGCAATGGCGCGGTCGAAGCGGCGGTGAAGGACGAGGTCGAGGCGCTGTGCCAGCGCTTCCCGATCTATCCCGACCTGTGAAGCTCGAGACCCGGACGGAAGGCGCGGGCGGCACGCCCTTGCTGATCGCGCACGGGCTATACGGCTCGGCGCGGAACTGGGGGGTGATCGCCAAGCGGCTTTCGGACCGGGGACAGGTCACCGCGGTGGACATGCGCAACCACGGCGGGTCGGGCTGGGACGCGGATCACGCGTACCCCGCCCTGGCCGACGACCTGGCGGAAACCATTGAAGATCAATGGGATGTGCTGGGGCACTCCATGGGCGGCAAGGCGGCGATGGCGCTGGCGCTGCGGCACCCCGAGAAGGTGCGGCGGCTGGTCGTGGCGGACATCGCGCCGGTGGGGTACGCGCATAGCCAGCAGCAGTATATCGACGCGATGCGGGCGCTGGATTTGAGCGGAGTCGAGAGCCGGCGGGACGCGGATCAGCGGTTCCGGGCGCTGGTGCCCGAGGACGGGATCCGCGCGTTTCTCCTGCAATCCCTTGATATCGCTGAGAAAAAATGGCGGCTGAACCTGGACGTGCTGGAGGCCGAGATGCCGAAGATCGTGGGCTGGCCCGACGACCTGGAGGGCACGTTCGAGCGGCCGGTGCTGTTCCTGTCGGGGGGCGACAGCGACTATGTCCAGGACGCCCATCGCGCTGATATCAGGGCGTTTTTCCCCAAGGCGCGGTTCGCCAAGATCCCCGGAACCGGGCACTGGCTGCACGCGGAAAAGCCGCGCGAGGTCGAGGCGAGCGTGCGGGCCTTCCTCGACGCCTGATCCGTCGGACCGGCGTGCACCGCGCGTCCCCGGCCCGTGCAGCCCGCGTGCACCGGCCGTGCGCCGCGGGGCCTGCCCCGTCGGCCCCGCGTCGGCCAGGGGGCACATGGCGTGCACCGGACGGCACCGCGCGTACACCGGGCGTCGGACCGGCGCGGCCTGCGCACGCAGCGCTCACCCGCTGGCAAGCACGGCGCGGCAGGCTGTCCGCAACCGGAGGCCCGCCCATGAAGAACTACGATCCCACGTCGACCTTCGAGGCGCTGATGGCCGACCTGAAGGATATCCGCGAGGAGATCATCGAGCCCAAGCGCCTGCCCGCCGAGCCGCCGGGCTGGGTCGAGATCGCCACCGACAACCGCCCCGGCAAGACCCGCGTCACCATCCGCCTGGACAGCGACGTGGCCCGCTGGTTCCGCGACATGGGGCCGGGCTGGCAGACGCGGCTGAACGCGGTGCTGCGGATGTTCTACGACTACCGATCGCGCCGTCCGAAGTGACGGGGGCCGACCGGGCGGGGCGATCCGCCGCGGGACCCCTGCCCCGCCCCGGCCGTTGAGCGACCGACGCAACCGGAGGCCCGCCCATGTTCACCCCCCGCAACATCCTGATCGCCGCCCTTGCCGGTGTGCTGGGCTGCATCGCCAATGCGCTGGCCATCGTGGCCCTGAATGCCGAGGCGGCGCTGATGCCGCTGATCCTGTCGGCGGGGCGCGAATTCTGGTCGGTGGTCTTCGCCCTGGCGCTGATCCCGATCTTCGCGCGGCTGAGCGGCGCGGCGGCATGGATCACCGGGTTCGTGGTGCTGGAGGCGCTGGCGTCGCTGTCGGCGAAGCTCATCTGGGGCGCGGGCGCGCCATGGAGCTTCGTGCTGACGGTGAACGGGGTCTATGCGGTTGTGGCTGTGGGGGTGTATGGGGTTGGGAGGGAGCGCGTAGCGGGGTGAACCGCTCGCCGACAGTCAATCCGTCAACACTGCACTATTAGCAGGCTGCGGAAAAAGCAGTGGGCGAGGGACGGTTTCCTGATCCCTGGGCCGTCTGGCCGGTTCGTTCGTGCAGTTTGGCCTGCCGGTCGAGTCGGCTGAGCGGCCCTGTCGCCATCACCCTGCGAGTAGGCGTGGCAGCCTTGCGAGGTTGTTGGCGGCCATCGTCAGGATGAAGCGGGATCGGACGCGTTCGAGTCCGCGGTAGGCGGTCTGGGCCATGCCGCCGACGGTCTTGGCCCAGCCGAACGGCTCCTCGATGCGCTTGCGATGCTTCTGGGACAGTGCGTAGCCCGCGTGGCGGGTGGTGCGCCCGTCGATGGCCGAATGGCGGGCCTTCTGCGCCACGTGGGGTGTGACGCAGGCCTGTCGGAGGTCACGGACGAAGTCGGCGCTGTCGTATCCCTTGTCGGCGCCCAATGTCAGGCGCCGCGTCGAGCCGGGCGAGTGGTCGTGGATCATGCCGAGCGCTGCGCGGCGTTCGGCATGGCCGTCGGCCTGCGTCAGGTCGCCTTGGACCACCAGGCCCGAGCGGTTCTCCATCAGCGCATGCCCCATGAAGCACAACATGGCCCCCGTGCCCGCCGACTTGCGGTAGAGCCGCGCGTCCGGGTCGGTCGTGGACGCATGCGTCGCGTTCGAGCGCTTCGTGCCGCGGAAGTCGACCTCGGCGTTGCGGCTGGTGCGGTGGGGCTGGGACATCGGGTCGGTCTCGGACTTGGCAGGGGATTGGTCGGCATCGGCGGGGGCTGCATCCTGAGGCGGGTCGCCTGAACTACCGTCCCCGCCCGGCGGCTCGTTTCCGCGCTTCGGCTGGAAGCTCTTCATCGAGGCCCAAGCCTTCACCAGCGTGCCGTCGACTGAGAAGTGCTCGTCCGAAAGCAAGTGCGCTACCTCGCGATGCGTGAGGATCGCCGCCATCACCTTGCGCGACATCTCCGTCGTCAGCAGCCGGTCACGGTTCTTCGTGAACACCGTCGGGACCCAGACCGGGTCATCGATGCCGAGCCCCACGAACCAGCGGAACAGCAGGTTGTAGTCCATCTGCTCCATCAGCTGCCGCTCGGAGCGGACCGAGTAGAGGATCTGTAACAGGCTCGCCCGGATCAGCCGCTCGGGCGGGATCGAGGGCCGGCCATGGGCGGCGTAGAGCCCCGCGAACTCCCCGTCCAAGCTCGCCAGCGCGTCGTTCACCACCCGCCGGATCGCCCGAAGCGGATGACCCACCGGCACGCGCTCCTCCAGGTCGACATAGCTGAACAGCGATCCCGTCGCCCGATCCGTCCCGCGCATCACAACCCCCGCCGTCACCACGGCGAAAGTGAATCACGTCCCAAGAAGCACGTCGAGGTCGGGGTTTTTCAGCAGCCTGTTAGTCCTTCATCGAAATCGTACCATCTTTTTCGATAACGACGCAGGCCCTGATCGCCATTCTGATTTTTGCATTAGAAATGCGATATGTCGGGGAGTTTGGATTAGGAACAATAATCCGGCCATCGCCATCGGAAAGTCGATTTTTCATGATATGGCTAACCCCAAGCCCGCTTCGACCCGAAACGGTATCAGGAAAATTCTTCTCGATTATCGACTCGACGTCATTGTGCGAGAAATTTTCCGATTGAATTTGACCAAGTGAGAAAATTACTTGATCAACTCTTTGAATATCTTTCTTTTTCTTGTTCATCAACGGTCTGATCTGGTCCTTAACGGCCGCAAGAGAATCAGAGAGCCATGCATCAGTTCCGAGCTTGACCACCCGATTCGAAACCGCGCCCTCTTCAACCGCGAAATTTGCAATCTCCAGTGCAAGCGCATGAACTTGCTCAGCCACTCTGTCCGACAAAAACAAAATCTTATCTAGTGTTTTCTGTTCGGATTCAATTCTCAAACCGAGAAATTCCTTGAAACCTCTCTGTAATAGTTTTTTAGCTTCCTGAGGCGTCATTCGGCCAACTTCCGGAAGGGTTCTCATCCGGTTAGTTAAGGTGTTAACATCGCCATGCCTCGCAATGATCTCGCGAAGGTCGCCGGGCGTACCGACAATCAACATTCGAACCTCATATGCTGCATACCTTTCGTTATCGACACGAATAATACAGTCAGCGAGTTTACGTAGCTCGTCCTCAGAGTGAGCAATTTGCTCAAGGTTATCGAAAACGACAAAAGCCTGACGATCGCCAGCAAGAGTTCGAATGGACCTTAAAAGCCTTTCGAACACCCGAACATCTAGTAATTCGCTTTCTGATGAGACCTCCGCCGCTGCCGTAAACACATATCTTAACCCAACCCCTTTCTTCCTCGTGCGCTTTTTTTTGATGTCAGTAGGCTCTGATATGTAGGCCTCCTCCAAGGCTACATCAAAGCCCTCTGAACGAGCTGTATTTAAATCAACAACGCAGAAAAATACATCTCTACTTGAAAAGAACTCCTTGTAAAGCCAGCTCTTTCCATTTCCACTCTCGCCATAAATGAGGATAGCATGGCTCGTGCCAAGCGCAGACTCGAATCGACCTTCGATCTCCCTCCGCGACACATACATATCACGATTAACCACCGCATTCCGGGGTGTAAAAACATCAGAAGGCTTCAAGTCATATTTAGGCACTATATTTCTCATCCATGGCTATCTGAAAAAAAAATCACTGCAACCGGGTGCCGCTGCGCGCCTTGCTGCGCAAGACTCTTTCGCGCACGCGCACTGAAAAAGGACAGCCTTAGCTGTCCATTTTCAGTGCGTTGATAAACGCTTCCTGCGGGATCTCGACCTTCCCGAACTGGCGCATCTTCTTCTTGCCGGCCTTCTGCTTCTCCAGCAGCTTCTTCTTCCGGGTCGCGTCGCCGCCATAGCACTTGGCGGTCACGTCCTTGCGCATGGCCGACAAGGTCTCGCGCGCGATGACGCGGCCGCCGATGGCCGCCTGGATCGGGATCTTGAACATGTGGCGGGGGATGAGCTCTTTCAGCTTCTCGCACATGGCGCGGCCGCGGCCCTCGACCCGGTCCTGGTGGACCATCATCGACAGGGCGTCCACCGGCTCGTCGTTCACCAGGATCTGCATCTTCACCAGCTTGTCGGCGCGGTAGCCGATCATCTGGTAATCGAAGCTGGCGTAACCTTTCGTTACCGATTTCAGGCGATCGTAGAAGTCGAACACCACCTCGTTCAGGGGCAGGTCATAGACCACCATGGCGCGGGTGCCCGCGTAGGTCAGGTCGAGCTGGATGCCGCGCCGGTCCTGGCAGAGCTTCAGCACGTCGCCCAGGTACTCGTCCGGGACCAGGACGGTGGCCTTGATGCGCGGCTCTTCCACCCGGTCGATGGTGCCGGGATCGGGGAAGTCGGCGGGGTTGTGCAGCTCGGTCATCTGACCGTCGCGGGTGTAGATGTGGTAGATCACCGACGGCGCGGTGGTGATGAGGTCGATATCGTATTCGCGCTCGAGCCGGTCGCGGATCACCTCGAGGTGCAGCAGCCCCAGGAAGCCGCACCGGAAGCCGAAGCCCAGCGCGGCCGAGGTCTCCATCTCGTAGGTGAAGGAGGCGTCGTTGAGCGCGAGCTTCTCGATCGCGTCGCGCATGTCGTCGAAATCGTTGGTGTCCACGGGGAAGAGCCCGCAGAAGACCACCGGGACCGACGGCTTGAAGCCCGGCAGCGCCTCGGGCGTGGGGTGCTTCTCGGTCGTGATGGTGTCGCCGACGCGGGTGTCGCTGACCTGCTTGATCGAGGCGTTGAGATAGCCGATCTCGCCCGGGCCCAGCTCCTTCACGGCGGTCATGGCGGGGCGGTAGATGCCCACGTCGTCCACGTCGTAGGTGCCGCCGGTCTTCATCATGCGGATGCGGTCGCCCTTCTTCAGGACGCCGTCGATGATGCGGACGATACAGATGACGCCCAGGTACTGGTCGTACTTGCTGTCCACCAGCATGGCCTTGAGCGGCTTGTCGCGGTCGCCCCCGTGGGGCGGCGGCAGGCGGGTGACGATGGCTTCCAGGACATCCGGAATGCCGACGCCGGTCTTGGCCGAGATCTCGACCGCGTCATGCGCCTCGATCCCGATCACGTCCTCGATCTGCTCGCGCACGCGGTCGGGCTCGGCGGCCGGAAGGTCGACCTTGTTGAGGACCGGCACGATCTCGTGGTCGGCCTCGATGGCGGTATAGACATTGGCGAGCGTCTGCGCCTCGACCCCTTGCGAGGCGTCGACGACCAGCAGCGAGCCCTCGACCGCCTTCATCGAGCGGCTGACCTCGTAGGCGAAGTCCACGTGGCCGGGCGTGTCGATGAGGTTCAGGACGTAGGTGTGGCCGTCCTTGGCGGGATACTCGATCCGCACGGTGTTGGCCTTGATGGTGATGCCGCGCTCGCGCTCGATATCCATGGCGTCGAGCAGCTGGTCCTTCATGTCGCGCTCGGCCACGGTGCCGGTCAGCTGGATCAGCCGGTCGGCGAGCGTCGACTTGCCGTGGTCGATATGGGCCACGATGGAGAAATTGCGGATATATTTGAGCTCGGTCATGGGCTGAGGATATGGGGCGATTTCGGGCGGTTGTCCATGGCCCGCGGCTGCGGCACGGTGCGGGCGCGCGGAGGGTGGTGGATGCCGGAGTTCGGGGACTGGGACGCCTACGAGGCGTGGCTGCGGGAGCAGCCGCGCGAGGTGGTGGTGGCGATGGCCGCGCGGTCGGCGTTGCGGTCATTACCTACGCTATTCACATCTTTTCAGTCTTCAGAAATGGGCGTCTCACTTTGCAGCCTTCGCGCGATCTTGGCCGCATCAGTCGCGGCAATAATACCGAATCGGGAAACAAGAATTGCCGCTGACTCGTCGGCGGAAGCACATGTCGAACAAACCGACCTGACGGGCGCTGCAAGGGCCGCAGCGGAAGCCGCCGCTCAAGCCGGAGATTCAGGGTCTGCCATAACTTCTACTGATGCTGCCGAGGCCGCCTTCAAGGCTGCTAGCTACACAGCCCATTCTGCAGATAAGTCGGTCGTATATCTTGGACACTACGCTGAATTATCGACCGCCGAGACCGCCTCGCTCCACGCGCTTTCCGCTGACAGTCGGGATGTATCCAGTGTGTTGATCCTCATAACGCGCCCGCTCTGGCCGGAGGGATTGGGCTTCGATGGAATATATCCCAACCAAATTCACCGCGCGGCCGAGGCGAACCCGGTCTGGTCCTTCTGGGCGCGGTGGTATGACGGGTTCCTGCAGGGCGCGCCGCTGGACTGGGAGTTGCAGACGCAGATCGCGCTGATCCCGGACGAGGCGTGGCAGAAGGCCGAGGGCGAGACGTGGCAGCAGGTGGCCGAGCGGATCACGAGGATCATCGCGGACATTGAGCGCGAATTCTACAGGATGCGGCTTGAGACGGCTCTGAGGCAGGTCGAGCGGCTGAAGCGACAATCGAGATTGAAGTCCATAGTCGCCAAAGGTCTTGCCAGACAGATCCAGACGGCACTGGACGAGTATCGGCGGACAGTATGCAATGCGCTACCAGGCGCTCTTGAGCCGCTTGACCGGCTTCCGGGGCTTTTGGATCAGACGGCAGGAACATTGCTCAATGAACGGCCAGGCGATGAGATCGCGGAATTGGTCGTGGCAATGGCGGATACGATTGGCGAGTTGAATCGTCGGCTCACCGCTGTGCATCAGGAACTTGCAACTCGCCCAGAGAAAGCATCGGCAGCAACCCTTGTCCGGGAAGGCGCGTATCGTTCGGTTGGAGCGGGCATCGCGGCTTTCGGTGGCGTTGCCTTGGGGACGTTGTTCGCGCCGGATACGTGGGGCTATATACTTTCGGCCATGGGCGAATTGGTCGGACCGTCGCAGGCTGAGCAGATCGGGGCTTTAGGCGATTGCTACGACTCGTTGATCGGCCCCGACGCGATCTATCCGCCAGAGCTTTGGGCGCCGCCGGATTACTCGGAGACCTGAGCGCGGCGGACGCCGTGGCGCGTTCAAGGGGAGCGCCTTGCCCCACCCTACCCCCGCCGCAGGCGCCTGGCGATCATCGGGCCGCCGATGGGCCGCGCCAAGCGCACACCGTGTCGGGGCCATGTGCCTGGCCGCCATGAAGCGCCCGGGCGGCACGGCGGATCGCCGGCCTCGGCCCGCCGACCACCCCGGCTCGAGGGGCCAGCGCAGCCCATGGCCGCATGTCCTTCTCACTCGGAGCGAAGCGTCCTGCGCAGGCAAAGCCATCCCGCCCGTCCGAATACCTGACAAAATTACTTTGACTCCCCGGCGCGGCGGGCGTAGCAGCGATTTACCGACTAAATTTGTCAGGAATCGGAGAACGACATGAGTGACGGGGAACGCGGCGGGGTTCGCATGGTGATTGGACGGCGCAGCCTTCTGGCGGGCGCGGGGCTTGGCGGCGTGGCGATGCTGGCCGCGCGGCCGGGCTTTGCCCAGGGCAGCGGCGAAGGCGGTGAGGGTGGCGAAGGCGGCGAGCGCGGCGCCATGCCCGGACCCAGCGACGCGGCGCAGCTGCTGCTGGCGCTGGGGCTGATCGAGGGGCACCTGACCGCGGGCGCCGCCGTCCGGGCCGAGGGCGAGACCGAGATCGCCATGACCCACATGAAGCACCCCGAGGACGAGATCTATTCCGACCTGGTTCCGCAGCTCGAGGCCGCGGGCGCCGAGGGTTTCGCCGCGGAATTGCAAGCGCTGACCGCCGCCGTGCAGGACGGTGGCGACGTCGAGGCCGCCCGCGACGCGGCCCAGGCCAAGATCGAGGCCGCGCGCGACGCCGCCGACGCGACCCAGGCCGACCGCGTGCGCGCCATCGCCGCGCTGACCCGCGTGGCCGCCGACGAATACGATATCGGCATCGCCGCGGACGGGTCGATCTCGAACCTGCACGAGTACCAGGACGCCTGGGGCTTCATCCAGGTGGCGAACCGCATGGCCGAACGGCTGGAGCCGGGCGAGACCCGCGACAAGGTCGTGGCGGCGCTGGCCCCCACGGCGGACGTGTTCCCGGCCATCCTGCCCCAGGGCACGGTCGAGGGCAGCGCCGACGTGCTCTACGGCGCGGCGGCACGGATCGATTTCGCAATCCCGGCCACCTGATGATCCTGATCGAGGATATCTTCGACCGCCACGGCCTTGCCGCGCTGCGCGAGGCCGCCGCCGCCCTGCCCTTCGAGGACGGGGCGGCGAGCGCGGGCCGCCTGGCGCGGCAGGTCAAGCGCAACGCCCAGGCGGGCCCCGGCCCGGCGCGCGACGCGGTCGTGGCGCAGGTCGAGGCGGCGCTGCTGCGCCACCCGGTCTTCGCCGCCGCCGCGCGGCCCAAGGCCTTCGCGCGCATCCTGATCTCGCGCTACGGGCCGGGGCAGGCCTACGGCGCCCATGTGGACGACGCGCTGATGCAGGGGGCGCGGACGGACCTGTCCTTCACGCTGGCCCTGACCCCGCCCGAGGACTACGAGGGCGGCGCGCTGGTGATCCAGGACCGCGTGGAATCGCGCGGGTTCCGACTGAACGCCGGGGAACTGGTGTTGTATCCCTCCGACACCCTGCACGAGGTGCAACCGGTCACGACCGGCGAACGGATGGCCATCGTCGGCTGGGTCACGAGCTGGATCCGCTCGCCACAGCACCGCGACATCCTGTTCGACCTCGACACGGCCATCGCCGCCGAGGAGACGGGTGCGGGCGACCGCGAACAGCTGTCGCGGCTGGCGCGCACACGGTCGAACCTGTTGCGCCTGTGGGCCGAGTAGGCCCCCGCGCCTCAGAAATTGCCGCGGAACACCGTGCGGGTGTGGTCCTGCTCGGCCAGGCTTTTCAGCGTGGCGCGCCCGTCCTCGGTCAGCGCGCCGTCGCGGGTCAGCCAGCCGCGGCGCATCGCGGTATCGCGGGGATCCGTGTCGGGCCGCCCCACGTGGCGCGCGAAGGCCATGAGGCGGGTCATATCGTCTGTCTGCATGATGCATGGTCCGGGGTTGCGTAACCCATCACATAAGGCCGCCCGACCCCGCGGCCAGCGTCGGATCCGCACACGGCTTGATGCCCGGCGCGCCATTCGCCATGCTGCGGCCCATGGCGGTACGGACGATCATCAGCGGACGGGTCCAGGGCGTGGGGTTCCGCGCCTTCACCCGCGACGCGGCGCGGTCGCGCGACCTGCGCGGCTGGGTGCGCAACCGCGACGACGGCACGGTCGAGGCCCACGTGGAAGGCCCCGACCGCGAGATCGAGTCGCTGCTGACCGAACTGGGGCGCGGCCCCACCTTCGGATCCGTCTCGTCGGTCGAGACCGAGGACGTGGATGACACCGGTGCCACGGGCTTCGAAATCCGGCGCTGAGCCGCAACAATTCCGTTCAGGCCCGCGCGGTTTTCTGCTAGGTTATCCACATGGCAAAAAGTCGGACGACCCGGGGCCAACCAGGGCGACCGCGTAACTAGGGCAGAGATCATGAAAAAAATCGCATTCCTCGCGGCGGCAGCCGCATTCGCCGGCGGCATGGCGCAGGCCGGCCCCATCGAACGGGCCTGCCTGCAATCGGACCGGCAGGCCGCGAACCGCGCCCTGTGCGGCTGCATCCAGCAGGTCGCCAACGTCACGCTCGACCGCCGCGACCAGCGCATGGCCGCGCGGTTCTTCAAGGATCCGCACCAGGCGCAGGTGGTCCGGCAGTCGGACAACCCGCGGCACGAGACGTTCTGGAAGCGCTACAGGTCCTTCGGCGCCAGCGCCGAGACCTACTGCAGCTGAGCGACGACGCCGTCGCAGGCCCGCTCGATCAGCCTGAGCGCGCCGTCGAAATCCTTGGTATAATAGGGATCGGGCACCTCTTCGGTGCCCGTTTCCGCGTAAGGGGCCAGCAGGCGCACGGGCGTCGCGTGGCCCGCCGGGCGCTGCGCCTCGATATCGCGCAGGTTTGCGGGGTCGGCCGCCAGGATCAGGTCGAACGCATCGAAATCGGCCGGCGTGAACTGGCGCGCGCGCAGCGGCGTCAGGTCATAGCCCGCCTTGGCCGCCGCGCGGATCATCGGCGGGTGCGGCGGGTCGCCCACGTGCCAGTCGCCGGTGCCCGCGCTGTCCACCTGCCCCGCGATGCCCGCCGCGTCGAGCTTGGCGCGCAGCACCGCCTCGGCCGTGGGCGAGCGGCAGATATTGCCGAGACAGACGATCAGGATCCGGGTCATCGGTGAGCCCCCGGGGCCGTTCCGGTCGGGGTCGAAGCTGTTTTCATCCGGTTCGTCCTTTCGCTACCACGCTTGCAGAGGAGACTAGCGGAGGAGCGGCCATGGAAAAGATCGTGGTTCTGAGCGGCGCGGGACTGTCCGCCGAAAGCGGCCTTGGCACCTTCCGCGACGAGGGGGGTGTCTGGACGCAATACGACCTGAATGACGTCGCGACACCCGAGGGGTTCGCGCGGGATCCCGCCAGGGTCCACGAATTTTACAATGCGCGGCGGGCCAACGCGGCGGGAGCCGAGCCCAACGCGGCGCATCACGCGCTGGCGCGGCTGAAGGCCGAGCGGCCGGACACGTTGCTCGTGACGCAGAACGTGGACAGCCTGCTGGACCGGGCGGGCGCGGCGGATGTGCTGCACATGCACGGCCGTCTGGACCGCGCGCGGTGCAACGCCTGCGGGGCGACCTGGGACGCGCCCAAGGTCATGGACATGCTGGATCATTGCGCCGAATGCGGCAAGCAGGCGATCCGACCCGACGTGGTCTGGTTCGGCGAGATGCCGCACGGTCTGGACCGGATCGAGGACGCGCTTTCGCAGGCCGACCTGTTCGTCGCGATCGGCACCTCGGGCACCGTCTATCCCGCCGCCGGTTTCGTCGATGTCGCACGTTCCCGCGACATTCCGACGCATGAGCTGAACCTCGCACCGTCGGGCGGGGTTTTCGACACAGGACAATACGGAAAAGCCACCGAAGTCGTTCCCGCATGGGTTGATGAACTGCTGAACGCCGCGCGCTGAACACCCGCGCCGGCGGGTGGCCTGTCGCAGCCTCGGGGACGTGAGGATCAAGGCCGATCCGGTTGTCCCAACGAGGACCGACAGGAAGGACAGTCCATGAAAAATCTCTCCCCGTTGCTGATCGCCCCTGCGCTGATCATGGGAGGCACCCTGCCCGCCCTTGCACAGAGCGACGCCCAGCGTATCGCCGCATTGGAAAACCGCGTGGCCGAGCTGGAAAACCGGGACGAGCCGCTGAGTTTCGGCAGTTCGAACACCACCGTCGACGTCTATGGCTACATCAAGGCCGATTTCATCTATGATTTCGGGGCCGAGCTGGGCAACACCACCTTCGGGCTGGTGGGGCTCGACGGCACGCAGAGCGGCGATTTCTTCAACGCCACCGTGAACCAGACGCGCCTGGGCTTCCGCAGCACGACGCCCACGTCCTTCGGCGAGCTGGGCACCCAGGTCGAGATCGACTTCTACGGCGCCGCGGGCGCGTTCAGCACCGGCGGGGCCGAGCCGCGGCTGCGCCACGCCAACATCACGCTGAACGGCTGGCGGATCGGTAAATACTGGACGACCTTCATGCCGCTGTCGTCCTACCCGATCACGCTGGACTTCCAGGGCGTCGCGGGCATCCCCTTCGCCCGGCAGGAGATGATCCAGTACACCCACGAATTCGGCAACAACATCGTGGGCCAGGTCGCGCTGGAAGAGCATAACGGCAATAGCGACGATCCGGTGCTCATCGCCGCGCTGGCCTACGACACCGACCCGCTGCTGCTGCGCATGTCGGCCATCGGCGGCACCGTCAACGACGGGCTGGGCGGCGACGAGGACATGTGGGGCGTGAACCTGTCGACCACGGCACAGCTGTGGGACGGCGCGACGCTGGACGCGTCCTACACCACCGGCTCGGCCCTGGCGCCCTACATGGTGTTCCTGGGCGACGCGGTGGACGGCGCGGGTGACGCCATCGACACCCAGGCGGCCTATATCGGCCTGGCGCAGGAGGTCGGCGAGAACTGGACCTTCCGCGGCATCTATGGCTGGCGCGACATCGACAGCGGCGCGGTGGGCGACACCGAGACGCTGGAGTCCGTTCACCTGAACGCGCAGTACCAGGTCGCCGAAAGCACCACGCTGGGCGTGGAGTATTTCCACGGCACCCGCGACACCTTCGGTGGGGGCAGCTACGACGTTGACCGGATCCAGACCTCGATCCAGTTCAGCTTCTAGCGGCCGACAGACAGGCGGGGCTTTGATGTCCCTTTGTCCCGCCTGGTATGGCGCGTGGTCGCGGCCTCGTGCTAGGCCGCGCGTCATGCCCAACACGATCACAACGCGCGCCGCGCAGCGCTCCGACATCGACGCGATCGCGCGGATCGACCGAAGCGGCCTGTCCACCGGGCGGGCCAGCTTCCGCGACACCCCCCATGACGCCCGGAGTTTCGCCGCCTTCGACCCGCCCGCGGGCCTGGCCCTGCTGGGCCTGGTGGACGGCGAGGCGCGCGGCTGGGCGGGCGTGTCCCGCACGTCGCCGCGCGCGGTCTATGCCGGCGTGGGCGAGATCTCGGTCTACGTGGAGGCGGGCTTTCGCGGCGCGGGCCTTGGCGCTCGCCTGATCGCCGACACGGTGGCGGCGAGCGAGCCGGCCGGCTTCTGGACCCTCGTGGCGCAGTGTTTCGCCGAGAACGCCGCATCCATCGCCGCGCTGGAGCGCGCGGGCTTTGTCCGTCTTGGGCTGCGTGAACGGCTCGGGCGGATGACCTACGGGCCCCGCGCGGGACAGTGGTGCGACGTGATGATGATGGAGCGCCGGTCATCCACCGTCGGGCTGGACTGAGCGGGTCGGCACACGCGAAAAGACCCCGCCGCAAGCGACGGGGCCTTCATGCAGAGCAAAACGCGGGCGATCAGGCGGTGGCCTGGGCCTTCGCGATCTCTTTCTTGATCTTCAGGGCGTTGGGCGACAGGTCCGTTTCCTTCGCCTTGGCCATGAAGCCGTCGAGCCCGCCGCGGTGATCCACGGTGCGCAGCGCCGAGGCCGAGATGCGCAGCTTGAAGGTGCGGCCCAGCGTTTCGGACATGAGCGACACGTCGTTCAGGTTGGGCAGGAAGCGGCGCTTCGTCTTGTTGTTGGCGTGGCTGACATTGTTGCCAACCATGGGACCTTTGCCGGTCAGTTCGCACACGCGCGACATGATCTTATCCTCGTCTGGTCGTGTCCGAGCCGGGCCACGAGGGGCCGGCCGGCGGACGGAATCTGTGAAGTCAGGCGCGGATAAGCAATCGCGCCGCGCGCGTCAAGCGGCAAAGGGCAATACGGTCCGCGCGGCGCCGCGTCAGTCGGGCCGGTCGCCACCGAAGAGCAGCGCCAGCATCCGGTCCGCCGCCGCCGAGGGCGCCGCGTCGCCCGCCGCCACCGCCGCGCCGAGCTTTTCCATGCGCGCGCGCGTCTCGGGGTCGGACCCCAGGTGGCGCAGGATGCCGTGGCGCACCGCGTCGTCGAACCAGTGGCGGTTCTGCCGCGCGCGGGTCTGGTCGAACTGCCCGCTGGCACGGCGATGCGCGACGAGCGCGCGCATCTCGTCCCAGGCGGTGGCGATCCCGTCGCCGGTGACCGCCGACACGGTCAGCGCCTTGGGAAAATCCTCGGGGTCGCCGGGGCGCTTGCGGAAGAGCCGCAGCGCGCCCGCGTAATCGGCGCAGGTGCGGCCGGCCTGGGCCTTCATCTCGCCATCGGCCTTGTTGACCAGGATCAGGTCCGCGATCTCCATGATCCCGCGCTTCACGCCCTGCAGCTCGTCCCCGCCGCCGGGCGCCAGCAGCAGCGTGAAGATGTCGGTCATCTGCGCGACCAGAGTTTCGGACTGCCCCACGCCCACGGTTTCCACGATGACCACGTCGAAGCCCGCGGCCTCGGCCAGCGCGATGACCTCGCGCGTGCGGCGGGCCACGCCGCCCAGCTCGGTCTGGCTGGGGCTGGGGCGGATGAAGGCGTTGGGGTCGCGGCTGAGCTGCTCCATCCGGGTCTTGTCGCCCAGGATCGAACCGCCCGAGCGGGCCGAGCTGGGATCGACGGCAAGCACCGCGACCCGCAGCCCCTGCCCCGTGAGCATGAGGCCGAACGCCTCGGTGAAGGTGGACTTGCCCACCCCGGGCGTGCCCGACAGCCCGATGCGGATGGCCTGCCTCTCGGGGTCGGTCACGGCGTCCAGAAGCCGCGTGGCCTGCGCACGGTGGTCGGCGCGGCCGCTTTCCACCAGCGTGATCGCGCGGGCGAGCGCGCGGCGGTCGCCGTCCCTGATGCCGGTGATGAGCCTGTCGAGATCCATGGCCGCGATCTGGACCGAAGGGGGTCGCGATGTCCAGACGGGGGCGCGGGCCGTCGGCGTCGCGATCCAGGTATTTTTGGAAAGATGAAGCCGGGGGCGTGGCGCGGGGGGGCCGGGCCGCGCTATGGGGAGCCATGGAATTGCCCATCGACGAGGTGCTGGACGAGTTGCGGGCCGCGCTGGACGCGCGCGGCCGGGTCGTGCTCCAGGCCCCGCCGGGCGCGGGCAAGACCACCCGCGTGCCGCTGGCGTTGCTGGACCGGGTCGCCGGGCGCATCGTCATGCTCGAGCCGCGGCGGCTGGCCGCCCGCGCGGCGGCGGAGCGGATGGCCGAGACCCTGGGCGAGCCGGTGGGGCAGACCGTGGGATACCGCATCCGGGGCGAGGCGAAGGTTGCGGACGCCACGCGCATCGAGGTGGTGACCGAGGGCATCCTGACCCGCCGGTTGCAGAACGATCCGGGCCTCGACGGCGTCGGGTGCGTGATCTTCGACGAATTCCACGAGCGATCCCTGAACGCCGACCTGGGATTGGCCCTGACATGGGAGGTGGCGCAGGCGCTGCGAGACGACCTGGCCATCGTGGTGATGTCGGCGACGCTGGACGCGGGGCCGGTGGCCGCGTTGCTGGACGCGCCGGTGGTGACCAGCGCGGGGCGCGCGTACCCGGTCGACACCGTCTGGCTGGACCGGCCGCGTCCGAAGGGGCAGCGCTTCGAGGCCGCGATGGCGGCGCTGATCGCGCGGGCCGTCGACGAGACCCAAGGCAGCGTGCTGTGTTTCCTGCCGGGCGAGGGCGAGATTCGGCGCGTCATGGCGCAGCTGGACCTGCCGGGCGTGGCGCTGCGCCCCCTGTATGGCGCCCTGCCCTTCGCCGAGCAGCGCGCGGCCATCGCGCCGTCGCCGGGGCGCAAGGTCGTGCTGGCCACCGCCATCGCCGAGACGTCTCTGACCATCGAGGATATCCGCGTGGTGGTGGACGGTGGGCTGGCCCGGCGCGCACGGTTCGACCCGGGCTCGGGCATGTCGCGGCTGGTGACCGAGCGGGTGAGCCGCGCCGAGGCGACACAGCGGGCCGGCCGCGCGGGGCGCGTGGCTCCGGGCGTGGCCTACCGGCTGTGGACCAGGGGCGAGGACGGCGCCCTGCCCGCCTTCGCCCCGCCCGAGATCGAGACCGCGGACCTGGCGCCCCTGGCGCTGGAGCTGGCGTTGTGGGGCGCGCGGGAAGCGGGCGAACTGCCCTTCCTCACCGCGCCGCCCGAGGGCGCCATGGCCGAGGCGCGGGCGCTGCTGGCCGACCTGGGTGCGCTGGCGGACGGGCAAATCACCGACCACGGCCGCGCGCTGGCCGCCATGCCGCTGCATCCGCGGCTTGCACATATGCTGCAATTGGCGGGGCCCGAGGCGGCGGAGCTGGCCGCTCTCTTGTCCGAACGCGACATCCTGCGGGATCGCGGGGTGGACCTGTCCTTGCGGCTGCGGGCGCTGGCCGACCCCGGCGGATTCGGGGTCGCGCGCGGGCCGGTGGCGCGGATCCGGGACGAGGCCAAGCGGTTGCGCCGGCTGGCGGGGCCCCGGGCCGATCTGGGAGTCGCGCAGCGGGCCGCGCTGGCCTATCCCGACCGCGTGGCGCTGCGCCGCCCGGGCGACGCGCCACGCTGGCTGTTGTCGGGCGGCAAGGGGGTGAAGATGGCCGAGGGCGACCCGCTGGCCGCTTCGCGCCTGCTGGTGGTCACCGACACGGACGGCCACCCGCGCGAGGCGATGGTGCGCCAGGCGATCGCGATCAGCGAGGCCGAGCTGCGCGGGGTGCTGGGCGACCGCATCCGGTGGGTCGATATCTGCGAATGGTCCCGTCGCGAGGGGCGCGTGGTGGCCCGCCGGCAGGAGCGGCTGGGCGCCATCGCGCTGGACGACCGGACCCGGCCCGATGCGCCGCCCGACGCGGTGGCCCGGGCGATGCTGGACGGGGTGCGCCAGCTGGGGCTGGCCCCCTCGCCCGCCGCGCGGCGGTTCCTGGCGCGGGTGCGGCTGCTGGCATTGTTCGACACGGGCGAGGACGCGCTGCTGGAAAGCGCCGAGGAATGGCTGCTGCCCTACCTGCAAGGGGTGCGCAGCGCCGATGAGTGGAAGCGGTTCGACCTTCTGCCCGCCCTGCGCGCGCGGCTGGACTGGGACGCGCAGCAACGCCTGGACGCCGAGGCGCCCGGCCATATCGTCACGCCGCTGGGCCGCAAGCTGGCCGTGGATTACGGCGGCGACGCGCCCGAGGTCGCGGTGCGAGTGCAGGAGCTGTTCGGCATGACCGCCCACCCCACCGTGGCGGGCCAGCCGCTGAAGCTGACGCTGCTGTCGCCCGCGGGCCGGCCGGTGCAGGTGACGGACGACTTGCCGGGCTTCTGGGACGGCAGCTATGAGGATGTGCGCAAGGACATGCGCGCGCGCTATCCCAAGCACCCCTGGCCCGAGGACCCGCGCGCCGCCGACCCGACCCTGCGCGCCAAGCGCCGGGCCAAGTGAAGGAGACACCATGAGCCTGTTGGAAGAGCTGGCCGACAAGCTGGCGCAGGAGGCCCTGCACGTGGCCGAGACGACCGGCGACGAGACCGCGATCGATCGCGTGGCCGAAGCGATCGGCGCATCTTCGACCACCATGGAAGAGGCCTACCTGACCGCGGTGCGCGTGCGCCGCGCCGAAGCGCGGGCACGGGCCCTGCTGGCCGAGCTGAAACGCGACGCCGGACCGTAATTCACGATTCCGGTGAACCTCTTGGCGGCCCCCCGGTTGAGGACCGATGGGGACACCCCCCGGTTGCCACGGAGGACGGCGGATGGACAGCAGGATCAAGCAGGACTCGCTTTGGATCTTCCCGAGGGTGAACCGGTCGGTCTTCGTGGCCTCGGCCGTCCTGATCCTCGGCTTCATCGTCTTCGGCGCCCTGTTCAACGACCTTGCGAAGTCGATCTTCACCGGCGCGCAGACGGTGCTGGCAAGCAACCTGGGATGGCTGCTGATCATCGAGGTCAACCTGCTGCTGATCTTCGTGATCTTCCTGGCGCTGGGGCCCTTCGGTGACATCCGGCTGGGCAAGATGGACGAGGCGCCGGAATACGGGCTGCTGTCGTGGACGGCGATGCTGTTCTCGGCCGGGATCGGCATCGGCCTGATCTACTGGGGCGTGGCCGAGCCCATGTTCCACTACTTCTCGCCGCCCATGGGCGAGGCCGAGACGGTGGAAAGCGCCAAGCAGGCCATGACCCTGAGCTTCATGCACTGGGGCTTTCACGCCTGGGCGATCTATGCCGTCATCGCGCTGGCGCTGGCCTATTTCCACTATCGCCAGGGGCTGCCTCTGACCATCCGGTCGTCGCTCTACCCGTTGCTGGGCGAGCGCATCTACGGCCGCTGGGGCGACCTGGTGGATGTCCTTGCGGTGTTCGGCACCATGTTCGGGATCGTCACGTCGCTGGGCCTTGGCGCGATCCAGATCAATTCGGGGCTGGAGCGGGTCTTCGGCCTGCCCGAATCCGCCTTCGTTCAGGTCATCATCATCGCGTTCATCACCGCGGCGGCGACGGCATCGGTGCTGGCGGGGCTGGATGGCGGGATCAAGCGGCTGTCGAACCTGAACATCTTCCTGAGCTTCCTGATGCTGGCCTTCATGGTGGTGGTCGGACCAACGCTGTTCATCTTCGACAGCTTCGTCGAGAACTACGGCAACTCCGTGAATTCGCTGATCGACCTGGGCACCTGGGCCGAGGGCTGGGGCGATGGAACCTGGCAGAACAGCTGGACGATCTTCTATTGGGCGTGGTGGGTCAGCTGGGCCCCCTTCGTGGGGGTGTTCATCGCGCGGATCAGCCGCGGCCGGACGATCCGCGAATTCCTGCTGGGCATCATGCTGATCCCCTGCTCGATCATGTTCTTCTGGTTCACCGCCTTCGGCGGCACGGCGATCCGCATGTCGCTGGCGGGCGAGACACGGCTGGTCGAGGCCACGCAGGAGAACTACGCGCAGACCATGTTCGAGCTGCTGACGTTCTTCCCGTTCTCGGGCTTCATGTCGGTCTTCGCGGTGGTGCTGATCGTGCTGTGGTTCGTCACCTCGTCGGACTCGGGGTCCTTCGTGATCGACATGCTGACGGCGGGCGGGGATCCCGATCCGCCCAAGATCCAGCGCGTGTTCTGGGCCGTGAGCGAGGGCGCGGTGGCGTCGGTGCTGCTGGTCATGGGCGGGCTCGACGCGTTGCAGGCGGCGGCCGTCATCGCGGGCTTCCCCTTCGCCGCGGTGATCGCGATCGTCGCGGTGGGTCTGTGGCGGGCGCTGCGTTGGGACAGCCTGATGGTGCATCGCCACAAGCAGCGCTATCGCAACGACCGCGAGGCCGATCACAACATGCCCGACCAGCCCCATTCCGCCGAGTTGGACGACATCGGCAAGGCCGAACCTTCGATGAAAGGCGAGCGCGCGCCCGCCGAGTGAGGGTGGCGCTGTCCGCCGACCGGATCACCGGATGGAAGAACGCCCCCGTGCGAGCGCCGCGCGGGGGCGTTTTGCTGTCGGCCCGTGCGAAGGGCCTAGACGCCCAGGCAGTGGCGCATGATGGCCTTCTGCGCGTGCAGGCGGTTCTCGGCCTCGTCGAAGATCACCGAGTGGGGGCCGTCCATGACCTCGGACGTGGCCTCGTCGTCACGGTGGGCCGGCAGGCAGTGCATGAACAGCGCGTCGGGCTTGGCCCTGGCCATCAGCGCGGCGTTCACCTGGTAGCCGCGCAGCTGGTTATGGCGCCGCTCGCGGGCCGATTGCGGGTCATGCATGGACACCCAGGTGTCGGTGACCACGAGGTCCGCGCCCTCGACCGCCTTGTGGGGGTCCCGCTCGGTCACGTACATCCCGTCCCACGCGCGTTCGGGGTCCAGCGGCTCGGGGCCGGTGAAGGTCAGGTCGAAATCGAACTGCCGCGCCGCGTGGGCGAAGCTGGCGAAGACGTTGTTGCCGTCGCCCGACCACACCACCTTGCGCCCGGCGATGGGGCCGCGATGTTCCTCGTAGGTCATCACGTCGGCCATGATCTGGCAGGGATGCGTGCGGTTGGTCAGCCCGTTGATGACCGGCACCGTGGCGTGTTCGGCCATTTCCAGCAGCGTCGCCTCCTCGAAGGTGCGGATCATGATGAGATCCACGTAGCGCGACATGACCCGGGCGGTGTCGGCGATGGTCTCGCCATGGCCCAGCTGCATGTCGGCCCCCGAAAGCACCATGGTCTGCCCGCCCATCTGCCGCACGCCCACGTCGAAGCTGACCCGGGTCCGCGTGGACGGCTTTTCGAAGATCAGCGCCACCATGCGGTTCTTCAGCGGCTGGTCGGCGTCGGGCTGCCCTTTCGGCTGGCCGTCGCGGCTTTGCTTCATGGCGCGGGCGTGGTCGACGATGGCCCGCAGGTCGGACTTGTCGGTTTTATGGATATCGAGGAAATGCGGCATCGGATCGCCCTTTGCTGGCGGGGGGCTGTGGGTTTTGCACCCGTGGTCCATCATGTTCGCACCCATGGCGCATAGAGGGACGCCCCCGCAGAGGTATTTATGGAAAGATGAAGATCACGGCGCGAGCGACGCCGCGGCGGCGTCGAGCCGGGCGAGCCCCTCGGTCAGGTCGTCGTCGGTGATGGTGAGCGGCGGCAGCAGGCGCACGACCTCGTCGGCGGCGGGCACCGTGAGGATGTGCTGCGCGTAGCCGGCCTTGACCAGCTCGACCGCCGGAACCTTGCATTTCAGGCCCAGCATCAGGCCCTGCCCCCGCACGTGTTCGAAGACGCCCGGATGCGCGGCGATGAGCCCCTCGAGCCCCTGGCGCAGGCGCGCGGCCTTGCGGTTCACGTCGTCGAGAAACCCGTCCGCGGTCATGACCTCCATCACCCGCGCGCCCACCGCGCAGGCCAGCGGGTTGCCGCCATAGGTCGAGCCATGGGTGCCCGCCGTCATGCCCGAGGCGGCGTCCTCGGTCGCGAGCACCGCGCCCAGCGGGAAGCCGCCGCCGATGCCCTTGGCGACCATCATTATATCCGGCGCGACGCCGGCCCATTCATGGGCGAAGAGCTTGCCCGTCCGGCCCATGCCGCACTGCACCTCGTCCGCGATCAGCAGGATGCCGTGGCGGTCGCAGGCCTCGCGCAGACCCTTGAGGCACTGGTCGGGCAGCGGGCGGATGCCGCCCTCGCCCTGCACCGGCTCGACCAGGACGGCGGCGATGCTGTCGTCGAGCGTCGCCTCGAGCGCGTCGTGGTCGCCCCACGCGAGATTGGTGAAACCGGGCAGCAGCGGGCCGAAGCCGCGCGTCATCTTTTCCGACCCGGCCGCGGCGATGCCCGCCGAGGACCGGCCGTGGAAGCTGCCGGTGAAGGTCACGATGGTGCTGCGCGGCGTGCCTTTGTCGAACCAGTACTTGCGCGCCATCTTCACGGCCAACTCGCAGGACTCGGTGCCGGAATTGGTGAAGAAGACCGTGTCGGCGAAGGTGTGGGCGACCAGCAGGTCGGCCAGCCGCTGCTGCTGCGGCACCTGGTAGAGGTTCGAGACGTGCCAGAGCCGCTGCGCCTGGTCGGTCAGCGCGGCGACGAGATCGGGGTTGGCGTGGCCCAGCGCGTTCACGGCGATGCCGGCGCCGAAATCCAGCACGCGCGCGCCGTCTTCGGTGGTGAGCCAGGCGTTCTCGCCCTTGGCGAAGGCGAAGGGGGCCCGATTGTAGGTGGGCAGGATAGACGGGATCATGGACGTGTCCTTGCGGGGCGCGAGGCCCGATTGGTGGCAAAGGGAGGATGGGCTGTCAATCGCGCGTGCGCGCGGGCCCGGCGGCTTGGGCCGGTGTCAGCGGGTGCGTCGTCGCAAGGAGAGGCGCGTCAGGTCCATGGGCGGGGCATAGCCCGGACGCGGCGCGCCTGTCCAGTGGCGGCGTTCAGGATTTCAGGCGATAGCCCTTCTGGAACCACCGCAGCGCCAGCAGGCACAGCGCCGCCGTGACGCCCGCGCAGACCGCGAGCCCCAGCCAGGGCGAGGAATCCGACACCCCCAGCGTACCGTAGCGCGCCCCGTCGATGAGGTAGAAGAACGGGTCGAAATGCGCCGCGGTGGTCAGCGCGGGCGGCAGGTCGTCGATGGAATAGAACGTGCCCGACAGGAAGCTGAGCGGCGTGATGATGAAGTTGGTGATGGCCGACATCTGGTCGAACTTGTTGGCCACGATCCCGCCCAGGATCCCGAGCGCGCCCATCATCAGCCCGCCCAGGAGCAGGAAGGTCAGGAACCACAGCGGATGGGCGAGCCCGGTGCCCAGCCCCACGATCATCACCGCGCCGATGACGAGACCCACCAGCGCGCCGCGGGCGAGACCGCCGGCGAGGTAGCCGAACAGAAGCTCCAGCGGCGAGAGGGGCGGCATCAGCGTGTCGACGATGTTGCCCTGGACCTTGGCGGCGAGGATCGAGGACGAGGTGTTGGCGAAGCTGTTCTGGATCACCGTCATCATCAGCAGCCCCGGCGCGATGAACATCACGTAATCCACGCCCATGATCTGGCCCCGCGCGGGGCCGATGGCGATGGCGAAGACCGCCAGCAGCAGGCCCGCGTTGATCAGCGGGCCCATGACCGTCTGGCTCCAGATCGCCATGAAGCGGCGGCATTCCCGCTCGGCCAGGGTGAACATGCCCGTCCGGTTCCAGCGCCCGAAGCGGCGCACGCCCATTTCGTCGATATTCGCCATGACCTGTCCCCTGCTGTCTCGGTGGCGCCGCTTGTAACCGGGCGCGCGGTGATTAGAATAGGGGCGTGCGAGAAATCTCAAGGCGGATGCGCGACCGGCGCCCGCCTTTGTTTTGCTTTGAAGGAAGCCCATGTCCTGGACCGACGAACGCGTTGAGACGCTCAAGAAGATGTGGACCGAAGGCCAGTCCGCCAGCCAGATCGCGAAAGAGCTGGGCGGGGTGACCCGCAACGCGGTGATCGGCAAGGTGCACCGGTTGGGGCTGTCGAACCGCGGCCCCGGCGCCGACAAGCCCGAGGCCGAGGCCGAGGCGGCGCCCGAACCCGCGGCCGCAACCGCCGCGCCCGAGCCGGCGGAGGCCGAGGAAGGGCCGTCGACCCAGTCGGCCAGCCCGCCGGCCACGAACCGACGCGCGATCATCCCCGCCGGTCAGCCGCTGCCGCCGCAACCCTCGGCCAACGAGATCTCGCCCGAGGCGCTGGCCTCGGTGCGCGAGGTCGAGAAGAACGCCAAGAAGATCAGCCTGATGGAGCTGACCGAGCGGACCTGCAAATGGCCCGTGGGCGATCCGGCGACGACGAATTTCTGGTTCTGCGGCCTGCCGGTCCAGTCAGGCAAGCCCTATTGCGAGGCGCATGTGGGCGTGGCGTTCCAGCCCATGTCGTCGCGGCGGGACCGCAAGCGTTAAGGCACCAGATACCTGGCAAAAAATAAGGCCCGGCAATAGGTTGCCGGGCCTTTTTCATGTCTTGCGCGAAGGTGGGCTAGCCGGCCTTGCGGCCCTCGATCGCTTCCCAGATCCGGGCGGTGACGTTGTCGCCGTTGAAGCGCTCCATCTCCTGCAGACCGGTGGGCGAGGTCAGGTTGATCTCGGTCAGGTAGGGGCCGATCACGTCGATGCCGACGAAAACCTGGCCCTTCTCGCGCAAAAGCGGGCCGATGGCGGCGCAGATCTCGCGGTCGCGGTCGGTGAGGTCGATCTTCTCGGGGCGGCCGCCCACATGCATGTTCGACCGGGTCTGCCCCTCGGCCGGGACGCGGTTGATGGCGCCCACGGGTTCGCCGTCGACGAGGATCACGCGCTTGTCGCCCGCCGAGACGTCGGGCAGGAATTGCTGCGCGATCAGCGGCTCGTTGTTCATGCCGCGAAAGAGCTCGTGCAGGGAGTCGAGGTTGCCGTCGTCGCGGCGCAGGCGGAACACGCCGGCCCCGCCATTGCCGTAGAGCGGCTTGACGATGATGTCGCCGTGGCGGGCCTTGAATTCGCGCAGGACCTCGAGATCCCAGGCGATGGTGGTCGACGGGATCAGCTCGGGGAATTGCAGCACCAGCAGCTTCTCGGGCCAGTTGCGCACCCAGCTGGGGTCGTTCACCACCAGCGTGCTGTCGGGCAGCAGGTCGAGGATGTGGGTCGAGGTGATATAGCCCATGTCGAAGGGCGGGTCCTGCCGCAGCCAGACCACGTCCATCTCGGAGAGGTCCTGGTCCCGCATCTCGCCCAGGGAGAAATGATCGCCCCGCGCGCGCCGGACGGTCAGGTCGGCGCCGCGCGCGATCACGCGGCCGTCGCGCCAGCTGAGCTTGTCGGGCGTGTAGTAGAACAGGCTGTGGCCGCGGGCCTGCGCCTCTTCCGCGATGCGGAACGTGCTGTCGGCGTCGATGTTGATGGGCGCGATGGGATCCATCTGGATGGCAACGCGAAGCGGCATGATGGCGGTCTCCTGCATGGGTCCGCCGATACATGGCGCAGGGCACCGCCCGCGGCAATGGTCCCCGGCGGTTACATGAAGGCGTTTTCGAGGATCTGGACGCGCCCCTGCCCGTCCACCAGCGCCACGTCGAACCGGGTATCGGTCAGGCCGCCCCGCGGCTCGCCGCCGAGAAACTCGGCCGCCGCAGTCAGCAGACGGTCGATTTGGCGGCGGGAGACGCGATGCGCGGCACGGGCCAGGTCGCGGGCGCGCTTCACCTCGACGAAGACGACCGAGTCGCCGTCTCGGCAGACCAGGTCGATCTCACCGCCCTGCCCGCGCCAGCGACGGCTGGCGATGCTGAGGCCCGCATCCTCGTAGTGGCGGGCCACCTGGCCTTCGGCCGCCATTCCCGCCGCGTGACTTGTCGCGCCGTCCATGGGCGTCACTCCTCGTTCGAAAGCCGCAGCGCCAGCTGGTAGGCGTCGCGCTTTTTCAGGGCGAAGGCCTCGGCCACGGTGTTGGCCGCCTCCTTCACCCGCATGGTTTCCAGCGCGCGGCGCATGGCGTCTTCCACGTCCTCCGCATCCGCGGTGTCGCGCGCCCGGTCGATGACGACCACCACTTCGCCGCGCAGTGGATCGTCCTCGCAGCCGGCGATGAGGTCGGACAGCCGCCCGCGCCGCACCTCTTCGAATTTCTTGGTCAGTTCCCGGCAGATCGCCGCGTCCCGATCCCCCAAGATTGCGACACAATGATTAAGCATCGGTAAAGACCGCTTGGCCGTCTCGAAGAACACCAGCGTCGCGGGCACACCGGCCAGGTCGCGCAGGGCGGTGTCGCGCGCGCCCTGCGCGGGCGGCAGGAAGCCGGCGAAAAGGAACCGGTCGGTGGGCAGTCCGGCGAGGCTGAGCGCGACCAGCGGCGCCGAGGGGCCCGGGACGGCGGTCACCTTGTGGCCCGCCTCGGTCGCCGCGCGCGCCAGGTCGAAACCGGGATCGGCCACCATGGGCGTGCCCGCGTCCGAAGCGAAGGCCACCGACCGCCCCTCGGCCAGCGCCTCGAGCACCTTGGGCCGCACCCGCGCGCCGTTGTGATCGTGATAGGACCAGAGCGGCCGTCCGGCGAGGGGAATGCCGTGGATTTCCATGAGCTTGCGCAGGGTGCGCGTGTCCTCGGCCAAGAGCATGTCCGCCGCGCGCAGGGTGTCGAGCGCGCGCAGCGTGATGTCGCGCGCCGTGCCGATCGGGGTCGCGACCAGGTGTAGGCCGGGCTCGGGCGGCGGGCCCGGAGGCAGGCCGCTCATTGCCGATCCTTCGATTTACACCCCGAGCCCGCTCGCATAACGTGAGCCATATCCTGTCGCTTCCTCGAAAAATCCAAGGGGTCCCTAACATGCTTGCACCGCTCGGCGCCATGCTGAAGCCCGTGGGCCGCGGCGCGCTGGTCTGCGCCGCCGCCGTCCTTCTCGCCGCCTGCGAACCGGTCGCCATCGGCGCGGGCGGGGGCAGCTCGGGGCCGCGCGTGGACACGTCGCAACCGGTGCGCGTGGCGCTTCTGGTGCCCAAGGGCGCGGGCGGCGGCGGCGGCGTCGTGGGCCGGTCGCTGGAGAACGCCGCACGGCTGGCCGTGGCCGACGTCCAGGGCGCGCAGATCGACCTGGAGGTCTATGACACCCAGGGCACCGCGGCGGGTGCCACCGCCGCCGCCAACGCGGCGATCGCCACGGGCGCGCAGATCATCCTCGGGCCCCTTTATACCCAGTCGACCAGCGCCATGGTGCCGGTGGTCGCGGACCGCAACATCAACGTGCTGTCCTTCTCGAACAACACCGCCGTGGCGGGCGGCAACATCTTCATCCTCGGCCAGACCTTCGACAGCGTGGCCAACCGGCTGGTGAGCTACGCCCGCCGTCAGGGCCGGTCGAGCCTCGCGGTGGTGCACGCCGCCGACACCGCCGGCCAGGCCGGGCGCGACGCCATCGTCTCGGCCGCCCAGCGCGGCGGGATGAGCGTCGCCACCGTGCAATCCTATCCGCTGAGCCAGGACGGCATCACCCAGGCCGGCCCCCGCATCGCCACCGCGATCGAGCAGACGGGCGCCGACACCGTGTTCCTGACCGCCAACGTGGACAGCGACCTGCCGCTGGTCGTCACGGCCCTGCCGGAAAACGGCGTGAACCCGGCCGAGACGCGGTATCTCGGTCTCACCCGCTGGAACGCGGCGCCCCAGGCGCTGTCGCTGCCGGGCCTGCAGGGCGGCCTGTTCACCCTGCCCGACCGGTCGGTGCAGGCGCAGTTCGAATCGCGCTACCAGGCGGCCTATGGTTCGGCGCCGCATCCGCTGGCCGGCCTGGGCTATGACGCCGTGCAGGCCGTGGGCGCGCTGCTGGCGCAGGGCCGGTCCGACGCGCTGAGCGCAAGCGCGCTGACCCAGGGCTCGGGCTTCTCGGGGGCCAGCGGCGTCTTCCGGCTGCTGCCCAACGGCACCAACCAGCGGGCGCTGGCCGTCGCACAAGTACAAAACAACCAGGTCGTGATTCTTGACCCCGCACCCAAACGCTTCGGTGGCTCCGGCTTCTGAGCCGGACGGTCCCGACGACACCCATCGCGACCCCGATGGCCTGATCTGTCCGGCCGGCGAGATTTTCGACCGGCCGGCCGAATTGGGCGCGCTGACTGCCGCGCTCGAGGGCGTGACCGACGCCGCGCAGATCCGGCGCATCGCGGTCGATCGGCTGAAGGACGCGCAAGCGCGCGGCCGCGACGCCATAGCGGACGCCTTCGCCAAGCAGCCGGGCGCCGCGCGGGAATGCGTGTCGGCCTATTCCCACCTGACCGACTGCCTGGTGCGCACCACCTTCCAGCTGGTCACGACGTGTCTGCACCCCTGCCCCAACCCCACCGAGGGCCAGCGGCTGGCCGTCTTCGCGGTGGGCGGATACGGGCGGGCCGAGATGTGCCCGCACTCGGACGTGGACCTGCTGTTCCTCAGCCCCTGGAAGCTGAGCGGCTGGGCCGAGAGCGTCATCGAATCGATGCTGTACATCCTGTGGGACCTGCGGCTGAAGGTGGGCCACGCCTCGCGCACGGTCGAGGAATGCATCCGCCTGGGCCGGGGCGACTACACCATCCGCACCGCGCTTCTCGAGCATCGGTTCCTGACCGGACACCACGCGCTGGCCGACCGGTTGCAGGAGGCGCTGTGGACCGACCTCTTCGAGGGCACGGGCAGCGACTACGTGGCCGCCAAGCTGGAGGAACGGGCCGAGCGGCACCGCCGCCAGGGCGGCCAGCGCTACATGGTCGAGCCCAACGTGAAAGAGGGCAAGGGCGGACTGCGGGACCTGCAGACCCTGTTCTGGATCGCGAAATACGTGAACCACGTGCAGGACGCCGCGGACCTGGTGGAAAAGGGCACCTTCACCGCCGAGGAGTTCGACGGCTTCGTCCGGGCCGAGACGTTCCTGCTGGCCGTGCGCTGCCACCTGCACCTGATCACCGGGCGCGCCATGGACCAGCTGACCTTCGATTTGCAGGTCGAGGTCGCCGAGCGCATGGGCTTCACCGACAAGGCCGGGCGCCGCGCGGTCGAACATTTCATGCAGGCCTATTTCCGCCACGCCACCCGCGTGGGCGAGCTGACGCGCATCCTGCTCACCGCGCTCGAGGCCGATTTCAAGAAGGCCCCGCCCAGCCTCGTCGGCTTCTTCCGCCGCCGCCGCCGGGTGAAGCCGGGCTTCGCGCTGAAGCAGAACCGCCTGACCTTCGCCGGATCCGACCCGTTCGCGGAAGACCCCAAGCAGATCCTGCGCATCTTTGACGAGGCGCTGCGCACCGGATACCTTCTGCATCCCGACGCCATGCGGCTGATCGCGGCCAACCTCGACATCATCGACGACGAGATGCGCCGCGACCCCGAAGCGGTGCGCATCTTCCTGGACCTGCTGCTGAAGCACGCCAATCCCGACCGGGCGCTTCGGCGGATGAACGAGCTGGGCGTGCTGGGCGCCTTCATCCCCGAGTTCGAGCCCATCGTGGCGATGATGCAGTTCAACATGTACCACCACTACACGGTGGACGAGCACACCATCCAATGCGTGCGGCACCTGAACGAGATCGAGGAGCACAAGCTGGTGGACGAGCTGCCGGTCGCCACCTCGATCATCGAGGAAGGCTATGCCCGCAAGGTGCTGTACGTGGCGCTGCTGCTGCATGATATCGGCAAGGGCCGGCCCGAGGATCATTCGGTCCTTGGCGCGCGCATCGCCCGCAAGGTCGCGCCGCGGCTGGGGCTGAGCCGCGCCGACGTGGACACCGTCGAATGGCTGGTGCGCTATCACCTGCTGATGAGCGACATGGCCCAGAAGCGCGACCTGTCGGACCCGCGCACGGTGCGCGATTTCGCCAAGGCCGTCCGCACCAAGAAACGGCTGGACCTGCTGCTGCTGCTGACGGTGTGCGACATCCGCGGCGTCGGCCCGGGCACCTGGAACAACTGGAAGGCGCAGCTGCTGCGCAACCTCTACCGCGAGACGGCGAACGCGCTTGAGAACGGGCTGGAGGCGCTGAACCGCGAGAACCGCGGGAACGAGGCCAAGGCCGCCCTGCGCGAGGCCCTGTCGGACTGGGACAAGAAGGACATTCGCGCCGAGACCCAGCGCCATTACCCGCCCTACTGGCAAGGGCTGGGCGTGCTGGCCCACACCGCCTTCGCGCGGATGCTGCGCGACATCGCCCCGGACCAGATCAAGATCGACATCACCGACGACGAGGATCGCGACGCCACCCGCATCTGTTTCGCCATGGCCGACCATCCCGGCATCTTCTCGCGCCTCGCCGGCGCGCTGGCGCTGGTGGGCGCGAACGTGGTGGACGCGCGCACCTATACCTCGCGCGACGGGTTCGCCACGGCGGTGTTCTGGGTGCAGGACCACGAGGGGTCGCCCTACGAGGCCGCGCGCATCACGCGGCTGAAATCGACCATCGACAAGACGCTGAAAGGCGAGGTCATCGCCCGCAAGGGCCTGGACGACCGCGACAAGATCAAGAAGCGCGAGCGCGATTTCCGCGTGCCCACCAACATCGCCTTCGACAACGAGGGGTCCGAGATCTACACGATCATCGAGGTCGATACCCGCGACCGCCCGGGCCTGCTGCACGATCTGACGCGGGTGCTGGCCGGCGCCAACATCTCGATCGCCTCGGCCGTGATCGCGACCTACGGCGCGCAGGTGGTCGATACCTTCTACGTGAAGGACATGTTCGGGCTGAAGATCTACTCGGACTCGAAGCAGCGCGCACTGGAGTCCAAGCTGCGCGAGGCCATCGAGAACGGGTCGAAACGCGCGCGGTCTTGACCGGGGGCCCGGTGCCGCCGCATCCCGGCAGGGGCAGGCCGGCGCTTGAGACTCGCGCGGCCGCTGGCTAGGCATCTTGCGACGCAACCATCGACAGGAACCGGACAATGTCGGATCCCAGTGACGGAAACCGGGGCGCGGGGCGGCTTTGGCTGGCCGCCGTCGCCGTGACGATCCTCGCGGGCGTAGTGGTGCCCTACGCCATCCTCGGGCCCGCCGGATCGACCCGGGCGGTGCCGGTCTTCTGGACGCTGTTCGGCCTGGTCGTGATCGGCCTGATCGTCGCGGGCGTCGCGCGGTGGAGGGATGAGCCATGATCGCCACGGGGTATGTCTGGGCGGTCATCGTCCTCTTCGCGGTCGCCGGGTGCGCCATCGCCCTGCGCGCCGCGCGGGCCAATAGCGGCACCGCGGGCGATTACTATATCGGCGGGCGCAGCTTCGGGGGCGTGGTCGCCGGGCTGTCCTATGCCGCGACCACCTACTCGGCCTTCATGCTGGTGGTGCTAACCGGTCTGACCTATCGCGGCGGGATCGGCGCGCTGGGGTTCGAGCTGATCTACTTCGCGGGGCTGGCGCTGCTGGTCGTCTTCGCGCCGCGCTTCTGGCTGGTGGGGCGCCGATGGGGCTTCATCTCGCCCGCCGAGATGGTCGGCGCGCGCTACGGCTCGCGCGGGGTGGCGCGGCTTATGGCGGCGGTCAGCCTGCTGTTCCTCCTGCCCTACGGCACAACGCAGATGGCGGGGATCGGGCTGCTGCTGTCGGGCGTGACCGGCGGCGATATCAGCCTGTTCCAGGCGGTGGTGATCGGGTCGGGCCTGGCCATGTTCTGGGCGCTGATGGCGGGCCTGCGCTCGGTCGCCTGGACCGACGCGGCGCTGTCGCTGGTGATGCTGGGCTCGGGCGTGCTGGCCGTGGGATTCGCGGTCTCGGCCCTGGGCGGGCCCGCGGGCCTCTGGTCCGACCTGCGGGCCGAGAACGGCGCGCATCTGAGCGTTCCCGGCCCGGGGTTGTGGAGCCTGCCGACTTTCCTCGCCCTCGCCTTCCCGTGGTTCTTCTTCGCCCTGTCGAACCCGCAGGTGAGCCAGCGGCTGTTCATCCTGCGCGACTTCCGCGCCATGCGGCTGATGATCCTGTGGGTGCTGGGCTTCGGCTTCGTCTTCACGCTGATCGCCGTGATCTGGGGTTTCGCCGCGTTGCGGCTGGTGCCGGGGCTCGACAACACGTCGCTGGCCACGCCCGCGCTGCTGACCTCGGGGGTGATCCCGGTGCCCATCGCCCTGCTCCTGATCCTTGGGATCCTGTCGGCGGCGGTCTCGACGCTGGATTCCATCGCGCTGACCGTGGGGGCGATGGTGGCACGCGATTTCCTCTCGGGTGGCGGGGACGGCAACGACCGGCGCCAGATCCTCGCGGGACGGGCGGTGATCGTGGCGGTGATCCTGTTCGCGGGGTATTTCGCGTTGCAGCAGGCCCAGATCGTCGACCAGCTGGCGGCCCTGTCGGCGGCCGGTCTGCTGGTGACGGTGCCGCCCATCGTGGGCGCGTTCTTCTGGGCGCGCGGCACGGCGGCGGGCGCCATGGCCGGGATCGCCGGGGGCGCGGCGCTGGCCATCTGGCTGGCCATCTTCCTGGGGGTGAGCGTGTTCGACCCGGTGCTGCCGTTCTCGGTCGCGGCGGTCAGCACGGGCCTGTTCGTCGGGGTCAGCCTGCTGACCCGGCCCCGGCCCGGCGCGCTGGATTTCCGGGCCGAGATCGCGCCCGAGCTGCGGCGCCACCGCGCGTTCTGAGCGGGCCGCGGCGCGCGCCCTGCCCGCGCCGCGCATCCCGCTTGCGCCGGCCCGCAAAGCCCGCCAAGGAAGGGATATGAGTGCCAAGGGGCCGCCACGGCTGATACGGAGTTTCCTGACGGTGGGCGGCTGGACCTTCGCCAGCCGCATCATGGGGTTCGTCCGCGACGTGATGATCGCGGCCTTCCTGGGCGCCGGGCCGGTGGCCGAGGCGTTCCTGGTGGCCTTTTCGCTTCCCAACATGTTCCGCCGCTTCTTCGCCGAGGGCGCGATGAACATGGCGTTCGTGCCGATGTTCGCCAAGCGGGTCGAGGCGGGCGACGGCGCGCGCGACTTCGCCCGCGATGCGTTCACGGCGCTGGCGACGATCCTGATCGTCCTCACCCTGATCGCGCAGGTCGCCATGCCGGCTCTGGTTTTCCTCATGGCGTCGGGCTTCGTCGCGGACGAGCGGTTCGAGCTTGCGGTCCTCTTCGGGCGGATCTGCTTTCCCTACATCCTGCTGATCTCGCTCGCGGCGCTGCTGTCGGGGGTGCTGAACTCGCTGGAACGGTTCAGCGCGGCGGCGGCGGCGCCGGTCCTGCTGAACGTGGCGCTGGTCGGGGCGCTGTGGCTGGGAGACCGGATGGGCTGGCCACCGGGCCTGACGCTGGCCTGGACGGTGCCGCTGGGCGGTGTGGCGCAGCTTGCGCTGGTCTGGATCGCGGCAAAGCGCGCGGGCTTCGCCATGGTGCCGCGCCGCCCCCGCCTGACGCCCGAGCTGCGGCGGCTGGCGGTCATCGCCGCCCCCGCGGCGCTGGCGGGCGGTGTGCTGCAGGTGAACCTGCTGGTGGGCCGCCAGGTGGCGAGTTTCTTCGACGGGGCGATCGCCTGGCTCAGCTACGCGGACCGGCTGTACCAACTGCCGCTGGGCGTGGTCGGCATCGCCATCGGCGTGGTGCTGCTGCCCGAGCTGTCGCGCCGCCTGCGCGCCGAGGACGGGCCCGGCGGGCGCGACGCGCTGAGCCGCGCGGCCGAGTTTGCTTTGATGCTGACGGTGCCCGCCACGATGGCCTTCCTCGTGGTGCCGGGCCCCCTGGTCGAGGTGCTGTTCCAGCGCGGTGCCTTCGATGCCGCCGACGCGCGCGCCACGGCGCTGGCGGTCGCGGTCTACGGCCTCGGGCTGCCGGCCTTCGTGCTGCAGAAGGTTTGGCAACCGCTCTACTACGCGCGCGAGGACACGCGCACGCCGCTGCGCTATGCCATCGTGTCGCTGGGCGTGAACGCGGCGGTGGCCATCGGGCTGGCGCCCGTGGTTGGCTTCATCGCGGCGGCCATCGGCACCACGGTGGCGGGCTGGGCCATGGCGTTCCTGCTGATCCGGGGCGCGCGCGGCATGGGCGACGCGGCCCGCCCCGACGACCGGTTCCTGCGCCGCCTGCCCCGCATCGCGCTGGCCTCGGCGCTCATGGGGGTGTGCCTGTGGCTGTCGCTCTGGCCGCTGGCGCCGGTTCTGGACGGCCCCTACGCCGCCGCCGGGGTCGCCGCGCTGGTGGCGATCGGCGCGGTCAGCTATTTCGGCATCGGTCACCTGATCGGCGCGCTGTCGCTGGGCCAGATCCGCCGGTCGCTGCGCCGCTGACGCGCGGCACGGGCCCCAACCGGACCGACATGAGTATTTCCGGACCAGTGATGGGGGGCGCCGCGCCCTGCTGCATCACTGGTCTTCAAATACTCATGTCGCGCCCCTCGCAAAGAGGCGCGGGGGCTATCTCCGGCGCAGCCGGTCCAGCACGCGACCCACGCCGCCGGGCGAGACGACGAAGGACAGCGCGAAGCCCGCGAAGAAGCCCGCGAGATCGGCCACCCATTCCGGCCCGCCGCCGAAGAACAGCCCGAAGGCCAGCTGGATTCCCATGAGGAACGCGATCAGGGTGAAGGCCCGCATGCGCTGCTCGCCCATGGCGCCGAGACCGGTCCAGAGGATGAAGGTATAGGCGCCGATCAGCCCGTAGACCGCCGGGTAGCCGCCCACCAGCGCGATCTGCGGATCGAGCAGCGTGCCATATACCAAGGCGCCGGCCACCGACGACACCGCCAGCGTGGCGACCACCGCCCATTGCGAGAACGCCTCGCCCACCATCTTGCCCAGCGCCAGCAGGAACACGACCACGAACAGCATGTGCACGAAGCCCAGGTGGACGAAGGAATAGCTGAGAAGCCGCAGCAGCGCGCGCGGCGGGAACTGGCCCGTCTCGACCATCCGGTCCCACAGCTGCGGCGGGAAGGCGAAGGCGTTCAGCGCCTCGAGCCGCCAGCCCACGGCCCCCGCGCCGCCGAAACCGCGCGCGCCCGCCTGGAAGGCCAGCTCGATCCCCACCAGAGCGAGGGTCAGGATCACCACCACCGGCGGCAGGGTGTTGAACGGGTTCTGGTTCGTGTCGTCGTGCATCGCTCGGCGTTTCCTTGACGGGTTCCGGCCCCATGGGTAAGCGAGGCCGCACCGATTATCCAGCAAGGCCCTCGCCCCATGTCCGATACGCGTTTCACCCCCCGTGTCTTTTCCGGCATCCAGCCCTCGGGCGGGCTGACGCTGGGCAATTACCTGGGCGCCATCCGCCGCTTCGTCGACATGCAGGAAGCGGGCTCGCACGAGACGATCTACTGCATGGTGGACATGCACGCGATCACCGTGTGGCAGGACCCCGCGGACCTGGCGCGCAACACGCGCGAGCTGGCCGCGGGATTCATCGCCAGCGGGATCGACCCCGAGCGCTCGATCCTCATCAACCAGAGCCAGGTGCCCGAGCACGCGCAGCTGGGCTGGATCTTCAACTGCGTGGCGCGCATGGGCTGGATGGGCCGCATGACCCAGTGGAAGGACAAGGCCGGCAAGAACGCCGAGAACGCGTCTCTGGGCCTGTTCGCCTATCCCGCGCTCATGGCCGCCGACATCCTGATCTACCACGCCACCCACGTGCCCGTGGGCGAGGACCAGAAGCAGCACCTGGAGCTGACGCGCGACATCGCGGCCAAGTTCAACCACGATTACGGCGTCGACTTCTTCCCCCTGACCGAGCCCGTGATCGAGGGCGCGGCCACCCGCGTCATGTCGCTGCGCGACGGCACCAAGAAGATGTCGAAGAGCGATCCGTCCGACGCCAGCCGCATCAACCTGACCGACGATGCCGACACCATCGCCAAGAAGATCCGCAAGGCCAAGACCGACCCCGAGCCGCTGCCCGAGGACTATGCCGGCCTGGCCGAGCGGCCCGAGGCGCGCAACCTGGTGAACATCTGCGCGGCCCTGTCGGACCGCAACGTGGACGAGGTCATGGCGGAATATGGGGGCGCGCAGTTCGGCACCTTCAAGCCCGCACTGGCCGATCTCGCGGTCGCCAAGCTGGCGCCCATCACCGACGAGATGGCGCGCCTGATGCAGGACCAGGCCGAGATCGACCGGATCCTCGCCCGCGGGGCCGAGCGTGCCCGCGCCATCGCCGCGCCGATCCTGGACGAGACCTACCGAATCGTCGGCATGGTGCGCTGAGCGGGCGTCGCGATTTGGAGAGGCGGCGCCGGCAGGGGCAGCGTTCCGGCTTGACGCGATGCCCCAGACGTCCGAGTTTCCCGTTTCTATCAAGCTGGGATCTTGCGGGCGGCGCCGCATGGAGCGCCGGCCGTCCGCGCGCCATCATTGAAATCCGCGCGTCCGACCCATCTACTAGTCCAGCTTGTGGAGAAGGATGAAATCAATTGGGTCGACCGTTCGATTGAACGGGTGGCTCGGGGAGCATGAGTAATGCGCACCGAAGATCCGGGCAAAAGGCGACAGGAAGAGCTGCACAACGCCGTGTCTCTCCTGCCTGTATCGATGGTCGTGACCAACCCGCGTCTGCCCGACAACCCCATCGTCTTCGTCAACCGCACCTTCGAGCGCGAGACCTACTATTCCCGCGACTACGCGATCGGGCGGAACTGCCGGTTCCTGCAGGGCCCCGAGACCGACCCGGCCGACGTGGCGCGCCTGCGGGCCGCGATCGCCGCGGGCGAGGATCTGAGCCTGGAGCTGACCAATCACCGGGCGGACGGATCGACCTTTCGCAACCACCTGATGATCGCGCCGGTCCACGACCCCGACGGCGAGATCGAGGCTTTCATCGGCATCCAGAAGGAGATCGACGCGGACACGCCGCTCACCGATCCGGTGGATGCGCAGGATGTGATGCTGCGCGAGTTGCAGCACCGCGTGAAGAACCACCTGTCGATGATCGTCGGCATGATCCGGATGCAGGCCCGGCAAGAGGTCAGCCGCGAGACCTTCGAGGCGCTGAGCCACCGGGTGCAGAGCCTCGCCATGCTCTACGAGGAATTGTCGCCCGTGGGCGTGGGAAGCGGCGACACCAAGAGCGTGCCGGCAGGCGCCTACATGAGCCGCGTGGTCAACACGCTGGGCGCTCTGGACGGCCGCCCGTCGATCCGCATGAACGTGCAATGCGAACAGATGACCCTGCCCGTCGACCAGGCGGCACGGCTGGGCCTTCTGGTGACCGAGTTCCTGACCAACGCGCTGGAGCATGCCTTCCCCGACGGGCGGGAAGGCGTCATCAACGTGCGGTTCCAGCGGCAGTCTGGGGGCCGTGCCCGCCTAGTGGTGGAGGATGATGGCGTTGGCATGCCCGACGGCAGTGACTGGCCCGCGCCCCCGGCCGCCCCCACCGAGTCCGGCCCGGACGCGACCAATGGCGGCGCGGTGGTCGCCCGGGGCACCAAGCGCGCGTCGGGCATGGGGGGCAACCTGGTCTTGACGCTGGTGGACTCGATGGGCGCAAAGATCGACGTCTCCAACGGTCTGCGCGGGACGATCGTCACGGTGGACCTGGAGGTGCCGCAGGGCTGATGTCCGGCGGGCGGGCGGCGCCGGGCCGGTGCCGCCCCGCCTTCCGTGTGGCAAGGAGCGCCTTCAGCGCGGAAACGGTCCAGCGGCGCGTGTGCGGTGAACTCACGCGGCCAGGCGCACGGATGGGGCGTTCGGATCGACCTATGTGCGCGGGCGCGCGTTTGCCCTGCATCCGTGGACCTGTGCACAGAAGGCCGGGGCGCTTATCCTGGTCGGCGCATCCACAGGAGCCACCAATGACCACGACCCTTCCCGCCGCCACCCGCATCGGCCACGTTCACCTGAAGGTGGCCGACCTCGAGCGAAGCCTTGCGTTTTGGCGCGACATCCTCGGTTTCGAGGAGACCCAGCGCTACGGTGACGGCGCGGTGTTCCTAAGCGTGGACGGCTACCACCACCACATTGCCCTGAACACCTGGCAGAGCGCGGGCGCCACCCCGCCCCCGCCGGGCCACACCGGCCTGTTCCACGTGGCCCTGCTGCTGCCCGACCGCGCGGCGCTGGGGACGATCCTGCGCCGGCTGCAAGAGGCGGGCTGGCCCCTGACCGGCGCGTCGGACCACGGGGTGAGCGAGGCGCTGTATCTCGACGACCCGGACGGCAACGGGGTCGAGATCTACCGGGACCGACCGCAAAACGAATGGCCGCGCGACGCCGAGGGCGGGCTGGCCATGGTGACCCGGCGGCTGGACCTGGACGCGCTGCTGGCCGACGCCGGCTGAGCGGGGGCGACAGGCCTTGTCCCCGGGGGCCGGCTGCGGCTACGAACGGGCCGGACACGAGGGGACACGCGCATGGCAGTCGGCACCGACATCCGGACCTATTTCAACGGCGAATGGCATGACGGCGACGTGCCCGTCATGCGCGCGGCCGATCACGGCGCCTGGCTGGGTTCGTCGGTCTTCGACGGCGCGCGGGCGGTCAACGGCCTGACCCCCGACCTGCGCGCCCATTGCGAGCGGGTGAACCGCTCGGCCCGGGCTTTGATGCTGACGCCGACCGTGGATACCGACGCCATGGTCTCGCTGATCCACGAGGGGCTGGCCGCCTATCCCGATGACGCGGCCGTCTATATCCGGCCCATGTACTGGGGCATCGACGGCGGGCCGGGCGCCATCGCCCCCGCCGCCGAGACCACCGGCTTCGCCGTCTGCCTCGAGGCGATCCCCTTCACCGCCGAGGCGACCACGACGCTCACCACCACGCAGTTCCGCCGCCCGGTGCTGGAATCGGCGGTGGTGAACGCCAAGGCGGGCTGCCTCTATCCCAACAACGCGCGAATGCTGCGCGAGGCGCAGTCGAAGGGCTTCGGCAACGCGCTGGCCGCCGACGCCATGGGCAACGTGGCCGAAAGCGCCACGGCGAACGTGTTCATCGTCAAGGACGGCACGGTGATGACCCCCATCGCCAACGGCACCTTCCTGGCGGGCATCACCCGCGCGCGGCACATGGCGAACCTCGCCGCCGACGGCACGCCGGTGGTCGAGACGGTCCTGAGCTTCGACGACGTGCGCGACGCGGACGAGGTCTTCCTGTCGGGCAACATGTCCAAGGTGCAGGCGGTCACGGCCTTCGACGACCGACACTACCAGGTGGGGCCGGTCACCAAGCGGGTGCGCGAGATGTACTGGGACTGGGCCGCGAGCGCGGACGGCGCCGCCTGAGACCGGCCCGCCGGCTCAATCGGCGGAAGACCCGACGCGCGTGACCGCATCGCCCAGCGCGACCGGGCCCAGCGCGGCGACGCTGGCATAGACCCCGCCATGGCCGCGCACTGCCGAATAGCCGCCGGGGCCGAGGTATTCCTCCATCCGCGAACAGGGCGGGCACGGCCCCTCGACCCGCAGCCGCGCGCCGCCCAGTGCGATCTCGGCGTGCCGCAGCGCCAAAAGGTTGATCCCCGAGACCACGATGTTGCGGCGCAGGATCTCGGGCGGCAGGTTGTCCCGGCCCAGCAGCGCGGCGATCACCGCAAGATGCTCGGCCTGGAGCAGTGTCACCGCCCGCTTGCCCGGGCGGCCGTGGTCGCCGCCCAGCCCGTCTTCGGCGATCTCGGCGCGGTCGACCGGCTGCACCCCCGCGCGGCGGGCCGGGCGCAGGCCGATCCAGTCCACCCGGCCCGCCCGCGCGTGGCGCGCCATCATCGCCGCAAGGTCGGTCATGACTGCCCCTCCGATTGATTTGCGCCGCGGCGCGCTATGTCCGGCTTGTTCGGTACAGCATGTCCCGCAAGGAGGATACCATGATCACCCGCCGTCACCTGATGGGCACCGCCGCCGCCGCGACCGCCCTGCCCTTCCTGCCCCGCGCCGCGCGCGCCGCCGCGCATTCCGCCGCGCCCGTCCTGCCCGCCGCCCAGCGCTTCACCATCGGCGACATGGCCGTCACCGCGCTGTCGGACGGCGCGCTGAGGATCGGGCCCGAGGCGCTGCAGGGCATCGATGCCGAGGGCTATGCCCGGGCGATGACCGACCAGTTCATCGAGCCCGACGATTTCCGCGCCGCGGTCAACGCCTTCCTGATCGAGGCGGGCGACACCAAGATGCTGGTGGACGCCGGCACCGGCGGCGCCATGGGCCCGGACCTGGGCCGGCTGATGGGCAATCTCGAGGCCACCGGCACGGCGCCCGAGGACATCACCATGATCCTGGCCAGCCACCTTCACCCCGACCACGTGGGCGGTGCGGTCGATGGCGGCAGCGCGATCTTCCCCAACGCCGAGCTGGCGTTCCACGAGGCCGAGCGCGCCTTCTGGACCGACGACGCGATCATGCAGCAGGCGGGCGAGAGCAACGCGATGTTCTTCAACCTCGCGCGCAGCGTGCTGGACGTCTACGGCGACCGGCTGCGCCCGTTCTCGGGCGAGGGCGAGGTCGCGCCCGGCATCACCGCCATGCCGCTGCCCGGCCACACGCCCGGGCACACGGGGTTCGCCATCAACTCGGGCGATGACAGCCTGCTGATCTGGGCCGACATCCTGCACGTGGCGCCGGTGCAGCTGCGCCACCCCGAGGTGACCATCGGCTTCGACGTGGACCCCGACCAGGCGGCGGCGACGCGGGCGGACATCCTCGACCGCGTGGTGGCCGACCGGATGATGATCGCGGGCAGCCACATCAACTTCCCCGGCCTGGGCCACATCATGCAGGCGGGCGAAGGCTACGCCATGATCGACGCGCGCTATCCCTACCCGGCCTGACGGCCACGCGCCCGGGCGGAACCACCGCCCGGGCGCCCCGCGTTGCCGTCCTGCGCCCTTGCCGGGGCGCGATGATACCGTGCCAACGAGGAGTCCCCGATGACCCGCCTTCCCGATGCCCAGCGCCTGCACGTGGGCGACATCACCGTCACCGCGCTCAGCGACGGGCCCCTGCCCTTGGGCCTGGACCACCTGAAGGGGATCGACGCACCCGAATACGCGCGGCTGCTGCACATGCACCACGCCGATCCGGCCACTTGGCGGTCGGGGTTGAACGCCTTCGTGATCCGGACAGGCGACCGGCTGGTGCTGGTCGATGGCGGCGTGGCGGGCAATATGGGCCCCGAGACGGGGCGCGTGATGTCGAACCTGAAGGCCGCCGGCTTCGCGCCCGGGGATATCGACACGGTCTACGTCACCCACATGCATGCCGACCACATCGCCGGGCTGATGGACGGCAACGGCGACGCAGCCTTCGGCAACGCCGCGCTGCGCATCCACGGCGACGACCACGCCCATTTCACCGATGACGCCAATGCCCAGGACAGCACCCGTGCGCTGCTGTCGGCCTATGGCGACCGGCTGGAAACCTACGGCGACGCCGACGACATCGCCCCCGGCCTGCGCGCGCTGCACCTGCCCGGTCACACGCCGGGGCATTCGGGGCTCGAGATCATGTCGGGCGACGCGACCATGCTGCTGCTGACCGACATCGTCCACGTGGCGCCGGTTCAGCTGGCCAATCCCGAGATCGGCACAGGCTTCGACGTGGATATCGACGCGGCGCGCGAGACCCGCAAGGCGATGCTCGACCGCGTGTCGGCGGACGCCACCCCGATCCTGGGCAGCCACATCACCTTCCCCGGCGCGGGCGTGATCGAGCGGGCCACCGAGGGGTTCCGCATGATCCCCGCCTACTACAGCCACGACAGCTGAGCGGGCGCCCCGCCCCCCGGAAAGGTAGTCCCCCATGTTCCTCCAAGCGCTCGACCACGTGACGTCCCGCACCGAAGGCGAGGCCGTCAACGTCTTCGTCGAGACCCCGAAGGGCTCGCGCCACAAGTACGACGTGGATGCCAGCGGGCTCTTCCGCATCGCGCTGGAGCTGCCCGAGGGCCAGACCTTTCCGTTCAGCTTCGGCTACGTGCCGAACACCAAGGCGCCCGACGGCGACGCGCTGGACATCGTGCTGGTGACCGATGGCGAGGTGCCGGCCGGCGCGCTGATCGAGGCGCGGCTGATCGGCATCCTGAAGATGGAGAACGACGAGGACGGCACCATGGCGCGCAACGACCGCGTCGTCGCCGTGGCCAACCTGTCGCGGATGTTCGCCCACGTGCAGACGCTGTCGGACATGCGCGAGGGCTTCGCCTGGGACATGGAGCTGTTCTTCCGCAGCTACAACGACATGATCGACCGGCCTTTCACCGTCGTCGGCCGCGGCGAGCGCGACGAGGCCATGAAGATGCTGGAACAGGCCGAGGACGCCGCGCGCCGCGACCCGGACGTGCCGGATCCCTAGGCGCGTCGCACCGCCCGGTCGCGGGCCCGCGGCGTCGCACCATCGAGTATTTTCCGGACCAGTGATGCCGGGGCCGCGCGAGACCGGGGCCGTGGCGTTCATCGGGTGCGGATCCGGTCCTGACGCCCGGCGCGCGGGACCGTGCGCCCGGCCCGTCCATCACTGGTCCTCAAATACTCATGTGGGTGCCTGTCGGGCCCGTGCGACGGCCGTGCTGCGCCTTGCCGCGGACCGGATTTGCGCCACACTCAACAGGACGCCGCCCATCTTTCCGGAGGAGATCCCCATGCGCCGTCCCCTGAGCCTGACCGTCGCCACCCTCATGGCGCTCGCCGCCCCGCTTCATGCCCAGCAGGCGGCCGACGCGGTCGACCCCGAGGCCGCCAGCGCCGACGGCAGTGGCGCGTCGGGCCCCGAGGTTTCGGCCACCCCGCTCGCTCCGCTGGCGCGCGATGCCATGGACGCCAAGGAAGCGGGACGCCCGGTCGAGGCGCAGAACTGGATGGTGGCCGCCGCCAACCCGCTGGCGGTCGAGGCCGGTGCCGCGGTCCTGGATGCGGGCGGCAGCGCCGCCGACGCCATGATCGCCGTGCAGACCGTCCTGGGCCTGGTCGAGCCGCAGAGCTCGGGCCTCGGCGGCGGGGCGTTCCTTGTCTACTACGACGCCGCGTCGGGCACGCTGACCACGCTGGACGGGCGCGAGACGGCGCCGCTGTCGGTCTCGCCGACCCTGTTCCAGGACGACGCGGGCGAGACCATGGGGTTCTGGGACGCGGTCGTGGGCGGCCGGTCGGTGGGCACCCCCGGCACCCCGCGCCTGATGGAGCGCGCGCACGAGATGTGGGGCCGCGCGGCCTGGGCGGACCTGTTCGCCGAGGCCATCGCGCTGGCCGAGGACGGGTTCACCGTGTCGCCGCGGCTGGCGAGCCTCGTCGCCGGTGACGCGGACCGGCTGGGCAGGTTCCAGGCGACGCAGGACTATTTCTACCCCGGCGGCGAGCCCATCGCCGAAGGCGACACGCTGAGCAACCCCGCCTACGCCGCCACCCTGCGCGCCATCGCCGAGGGCGGGGCCGACGCGTTCTATACCGGCGAGATCGCGGAAGGGATCGTCGCCACCGTGACCGAGGCCGCGTCGAATCCCGGCACCCTGTCGATGACCGACCTGGCGATCTACGACGTGGTCGAGCGCCCCGCCGTCTGCGGCCCCTACCGCGGGCTTGAGGTCTGCGGCATGGGGCCGCCCAGCTCGGGCGGCCTGACCGTGGGACAGATCCTGGGGATGCTCGACCAGTACGACCTGCCCGGAATGGCGGCGGACGACCCGCAGGCCTGGCGGCTGATCGGCGATGCCTCGCGGCTCGCCTTCGCGGACCGGGGCCGCTACATGGCCGACAGCGATTTCGTGCCCATGCCCACCGAGGGTCTGCTGGACACCGACTACCTGACCGGCCGCGCGGCGCAGCTGGGCGGGTCCGAAGCGCTGGATGAAGCCTCGCCCGGCGCGCCCGAATGGTCGCACGCGCAGCTTTGGGGCGACGACGACGCGATCGAGCTGCCGTCGACCTCGCATATCTCGATCGTCGATGCCGACGGCAACGCGCTGAGCATGACGACGACCATCGAGAACGGCTTCGGCTCGCGCCTGTTCACGCCGGGCGGGTTCCTTCTGAACAACGAACTGACCGATTTCAGCTTCTCGACCCACGAGAACGGCTATCCCATCGCCAACCGGGTGGAGCCGGGCAAGCGGCCGCGGTCGTCGATGGCGCCCACCATCGTCATGCAGGACGGCGCGCCGATGCTGGTCGTCGGCTCGCCCGGCGGGTCGCGCATCATCGGCTACGTCGCGCAGGCGATCATCAACCACGTGGACTGGGGCATGGACGTGCAGCAGGCGCTGGTCGCCCCGCACCTGGTGAACCGCTTCGGGACCTTCGACATCGAGGCGGGCACCGCGGCCGCGGCGATGGAGGGCGCGCTGCAGGAGATCGGGTACGAGACCAATATCCGCGACCTGACCTCGGGGCTGCACGCCATCCGCATCACCGGGGACGGCCTGCTGGGCGGCGCCGATCCGCGCCGCGAGGGGATCGCCCTGGGCAAGTAAGCCGCGATCTGCCAGCACATGTCGCGGCGCGCCTGCCTAGGCGCGCCGTCCCGTTTCCTGTCGAAAGGCCCACCCATGCAGATCGCCATGATGGCACAGAACGCCGAGCTCTATTCCCACAGGCGGCTGAAAGAGGCCGCCGAGGCGCGTGGCCACGAGCTTACCATCATCAAGACGCTGGGCTGCTACATGAACATCGCGTCGCGCCGGCCCACGATCTATTACAACGGCGCCGAGCTTCCGAAATTCGACGCCGTGATCCCGCGCATCGGCGCGTCGATCACCTTCTACGGGCTGGCCGTGCTGCGACAGTTCGAGGTCATGGGCACCTGGCCTCTGAACGAATCCGTGGCCATCGGGCGGTCGCGCGACAAGCTGCGCGCGATGCAGCTGATGGCGCGCGACGGGATCGGCCTGCCCGTGACGACCTTCGCCCATGACCCGCGCCAGACCGAGGAGGTCCTGCGGGTCGCGGGCGGCGCGCCCACGGTCATCAAGCTGCTGGAAGGCACGCAGGGCATCGGCGTCGTGCTGGCCGATACCGACCGCAGCGCGAAATCGGTGATCGAGGCGTTCCGGGGCGCCAACGTGAATATCCTGGTGCAGGAGTTCATCAAGGAAGCGGGCGGCACCGACATCCGGGCGCTGGTCGTCGGGGGCCGCGTGGTGGCGGCCATGAAGCGCACGGGCGCCGAGGGCGAATTCCGGTCTAACCTGCATCGCGGCGGAAGGGCCGAGGTCGTGAAGCTGACCCCCGAGGAGCGCGCCACGGCGGTGCGCGCGGCGAAGGCCATGGGGCTGAACGTCTGCGGCGTGGACATGCTGCGCGCCAATCACGGCCCGGTGGTGATGGAGGTGAATTCCTCGCCCGGGCTCGAGGGCGTGGAAAAGGCCACCGGTATCGACATCGCCGGACAGATCATCGATTTCCTGCAAAAGACCGCGAAACCGGGCAAGACGGCCACGCGGGGCAAGGGTTGATCGCGCGGCGCTTGTGAGGGGCGCGGAAATTCGGCACCTGTAGGGTGTCGATTTCGCGGCGAAAATCGCGCCCGAGCGCAGGAGATGCCCCATGCCCCGTGAGCCCTTCCGGATCGGTGATACCGAGGTCGCACCGGGCACGTCGCGCACGGTGGACCTGCCGGTCAGCCGCCTGTCGGACCACACGCCGGTCACCATGTCGGTGCACGTGGTCCATGGCCGCCGCCCCGGTCCCACCCTGTTCGTCAGTGCGGCCGTGCACGGGGACGAGGTGATCGGGGTCGAGATCGCGCGCCGCCTGCTGCGCCAGCCGCAACTGGGCAGCCTGGCCGGCACGCTTCTGGTGGTGCCCATCGTCAACACCTTCGGGTTCCTCAACAACTCGCGCTACATGCCCGACCGCCGCGACCTGAACCGGTCCTTCCCTGGGTTCGAGACCGGGTCGCTGGCCGCGCGGCTCGCGCATCTGTTCATGACCGAGGTGGTGGCGCGCAGCGATTTCGGGATCGACCTGCACTCGGCCGCGATCCACCGCACCAACATGCCGCAGATCCGCGTCTCGGCCTCGTCGGACGAGACGCTGGCCCGGGCCGAGGCCTTCGGCGCACCGGTGATCGTGCGCGCCAAGCTGCGCGAAGGCAGCCTGCGCGCCGCCGCCCGCGCCGAGGGCTGCGACATCCTGCTGTACGAGGCGGGCGAGGCGCTGCGCTTCGACGAGTTCGCGGCGCGCGTGGGGGCGTCGGGCATCCTGCGGGTGATGCACCGGATGGGCATGATCGGCTCCAAGGGGCTGGGCCGGCGCCGGGCGCCGTCGCTTGCTTGCGCCAGTTCGCACTGGCTGCGCGCACCGGCGGGCGGCCTTCTGCGGATGTTCAAGGAGGTGGGCGAAGGGGTCGAGCCCGGAACGCTGCTGGCCGTGGTGTCGGACCCGTTCGGCGAGCACGAGATCGAGATCGAGGCCGACACCGCCGCCATCGTGCTGGGCCGCGCCACCATGCCCGTGGTGAACGAGGGCGACGCGGTCTACCACCTGGCGCCCGTCAAGGCCGACCCAGAGGCGCGCATGGCCCGCCTCACGGCCGAGATCGAGGCCGATCCGATGTTCGACGAGGATGAAATCCTGTAGGCGCAGGGTCGTCCGCGGGAAGGCCCGGCACGCAGAGCAGCATGAAATCGAGCAATGCATCGACACTGGCCCGGTCGATATCCCAGTCATCCTGATCCGCACGGGTGGCCGCGAACGACACCGGCCCGCCCCCCGAGAAGGCCATGGCCCAGCCCGAGAACCGGCGGCCCGGCAGGATGCCGTTGGCCAGCAGCGACAGGTCCGTATGCAGTGGGTCGCGGGAGATATTGCCGAAGAGCCGGGCCAGCGGCGCAACGGGTCCTTCGAGATACTGGACGATCGTCGCCCCTTCCATGTGAAGATAGCCGGTAAGGCCATGCCGGGCGTTGCGGCGGCGGGCGCGCCCCGCGCCATGTCGTCCGCCGTGGCGCTGCCCGGCGCGAACAAGGCGCGCGAGCGGTAGATCAGGTATCGCAGATCCCCGTCGACCGGATCGGCCCCCCTCGGCGTCCCGTAATTTCCGTTGCGTCAGCCTAAGGCGTGCCGCGCCCCCTTCCAGCCGGGCGCGATATCGCCTACACCCCCGCGCAACATTCCCATGCATGCATCGCGGAGGCCCCATGGCAACCTATCAATTCGTCTACCACATGGACGGCGTGTCCAAGACGATCCCCGGCGGCAAGAAGCTGTTCGAGAACATTCGACTGAACTTCCTGCCCGGGGTGAAGATCGGCGTCGTCGGCGTGAACGGCGCCGGTAAGTCCACCCTGCTGAAGATCATGGCCGGGATGGACAAGGATTTCACCGGCGAGGCCTGGGCGGCCGAGGGCGCCAAGGTCGGATACCTCCCGCAGGAGCCGCAGCTCGACCCGTCGCTGACGGTCCGCGAGAACGTCATGCTGGGCGTGAAGGAAAAGCAGGCCGTGCTCGAACGCTACAACGAGCTGGCGATGAACTATTCCGACGAGACGGCCGAGGAGATGGCCAAGCTCCAGGACGAGATCGACGCGCAGAACCTGTGGGATCTGGACGCGCAGATCGACATCAGCATGGAGGCGCTGCGCTGCCCGCCGGACGATGCCGACCCCGCGAGCCTGTCGGGCGGCGAGGCGCGCCGCGTGGCGCTGTGCCGGCTGCTGCTGGAACAGCCCGACATGCTGCTGCTGGACGAGCCGACCAACCACCTGGACGCCGAGACCATCGCCTGGCTGCAGAACCACCTGATCGAGTACAAGGGCACTATCCTGATCGTCACCCACGACCGGTATTTCCTGGACGACATCACCGGCTGGATCCTCGAGCTCGACCGCGGCCGCGGCATCCCATACGAGGGCAACTATTCCTCGTGGCTGGAACAGAAGGCCAAGCGGCTGGAGCAGGAGGCGCGCGAGGACAAGTCCAAGCAGAAGACCCTTCAGCGCGAGCTGGAATGGATGCGCCAGGGCCAGAAGGCCCGGCAGGCCAAATCGAAGGCGCGGATCAGCGCCTACGAGGAAATGGCCAACCAGTCCGAGCGCGAGCGTCTGGGCAAGGCGCAGATCATCATCCCCAACGGCGAGCGGCTGGGCGGCAAGGTGATCGAGGTCGAGAACCTGAAGAAGGGCATGGGCGACAAGCTTCTGATCGAGGATCTGAGCTTCTCGCTGCCGCCGGGCGGCATCGTGGGCGTGATCGGCCCCAACGGCGCGGGCAAGACCACGCTGTTCCGGATGCTGACCGGGCAGGAACAGCCCGACGAGGGCAGCATCGAGTTCGGCGACACCGTGGACCTGGCCTACGTGGACCAGTCGCGCGACGCGCTCGACCCCAACGCCACCGTCTGGGAGGAAATCTCGGGCGGCGGCGAGATCATCGACCTGGGGGACGCGCAGATGAACTCGCGCGCCTATTGCGGGGCGTTCAACTTCAAGGGCGGCGACCAGCAGAAGAAGGTCGGCAGCCTGTCGGGCGGCGAGCGCAACCGCGTGCACATGGCCAAGCTGCTGAAATCCGGCGGCAACGTGCTGCTGCTCGACGAGCCGACCAACGACCTGGACGTCGAGACCCTGCGCGCGCTGGAAGACGCGCTGGAGGATTTCGCGGGCTGCGCCGTCATCATCAGCCACGACCGCTTCTTCCTCGACCGGCTCTGCACCCACATCCTGGCCTTCGAGGGCGAGGGTCACGTGGAGTGGTTCCAGGGCAACTTCGAGGATTACGAGGAAGACAAGAAGAAGCGGCTGGGCGTGGATTCGCTCGAACCCAAGCGCGTGAAGTTCAAGAAGTTCGCGCGGTAGGCCGCGCCCCGTCACCGGGCCCCGATCCGGAACCAGAAACGCCCGCGCCGGGATGGCGCGGGCGTTTTCGTTTCAGCCGAGCCGGGGGCTCAGACCTTGGGCTTCACGGTGCTGGGCGCCGTGTCGAAGCGGTTCGGATCCTTGTCCGATACCGGCGCCTGGCCCAGCACCACGGGTTTGGAAGAGATCTTCTTGTCGGTCATCTTGGCTTTCTGACAATGGCCGCGGGAAAGACGGCCCTGGGTGGGGAAATGAGACGGCACCGGGCTTTTGCGCGATACCTCGTCTAACGGTCAACATATCACGTTGGGTCCATCCCGCGCACGAAATATGCTGCGCTGCGGCGGCTTGCCGCAACGTAAATTTACGGGGTGGCGCTTGCGGCCCCTCGGCACGTGGAATGACTGGAGAATTCTCGATCGCGGGATTGCGGGGGGGGGCGGTGCCGCAACGGCAATGTACGCGAGAAGATAAAGGGCCTTTGACCGGGCCCGGCTACGGAAAAGGCCGCGCCCATCGGCGCGGCCCGTTGCTTACAGTTTCCGGCTGGCTTCGCGGGCCACCGTCTTGGCCGCGGCCACCTTCGGGTCACGGCGACGTTGGACGGTGCGGCGACGGCCGCGACCGCCGAGAAGGGATCTCAAAAGGCGTTTCAACATGACGTTTCCTCCGTTTCACTGGCGGGTCAACGGGTGGTTGCAGCCGCTGTTCCGGCGCGCCCGATCACGTTTCGCGGTCGCGTCCCATGTCGGCGCATATCCGCCGGACCCGGTACCGGCCCCGCCGGATCGGCCCGCTGATCTGGGTTCGGCGGCGCAGCCAGGCAAGCCCCCCGGTGCGCGGCGATTTTTTCTTGCAAAGCCCGAGGCCCGGTGTCATGAGGCACGTGCTTAGACGACCTCTATCGATCCCCTGTCCCGTCAACGCGGGCATCAGCGAACTCGATCAAGGCACCTTTTGCCACGCTGTTGCAATTCCGCGAACAGACGACCAAACGACAGGAGACATCACATGGCCAATGGCACTGTGAAATGGTTCAACACCACCAAGGGCTTCGGCTTCATCGCGCCCGAGACCGGCGGCAAGGACGTTTTCGTCCACATTTCCGCCGTCGAGCGTGCCGGCCTGACCGGCCTGAAGGACGACCAGAAGGTCACCTTCGACATGGAAACCGGCCGTGACGGCCGCCAGTCGGCGACGAACCTGGCCCTGGCGTAAGCCAAGACCGATACGATGGAGGAAGGCGCGGTATCCCCGCGCCTTTTTTCGTTGGCGATCAGCCCAGGGCGGCGATGATCTCGTCGCGCAGGGATTCGACCTCGGTGCTCCAGGCGCCCTTGCCGCGCTCCAGCACGCCACGCCCCTGCCCCAGCGTCTCGACATAGACCACGCGGTTGCCCAGCACCGTCTTGGCGCGGGTCAGCTCGCGCTCGCTCAGCAGGCCGTCGATCTCGTCCGACACGCGCGTGCCCGACTTGAACCGGTTCAGCACCACCATGGCGGGTTTGCGGATGCGCTCGGCCAGGTCGAGGATCGAGTCCACCGCCCAGAGATCCACCTGGCTGGTGGCCACCGGGACCAGGACCAGGTCGGTCGCCCGCAAGGCGGGCCGCAGGTCCGAGTCGACCTTGGGCGGCGTGTCGATGATGACGAAATCGTTGGTCTTCTTCAGCTTGTCGCATTCATAGCTGACGCCCCACGCGCTGGCCGTGGCGAAATCAAGATCCTCGATCCCCGCCTCGCGCCGGGCCATGAACCACCGCCCCAGCGATCCCTGCGGGTCGGTGTCGAGCACGGCCACCGAATGGCCCGCGCGCACCAGCGCCACCGCCAGGTTCACCGCGAGCGTCGTCTTGCCCGACCCGCCCTTTTGCTGGGCCACCGTGATTACATGCGCCAAACCCCGTCCCCCCGTCATTGCCGCAGTGCAGAATAGACGGCAGCAGGCGACACGCCATTTGCCGCAGAGTCAAGCCGAGAGCAGGCCCGTGAACACGAAAACCGGGATCATCGAGGCCAGCGCGATGATGCAGTAGCCCAGCAGCACGAACAGCCCGTCCACCGCCAGCAGCCCCGTGACGATGAACACCACCGACAGGCCCAGCAGCGAGGACGAGAACGGCACCAGTTCCAGAAACGGCATGGCGAAACCCGCGACCATGCAGGCGAGGTAGGCCATGGCCCGGCCGGGCGCCGAGGTGAAGGCGTGCAGCCGGTCGCCCAGGTGCCGGTCGACCCAGTCGGCCAGGGACCGGCTTTTCACGATCCCTTCGTGCAGGCGCTGGCCGCGGACCGTGCGCTTCCACAGGAAACCGGGCAGCCACAGCGATTGACGCTGGATGAACAGCTGCGACGAGATCAGGCCGATGGTGATGCCGCACAGGCTGGAAAACAGCGGAATGCCGCTGAGCGGCGAGGTGACCAGCAGCGCGGGCACCAGCAGCAGCGGCAAAAAGGCGGTGGGGCCGAACGCCTCGACCACGTCGCCGACCGAGATCTTGTCGCGACCGCTCAGCTCGTCCAGCTGGTCGAGAATGTCACGGACGTAATGTCCCCCGTCGGCCATGTCGTTTTGTCCCGTCATCTGCTCCGAACACGGGCCAAGGCGGCTGGGTTCCCCGCCCCGCACGCGGTTCCCGGCCGAGTGTCGCGTGCTTGCCCTCGACGTTTAGCACGGCCTTGCTAGACTGGCAAAAAACCAAGCGAGCGGACCCTTCACATGCAGATTTCACGCAGAACCTTTTCCTTGGGCGCGGCGGCCCTGGGCCTTTCGGCCTGCCAGGTCGGCGGTGCCGGTGGCGCGGGCGTCCCCGTCGGGCGCGCGGGCCTGCCGCCCGAGATGCGGCCGCAGCCCAACCCCGGCTGGTCGGCCTGGGTCGACGCGTTCCGCGGCCGTGCGGTGGCCGCCGGTATCGATCCGGGCGTCGTGTCGCGCAGTTTCCAGGGCGCGGGCTTCCTGCCGGGCGTCATCGACCGCGACCGCAACCAGACCGAGTTCACGCGGACGCTGGAAGATTACCTGGCCATCGCCGCCTCGGACGAGAAGGTCGCCACGGGCCGCGCGAAGTTCGCCCAGTATCGCGGCACGCTGAACGCGATCGAGGCGCGCTACGGCGTGCCGGCGCAGGTGGTCGCGGCGGTCTGGGGGCTGGAGTCGAACTACGGGTCGCGCCGGGGCAATATCCCGATCGTGTCGTCGACCTCGACGCTGGCCTATGACGGGCGGCGCGGCGCGTTCTTCGAGCGGCAGCTGATCGCCGCTCTGAGGATCGTCCAGAACGGCGATACCACGCCCGACCGCATGGTGGGCAGCTGGGCCGGCGCCATGGGGCACACGCAGTTCATCCCCACGTCCTACCAGGCCTACGCGGTGGATTTCACCGGCGACGGACGCCGTGACATCTGGGGCGAGGATCCCACCGACGCCCTGGCCTCGACCGCCGCGTATCTTTCGCGGTCGGGCTGGCAGCGCGGCGTGCCGTGGGGCGGCGAGGTCGGCGTCTCGGCGCCCTCGGGCGGCCGGGTCATCACGCCCCAGCCGGGCGGCCCCAGCTTCCGCGTCACGGGCAATTTCGACGCGATCAAGCGCTACAACAACTCCGACAGCTACGCGATCGGGGTGGGCCACCTGTCGGACCGGATCGCGGGCGGCCCGCCGATCCAGGGCGCGTTCCCGCCCGACCGATACGGCCTGACGAAGGACATGCGCGTGGACCTGCAACGCCGGCTAACGCGTTCCGGATATGACACCGGCGGGGCCGACGGCGTCCTCGGCCCCAACAGCCGCGCCGCCATCGCCGAGTACCAGCGCAGCCGTGGACAGGCTGCCACCGGTGATCCATCGGTGGCGCTGCTGCGATCGCTGGGAGGCTGACCCCAGCCACTTGACCTCGATCAAGGAGGGGCCCGACGGCACCGGTTAACAAGGCGCCACACACGACAAGGAGATCCCGATGTTCAAGAAGATCCTCGTCCCCTTTGACGGCTCCGACCCGGCCGAGCACGCGCTCAGCGTTGCCGCCGACCTGGCCAAGTCCCAGGACGCGACGCTGCACGTGGCCTTCGTGCCCGAACCCGAAACCACGGCGTTGGCCGTGGGGGCCGGCGCGGTCGAGATCCCGGTCAACACCGAAGAGTTGGAGCGCCACACCAAGGAAGTGGTCGCCCGGGCGCAGGAGGCCGCCGCCGCGCGCGGTTGCGATGTCGACCCGGATGTCCTGAACGGCCGCCCCGCCGACGCGATCCTCGCCCATGCCGACAAGCTGGGCGCCGACCTGATCGTGGTCGGGCGGCGCGGCATGGGCACGCTCACCGGGCTGCTCATGGGCAGCCTGTCGCACAAGCTGATCGGGGTCGCGAAGGTCCCGGTCATGGCCGTGGGCTGAGCGGCGCGGCATCCCTGGTTTCGCGCTCACCCCATCACAGGGCGCGAATACCCCTTATCACAGATCGAGGGTGTTCGCGCTCAGCTGCACGGGTTCCAGGTGCTGGGTTCTGTCGACGATCCGGTCCATGACCGTGCTGAACGTGCTGGCCAGGCCCAGCAGGAAAATGCCGGCGGCAACGCTTGCCGTCGCGCGCAGCCTGCCCGTCAGGGGGCGCGGCGCGGCACGCTCCTCTTTCGCCGGCGGCTTCAACATCAGCAAAAGGTTCACGACGGGAACGTAGGCCAGGAAAAAGCGGCCCGGGTGCCCCCATCCGTCACGGGACCGGCGCATGGCCACGATCCCGAAGAAGCACCCGATCCCCACGGCCGAGACGAGATCCCAGAGAACCAGCGCTTCCAGCGCCCCCGCGGGAGGGTATGAGCCCACCAAGAACCACGGGGCCTGCGACGCGACCACCGCGATGAAGAAGACGCCCGTCAGCGCGACATAGGCCGACCGGCCGATCCTGGCGGTCTGCCTGCTTTCACGGGGAAGGACCATGAGCCCGCCCAGGTAGGCGAGACCGAGGACCAGAAGGCGCGTGCCCTCTCGCGGCAATTCCAGATACCACCTAGCCAATTCTTCGAACACGTCCGATCCTTGCCATTGCGCGCCGCGACGCCCTCCCTGCCCGGCGGTCGCGGTCCTGCTTCTTGTCTCTCGCGGCGGCCGAGTGCGAGGGAATGCAACTGGGCCCGGCCGGGCGTACATGGCGGGCCGGGCGGCGTCGCCAGTGGTGAGAATTCCACCCGAATATTGCGAGTCGGGGGCGCAATCGGGGCATTAAAGCGGTCATGCGGGTGACGTAACGTACGCCGCCGCATCGCCGGAGGTCGGCACAGGCCCCCGCGCCTCTGCCCCTGCCGTGCTCCTGCGGGACAACGGCGCGCAACGGCGTCGAGCTTTCCGGGCGTCACACCGGCGACGACCTTGATCGCCGCGCGCGGGTCGCGCCGTTGCATCCAGCGACGCGGACGGGACCGGCGCATCCGACACTGGCAGGCGCGGCCGTCGGTTGCCGATATTTACGGCAGGGGATTGATCGTCCCGTCGCGGTCGCATCCGTCGCGAGGGCGCCCCCTCTACACGATCGCGAGCTCCCAGATGGTCACGTCCATGTCGTCGAAGCGGAAATACTCCACGTTGGTCAGGCTGTCGGTGCCGTCGGGGCCGCTCACGGTGACCTCCGTGCCCGAGCTCCGCGTCAGCGTGTAGCTCGCCCGGTCGCCGTCGAAGAGCGCGTAGTCCGAGCCCGCCCCGCCGTTGATCGTGTCGTCGCCC
>NZ_FQZA01000010.1 GCF_900141995.1 Palleronia salina | reverse complement strand
GGCCTACGAGGAGAGCCTGAAGATCGCGCGTGATCTGGCGGAGCGCCTGAAGACGCCGGAGAGCCTGCGGGACCTGTGCGTTAGCCTGTATATGGGTTGCTCACTCGCCGTTGAGATCAATGAACTCGATCGAGCTCGGGCATTTCTCGAAGAAGGAGAGGCCACGATGCGGGCTCTTCCTGAATTCATGCGATCCGAAATGGCACACGGGTTCGAGGAACTTCGGCGAAAGCTCAGGAATGCCTTATGACTTCTCATGTGGCCCCGGCAAAGAAAATGCTTGACGGCTTTCAGGCCTAAGAGGGTTAGACATTGACCGGAACAATCCATTGATAAGCATGGGGCCAAAAATCTGTCTAAGATCTGGTAAGGCGTTGAAAAGGCTCGAATGGGGCAGTCCTCCCCAGCGCGCCACTTTCCTCCTCAAGACGATTTTGAACCTGTCTTCCGATAGGGTCCTTGCGCACGCGCTCTTGCGGCGCCGGTATCCCGGTGAGGGGCGACCAGAATGCTGAGCACCCTGCCGCCCTGCCGTGCCCTGATCAGGCGCCCGGGACCACGCAGAGCATTTCGTAGAGCAGGTTCGCCCCGATCAGCGCGGTGTTGCCCGTGGGGTCGTAGGGGGGCGAGACCTCGACCAGGTCGGCGCCCACCAGGTTCAGCCCGGCCATGCCGCGCACGATCTCCAGCGCCTGCCAGGTGCTCAGGCCGCCCAGCTCGACCGTGCCGGTGCCGGGGGCGAAAGCGGGGTCGAGGCTGTCGATATCGAAGCTCAGGTAGACCGGCGCGTCGCCCACCGTCTCGCGCACCCGCGCCATGAGGGGGGCGAGCGATTTCATCCAGCACTCTTCGGCCTGCACCACCGTCCAGCCCTTGTCGCGGCCCCAGTCGAAATCCTCGGGCGCGTAGCCGGTCCCGCGCAGGCCGATCTGGAACACCTTGTCGTTCTGCAGGCAATCCTCCTCCCACGCGCGGCGGAAGGGGCAGCCATGGGCGACGGTTTCGCCGAACATGTGTTCGTTGATATCGGCGTGGGCATCCACGTGGACCAGCGCCACGGGCCCGTGGCGTTCGCGGATCGCGCGCAGGATCGGCCAGGTCAGCGTGTGATCGCCGCCCAGGGTCAGCGGCACCGCGCCGTGGCCCAGTATCCCGCGGTAATGCTGGGCGATGATCTCCACCGATTTCTTCAGATCGAAGGTGTTGATCGGCACGTCGCCGATATCGGCCACCTGCATCCGGTCGAAGGGCGCGGCGCCCGTGGCCATGTTGTAGGGCCGGATCATCCGGCTTTCGTCGCGGATCTGGCGCGGACCCAGCCGGGTGCCGGGCCGGTTCGACGTGCCGATATCCATGGGCACGCCGACGAAACAGGCGTCGAGCCCCGCCGCATCCTGTTGCGCGGGCAGGCGCATCATCGTCGCGGGGCCGCCGAAGCGGGGCATGTCGTTGCCGCCAAGCGGCTGGTTATAGGCGCTCATGCGTCCTCCATTGCGATCATCCGGGCCAGCGGGCGCATCTGCGCCGCGATGGACCTGCGCAGCTCTTCCAGGGTCATGGCGTCGTTCTTCACGAACTCGATGAAGGCCATGTTCAGGTTGTTGAAGATCAGCTCGCCCAGCGGCACGGGGTCGATCCTGGGCCGCACCTCGCCACGGTCGCGCAGCCGGGCGATGAGGGCGATGACCTGCCCGCGCAGCTTGTCGTCGAGATCGGCGTACCGGCGGCCGTTCGGCGTGTCCGGCGCCTCGATCGAGATCGCCATGGCGGTGCGCCACATCTCCTTGCTGAGGTATTTCAGCGAGTGGTCGTAGTATTGGTGGATCAGCGCCAGGATCGCCGCCTCGACCCCGCGCGGCGGATCTTCGACGATGCCCTGGCCCATGGCGACGACCTCTTCCACCTCGAGCGCGACGGTGGCGATCAGGATGTCACCCTTGGCGTGGTAGTAGTTGTAGACCGTGCCGACCGACACGTCCGCACGGTCGGCCAGGTCCTCGAGACGCACGGCACGATACCCCCGGTCGCGGAACAGCGTCACCGCCGCGTGCAGGATTCGCCGTTCGCGATCCGCCTTCTGCCTATCTCGTAAGCCCGTCACGGGATCTCTCGGTCATTCTGAAACAGAACTCAAAAATAATGTTGACTACAAAAATGAGGCTGTTCAAGTTTTTTCTCAGGAGCCGCCGAAAGCGCGGTCGAAAGAACCACAGGGAGACGCGAATGACTGCCAAGATTCTTTTCCGATCGGTGGCCACCACCGCGCTGGTCGGCGCCGGCACCGCCGCGAGCGCGCAGGACGAGCTGAACGCGCTGGTCTGGTGCGACCACACAGACCCCGCGCTGATCGAACCCTTCGAGGCCGAGCACAACGTCACGGTGAACCTGCGCGAATACGAAGGCACCGGCGCCGCCCTTGCGCTGCTGGAGCAATCGCGTCCCGGCGACTGGGACGTCCTGGTGATCGACGGCATCGACGTCTTCCGCGCCATCGACGCGGGCCTTCTGGCCGAGCTGCCGGCGGACGAATTGCCGACAGACGCCTTCTTCCCCGAAGTCGTGATGTCCGAGAACAACGGCAGCGACGGCGCAATCTACGCCGTGACCGAGAAGTTCGGCTACAACACGATCTCCTACAATTCGGACGCGGTGGACGCCGCGGACATGGAGAACCTGTCGAGCGTCTGGTCCGAGAAATACGACGGCCGCATCTCGATCTACGACTACTACCTGCCGGTGATGGGCCTTGCCGCGCTGGAGCAGGGGATCGACACCGCCGCCATCGACGCCGCGGCGCTCGAACCCATCGGCGAGACGCTGTCGCAGATGCGCAGCCGCGCGGCCTCGGTCGCGGGTGTCGTCGCCGCGCAGACGGCGCTGGCCACGGGCGAGGTCGATATCGTCGTGGGCGGGGGCGAATGGCTGACCGCCGTACTGGCCGAAGAGCGGCCCGAGCTGACATGGACGATCCCCGAGGAAGGCGCCGTGCGCTGGACCCAGTCCATCGGCGTGCTGGCCGACAGCGAGAAGACCGACCTGGCGACCGAGTTCGTCAAATACATCGTCAGCGCCGAAGGACAGGCGCGGCTGGCGACCTCGTCCTGCTTCTGGGGGATGCCGGCCAACGCCGAGGCGGGCGATTTCCTGAGCGACGCGCAGAAGGACGTCCTGCGCTGGGACGATCAGGCCGACTACCTGGCGCGCACGCAGCTGTACCCCGCGCCCGACACCGATCTCGATATCGAGATGCAGGATCTCTGGCTGAACACGCTCCAGCAGTGAGCGCGGGATCCGACCAGGCCAGGGGCTGGGGCTTCGCGGCCCCGGCCTTGCTGTGGACCATGGCCTTCTTCGTCGTGCCCTTCGTCGTCATGGGCGCGATGAGCCTTGCCACGCTGGACGGCCGCACGCTGGTCTGGGGTCTGCATCTCGACAACTACGCCGAGCTGGCCAGCAAGGCCTACCTGGCGCGGGCGATCTTCGTGTCGCTGGAAATCACGCTGACGGTCACGGTGGTGTCGATCCTGCTGGCATATCCGCTGGCCTGGATCATCGCCTTCCGGGTGCCGCAGCGCTGGCAGCGGCTGGCGCTGCTGCTGGCGATCCTGCCGTTCTGGACCTCTTACGTCGTGCGCTCCTACGCGTGGCTGCTGGTGCTGGCGCGCGAGGGGGTGGTGAACCAGACGATGCTGGGCCTGGGCCTGATCTCCGAGCCGTTGACGCTGGCCAATACGCGCTTCGCCACGGTGACGGGCTTCGTCCATTTCTTCGTCATGCTGCTGACCCTGACGATCTATGCCAACCTAGTGCAGCTTTCGCCGAACTATCGCCGCGCGGCCATGGACCTGGGCGCGAGCGCCTTCCAGACCTTCCGCCACGTGATCCTGCCGCTGACCCTGCCGGGGATCATGACCGGCGCGTTCCTGACCTTCGTTCTTTGCATCGGCGACTACATCACGCCGCAGATCTTGGGCGGAAATACCGAGCTGACGGTGCCGCAGGTCATCATGGTGCAACTCGGGCGCCGCGCCGACTTTCCGCTGGCCGCCGCGCTCGCCATCGTGCTCATGGGCATCGTGACGCTGGCCTACCTTGCCATGGCCCGGTGGCTGCGGCTGGATCGGCTGTGATGCGCCACGTCCTTCCCTGGGCCTACGGCCTCGCGGCCTTCGCCTTCATCTACCTGCCCGTGGGCGCGCTGGTGCTGTTCTCGTTCCAGGACGGTTCGCTGCCGGTGCCCCCCTTCGAGGGGCCCAGCCTGCGCTGGTACGCGGACGTTCTGGGCGATGACGATCTCGTCGCGGCGCTACTCCATTCGCTGACGGTCGCGCTGGGCTCGGCCGCCGTCGCGGTGGCGCTGGGGTTCGGCGCGGCCTACGGGCTGGCGCGGCACCACCTTCCGGGCTCCGCCGTCCTGCGGGGGCTGCTGATCGCGCCGTTGACCGTCAGCTACCTGATCGTGGGTCTAGGTCTTCTGATCGTCGTGCAGCGGGTCGGGCTGGGCCTGTCGCTCTGGACCGCGGGGATCGGCCACGTGGTCATCAACCTGCCGCTGTGCTTCGCGATCATCTATGCCTCGATGGGCGCGCACCAGCAGAACGCCGAGCGCGCGGCGCGCGACCTGGGCGCGGACGAGGCGCGGGTCGTGTTGCTGGTCACCATCCCGATGCTGGCGCCCGCGATCCTGGCCGCCTTCTTCCTGTCGGTGATGCTCAGCTGGGACGAGTTCATCATCGCCTTCCTGCTCACCCGCTTCGACGTGACCCTGCCGGTCGAGATCTGGTCGATGCTGCGCTCGGGCCTGTCGCCGCGGCTGAACGCCATCGGCAGCCTGGTCTTCCTCGTCTCGGTCGCGGGGATCCTCGTCATCGAATTCACACTGTTCAGGAGGCGTCGCCCATGACCGCGCCCGTCACGCTCGACCGCATCGGACACCGCTACGGCACGGTGCAGGCGCTGCATGGCATCGACCTGACGATCGAGGCGGGCGAATACATCACGCTGCTGGGCCCGTCGGGCTGCGGCAAGACCACGCTCCTGTCGATCCTCGGCGGGTTTCTCGTGCCCAGCGCGGGCAAGGTCCTGATCGGCGGCAGGGACGTGACCGCCGTGCCGCCCGCCAGGCGCCCCACGGCCACGACCTTCCAGGACTACGCGCTGTTCCCGCATATGAGCCTGCGCGACAACGTGGGCTTCGGTCTGCGCATGGCCGGCGTGGGACGGCGCGAGCGGGACCGGCGCGCCGAGGAAAAGCTGGACATGGTGGGCCTGAAGCACGCCGCCGGGAGCCGCCCGCACGAACTGTCTGGCGGCCAGCGGCAGCGCGTGGCGCTGGCCCGCGCGCTGGCGGTCGAGCCGGACGTGCTGCTGCTGGACGAGCCGTTGGGCGCGCTGGACCTGAAGCTCAGGCGCGCCATGCAGGACGAGTTGAAGAACATCCAGCGCCGCGTCGGCACCACCTTCGTCCATGTCACCCACGACCAGGAAGAGGCCATGGCCATCGCCGACCGGATCGTCGTGATGAATGCCGGCCGGATCGAGGATGTGGGCCCGCCCGCGCGGATCTATCGCCGCCCCGACAGCCTGTTCGCGGCCGAATTCATGGGCGAGATGAACCGCTTCCCGGGGCAGGGCGGGGCCGACGCGATCACCACGCCCTTCGGGCGCATCGCGCAGCAGGATCCGCCGGCGGGCGAGCTGGTCCTGTGCATCCGGCCCGAGGCGATCCGCCCCGGCGCGGGGCAGCTGGCCATCGGGCCGTCCCGCGTGCTGGACGCGGCATTCTTCGGGACCCATTGCCGGGTCCATGTCCAACCCGAAGCCGCGCCCGAGCTGACGCTGATCGCGCACCTGCCGCCCACGGACCTGCCCGAGCCGGGCGCGATGCTGGACCTGTCGGCCCGCACCGATGATCTGAACATCTTCCGAAAGGAGTGAGCAATGGACCGCGTCGCCGCCCGGGACTGGTACGCCACCGAAACCAGGTCCGACGACATCACCCTGATCCACGAGCCCTTCATCCAGCCGTTCTTCCGCTGCAACATGTGGCACGTCCGCGGGCGCGACCGTGACATGCTGGTGGACAGCGGAATGGGCGTCGTGTCGCTGCGCGAATGGGTGCCGCTGGTCACCGAACGCGACCTGACGGCAGTCGCCAGCCACACCCATTTCGATCATATCGGCTGCCACCACGAGTTCGCCGACCGGGTGCTTCACCGGCTCGAGGCGGATATCCTCGCCGATCCCGACAACGCCCGGACGCTCGCCGATCCCTACGTGACCGACGACATCTTCGACCGGCTGCCGCCTTTGCCCTACAGCTCGGACACCTACACGCTGAAAGGCGCGCGGGCGACGCGGCTGGTGGACGATGGCGACGCGATCGACCTGGGCGACCGGCATTTCGAGGTCATCCACACGCCCGGCCATTCCCCCGGCGGCATCGCCCTGTGGGAGGCTGCGACCGGCACGCTGATTTCGGGCGATATCGTCTATGACGGCCCGCTGATCGAGGATACCTACCACGCCGATGCCGCGGATTATCATCGCTCGATGGTCCGGCTCTACGACCTGCCGGTGCAGGTCGTGCACGGCGGGCATTTCCCCAGCTACGGGCGCGCGCGCCACCGCGAGATCATCGGCACCTGGCTGAAAGAACGGGAGAAGGCCTGAGCGGCCTCCCCCGGGGCGCGGGCCCTACTTCTCGGGGATCAGCCCGCGCGGGCTGAACCGCAGCACCAGCAGCAACACGAGGCCCATGGTGAACAGCCGGATATGCGCGGTCGAGGCCAGCAAGTGGTCGCGCAGCGCGCTGCCGTCGGGCAGGGGCGATGCGATCACCGACATCAGCGCCTGGCCAACCGGTTCGACCTGCACCCACAAAAGCCAGATCAGGAACCCGCCCAGCACCGCGCCAAGGTTGGACCCGGAGCCGCCGACGATGACCATCACCCAGACGAGGAAGGTGAAGCGCAGCGGCTGGTAGGAGCTCGGCGTCAGCTGACCGTCCAGCGTCGTCATCATCGCGCCGGCCAATCCGCAGACCGCGCTGCCCAGGATGAACACCTGCAGGTGGCGGCGCGTCACGTCCTTGCCCATGGCCCGCGCCGCCGTTTCGTTGTCGCGGATTGCGCGCATCATGCGTCCCCAAGGCGACGCCAGCGCAAGCTGCGCCAGCACGAAGACGATCAGCAGGACGATGGCCAGAAGGATCCCGTAATTGGCCTTCACCCACAGCCCCGAGGCGGTCACGGGATCGAGGCCAAGCGACATCGCGCGCTCGGCGAAGGTCTCCGATTGCTGCAGGTCGACCTCGTAGGGCACGGGCCGCGGCAGGCCGATCACGTTCTTCACCCCGCGCGACAGCCAGTCTTCGTTCTTCAGGACCGCGATGATGATCTCGGCGATGCCCAGGGTGGCGATGGCGAGGTAGTCCGAGCGCAAGCCGAGGGCGATCTTGCCGATGATCCACGCGGCGCCGGCGGCCAGCAGACCGCCCACGGGCCAGGCCACGATGACCGGCAGTCCGAGCCCGCCGAGATATCCGGTCGACGCCGAGTCGACGCTTTCGATCGCCTCGACGGCCGGGTCGAAGACCGCGCGGTAAAGGAAGAAGCCGACGAGGATGATCGCGGTGACGGCCACGCCCCGCGTCCGGCCCGACAGGGCCCGCCACGCGAAAATGGCCGCCGCGATGCTGCCGGCGCCCAGCAGCAGCCCGAGGATCACGCGCCCGCCGCCCGCGGCCCAGGCCGCGCCCACCGGCGGCATCGACACCAGGACGGCCGCAAGCCCCCCCAGCGCGACGAACCCCATGACGCCCACGTTGAAGAGGCCCGCAAACCCCCATTGCAGGTTCACGCCCAGCGCCATCACCGCCGACACGAGGCCCATGTTCAGGATGACCAGCGCCGTGTTCCAGCTTTGCACCACGCCCGTCAGGACGATCAGCGCGGCGACAAGGCCGAACAGGCCGATATTGCGTGCCGTCTCGCTCATACCGATTTCCCCCGGAAAAGGCCCGTGGGCCGGAAGAGCAGCACCACGACGAGGATCATGAAGCTCACCGCGAACTTGTAGTCGGTGGACAGAAGCTGGACGAGCCCATCGGGCGCCATTTCGTCGGGCAGGGCATAGGTCAGCACCCGTTTCCAGGCGTAGGTGATCGTCACCTCCGAGAACGCGATGACGAAGCCGCCCGCGATGGCGCCCAGCGGGCTGCCCAGCCCGCCCACGATGGCCGCCGCGAAGATCGGCAGCAGCAGCTGGAAATAGGTGAAGGGCTTGAACGACTTGTCGAGTCCGTAGAGCACCCCAGCCAGCGTGGCCAGCGCGGCCACGATGATCCAGGTCACCCGGACCACGTATTCGGGGTTGATGCCCGAAAGCAGCGCCAGGTCCTCGTTGTCGGAAAACGCGCGCATGGACTTGCCGGTGCGGGTGCGGTTCAGGAACCAGAACAGCAGCATCACCGCCGCGATGGCGACGACCAGCGTGATCGCCTGGCTCGACCGCAGGCCAAAGCCTTCCTCGAGCCCGCTCCATTCCTTGAAGTCCCGCACGGTGAACAGGAACCGCGCGCCGTCGTCGAAATTTCGGTCGTCGGGGCCGATGATCAGCCGGGTGATGCCGTTGTAGATGAACATCACGCCCATGGACACGATCACCAGGATCACCGGGTTGGCCTTCTGCGCGCGGTAGAAGCGATAGACGGCCCGGTCGGTGCCCAACAGGAAGGCCGCCGTCACGGCGATCCCGAGCGGCAGCGCCAGCAGCGCCGTGGGCAGCGGGCCCAGCGACACGCCCAGCGCCTGCAGACCCCAGGTGAACAGGATCGTCGCCATGGCCCCGAACGCCATCGAGTCGCCATGGGCGAAATTCGAGAAGCGCAGGATGCCGTAGATCATCGTCACGCCCAGCGCGCCCAGGCTCAGCTGCGCGGCATAGGCCGTTGCAGGCACGATGACGAAGTTCATCAGAACCATGAAGGCGTTGATCAGGTCCATCTTCAGTCTCCTGTGGCGACGGGGGCGAAGGTACAGCGGCCCGATTGGGTCAGGGCGCGCATGCCGCCATAGACGACGCTGTGTTCGGTGAGGACCGCCTCCCCGTCCGAGCGGACCGAGAACAGGGCGGTCGAGAGCCGCGGGTCGGACAAGGTCTCCGGCGCAGGATCCGCGAGGCGGAAATGTGCGACGAAGCGCAGACCGTCGCGCCAGGCGAACCCGGGGATCTCGACAAGCGGGGCAGTCGCCTGGGCGGGTTGGTCGGGCGCGCGCGCCTCGGCACGGTCGAGATCCCAAACCAGGGCGATGCGTTTGGGCTCCGGAAACCAGCCCTCGCTTTCGGAGCGGTCCAGCAGACAGTCCAGCGACAGCGTCGACACGGCGGGAAAGGGGCCCGCGACCGATGTCAGCTCGCGCGCCAGCCCCGGCGCGGCGGCGAACGCCACCAGCAGCCCGAGCACCATGCGATGTGGCCCGCGACGCATCATCAGCCCCCCAGGAAGCTCCGGCGCACCTCGGCGTCGGCCAGCAGGTCCTTGCCGGTGCCAGTGTGCGCGTTGGCGCCCTGCACGAGGACGTACCCGCGGTCGGCGATCTCCAGCGCCTGGCGGGCGTTCTGCTCGACCATCAGGATGGGGATGCCGGTGCGCGCGACCTCGATGATGCGGTCGAACAGCTCGTCCATGACGATGGGGCTGACGCCGGCGGTGGGCTCATCCAGCATCAGCACCTTCGGCTCGGTCATCAGCGCGCGGCCCACGGCCACCTGCTGGCGCTGGCCGCCCGACAGCTCGCCCGCCATCTGGCGGCGCTTGTCGCGCAGGATCGGGAAGAGGTCATAGACCTGCTCCATGGTGCGGCGGATGTCGTCGCGGCGGATGAAGGCGCCCATCTCGAGGTTTTCCTCGACGCTCATGGACGGGAAGATGTTGCTGGTCTGCGGCACGAAGCCCATGCCCGCGCCCACGCGGTCCTGCGGCGACAGGGCCGAGATGTCGGTGCCATCCAGCACGACGGATCCCTGGCGCAGGTCCAGCATCCCGAAGATCGCCTTCATGGCGGTGGACTTGCCCGCGCCGTTGGGGCCGACGATGACCGCGATCTCGCCCGGGTTCACCGCGATGGTGCAGTCGTGCAGGATGTCCGGCCCCTTGCCGTAGCCGCCCGACATGTTGCGCCCGGCGAGGAACGCGTTGTCCGTCGCGGGCGTCGTCTCGCCGCTGGTCTCGTGCGCGGGGCTGAGCGTGCTGCCGCCGCGCGGGTTGACGATGCTGGCGTCCTTGTTGCCGCGCCCGCCGTAGCCTGCGTCGCTCATGCCGGCACCTCGGTCTTGTTCTTGAGACCGGTGCCCAGGTAGGCCTCGATCACGTCCTCGTTGGCCTTGATCTCGTCCAGCGTGCCCTCGGCCAGGACCTTGCCCTCGGCCATGCAGATCACCGGATCACAGAGGCGGCCGATGAAATCCATGTCGTGCTCGATGACCACGAATGTATAGCCGCGCTCGGCGTTCAGCCGCTGGATCGCGTCGCCGATGGTGTTCAGCAAGGTGCGGTTCACGCCCGCGCCGACCTCGTCCAGGAACACGATGCGGGCGTCGACCATCATGGTGCGGCCCAGCTCCAGGAGCTTCTTCTGCCCGCCCGAGACCTGTCCGGCCTTGTGATCGGCCAGGTGCTCGATCGTCAGGAATTCCAGCACCTCGTCGGCCTTGGCGCGCAGGGCGCGTTCCTCGTCGGCGATGCGCTTGCGCCCGAACCAGGTGTTCCACAGCCGCTCGCCCGACTGGCCGGGGGGCACCATCATCAGGTTCTCGCGGCAGGTCATGGACGAGAACTCGTGCGCGATCTGGAAGGTGCGCAGCAGCCCCTTGTGGAACAGCTCGTGCGGGGGCAGGCCGGTGATGTCCTCGCCCTCCATGGTCACGCGGCCCGAGGTAGGGTCAAGAACGCCCGCGATGACGTTGAACAGGGTGGTCTTGCCCGCGCCGTTCGGGCCGATCAGCCCGGTGATCGACCCCTTCGCGATGGAAAGAGACGCGCCATCGACGGCGTGGAAGCCGCCAAAGGTCTTGCGCAGGTTTTCGACCACGATCATTCGGCTTGTCCCCATAGCCATCGGGCGGATGCCATCGGGCCCGCCATCATTGGCGGTGTGTTTTATCCGCTCTGGCGCGGTTGTCCATCAATTAGCCGGTCTCGCCGGTCCCGGGCGGGGATGACAAGGTGGCGCGGCCGGCCCTAGGGTCGGCGCCACGCCCCATTGCCCGAAAAGGATGCGCCCCATGTTCGACCTGGTCCTTCGCAACGCCACGCTGCCCGACGGACGGCAGGGCCAGGACATCGCCGTCACCAAGGGCCGCATCGCCGCGATCCAGCCCGGCATCACCGCCGAGGCGGGGCAGGTCATCGACGCCGCCGGTCAACTGGTCAGCCCGCCCTTCGTCGATCCGCATTTCCACATGGACGCGACCCTGTCGCTGGGCCTGCCGCGCATGAACCTGTCGGGGACGCTCTTGGAGGGCATCGCGCTCTGGGGCGAATTGCGGCCCATCGTGACGCGGGAGGAACTGGTCGAGCGCGCGATGCGCTACTGCGACCTGGCGGTGACAAAGGGCGTGATGGCGGTGCGCAGCCACGTGGACGTGTCAGACCCGCGCCTGGTGACGGTCGAGGCGCTGCTCGAGGTGCGCGAGCGGGTGGCGCCCTACCTGGAATTGCAGCTCGTGGCCTTTCCGCAGGACGGGTACTTCCGCGGCCCCGACGCGGAGGAGGCGCTGAGCCGCGCGCTGGACATGGGCGTGGATATCGTGGGCGGCATCCCGCATTTCGAGCGGACGATGGAAGACGGCGCCGCATCGGTCGAGGCGCTGTGCCGGATCGCCGCCGACCGGGGCCTGCCGGTCGACATGCATTGCGACGAGACCGACGATCCCCTGTCGCGCCATGTCGAGACACTGGCCGCGCAGACGGTGCGCTTCGGGCTGCAGGGGCGGGTGGCCGGGTCGCACCTGACCTCGATGCACTCGATGGACAACTACTACGTCTCGAAGCTGCTGCCCCTGATCGCCGAGTCGGGCATGGCCGTCATCCCCAACCCGCTCATCAACATGATGCTGCAGGGGCGCCACGATACCTATCCCAAGCGCCGCGGCCTCACCCGCATCCCGCAGATGATGGAGATGGGGATCCCCGTGGGGTTGGGGCAGGATTGCGTGATGGACCCGTGGTATTCCATGGGCACGGGCGACCTCCTGGACGTGGCGCACATGGCCGTGCACGCGACGCAGATGGGATCGGTCGCCGACAAGCGCGCGCTGTTCGACGCGGTCACCGTGAACTCGGCCCGGATCATGGGGCTCGAGGGCTACGGGCTGGAGGTCGGGTGCCACGCGGACATGGTCCTGCTGCAGGCCCGAGACCCGGCCGAGGCGATCCGCCTGCGCCCCAATCGCCTGAAGGTGATCCGGCGCGGCCGCGTTGTCGCCGAGACCGCGCCCGAGCAGTCGCGCCTGTCGCTGGAGGGCCGGCCCCCGCTGATCGTCCCGGCCGCCTATGCCCCGCGCCAAGCCGATTGACCAAACGGTCAGGATTTGCCCAAATAACTGGCAGGGCGCGTTTTTGTTCGGCACTCGCACCGGGGCCCGCGCTTGACAGGCCGGGGGTGCCGGGGCCGACTGCGCGCACCAGCGCATCCATGCGCGACATGCCCGGACCGGATCCGGGCCAATAAGGGGAGATTTCCATGACCAGATTTCCGATGAACCGCCGCCGCCTGCTGGGCACCGGGGCCGCCGCGCTGGGGGCCGCGACGCTGGCCACGCCGGGGCTGCTCCGTGCGCAGACCCGCGTGAAGGTCGCGGGCATCCACGCCTCGCCGGTCGAGAACGCCTGGAACTCGGTCCTGCACGCCGCGATGGTGCAGGCCAACGAGGAAGGCGTCATCGACTACACCTTCTCGGAAGGCGTGTCGGGCACCGACTATCCGCGCGCCATGCGCGAATATGCCGAGGCGGGCAACGTCCTGATCGTGGGCGAATCCTACGCGGTCGAGCGCGAGGCGCGGCAGGTCGCGGGCGACTATCCCGACACCGCCTTCCTAATGGGGTCGTCCGGCGAGGCGGCGGGCGACAATTTCGGCGTCTTCGGCACCTGGAACTGGGAGGCCGCGTACCTGTGCGGCATGCTGGCCGGCGCCATGACCGAGACGGGCCAGGTGGGCACCGTCGGCGCGATCCCGATCCCCGAAGTGAACATGCTGATCAACGGCTTCGCCGATGGCGTGAAGGCGGTGAACCCGGACGTCACCCACTCGGTCAGCTTCATCGGCACCTTCTTCGACCCGCCCAAGGCGCGCGAGGCGGGGCTGGCGCAGATCGACAGCGGCGCCGACATCCTGTTCGGCGAACGCATCGGCACGGCGGACGCGGCGGAAGAGCGCGGGATCCGGGCGATCGGCTCGCTCATCAATTACACGCCGCGCTACCCCGAGACCGTCTTCGCCAACGCGCTGTGGTCCTTCCGCCCGCTGATGGACGCCGCCCTGGCCGACGCTGTGGCGGGCAATCCCACCGGCAAGACCTACACGCCGCTGAGCCTGATGGAGGATGGCGGCAACGACATCGCCTATGTCGAAGGCGTCGCCCCGGCCGAGGCCGTGGCCCGCATGGAAGAGGTCCGCGCGGCGATCAAGGCGGGCGAGTTCGAGGTGCCGCGCAATTTCGACGAGCCGGCCTGATCGGCTTGCCACCCCGTCCCCGGATATCCGAGCCAAGTGGGGGCGCCCGGCAGCGGGCGCCCCTTTGGTGCTTGCGGACATGACCCGCGTGCTCGAGCTTCGGGGCATCACCAAGCGGTTCGGTGCCGTCACCGCGAACGAGGACGTGTCGCTGCATCTCGACCAGGGCGAGATCGTCGCGCTGCTGGGTGAAAACGGCGCGGGCAAGACGACCCTCATGTCGATCCTGTTCGGCCACTACACCGCGGACGCGGGCACCGTGCGGGTGGATGGCGCCGAGCTGCCGCCGGGCCGGTCGCGCGCCGCGATCCAGGCGGGCGTGGGGATGGTTCACCAGCATTTCGCGCTGGCCCCGAACCTGAGCGTGCTCGACAACATCGTCACGGGGACCGAGCCGCTCTGGCGCCCGGTTTCGCGCCGGTCGGCGGCACGGGCCAAGCTGGCGGGCCTGATGGACCGCTTCGGCCTGACCGTGGACCCCGACGCCCTGGTGGCCGACCTGTCGGTGGGCGAATGCCAGCGGGTCGAGATCCTGAAGGCGCTCTATAACGACGCGCGCATCCTTATCCTGGACGAACCCACCGCCGTGCTGACCACGCAGGAGGCCGAGCGCCTGTTCGCCACCCTGCGCGAGATGACGGGGCAGGGGCTGTCGCTGATCTTCATTTCCCACAAGCTGAACGAGGTCATGGCCGCCGCCGACCGCGTCGTGGTCCTGCGCGGCGGCCGCGTGGTGGCCGAGCGCGCGACGGAAGCGACGTCGAAGGACGAGCTGGCCGAGCTGATGGTCGGCCGCCGGGTCGAACGGCCGCGCCGTCCGCCCGCAACACCCGGGGCCGTGGTGCTCGAGGCGCGGGACCTGCGGCTGTCGGGCCGCGGCGGCGCGTCGCTCAACGGTGTCAGCTTTGTCCTGAGATCGGGCGAGACGCTGGGCATCATCGGTGTCTCCGGCAACGGCCAGACGACGCTGGCCGGCCTGGTGTCGGGGCTGCATGCGCCCGATAGCGGTGCCCTGTTGGTGAAGGGGCGCGAGATCACCCGCCACACGGTCCCCGACGCCATCGCCGCCGGGATCGGACGCATCCCCGAGGATCGCCATGCCGAGGGCACCATCGGCGACCTGAGCCTGTGGGAAAACGCGGTGCTCGAGCGGATCTGGTCGCCGGAATTCTCCCGCCGCGGCCTTGTCCGCCGCCGGGCGGCGCGCGCCGCCACCGCCGAAATCATAAAGGGCTACGACGTGCGCGGGGCGGGCGTGGACAGTCGCATCCGCCTGCTGTCGGGGGGCAACATGCAGAAACTGATCCTCGGAAGGGCGCTGAGCGCGGATCCCGACATCCTGGTGGCCGCGCAGCCCAGCCGCGGGCTGGACGAGGGTGCCATCGCCGCCGTCCACGCGCGGCTGCTCGAAGCGCGGGCGCGCGGCGCCGGCGTTCTGCTGATCTCCGAGGACCTGGACGAGGTTCTGGCGCTGTCGGACCGGGTCAGGGCCATCGTTGGCGGCCGCCTGTCGCCCGCGATCCCGTCCGACGACGCCGATGCGCGGCGGCTGGGGCTCATGATGGCCGGCGACTGGGCCGAGGCCGGGGAGGACGCCCATGCGGTTTGAGCGGCGCGATCGCCCGTCGCGCGCGCTGAGCGTGCTGGCGCCGCTGGGCGCGATCATGGCCGCGTTGCTGGTGGCGGGTGTGCTCATCGCCACCGCGGGGGCCAACCCGCTGACGGCCTACGCGCTGATCCTCGACGGCGCCTTCGGCTCGCGGCTGGGCTTTTCCGAGACGCTGACCCGCACCACGCCGCTGATCCTGACCGGGCTGGCCGCCGCCGTCGCCTTCCGCGCGCGGGTCTGGAATATCGGGGGCGAGGGGCAGTTCTACCTGGGCGCGCTGGCCGTCGCCGCCATCGGCATGGTGCCCGCGCTGGCCGGGCTGCCGGCGCCCCTGGCCATCCTGATCTGCGCGGCGGCGGGCGCGGTGGCGGGGATGGTCCTGCTTCTGGTGCCGCTGGGCCTGCGCCTGCGGTTCGGCGTGGACGAGGTGGTGACAACGCTGCTGCTGAACTTCGTCGCGGTGCTGTTCGTATCGCTGATGATCGAGGGGCCGATGAAGGATCCGCTGGCCTTCGGCTGGCCGCAATCGGTGCCGATCCCCGACAACGCCATCCTGCCCACGCTGATGGACCGCACGCGGCTTCACGCGGGGCTTCTGATCGCGCTGGCGCTGGCCGTCGCGGTCTGGTGGGTGCAGGCGCGCAGCGTCTTCGGTCTGGGCGCGCGGGCCGCCGGGCTCAGCCCACGCGCCGCCGCCTTCGCGGGCGTGCCGCTGGCGCGCACGCTGCTGCTGGTGGGGTGCCTCTCGGGCGGGCTGGCGGGCCTGGCCGGCGCGGTCGAGGTCATGGGCGTGAAGGCCTACGTCACCACCGACCTGTCGCCGAACTATGGCTACTCGGGCATCGTGATCGCCATGCTCGCCAACCTGAACCCGCTGGGCGTGATCGCCGCCGCGCTGTTCTCGGCGGTGATGTTCGTGGGCGCCGACAGCATGAGCCGCGCGTTGTCGATCCCCTCCTACATCGCCGATGTCACCGTGGCGCTGTCGCTGCTGACCATGCTCGTGGCGATCTTCCTCACCCAGTACAGGATCCGGCGATGAGCGTGATCTTCGACATCCTCGCCGCCGTCGGCCTGTGGGAGGCGGTCCTGCGCATCGCGACGCCGCTGATCTTCGGCACGCTGGGCGTGTTGCTGTGCGAAAGGGTGGGGGTGCTGAACCTGGGGATCGAAGGCATCATGACCTTCGGCGCCATGGTGGGCTGGCTCACCGTCTATTCCGGCGGGGATCTCTGGACCGGCATGGCCGCTGCGGCGCTGGGCGGGGCGGCCTTCGGGCTTCTCCACGCGATCCTGACCGTGCCGCTGGGCCTGTCGCAGCACGTGACCGGCCTTGGCATCACGCTGTTCGCGTCGAGCTTCGCCTACTACGTCTTTCGCCTTGCCGTGCCGGTCGCCACCTCGCCCCCCACGGTCGAGCCGTTCCGCCCGCTGGACGTGTTCGGCCTGGCCGACCTGCCCGTGGTGGGCCCGGTCCTGTTCGGCCAGACGGCGCCCACGTACCTCGCGCTGGCGCTGGTCGTGGTGCTGGCCTGGGTGATCTATCGCACGCCGCTGGGGCTGGCGCTGCGCATGGCCGGGGAAAACCCGCACGCGCTGGACGCGCAGGGCGTGGACCCGATCCGGCTCAGGATCTGGGCGATCATGGCGGGATCGGCGCTCATGGCGATGGGCGGTGCGTTCCTGACGCTCGCGGCCTTCAATTCGTTCTTTCCCACCATGGTGCAGGGGCGCGGCTGGATCTGCGTGGCGCTGGTGGTCTTCGCCTCGTGGCGGCCGGGCCGGGCGCTGCTCGGGGCGCTGCTGTTCGCGTTCTTCGACGCGTTCCAGCTGCGGCTTCAGACGGTCGTGGACGGCGTGCCCTACCAGCTGTTCCTGATGGCGCCTTACCTCCTGTCGATCCTCGCGCTGATCGTCATGGCGCGGCGGGCGCGGGTGCCGCAGGCGCTGATGCAGCCCTATCGGCGGGGCGAACGCTGACGGTGCCGGGTTTTTCGGCAGGGCGCCCATTTTAACAGCATTTTCTTGACCAGCGGTCCGAGAAGCCGCAGCCTCGCCGGGCGGGCTTTGGCCATCGCGCGCGTCTCTGGCATCACTCGGGCGCCATACACACGCGGACGGCAAACCGTCCCGCAACGACCAAGGGGAAAACACATGCTGCACCGTACGATCCTGGCGATGGGCCTGCTGGGCGCCACCGCCGCCCACGCGCAGACCGACCTGCCATTCGCGCTGGACTGGAAATTCGAGGGGCCCGCCGCGCCCTATTTCGCCGCCATCGACCAGGGCTTCTACGAGGAAGCGGGCCTGAACGTCACGATCGAGGCCGGCTCCGGCTCGCTCGACGCGATCCCGAAGGTGGCGACCGGGGCGTTCCCGGTGGGCATGGCCGACATCAACAGCCTCGTGCGGTTTCTCGACCAGAACCCCGGCGCGCCGGTGATCGGCGCCATGATGCTCTATGACAAGCCGCCCTTCGCGGTGATCGGCCGGGCCTCGCAGGGGATCGACGGTCCGAAAAGCCTTGAGGGCAAGGTGCTGGGCGCGCCGCCGCCCGACGGCGCCTGGGCGCAGTTCCCGATCTTCGCCGCCGAGAACGACATCGACGTGGACGCCATCACGGTCGAGCCCGTGGGCTTCCCCACGCGCGAGCCCATGCTGGCCGAGGGCGAGGTGGACGCCATCACCGGCTTCAGCTTCACCTCCTACCTGAACGCCGCCCGCCTGGGCGTGCCGGAAGATGACCTGGTCACCCTGCTGATGGCCGATTACGGCGTGGACCTTTACGGCAACGTCATCCTGGTCAACACCGAATTCGCCGAGGCCAACCCCGAGGTGATCGAGGGCTTCCTGTCGGCCACCGCGCAGGGCTGGGCCGCCGCCGTGGCCGACCCCGCCGGCGTCATCCCGTCGTTGATCGAGCGGAACCCGGCCGCCGATGCCGAGCTCGAGCAGCGCCGGCTGGAGCTGGCCATCGACGCCAACGTCCTGACCGACGCGGTGCGCGAGAACGGCTTCGGCGTCATCGACGACGACCGCTTTGCCAGCGCGCTGGAGCAGATCGGCACCACCTACGAGTTCCAGTCCGAGCCGGACGCGTCGCTGTATTTCACCGACGCCTACCTGCCCGAGGGCGGTTTCTCGCTGACCGAGTGAGCGCGTGACCGACGATCCGCTCATCGACATCCGGGGCGTGCGGCACACTTTCCGCACCGCCTCGGGTCCGCTCAAGGTGCTCGACGGGCTCGACCTGTCGGTGCCCGAGGGCGGGTTCGTCGCCGTGGTCGGTCCGTCCGGCTGCGGCAAGTCCACGCTGACCCGGCTGGTGGCCGGGCTCATGATCCCCGACGAAGGCACGGTGCGCGTCCATGGCGCGCCCGTCACCGGCCCACGATCGAACGTGGGCATGGCGTTCCAGAATCCCGTTCTGCTGGAATGGCGCAGCATCCTCGACAACGTGCTGCTGCCGCTCGAGATCGTGCCCACGAAGCTGAGCAAGCCCGAGCGCGAGGCCCGCGCCCGCCGCCTGCTGGCGCTGGTGGGGCTGGAAGGGTTCGAGAACAAGCGCCCGTCCGAGCTGTCGGGCGGCATGAAACAGCGCGCCTCGCTCTGCCGCGCCTTGATCCACCAGCCCGAGGTCCTGATCCTGGACGAGCCCTTCGGCGCGCTGGACGCTTTCACGCGCGAGGACCTGTGGCAGACCATGCACCGCGTGAAGGAGGAAGAGCCCTTCACCGGCGTGCTGATCACCCACGACCTGCGCGAGTCGATCTTCCTGGCCGACCGGGTCGTGGTGCTGTCGGGGCGTCCGGCGCGCACGCAGTTCACGCTCGAGGTGCCCGATACCGGGCGGCGCACGCTCGACCACCTTTATACCCCCGAGGCCGCCGAGATGCTGAATACCCTGCGCCACCAGATCGAGATCGCGCAGGGACGTGCGCCCGCCGCGCAGGCCGCCGAATGAGCGCGCGCAAGATCCTCGTGCCGCTGGCGGCCATGGTCGTGTTCCTCGCGCTGTGGGAGCTTCTGGTCTGGGTCATGGGGTGGCCCAACTACAAGATGGCGTCGCCGTCGGACCTGATCCCGGCCTTCCAGCGCTACTGGGGCCTGTTTCTCGAAATGGGATGGCAGACGCTGTGGCGCACGGTGGTCGGCCTGCTGCTGGCGGTGGTCTTCGGCGTGGCGCTGGGCATGATCATGGGCTTCTCGCGCACCATGCGCGACGCGCTCTACCCCCTGCTTGTGGGGTTCAACGCGGTCCCGAAGGCCACCGTCGTGCCCATCGTGGCGCTGATGTTCGTGGGATGGCACGATTTCAACACCGTCCTGATCGCCTTCATGATCAGCTTCTTTCCCATTGCGGTGTCGGTCAGTATCGGCCTGTCGACGCTGGAGCCTGAATACCGCGACATCCTGCGGTCGCTGGGCGCGTCGCAGGCCACGATCTTCTGGAAGATCGCCCTGCCCAAGACGCTGCCCGAGTTCTTCGGCGCGCTGAAAGTCTCGGTCACGCTGGCCTTCATCGGCACCAACCTGATGGAGATCGTGTCGCCCCACGGGCGCGGACTGGGCGCGCTGTTCGATTCCGGCAAGACGAACTCGGACTACCCGCTGATGTTCGCGGTGCTGATCGCCTTGGCCTTCCTGGGCATCGTTCTCTACTACATCGTCGTCGCGCTCGAGCGGATCTTCGCGGGCTGGGCCGACCGCACGGTCTGACTTGCGGGCCGGGCGCGCGTCCGACAGGTTGGCGGCGCCGCAACACCGGAAGGCCGCCCCATGACCGACACAGCCGCCATGCCCATCGCCATCGTCGGCGTGGGCAAGATCGCCCGTGACCAGCACATCCCGGCCATCGCCGCCGACGACCGGTTCACGCTCGCCGCAACCGTCAGCCGTTCGGGCGGCGTCGAGGGTGTCGAGAATTTCGAGACGGTCGAGGATCTGCTGGCCGCGCGGCCCGATATCCCGGCGCTGTCGCTCTGCATGCCGCCGCTGCCGCGCTTCGCCGCCGCGACCGCCGCGCTGGCCGCCGGGCGCCACGTCATGCTGGAAAAGCCGCCCGGCGCCACGGTGGCCGAAGTCTTCAAGCTCGACCGGCTGGCCCGCGCGCGCGGTGTCACCCTGCACGCCACCTGGCATTCGCGCTGCGCCGATGGCGTCGCGGCCGCCCGCGCGTGGCTGCGGGACCGGCAGATCACACGCCTGCGCATCGACTGGCGCGAGGACGTGCGCAAGTGGCACCCGGGGCAGGACTGGATCTGGCAGGCGGGCGGGCTGGGCGTGTTCGACCCGGGCATCAACGCGCTGAGCATCATGACCGAGATCCTGCCGCACCCGCTGCACCTGTCGGGGGCCGAACTGCACTTCCCCGAGAACCGCGAAACGCCCATCGCCGCCGACCTGCGCTTCGCCGGGCCCGGCGGGATCGACGCCAGCGCGGGCTTCGACTGGCGCGAGGAGGACGGCGAGGTCTGGGAGATCACCGTCGACACCGATGGGGGCGAGCTGCGCCTCGTCGACGGAGGCGCCCGGCTGCTGATCGACGGGACCGAACAGCCGGTCGAGGGGCCGGGAGAATACCCCGCGCTCTACCACCGCTTCGCCGAGCTGATCGAGACGGCGCAAAGCGACGTGGACCCCGCGCCGCTCGTTCACGTGGCCGATGCCTTCATGCTGGGCAGGCGCATCGTGGTCGAGCCGTTTCACGACTGAACTTGCCGCCTGTCCGGGCTTCTGAGGAACCAACCCGGCGCAAGGACCCTTTTGGTTGCAAGCATCCAACGCAAAAGGGGCCCCCATGCAAATCACCCTCACCGTGAACGGTGCGGCGCGCGAGGTCGATATAGATCCGCGCACCACGCTGCTCGACGTCATGCGCCATCACCTCGACCTCACCGGCTCGAAGAAGGGCTGCGATCACGGCCAGTGCGGCGCCTGCACGATGCTGGTCAATGGCCGCCGCATCAACGGCTGCCTGTCGCTGGCCGTCATGCATGACGGAGACGAGATCACCACCATCGAGGGCCTGGGCGACCCGGGCAACCTGTCGCCGCTCCAGGCCGCCTTCGTGCGCAACGACGGCTACCAGTGCGGCTATTGCACGCCCGGGCAGATCATGTCCGCGAAGGGCATGTACGACGAGTTCAACAAGGGCTGGCCGTCCCATGTCAGCGACGACCTGACCGCCGAGCCGAACTTCACCACCGCCGAGATCAAGGAACGGATGAGCGGGAACCTCTGCCGCTGCTCGGCCTATCCCGGCATCTGCAAGGCCATCGAGGAAAGCGCCGAAGAAGAGGGTCTGACCAAAAGAAAGGCCGCGGAATGAAAAGCTTCGAATACGTACGCGCGTCGGGCATCGCCGACGCACAGGACACCGCCGGGCGCATCATCGCCGGCGGCACCAACCTGATCGACCTCATGAAGCACCAGATCGAAACGCCGCCCAGGCTGGTGGACGTGACCCGTCTGGACATGACCGAGATCGAGCAATCCGCCCATTCGCTGCGCATCGGCGCGCTGGTCACCAACTCGGACCTCGCCGCCCATGACACGGTGCGCCGCGATTACCCGGTGCTGAGCCGCGCGCTGCTGGCCGGGGCCTCGGGGCAGTTGCGCAACAAGGCGACGACGGGCGGCAACCTGCTGCAACGCACGCGGTGCCCGTATTTCTACGACACCACGCAGCCCTGCAACAAGCGTGTGCCGGGCAGCGGCTGCCCGGCGAAGGAGGGGATCAACCGGATCCTCGCCGTGCTGGGAACGTCGCCCCACTGTATCGCCACGCACCCTTCGGACATGGCGGTGGCCATGCGGGCGCTTGACGCGCGGGTCGAGATCGAAAGCCCCAACCGCGGGACCGAGATGCTGACCCTCGACGAGATGTACGTCCTGCCGGGCGACGACCCGTCCAAGGAAACCGTGCTCGAGGCCGGTGACCTGATCACGGCCGTGCACCTGCCGCAGCCGCCCAAGGGTAAGCAGACCTACCGCAAGGTGCGGGACCGGTCGTCCTATGCCTTCGCGCTGGTCAGCGTCGCGGGGATCGTCGATGTCGAGGACGGCAAGATCACCGAGGCCGCGCTGGCCTTCGGTGGCCTGGCGCCGCGCCCCTGGCGCGACGGCACGGTCGAGGACGTCCTGGTGGGCGAGGCGCCGTCCGATGCGCTGTTCGACAAGGCCGCCGATGTCCTTCTGCAGGACGCGCAGGGCTTCGGCGAGAACGATTTCAAGATACCGCTCGCCCGCCGCACGCTGAAGGCGGTGCTGGCCGAGCTGACGGGGGTGACCCAATGACCGAACATCTGAAGATGGACCAGGTGCAGCCGCACCTCCTGGACGAAACCGGACAGGGCGTGCTGAGCGTGCCGATGCCGCGTCCCGAAGGCCCGCTGAAGGTGACGGGCCGCGCGCCCTACGCCGCCGAGTACAAGGCCGAGGGGATGGCGACCGGCGTGATGGTCCGCGCCGCCATCACCAAGGGTACCTACGCCGTCGACACCGCGTCGGTCGAGGACATGCCGGGCTATCTGGGCGTGTTCACCGACAAGATGGTGCGCAACGCGGCGCAGGGCACCATGGGCACCAACCCGGCGCAGATGGGCGACAAGATCCTGTATCTCGGGCAGCCCATCGCCGTCGTCGTGGCCGAGACGTTCGAGCAGGCGCGCGACATCGCCGCCGTGCTGAAGGTCGACTACACCGAGGACGACGACGCCGTTTGCGATTTCGACGGCGTGAGCGACTGGCCCGACAGCGACAAGCCCGACCAGGGCGACCTGGACCAGGCGATGTCCGACGCGACCTTCACCGTCGACAGCATGTACACGACCAAGCCCCACAACTCGGCCGCGATGGAGCCGCACGCGGCGCTGGCCGAGTGGGACGGCGACAAGCTGACGCTGCACGGGTCGTTGCAGATGCTGGGCTACAACCGCGACGAGGTGGCGGATTCGCTGGGCATCGACGCGAAGAACGTGCGCCTGCTGGCACCCTATGTGGGCGGCGGCTTCGGTTCCAAGCTGGGGATGTCGCCCGATTGCGTCGGCGCCGCGGTCGCGGCCAAGGCGCTGGGCCGGCCCGTCCGGGTGGTCCTGAGCCGCAACAACGTGTTCGAGATGATCGTCCTGCGCACCGCGACGCGGCAGCGCCTGCGTCTAGCCGCCGACAAGGACGGCAAACTGCTGGGCCTGGGGCAAGAGAACTGGCAGTCGAACCTGCCCGACGAACCCATGGCCGAGCCCGTCGACCTGGCGACCCACTTCCTCTACGGCGGCGAGAACCGCCGTTACGGCCAGCACGTGGCGATCCTGAACCGTCCCGCATCGGGATCGGTGCGCGCGCCCGGCGAGGCCGTGGGCATGCTCGCGCTGGAAAACGCCATGGACGAGCTGGCCGAGAAATCGGGCATCGACCCGATCGAGCTGCGGTTGCGCAACATCCCCGAGAAGCACCCCGAGACCGGCGTGCAATACTCTGCCCGTTCGCTGGCCGAGGCGCTGACCGAAGGCGCCAAGGCGTTCGGCTGGGACAAGCGGCAGAAGGCCGGCACGCGGCGCGAGGGCGAGTGGTATATCGGCATGGGCGTCGCCTCGGCCGCGCGCACCAACATCCTGATGGAAAGCCGCGCCAACGTGACGCTCAACCCCGATGGCACGGCGCTGGTGCAGACCGACATGACCGATATCGGCACCGGCACCTACGCCATTCTCGGCCAGATCGCGGCCGAGATGCTGGGCCTCGATCCGCAGAAGGTGACCGTTGAACTGGGCGATACGGACCTGCCGAAAAGCTCGGGCTCGGGCGGTTCCTGGGGCGCGGCCTCGGCGGGCTCGTCGGTGTTCCTGGGCGCCAAGGCGATCCGGCGCAAGCTGGCCGAGCGGCTGGGCTGCGAAGTCGAGGCGCTGCGGTTGCAGGACGGCGTCGCCACCGGCGGCAACAACCGCCGCCCGCTGGCCGAGCTGATGGACGCGCCGATCACCGAAGAGGGCCATATCGAGCCGGGCCAGACCGACGAGGACTACCACCAGGCCGGTTACGGCGCGCATTTCGCCGAGGTCGCCGTGAACGCGGTGACGGGCGAGGTGCGCGTGCGCCGGATGCTGGCGGCCATGGCGGCCGGACGGATCCTCAACCGCCAGACCGCGACCAGCCAGGTCTGGGGCGGGCAGATCTGGGGCATCGGCACCGCGCTGACCGAGGCGATCGAGCACGATCCGCGCACGGGCCACGTGGTGAACAACGACCTGGCCGAGTACCACGTGCCGGTGAACCTGGACGTGGGTGACCTCGAGGTGATGTTCATCGAAGAACGCGACGACGCCTCGAGCCCGATCCAGGCCAAGGGCATCGGCGAGCTGGGGCTCTCGGGGGCCGGGGCCGCCGTGACCAACGCGATCTACAATGCGTGCGGGGTGCGCGTGTACGATTATCCGGCGACGCCCGACCGGATCTTCCCGCACCTTCCCTGAGCCATGACCGGGCCGCCCGCCGATCGGGCGGCCCGCTTTTCATGTGCCCTGCGCCCCCTTCGGACGGGTGTGCCTCGGTCCGGTGGACGCCCCGCGGCAAAGCGGCTAGACAGCGCCGACCGCCTGCAAGCAAGGGACCACGCGTGAGCCGGGCCAGCCGCCGCACCAATTCGCCCTACAGCGACCGCGCCATGTTCGCCCGCTTCTGGCGCGATTACCTGCGGCCGCACACGCGCATGGTGGTCCTCGCCGCGATCCTGATGACGATCGAGGGCAGCACGCTGGGCGCGCTGTCCTACATGCTGAAGCCGGTCTTCGACCTGGTCTTCGTCGCGGGCCGCGAGGATGCGATCGTCTGGGTCGGCCTCGGGATCATGGGGCTGTTCGTGCTGCGCGCCGTGACGGGCGTGGCGCAGAAGGTCATCATGACCCGGGTGGCGATCCTGACCTCGACCAAGATGCAGGACGACCTGCTGGGCCATGTCCTGACGCTCGACAATGCCTTCTTCCAGAAGATGCCGCCGGGCACGATGATCAGCCGCGTGATCTCGGACGCCGAGCAGACCCAGGGGCTGTGGCAGGCGCTGATCCTGGGGGCGGGCCGCGACGTCATCAGCCTCGTGTCGCTGTTCGTCGTCGCGCTGCTGATCGACCCGGTCTGGACGCTGGTCGCGATGGTCGGCACGCCGCTTCTGATCCTGCCGAACATCCTGCTGCAAAGGTATCTGCGCCGCAAAAGCGCGCGGTTGCGCGACATCACCGCCGACCGGACCACACGGCTGGACGAGGTGTTCCATGGCATCACGCCGGTCAAGCTGAACGCGCTGGAGGCCTACCAGACGCGCCGCTTCACCAAGCTCACGGGCGATTTCGTCCGCGCGCAGGTCAAGACGGCCGCGGGCGCCGCCACGCTTCCGGGGCTCATCGACATCGCGGTCGGGCTCGGGTTCTTCTGCGTCCTCGTCTACGGCGGGCAGGACATCATCGACGGCGAGAAGACGGTGGGCGATTTCATGTCCTTCTTCTCGGCCATGACATTGGCGTTCCAGCCGCTGCGCCGCCTGGGATCGCTCGCGGGCACCTGGCAGCGCGCGGCCGCCAGCCTGGAACGGGTGTTCCAGCTGTTCGACACGACGCCCACCGTAGAGGCGCCAGGCGCCACGGCGAAACGTCCCGACCTGCCGGACACCACCATCCGGTTGCACGACGTCGCGCTGTCCTACGGCGACACCGACGTCCTGCGCGGCGCGGCTTTCACGGCCGAAGACGGGTCGACCACCGCGCTCGTGGGGCCATCGGGCGCGGGCAAGAGCACCGTCTTCAACGTGCTCACCCGCCTGGCCGAGCCGCAATCGGGCCAGGTCACGATCGGCGGGATGGATATCCGCGAGATGGAGGTCGGCGGCCTGCGGTCGATGATCTCGGTGGTGACGCAGGACGCGATCCTGTTCGACGAAACCATCCGCGAGAACATACTGCTGGGCCGCACCGACGTGTCGGACGAGGCGTTGCAGGCGGCGCTGGACGCGGCCTTCGTCACCGATTTCCTCGAGACCCTGCCGCAGGGGCTGGACACCCCCGCCGGGCCCCGCGGATCGGCGCTTTCGGGGGGACAGCGGCAGCGCGTGGTCATCGCGCGGGCGCTGCTGCGCGATACGCCCATCCTGCTTCTGGACGAGGCGACATCGGCGCTGGACACCGTGGTCGAGAAGAAGGTCCAGAAGGCGATTCATTCGCTGTCGCAGGGCCGGACCGTGCTGGTGATCGCGCACCGGCTGTCCACGATCACCGCCGCCGACCGGATCGTCGTCATGGACGCGGGCCGCGTGGTCGAGACGGGCACGCACGACGATCTGCTTGCCGAGGCAGGGCTTTACGCGCGGCTTCACTCGCTCCAGGTCGAGCGGAAATAGCCCGCTTGCACCCCGGCGTGCGGCCCGCGTAACGTGACGCGACGCCCCTAGCGCAAAGCCCTGGCCCCCGATGCTCACACTTCCGCTCGATCCGGCCATCCAGGCAATCCTGGCCTTCGCCGTCGTGATCGTGATGTTCGTGCTGTTCGCGCGCGAGACGTATCCGACCGAGGTCGTCGCCATTTCGGGCGCCGCGATCATGTTCGCGCTGGGCCTTCTGCCCTACGAGGCCGCGCTCGAGGTGTTGTCGAACCCCGCGCCCTGGACAATCGCGGCGATGTTCCTGATCATGGGCGGGCTGGTGCGGACGGGGGCGCTGCAGGCCCTGACGGAACTGGCCGATGCGCGGGCCGAGGACAACCCGCGGACCGTCCTGATCGTTCTGCTTTTCGCGGTCGCGCTCGGCTCGGCCTTCATGAACAACACGCCCGTGGTCGTGGTGATGATCCCGGTCTTCGTGCAGCTGTCGAAGCGCCTGGGCGTGGCGCCGTCCAAGATCCTGATCCCGCTAAGCTATGCCGCGATCCTGGGCGGCACGCTGACCCTGATCGGCACGTCGACCAACCTGCTGGTGGACGGCGTCGCGCGGGCGCAGGGGCTCGAGCCGTTCTCGATCTTCGAGATCGCGCCGCTGGGTCTGGTGCAGGTGGCGATCGGCGGGACCTTCATGGCGCTGGTCGGACGCAGGCTGCTGCCCGAGCGGCACAGCCTTGGCGTCATGCTGTCGGACCGGCGGCAGATGAAGTATTTCACCGAGCTCGCCATCCCCGAAGGCTCGGGGCTGATCGGCCGCCCGGTGCTGGAGGTCGAGCTGTTCAAGCGCGAGGGCGTGCGCGTGGTCGACGTGCTGCGCGGGGACGCCTCGCTGCGGCGCGACATGAACGGCGTCGAACTGGCCGCGGGCGACCGCGTGGTGCTGCGCACCCAGATGTCGGAGCTCCTGAGTCTCCAGCAGAACCGCGACCTGCGCAGCGTCGACCAGCTGGGCTCGATCGAGACGGAAACGGTCGAGGTCCTGATCACGCCGGGCTGCCGGATGATCGGGCGCAGCCTGGGCGCGCTGCGCCTGCGCCGCCGCTACGGCGTCTATCCGCTGGCCGTGCATCGGCGGAACCAGAATATCGGTCGCCAGCTGGACGAGGTCGTCGTGCGCGTGGGCGACACGCTGCTTCTGGAAGGCAACGGCGCCGATATCAGCCGGCTGGCCCAGGACATGGAGCTGGTGGACGTCTCGAAACCGACCGACCAGGCGTATCGCCGGCAACGCGCGCCCTATGCCGTGGGCGCGCTGGCGGTGGTGGTCGTCCTGGCCGCGCTGGGCGTAGCCCCGATCCTCGGACTGGCCGTGATGGCCGTCGCCGTTGTCCTGCTGACCCGCTGCATCGACGCGGACGAGGCGTTTTCCTTCGTCGAGGGCCGGCTGCTGGCGCTGATCTTCGCCATGCTCGCCGTGGGCGCGGGGCTCGAGGCGTCGGGCGCGGTGGCCATGCTGGTCGGCTGGCTGTCGCCCCTTTTCGCCGACCTGCCGCCCGTGCTGGTGCTGTTCTGCGTCTACGTGCTGGCCAGCACGCTGACCGAAATGGTGTCGAACAACGCGGTGGGCGTGATCCTAACGCCCATCGCGATCCAGCTGGGCACGTCGCTGGGCATCGACCCGCGCGCGCTGGTGGTGGGGGTGATGTTCGCCGCCTCGGCCGCGTTCTCGACGCCCATCGGCTACCAGACCAACATGCTGGTCTATGGCCCGGGCGGCTACCGCTTTTCCGACTACCTGCGCGTGGGGATCCCGATGAACCTGCTACTGGCCTGCACGGCTACCCTGACCATCCCGCTGATCTGGCCGCTGTGATGCGCTGGATCGTCCTTCTCGCCTGCCTCGCCACGGCTGGATGCGCCACCGGCCCCGCGCCCTCGGCATCCGGCGGGGCCGGGGTGCGGCCCGTTGCGGTGACCCTGTTCCGCGACACGGTCACGGCACGGATGAGCGATGGGGGCCTCTGCACCGGCGTGCGCGAGGGCCGGGCGGGGCCATGGTCCACCACGCTGGCGGGCTGCCCCCAGACCTGGCCGGTCGCTGTCCTGCGGCCGACCGGGCGGCCGCGCCTGCCGCTGGCGCCCGCCGCGGAGGCGCCCTGGGTCACGATCACCCCGCCGGATCGCCCCGCCCTGGGCTTCGGCCCGCGCGTGGGGTCTTGATGCGCCCGGCCCTCGCGGCCTATATCCCTGCCGATCCAGGATACATGATGAGGTAAGCCATGGCGGGCCATTCCAAATGGGCCAACATCCAGCATCGCAAGGGCCGCCAGGACGCCGCCCGGTCGAAGCTGTTTTCCAAGCTGGCAAAGGAAATCACCGTGGCCGCCAAGATGGGCGACCCGGACCCCGACAAGAACCCGCGGCTGCGCCTCGCGGTGAAGGAGGCGAAGTCGTCCTCGGTGCCGAAGGACGTGATCGACCGCGCCATCAAGAAGTCGCAGGGCGGGGATGCCGAGAACTACGAGGAAATCCGCTACGAGGGCTATGGGCCCAACGGCGTGGCGATCATCGTCGAGGCGATGACCGACAACCGCAACCGGACGGCGTCGACCGTGCGTTCGACCTTCTCGAAGAACGGCGGCAACCTGGGCGAGACCGGCAGCGTGTCCTTCATGTTCGACCGCAAGGGGCAGGTGATCTACCCGGCCGATGCGGGCGACGCCGATGATGTAATGATGGCCGCGATCGAGGCCGGCGCCGAGGACGTGGAAAGCTCGGAGGACGGTCACGTGATCTGGTGCGCCGACACCGACCTGAACGAGGTGTCCACCAAGCTGGAAGAGCAACTGGGCGAATCCGAGACCACGAAGCTCGTCTGGCGGCCGCAGACCACCACCGAGATGGACCTCGACGGCATGCAGAAGCTGATGAAGCTGATGGACGCGCTGGACGATGACGACGACGTGCAAAACGTCACCGCCAATTTCGAGGCCTCGGACGAGGTGATGGAGCAGCTCGGCTCGGAGTGAGCCGCCCCGATCGCTGGCGCGATGCGAGAGGCGCTGCCTCTCGCGCTCTCCGAGGTATTTACCGAAAGATGAAGGGGCGGGCCGCGGGTCCGCCCCTAGTCGTTGCGGAAGAAGGGAATGATGAAGGCGATGCAGGCCAGCAGGAACAGCACGCTGCCCGCGAGCGCCCAGGGGCTGCCGATGCTGGCCACGATGAAGGCGCAGGCCGAACCCACGAAAAGCAGCCAGCCGATGAAATCGATCTGGCGGTTGGTGATCCTGCGTCGTCCGTCGTCGTGGCGGTGGAAGGCGAGCTTTTGCGGGCCGCGGGGCTTGCGGCTCATTTCAGCTGGCTGTCCTTGCTGCCGCGCCGGTTGATGCCGCCGCGCGCATTGTAGCTGCCGTCCCGTTCCTGCTGGCAGTCGATGCAGAGCTGCACGCCCGGTCTCGCCGCGCGCCGGGCTTCGGGGATCGGTTCCTCGCATTCGGCGCAGTGGGTGCGGCTTTCGGCCTTCGCCCGTGCCTGCGCCGCGCGCATCCGCTGCAATTCATCCGAGATCGAGGCTTCGATCTGTTCGTTCACGGCCCCGTCGCGGGCCCATCCGCCTGCCATGGCTGATCCTCCTGTCGCGGGAGCGAAACGCGCAGCGTGCGCGCCCGTTCCGCTCACCCCACGCTTGTCGCCCCTCGGCCTTGGGTCTAGCAAGGGCGAATGAACGCCCTCCTGTCCGGCTTCGCGCTGGGCTTTTCCCTTATCCTCGCCATCGGCGCGCAGAACGCCTTCGTCCTGCGCCAGGGGCTGAGACGTGCCCATGTGCTGCCGGTGGTCCTGACCTGCGCCCTGTCCGACGCGGTGCTGATCACGGCGGGCGTGGCCGGGTTCGGCGCGCTGGTGCAGGCCGCGCCCTGGATCACCCCGGTACTGAGCTGGGGCGGCGCGGCCTTCCTCGTGGTCTACGGCGCGATGGCCATGCGCAGCGCCATCGCGGGCGGCGCGGCCATGCGGCTGGATGACGGGCCGCGTGAAAGCCTGCGCTCGGCGGTGCTGACCTGCCTCGCGCTGACCTGGCTGAACCCGCATGTCTACCTGGACACGGTGGTCCTGCTGGGGTCGATCGCGGCGGGGTCCGAAAGCCGCGTGCTGTTCGGCGTGGGCGCGGTGACCGCGTCCTTCGTGTTCTTCTTCGGCCTGGGCTACGGTGCGCGGCTGGTGGCGCCGCTGTTCGCGCGGCCCTTGGCGTGGCGCGTGCTCGACGCGCTGGTGGCGGCGGTGATGTGGGCCATCGCGCTGAAGCTGGTGTGGCCATGAGCGGCGGGCAGAACCGGCCCGTGGCGGGCGCGCTGTGGATGCTGGTCACGGGCCTGCTGTTCGTGGCCGTGACCGCGACGGTCAAGCACCTGGGCGACCGGGTGCCCGCGCCCGAGGCGGCGTTCCTGCGCTATCTGCTGGGGCTGGTCTTCCTGTTGCCGATGCTGGGCGGGCTGCGCCAGGCCCGGCTGGGCCGGCGGGCGCTGACGCTGTTCTCGTTGCGGGGACTGGTGCACGCGCTGGGCGTGATGCTGTGGTTCTACGCCATGACGCAGATCCCCATCGCCGAGGTGACGGCGATGAACTACGTCTCGCCGGTCTATGTCTCGCTGGGGGCCGCGCTGTTCCTGGGCGAGCGGCTGCGCTGGCCGCGCCTGGCCGCGATCGTCGTGGCGCTGATCGGTGTGCTCATCATCCTGCGGCCCGGTTTCCGCGAGGTGAGCACGGGCCACCTGGCCATGGTCGGCACCGCGATCTTCTTCGCCGGGTCCTACCTGATCGCCAAGATCATGTCGGACGAGGTGGCGCCGTCGGTTGTGGTCGCCATGCTGTCGATCTTCGTGACCATCGGGCTGGCGCCCTTCGCGGTGGCGGTCTGGGTCTGGCCCACCTGGTCCGAGCTGGGCTGGCTGTTCCTGGTGGCGACGCTGGCCACCACCGGGCATTTCACCATGACGCTCGCCTTCCGCGCGGCGCCCATCACGGTGACGCAGCCCGTCACCTTCCTGCAGCTGATCTGGGCCACGGCGCTGGGATACTATGCCTTCGGCGAGGGGCTGGACGCTTTCGTGGTCCTCGGCGGCGTGATCGTCATCGCCGCCGTGCTGGTCATCACCCTGCGCGAGGCGCGGATGCGCGCGGTGCAGGAGCCGGCCCAGACGCCCTAGGCTCGGGCGTGGCCAAGGCGGTGTCCTCTGGCGCGATGAACCGCGCGCCAAGGCGCCGCAGCCAGTCGTCGGTCAGGGCGCGGGCCGTGTCGCCCGTGTCCTGTGCGCGCGGATAAAGCGGCCGGTCGCGGTCGGTGGCCACCGGGAGGTCCCACCCGTCCGTGGTTTCCATGAAGCGGGCCACGCCTTCGGGGCCGAACTGGTCGAGAAAGCCGCGCACCACAACATCGAGATAGCTGAGCAGGATGGGGCAGGGCGCCTCGGCCCCCGTGGCGTCGGGAATGGCGTAGACCGCCACCTGCGCTGCGGGGCCGAGGTCATGCTCCAGCCCCAGCGCGTCCAGCCGGTCGTAGCCCCGCTCGCGATGGTCGAGCGCGGCCCAGTCGGCGCCCGGCACCGGTGCCACCAGCCCGTCGATCGCGTGGCCCGGCGCGCGATGGGCCGTCAGGAAGGCCGCCGGGCGCAGCCGCGTGGCCCGCCAACGCCGCCGCCAGCCCGGAAGGCGGGCGCGTGCCACGGGGCCGTAATTGTGCGAGCCGATGTTCACCAGACTGCCGTAGCCGAAGAAATAGGGGTCGTTCATGGGGCCGAGCTAAGCGCGTGCCCGGGGCTTGGCAAGGGCCGCGGAATCGTGGCATGAGTTATGACAGCGACGGGAGACACTGGATCCCAGGGCCGAAGGAGCAACCGCCCCGGTAAACTCTCAGGCAAAAGGACCGCCGCTGACAGACACTCTGGAGAGTCCCCGGGCCACATGCCGGGGCGCCGAAGGGATAGCGATCTCAGGCGCAAGGACAGAGGGGGCATCTTCGCTGGGCGCTGCGCGCCCGTTTGATGCCGGAGGGGCCGATGGCCGACCAAGACCTGATGACCACGCCGCTGCACGCGCTGCACGCCGAGCTGGGCGGCCGCATGGTGCCCTTCGCGGGCTACGAGATGCCGGTGCAATACGCCCCCGGCGTCATGAAGGAACACGTCCATTGCCGCAGCCATGCGGGTCTGTTCGACGTGAGCCACATGGGGCAGGTCATCCTGCGCCCCGGGTCGGGCGACGCGGCCGATGCCGCCCGCGCGCTGGAATCGCTGGTGCCGCAGAACGTTCTGGGGCTGGCCGAAGGGCGGCAACGCTACGGGCTGTTCACGAACGAGGCGGGCGGCATCCTCGACGACCTGATGATCGCCAATCGCGGCGACCACCTGTTCCTGGTCGTCAACGCCGCCTGCAAGGCTGACGACATCGCCCACATGCGCGCCCGCCTGCCCGGGGACGTGACGGTCGAGGAAATCACCGACCGCGCGCTGCTCGCGTTGCAGGGCCCCGATGCCGAGGCCGTGCTCGAGTCGCTGGCGCCGGGCGCGGCGGAAATGTCCTTCATGGACGTCCGCACGCTGGCCTCGGACTGTGGCGATCTGTGGGTCTCACGCTCGGGATACACCGGCGAGGACGGCTTCGAGATCTCGGTCGCGGCCGACCGGGCCGAGGCGTTCGCGCGCGCGCTGCTGGATCACGACGCGGTCGCGCCCATCGGGCTTGGGGCGCGGGATTCGCTCCGGCTCGAGGCGGGGCTTTGCCTTTACGGCAACGATATCGACGCGAGCACGACACCGATCGAGGCCAACCTGCTCTGGGCGATCCAGAAGTCGCGGCGGCCGGGCGGCGAGCGGGCCGGCGGCTATCCCGGCGCGGACGTGATCGGCGCCCAGATCGACGCCGGGGTCCAGCGGCTGCGCGTGGGGCTGCTGCCCGAAGGGCGCGCACCCATGCGCGCCGGCACGCCGATCTTCGCCGGCGAAGCCGACACCGACCCCATCGGTGCCGTCACATCGGGCGCCTTCGGCCCGTCGATCGAGCGGCCCATGGCCATGGGCTACGTTTCGATTGACCATTCCGACGTCGGCACCAAACTCTGGGGCGAAGTGCGCGGCAAGCGCCTTCCCGTAACCGTCCAGTCCATGCCGTTCCGACCGGCGACATACAAAAGGTAGACCCGATGAAATTCACCGAAGAGCACGAATGGCTGCGCCCCGAGGATGACGAGGCGGATGTCGTCACCGTCGGCATTACCGAGCACGCGGCCGAGCAGCTGGGCGATCTCGTCTTCGTCGAACTGCCCGAGGAAGGCACCACCGTCGCCAAGGAGGACGAGGTTGTGGTGATCGAGTCGGTGAAGGCCGCCTCCGACATCATGGCGCCCGTCGACGGCGAGATCATCGAGGTCAACGCCGCCCTGGTCGAGAACCCCGCGCTGGTGAACGAGGACCCGCTGGGCGCCGGCTGGTTCTTCAAGATGAAGGTCGCGGATATCGGCGATCTCGACCAGCTGATGGACGAAGCCGCCTACAAGAAATTCATCTGAGCGGACCCGGTTTTTCCCGCGAAAAATCGCCCGCGTTCGACGGAGACACGATCATGCCGTTCCAGCCCACGGATTACGACCCCTACGACTTCGCCAATCGCCGCCATATCGGGCCCTCGCCGTCCGAGATGGACGAGATGCTGGGTCTGCTGGGGGTCGAGACGCTGGATCAGCTGATCGACCAGACCGTGCCCAAGGCCATCCGCCAGTCCGAGCCGCTGTCGGGTGAGCCGCTTTCCGAGCGGGAACTGCTGTGGCACATGCGGCAGGTGGCGAAGAAGAACCAGGTCTACTCGACCATGATCGGGCAGGGCTATCACGGCACGGTCACGCCGCCCGCGATCCAGCGCAACATCCTGGAAAACCCGGCCTGGTACACCGCCTACACGCCCTACCAGCCCGAGATCAGCCAGGGCCGGCTCGAGGCGCTGCTGAACTACCAGACCATGGTCTGCGACCTCACCGGGCTCGACATCGCCAACGCGTCGCTTCTGGACGAGGCCACGGCGGCGGCCGAGGCCGTGACCATGGCGCAGCGCGTGTCGAAATCGAAGGCCAAGGCGGTCTTCGTCGACCAGAACTGCCACCCGCAGAATATCGACGTCATCCGCACCCGCTGCGCGCCGCTGGATATCGAGGTGATCGTCGGTGATCCCGCGGACATGGACGCCGGCGCCGTCTTCGCGGGCGTGTTCCAGTATCCCGGCACCCATGGCGGGCTTACCGATTTCACCGATGCCATCGCGGCGCTGCACGACACGCAAGGTCTGGGCATCGTCATCGCCGACCCGCTGGCGCTGACCGTGCTGAAAGAGCCGGGCGCCATGGGAGCCGACATCGCCGTGGGCAGCACCCAGCGGTTCGGCGTGCCCATGGGCTATGGCGGGCCGCATGCGGCCTACATGGCCTGCAAGGACGCCTACAAGCGGGCCATGCCGGGGCGGATCGTGGGCGTCAGCATCGACGCGCGCGGCAACCAGGCCTTCCGTCTGAGCCTGCAGACGCGCGAGCAGCACATCCGCCGCGAGAAAGCCACGAGCAACGTCTGCACCGCGCAGGCGCTTCTGGCCGTGATGGCGAGCTTCTATGCCGTGTTCCACGGCCCCGAAGGCCTTAAGGCCATCGCGCAGCGCATTCACGCCAAGACGGTGCACGTAGTCGAAACCCTGCGCGAGGCCGGGTTCGACGTGCAGCCCGAGGCCTATTTCGACACGATCACGGTCGAGGTGGGCGCGCTGCAGGGGGCCATCTTCGACGAGGCGGCGCGCCAGCGCATCAATCTGCGCCGCGTGGGCAAGACCCGGTTGGGCATCACCCTGGACGAGACCACGCGGCTGGAGACCATCGGCCGCCTTTTCCATTCGTTCGGGATCGATCGCGACCCCACCGTGCCCGACCGCCTGCGCCTGCCGCTGGCCCTGCAACGCGAGAGCGCGTACCTGACCCACCCGGTCTTCCACATGAACCGGGCGGAAACCGAGATGATGCGCTACATGCGGCGCCTGTCGGACCGCGACCTGGCTCTGGACCGCGCGATGATCCCGCTGGGCAGCTGCACCATGAAGCTGAACGCCGCGGTCGAGATGGCGCCGATCACCTGGCCCGAATTCGCCATGCTGCACCCCTTCGCCCCCGCCGACCAGGCCGAGGGCTACGCCGAGATGCTGACCGACCTGTCGAAGCGGCTGTGCGAGATCACGGGCTACGACGCCATGTCGATGCAGCCCAATTCCGGCGCGCAGGGTGAATATGCGGGCCTTCTGACGATCATGCGCTATCACCAGGCCAACGGCGAGGGCCACCGCAAGGTCTGCCTCATCCCGGTGAACGCCCACGGCACGAACCCCGCCAGCGCACAGATGTGCGGGATGAAGGTCGTCGTGGTCAAATGCACCGAGCGCGGCGACGTGGATGTCGAGGATTTCCGCGCCAAGGCCGAGGCGGCGGGCAGCGACCTGGCCGCCTGCATGATCACCTATCCCTCGACCCACGGCGTGTTCGAGGACACGGTGCGCGAAGTCTGCGAGATCACCCACCGCCACGGCGGGCAGGTCTACCTGGACGGCGCGAACCTGAACGCCATGGTGGGCCTGTCGAAACCGGGCGAGATCGGGTCGGACGTGTCCCACCTGAACCTGCACAAGACCTTCTGCATCCCCCACGGTGGCGGGGGACCGGGCATGGGACCCATCGGCGTGAAGGCGCACCTGGCCGATCACCTGCCGGGCTACGACCTCGAGGGCGCGGGCGCGTCGGGCGCGGTCAGCGCGGCGCCGTTCGGCTCGGCCTCGATCCTGCCGATCAGCTGGGCCTACTGCCTGCTGATGGGCGGCGCGGGCCTGACCCAGGCGACGAAGGTGGCGATCCTCAACGCCAACTACATCGCCCGGCGGCTCGAAGGGGCCTACGACGTGCTCTACCGCGGGCAGAACGGCCGGATCGCGCATGAATGCATCATCGACACCCGGCCCTTCGACAAGTCGGCCCACGTGACCGTGGACGACATCGCCAAGCGCCTGATCGACAACGGCTTCCACGCGCCCACCATGAGCTGGCCGGTGGCCGGCACCCTGATGGTCGAGCCCACGGAATCCGAGACCAAGGCCGAGCTCGACCGGTTCTGCGATGCCATGCTGTCGATCCGCGACGAGATCCGCGCCATCGAGGATGGCGGCGATGCCGAGAACAACCCGCTGAAACACGCGCCGCACACGGTCGAGGACCTGGTGGGCGACTGGGACCGGCCCTACAGCCGCGAGGAAGGGTGCTATCCGGCGGGTGCGTTCCGCGTCGACAAGTACTGGCCCCCGGTCAACCGCGTGGACAACGTGTATGGCGACCGCAACCTGATCTGCACCTGCCCGCCGCTGGAGGACTACCTGGAGGCGGCGGAGTAGGCGCACCGATCCGGGCGGCGCGCGGGTTTCCGTCCGCGCGCCGTGAGTATTTGCGGACCAGTGATGCAGGGGCGTGGTCCTTCGGGACGTACGCGCGCCCTAGATGTCGGCGAAGTGGCTGGAATTGCGTTCCTCGCCCAGGGCTTCGACCACCGATTCCTTCGCGTCGCCGGCGGACGTGGCGGCCATGTGGCGGGCCGGCGCGACCGCGGCGATGCGGTGCATGTCCTCGATCATCAGGATGCCGTCGCGGGCATAGCTGAGCGCGCGGGCCGACAGCGCCATGGCGGCGTCGGACACCGATGCATCGCGATGCTTCGTAAGCGTCGCGTAGGCCCGCTGCACCGAAAGCTGGACTTCGACGAAGGTGCGGCCGTCGCGGGCGATGGGGTCAAGCGTCGCCAGCAGGGCCGTTCCGCGATCCATCGGATGGACGAACACGTGGGGGGCGCTGGGCTCTTCCATCTCGGCCTCTTGCGGATGGGTGGCCATGAGCTTGGCCAGGCGACCGATGACATCGATGGCGGTGCGCGGGTCGTTGATCCCGGGCGAAAGCGCGCGCATGGCGATCTCGGACAGCACGATCAGGCCCTGGTTCGCGTCCTCATCGGGGGTGCGGCGGTCGCCGATCACCACGGCCGCCGATAGGGCCGTTGCGGTCGCCTGGTCCAGCGTGTCCAGGTCGATCAATCCCAGAGGTGCGCCCTCGTCGATCCAGTCGCCCGGGCCGACCGACAGGTAGACCGCCGCGCCCCGGTCGCGGGCCACGTGATCGAGCGCCGAGACGTCGATGTTCTGGATGAAGCCGAAGCGCTCGGCGTGGAAGGCCGGGGCGTGCTGGGGAATCGCTGTCTTTCGAATGTCCCGGGCGCCGAGGAACGGCGCGTCGCTGCGGGCCTTCAGGCAGGCGCGCGCGCGTTCTTCCACCCGGTCGATCGTCGCCTCGACCGATCCGAGCCCCGCCAGGTGGGCCACCCAGCGCAGAACGGCGATCACCACGAAGATGATGACTCCCACCGAAACGATATAGATGAAGGGCACGTCGCGGGCGTTGATGAACTCGATATTCAGAAGAACGGTCAGCGCGAGCGCGTAGATGAAGGCGCCGATGAAGGTGGCGATCACCGTCTGCGTGCGGCTGTCTTCCTGCAGCAGCCGGTGCGCGCGGGGGGTGGCGTTGGCATCGGCGGCCAGGTGCGCGCTGACCATGATGGACAGAGAGAACGTGGTCACCGTCAGCATGGAGTTCGTCAGGATTGACAGCAGCGCGTCCAGCGCCTCGGCCGAAACGGAGAGCCCGCCCGGCAAGGGCAGCACCGGCACCAGCGGTGCCACGCCGGCGACGACAACCGCCAGCGCGGACAACAGGGCCGCGCGGACCCAGAGACGGCGGGCGAATTGGCGGAAGGACCAGAGGATTTGCGTGATCATCCGTTGCCAGATAGCGCGCCCCGCGCCGCTTGACACGGCCGGGGACATGAGCCATTCACCGCCGCAGTGGGGCCGTAGCTCAGTTGGGAGAGCGCGTCGTTCGCAATGACGAGGTCGTCGGTTCGATCCCGATCGGCTCCACCAAACTCCCCCTGCACGCCGGCCCGCATCGACGCCCCTGACCGGGCGAATGAAGTCTTTCGACCGGAGCCGGACCATGCGCACCCCCCTGATTTTCGACGGCCACAACGACGTGCTGACGCGGCTCTGGTCGTCGGGTGCGGGCGCGGCGGGCTTCGGGAAAGACGCGGGCGCCATAAATGCACCGGCCGCGCGAAAGGGCGGGTTGGGCGGCGGCTTTTTCGCGCTATGGGTGCCGTCGCCCCCCGACGGATCCGACAGCGCGGCGGCCATGCGCGAGCAGCGCTATGACCTGCCCTTGCCGGGGCCGGTCGCGCGGGACACCGCCATGGAGGTCGTCACGGCGCAGGCGGCGATCTTCGACGCGCTGGTCGACGCGGGCCACCTGGTGGCCTGCCGCACGGTCGAGGACCTGCGCGCCGCGCTGGCGGGCGACGGCGGTCTGGCCGCCATCCTGCACCTGGAGGGGGCCGAGTGCATCGGTCCAGACCTTGCGGAGCTGGATCGGCTGCACGCGCGCGGGTTGCGGTCGCTGGGCCCGGTCTGGTCCCGGCCCACGATCTTCGGACACGGCGTGCCCTTCCGCTTTCCGTCGACCGGAGATACCGGGCCCGGCCTGACCGAGGCGGGCAGGCGGCTGGTCGCGCGGTGCCATGAGCTGGGCGTGTTGGTGGACCTGTCGCACATGACCGAGGCGGGGTTCTGGGACGTGGCGGCGATGGAACGGCGTCCGCTGGTCGCCACCCATTCCAACGCCCACGCCATCTGTCCCAGCGCGCGCAACCTGACGGATCGGCAGCTGGACGCCATCGCCGACAGCGACGGGATGGTGGGGATCAACTTCGGCACGGCCTTCCTGCGCGAGGATGGCAAGCGCACGGCCGAGACCGGGCTCGACCCGCTTTTGCGCCATCTCGACCACCTGATCGGGCGGTTGGGCGAGGATCGCGTCGGCTTCGGCTCGGATTACGATGGCACGCTGGTGCCCGAGGCGCTGACCTCGTCGGCCGACCTGCCCCTGCTGCGGAAGGCATTGCGCGCCCACGGGATCGACGATGCGCTGATGCAGAAGCTTTGCCACGAGAACTGGCTGCGCGTGCTGGATCTCTGCTGGCGCTAGGTCGCGGCACGGCTCGACGGGAAAGGGACGCAGCTCAGCGCAGGTGCGCGTCGAGACCGTGCAGCATGGCGAGACAGGCGGACAGCTGGTCGCGCGCGATGAACTCGTCTGGTTTGTGCGCCTGGGCGATATCGCCGGGACCGCAGACGACGGCGTCCATCCCGATGGACTGGAACAGCCCGGCCTCGGTCCCGAAGGGGACCACGTCGCTGCCGTTCGCGCCGGTCAGGGCCTGGGCGATCTCGGCGGCCTCGTTCGCGTCGCAGGGGGTCAGGCCGACCACCTCGCCGATGGTGCGGGTTTCAATTTTCGAACCTTCGTGCACCGATTTCATGGCCGGAAGCAGGACATCGTTGCAGTAATCCCGCATTTCTCCGGTGGCGAAGGCCTGGTCCTCGGGGTTGACCGGCCGCAGCTCCCAGTCGACCTCGGCATGGTCGGCGATGACGTTATGGGCGATGCCGCCGCGCAGGCCGCCGACCTGGAGCGTGCTGCCCGGCGGATCGAACCGGCTGTCGTGCGGGGCGCGGGCGGCCAGCTCGCCCCGCAGGTCCAGCAGGCGGGCGACGAAGCGGGCGGCGTATTCTGTGGCCGAGACGCCGAGGCCCGGGTTCGACCCGTGGCCCGCGAGCCCGTGGAAGCTGGTCGTGTACTCGCAGCAGCCCTTGTGGCCGTCGATCACCCGCATCGACGTGGGCTCGCCGATGATGGCGAGGGCCGGGCGGATGTCCCAACCGGACATCTCGGCCACGAGGGCACGCGCGCCAAGGCAGCCGACCTCTTCGTCGTGGGTGAAGCAGAAATGCACTGGGCGCCGCAGCGTGCCCTGGGCGTAAAGCGGCGCGAGCGCCATGCAGGCCGCGATGAACCCCTTCATGTCGCAGCTGCCCCGGGCGTAGAGCAGCCCGTCGGCCTCGGTCAGCGCGAAGGGGTCGGTGGTCCACTCCTGCTCGGTGACCGGGACGACGTCGGTATGTCCCGACAGCACGATGCCGCCCGAGATGTCGGGGCCGATGGTGGCGAACAGGTTGGCCTTGGTGCCGCTGTCGTCGGTCATGATCCGGCAGCGCGCGCCGGCGTGGTCCAGCCGGTCGGCGAGGTGGCCGATCATCGCCAGGTTGCTGTCGGACGAGACGGTGGGAAACGCCACCAGGTCTGCCAGGTGCGCCTCGCAGGTGGCGAGGTCGGTCATTTCGCCACCAGGGTCTGCGGCACGTCGGCCAGGCATTCGGCCGGGCCTTCCTCGCGGATGACGATGGTCTCGGTGATCTCGAGGCCCCAGTCCTTCATCCACAGCGCGGGCATCAGGTGGAAGGACATGCCCGCGCGCAGCGGCGTCAGGTCGGCCTCGCGCAGCGACACGGTGTGCTCGCCCCAGTCGGGCGGGTAGCTGAGCCCGACCGCGTAGCCCACGCGCCCTTGCCGGTCGATGCCCGCCTTCGCCAGCTCGGCCTTCAGCGCGACGGCGATGTCGCAGGCCCGGTTGCCGGGGCGCGCGGAGTCGAGCGCGGCCTCGATCCCGCGCTGCACGGCGGCCTCGGCATGGCGCATCTCGGACGGGGGATCGCCCAGGTAGACGGTCCGGCACAGCGGCGCGTGATAGCGGCGATAGCAGCCCGAAATCTCGAAGAATGTGGCCTCGTTCGCCTGGAAGGGGCGTCCGTCCCACGTCAGGTGCGCCGCGGCCGCGTCGGGCCCCGAGGGCAGCAGCGGCACGATGGCCGGGTAGTCGCCCCAGGCGCCCTCGACCCCGATCAGCGCGTCGCGGTAGATGTCTGCCACCAGTTCGTTCTTCGGCAGGCCCACCGCGACCCGGTCCATGATGCCGTCGATCATCTTGGTCGAGATCGCGGCGGCCTTGCGCATGAAGGCCAGCTCCTCGTCCGACTTCACGGTACGCTGCCAGTTCACGAGGTTCGTCGAATCGACCCAGGCGGCATCGGGCAGGGCGCCGCGCAGCGCGTCCATGGCCGCGGCGGTGAAATAGTAGTTCTCCATCTCGACGCCGATGCGCGCGCCGCCGTAGCCCAGATCCGCCAGGATCGCGGCAAGGTGCTGCATCGCGTGCCGCTCGTCCGACTGCACCCAGTCGTCGGAGTAACTCAGCACGCGTTCGTCGGGGATCCAGCAGGTGCGGTGCGCGCCGAAGCTGTCCATGTGCCGGCCCCACCACATCGGGTCGGCCTCGAGCTGGATGATGACCCCCTGGTGGACGTAGAAGGACCAACCGTCATAGCCGGTCAGCCACGCCATGTTGGACGGGTTGGTTACGAACAGCACGTCCACCCCGTCGGCCGCCATCTGCGAGCGCACCAGCGACAGCCGCCGCTGGTATTCCGAGACCGAGAAGGCGGGGGCGTAGTTCGGCATCGGCGGGACCTTTCCTTGGCGCGTTCGGCACAGCGCAAAACCAATCGGGCCCCGCGGTCAAGGGGGCAGGGGTTTCAAGTCGCGTGCCGGGGCGGTAAGCCCTGCTTTGACGCCACATGCATGAAAGGGACCCCGCCATGGATGACATCGGCCGCAACGACCAGCTGGCCCAATGGGACCGGGATTACTTCATGCACCCCTCGACGCACCTGGCGCAGCACGCGCGGGGCGAGGCGATGGGCCGCGTGATCCGGGGCGCGTCCGGCGTCCATATCGAGGATCGCAACGGCAACCGCCTGCTCGACGCGTTCGCGGGGCTCTATTGCGTCAACGTGGGCTACGGCCGGCCCGAGATCGCCGAAGCCATCGCCAAGCAGGCGAAGGAGCTCGCCTATTACCACGCCTATGTGGGCCACGGGACCGAGGCCGCGATCACCCTGTCGAAGATGGTGCTGGAGCGCGCGCCCGACCACATGTCGAAAGTCTATTTCGGGCTGTCGGGCTCGGACGCGAACGAGACCAACATCAAGCTGGTCTGGTACTACAACAACATCCTCGGCCGGCCCGAGAAGAAGAAGATCATCTCGCGCTGGCGGGGCTACCACGGCTCGGGCCTGATGACCGGGTCGCTGACCGGGCTGCCGCTGTTCCACGACAAGTTCGACCTGCCGCTGTCGCCGATCCTGCACACCAGCGCGCCCTACTACTATCATCGCGACGACCCCGATCAGAGCGAGGAAGAGTTCTCGGCCCAGTGCGCGGCCGAGCTGGAAGAGCTGATCGCGCGCGAGGGCGCCGACACCATCGCGGCCTTCTGGGCCGAACCGATGCTGGGCACGGGCGGGATCGTGCCGCCGCCGAAGGGCTACTGGGAGGCGATCCAGCCGGTGCTGGAGAAGCACGACATCCTGCTGGTGGCCGACGAGGTCGTGACCGGCTTCGGCCGCCTCGGCACCATGTTCGGATCCGAGCATTACGGGATGGGTCCCGACCTCATCACCATCGCCAAGGGGCTGACCAGCGCCTACGCGCCGCTGTCGGGCTCGATCGTATCCGACAAGATGTGGAAGGTGCTCGAGCGGGGCACGGACGAGAACGGCCCCATCGGCCACGGTTGGACCTACTCGGCGCACCCGGTGGGCGCGGCCGCGGGGGTGGCGAACCTCCAGCTGCTCGATGACCTGAAGCTGATCGACAACGCCGGCACCGTGGGCGCCTACCTGAACCAGCGCCTGTCCGAGACCTTCGCCGATCATCCCCACGTGGGCGAGGTCCGGGGCGAGGGCATGATCGCCGCTGTCGAGTTCGTCGAGGACCGCGACCGCCGCAAGGCCTTCGATCCGGCGAAGAAGACCTGCGCCAAGATCGCGACCGAGCTTCTGTCGCAGGGCGTCATTGCGCGGGCCATGCCCGGCGGCGACATCCTGGGCTTCGCGCCGCCCTTCTGCCTGACCCGCGAGAACGTGGACGAGATCGTCGACAAGACCGCCAAGGCGGTGCGCGCGGCGGGCCTTTAAGGCCCGTTCGTGGCCCCGGCGGCCGATCCGCTGTTCGAGCCGCTGGTCCTGCCCTGCGGCGTCGTGCTGAAGAACCGCATCGCCAAGGCGGCCATGTCGGATTCGCTCGGCGACGGGGCAGGGTGGCCCACCCCGGTGCAGGGGCGGCTGTACGAACGTTGGGCCGAGGGCGGCGTCGCGCTGTCGATCATCGGCGAAGTGCAGGGCGACCCGTTCGCGGCGGAGAAGCCCGGCAACCTGGTCCTGACGGGCGAGTCCGATCTCGAAGCCTTCGCCGCGCTGGCCCGTCGCGGCAGTGAGAACGGCGCGCAGATCTGGCCGCAACTCGGGCACGCGGGGGCCATGGCCCATCCCCCCATCGGTCGGGCGCGGGGTCCCAGCGCACTGGACCTGCCCGGATTGCGGGCGGAGGCGCTGTCGGTCGAAGCCATCGCCGCGCTGCCCGGACAATTCGCCGAAACGGCCCGTCTGGCCCGCCGGGCGGGACTCGGTGGCGTGCAGGTTCACGCGGCCCACGGGTTCCTGCTGAGCCAGTTCCTTTCGCCCCTCTTCAATCGACGCGAAGATGCCTATGGCGGACCGGTCGGCAACCGGATGCGTCTGCTGCTGGAGCTCGTGCACGCGGTCCGCGCGGCGGTGGGTCCCGACCTCGCGGTGGCCGTGAAGCTCAACGTCACGGATCGGTTGGAGGGCGGGCTCATGCCCGACGAGTCGCTGGAGGTGATCCGCGCGCTCGACACCACGGGCATCGACCTGATCGACCTGAGCGGGGGGACCTATTTTCCCGGCGCCGTCTCGGCCTCGGACAGCGGCGGGTCCGGTCCCTATTTCGTCGATTTCGCCCGCCGCGCCCGGCGGGAAACGTCGGTGCCGCTGATGGCCACCGGCGGGTTCAAGACCCACGCGCAGGCACGGGACGCGGTCGCGAGCGGCGCGGTCGACATGGTCGGGTTGGCCCGGGCGATGGTCGTCGCGCCGGACCTGCCGAACCGCTGGCGGGCAGGGCGGGACCCGGAACCGGTATTCCCGCGCTTCACGGATCCGCCCGAAGGTGGTGTGACGGCGTGGTACACCATGCGCCTGACCGAGATCGGCGAGGATCGCGAAACCGACACGCCCGGCGCGTTGCGCGATGCGATCGACCGCTACGAGGCGCGCGATGCCGACCGTGTCGCCACCTGGCGCAACCGTTTCGGGGCGCCGGACTAGGTGCCGTTGCGCGCCCGGTCGCAATCGGTCTGCGCGCGTCAGGTGATCCGGGTCCCGTCGCCGTCCCGCACAAGGTCCCCGTGCATCGCGACAAGGTGCGTGTGAACCCGTTGCAGGCTGGCGGGGCGATAGGGGCGGAAGCCCTCGGTCTTGGCGTCCGCGATCCAGCGCTCGTGCACCGACCCGTGCACCTCGTCGAGCGTCGAGGGGCCTTCGCGATCCAGCGGGCGCAGGCGCATGACTGCGTTCAGGGCGCCGGTCGGGGGCTTCGTGGTATTGCGTAGCGGCCCCATCGGGTTCTGCGACGCCTCGATCCGGGCCAGTGCCTGCGCGTCGAAGGCAAGCCCGGCCTCGCGCGCCCCTTCGATGATCCAGCCAAGCCCGATGCTGGACAGGTCGATGATGTCGCCGCCCCCGCCGACCGACCCGTGGTCGCCCGCGAAGAACTGCTCGAGGTACGGCGTGCCCGCGCCGCTCTCGGCCTCGGCGTTCAACTCGGCGAGGTTGTCCCACCGGGTGGGGGCGAAGGCGCGCCGGCGTTCGTCAAGCGCCACGGCGTGCCGGGCGCTCTGAACCATGCTGGACAGGTTCGCGTCGTGGAATCTGTACTTGCTGGCGGTCCAGCGGCCCAGCAACGGCACCGACGCCGGGACCCCCAGCGCGCCGACCGAGTCCCAGACGCCGAGGTATCGGATCCGCAGGATCGGCGCGTCCGGCATGCCTTGGGACAGACGCCAGGCGTGCTCGGCTTCGGAGGTCACGACCCGCCTGGAAATGCCCGCCCGGAAGGCGTGGCTTTCCTCGGTCGCCGGGTGCGTGGTGTCGTCGTCCATCGTGCGATAGCGCGCGACGGCCCTGGGAATCTCGGGCAGGGCATCGCGGTCGATGATACCGGTCGAGCGGATGAATCCCGTCAGGGACCGCGCCGTGTAGGCCCCGCGGGAAAAGCCGAGGATGAAGATCTCGTCGCCCGGTTCGTAGAGGAAGACCAGGTGGCGGTAGGCCTCGACGATGTTCGACATCAGCCCGAGGCCGAACGCGCCCCCCAGCAGCGGGTCCATCTTCCTCAGCCAGGGCGTCGGCCCACGGCCGGTGCCGACACCCTGGACGTAGATCGGAACCTGGACGGTCCCGGCCTCATCCATGAGGCGCATGGCCTGCGAAAACCGGACCACGTTGGTCGGGGTGATGCTGTCGGACCGGTTCCAGGTCCCGTCGCATAGAATGACGATGCGTTTCATCGTGGTTCTCCTGAAAAATGCTTGCTCAAATGCGGCGGGTGCCGGCCGGAAAAATTGGCCGCCGCCTCCGTCAGCCTCGTCCGATGCAGGGCGCAGATCAACCCGGAATTGATCAGCCATTCCGGGCCTCGCGGCCCGCCGAGGCGCCACGCCGGCGCGAACAAGGTGCAACCCGGTCCCGGGCCGGACGTTGAGACAGCGCTTGCGAGGTCGGGACCGCGCGCGCCCGGGGTGTTTCGCTTGCGGCGCGGGCCCACCGCGGGCCGGGGCCAGTCGACTTGCCCCAACTGACATGCTAGGTGGACCAGAAGGTTACCAGTGGAGGAAATGCGCGAAATCATGCCAGAACTCGATCCAGACCGCCTGTTCCCGGCCGACGCCCGGACCCGCGACATCGCGCGCCAGCTGCATGCGGGCATCGCGGACCGCCCGATCCTCAGCCCCCACGGCCATTGCGACCCGTCCTGGTTCGCCGAGAACGCGCCGTTCAGCGACCCCGCGCACCTGTTCGTGGTGCCCGACCACTACATCTTCCGGATGCTGGTGTCGCAGGGTGTGCAGCTGTCGGACCTGGGGGTGCCCCGTGTCGATGGCGGGCCGGTCGAGACCGATCCGCGCAAGATCTGGCGTCGGTTCGCCGCGCATTACCACCTGTTCCGGGGCACGCCCACGCGGCTGTGGATCGACCACGCGCTGTCCCATGTCTTCGGCGTCGACGCGCCGCTCGAACCCGGGACGGCGGACGCGATCTACGACCAGGTGGATGCCTGCCTGTCGAAGCCCGAGTTCCGTCCGCGCGCCCTGTTCGAGCGCTTCAATATCGAGCTTCTGGCGACCACCGACAGCGCGCTGGACGACCTGGCGCACCACGACCGCATCCGCGAGGCCGGCCTGCCGGGGCGCGTGATCCCGACCTACCGGCCCGACGCGGCGATCGACCCCGAATACGAGGGCTTCGCCGAGAACGTCGCGCAACTGGGCAAGCTGACCGGGTGCGATACCGCCTCGTGGGACGGCTACCTCGAGGCGCATCGCAGCCGCCGCGCGTATTTCCGCGCGCGCGGGGCCACCGCCACCGACCACGGGCATCCCACCGCCCGCACCGAGAGCCTGGATGCCGACGCCGCGGCGCGGCTGTTCCGCACCTGCCTGTCTGGCGAGGCCACGTCCGAGGAGGCCGATGCCTTCCGCGGCCAGATGCTGACCGAGATGGCGCGGATGAGCGTCGAGGACGGCATGACGATGCAGATGCACATGGGTTCGCACCGCAACCATTCGGGGCCGATCATGCGCAGCCACGGGCGCGACAAGGGCTTCGATATTCCCCTGCGCACGGATTTCGTGCGGGCACTGAAGCCGATGCTCGACACCGTCGGGCTGGAGCCGAACCTGCGCATCATTCTGTTCACGCTGGACGAAACCACCTTGTCCCGCGAACTGGCGCCGCTTGCCGGTGTCTACCCCTCGCTGCTGCTGGGACCGCCCTGGTGGTTCTTCGACAGCCCAGAGGGGATCATGCGCTTTCGCCAGCTGACGGGCGAGACGGCGGGCATCTACAACACCGCCGGTTTCAACGACGACACGCGGGCCTTCTGTTCGATCCCGGCCCGCCATGACGTGTCGCGCCGGGTGGACTGCGCCTGGCTGGCCGGACTTGTGGCCGACGGACGGATCGGCATGAACGAGGCAGAGGAAATGGCAGGACAATTGACCACCGATCTCGTGAAGAAGGCCTACGGGCTATGAGCGCGCGCCTGGCCCGCAGCCGCCCCGCCCCCGAAACCGGCATCGTGCATTTCGGCCTGGGCGCCTTCGCCCGCGCCTTTGCCGCGATCTTCGTCGAGCAGGCGATCGAGACGCATGGCGGTGACTGGGGCATCGTCGGCGTCAGCCTGCGCTCGCCCGACACCCGCGACGCCCTGAAGCCGCAGGACTGGACCTATACCGCGGTCGAACTGGGCCCCGACGGCGAGACGCCGCGCCACGTGCAGGTGCTGTCCGACGTGCTCGTCGCCCCCGAGGCGCCCGGGGCCGTGTTCGATGCTCTGGACAAGGCGAACCTGGTGACCCTGACGGTGACCGAGAAGGGCTATTGCCACGTGCCGGCCACCGGGAAGCTGAACCGCGACAACCCGGACATCGTGCAGGACCTGTCGGACCCGGCGTGCCCGGCCTCGGCGCTGGGCTATATCGCCCGCGCGCTGGACGCCCGACGCAAGGCCGGGCGCGCGCCCTTCACGGTGATGAGCTGCGACAACATCCCGTCGAACGGCAACCTGCTGCGCGGGCTTGTCCTGGACCTCGCGGCCGAGATGGACGCCGGGCTGCGCGACTGGATCGCTGAGCACGTCGCGTTCCCCTCGACGATGGTCGACCGGATCGTGCCGGCCACCACCGAGGACGACATCCGGCATATCGAGGGCCTGATCGGCGCCCATGACGCGGCGCCGGTCCGGCACGAGCCGTTCCGGCAGTGGGTGATGGAGGATCGATTCTGCGCCCCGCGTCCCGATTTCGGATCCGTCGGGGCCGAGCTGGTCGAGGACGTCGCCCCCTACGAGCACATGAAGCTGCGCTGCCTCAACGGAACGCACTCGTCGCTGGCCTACCTGGGCTATCTCGCGGGCGCCGAAACCATGTCGGACACCGTCGCGCGGCCGCCCCTGGCCGCCTATGTCCGCCACCTGTGGGACAACGAGATCACGCCGGTGCTGACCGCGCCGCCGGGCGTCGACCTGTCGGACTACACCGCGTCGCTGTTCGACCGGTTCGCCAACCCCGCGATCCATCACCGGACGTGGCAGATCGCCATGGACGGGTCGCTGAAGCTGCCCCAGCGCATCCTCGATAGCGTGCGCGAGAACCTCGACGCGGGCCGCACGCCCGAAGGGTTGTTCCTGGCCATCGCGGCTTGGATGCAGTTCTCGTCGGGCAAGGGGCTCGACGGTGCGCCGATCGAGGTCAAGGACCCGATGGCCGGCCGCCTGGCCGCCTGCTGGGACGGGACCACCGACCCGGACGAGATCGTGGGCCGCTACCTGGCGCTGGACGAGATCTTCGACCCGGCCTTCGCGGCCCGGACCGAGGTGCCCGAGGGTCTGGCCCGCGCGCTGCGAAATCTGCGGGCCGACGGCGCCGAGGGCGCCGCCGGGGCCGTCGCCGGCTGACAACCCGTCGGCCTGACCGGAGGGGTCAGGCCGACGGGCCGACCTTGCCGTGGCTGAGCGCGGCGATCACGCCGCGCAGTTCGGCCAGGCCACGCAGCCGGCCGATCGCGGGATAGCCCGGCTGCGCGTTGCGCCCGTGGTCGTCCAGCAGGTTCTGCCCGTGGTCGGGCCGGAACGGGATCTCGGCATCGCTGCGCCCGGCGTCCCGGCGGCGCTTCTCCTCGCGCAGGGCCGCGGCGACCAGCGCCACCATGTCGGTGGCTCCGCCCAGGTGCTCGTCCTCGAAGAACGAGCAGGGCAGGGTGTCGGTGTCCCGCGACACGTTGCGCAGGTGCAGGAAATGCACGCGGTCGCCCAGACGCTCCATCATGCCCGGCAGGTCGTTGTCGGCCCGCGCCCCGAGCGACCCGGAACACAGCGTGACGCCGTTCGCCGGCACGTCCACCGCGTCCAGCATGGCGCGGTAGTCGGCCTCGGTCGAGACAACGCGCGGCAGTCCCAGCAGCGGGAAGGGCGGGTCATCGGGGTGACAGCAGAGCCGCATCCCCAACCGCTGCGCCACCGGCGCGACCTCGGACAGGAAATCGACCAGGTGGGCGCGCAACCGTTCGTCCGAGACCGATTCGTAGGCCGCCAGGTGGTCCTTCACGTCTTCCATGGTGAAGTTGTCGGCGGCCCCCGGCAGACCGAAGACCACGTTCCGGGCCAGGGCGGCCTTCTGGTCCTCGTCCATCTCGGCGGCCCGGCGCGCGGCCGCGTCCGCCACGTCCCCGGGGAAGCTTTCGGCGGCGCCCGGACGTTCGAGCACGTGAATATCGAACGCCGCGAAGTCGATCAGGTCGAATCGCATGCAGGTCGCGCCGCTGGGGCGCGGCCAGGCCAGGTCGGTGCGGGTCCAGTCGAGCACCGGCATGAAGTTGTAGCACACGGTCTCGATCCCCGCGGCCGCGAGGGCCTCGAGGCTTTGCTTCCAGGCCGCGACATGTTCGCGCCACGGGCCGCTCTGCCGCTTGATATCCTCGGACACCGGGATGCTTTCGACCACTTCCCACGCAAGGCCGGTGGGGCGTCCATCGGGGTGGTGGGCGATCTCGTTCTGCCGGCGCGCGATCTCGTCGCTGCTCCAGGCCGTGCCCGTGGGTACGTGGTGCAGGGCCGAGACGACCCCCTCGACGCCCGCCTGTGCCATGTCGGCGGGGCTCACCTGGTCCTTGGGTCCGAACCAGCGCCATGTCTGCCGCATCGAATGCCTCCCTTTTATCAGCCTTTCCCGATTTATGGGCGAGTGGCGCGCGGATCGAAAGAGAAATCGTATTGACTAGCATGTTAGTTGGCATAGGCTGTGCGCCGGGAGGAACGAATTGATGATCGACCCGAACGTCGCATCGCACGAGCACACGGCAGCCGAGCGCATCGACCCGCGCCAGGCGGTCGGGCCGCAGCTGTGCGGCGTCATGCGCGATCAGATCATCCGCGGCGAACTCGCACCGGGAAGCCGCCTGCTTCGCACCGAGATCGCGACGAAGTTCGGAATCAGCCGCCAGCCGGTCAGCGACGCCTGCGCGCGCCTGGCCGAGGAAGGCCTCGTCGATATCCTGCCCCAGCGCGGCACCTTCGTGAGCCGCATCAACGTCAGCGCGGTCCTGTCCGCCCGGTTCGTCCGCGAGTCGGTCGAGGTCGAGATCGTCCGCCGCCTGGCGGCCGAACGCAGCACGGCCATGCTGGACGAATGCGCCCGCCTGCTGGAAGAGCAGCGCCGCCAGATCGACACGCCGGACCAGCTGCCGTTCATGGCGCTGGACGAGGCGTTTCATTTCCACCTGTCCCGGTCGGCCGGGCAGGCCGCCGCCTGGCGCATCCTGCAACCTCTGAAGACCCAGATGGACCGCCTGCGCCACATCTCGGCGCGCGAGTTGCCGCGTCGCCTGCTGATCGAGCAGCACGAGACATTCGTCGACGCGATCGGGCGGCGCAACCCCGAAGCCGCCGTCGCGGGCATGCGCGATCACCTGCGCCAGATGCTGGACGACCTGCCGGCGCTGATCGAAAGCCATGCCGACTACTTCGACACGCGGGGGGCGGTGCTGTGACGTTGGATGCCTCTGCCTTCACCACCACGTTCCTGCCCCGCTGGCTGGACCGCGTCACCGACGACGCGAACGGCGGCCTTCTGGAATGGCTGGATGACAAGGGGCAGCCCGACATCGAGGGGCCCCGCACCACGCTGGCGCAGGCGCGCTGCGCGTTCGTCCTGTCGCATCTGTATATCGCCACCGGCGTGCCGCGCCTGAAGGACAGCGCGATCCACGCCTGGCGCTTCCTCGACACGCACTTGCGCGACGCGGACGGTGGGTACCGGGCCGCTGTGGCTGCCGATGGCGCACCGATGGACGATGCAGCCAGCGCGACCCGCCGGTCCTACGATCACAGTTTCGTCCTGCTGGCGCTCGTCACGCTCGAAAAGGCCGTGCCGGGCACCGTTCCTCCGGACCGGGTGCCGTCGCTCTGGGCTTACGTCGAGAGGCTGACCGACCCGGCCACCGGGGCGCTCTGGGAAGACGACGCCATGGCACGGGACGGGGCCGGGCCCGGGATGCGCCGTGGCCAGAACCCGCAGATGCACATGCTGGAAGCCGTCTTGCAGGCCTACGAGATGACGGGCGATCCCGTCTGGCGCGACCGGGCGACCGGATATGTCACGCTGGCCCGCGATCACCTTGTCGATCCCGACACCGGCGCGATCCGGGAATGGGTCGGTGCCGACTTGGGGCCGCTCGCGGGTGCCGATGGCGGGCGGCGCGAACCCGGCCACCAGTTCGAATGGGCCTGGCTGCTCCATCGCTATGCCGAGCTTGGCGGCGAGGTTCAGGTGACCGGGATGGCCGATGCCATGATCGCCTTCGCCGAGGCGCATGGCGTCCGCCGCGATGGCCCCATGGCCGGCGCGCCGTTCGACGCGCTGGATCCGGCGGGCGCGGTGCGCGAGGACACCCACCTGCTGTGGCCCATCACCGAGGCCGGCAAGTATTACTCGGCCCGGCACCTGGCCACCGGCGACAGCGACGCCGCCGAAACCGCCAACGCGCTCTGCCGGCTGATGTTCGACCGCTATTTCCCGGCCGGCCCCGCGCCGCGCTGGCACAATCAGCTCGACGGGCAGGGGAAGCCGATCCAGCCGATCGCGCTCAGCCGCCTTGTCTACCACGTTGCGCTGTTCCTGACGGAAGGCGCGCGCGCCGGTCTCTGGCCATTGGCCGGGACCGAAACGCCCGAAACCATCATGCATAGGGAGGAATTCACATGATGAACCGACTGACCTCGACCGCGCTGACCGGCGCCCTTGTTCTGGCTGCCGGTGCTGCCGCAGCCCAGGAATACACGCTCGGTCTGTCCACGTCGCAGCCCACGTCCGATCCGCTGACCCAGGCCATGCTGGCCGCGGAAGAGCGCATCGAAGAGCGCACCGACGGTGCGGTCGACGTGACGGTCTACCCGTCGTCGCAGCTGGGCGAGGACAACGACGTTCTCGAGCAGATCCGCAACGGCGCCCCGCTGGCGGTGCTGGTGGACGCCGGCCGCCTGGCCCCGTTCAAGTCCGAGCTGGGCATCCTGTCGGCGCCCTACCTGGTCGACGACTACACCCAGTACGAGGCCATCACCACGTCGCCCGTTTACGAAGAGTGGGTGGACGAGCTGGCCGAAAGCTCGAACCTGCGGCTGCTGAACTACAACTGGTTCCAGGGCACGCGCCAGGCCTTCACCCAGAAGCTGATCGAAAGCCCCGAGGATCTTCAGGGCGTTCGCATGCGGACCATCGACGCCCCGATCTGGGTCGCCACCATCAACGCGATGGGCGCGACGGCCGTGCCGATGGCGTGGACCGACGTCTATTCCGGCCTGCAGCTGGGATCGATCGACGCCGCCGAGGCGCAGCTGACCGGTGCCGAGGGCATCAACCTGCAGGAAGTGACCACCAACGTGGCCTTCACCAACCACATCCAGCTGTTCACCGGTCTGGTCGTGTCCGAGGAGTGGTTCCAGGGTCTGCCGGAAGACATCCGCACCATCGTCGACGAAGAACTCGACGCCGCGGGCGTTGAAGCGACCGAGAACACCGTCGCCGCGCTGGACGCGGTGCAGGGCCGCATGGAAGAGGCGGGCGTGTCGTTCAACGAGGTCGACCTGGCCCCGTTCCGCGAGGCGACGCTGGGCGTCTACGAGGAGGTCGGCCTGACCGACGCCCGCGAGGCGCTGCAGCCCTACCTGCCCGGCGGGTCGGAATAAGGAGGCGCGCCGGGATGTCTGACAATACCGGGGATTCCGGCGCCCATCGCGACGGCGGCCAAGACCAAGGGTCGCCGTCCGCCGAGACCGGGCGGCGCGGTGCGGGCGCGGTCCTGTGGTCGATCTACGATCGGCTCGAGACCGTCCTGACACTCGTCGCCCTCTCCGCGACCATCCTGACGGTGCTGATCGCCGCCGTCGGGCGAACGGCGGGCATGCCCGTCCGCTCGGCGCCGCAGCTTGCGCTGCTGTTCCTGATCTGGGCGATCATCCTGGGCGCGGATATCTGCCTGAAGAAGGGCGAGCACATCCGCGTGTCCGTCATCGCCGATTCGGTGCCGAACGCGCTCCGCAGGATCCTGGCGGCGCTGCACCTTCTTCTCATCGTGCCGTTTCTCGTTTTTCTCGCGTGGTACGGGTTCGACCTCGCCGCCGGCAACTGGCAACGCCAGCTCGGCGCGACCGGCCTGAGCTACGGTCTCATCACCCTTGCGCTTCCCGTCGGCAGCCTGCTGTTCCTCGTCTCGATCGCGCGGCGGTTCTTCAGCTATGGCCTAGACGCGACGCTGGAGCCGCAGGACCACCATCTCGAGTCCCCCCTATGACGTCGATCCTCATTCTCTGCGCCGCGCTGCTGCTGATCTTTCTCGGCATGCCCGTGGCCTTTTCCATCGGCATCAGCGGGACGGCATATTTCTTGCTGCCCTCGACGGTGCTGCCCGACAGCACCGCCGTTCAGCGGATCGTGGCCTCGAGCCAGTCCTTCCCGCTGCTGGCGGTGCCGCTCTTCATCCTGCTGGGCAACCTGATGAACCGCGCGGGCATCACGCCCCGGCTCATCGACCTGGCCATGACACTGGCCGGCTGGATGCGCGGCGGTCTGGCGCAGTCCACGCTGATCCTGTCGGCGCTGATGGGCGGTATCTCGGGCTCGGCCGTGGCCGACGCGGCGATGCAGGCGCGCATCCTCGGCAAGCCCATGACCGAAGAGGGCTACGATTCGGGCTTCACCGGTGCGCTGCTGTCGGTGGGCGGGCTGATCACGGCGACGCTGCCGCCCTCGCTGGGTCTGATCCTTTACGGCTACCTGGGCGAGGTCTCGATCGGCCGGCTGTTCATTGCCGGCGTCGTGCCGGGCGTTCTTCTGACCATCGCGCTGATGGCGACGACCTGGGGCATCTCGGTGCGCCGCGACTACAAGCCCGCGCGCACCACCTTCCCGACGCTGGCCGAGGTCGGCCGGGGCTTCTACCGCAGCTTCTGGGCGGTGATCTTCCCGATCTGGCTGCTGGTGGGGATCCGCTTCGGGTTCTTCACGCCGTCCGAGGCCGGCGCCTTCGCCGTGGTCTATGCCCTGATCGTGGGCGGGCTGATCTACCGCGAGCTCACGTGGCGCAGCGTCTACGAGGCGATGATGGAAAGCGCCCGCGATATCGGGATGATCATGCTTATCATCCTGTTCTCGGGCGTCTTCGGCTTCGTCATCACCTTCGAACGCGTGCCCCAAAGCCTGACCGAATTCACGCTCAGCGCGATCGAGGATCCCACGGTCCTTCTGTTCATGGTCTCGGGCTTCCTGCTGGCGCTGGGCATGCTGATCGAGGCCACCGTCCTGGTCATGCTGCTGACGCCGATCCTGGTGCCGGTCATCACGGCGGCCGGCATCGACCCGGTGCATTTCGGGCTGATCATGATGACCCTGGTGACCTTCGGTGGCATGACCCCGCCGGTGGGCGTGTCCATGTTCACGGTCTGCGGGATCCTGAACGCGTCCTACGTGGGATATTCCATCCGGCTGATCCCGCTGGCCTGCGCGGTCATGGCGGTGGTCGTGGCGATGATCCTGTTCCCGAACCTGGTCCTGTTCCTGCCAGCGCTTCTCATGTGAGCCGCGCCCGAGCGGCGCACTGCATCCCGAAACGACACAGGGCAGGCCGCGTGGACTGCCCTAAATCGTGTCGATCGGCGCTTTGCCAAAGGGGTGGTTCAGTAGTGGGCGTCCGGCACGACGAAGGCGTCCACCGGGCTTTTCCCCTGCCACGAGGCGCGGCCCAGTAGCAGGTCCACGACCGCGTGCTGCATCGGGTCCATCGTCGCCCAGGCGTTGATGTAGGTCGGCACGCGCGGCGCGTCGTAGAGATAGTAGGGAAACCCGAACGAGATCATCACGACGGGCATGTCGGTCCAGAGGCGGCGCATGGTGCCGTCCTGCCCACCGCCGATGGCCGCCCAGTCCAGGAAGATCCGCCCGCGCGTCAGCAGCGTTTCCTCGGCCAGCGCGTAGATCGCGATCTCGAAGCCATCGGCGGTGATGGGCGTGCCGGGCTCGTGAACCGTTACCTCGAACCCCTCGCGGCGCAGCAGCTCCGGCAGGATGATCTCGTGACGACGCTTCATCATCGGGTCGGCGATGCCCACGGTGAACATCAGCACGCGCCGGTGGCGCTTTGGGTCCAGCGGCAGGGTGGCGTTGATGTCCTTTTTCGCACGGGGGCCCGGTGCAGAAGCTCCGCCATCTGGTCGGCGTTCCGCGCGGGGTCGGGCAGGGCGGGCAGCGTGTCGCCGCGATGCAGGCCCGCCCAGGCCTTCAGGCCCAGCACCCGCGTCACGGCGTCGAAGAACCGCTCGCGCGTGATGCGGCCGGCGTGCAGCGCGTCGCGGATGCCGGCCATCTCGGCCTCGAAGTCCAGCGAGAAGAGAATGACGTCACCGCCCGAAGCGATGATCTGCACCTTGCTGTCGACCGCTTCCATGACCGAGGACAACCCGGCCATGCGGCTGGCGTCCGAGACGACCAGGCCGTTGAAGCCCAGCCTTTCGCGCAGCAAAGTCGTGTTGATCGGGTGGCTGACGGATCCGGGCAGGTAGGCGTCGGCGCCGTCGTCCTGGCCGACCTCGCGTGCGAAGGCGGGCAGGGCGATATGGGCGGTCATCACGCTCATCACACCGGCGTCGATGGCCTCGCGGTAGAGACGCCCGTGGGTCGCCTCCCAGTCTTCCATGGACAGCGAGTTGATCGTGGTGACCAGATGCTGGTCGCGGTCGTCGTGCCACTCGCCGGGCCAGTGCTTGGCCGTCGCGGCGATGCCTTCCTCCTGGAAGACCCGGATCTGGGGCAGGGCATGGCGCGCGATTGTCTCGCAATCCGATCCGTAGCCGCGCGTCGCGACGATGGAGCTGCGCCAGGCCGCGTTGATATCCAGCACCGGCGTGAAGGACCAGTTGACGCCCACGGCCCGCGCCTCGCGCGCCATGATGCGGGCGGCCTCCTCGGTCGCGGTCACGTCGTCGATGGCGGCCAGCGCGATGGGGTCGGGATCTCCGTGCCGAACGGCAGTCTCATGCGCGACCCCTCAAGGTCCGCGGAGACCAGCATCGGCACCTTGGCCGTTGCCTGAAGTTCGGCGATGCGGTCGCGCTCGGCCTCGTAGTCGCCATCGAAGAACCGGTTGATCCCGCCGGGTGCAAGCCCCGCGATCCGTCCGGATTACTCCGCGTCGAACCTGGCCGGGCGCAGGTTGAACAGCTGACCGATCCGTTCGTCCTCGGTCAGGCTGTCCCAGGTGCGGCGCACCCAGTCGTGGCCTCGGCGTCGAGGCTGAAGGGCGGGCGTTCCAGATGCGACAGGTCCATGGGGGTCAGACGATGCCGCCGCCGCCCGAGGCCGAGGCCGGCCGCGTCTCGGCCACCTGCGCGCGGTAGCCGGACCGGCGATAGGCGGCGATCGGGTCGATGGCGCAGCCTTTCTCGCGCCGCGCCATCTGAAGGATCGGCGTCACGTCCGTGCGGAACGCGGTTTTCAGCGTCTCAGACGCCATGAGCGCGTCGTTGTCTTCCTGGAAGCCCGACAGTGCCGCGCGATCCACGATCAGCGCCTGGGCATAGGCGCGCTGCACCTCCATGGCCGAGTTCATCAGGCTTTCGATGGGGTCGGTGACGTTGTGGCTCTGGTCTAGCATGTGCGCGGGATCGAAGCCGGGCGTATCGGCGGCGTCCACGAGTTCATTGAAGACAAGGAACAGCCGGTAGGGGTCGATCGCCGCGGTGTCGAGGTCGTCGTCGCCGTACTTGCTGTCGTTGAAGTGGAAACCGCCCAGCTTGCCGAACTGGATGAGCCGCGCGACGATCATCTCGATGTTCACCGTGGGCGCGTGATGGCCGAGATCGACGAGGCAATAGGCCCGCTCGCCCAGCTCTTTCGCGATCAGGTAGTTGGTGCCCCAGTCCTGCACCACGGTCGAGTAGAACGCCGGCTCGAAGATCTTGTGCTCGGTGAAAAGCCGCCAGTCCTCGGGCAGCTTGCCGTAGATCGCCCGGGCACTGTCGAGATAGCGCTCGAACTGCTTGGTCATATGCGCCTGGCCCGGGAAGTTCGAGCCGTCGCCGACCCAGATGGTCAGCGCCTTCGAGCCGATCTTCTGGCCCAGCTCCATGACGTAGAGATTGTGATCCACCGCCTGCTGGCGCACGTCCGACTTGGTGTGGCTGAGCGAGCCGAACTTGTAGCTGTGGGCCTGCCCCTCGGCGTCCGAGAAGGTGTTCGAGTTCATCGCGTCGAAGCCCAGGCCGGTCTCCTCGGCCTTGGCGAGCAGGTCGGCGGGGCTGGCGTCGTCCCACGGGATATGCAGCGACACGCGCGGAGTCGCGCCCGTGAGCTGGTGGATGACGCCACAATCGTCGAGCTTGTCGAAGATCGAGGCGGGCTCACCGATCCCCGGAAAGCGCGCGAAGCGGGTGCCACCGGTGCCGACGCCCCAGCTGGGCACGGCGACGCCATAGGCCGCGACCTTGTCCTTGATGGTGGCGATGTCGATCCCGCGGCGGTCTAGCGTCGCCCCGAGCGCGTCGTATTCGGCCCGAAGGGCGTCTTCCGCGGTCTCGTTGGCGGCGGCGATGGTATCTTTGTCGATCATGTGGTCCTCCCTGACACCCCGCGATGCAGGGTGTCTCGCTGGAGATCCTGCGGCGCAGGGTCTCCGGGTTCGGTTCATCTCAGCGGGTGAAGGCCTGCACGTTGCCGGCATCGACGTTGACGATGTTGCCGGTGGATTTCGCGCTTTCGTCGCTGGCGAAGAAATAGCAGGCGGCGGCGATGTCCTCGGGCAGCACGCTGCGCTTGAGCAGGCTGCGTTCGCGATACATCTCCTCCAGCCCCTCCTTGTCGGTGCCGTAGGTGCTGGCGCGCTGGTCCAGCCATTCGCCCGACCAGATCTTCGAGCCGCGTAGCACCGCGTCGGGGTTCACCGTGTTCACGCGGATGCCCTCGGGCGCGCCTTCCAGCGCGAGGCAGCGGGCGAGGTGGATCTCGCTGGCCTTGGCGGTGCAATAGGCCGACGCCCCGGGCGAGGCGGCCAGGCCGTTCTTCGAGGCCACGAAGATCATCGATCCGCCGATGCCCTGGGTCTTGAGCATGCGGAACGCCTCGCGCGCGACGAGGAAATACCCCGTCGACAGGATCGACATGTTCTTGTTCCACAGCTCCAGCGTCGTGTCCTCGACCTTGGCCGACGACGCGATGCCCGCGTTCGACACGACGATGTCCACGCCGCCGAACTCCACGGCCATGTCGGCATAGGCGGTCGCGACGGCGTCCTCGCTGGTCACGTTCATCTCGACCGTGCGCACCACGTCGCCCGAGTAGCGCGCGGCGAGGTTGTCCTTGGTGGCGGCCAGCGCGTCGGCGTCGATATCGGCCAGCACCACGCAGGCGCCTTCGGACAGGTACTTCTCGGCCGTGGCCGCACCGATGCCGCCGGCGCCGCCGGTGACGATGGCCACGCGGCCCGCCAGCGATTTCGGGGCCGGCTTGCGCTGCAGCTTCGCCTCTTCCAGAAGCCAGTACTCGATATCGAAGGCCTCCTGCTCGGGCAGGCCCTGGTATTCGCTCACCGCGTCCGAGTTGCGCATCACGTTGATGGCGTTGACGTAGAACTCGGCCGACACGCGGGCCGTGGCCTTGTCGCCCTGGAACGTGATCATGCCGACGCCGGGGACAAGGTAGACCACCGCGTTCGTGTCGCGCATGGCGGGGCTGTCGTCGTGCTTGCAGCGCTCGTAATAGGCGGCGTAGTCGGCGCGGTAGTCCTCGACCATGCCTTTCAGCCGGTCGAGCGTGCCGTCGATATCCGGGTTCGAGGGATCGAAATCCACGACCAGCGGGCGGATCTTCGTGCGCAGGAAGTGGTCGGGGCAGGAGGTGCCCAGAGCGGCCAGGCGTTCCATGTCCTTGGCACCCACGAATTGCAGCACGGCATCCTGGTCATCGAAATGGCCGACCTTGTGGCTGTCTTCCGAGATCATGCCGCGAATCGCGGGCATCAGCGCGGCCGCGACGCGGCGCCGTTCGTCGGCGGGCAGGGTGGGGTGCTTTTCGCCGCCGAAGGCCGGAATGCCGTCGGTCTTGCCCTCGAACCACTCCATGGCGCGGTTGATGATGCGCAGGGTGAGCTCGTAGCACTCCTTCGCGTCGTCGGCCCAGGTGAAAAGGCCGTGGCTTTCCAGCACGACCCCCTTGGCGTCGGGGTTCTTCTTGCAGAAATCCTCGAGCCACAGGCCCAGCTCGTAGCCGGGACGTTTCCACGGCAGCCAGCCGATTTCGTCGCCGTAGATCTCCTTCGTCAGCTCTTCGGAGTTCTTCGACGCGGCGATGGCGATGACGGCGTCGGGGTGGACGTGGTCCACGTGTTTCTTCGGCACGTAGGCGTGGAGCGGCGTGTCGATCGACGCGGCGCGCGGGTTCAGGTTGAACGTGCAGTGGGGCAGGTAGCCCACCATCTCGTCCTCGAACTCGACGCCGCGATACTTGTCCTTAAGCGCGTTCAGCTTGTCCATGTAGAGGGTGGCGAAGCCGTCCATCTCGATCGTCCCGATGTCGCCGCCCGAGCCCTTGACCCACAGGACTTCGACCTCTTCGCCGGTCAACGGATCGGGTTGCATGACCTTGGCCGAGGTGTTGCCGCCGCCGTAGTTGGTCACCCGCTTGTCCGACCCCAAGAGGTTCGAACGGTAGAGCAGCTTTTCCGGCTCGCTCATGGATTGGGCTTTGCTGTCGTCCCACTTGTCGGCGATCCGACCGCTCGCGGCGTCTTTCGGCATGACGTGTCCTCCCCGGATTTGCGCTTGGGCGGAAGATTGATCCTATGACCGCGCAAGTCAATCATTTTCGATCACATACGATCATGCTGCATCGCAGAAATGCGCTTTCGTGACATAATATGATTGACAGTGAGCGGTTTTCTTTCGATCTTGCGAGCAATGGGAGGTTCGGAATGATCGAAAGCGAGCGCCATCGTGTCATCCTGTCGGCTGTGCAGGCCAGGCCTGTCGCGACCGTGGCCGAGCTGTGCGAACTGACCGATGCCTCCGAGGCGACCGTGCGCCGCGACATCGCCACGCTTCACATGCAAAAGAAGGTGCGCCGGGTGCGCGGCGGGGTCGAAAGCCTTGCGCCGCCGCAGTTCGTGGGGCTCTCGGGGCGCCCGTTCGAGACCAACGCCACCCGCGCCGTCGCCGAGAAGCGGGCCATCGCGCAGGCGGCGGTCGAGCTGTGCGACGACGGTGACGCGATCATCATCAACGGCGGGACGACCACGTTCCAGATGGTGCATCCGCTGTCCAACCGGCGCTGCCTTGTCCTGACGAACTCGTTTCCCATCGCCGAGCACCTGCTGAAGCAGTCCAAGAACACCGTGATGATGCCGGGCGGCACGATTTACCGCGAACAGAACATCGTCCTGTCGCCCTTCGAGAACGACATCACCCGCAATTTCGCGGCCAAGCGTATGTTCCTCGGCGCGCAGGGCGTGTCGAAGCTGGGCGTGATGGAGCAGGACCCGCTGATCATCCAGGCCGAGACCAAACTGATCGGCCAGGCCGAAGAGGCGGTGCTGCTGGTCGATTCGTCGAAATTCAAGAACCGGTCCAGCCTGATCCTGTGTCCGTTGGACCGTCTCACGACCCTTATCACCGACGACCGGATCGAGGATGCCGACGCCGCCTATGTCGAGGCGGCGGGCGTCAATCTGATCGTTGCCACCCCGGGCCGCGCGGAGGAGGCGCAGCCCCAGGCAGTTTAACCATCGCTCAGGGAGGAAAGTATGAGCATTACCAAGAATATCGCCCTCGCAACCGGGTTGTTTGCCGGTCTCATGGGGACCACGGCCTTGGCGCAGGACAACACGCGTATCGCGCTGGTGGCCAAGTCGCTGGGCAACGGGTTCTTCGAGGCGGCCGCCCGCGGCGCCGAGGAAGCCGCGGAAGAGATCGGCAATGTCGAGATCATCTATACCGGCCCCACCAGCACCACCGCCGAAGGCCAGATCGAGGTCATCAACAGCCTGATCGCCCAGCAGGTCGACGCCATCGCCGTCTCGACCAACGACCCCGACGCGCTGGTTCCCGCGCTCGAGCGTGCGATGCAGCGCGGCATCACCGTGATCTCGTGGGATTCGGGCGTCGCGCCCGAGGGGCGGCAGATGCACCTCGCCCCGTCCTCGGACGAGCTGATCGGCAAGACCATCATCAAGCTGGCCGCCGATCACATGCCCGATGGCGGGCAGGTCGCCGTGCTGTCGGCGACCTCGACCTCGACGAACCAGAACGCCTGGATCGCCGAGATGGAGTCGGTGATGGACCAGTATCCGGACATCGAGGTGGTCGCGAACGTCTACGGTGACGACCTGGCCGACAAGTCCTACCGCGAGACGCAGGGCCTGCTGCAATCCTATCCCGATCTCGACGCGATCATCGCGCCGACGTCGGTGGGCATCGTCGCCGCCGCGCAAGCGGTGCAGGACGCGGGCAAGGTGGGCGAGGTGAACGTCACCGGCCTGGGCCTTCCGTCCGAGATGGCCGGCGCCATCGAGAGCGGCGCATCGGAAAGCTTCGCGATCTGGAACCCGGTCGACCTGGGCTACGCGGCCGCGACCATCGCCTACAACCTGGCGACCGGCGAGGCGACGGCCGAGCCCGGCGCCGAGATCGACATGGGCCGGATGGGCACCGTCACGCTGGACGAGAACACCACCGCCGCGATGAGCGAGCCCTTCACCTACGACGCCTCGAACATCGACGAGTTCAAGGAAGTCTTCTGATCGACGCCCCGTCGTGACAGGCCCGGCCGACCCGCTCGGCCGGGCCCTTTTTCTACCGTCGGAGAACCGCCGCGATGAAGGATACCGAGACCACCGCCACGCCGGTGCTGCGCCTGTCGGGCGTGACCAAGACGTTCCCGGGCGTCACCGCCCTGTCGCAGGTCGAACTGGCGCTCTACCCCGGCCAGGTCACCGCGCTGATCGGCGAGAACGGCGCGGGCAAGTCGACGCTGGTGAAGATCCTCACCGGCATCTACCAGCCCGACGAGGGGCAAATCGTGGTGGACGGCGACCCGGTGCGGTTTCCCAGCGCGACCGCCGCGACCGAGGCCGGCATCACGGCGATCCACCAGGAAACCGTCCTTTTCGACGAGCTTTCGGTGGCCGAGAACATCTTCCTGGGCCACGCACCCCGCGGCCGTTTCGGGCTGATCGACTGGGCCCGGATGCGCGAGGACGCGGCCGCGATCCTCGACCGCATCGGCGCGCGCATCGACCCCAGGACCTTGCTGGGCGACCTGGGCATCGGATCGAAGCACCTGGTCGCCATCGCCCGCGCGCTGTCGGTGGACGCGCGCGTGGTCATCATGGACGAGCCGACGGCCTCGCTGTCGCAGGCCGAGATCGAGGAGCTTTACGACCTGGTCGAGCGGCTGAAGGGCGAGGGCAAGGCGATCCTGTTCATCTCGCACAAGTTCGACGAGGTCTTCCGCATCGCCGACCGCTACACCGTTTTCCGCGACGGCGAGATGGTGGATGCCGGCATGATCGCGGACACCACCGAGGACAAGCTGGTCGAGAAGATGGTGGGCCGGTCCATGGACGCGATCTTCCCCACCCGCGAGCACAAGCCCGGCGACGAGGTGCTGCGCGTCGAGGATTTCGCCCACCCGACCGAGTTCGACGGCATCTCGTTCACCTTGCGGCGCGGCGAGATCCTGGGGCTTTACGGCCTTGTCGGCGCGGGCCGGTCCGAGGTCATGCAGGCGCTGTTCGGCGTCACGCGACCGTCGCGCGGGCAGGTTCGGCTGAACGGCGAGACGCTTCGCATCCGCGCGCCCGCCGACGCCATCGCCAACGGGATCGTCTACGTGCCCGAAGATCGCGGCAAGCAGGGGGCCATCGGCGCCATGCCGATCTTCCAGAACGTGACGCTGCCATCGCTCGGGACCACGTCGAAGGCCGGGTTCGTGCGCATGGCCGAGGAGTTCGCGCTGGCCCGCAAGTATACCGAGCGGCTGGACCTGCGCGCCTCGGCGCTGGACCAGAACGTGGGCAACCTGTCGGGCGGCAACCAGCAGAAGGTGGTGATCGCCAAGTGGCTGGCGACCCAGCCCGCCGTCATCATCCTGGATGAGCCGACCAAGGGCATCGACGTGGGCAGCAAGGCGGCGGTTCACGAATTCATGGCCGAACTGGCCGCCAAGGGGCTGTCGGTCATCATGGTCAGCTCGGAGATCCCCGAGATCCTGGGCATGTCGGACCGGGTGATCGTGATGCGTGACGGGCTGATGGTCAGCGAACACGACCGCGACGGCCTGACGCCCGAAACGCTGGTCCGCGCGGCCGCAGGCTACGAAGGGGAAGCGGCATGACCGGGTTTCTGAAATCGCGCGAGGCGATCCTGCTGGGCGCGCTGATCGCGCTTATCCTCGTGGTCGAGATGCGCTTCTCGGGCTTCGCGGCGCCGGGCAACCTGGCCGACGTGTTCAACGACACCTCGATCCTCATCATCCTGGCGCTGGGGCAGACATTGGTGATCCTGACGCGCTGCATCGACCTGTCGCAGGCGTCGAACCTCGCTCTGACGGGCATGGTGACGGCCATGCTGAACGCCAGCATGCCGGGCCTGCCAGTGGTCGTTCTGCTGGCCATCGCGATGGGGCTGGGCCTTGTCATGGGCGCGTTCAACGGCATCCTGGTCTGGAAGCTCGAGATTCCGCCCATCGTGGTGACCCTCGGCACGCTCACCATCTACCGCGGCATCATCTTCGTCGTCTCGGGCGGCGAATGGGTGAACAGCCACGAGATGAGCGCGGCCTACAAGGCCTTTCCGCGGGCCGAGTTCCTGTCGCTGCCGGTGATGAGCTGGATCTGCCTTGCCGTGATCGCGGCCTTCGCCATCGGCGTGAACCGCACCGCGCTGGGCCGCGCCTTCTACGCGGCGGGCGGCAACCCGGGTGCTGCGGTCTATACCGGCATCGATGTCGGCAAGACGCGGTTCTGGGCCTTCGTGATCGCGGGCGGCCTTGCGGGGCTGTGCGGCTATCTCTGGGTGTCGCGCTACGCGGTGGCCTACACCGACGTGGCGGGGGGCTTCGAGCTTGACATCGTGGCGGCCTGCGTCGTGGGCGGCATCGCGATCATGGGCGGCTCGGGCACGGTGCTGGGCGCCGTGCTTGGGGCCCTGTTCCTGGGCACGATCAAGAACGCGCTGCCGGTCGCGGGCATCTCGCCCTTCTGGCAGATGGCGATTTCCGGCGCCGCGATCATCATCGCGGTGGCCTTCAACACTCGGCGAGAGACCGGGCGCGTGATCCTGAAATCGGCGGAGGCCAAGGCATGAGCATCGCAGAGGGAACCAAGCCGCGCCGGTTGCCCGACCGGCTGTCGAGCCGACCGTCGCGCATCCTGAAAAGCTGGGAAGTGCTGCTGGCGGGGATCGCGATCCTGATCTTCCTCGCGAACACGCAGGCCAGCCCTTATTTCCTGAACCCGTGGAACCTGAGCGACGCGACCTTGGCCTTCACCGAGAAGGCGATGATCGGTTTCGCCATGGCGCTGCTCATCATCTCGGGCGAGATCGACCTGAGCGTCGCGGGGATCATCGCGCTTGCCTCGACCGCCATGGGGTTCGCCGCGCAATACGGCATGGGCACGCCCGGGCTGGTCCTGATCGGCCTGGCCGTGGGCGTGGTCTGCGGGGCGTTCAACGGCGTTCTCGTGACGCGGCTGGGCCTGCCGTCGATCGTGGTGACCATCGGCACCATGAGCCTGTTCCGGGGCATCAGCTACATCATCCTGGGCGACCAGGCCTATGGCGACTATCCCGACGATTTCGCCTTCTTCGGGCGTGGCTACGTCTTCTGGGTGATCTCGTTCGAGCTGACGCTCTTCGCCCTGTTCGCCCTGATCTACGGCGGGTTGCTGCATTTCACCAATTTCGGGCGGCAGGTCTACGCCATCGGCAACAACGCCACCGCCGCCACCTTCTCGGGCATCCGGGTGGCGCGGGTGAAGATGATCCTGTTCCTGCTCACCGGCGTCATGTCGGGCGTCGCGGCGGTGTGCCTGACGGCGCGGCTCGGCTCCACCCGCCCCTCCATCGCCTTCGCGTGGGAGCTTGAGATCGTGACCATGGTCGTGCTTGGCGGCGTGTCGATTCTGGGCGGGGCGGGGTCGATCCTGGGCGTCGTCATCGCGGCGCTGATCATCGGCATGGTGACCTTCGGGCTGGGCCTGCTGAACGTGCCGGGCATCGTCATGTCGATCTTCACCGGCGCATTGCTGATCGCCGTCATCGCCCTGCCGCGGCTGATCCTGCTGATCCGCAAGGGACGCACCTCATGAGCGAGAAACACGCCTTCATCATGAAGCTGATCCCGGGGCAGGAGGCCGAGTATCGCCGCCGCCACGACGCCATCTGGCCCGAGCTGTCCGAGCTGCTGCGCGAGGCGGGCGTCAGCGACTACTCGATCCACCTGGACCGCGAGACATCGACGCTGTTCGCGGTGCTCTGGCGGACCGGGGATCACGGCATGGATACGCTTCCCGACCACCCGGTGATGCGCAAATGGTGGGACCACATGGCCGATATCATGGTGACGAACGCGGACGCGTCGCCCTACGCGCGGGACCTCGAGACGGTGTTCCACCTGCCGTGACCCGACCGCGCCGCATCGCCGTCATCGACATCGGCAAGACCAACGCGAAGCTGGCGCTGGTCGATGGCGAAACGCTGGCCGAGATCTCCGTGCGCACCCGGCCGAACGCCGTGGTCCACGCGCCGCCCTGGCCGCAATTCGACCTCGAGGGGCACTGGACCTTCCTGCTCGACGGGCTGGCCACGATGCAGGCCGAGCACGGGATCGACGCCGTCTCGGTCACCACCCATGGCGCGTCGGCGGTGCTGCTGGACGCGGACGGGGCGCTCGCCGCGCCGATGCTGGACTACGAACACGACGGGCCGGATTCCGTGGCGTCCGCCTACGACGCGATCCGGCCCGATTTCGCCGAGACCGGCAGCCCGCGCCTGTCCATGGGGCTGAACCTGGGGGCGCAGTTGCATTGGATGTTCCAGGCCGATCCTGGGCTGCGCGACCGGGTCGCGCACGTCCTGACCTATCCGCAGTACTGGGGCTACCGGCTGACCGGGGAGATGGCCTGCGATGTCAGCTCGCTGGGCTGCCACACCGATCTTTGGAACCCGTGGGACGGCGTGCCGTCGTCGCTGGTCGCGCGGCTCGGTCTGTCGGACAAGCTCGCGCCCCCGCGAAAGCCGTCGGAGGTGCTGGGCGGGCTCGCGGACGAGATCGCGGCGCGCACCGGCATCGCGGCGGGTACACCGGTGGCGGTGGGCATCCACGACAGCAACGCCTCGCTTTTCCCCCATCTCGTCGGGCGGGCGGCGCCGTTCTCGGTCGTGTCGACGGGCACCTGGGTCATCGCCATGGCGGTGGGCGGGGCGCCCGGCGCGATGGAAGCCGCGCGCGACACGCTGGTGAATGTCGACGCGCGCGGCGGGCCGGTGCCCTCGGCGCGGTTCATGGGCGGACGGGAATACGAGATCGCGCGTGAAGGATGCGCGGCGACGCCCACCGCGGACGACCGCGCGGCGGTCCTGCGCGGGCTGTTCCTGCTGCCGTCGCTCGAACCCGGAAGCGGCCCGTTCCCGGAGCGCACGGGCGGGTTCAGCGATCCGCCCGCCACGGACGGGCAGAGAATGCTCGCGATCTCGTGGTATCTGGCGCTGATGACCGACACCTGTCTCGAACTGGTGGGCGCGGCCGGTCCGACGGTGGTCGAGGGGCCGTTCGCGCGCAACGCGGATTACTTGCAGATGCTGGCCGCCCTGCGCCCCGATGGGGTCGAGGCGTCCGGCTCGGCCACGGGCACCGCCACCGGCGCGGCGATGCTGTTCGACGACTCCGCGCGGGCCGCGGACGGCGCGCCGGTCCCCGTCGAGGATGCCGAGGCCTTGCGCGCCTACGCGGATGCGTGGCGCGCCCGGCTGGCTGCCGACTGAACACTCCAACTTGATTTCCGGAAACCGGAAGGCGTCCGCCCCGACGCGGATCGCGCTCAGGCGCCGTAGCGGAACTCGCGCTCGGGGTCGGGGCTGATCGTGACGCGCTGACCCTGGTCGATCCTGCGGCTGCCGTCGATCCGGGCCAGCAGCGGGCCGACCTCTTCGGTCTCGACATGCAGGATCGTGTCGGCGCCAAGGCGCTCGACGTGGCGCACGGTGCCGGACCATTCGCCCCCGACCTCGCTGACCGTCACGTGTTCGGGGCGGATGCCGTAGACCTTGCAGCCCTTGGCCTTGGCGACCTCGCCCTCGAACAGGTTCATCTTCGGGGACCCGATGAAGCCCGCGACGAAGGGCGTCGCGGGACGTTCGTAAAGGTCCATGGGCGTGCCGACCTGTTCGATCCGCCCGCCGTTCAGGACCACGATCTTGTCGGCCATGGTCATCGCCTCGACCTGGTCGTGGGTGACGTAGATCATGGTGGCGCCCAGCCGGTCGTGCAGTTCGGTCAGCTTGATGCGCATCTGTGCGCGCAGGGCGGCGTCCAGGTTCGACAGCGGCTCGTCGAACAGGAACACGTCCGGGTCGCGCACGATGGCGCGGCCGATGGCGACGCGCTGGCGCTGGCCGCCCGACAATTCCTTGGGCTTGCGGTCCAGGTAATCTTCGAGCTGCAGGATGCCCGCCACCTCGTCGACCTTGCGGGCGATCTCGTCCTTCGGGGTCTTGGCCAGCGACAGGCCGAACCCGATATTCTCGCGCACCGACAGATGCGGGTAGAGCGCGTAATTCTGGAACACCATGGCGATGCCCCGCTCGGACGGCTCGGCGGCCGAGACGTCGCGGCCCCCGATCTCGATCACGCCGGACGTGTGCACCTCGAGGCCCGAGATCATGCGCAGCAGGGCGGACTTGCCGCAGCCCGAGGGGCCGACGAAGACGCAAAACTCGCCTTGCTCGATCTCGAGGTCGATGCCGTGGATGACCTCGACACCACCGAAGCTCTTGCGCAGGTCTTTAAGCTCTACTCGGGACATGGGTTCCTATCCTTTGACCGCGCCGGAGGTCATGCCGGCGACGATCTGGCGGTTGAAGAAAACGAAGACGAAGAAGGGCGGGATGGTGATCATCAGGATGTTCATGAACAGCAGGTTCATCTGGCTCAGGAACTGGCTAGAGAAGTTGTAGAGCGTCAGCTGCACCGTGATGTTCTCGCGCCCCGGCAGGTAATAGAGCGGGTGGGTGAAGTCGTTGAAGATGGTGATCGACTGCACCACCACCACCGTCAGTGTGACGGGCTTCAGAAGCGGCAGGACGACCTTGAAGAAGACCTGCCACGGCTTCGCGCCGTCGATGATGGCGGCCTCGTCCAGCTCGCGCGGGATGGTCAGTCGCCCAGCCAGATCTCGATCCGGTTCTCGCCGTCGACCAGCAGGTCCGAGACGTCATTGCTCTGGTATGCGACACGATCCTCGTAACAGGTCCAGCCGGGCGTCAGCCGGGCGGTGCCGACCCGCTGCCCGTTCAGCCGAACCTCGTAGAGACCATGGGCCGAGACGTGCAGAACCGGCGCGGACAGTGCCTTGGCATCGAAGCGGGTCGCGACGAACGGCGCCTGTCCCCCTTGGCCCGAATCGCTGTCGGGCGCGATCATCTGCGCGCTCCAGTCCCGATCGGACGCGATCGCCATGGGGGCGGTGGTGGCTTGCACGTTCATGCGTGAATCTCCTCCCGGTTTGCCCGTGCGGTGTGTCTCCACCGCCTTGTGCAACGTTCTACAGATAACGATACACAGATTCGGCTTCCTCGCAAGCCCGGATGTGATAAACAGTGTTCGAGGCAGGAGAAGGGGGTGGGCCCATCAGCGTCGAGCACGATATCTCGCGACCGCCGCGGGTGACGATCAAGACGGTTGCGCGGGATGCCGGCGTGTCGGTCGCCGCGGTGTCGAAGGTGCTGAACAACGCCTACGGCGTGAGCGACGACATGCGCACCCGCGTCATGCGGTCGGTCGAGCGCCTGGGCTACCGCCCGAGCTTTGCCGCGCGGGGCATGCGCGGCCAGACCGACACGTTCGGCGTTCTGCTGATCGACATGCGCAACCCGTTCCTTGCGGACCTGACCGAGGGGATCAAGGCGGGGCTGAACGCAGCGGGCAAGCGGATGATGATCTCGTTCGGCGGGGCCGAGACGGTGATCGAGAAATCGCTGATCGATGCCATGATCGACATGCGCATGGATGGCGTGATCATGGTCGCACCGCGTCTGCCCTCGGGCGAACTCGAAGATTACGCGCGCCAGATGCCGACCGTGCTGATCGGTCACCACGAGCCGGACGCCGCGTCCTTCGACACCGTCAACAGCGACGACGAACGCGGCGCGACCATGGCCGTCGAGCAGCTGGTGCGGCGCGGGTTCCGGGACATCTGGATGCTCTGCGCGCCGCGCCGGGTGGGCGGCCACGAGGTCGGCGACCGGCGCGAGGCGGGATACTACGCCGCCATGCAGGCGGCCGGCCTCTCGGACCGCGCCCGCGTTGTGGAATCCCGCAGCGAAACGGGCGACGACCCGGCCGAATTCTCGGCCCTGCTCGACGCCCTGCCACGTCCCGGCGCCGTCTTCAGCTGGAGCGACATTCACGGCGTCCCCCTCATCACCGAGGCGCGGGCCCGCGGCCTGCGCGTGCCCGAGGATTTCGCCGTGGTGGGCTACGACAATTCCAGCCTTGCGCGGCTGATGCCGGTGAGCCTCAGCTCGATCGACCAGCAGGGGATCGAGGTCGGGCGCAAGGCGGCCGAAACGCTGCTGGCCCGGGTCGAACGGGGATCGAAGGGGCGGCACATCCTGATCCCGCCCAAGCTGGTCCTGCGCACCAGCGGCTAGGGCGCCTGGGCAGGGTCAGCGCCGTTGGGTGGCTCAGGCGCTGGCCGTCCGGTCGCGGCCCAGGAACACCCAGGCGCAGGCGAACATCAACGTCATGGAGACCAGGAACGGCGCGCCCGGCAGGTAGAAGGGCGTGCTGTCGGCGGTTGCGACCCAGAAGACCTGCGTCATCAGCAGCGGCGACACGATCATGGCCAGCGCCCCCGCGCTGGTCAGAAGGCCCTGCAAACCGCCCTGGCTGTTGTCGGGGATGGCGCGGCTCATCAGCCCCTGCAGCGCGGGCGTGACCACGGCCCCCAGCGCCGTCAGCGGCGTCAGGATCAGCGCGATGGTCCCGTTGGCCACGAAGGCCAGCGCGATGAAGGCGCAGGTGTTGAAGGCCAGCCCGTAGATCACCGTGCCCCGGTCGCCCAGCCAGCGGAGCACGAAGCGGATCAGGAAGCCCTGCACGATCGCCAGCGAAATGCCGAACATCGCCAGCGAGACGCCGACCATTTGCGGATCCCAGCCGAAGCGCGCCTTGGCGAAATAGGCCCAGATCGCCGGGTAGACGAAGAACGCCACCTGGTAGAGGAAGAACATCAGCACCAGCCGGCTGACCCCCGGCGTGCGGCCCAGATCCAGCAGCGCGCCCAGCGGGTTGGCCCGGGCCCAGGCGAACGGGCGGCGGATGCGGTCGGTCACCGTTTCGGGAAGGATGAAATACCCGAAGACCAGGTTCAGCGCCGCCAGCGCGCTGGCCATGTAGAACGGCGCGCGCGTTCCGTACTCGGCCAGAAGGCCCCCGATCAGCGGCCCCAGCACGAAGCCCACGCCGAAGGACGCCCCCACCATGCCGAACCGGGCGGCCTTCTGCTCGGGCGTCGAAATGTCCGCGACGAAGGCCGTGGCCGTCGACTGGGTGCTGGCCGCGATGCCGCCCACGATGCGACCCGCGAGAAGGATCCAGATGCTGCCCGCCAGCGCGATCACCAGGTAATCGAGGCTCATCACCAGAAGCGACACCAGAAGGACCGGGCGGCGGCCGAAACGGTCGGAGAGCGTGCCCAGCAGCGGCCCGAACAGGAACTGCATCACCGCGAAGGACGTGGACAGGATCCCGCCCCAGATCGCGGCCTGGGCGAGGTTCCCGCCCGACACGTCCTCGATCAGGTCCGGCATCACCGGAAGGACAAGACCGATCCCCATCGCGTCGATCACCAGGGTGATCATGATGAAGGTCAGTGGCAGGCGGCTGTCCATGGGCGCTCCGGTTGCGACCGGGTCCGTCCGGTCGCGCGCCTCTTGGCCCTCGGGCGGTACGACTGTCAATCCGCGCGCCCCGCCAGCGCGGCCAAGCGTCGCGCCAGATCACCGGGCGCGGCGAAGAACGGCGAATGGGCCATCGCCATGGTCTGAACCTCGCCATCGGGGAAATCGGCGGCCATCTGGCGCTGGAACCCGGCGGGGATCGCCCGGTCGTCGTCGCAGACGATATAGATGCGGGGCACGTCGGGCAGGCTGGGCAGGGCGGTCGCCTGCGGCGCGGTGGGCTGCGGGGTCAGGTGCGCGCGGGCGAAGTCGACCGTGCCCGGCGGGCAGTCGTGGTAGAACAGCGTCTCGACCCGGTCGGGGTCGAAGGTGAAGCTGGCACCGTCCTCGGCGCGGCGGATATGGGGCACCAGGGGCTGGTCGGGCCAGTCGCCGCGCATCTGCGACAGGCTGCGCCCCGGCGTGGGCACGTAGGCGCACAGGTAGACGAGCCGCGCGATCTTGTCCGGTGCGGCCAGCGCGGCGGCGGTGATCGGGAAGCCTCCCATGGAGTGGCCGACCAGCGTCACCGGCGTGTCGATGGTCTCGACGATCCGCGCCGCGTAGGTGTCCAGCGTCACGTCGGCGGGGGGCGTGCGGTCCGCGCCGTGGCCGGGCAGGTCGATGGCGCGTGCCGGTTGGCCCAGGGCCTCCAGTTCGGCCAGCGTATCCCGCCAGCACCACGCGCCGTGGCACGAGCCGTGGATCAACAGCAGTTCAGACATGGCCGGTCGCCGCGATGAAGTCGTTGAGCACGCGGGCGTATTCCTCGGGCTTTTCCACGCAGGGCAGGTGGCCCGCGCCGCGGATCAGGTGAAACTGCGACCCGGGGATCAGGCCCACCGTCTCGCGCACCAGGTCCGGCGGCGTACTGTCGTCCTCGGAGCCCGCGATGCCCAGCGTGGGCAGGCGCAGCGACGCGGTGGGGGTGTAGAAATCGGTGTGCGAGATCGCGGCCGAGCAGCCGCCATACCCGTCGGCCGGCGTCCGGGTCAGCAGGTGGCGCCATTTCATCACCTCGGGGGTGGCGCGGAAGGCGTCCGAGAACCAGCGCTGCATCACCGCGTCGGCCAGCGCCTCGACTCCGCCCATCTTCAGTGTGTCGATGCGGTCCTGCCAGATCTCGCGCGTGCCGATCTTGGCCGCGGTGTTCGAAAGAACCATGGCGCGCACCTGGTCCGGCCGCTTGACCGCCAGGCCTTGCGCGATCATCCCGCCGATGCTGAGCCCGACCAGCAGGCAATCGCGCACCTCAAGGTGATCCAGCAGCCGTTCGAGGTCGGTGACCAGCTGCCCCATGGTGTAGGGCATCTTCGGGCAGTCGCTGAGCCCGTGGCCGCGCTTGTCATAGCGGATGATCCGCGCGCCTTGCGGCATCATGGGCAGGATCGCGTCCCACAGCCGCATATCGGTGCCCAGCGAATTGGCGAAGACGATGGCCGGGCCATCGGCTTTGCCGGTGTCCTCGTAGTGGACATGGAAGCCGTCGAGTTTCGCGATGGGCATGGAACGTATCCTTTGCGATTGTCGGATAAGGTCAAGTCTCGACGTGAAATCGCGCGCGGGACGGACCGAGATGTTGGAAAAGATCAAGCATCGCCGAAGCGCTCCAGCGCCGTTGCGAAGGTCGCGGGGTCCACGTTGCCGCCGGACGCGACGCAGACGACCGTGTCGCCGTCTACCTGGTCGGGCCGGAACAGCGCGGCGGCCAGCGCGATGGCGCCGCCGGGCTCGAGCACGATCTTCAACCGCTTGAAGGCCAGCGCCATGGCGTGCAACGCCTCGTCGTCGCTCACGGTCAGGCCGGGGCCGCAGAGACGGTGCAGGATCGGGAAGGTCAGATCACCCGGCGCGGGCGTCATGACGGCGTCGCAGATGCTGCCGGACTGCCGGTCGTTGCGCTGGATCGTGCCGGACCTGAGCGACCGCGCCACGTCGTCGAACCCCTCGGGCTCGACCGGGCGGGCGCGCAGCCCCGGCGCCCGGCTGTCCAGCGCCAGCGCGACGCCGGATGTCAGGCCCCCGCCGCCGCAGCAGACCAGGACGTCGCCCGTGGTGTCGGGCAATTCGGCGGCGATCTCCAGCCCGACCGAGGCCTGACCGGCGATGACCTCGGGGTGGTCGTACGGCTTGATCAGCGTTAGGCCACGTTCGTCGGCCAGCGCGGCGCCGATCTCCTCCCGGCTTTCGCTGTCGCGATCGTAAAGCACCACTTCGGACCCGAAGGCGCGGGTGTTGGCGACCTTCAGTGCCGGCGCGTCGGACGGCATGATGATCACCGCCGGCACGCCCATGCGGCGCGCGGCCAGGGCCACGCCCTGCGCGTGATTGCCCGACGAATAGGCCAGCACGCCGGCCGCGCGGGTCGCATCGTCCAGCGCGCTCAGCGCCGACCACGCGCCGCGAAACTTGAAGCTGCCGGTGTGCTGCAGGCATTCGGGCTTCACCAGAACGTGGCGGCCGGCGATCTCGTCGAAAAAGGGCGAGGACAGCAGCGGCGTGTGCCGGACGTGCCCTTCGAGCCGATTGGCCGCGGCCAGAACCGCGTCGATATTCACAGCAGCGCCCGCCAGGCCGCGATGGCCTCCAGCGCCTCGGGCTCGTCCAGGAAGGGCACGTGCCCGCGTCCGGGCACCTCGGCCCCGATCATGTCGGGCCGCCGGCGTCGCATCTCGGCCAGTGTTTCGGGGCTGAGCAGGTCGGAATTGGCGCCCCGGATGCAGGCCAGCGGCAGGCCCGCCATGGCGTCGAACAGGGGCCAGAGGTCCGGCGCCGGCTGCGCGCCCGCGGCCTTCACCGCCTCCGCCAGCGCGGGATCGTAGTTGATGACCAGCCCGTCCTCGGTCTGGTGATAGTGCTTGCGCACCTCCTCGGCCCATCGCGTCTCGGGCACGCCTTCGAACCCGGCCATCAGGCTCGCGCGCATGGCGGTCGCCTCGGCATGGGTCTTCTGCGGAGGGTTCCGGCCGATATAGGCCATGATGACGTCCAGGCCCCCGGTCGCGATCTCGGGGCCGATATCGTTCAGGCAGACCCCCGCCACGCGGTCCTTCGCCGTGGCCGACAGCATCATGGCGATCAGCCCGCCCCGCGACGTGCCGAGGATGGCGGCGCTTTCAAGGCCCAGGTGGTCGAGCAGTTCCACCGCGTCGCGCGCCTCGACCGGGACGGTATAGGTCTCGGGCGCGGCCCAGTCCGACAGCCCCCGGCCGCGGTAATCCAGCGCGATCACCCGCGCGCCGTCCAGGTGCGGCGCGACGTAGTCGAAATCGGTGGAATTGCGGGTCAGTCCCGACAGGCAGAGGATCGGCTGACCTTCGCCCCTGTCGGAATAGTGCAGCCGCAGCCCGTCGGACGTCGTGAAGTCAGGCATCTGCCGCGATCTCCGGTATCGTTGTGAGATCTGAAAGAACATGGGCGGGCCGCCCCGGCAAGCGATCCAGAGGCGCGCCGGCGCGGTTCACCCAGACTGTGACAAACCCGTAGGCGGCGGCGAACCCCGCGTCCCAGCCGTTCGACGACACGAACAGCACCTGCTCGGGCGGGCAGCCGAAGCACCGGCCGACCATGTCGTAGACCGCGCGGGCCGGTTTGAAGACGCCCACGTCCTCGACCGACAGGACGGCATCCAGCTGCTCGCCGATCCCGGCCGAGCCGACCGCGCCCTGCAACATCTCGGGCGCGCCGTTGGACAGGATGGCGGTCGCGAGGTCGCGCTGCTTCAGCTTGGCCAGCATGGCGGGCACCTCGGGGTAGGCCGAAAGCTCCCGGTAGAGCGCCAGGAGCCGCTCGCGCAGCTCGGGATCGTCCGCCAGGCCGGCCGCTTCGAGCGCCCAGTCCAGGCCGTCCTGCGTGACCTGCCAGAAATCCGTGTGCGTCCCGGCGGCGGCGCGCAGCCAGCTGTATTCCAGCTGCTTCAGCCGCCAGTCGCGGGCGATGTCGCCCCATTTCGCCTTCAGCGCGTCGCGGCCGGGCTCGTCTGCCGCGTCGCGGGCGGCGGCGGAGACGTCGAACAGCGTGCCGTAGGCGTCGAAGACACAGGTCGTGATGGGCATGGCGGGCCTCCCTCGGGTTGGCGCGACGGTGCCACAGCCCCCGCCGGGGGAAAAGGGCCGGCGGGGTCAGGCCCGGTCGGACGCGGGCAGGATCACCCCTTCGACCAGCGCGTGCAGGCGGCCCAGATGACCGGCCATGGTGGCGGGGCGCGAGATGTCCGATGTCATGACCACCACCAGCCGCCGGTCGGGCACCACGTAGATCATCTGCCCGCCGTAGCCGCGGGCATAGCGCACCTGCACCCCGTCCACCGTCCAGAGAAACCAGCCATAGCCATAAGCGTGCCCGGGGATGTCGGCGGGGGCGGTGGGGCGCCACGACGCGTCGACCCATGTCTTGGGGACGATGCGGGTGCCGTCCAGTTGCCCGCCGTGCAGGTAGGCCTGCCCGAACCGCAGCATCCCCCGGGGCGAGACGCGCATGTCGTTGCCGCCGAGATAGTTTCCCTGCGGATCGCGCGTCCAGGGCGGCAGCGCCAGGCCCAGCGGATCGCCGAGTCGCTCCTGCGCCAGGCGGTGCAGGTCCGTGTCCGCCGCGTTGGCCAAAGCGGTGCCGAGGATGTGGGTGTTGGCGGTGGAATACAGCCGCTCGGTCCCGGGGTCGGCCACCATGGGCGCCGACAGCGCGTCGTAGATCCAGTGGTCGCCCGCGACCCAGCCGCCATAGGTCGACCCGGCGAAGGGCGTCAGCCCCGATTGCATGGTCAGCAGGTGCCGAAAGCTGATCTGGCGCAGACGATCGTCCCCGCGGCGCGGGATCACCCGGCCCAGGTACGGGGCGACGGGCGCGTCGACCGACGGGATCTCGCCCCGCTCCAGCGCGATGCCGCACAGCGCCGAGACCAGCGTTTTCGACACCGACTTGACGTTAACTGGCGTGTCGAGGTCCGGCCCGCGGAAGGTCTGGGCCACGGCCAGCGCGCCGTCCTGCGAAATCAGAAGCGCGTGCAGCTGGTCGAGACCGCGCGCCAGCGTCGCGGCCGGCGCGAAGGCGGAGTCGGCCCGTGCCGCGCGGGGGGCCAGAATGGCGGCCGAAAGCGTTGCAAGCGCGTCTCTTCTGCTGAAAACGGGGTCTTTCATGGACCTTTTTTGCCATTTTCGCGTTTTTCGCGCCACTGCCGGTTTACAGACCGTGTCAGGTTTCCCATGTGTGAGGGGAGCCACATGAGCACCCGCCGAGATTGGCGGCCTCGACGAAATTTCCCCTTACATCGAAGGAGAACGACATGAGCCAAGCGAAGGCAGGCGATACCGTATCCATGCATTATTCCGGCGCCCTGGCCGACGGAACGAAGTTCGACAGCTCGGAAGGCCGCGATCCGCTGGAATTCCAGCTGGGCACCGGCCAGATCATCCCGGGTCTCGACGAAGCGATCACCGGCATGGAAGTCGGCGACAAGAAGACCGTGACCGTCGCCCCCGAGAACGGCTATGGCCCGCGCGACCCGAGCCGCATCCAGGCCGTCCCGCGTGAGCAGATCCCCGATCACATCCCGACCGAGCCGGGCACCCAGCTGCAGATGCAGACCCCCGACGGGCAGACCATCCCCGTTGTCGTGGCGCAGGTGTCGGACAGCGAAGTCACGCTGGACGCCAACCATCCGCTGGCCGGTCAGGAACTGACCTTCGACGTCGAGCTCGTTGACATAAAGGCCGCCTGAGGCAGCCGGGTCGGACACTCTCGATCCAGACGCAAGCAGGCCGCCCCTCGGGGCGGCCTGTTTCGTTTCGCCAGGTGTCCGGCAAATCAGATGTTGTCGGATTGCGGCATCCCCAGCACGTGGTAGCCGCCGTCCACGTGGATGATCTCGCCGCTGGTGCAGGCGCCGTAATCCGAGGCAAGGTACACCGCCGTGCCGCCCACCGCCTCGAGCGTGGCGTTATCGCCCAGGGGCGCGTTCTGCGACGTGTGCTTGAACGTCTTGCGCGCGCCCCCGATCGCCGCGCCCGCCAGCGTTTTCATCGGGCCGGGCGAGATGGCGTTCACCCGGATGCCGTCGCGGCCCAGGTCGTTGGCGAGATAGCGCACCGAGGATTCCAGCGCCGCCTTGGCCACGCCCATCACGTTGTAGAACGGCGTGACCTTGTTCGACCCCTGGTAGGTCAGCGTCAGCACCGTGCCGCCGTCGGGCATGAGCTCCGAGGCGCGGCGGGCCACGTCGATGAAGGAATAGCAGCTGATCGACAGCGAGTTCTGGAAGTTCGCCCGCGTCGTGTTGATGAAGCGGCCCGTCAGCTCGGACTTGTCGGAATAGGCGATGGCATGGACCACGAAGTCCATCCGGCCCCAGCGGTCCTTCAGCATCGCGAAGGCCGCGTCCATGCTGGCGTCGTCGGTCACGTCCACGTCCACCAGGATGTCGCTGCCCACCGATTGCGCCAGCGGCTCGACCCGTTTGCCGAAGGCTTCGCCCTGGTGGGTGAAGGCCAGCTCGGCGCCCTCGTCGGCCATGGCCTTGGCGATGCCCCAGGCAATGGACCGGTCGTTCGCCACGCCCATGATCAGGCCGCGCTTGCCCTTCATCAGGTCAGCCATGGCGCCTACTCCTTGAACTTGCTCAGTAGCATCGACCCGTTCGTTCCGCCGAAGCCGAAGGAATTGGTCATCACGGTATCCAGCCCCGCGTTCTCCACCGGCTCGGTCGCGATCTCGCCCGGGCGGATGGCGGGATCTAGTGTCTCGACGTTGATCGACGGCGCGATGAAGTCGTTCTCGAGCATCAGCAGGCAGTAGATCGCTTCCTGCGCGCCGGTGGCGCCCTGGCTGTGGCCGGTCATGGACTTGGTCGAGCTGATCGGCGGCGCGCTGCCGTCGCCGAACGTGCGGCGCACGGCCTCGACCTCGCCCACGTCGCCGACGGGGGTCGACGTGCCATGGGCATTGATATAGCCGACGCGATCCTGGTCGAAATCCTTCAGCGCCAGCTTCATCGCCCGCTCGCCCCCCTCGCCCGAGGGGGCGACCATGTCGTGGCCGTCGCTGGTGGCGCCGAAGCCCGTGACCTCGGCGTAGATCTTCGCGCCGCGGGCCTGGGCATGCTCAAGGCTTTCCAGCACCACCATGCCGCCGCCGCCCGCGATGACGAAGCCGTCACGGTTCGCGTCGAAGGCGCGCGAGGCCTTCTGCGGCGTGTCGTTGTATTTCGCCGACATCGCGCCCATGGCATCGAAGAGGCACGACAGCGTCCAGTCGAGCTCTTCCCCGCCGCCGGCGAACATCACGTCCTGCGCGCCCAGCTGGATCTGCTGCGCGGCCATGCCGATGCAGTGCAGCGAGGTCGAGCAGGCCGAGGTGATCGAGAAGTTCATGCCCTTGATCTTGAACGCCGTCGACAGGTTGGCGCTGACCGTCGAGGACATGCACTTGGGCACCGCGAAGGGGCCGATGCGCTTGGGGCTGCCCTTTTCCAGAACCGTCTGGTGCGCGCTGAGCATGGCGCTGGTGGACGGCCCGCCCGACCCGGCAATGAGACCGGTGGACGGGTTCGACACCATGTCGTCGGTCAGGCCCGCGTCGGCGATGGCCTGCTGCATGGCGATATGGGCATAGGCCGCGCCGGGCCCCATGAAGCGCAGCGTGCGCTTGTCCACATGGTCGGCCACGTCGATCTTCAGGGTGCCGGCGATCTGGCTGCGAAAGCCGTGTTCGGCCATTTCGGGGCTGGCCTCGATGCCGGACTTGCCGGCCTTCAGCGCGGCGGTGACTTCCTCGGCGGAATTGCCGATGGGCGAGACGATGCCCAGCCCGGTGACGACGACGCGTTTCATTGGCAGGTCTCCGATGTGGGACGGGGCATTGCGACGCTCCTCGCGATGGGGATCAGGATTCCGACAGCGCGACCTTCATGCCGCTCACCTGGTAGATCAGCTCGCCATCGGCATGAACCGTGCCGTCGGCCACGCCCATGGTCAGGCGGCGCGACTGCACGGCCTTGGTGAAGTTCACGTTGTAGGTCAACATCTTGCGGTCCGGGCGGACCATGCCGGTCAGCTTGACCTCGCCCACGCCAAGGGCATAGCCGCGGCCGCTCCAGCCGCGCCAGCCCAGGTTGAACCCGGTCAGCTGCCAAAGGCCGTCGAGACCCAGGCAGCCCGGCATGATCGGGTTGCCGGGAAAGTGGCACTCGAAGAACCACAGGTCGGGATGGATGTCGAACTCGGCCACCACGTGGCCCTTGCCGTGCTCGCCGCCGTCGCCCGAGATGTCGGTGATCCGGTCCATCATCAGCATGGGCGGCTCGGGCAGCTGGGCGTTGCCGGGGCCGAACAATTCGCCCCGGGCGCATTTCAGCAAATCGTCGCGGTCGAAACTGGTGGGATAGGTGGTCATGCCGGATGGCCCCCCTCGGCCGGATCTGGTCGTGCTGCGGTTTCACCGCGTCTATCACCGCCACTTTGGCGCGCGCAAGGGCGGGCCACCGCCATTGCCGATTGAAACCACGGGGTTTTCGCCTGTATAGACGAGCCATGGACAAACGCGACCTTACCCTATCCGACACGGCGCTCCAGACCGGGGCCGACTGGCTTGCCGGCGCGGCGCTCCGGCCCACGCGACAGCGCGTCTCGCTCGCCGCGCTGCTGGTGGGCGACGGGCGGAACCGGCACGTGACCGCCGAAAGCTTGCACGACCTCGCCCGCCGGGCAGGGGAGCCGGTGTCTCTGGCGACGGTCTACAACACCCTGCGGGCGTTCTGCGACGCGGGTCTCATGCAGGAAGTGAACGTCGAGGGGTCGCGGTCGTATTTCGACACGCGCACCGACGACCACCCGCATTTCTTCTGGGAGGACGAGGCCCGGCTCAGCGACGCGCCCGCCGACCAACTGACCATCGCACGCCTGCCCGACGCCCCCGAGGGGATGGAAGTCGCCTCGGTCGAGGTCGTCATCCGCCTGCGCAAGCGGGGCTGAGCCGCCCGCTCAGAACCACTGGCCGGGTTCGATCAGCCCCAGATCCAGCAATTGCTGCGAGTCCCAGTCGAAGCGCACCGAGTTGTGCCATGTGAAATGGCTGACCGCCCAGCGCGACCCGGGATTGGTGCGCAGCGCCTTCGCGGCCCGGAAAGAACAGATCGCCGCCGTCAGGTTGTTGTGCCACGGGCAGGCATAGGTGTTCATCTCTTCGTCCGTCAGCGTGTGATCGGGGCGCAGTTGCAGGCCCGGCTTGGCGCGGAAGATCCCGATCCGGTCGATGCGGCGGCTGTCCTCGGGGACGTGCTCCTCCAGCCGCCAGCGTAACCCTCCGAAGAAATCCAGCTGCCGGTCCTTCGGGTGGTTGTGGTTCGCCGGGTCGGGCCGCCCGGTCGCGTAATATCCCGACTGGTCCAGATGCGCGTCCGTGGGCGAAACCCCGTTCGGGTTCGCGTCGAGATCGGCGGCGTAGAGATCGACCACATAGGTCAGCATCGCGTCGCGCCGTTCCTCGGCGTGGAAGGCCAGAAGCTCGGCCACCGAGCGCGTTTCGCAGAACGGATAGAACAGGTATTCCGCGTTGTAGGTATAGTGGATCCACTGGCCGGGCGCCGCGTCGATCACCGCGTTGACGGCGGCGACTGTGGCGTCCCGGCCCCCCGGACGCCAGCCGACCCGGATGACGCCGCCGGGCAGGGGGGCCGCGGTCTGCACGTGGCCGGGCGCCATCAACAGGATCGTGCGGAACCCCAGCCGCGCCAGGTGTGCCAGCGTGCCGTCCAGTTCGACCGCATCTTCCGCCAGGCAGACCGCCACGGGGCCGCCGCGCGACAGGTCGGGCGGGGCGCCGCGGAATTGGTCCAGATCGCGATATTCGGCCATGCTCGCCCTTCGTGATGCGCTCGCCCCTTCATCGCGCACCCGCGCGCGTTTGCAAAGCGGGCAGGGGGCGGGCGTTGCCTGTGCGGCGGCGCTGCTATAGAGACCGCTCATTCCATCCGCACCGATCGAGGCGTACGCCCATGTCCCAGTCGCGCAAGCTGTATATCAAGACCTATGGCTGTCAGATGAACGTCTACGACAGCGAACGCATGGCCGAGGCGCTGGGCGGGCAGGGCTATACCCAGACCGACACGCCCGACGATGCCGACATGATCGTGCTGAACACCTGCCACATCCGCGAGAAGGCGGCCGAGAAGGTGTATTCCGAGCTTGGACGCTTCCGCCAGTTGAAGGCCGACAAGCCCGACCTGAAGATCGGGGTGGCGGGCTGCGTCGCGCAGGCCGAGGGCGAGGAGATCATGCGCCGCCAGCCGCTGGTCGACCTGGTGGTCGGCCCGCAGAGCTATCACCGCCTGCCCGCGCTCGAGGCAAGAGCGCGTGCCGGCGAGAAGGCGCTCGACACCGATTTCCCCGAGGAAGCCAAGTTCGACGACCTCCCGGCCCGGCCCAAGGCCACGCGTGGGCCGACTGCCTTCCTGACGGTGCAGGAGGGCTGCGACAAGTTCTGCGCCTTCTGCGTCGTGCCCTATACCCGGGGCGCCGAGGTCAGCCGCCCCGCCGCCCGCGTCCTGGACGAGGCGCGCGGCCTGGTCGAGCGTGGCGTGCGCGAGATCACACTGCTGGGCCAGAACGTGAATGCCTACCACGGCCACGCGGGCGGTCTGGCCGGTCTCGTGCGCGACCTGGCGGCCATCGACGGGCTGGAGCGCATCCGCTACACGACCTCGCACCCCAACGACATGGACGACGCCCTGATCGCGGCGCATGGCGAGATCGGCAAGCTCATGCCCTACCTGCACCTGCCCGTGCAGGCGGGCTCGGACCGCATCCTGAAGGCGATGAACCGCAAGCACACCGCCGAAAGCTACCTGCGCCTGATCGAGCGGATCCGTGCCGAGCGACCGGACATCCTGCTGTCGGGCGATTTCATCGTCGGCTTCCCCGGCGAAACGGAAGAGGACTTCCAGGCCACGCTCGACCTCGTGGCCGAGGTCGAATACGGCCAGTGCTACAGCTTCAAGTATTCGCCACGCCCGGGCACGCCCGCCGCCGAGAAAGCCCATGTGGACGAGGCGACGAAGGACGACCGCCTCCAACGTCTGCAAGCCCTGCTGAAATCCCAGCAGCACGCCGTGCAGGACCGGATGGTGGGCCGCGAGGTCGGTGTCCTGTTCGAGAAGGCGGGGCGCGAGCCGGGGCAGATGGTCGGCAAGTCCGAGTATCTGCATTCCGTGTTCGTCGACGCGCCGGACGCGCGGGTGGGCGACCTGGTGCCGGTCACCGTCACCGCCAGCGCGCCGAACTCGCTCGCGGGGCGGCTGCGTTCGGCAGCCTGAGTCGGAGGCGGCGCACCGGCCGCCCTGTCCCGGGCCGCGCGTGCAATCGCGGCAAATCACGCCGATCGTTGTGAAATTGGCAACGATCGGTGTTTTTATTCGTCTTCACAAAGACCTGAAAGCCGTTATGGTCATCCGTGATACGGGGGATGTCGGCCATTTCGCTGCGGTCCGACAACGCATTTCAGGAACAGGAGGCAGCGGTGACACGTATATTTTCGAACCTCGCACGCCTGGCGCTCGTCGCGGGGTTGGCCATGGGCAGTGCCATTTGGGCGGGTGGCCCGGTCGAGGCGCAGCAGCGCGCGGTCGGCACGATCTGGATCGACCCGGACGGTTGCGAACACTGGGTGCGCGATGACGGCTGGGAAGGCTACGCCTCGAACCGCCTGACCCGCAAGGGCACGCCGGTCTGCCACGAGGTCGAGACCTGCGGCGTCATGAGCACCGATGTGCTTTTCGCCACTGACAGCGCGCGGATCGGCGCACAGGGCCGCAAGATGATCGCCGACTTCTTCCAGCAGTCGGGCAGCCGCGCCTACACCATCATCGGCCACACCGACAGCCGCGCCAGCGACGCCTACAACCTGCGTCTGAGCTATAACCGCGCGAACGCGGTCGCCCGCGTCGCGGCAGGCGTCGGCGCCGCCATCAACGACATCCGCGGCTACGGCGAACGCCAGCCCGTGGCGTCCAACCAGACCGCGGCGGGCATGCAGAAGAACCGCCGCGTCGAAATCCTGTGCATTCGGTGAGCGCCATGACCAAGACACCTTTCATCATCCTGGCCGGCGTGCTGGCCCTGGCCGCCTGCGGACCGAAGACCAACCAGACCATCGACCGCGGTTTCGATTCGAAAAGCCTGCAGGACCTTACCAAGACGCCCGGCATCTGGGTCGACGGCGACGGCTGCGAACACTGGGCCATCGACGACGGCATCGAGGGCTACCAGACCAACCGCCTCGACCGTTACGGCAAGCCGGTCTGCGGCCTGCTGCCGCCCTTCACGCTGCACGGTCCCGACGCCGTCGGCTCGCCCGTGCCCGACCCGATCTAGGGCGCGCCCCTTTCCTGGCAGACAAGCCGCGCGGGCGTTCGCTCCGCGCGGCTTTTTCGTTCAAATGCGTGGCCGTCGCGGCGAACGGCACCACTTTCCCTTGCGTGGACGCCCCGAAGGCCCCACCATATCTACATCATAACCGCCAATCCGGAGGAATGTTTGGCCCTTCCCCCCAGCCAAGCCACCGCAACGTCCGACACTGCCCTGGCCAACCGCCCCGGCGAAACGTTGCTCGAATTTCCCGACAATCGCCTTCTGATCGACCTGTGCGGCCAGTTCGACGCCAACCTGGCGATGATCGAACAGGCGCTCGAGACGCAGATCGTGCGCCGCGGCAACCAGTTGATGGTCATGGGCGACGCCGATGCGACGGCCCGGGCGGCGGATGTGCTGCAGGGGCTTTACCAGCGGCTGGAGGCGGGCAAGACCGTCGAGCCGGGGGACGTGGACAGCGCCCTGCGCATGGGCCCGGTCGAGGACGATACCACCGCGCCGGACGCGCAGATGGAGATGTTTCAGCGCGGCCCGATCGAGATCAAGACCCGCAAGAAGCTGGTCGAGCCGCGCACCGACGCGCAGAAGGCCTATGTCCGGTCGCTGTTCGACAATGAACTGGCCTTCGGCATCGGCCCGGCGGGCACCGGCAAGACCTACCTCGCCGTCGCTGTCGGCGTGAACATGTTCATCAACGGCCAGGTCGATCGCATCATCCTGAGCCGCCCAGCCGTCGAGGCGGGCGAGCGGCTGGGCTTCCTGCCCGGCGACATGAAGGACAAGGTCGACCCCTACATGCAGCCGCTCTACGACGCGCTGAACGATTTCATGCCGGGCAAGATGACCGCCAAGCTGATCGAGGAAAAGCGGATCGAGATCGCGCCGCTGGCCTTCATGCGCGGGCGCACGCTGTCGAACGCCTTCGTCGTGCTGGACGAGGCGCAGAACGCCACCGGCATGCAGATGAAGATGTTCCTGACCCGCCTGGGCGAGGGGTCGCGCATGGTCATCACCGGCGACCGCACCCAGATCGACCTGCCGCGGGGGCAGGTCTCGGGCCTGTCGGATGCCGAGCGGCTGCTGAAGCAGATCCCCAAGATCGGGTTCAACTATTTCACCTCGCGCGATGTGGTGCGCCACCCACTGGTTGCCGCCATCATCGAGGCCTACGAGGCCGATGGCTGACACCTTCGTTTCCCTGTCCGAAGCCGACGCGCAGGGGGACCCCGCGCTTCTGGTGGACGTCGTGCTCGAGGATGCCCGTTGGAACGCCATCGGGCTCGAAACGCTGGCCGATACCAGCGCGCGGGCGGTGCTGGACCACCTGGGCCTGGGCCACGGCTGGGAGATCAGCCTGCTGGCCTGCGACGATGACCGGATCCGTGTGCTCAACGGCGATTTCCGCGGCAAGGGCACGCCGACCAACGTGCTGTCCTGGCCCTCGGACGAACGCGGCGCCGATGCGCCCGGCGCCATGCCCGATCCGCCGGACCCGACCGACCCCGAGCTGGGCGACATCGCCATCGCCTTCGACACCTGCGCGCGCGAGGCCGAGGCCGGAGGGCTTGCCCTGGGCGACCACGCGACACATCTGATCGTCCACGCGACGCTGCACCTGCTGGGCTTCGACCACGATGACGACGCCGATGGTGACCTGATGGAGCGTCTCGAGACCGAAATACTTGCGCGACTGGGGCTTCACGATCCATATGCGCCACAGGATGCGACCGACGGAAAGGTGAGATGACCCACGCAGACGACACGGGCGGTGGCCGCCAGGCCCCCGAGCCCGACGACGAAGAGAGTTCCGACAAGGGTTTTTTCGGACGGCTCTTCGATGCCTTCGCCCCCTCCGAGGACGAGGAGGACGACGGCTCGCCGCAATCGCGGACGCCCCCCGGGCTTCTGAACCTGCGGCGGATGCGGGTCGAGGACGTGGCGATCCCCTCGGTCGAAATCGTGTCGGTCCCGGTTGAGATCACGCTGGAAGAACTGGTCGACGTCTTCAAGGAGTCGGGCCTGACCCGGCTTCCGGTCTATGACGGCACGCTCGATTCGCCGCTGGGCATGGTGCACCTGAAGGATTTTGCCCTGCGCCACGGCTTCGGCGGACACACGAGCTATGACCTGCGCGAGATGATGCGCCCGCTGATCTACGCGCCGCCCTCCATGCCCATCGGTGTCCTGTTGCAGAAGATGCAGACGGACCGGATGCACATGGCGCTGGTCATCGACGAATACGGCGGGGTCGACGGTCTGGTGACCATCGAGGACCTGATCGAGCAGGTCATCGGCCAGATCGAGGACGAGCACGATACCGAGGAAGACAAGTTCTGGACGGTGGAGCAGGGCGGCAGCTACCTGGCGCAGGCCAAGACCCCGCTGGACGAGTTCGAGGACGAGATCGGGATGCGCCTGGTCGATCCCGAGGAAGAGGAAGAGATCGATACTCTCGGCGGGCTGGTGGTTCTGTTGACCGGCCGTGTGCCCACCCGGGGCGAGGTCATCCCGCACCCCGCGGGCCCCGAGTTCGAGGTCATCGACGCGGACGCCCGACGGCTCAAGCGTCTGCGCGTCCGGGTGCCCGATACCAGGGATGAGTGACGGCGCGGCGCCGACCCGCGCGGCAACCGGGCGGTGGGCCTATCCGCTCGCGGCCGTCACCGGCGCGGTCGCAGGTCTGGGGCAGGTGCCTTTCGCGCTTCCGCCTGTCGCGCTGGTCGCCTTGGCGTTTGCCGCCCGCATTGCCTTGCGCGCGGCGGGCCCGCGCCGCGCCGCCTGGGTCGGGCTGGCCACCGGCACCGGCTATTTCGCCGTCACCCTGCATTGGATTGTCGAGCCGTTCTTCGTGGACGTGGCGCGTCATGGCTGGATGGCGCCCTTCGCCCTGGTCTTCATGGCCTTGGGGTTCGGCGCCTTCTGGGCCGGGGCCTTCGCGCTGGCGCGCTGGCTTGGCGGTGACCGGGGGCGCTTCGCGCCGGCCTTCGCGCTGTCGCTGGCAGGGGTCGAGCTACTGCGCACCTACCTGCTCACCGGCTTTCCCTGGGCCTTGCTCGGCTATGTCTGGACCGAGACGCCCGCGGCGCAGCTGGCAGGCTGGATCGGCCCGCACGGCCTGACGCTGCTCACCGCGCTGGCGGTGGGTATCGCGGCGGTCGCATCCGGCTGGCTGCGGCCCGCCATGGGCCTCGTGTCGCTGTGGGCGCTGGTCATGCTGGGCGGGATGCTGGTTCCCCCCGCGCCCGGGGCCGCCCGCGACGCGCCGGTGCTGCGCCTGGTGCAGCCCAACGCGCCGCAGGATCGCAAGTGGGATCCGGACTACGCGCAGACCTATTTCCGCCGCTTGCTGGACGCCACCGCGGACCGCGGCGGTGGCCCGCGACCGGACCTGGTCGTCTGGCCCGAGACCGCGATCCCCTACAGTATCACGCCGGGCCACCCGGCGCTGGATTTCGTGGCCGATGCCGCCGGGGGCGTGCCGGTGGCCTTCGGCGTGCAGCGGATCGATGGCGCGCGCATCTACAACTCGCTTCTCCTGCTGGGGCCCGAGGGCCGCATCGACGACACCTACGACAAGCACCACCTTGTGCCATTCGGCGAGTTCATCCCGCTGGGCAGCCTTGCCCGTTACCTGGGCCTGCGCAGCTTTGCCGCGCAGGACGGCTACGGCTACTCGGCGGGGCCTGGCCCGCGGCTGGTGGATTTCGGTCCACTGGGTCGCGCGCTCCCGCTGATCTGCTACGAGGCGATCTTTCCCCAGGACGTGACAGGCGCGCCCGAACGGCCCGACTGGCTCTTGCAGGTGACGAACGACGCGTGGTTCGGCACCTTCGCCGGCCCGCAGCAATCGCTCGCGCAGGCGCGGATGCGCAGCATCGAGCAGGGGCTGCCCATGGTGCGCGTGGCCAATACCGGGATCTCGGCGGTGATCGACGCGCGCGGGCGCGTGCTGGCATCGCTGCCGCTGGGCGAAACGGGATATTTCGACCATCCGCTGCCGCCGGCGGGCACGCCCACGGTCTATGCACGCACCGGCGATTGGCCATGGATGGCATTGATTTTGCTGGGGCTTGCGGGGCTCGGGCTGGCGATGCGGCGCGAAAGACACCTTGATATGGCCGGGTGAACCGAATAGGGGCTTCTGGACCCGAGGGTGCGCAACGGCTTCCTGACGCGTATCCCCATGACCTTGACGGAGCACTTCATGCCAAGGCAGGACTATATCTTCACCTCGGAATCCGTTTCCGAGGGCCACCCCGACAAAGTTTGCGACCGCATCTCGGATGCCGTTCTGGACGCCTTCCTGGCCGAGGAACCCGAGGCCCGCGTGGCGGCGGAAACCTTCGCGACCACCAACCGCGTGGTCATCGGCGGCGAGGTCGGCCTGTCGGACAAGGCCAAGCTGGATGATTACCTCGGCCGGATCGAGGGGATCGCGCGCGACTGCATCCGCGACATCGGCTACGAGCAGGACAAGTTCCACTGGAACACCTGCGAGGTCACGAACCTGCTGCACGCCCAGTCCGCCCATATCGCGCAGGGTGTCGACGGCTCCGAGGACAAGGACGAGGGGGCTGGCGACCAGGGCATCATGTTCGGCTACGCGGTCGAGGACACGCCCGAGCTGATGCCGGCGCCGATCCACTACGCCCACCAGATCCTCAAGCGCCTGTCCGAGGTCCGCAAGGACGGGACCGAGCCGACGCTGGGCCCCGACGCCAAGTCGCAGATCTCGCTGCGCTACGAGAACGGCAAGCCGGTCGAGGTCAGCCAGATCGTGCTGTCCACCCAGCACGCCCACGAGAGCCAGACCAGCGACGACATCCGCGCCATCGTCGAGCCCTATATCCGCGAAGTGCTGCCCGACGGCTGGCTGACCGACGCGACCGAATGGTGGGTGAACCCCACCGGCGTCTTCGTCATCGGCGGACCGGACGGTGACGCCGGCCTGACCGGGCGCAAGATCATCGTCGACACCTATGGCGGGGCCGCGCCCCACGGCGGCGGCGCGTTCTCGGGCAAGGATCCCACCAAGGTCGACCGCTCGGCCGCCTACGCCGCGCGCTACCTCGCCAAGAACGTGGTGGCCAGCGGCATGGCCAAGCGCTGCACCATCCAGCTGAGCTATGCCATCGGCGTGGCCAAGCCCCTGTCGATCTACGCCGACACCTACGGCACCGGCGAGGTCCACGAAGAGCAGATCGAGAAGGCCTGCTATGCCTGCATGGACCTGACCCCGCGCGGCATCCGCGAGCACCTGCAACTGAACCGCCCGATCTACCAGCGCACGGCGGCCTACGGCCATTTCGGCCGCGCCCCCGAGGCCGATGGCGGCTTCTCGTGGGAGCGGACCGACCTGGCCGACGCGTTGAAAAAGGCGGTCTGACCGCCCGGCGGGCGCCCCGCGGCGGCCTAGCCGCGGCCGTGGGGCGCCTCCCAGTCCAGCACCGGGTTGATCGGGATGATCCGGTGCGGGTTAATGTTGTCGTGGCTGTAGTGATAGTGCTGCACGATGTGGTCGAAGTTCACCGTGTCGGCCACCCGCCCGCCATCCGGCGTCCGCCACTGGTAAAGCTCGCGCGTGTAGGCCCACAGGTTGGGATAATCCACGATCCGGCGGCGGTTGCACTTGAAGTGCAGGTGGTAGACCAGGTCGAACCGCACCAGCGTCACGAACAGGCGCCAGTCGGCCTCGGTGATGCGGTCGCCCAGCAGGTAGCGGTTGTTGGCCAGCACCCCCTCGATCCAGTCCAGGCTGTCGAACAGCGGCACGACCGCGTCCTCGTAGGCCGATTGCGACGTTGCGAAGCCCGCCTTGTAGACCCCGTTGTTGACGGTTTCGTAGATCCGGTCGTTCACCGGCTCGATGGCGTCGCGCAGCTCTTCGGGCCAGTAGTCGTCGGTATTGCCGGTGATCCCGTCGAAGGCCGAGTTCAGCATCCGGATGATCTCGGACGATTCGTTGCTGACGATGGTCTCGCGCTGCAGGTCCCACAGGATCGGCACGGTGACGCGGCCGGTCGTCTTCGGGTCCGCGCGCAGGTAGATGTCTCGCGCGAAGGGCAGGCCGTAGACTGTGTCGCCGGTGGCGCCGGGGTAATCGCTGTCGAAGCTCCAGCCGTCGCCCAGCATGTGGGGATGCACCACCGACACGCCGATGATGTCCTCGAGCTGCTTGAGTTTCAGGAAGGCCAGCGCCCGGCTGGCCCAGGGGCAGGCGTAGGAGACGTAGAGGTGATAGCGGTGCGGCTCGGCCCGGAACCCGCCCTCGCCCGTGGGGCCGGCGCTGCCGTCGGCGGTGATCCAGTTGCGGTAGTCCGAGGTCGAGCGCTTGAATTCGCCACCCGTGCTCTCGGTATCGTACCATTGGTCGGTCCAGATGCCGTCCACCAGCTTGCCCATCGCGTCTCTCCTTCCAGTCTGCGTTGCTCCGACACCTAGGACGCGCACGGCGCGCAGACACCGCGAAGCGGCTGCGCGCCCGCGCACATCTGCGCGCATTCGTCTTTGCAACGCCCCCGCACGGGGTGTAAGGCAGACGCGACGACGCCCCAAACCACGCACGGTCGGGGCCGGACAGGTGACCGTCACGCGGCCCGACCCAGACCGGGGGGCCGGGGCGGTATCGTCAGGGTATTCCCGGCGCGCCCGAATGGCCCCGCCCCGAACAGGAGCCCGCCCATGCGCCTTGCCATTTTCCTCGCGATCCTGCCCGTTCCCGCGCTGGCCCATGTGGGGCATCTCGGGCCGCTCGCGGGGCACGACCACTGGGTCGCCGGTGCGGGCCTCGGCATCGCCATCGGGATCGGTCTCTGGCAGGCCGCGAAGGAACGCAAGCGCAGCAAGTCCGAGCCGAAGGCGGAGTCCGAGGAGAGCGAAGAGGAGCAGCCGGCGTGAGCCGGACCGGCGTCATGATCTGCGGCCACGGCTCGCGCAGCCAGTCGGCCGTCGACGAGTTCGCGACCCTGGCCGAGAAGCTGCCCGCCCGCCTGCCGCGGGACTGGGCCGTCGATTACGGCTATCTCGAATTCGCCAACCCGGTGATCCGCGACGGGCTGGACCGCCTGCGCGAGGCCGGCTGCGACCGGATCCTGGCGGTGCCCGGGATGCTGTTCGCCGCCATGCACGCCAAGAACGACATCCCGACGGTGCTGAACACCTATGCCGCGCAGCACGGGATCGAGATCCGCTACGGGCGCGAGCTGGGCGTGGACCCCAAGATGCTGGCCGCCGCCGCGGGCCGCATCCGCGATGCCGTCGCTGCCGCCGATGCCGAACACGGCAAGGTCGACCTGCACGACACCTGCCTCGTGGTCATCGGGCGCGGGGCCTCGGACCCCGACGCGAACGGCAACGTGGCCAAGATCGCGCGAATGCTGCACGAGGGCATCGGCTTCGGCTGGCACGAGGTGGGCTATTCCGGCGTGACCTTCCCGCTGGTCGAGCCGTGCCTGCAGCACGTGGCGAAGCTCGGCTACAAGCGCGTGGTGGTTTTTCCCTACTTCCTGTTCTCGGGCATCCTCATCGACCGGATCTACGGTTTCACCGACCGCGTGGCCGGCGCGCATCCCGACACGCAGTTCGTGACGGCCGGCTACCTGGGCGACCACGACCAAGTGCTCGCCACCTTCGCCGAACGGGTGCTGGAGCTGAAGACGGATCACCCGATCCCCAATTGCGGCATCTGCCCCTTCCGCGAGCAGGTGCTGGCCTTCGAGGGCGGGCGCCATGCCCATGTCGCACCCGCCGAGCGCCTGACCGCCGACCACCCGGCCGCGGGGCCGGTGCCGCCACCCACCTGTGTGCTGTGCAAGTACCGCACCCAGGTGCTGGGCTTCGAGGCCGAGGTGGGCGCGGTGCAGGAAAGCCACCACCACCACGTGGAAGGGCAGGGCGCCAGCGCGCCGGGCTCGAACGTGGCCGACTGCGCGCTCTGCGACAGCTTCTGCACCGGGCTTTGCCGGCTCGAGGCGCAGCACCACCACGATCACCATCACCACCATCATCACGGCGACGGCGATCATCACCACCATCACCACGCCGAGTATCCCCACGCCAATCACCCCTGGGGCCCCGAAAGCGCGCGCCGGACGAAGGCCTGAGCGGCTTCATCTTTCCCCAAATACCTCCGCCGGAGGCATCCGACCTTTCCAGAAAGCGACCCCGTTGCGCCCCTACGAAAAAGATCCCGGCCGCATCTACGCGCAAAGCTTCGCCACCGTGCGGGCCGAGGCGCGGCTGGACCGATTCCCGCCCGGCATGGACGCGCTGGCCATCCGCCTGATCCACGCCTGCGGCATGGTCGAGGTGGCCGACCGTCTGGCCTTCTCGGACCGCGCGGTCGAGGCCGGGCGCGTCGCACTGGCCGCCGGCGCGCCGATCCTGTGCGATTGCGAAATGGTGGGGGCGGGCATCATCCGCCGCCGGTTGCCCGCGGACAACGACGTGGTGGTGACGCTGAACGAGGCGGACGTGCCGGACCTGGCCCGTAGCCTCTCGACCACGCGCTCGGCCGCGGCGGTGACGCTCTGGCCCAATTTCCTGGATGGCGCGGTGGTGGCGATCGGCAACGCGCCCACGGCGCTCTTCCAGCTACTCGAACTGCTCGACGCGGGCGCGGCGAAGCCCGCCGTCATCCTGGGCTTTCCCGTGGGCTTCGTCGGCGCGGCCGAATCGAAGGCCGAGCTGGCCGCGAACCCGCGCGGTTGCGATTTCGTGGCGCTGCGGGGCCGGCGCGGCGGGTCGGCCATGGCGTCGGCCGCCGTCAACGCGCTGGCCGCGGGGCTGGAGACCGACACCCATGTCTGAGCCCTGGCTGCATATCGTCGGCATCGGCGAGGACGGCATGGCGGGCCTTTCGCCCGCCACCCGCGCCGTGGTCGAGGCGGCCGAGATCATCGTCGGGGGCGACCGCCACCACCGCCTGTCCGATGCCGTCACCGCCGAGCGGGTCAGCTGGCCGTCGCCTTTCGACGCGCTGATCGACATGCTCAGGGGCTATCGCGGGCGCCGGGTCGTGGTGCTGGCCACGGGCGATCCGCTGTGGTTCTCGGTCGGCGCGCGCATCGGGCGCGCGATCCCGTCGGGCGAGATCCTGTACCACCCGCAGCTGTCAGCCTTCCAGCTTGCCGCCGCGCGGCTGGGCTGGAGCCTTGCCGATGTCGAGACGCTGACCGTCCACGGCCGCCCGGTCGAGCAGATGATCGCCTTCATCCAGCCCGATGCGCGGCTGCTGATCCTCACCACGGGCGCCGAGACGCCGGCCCGCATCGCCGCATTCCTGGCCGAGCGCGGCTTCGGCGCCTCGCCCATGACCGTGCTCGCGAACATGGGCGGCGCGGACGAGGCGCGGTTCGACGGGACCGCCGAAAGCTGGGACCACGAGGTGCCCGCCTTCAACACGCTGGCCGTCGACTGCGTGGCCGCGCCCGATGCCGCGTTGCTGCCCCGCGTGCCGGGGCTGGACGACGACCTGTTCCGCCACGACGGCACCATGACCAAGCAGGAGGTGCGGGCGCTGACCCTGGCCAAGCTCATGCCCATGCGCGGCGCGCTCTTGTGGGATGTCGGCACAGGCTGCGGGTCGGTGGCGGTGGAGTGGATGCGCGGCGCCCGCTATGCCCGCGCCATCGGGATCGAGCCGCGCGCCGACCGCCGCGCCATGGCCGCCGCCAACGCGCTGGCGCTGGGCGCGCCGCGGTTGGAGCTGATCGAGGGCGAGGCGCCCGCGGCGCTGGACGGTCTCGACGCGCCCGACGCGGTGTTCCTGGGCGGCGGGCTGTCGGCCGAGGTGTTCGACGCCGCCTGGACGCGCCTGAAGCCCCTGGGGCGGCTGGTGGCCAATGCCGTGACGCTGGAATCCGAGGCCGTGCTGATGGAGCTGCACGCCCGCCACGGCGGACAGCTCGTGCGTCTGCAGGCGGCGCGGGCCGAGCCCGTGGGCCGGTTTCGCGGCTGGCGGGCGGCGATGCCGGTGACGCAGTGGAGCCTGATCAAGCGATGAGCGGGTTGCGGGCCGGGCGACCAGGTATTTGTGGAAAGATGAAGCCGGGCCGGGGCGCGTCCCGGGCGCGTGTCGCGCTGGCCCGCGGCGCCGTGCGATGAGCGGCGTGCTCTACGGGGTCGGTGTCGGGCCGGGGGACCCCGAGCTCGTGACGCGCAAGGCGGCACGGCTGATCGCCGGGGCGGGCGTCATCGCCTACCCGACGCTGGCCGGCGCGCCCAGCTTCGCCCGGGCCATCGTGGCGGACCTGATCCCCGGGGATGCCGAGGAAATCGTCATGGACCTGCCCATGCGCGCCGCGCGAGAGCCGGCACAGGCGGTCTACGACGACGGCGCCGCGCGGATCGCCGCCGCGCTGGAGGCGGGCCGCGACGTGGTGTGCCTGTGCGAGGGCGACCCGTTCTTCTACGGCTCGTTCATGTATCTCTACGCCCGGCTGCGCGACCGCCACGCGGTCGAGGTCGTGCCCGGTGTGAGCTCGGTCATGGCGGGCGCGGCGCGGGCGGGCCTGCCGCTGGCCGCGCGCAACGAACGGCTGACCGTCCTTCCGGGGCCCTTGCCCGAGCCCGAGCTGCGCGCCCGGATCGACGGGGCCGAGGCGGTCGCGATCCTGAAGGTGGGCCGCCACCTGCACAAGATCCGCGCCGTGATCCGCGACCTGGGGCTGGAGCCCCGCGCGATCTATGTCGAGCGCGCGACGCTGGCGGCGGAACGGATCTGCCCGCTGTCCGAGGCGCCGGAGAACGCGCCCTATTTCTCGATGATCCTGCTCAACAAGGGGGATGACCCGTGGCTGTGACACCCGTGGTCCTGGCGCTGTCGCGCTCGGGCGAAAGCGTCGCGCATCGCGTGGCCGACCTGCTGGGCGCGCCGGTGCATGGCCGCGCGGGCCGGGTCGACCGCGCCGACGTGTGGTTCGACAACGCGCTGGACCATGCGCGCGATCTGTTCGCCGCCGGCCACCCGGTGGTGGGTGTCTGCGCCAGCGGCATCCTGATCCGCGCCGTCGCGCCGCTTCTGTCGGACAAGCGGGCCGAGCCGCCGGTGCTGTCGGTCAGCGACGACGGCGCCGTGGTCGTGCCGCTTCTGGGCGGGCACCGGGGGGCCAACCGGCTGGCGGCGCGAATCGCCGACGGTCTGGGCGCGCGCGCTGCCGTGACCACGGCGGGCGACCTGGCGCTGGGCGTGGCGCTGGACGCGCCGCCGCCGGGCTACGTGCTGGAAAACCCCGAGGCCGCGAAAGATGTCATGGCGCGGCTGCTGGCGGGCGAGGGGGCGCAGGTCACGGGCGACGCGCCCTGGCTGGCGGACCTGCCGCGCGGGGACGGGCCGGTGGTCGCCTGTTCCGCCGCACCGGTCGAGGCGGAGCTCGTGTTCCGTCCGCAGGTGGCGGTCCTGGGGCTCGGGGCGTCGCGCGACTGCCCGGTGGACGAGATGGCGGCGCTGGTGGACCGGGTCCTCAACGAGGCGGGCATCGCGCCGGAGGCCGTTGCAGCGGTGGCGAGCGTGGACCTGAAAGGGGACGAGCCGGCGATCCTGGCGGTCGCACGGCGGCTGGGGCGGCCCCTGCGCCTGTTCGACGCCGCCGCGCTGGAGCGTGAAAGCCCGCGCTGCGCCACCCGCTCGGACGTGGTGCTGGCCGAGATCGGGACGCAAGGCGTGGCCGAGAACGCGGCGCTGGCCGTGGCCGGCGCGGATGCGACGCTGGCCGTGGCGAAGCAGAAGACCGCCCACGCCACGGCGGCCCTGGCGCTGGCGCCCGCGCCGCTGGTCGAGCTGCCCGGCCGGGCGCGCGGGCGGCTTTCGGTCGTGGGCATCGGGCCGGGCCAGGCCAGCTGGCGCACGCCCGAGGTCAGCCGGCTGTTGGCGGAGGCCGAAACGCTGGTGGGATACGGCCTTTACATCGACCTGCTGGGCCCGCTGGCGGCGGGCAAGGAACGGCACGATTTCCCGCTGGGGGGCGAGGAAGACCGCTGCCGACACGCGCTGGAGCTGGCCGGGCAGGGGTGGAACGTCGCGCTGGTCTGCTCGGGCGACGCCGGGATCTATGCCATGGGGGCGCTGGTCTTCGAGCTGATGGACCGGAGCGACAAGGGCGTGAGCGACGCGGCCCGCCGGGTCGAGGTCGTCTGCTCGCCCGGTGTCTCGGCCTTGCAGGCGGCGGCGGCGCGGGCGGGCGCACCGCTGGGCCACGACTTCTGCGCGATCTCGCTGTCGGACCTTCTGACCCCGCGCGAGGACATCGTGAAACGCCTGCACGCGGCGGCCGAGGGCGACTTTGTCATCGCTTTCTACAACCCCGTCTCGAAGCGGCGGCGCACCCTGCTGGCCGAGGCGCGGGACATCCTGCTGGATCACCGCCCGGCCGACACGCCGGTGCTGCTGGCGTCGTCGCTGGGCCGTCCCGAGGAGGAGATCCGCTATCGCCGGCTGGACCAGCTGGACGTGGACGAGGTCGACATGCTGACGGTCGTCCTGGTCGGGTCCAGCCAGTCGCGGCTGGCACGCCTGGGCGAAGGGCCGCGCATGTTCACGCCGCGGGGCTATGCCCAGAAGGTCGGGCTGTGAGGCGGGCGTTCGGCATCAGGTATTTCAAGAAAGGTGAAGCGCGATGACGGTCTATTTCATCGGCGCCGGGCCCGGTGATCCGGAGCTTCTGACCCTGAAGGCGCAGCGGCTGATCCGGGCCTGTCCGGTCTGTCTTTATGCCGGGTCGCTGGTGCCCGAAGCTGTGGTGGCCGAGGCGCCCGAGGGCGCGCGCGTGCTGGACACCGCCCCCATGACGCTGGACGAGACCCACGCCGAGATCCTGGCCGCCCATGGCCGCGGGCAGGACGTGGCGCGGGTGCATTCGGGCGATCCGTCGCTTTACGGCGCCATCGCCGAGCAGATCCGGCGGCTGAAGCGCGACGGGATCGACTACCAGATCGTGCCCGGCGTGCCGGCCTATGCCGCGGCCGCGGCCGCGCTGGGACAGGAGCTGACGGTGCCGGGCGTGGGCCAGTCCATCGTGCTGACGCGGATGAGCATGAAGTCGACCTCGATGCCCGAGCACGAGACGCTGGAGACTTTCGCGCGCTCGCGCACCACGCTGGCGCTGCACCTGGGCGTGCGCGCGTTGCGCGAGATCGAGCGTCAGCTGGTGCCCTACTACGGCGCCGATTGCCCGGTGGTCGTGGCCTACCGCGTGGGCTGGCCCGACCAGCTTTTCCTGCGCGGCACGCTGTCGGATATCCGCGAGAAGGTGCGCGCGGCGAAGATCACGCGCACGGCGCTGATCCTCGTCGGGCCGGTCATGGGCGAGGTCACCGATTTCGAGGACAGCGCGCTCTACGATCCGGCGATGCCGCACGTCCTGCGGCCGCGCGCCGCGAAGGGATGACCTAGGCGTAAAGTGTTAGTCTCCCGGGGACTTGCCGTAACGACAAATCGATCCAACTCTGGTATACATTTTTCCGGGGGGAACGGTAATGAGTGCATACCTACCTGAGGATCTGGCGCCCGAGCAAATCATCGGCCGCGCGCGGCTGATTGCCCGGCAGCGACGGTTGTCCGTCGTGTCGAACGGCCGGCGCATCCCGGTTCTTCATCTTTGGAAGGGCGGATTCGCGGTGGCGCCGGACATGGCGCGGCACCTGCGTGGCCTGGTCGAGCTTTACGAAGGCGAAAAGCTTCTGGGATGGTGCCTGGTCAGCTCGGGCACGATCGAGGCGGATGCCCACAGGTTCGATTTCAAGCGTTTCACCGCCTGCGCGGAGAACGCGCCGGTGGATTTCGTGCGCATCCTGCCGAAACCGCCGACCAGCGACATTCACATCTGATCTCTCGCGCGGCCGTCGATCAGCACGGCCGTGCCCAACCCGCCCGCCGCCGCGATCGCGGCGAGGCCGAGGCCGGGCGCGCACGCCAGTTCGTGCACCAGCCGCACCAGGTTGACCGCGCCCGAGGCCCCGATGGGATGCCCGCGAGCCAGCGCCCCGCCGCCGACGTTCATCCGTTCTTCCGGCAGGGACAGCGCGCGCGCGGTGGCCATGGCCTGCGCGGCGTAGGCCTCCATCAGCTCGATCCGGGACAGGCCGCCGGGCCCGATCCCGGCGCGGTCCAGCACCTGCGCGATGGCCGCGTCCGGCGCAGCGGCGGGGTTGGCGGGATCCGCCCCCAGCGTGACACCCTCCGCGATGCGCGGGGCCGTCGGCGCATCGTCCGAGCGGGCCAGCAGAACGAAGGCCGCGGCGTCGGCGGCCACGGCGCTGTTGGCGGCCGTGATCTGGCCCACCAGGCGCTGCGCGCGCGCGGCAATCCGCGGGGTGAGGGCCCGGGTGAAACTGTCGCGCTCGAGCCCGGCCATCGGCACGAGTTCGGGCGGGCGCGGGGGGTGGGCCAGGGCCTTGGCGTGGCTGCCCGCGGCGAAGGCGTCCATCTCGGCCTTGCTCAACCCCACCCGGGTCGCGAGCGCATCGGCGGCCGCGGCGAGGTCGGGGTCGGGAAAGCCCGCGGGCGCGAAGGGCGGTCGGTCGTAGAAGCGGGGCGCGTCGGGCGTGCCGGTGGCGCGCAGGGGCCTGCGCGAATAGCTCTCGGCCCCGCCCGCGATGACGCAGCGCGCCGCCCCCGAGCGGATCAGCGCGGCCCCCAGCAACACGGCGTCCAGGCCGCCGACGCATTGCCGGTCGATCGTAAGGCCGGCGACCCGCAGCGGCAGGCCCGAGGCCAGCGCGGCCAGCCGGGCCGGGTTGCCGCCCGCGCCCAGGGCGTTGGCGCAGATCAACTCGTCCACGTCGTCGGGCCCGCGCCCCGCGCGTTCCAGCAGGACGCGGATCACCGGCGCCGCGATCTCGTGCGGCTGAAGCCCCGCCAGGGCGCCGCCGCGCGGCGCCACGGGGCTGCGGCAGGCCGACAGGATGGCGACGCCGGTCACGCCAGCGCGGCGAGAGTGTGCGCCAGGCCGTCGAGGTCGGGCTTGCCGGACGGCAGGCGGGGCAGGGTGGGCACCGTCACGACCCTGTGCGGTGTCCCGGCCGCGCCCACGGCGCGCCGGCAGTCTGCCAGCAAGGCCGCGTCGAGCGACGGATCCGCCTTGCCCTGCCGCACCGCCACCAGCCGCGCGCCGCGCCGCGGGTCGGGCACGGCCACGACCGCCACCGGCGCCCCGGCCCGGTCGGCCAGGAACTGCTCTGCCGGCTCGGGGCTGACCAGCCGGTCGGCCACGTTCACCTGGCGCCCCGCGCGCCCCGTGACGACGAGGCGGCCCTTTTCCATGTGCCCGAGCTCGCCCACGGTGACGAAGCCGTCCGCGTCGCGTCGGGTCAGCGGGTCGGCGCCCGCGTCATAGCCGTCGAAAAGGTAGGGCGAGCGCACCCAGATCAGCCCGTCGCGCAGGCGCAGCTCGACCCCGGGGAAGGGCGTTCCGTCCACGGTGACGAAGCTCAGCTCGGACGCGCCGTAGAAGGTGCTCAGACGGGCCGTGGGAAACGTGACGCGGGCCGCCTCGGCCTGCGCGGCGGTCAGGACCCCACCGCCGACGATCAGCCGGTCGAGCGTCGGAACCGCGCCCCGGCCGGCGAGCAATCCCAGCTGCGTCGGCGTCGCCCAGAGATGCGTGGCGCCGTGGTCGCTGAGCGCGCGCAATTGCGCGTCGGGCCGCATACCCTGCAAACCCAGCAATCCCGCGCCCAGCGCGGCGGCCTCGGCCAGCGCGTAGAGCGTCAGGGAGTGGCCGACATGGCCCAGCGTCGCCACGACCGCGCCGGGCCCGATATCGAACAGTCGCGCGTTGACCTCGAAGCTCGCGCGCCAGCTGGCGGCACTGCGGCGGATGACCTTGGGCGCGCCGGTGGTGCCGCCACTGGCCACCCGGATCCACCGCCCGTCGCCGCCCGTGTCGCGCAGCCCGTCCGGCCCCGCGGTGATGTCGCGTCCGGCGGCCAGCGCGTCCAGCAATCCGCCGTCATCCCCGGCGACCAGCCGCGCCGCGCGGTGACGCTCCAGCCTCATTCGATGGGATCCATAAGCGCGTCGCGCTGGGTGCAGTCGCGGATCACGTCGTCGCCGCAGCGGCGCGGCTCGAGGTCGCGCGTGAGGCAGATGCGCACCTCCTGGATGCGGCGGTCGCGGCAGGTTACGGTCAGCGCATCGGGAAAGAGGCCGGGGTTGTCCTTCAGGAACGCCTCTTCCACCACGCGGGCGGGCAGGCGGACGGGCGTGTCGAGCCGCCGGAACACCGCCGGTTTCTGCACGGCGTCGAAGGCTTGGCGCGCCCGGTCGAAATAGTCGCGCGGTGCCAGCCCGGCGCAGCGGCCATGTTTTTTCCACTGGTACCACGCCGCGCCGGGGGCGCCCATGATGTCGGCCATGGCGGCGGTCTGGGCGCGGCTGGGGTCGGCTTGCGCGGTGTTGCAATATTCGGGGTAGCCCCGGTCGTATTGCGGCCACAGCCCGTGCAGCACCCATCCGAAATCTGCATCCGCGGCGCATTGCGGCGACCCGCGATCGTCGCCTTCAAGCGCGCACCAGCTGGGCGACCAGGACAGCGCGAGGACGTAATAGTCGAACGCCCCGGCGCGATCCTGCGCGGTCGCGGGGCCGGATGACAGCAGGATCGCGGCGGCGAAGACGTGACGAAGGCGTATCATTTGGGGTCTTTCCACGAAGGCACGGGCCGACTATATGCACCTTGAGTTCCCCGACAATGCGAACTTGGGCCCTGGGGGCCCGGCCCCTGATCCGGGCCACGGGGAAGACATGTCTGAGATGAGGAGCGCCAAGCGATGTCCGAAAAGCCGATCATGGCCAAAGCCACCGCCGTCTGGCTGGTGGACAACACGACGCTGACCTTCAAGCAGGTCGCCGATTTCTGCGGCCTGCACGAGCTCGAGGTGCAGGGCATCGCCGACGGCGACGTGGCGGCCGGTGTGAAGGGCTTCGACCCCGTTGCCAACAACCAGCTGACCGCCGAGGAGATCGAGAAGGCCGAGGCCGACCCGCTCCACAAGCTGAAGCTGAAGTTCAACCCGTCCGCCGTGGGCGAGGAAAAGCGGCGCGGCCCGCGCTATACCCCGCTGTCCAAGCGGCAGGACCGCCCGGCATCCATCCTGTGGCTGGTCAAGTTCCACCCCGAGCTGGCCGACAGCCAGATCGCCAAGCTGGTGGGCACCACCAAGCCGACGATCCAGGCCATCCGCGAGCGCACGCACTGGAACATCAACAACATCGAACCCATCGACCCCGTCGCCCTGGGCCTGTGCAAGCAGACCGAGCTGGACCAGCAGGTCCAGAAAGCCGCCGCGAAGAAGGCGCGCGAGGGCGCGGTCATGTCCGACGAGGAGCGGCGCAAGCTGGTCTCGACCGAGCAGTCGCTGGGTGAAGACAACGAGCCCAAGATGCCGTCGGCGATCTCGGGGCTCGAGACCTTCAGCCTTTCGGACACGGGCGAGGAGCTGGAAGAGGAAGACGACCGCGACGTGGCCGACGCCGACAGCTTCTTCAACCTGCCGAGCGAAAGCGGTTCGGACGACGAACAGCCCTGATCGGCGCACGACATTCTGTATGACAAGGGCGGCTTTGGCCGCCCTTTTTCGTTTCGCGATCCGCCCGATTCAACCTGTGGTATTGGGCGTTTCCACGAGATCGTCTGAAATCATCAACTTCCGTGATTTTTCCGCCACTTGTTTTGCGGAGTTCACGCGATGGCTGACGTGGCGCTCGCCCGCGTAAGTCTCGCCGTGCGATTTATCCGGCCAAGATCCCGCACCAAGCGGGACAAGGGACCGCGCATGTCGGGCCCGCATTGTTGAGGTTCAGGGCAGCGATCAACCGCGACACGTTCGCGGCGACTATCGGCCTGCGCTGAAGGTGCCCCAAGGCGCCGTGGGACGAGGGTCGGGCTGGATGAACGGTATCCGCATATCATTGGCATGTGTCGCGCTTGCGGGCGCGCTTGCGCTGTCGGGCTGCATGCCGACCGCGTTGTCGTCGAACCGGACGATACAGCAGCGCATGGAAACGACGCAGTATCGCATGGTCGATACGCAGCGCGCGTGGCTGCACGTGCCGCAAGGGCTTCTGACGCTCGAGCGGGACCTTCAGGGTGTGCGCGAACAGCGCATCGCGCTGCCCAACGACACGTCGCTGTCGGGCGACAATTTCGTGCTGTTGCGCACCCGTGGCGGCGGCGCGCTGCGCGGCGCGCGGTTCGACCTGGAGCGCTTCGTGGAGCTTTCGGGCGGTGCGCCCTATCCGTTCCGGAGCCTGAGCAATCGCAACATGCGCACCGGGTCGGATGCGCTGGGCGCTTTCTTCTGGACCGAACAGGCCATGGGCCCCGGCGTCACCTGCGTCGCCGCCGTCCGCAGCCTGGACCGGTCGGCGCGCCCGCTGCCCGGCCGCGCGGCGGCGGTCGACGTGATGATGCGCAACTGCGTACGGGGCGACGCGCGTGCCGCGCTCGCGCCGATCCGGGCCGAGACCCTTTCGGCCACACCGGCGGCGGGGGCTGGGGCCACCGCCGCCGCACCGACCCTGCGGAACCGCTCGCCCTTCGCGGCGCCGACCGGGGGCTGAGCCATGGCGTTCTTCTTCAAATCCAGCCGGCAGCTTCCGCTTGCCGAAGCGGCGTCGGTCAGCCTGTGGGTCCTGGTGGGCGCCATCGGCGTGATCTTGGCGTCGATCCCGATCTCGACCTGGGCCCAGGCTCTTCTGGGGGTGACGGGCGTGCTGTGCGTCGTGTTGTTGCGCCCGATGGCCGACCGGGCCGCGCCCCGCTTCGCGCTTCTGGCGATCGCCGGGGCGCTGGTCCTGCGCTACTGGATCTGGCGGGTGACCGAAACGCTGCCGGGGCTCGACGCGCCGCTGTCCTTCACCTGCGCCATGCTGCTGCTGATCACCGAGACCTACGCGATCCTCGTTTTCTTCCTCACGACCTTCATGACCGCCGATCCGCTGACACGGCCGGTGCCGCCGACCGTGCGGGTGGATGAGCTGCCCACCGTTGACGTGCTGGTGCCCAGCTATAACGAGCCGGCCGCGATGCTGAAGGTGACGCTGGCCGCGTGCCGGAACATGCACTACCCGGCCGAGAAGCTGCGCGTGGTGCTGTGCGACGATGGCGGCACGGACCAGCGGATCAACAGCGAGGATCCGGCGACGGCACGGGCTGCGGCCGAGCGGCGGGCCGAGCTCCAGGCGCTCTGTGCCGATCTCGGGGTGATTTATTCCACCCGGGCCCGCAACGAACATGCGAAGGCTGGCAACATGACGGCAGCGCTGGCCCTGCTCGACGGTGACCTGGTCGCGGTGTTCGATGCCGACCACGTGCCCAGCCGCGATTTCCTGGCGCGGACCGCGGGGTATTTCCTGAAGCACGACGACCTGTTCCTCGTGCAGACCCCGCATTTCTTCCTCAACCCCGATCCGATCATGCGCAACGTGGGCACGGTCAGCCACTGTCCCCCCGAGAACGAGATGTTCTACGGTCATATCCACCGGGGGCTGGATCGCTGGGACGGCGCGTTCTTCTGCGGCTCGGCCGCGCTGATCCGGCGCGATGCGCTGGACAGTGTCGGCGGTTTCTCGGGTGAGACCATCACCGAGGACGCCGAGACCGCGCTGGACATCCACGCCTCGGGGTGGCGGTCGATCTACGTCAACCGCGCCATGATCGCCGGGCTTCAGCCCGAAAGCTTCGTCAGCTTCATCCAGCAGCGCGGGCGCTGGGCCACGGGCATGATGCAGATGCTGCTGCTGAAGAATCCGCTGATGCGCCGCGGCCTGAGCGTGACCCAGCGCCTGTGCTACGTGAACTCCATGAGCTTCTGGTTCTTCCCGCTGGTGCGAATGGTGTTCCTGCTGGCGCCGCTGGCGTACCTGTTCTTCGGGCTCGAGATCTTCGTCGCCACCCGGGCCGAGGTCGTGGCCTACATGGCGACCTATGTGGCCACGTCCTTCATCGTGCAGAACGCGCTGTTCAACCGGACCCGGTGGCCCTTGATGTCCGAGCTCTACGAGACGGCGCAGGCGCCCTATCTCAGCCGCGCGGTCCTGCGCACCTTCGCGAAACCGCGCGCGGCCCGGTTCAACGTCACCGCCAAGGACGAAACCCTGGACGAAACCGCGATCAGCCCGATCGCCGCGCCGCTGTTCTGGCTGTTCGGCCTGCTGGCGCTGGGCGTCGTCGCGGCGGGCGTGCGGTATTCGCTTTATCCCGGCGACCGCGAGGTGCTGCAGGTCGTGGGCGGCTGGGCGGTCTTCAACCTCGTGCTCGTGGGCGCCGCGCTGGCTTGCGTGCGCGAGACGCAACAGCGCCGGGGCGCCCCGCGCGTCAAGCTCGACGAGCCTGCCATCGTCGCGCTGGCGGGGCATCCGAACCGCAAGATGGCCGCGACGGTCATCGATGGCTCCCTGTCGGGCCTGTCGCTGGAGATCGCCGATGGCCCCGACATCGCGCCCGGCCAGGTGGCCGAGGGGGCACCGCTGCGCGTCCTGCCCGCGCTGGTCGAGGCGCCGTCGCTGGCGCACCCGATCTCGGGCCATGTCCGCTGGTCCCGCCGCGAGCGCGGCAAGATCGCCATGGGCATCGCCTACGACGAGAACCAGCCGACCATCGTGGCCGAGACGGTGGCGCAGATGATCTATGGCAGATCAAGCCGCTGGGCCGCCATGCGCGATCATTACTTCCACGAGAAGGGCTTGCTGGGCGGTATCCTGTATATCCTGCGGCTGTCGCTGCGCGGCACCGTGTCGGCCTTTGCCGCGCTGGCGGCCGAGCCGGGGCGCCGCCGCCGCGCCGCGCAACGGGCGCTGCACTCGACCATCGCGCTCGAGCCGCCGGCCCATATCGTGGCTTTCGCAGGGTACGAGGATTTCGCGGCCACCGGTCAGACCGTGCCCTTCGCGCCCGAGACAGATGACGACCTGGTGGCCGAGCCTGCCGCCGCCTTTGCCGGGTTGCGCGCCACCGGATCCGGCGCCCAGGGGATGGAGCGCGGCCAATGACCCTTCGCTCGCATACGATCATCTTCGCGGCCCTGGCGGCCTGCACACTGGCCGCCGCGCCCGCGATGGCCCCGGCCGAAGAGGGCGGCATGATCCGCATCCCCGACCTTACGGCGGTCGACGAGACCGCGCCGGCCAGCGGCAATATCGACGTGGTCGCGGGCGAGATGGACCTGCCTTCCGCCGCCGCGGCGCGCATGCAATTCCACCGGCCCGCCAACGGGCCGGTCCCCGTCGCGGTCGAGGCCCGCGAACCGATCCTGTCGCCGCTGCTGTCGCCCATGCCGATCCTGCCCGGTCAGACCCGCCTGCGGTTGCAGGGTGAATTTCCCGAGGCCGAGTTCACTTTGTTCCTGCCCCAGGGCACCCCCCGGGGACAGCTGGTGCTGGACCACGAAAGCGGTGTGGATGTCCTGCCCGACAGGTCATCGATGGAAGTCTTCGTGAACGACGTGTCGGTGGGCACGTTCCCCTTGGGCAAGTCGTCCGGCGACGCGCCGGACAGCCTGGCCGTTCCGTCGAACGTCTGGCTGCCCGGCGCGAACCGCGTCCGCATCGCGCTGTCGCAGGTGCACCGCATCTATTGCGGGCCCGAGGCGGCGTTCGACCTTTGGACCGATCTCGACCTGGCGACGTCGGGCGCGCTCATCGACGAACGCCCGATGATCTCGGGATCCGCGGACTTCGTGGCCGCCGTGGCGAGCGACGCGGTGGCGGGACGCGCGATCGAGCTGCGCGATCCGGGTGGCATCGCCGAGGGGGTCGCGGCCACGCTGGACATCGCGGCGTACCGGCTCGGCCGGATGGTCGGCGGTCACACCCTGCGCTATGCCGAAAGCAGTGGCTGGCCGGTGGTCGCGGCGCCCGCGGAAGACGACGCGCCCGCCAGCGCCGAGGACACGACGGATGAGGTCGAGGCGGCACCCGAAGGGCCCTCGCACGCCCGCATCACCCTGATCCACCGTGGCGCGCTGGCCATCGATGACGGCCGCCCGGACATGGAGTTCCGTCGCGCCGGCGACGGGGCCGAGGTGCTGGTCCTGCGGCTCGACCCCCAATCCTCGAACCAGCACGTGGACGCCGCCCTTGGCGTGGCGTTCGACGAGCTGATGGCCCACGCGCGGGAAGAGGCGCCCGGTCTGTCGCCGACCAGTGGGCTGTCGGTGGGCGCCGGAACCCTCATGCGGCCCGGCGGGCCGGTGCGCCTGTCGGATCTGGGCATGCAGACCATCCGCACCTCGTCGCATTATTTCCACCGCAGCCAGGTCTTCACCCTGCCGCGCGACTGGTTGATCCTGACCGCGCAGAAGGCGGTCCTGCATCTTGACTACGCCTACGCGCGCAAGCTGCCGAACGAGGCCAAGCTGCTGATCAAGGTTAACGGCGAGACGGTCCGCCTGCTGCCTCTGGTGGACGAAGGCGGCGTCTTGATCGAACAATTCCCGGTCAAGTTCGCCGCCAACCTTCTGCGCGAGGGGCCCAATCTTCTGCAATTCGAAGCGCTGATCCCCGGCGCACCGTCGGACTTCGCCTGCCCCGAGAACGCATTCCCCAAGCTCGAGATCCGGGGCAGCACGACACTGGCCGTTCCCGCCTCGCCACGGATGCGCGTGCCGGACCTGCGCGGGGCCACCGCGGCGCTGCGGGCGGGGAATCTCGACCTGGCATCGTCGGGGGCCGCGGATTTGTCGATGGCCGACCGGCTGTCGCTGGTCACCGCGCTCGGGATGCCGTCCGAGGGCGCGGCGCATCTCACCGTGCTGAGCGCCGATGCCCTGCCGCGACTTCCCATGGGGGATTATAGCTTCTCGCCGCTGGCCCTGCGCGACGTCCTGACCAAGTCGCCCATCGTCGAGCTGCCGCCGCCGGCGTATGATGCCCGGATCGGCGAGGTGCCAGATGACAGCCCCTTCATCGGCCCCGTCGCCGGGTCCGAGCCGCCGCGCACCGCCCGCCTGGCCGGCCTGTTCGGGCAAGCGGTGGGCACGGTCGCCGCGAACGTCGCCGCCGTCCAGGCACGGCTGCTGCCGGACGCCGATGCCGACGCCGATGCCTGGCTCGACGCGCAGCGTGGGCAGGCGATCCTGTTGCAACTGGACGTGGCCCGGCCCGACCGCCTGTGGCTGGTGCTGGGCCCCCGGACGGATTTCGCCCACGTGGCCGCGCGACTGGCGGCGGGCCGGCGCAGCATCGCGGGACCGAACGGCCAGATGGCGGTGCTGGGCCATGACGACACCTGGCGCAGCTGGGCCGACAGCCGCCGCATGCCCGAGCTGCGCGAGCGTCTGACCCTCGCCAACTTCCGGCAAGTGGCCGGGAATTACGCGTCGTGGCGCCCGCTCTATTTCACCGCGGCGCTGTTCGGCGTGGCCCTTGTCTTCGCGGCCCTCGCCCTGCGGCTGGTCGTCCTGACGCGGAGGCCGGATTGATGCGGCGGCGCGATCTGCTGGCGGGCCTGGCGGCGTTGCCGCTGGCCCGTAACGGCCGTGCCCTGGCGGCGTCCGGGGCGGGCGACCACCCGCTGGCCCGCGCCTGGGCGGCGTGGAAAGCGGCGCATCTCGAGGCATCGGGCCGGGTGGTCGACGGCCTTCAGGGCGGTGCAAGCCATTCCGAGGGGCAGGGCTATGGCATGGTGCTGGCCAGCGCTCTGGGCGACGAGACGGCGTTCGACGCCATGCTGGACTGGACGCTGGCGCACCTGGCCCTGCGCGACGACGCGCTGCTCTGCTGGCGCTGGCTGCCGGACGCGGCCACGCCCGTGCCCGACCGCAACAACGCGTCGGATGCGGACCTGTTCTTTGCCTGGGCGCTCATGCGCGGGGCCGACCGGTTCGACCGGCCCACGCTGGCCAGCCGCGCCGGGGCGACCGTCGCCGCCTTGTCGGCCCGCTGCATCACGCCCTGGCCGGGGCAGGAGGGGCGACTGTTGCTCGTGCCGGGGGCCGAGGGCTTCGCCATCGACGGCGGCCACGTGATCAACCCGTCCTATTACATGCTGCGCGCCATGCAGGAGCTGGGCGCGCGGTTCCGCGACGCCCGTCTGGTGGCGGCGGCGCGGGACGGAAACGAATTGCTTGCCGACCTGGCGCGGCTCGGTCCCGTGCCCGACTGGGTCGAGGTGACCGCCGGGGGCTTCGGCAACGCGCTGCAATTCTCGTCCAACGCCGGCTACGAATCGCTGCGCGTGCCGCTCTGGATGATCTGGTCGGCCCGACCGGACCACCCGGCCGTGGCGCGTGCCTACGCGCCGGGCTCGGCCCGCGCGGTGCCCGACGGGCTGACGGCGACGGTGGTCGACGGGACGACCGGTGCCGTGCTCGAGACCTCGGCCGATCCCGGCTACCGCGCCATCGCGGCGCTGACCGCCTGCGCAGTCGATCGCAACATGGGCTCGGCCATGCCGCCCTTCGACGCCGCGCAGCCCTATTACCCCGCCACGCTTCACCTTTTCGCCTATCTCGCCCAAATGGACGTGCTTCCCGAATGCTTCCCCATCTGATCCCGCACCGTGCCGCCCTGCTGGCCCTCGCCCTTGCCGCCGTGTCGCCCGTGGCCGAGGCCCGCGATCTTCCCGCCGCCGAGCTGCGCGCGCTGAAATACTACGTCGAGACCGGCGACCGCAGGTCCGCCAGCGCCGAGCTCGCCCGGCTGAAGGCGCGTTATCCCGATTGGGCGCCGCCCAACGACCTGACCCGGATCGGCAGTGGCGCGTCGGCGACCGACGGCCCCGGCGACGAGGCCAATCGCGTCTGGCGGCTGATCGAGATCGGCAATCTCGAAGCGGCCCGCGGGCGACTTGATCACCTCAAGGCGGTCCATCCCGACTGGCAGCCGCCGGCCGAGATGGAGGAGCTGTTGTCGCTGGCCGAAACGCAGGCCGCGTTCGACGGTGCCATCGCCGCCGGCGACGCCCCCGCCGCCATCGCGGCGGTCCGGGCGAATCCGTCCATCCTGCGCTGCGACCGGGTGAACAACGCGTGGCAACTGGCGACGATGCAGCACAAGACCGGCGACACGGGCGCGGCGCTGGCCACCTATCGCGGGGTCCTGGGCAGCTGCACCGATACCGGCGTGCTGGTCGCCACCTTGCAGAAGGCCCATTCCATCGGCACCCCGGCCGACACGCGCACGCTGGCCGAATTCGCCCGCGCCCGCCGTCCCGCCGCGCGGGCCTCGATCGACACGGCCGAGGCGCAGCTGCTGGGCGCCGGCGATGCCGCCCCGTCCGCGCCGGCCCGGACGGCCACGGCCCGGCCCGCCAGTCGCGCCGTGGCGGCGCCATCGACCCCGCCCGCTCGGACGGTGCCGGTCGCGCCGGAGGCGGGCGCCACCCCGCCACGGGGCGCGCTGCCCGACACGGGCGACGCCCGGGTGGCTTCGGTGCGCGAGGCGGCGCGGGCCGGGGCCTGGGCGCAGTGCCTCGACCGCTCGACGGCGCCGCGCTCGGTCGACGTGCTCTACGAGCGCGGCTGGTGCGCCTACAACCAGAACCGATCGCTCGAGGCGCTGGCGGCCTTCCGCACCGTCTCGACCTCGGGGCTCGACGCCGTCGTCCGGCGGGATGCACGGTTCGGCATGATCCTGGCCTTCCTCGCCAACCAGATGACCGAGGATGCCGCCCGGCTTGCAGCGACCACTGACCTGACGGACGAGCAGCGGTTGCAGGTCGAGGCGGTCATCCTGGACCAGCGCGGCGTGCGGGCCTTCCAGCAGGACGATTTCCGGGGCTCGATCACGTATCTCGACGCGCTCGAACGGCTGACCGGTGGCATCCGCCGCGATCTCGCGATCATGCGGGCCTATGCGCACCTGAACGCGGGCGACCGGCGCACGGCCTATCGCCAGTTCGAAGACCTGCACGACCAGCTGGCCACGCCCGAGACCCGCAAGGGCCTGAACGCCGCCCGGGGCTGATCGCCGGTCCCGACGCGGCGGACGGAAAGGGTGCGCGGTGCGCCGTGCCGAGCGGGGCGGCGCAGCATGTCGGGTTGACGTCGGCCCGGCGGGCTGAATATCTCGCGCCGAAGCTTGAGCAGGCGGGCGCATGAACGACATCTGGGCCGGGATCGCGGCGGCGATCCGGCTGATCCTTACCGCCGACGCGGACCTGGTCGAAATCTCGCTCAGGTCTTTGCAGGTCACGCTCAGCGCGCTGGCCATCGCCTGCCTGATCGCGCTGCCGCTGGGCACGTTCCTGGCGATCCAGCGGTTCCGTTTCCGCCGTGGCGTCATCGCGGTGCTGAACGCGCTGATGGGGCTGCCGCCGGTGGTGGTCGGCCTCGTGGTCTATATCCTGCTGTCGCGCGCCGGGCCCTTCGGGGTGCTGAACCTGCTGTTCACGCCCACGGCCATGGTGATCGCGCAGGTCATCATCATCACGCCCCTGATCGCGTCGATCACCCACCAGGCCATGCGCGATCTCTGGGCCGAGTATCACGATCTGCTGATCTCGCTGAACACGGGCAAGCTGCAGCGCGTGGCGACCCTGATCCGCGACGGGCGGCGGTCGCTGATGACGGCGGCGCTGGCCGGGTTCGGCCGCGCCATCGGCGAGGTGGGGGCGATCATGATCGTGGGCGGCAATATCGAGCACCACACCCGCGTGCTGACCACCGCCATCGCGCTGGAGACCGGGCGCGGCGATTTCGCCCTGGCGCTGGGCCTTGGGTTCGTCCTGATCGGGCTGGCACTGGGGGTGAACCTGCTGACCCACTGGCTGGGCCGGACCGAGGTCGAGGGCAGATGGTGAGCCTGTTCCCCCTGACCCTGACCGAAGGCCTCGTGCGTCGGCGGGGGCAGGTCATCATGGGGCCCGTCTCGCTGACCGTCGAGGGACGCGGGCTCACGGTGCTGATGGGGCCGAACGGGGCGGGCAAGTCGACCTTGCTGAAGGCCCTGCACGGGATCGAGCGGTTGAGCGCGGGCCGCCTGCGCCATGGCTGCCCCTCGGACCAGTCCCACGCGGCGCAGGCCTTCGTGTTCCAGACGCCGGTGGTGCTGCGCCGCTCGGTCGCCGCGAACCTGGCCTATCCGCTGAAGCTGCACGGGGTCGGCCGCGCCGAACGCGCCCGGCTGATCGAGGACTGGTCCGCGCGCATCCGGCTGTCGGACCGGCTGGACCAGCCCGCCGCGCGCCTGTCGGGCGGCGAGCGCCAGAAGCTCGCCACTGCCCGCGCGTTGATCCGGTCGCCGCAACTGCTGTTCCTGGACGAGCCGACGGCCAATCTCGACGGCCGTTCCACGCGCGAGATCGAAGACCTGTTGCGCGCGGCCCGCGACGGCGGCACAAGGATCGTCATGGCGACCCATGATTTCGCACAGGCCCGGCGTCTGGCAGACGACGCCTGGTTCATGATGAATGGCCGCATCGTCGAAACGGGGCCATCGCCGCAGTTCTTTGACACACCGGCGCGGTCGGAAACCCGCGCGTTCCTCAGGGGGGATATCCTGGAATGAAAGCCTTTCTATCAATTCTTCTGGCCGTTTGGGCGGGCGTCGCCGTCGCGCAGGACCGTACCATGCGGATGGCGGTGACCACGTCGTTCGAGAACTCGGGTCTGGCGGATGTCCTGCTGCCCGCGATCGCCGAGGACACGGGAATCGAGGTGCAGCTGCTGGTCGTGGGCACGGGCCAGGCCATTCGCCTGGGCGAGGCGGGCGATGTCGATGCCGTCCTCGTCCATTCGCGCCCGGCCGAAGAAGCGTTCGTCGCCGCCGGCCACGCGCCCTACCGCCGCGAGATCATGTATAACGACTTCGTGCTGATCGGGCCCGAGGCTGACCCGGCGGGTATCGCCGACACCGGGACGGCGGCGGAGGCCTTGGCGGCCATCGCGTCCACCGGTGCGCCCTTCGTCAGCCGCGGCGACGACAGCGGCACCCACAAGGCCGAACTGGCGCTTTGGGACGCGGCCGACGTGGCGCCGCGCGGCGACTGGTACCGTCCCGTGGGCGCGGGAATGGGCGCCGCCCTGAACACGGCCGCCGGCATGGATGCCTATATCCTGGCGGACCGCGCGAGCTGGCTGAACTTCGCCAACAAGGGCGATCTCGCGCTGCTGTTCTCGGGCGACCCGGTGCTGTTCAACCAGTATGCCTACCTGCCGGTGAGCCAGGACGAGCACCCGGACGTCCGCGCCGACCTTGCGGCCGAGCTGGAGGACTGGCTGGTTTCCGACACCGCGGCCGAACTGATCGACGGCTACCGCGTCGCGGGCGAGCAGCTGTTCACCTTCAACGCCTCGCCGGCCGAATGAGGACAGGGGTTGCGCTCATCGCGCTGGGTCTGGCGCTTTCGCCCGCCACGCCGGGCGTCGCGCAGGGCCTGCGCGACTGCGACACGTTCGAGGCCAATGCGCGCAACCTCGTCTTCCCCGTGGACGCCAACACCCGCAGCTTCGCCAACGGGGCCGTGCGTTTCATCACGTTGGACACGGGCGGCGAGCCCGCCTGCTGTTCGGCCCATCTCATGGTGCTGCTTCCGGACCCGGAGGAGCCATTCGATATCTGCCGATTGATCTCGCACCGGGACAGCCTGGGCTTCACGGGCCTGTCGCTGGACCGGGCGGATGCGGGCTATGACCCCGCACGGGGGCTTCGGGTTGCCATCCCCGGCGTGGTGCAGGACGGCTCGGGCCCACGGCCGCTGACCCTGGGGGTCGGGGTGAACCAGCAGACCGGCGTCGTCACCGCGGATATTGCCCCGCGATGATCCTGGGCGTGGGCACCGACCTGGCGAATATCGACCGGATCGCCGGCACGCTCGAGCGGTTCGGCGACCGCTTCCGCAACCGCGTCTTCACCGAGACCGAGCAGCGCAAGGCGGAACGCCGCGCCGACACGCCCGGCACCTACGCCAAGCGCTGGGCCGCGAAAGAGGCGTGTTCGAAGGCCCTTGGCACCGGGCTGCGCATGGGCATCGCGTGGAAGGACATGGCCGTCAGCAACCTGCCCACCGGCCAGCCGGTGATGCATGTCACCGGCTGGGCGGCCGATCGCCTGGCCGCCATGACCCCGCCGGGGCACGAGGCGATCATCCACGTGACGCTGACCGACGATCACCCCTGGGCACAGGCCTTCGTGGTGATCGAGGCGCGGCCCATCGGCGCCTCGGCAACCACCTGAGCGGACCGGCTGGCGCCAATGCGAGAGGCGCTGCCACTCGCGCGCTTTTTCGACTATTTCGGGACAAACGAAAGGGGGCGGGGCCGCCGCGTGACGGCGGGAACCGGGCCCGGACACCCGCGTTCGTCGTGGCAATCAGGACAAGGATCACAGCCATGGCCGAAACCGAGCCGACCGAGGCCGAAACCGCGACGCTGGCCCGCGCCATCACCCGCGCGCAAGGCCTGGCCGAGCGCGGGCAGGGCGCGCCCATCGTGGCCGCCGTGATGGATGGCGACAAGGTCATGGCCTGGGGTGACAACGAGGTCCACGTGGACCAGGACCCCACCCGCCACGCCGAGATCGTGGCCATCGCCCATGCCTGCGCGGACCAGGGCCATCCGGACCTGTCGGGCAAGACGCTGATCACGACATTGCAACCTTGCGAGATGTGCCTGGGCGCGCTGCGCTTCGCCGGGATCTCGCGCGTGGTCTTCGCCGCGGGCCGGCCGCGCGTGAAAGACGGGTATTTCCAGTTCCACGGGCTGGAACTTGCCGATTTCGCCGCCGCCTGCGACGGAGATCTGGACTGGGCCGGTCACGTGATGGAAGACGATGTGCTGAACCTTTACGGTGCGCGCGAGGCCTCGGCTTGACACCCCGCGGCAGGCCACTCATGTAGCGGCAGCTTGCGACGAAGGGGGCCCCCATGGCCAAGGCCGAAAAGACCGACGGCATTCTCGAGACGGTCAAGACCATTGTCTACGCGCTGCTGATCGCGGGGATCTTCCGCACGCTGTTCTTCCAGCCCTTCTGGATCCCGTCGGGATCGATGAAGGACACGCTGCTGGTGGGCGACTTCCTGTTCGTCAACAAGATGGCTTACGGTTATTCCGAGCATTCCTGCCCGTTTTCCATGTGCAAGTTCATCGACGGCCGCTGGCTGGGCTCTGAGCCCGATCGCGGCGACGTGGTGGTGTTCCGCCACCCGGTCACCGGCAGCGATTTTATCAAGCGGCTGATCGGGTTGCCGGGCGACACGGTGCAGGTGCAGCAGGGCGTGGTCTATATCAACGGCGAGGCCGCCCCGCAGGAGCCCGCCGGCGAATTCGTCGAGACCTACGAAAAGCAGGGCCCGTTGGGTAACCTGCCGCAATGCTCGAACGCGGGCGTCGCGCTGGGATCGGACTGCGTCAAGCAGCGCTATAGCGAGACGCTGCCCGGCGGCGTGACCCACGACATCCTCGATATCCGTGAGGCGAGCCTCGACAACACGCCGGTCTACACCGTCCCCGAAGGCCACTATTTCTTCATGGGCGACAACCGCGACAATTCGACCGACAGCCGGGTCAGCCCGTCGGCTATGGGCGTGGGCTTCGTCCCCTACGAGAACCTGATCGGCCGCGCCGACCGCGTGATCTTCAGCTCGGCCGGGCGGTCCATGCTGTTCTTCTGGACCTGGCGCGGCGACCGGTTCTTCGAAGAGATCATATGAAGCTGTCGGCCGAGCAGACCGCGTTCGCCGAACGGCTCGGCCACCACTTCCGTGACCCCGAGCTGCTGATCCGCGCGCTCACCCACAGCTCGATCGGCTCGCCCACCCGGCCAGACAACCAGCGGCTGGAATTCTTGGGCGACCGAGTGCTGGGCCTGGTCATGGCCGAGGCGCTGCTGACCGCCGATCCCGACGCGCCCGAGGGGCAGCTGGCGCCGCGTTTCAACGCCTTGGTGCGCAAGGAAACCTGCGCCGCCGTGGCCCGCGATTGCGACCTGGGCGCCGTGCTGCGATTGGGCCGGTCCGAGATGATTTCGGGCGGGCGGCGGAAAGAGGCGCTGCTCGGCGACGCGATGGAGGCCGTGATCGCGGCCGTCTACCGCGACGGCGGGCTCGAGGCCGCCCGCAAGATCATCCTGCGGCACTGGTCCCGGCGGCTTGAGACGGTCGAGGCCGACAGCCGGGACGCCAAGACCGCGCTGCAGGAATGGGCGCAGGCGCGCAGGCTGCCGCCACCCAGCTATGTCGAGGTCGGGCGCAGCGGTCCCGACCACGCGCCCGTCTTCACCATCGAGGCGCGGCTCGAGACCGGGCAGAGCGCGCGGGCCGAGGCGCCGTCGAAGCGCGGCGCCGAGCAGCAGGCCGCCGCCGCCCTCCTGGACCGGCTGGAGTGAGCGACACCCGCGCCAACCTGCTCGGGGCGGGATTCATGGTGCTGGCGATGCTGGGGTTCGCCATCGAGGACGCGCTGTTCAAGGCTGCCACGCGCAGCGCCTCGGCGGGCATCGGCACGCTGATCTTCGGAACCACGGGTCTTGTCCTTTTCTTGCTCTTGTCGGCCCGGGCGCGCGAACCGGTCTGGTCGGCGGATTACCTGTCGCCGGTGATGCTGTGGCGCTCGGGCTTCGAGATCGGGGGCCGACTGTTCTATGCGCTTGCGCTGGCCTTCGCGCCGCTGTCCACGACCTCGGCCATCCTGCAGGCGGCGCCCCTGGTGGTGACGCTGGGCGCGGCGCTGGTGCTGGGCGAGCGGGTGGGGCTGTCGCGCTGGGTCGCCACGGGCATCGGGTTCCTGGGCGTTCTGCTGATCCTGCGGCCCTTCGGCGACGGCTTCAGCCCCGCCTTGCTGTTCGCCGTTGGCGGCATGATCGGCTTCGCCGGTCGGGACCTTGCCACGCGCGCCTCGACCCCGCGGCTCTCGCGCTGGCAGCTTGGCGTCTCGGGCTTCGCCATGGTGGTCATTGCAGGCGCGGTCATCACGGTGGCCGAAGCCGAAAGCCGCCTGCCGGATCTGCCCGGTCTGCTGGCCCTGCTGGCGGCGGGATCGGTGGGCGTCGCGGCGTATACATCGCTGACCGGGGCGATGCGCACGGGCGAGGTGTCGGTGGTCGCGCCGTTCCGCTATGCCCGGCTGATCTTCGCCCTGATCCTGGCGGCGGTGCTGTTCGGCGAAAGGCCTGACATCGCGACCTATATCGGTGCCGTGCTGATCGTGGGCAGCGGCATCTTCACTTTGGTGCGCTCGGGCCGTCAGAAGACGGCGTGATCGCCACGCGCGTCGCTGGTGCCCGTGGCGGCCAGCCGGGCGTAGTGGTCGCGCAGGGTGTCGCGGCCGGTCTCGGGCGTGGCGTCGGCGTCATAGCGGCCGATGGCCGGGTCCCAGACCAGCATCGACTCGGTCGCGTAGTAGTGCCCGATCCGCGCAAGCTCGGCCTTGGTGCGCAGGCGCGGCAGGGCGACGGCGCCCGCGTCCAGCAGCCGCGCGGCCCCCGACAGGATGCGCGGCGACACGCTGCGAAAGCGGGGCGTGCGGCCCAACGCCTCGAACAGCATGTGACCCTGTTCACGCGGAGTGATCGCGGGGCCGGGGCCGCCGATGGGCAGGATGCGGTTGCGCTTGTCGCTGTCCGACAGGCAATCGGCCATGAACCGGGCAAGGTCCCGGTCGCTGATCGGCTTGCACGCCGTCAGCCGCCCGTCACCGAAGAGCAGGAACGGCTTGCCCGCGCGCAACCGGTCGATCTGACCCGACAGCGATTTGAAATAGGCGGTGGGCCGCACGATGGACCAGTCGAGCCCGGCGGCCCGCCACGCCGCCTCGGTTCGGAGCTTGGCGTGCTGAAAGGCCAGGTGCGGCTTCTGCACGCAGATGGCCGACAGCAGAACGGCCCGCCGCGCCCCCGCGTCACGGGCCGCGTGCAGGGCATCGACGGTGGCGTGGTGGTCGATGGCCTCGGCCTCGGCCGGAACGCCGGTGCGCGAGGCGAGGCAGGACACGACCGCGTCCACCCGCGCGCCCGCCAACCCGTCGCGGCGAAGCGATGCGGGGTCCTCCACCCGGGCCACCCGCGCATCGACCCCGGGCGGCGCCGATGCACCGGGCCGGAGCGGGCAGATCACGTCGTGGCCACGCGCCACCAGCTCGGACGCCACCGCGCGGCCAATGGTGCCGCTGCCGCCCAGAAGAAGAACCCGCATGCCCGCCATGGCCGCAGACTAGGGGGCGGCGCGGGCCGGGCCAAGCGTTCTGGCAAAGGCGCGCGCGATGGGATAGACCGCCGCCTTGACCCGATAGGAGACACCCACATGACCACACGCGCCGGCTTTGTCGCCCTGCTGGGCGAGCCCAACGCGGGCAAGTCCACGTTGCTGAACCGCATGGTGGGCGCCAAGGTCAGCATCGTGACCCACAAGGTGCAGACGACGCGCGCCCGGATCCGCGGCGTGGCGATGGAGGGCGACGCGCAGCTGGTCTTCGTCGACACCCCCGGCCTGTTCCAGCCGCGCCGCAGGCTCGACCGCGCCATGGTCGCCGCCGCGTGGTCGGGGGCGGCGGATGCCGACATCGTCGTGTTGCTGGTCGAGGCGCATCGCGGCCTGACCGACGGGGTCGAGACGATCCTGTCGGCCCTGGAAGAGCGCGAGATCAAGGCGCCGGTCGTGCTGGCCATCAACAAGATCGACCGGGTCGAGGCCAAGACGCTGCTGGGCCTGACGGCGAAGCTGAACGAACGCCACGACTTCGCGCAGACCTTCCTGATCTCGGCCGAGCGCGGCAGCGGCACCGACGATCTGAAGGCGTGGCTGGGCGGCGCGCTGCCCGAGGGGCCCTGGCTCTATCCCGAGGACCAGATCGCCGACCTGCCCATGCGGATGATCGCCGCCGAGATCACGCGCGAGAAGCTGACCCTGCGCCTGCACCAGGAACTGCCCTACCAGCTGACGGTCGAGACCGAGGGCTGGGAAGAGCGTGATGACGGCTCGGCCCGGGTCGACCAGGTCATCTACGTGGTGCGCGACGGGCACAAGGGCATCGTGCTGGGCAAGGGCGGCGAGACGATCAAGGCCATCAGCCAGGCTGCCCGGGCCGAGCTGTCCGAGTTCACGGGCCGCAAGATCCACCTGTTCCTGCAGGTGAAGGTCCGGCCCGGCTGGCTGGACGAGGCCGAGCGCTATACCGAGATCGGGCTGGATTTCGGCGATGGCGCCTGAGCGCGGCGGATTTCTTGTGATGGTCCGGGGGCTGGCGTGGCCCGGCTGACCGCCGATTTCTGGGTGCGCGCCTATCTGCGGCGGCTGGCGGTCGAGGACATCCCGGCCTTCGTCACCGCGCGCGGCGACGATACCGCCGGCGCGGTGCTGGTCGTGGTCGCCACGCTGGACGGGCAGGCGCGCGCCTTCCAGCGCAGCTTCGACTTCGAGACCGGCGCGCGCATGTGGATGGAGCTGACCAGCGGCCCCGAGGCCGACGTGGCCGCCTCGGTCGCCAGCCAGCGGCGCATGGACCCCGACCTGTGGGTGATCGAGGTCGAGGATCGGCAGGGGCGCCACCTGCTGGATCAGCCGGGGCTGGAATGATCGAGTGGTGCGAGGAGGGCCTGGTTTTGGCCGTCCGCCGCCACGGCGAATCGGGCGCCATCGTCGACGCGCTGACCCCCGATCACGGCCGCCACCTGGGCGTTGTCCGGGGCGGGGCCGGCCGGCGGCTCGCGCCGCTGCTCCAACCGGGCGCGCAGATGGCCCTCACCTGGCGCGCGCGGCTCGAGGATCACCTGGGCAACTACACGGTCGAGCCGGTGCGCTCGCGCGCGCATCTCATGGGCGATGCGCTGGCGTTGGCGGGGCTGACATCGGTCACGGCGCTGCTGGCCTTCGTGCTGCCCGAGCGCGAGGAGCAGCCGCTGCTCTACGCCCAGAGCACGGACCTGCTGGACCGGATGGGCGACGACGCCGACTGGCCGCTGTCCTACCTGTTCTGGGAGGTCTCGCTGCTGGAGCAGCTGGGCTTCGGCCTGGACCTGACCTCCTGCGCCGCCACCGGCAGCCGCGAAGACCTGGCCTTCGTGTCGCCGCGCTCGGGCCGGGCGGTTTCGCGGGACGGGGCGGGCGACTGGGCCGCGCGGCTGCTGCCGCTTCCGCCCTGCCTTCTGGGGCAGGGACCGGCCAGCGCGACCGAGCTCATGCAGGGTCTCGCCATCACCGGCCATTTCCTGGGGGAACGGGTGGCGCCCGCCTTGGGCGAGCGTCCTCTTCCCGCCGCCCGCGCGCGCCTGGTCGAACGGCTGGAGCGTCAGTTCCTGGCCTGAAACACCATCTCGGTGCCGCCGGGGTTCGACAGGATCAGGGTCGGCCCCGACACCTCGGCCAGGGTCACCGCGCGCAAGGCTGCGAAATACGCGGTCTCGAGCGCAAGGTCGGGGCAGGCGCGTTTGGTCGCGCGGATGGCCCCGATCTCGATCCACGGGTAGGGCACGGTCTGCGCCGCGGAAAACGCGTTGCAGGGCCCAGTGCCGGTGACGCCATCCGGGCCGGGAAAGCTCAGCGTCGCATCGGCCCCGAAGGGCGCCCCGTTCAGGCTTTGCAGGACGTAGGCGTCGGCCGGCGCGTAGCGCGCGACGCTTTCATCGCGCTGGCATCCCGCCGCGACCGCAAGCGCGACTCCGAACGAAAGCGCCGCCCCCAGCTTCATCTTTCCAAAAATACCTATGGCGATACCCGTCAATCCGCGTCGGCGGGGCAACGGCAGCGACGCGCCTCAGCCAACGCGGACACGCACCTGCGGACCCCGAGCGGCCCGCCCGTCCCCCTTACCCCAGAAGCCGGCGCGCGATGACCTGCGCCTGGATCTCGGCCGCGCCTTCGAAGATGTTCAGGATCCGCGCGTCGCACAGGATGCGGCTGATCGGGTATTCCAGCGCGAAGCCGTTGCCGCCGTGGATCTGCAACCCGTTATCGGCCGCCGCCCAGGCCACGCGGGCGCCCAGCAGCTTGGCCATGCCCGCTTCGAGGTCGCAGCGCTTGCCGGCATCCTTCTGGAAGGCGCTGAAATAGGTCAGCTGGCGGGCCACCGCGATCTCGACCGCCATCATCGCCAGCTTCCCGCTCACCCGAGGGAAGGCGATCAGGGCCTTGCCGAACTGCTTGCGGTCGGTGGCATAGCGCATGGAGGCGTCCAGCGCCGATTGCGCCACGCCGATCGCCCGGGCCGCGGTCTGGATGCGGGCGGACTCGAACGTCTCCATGAGCTGTTTGAAGCCCTGGCCTTCCTCGCCGCCCAGCAGGTTGTCGCCCGCCACGCGGAAGTCGTCGAAATTGACGGTGTATTCCTTCATACCGCGATAGCCGAGCACCTCGATCTCGCCGCCCGAGATGCCAGGGTCCTGCCACGGGGCATCGTCGGTGCCGGGGGTCTTCTCTGCCAGGAACATGCTGAGGCCACGATAGTCGTTGGTGCCCGGCACCGTGCGGGCCAGCACGGTCATCACCTGCGTGCGCGCGGCGTGGGTGATCCAGGTCTTGTTGCCGTTCAGCACCCAGTCGTCGCCGTCGCGGGTGGCCTTGGTGCGCAGCGACCCGAGATCCGATCCGGTGTTGGGTTCGGTGAAGACGGCCGTGGGCAGGATCTCGGCCGAGGCGAGACCGGGAAGCCACTTTTCCTTCTGCGCCTCGGTGCCGCCGCAAAGGATCAACTCGGCTGCGATCTCGGAGCGGGTGCCAAGGCTGCCCACGCCGATATAGCCGCGCGACAGCTCCTCGCTCACCACGCACATGGAGGCCTTCGACAGGCCGAAGCCGCCGTATTGTTCAGGGATGGTCAGGCCGAAGACGCCCAGCTCGGCCATCTCCTGGATGACCTCCATCGGGATCAGCTCGTCTTTCAGGTGCCATTCGTGGGCGTAGGGCTCCACGCGGTCGACGCAAAAGCGGCGGAACTGCTCGCGGATCATCTCGAGCTCGTCGTCGAGGCCCGAGCGGCCGACGGTGATCTCGGCCGACTGCTCCTGCATCAGGGCCACCAGCTCGCTCCGGGCGGACTGGGTGTTGCCCTGGCGGCTGAGGGTCGTGACCGCGTCGGTGGCGAAGGCGGCCAGATCGTCGGCCCCGAGCTCCAGGTCCTGCGGGCGCAGCATTTCGCCCTGGCTCATGGGCAGGCCGCCCGACATCTGCGACAGGTATTCGCCGAAGGCGACCTGGAGGATCAGGCGCTCGAGCGGGCGCAGATGCCCGGACGCGTCCAGCCGTGTCGCCCAGTCGTGCATCTGGTGCAGCGCCTGCACGTAGGTCGCGAGCCAGGCCAGCCCGTGCGCCGCGGTCTGGTTGGCTTCGATCAGCTTGGCCGAGACGCGGTCATTCTCGGTAACGCGCGCACGCAGCCGGTCCTTCGCCGTGGCCAAAAGCGCGTCGGCGGCGGGCAGGGCGTCGGCGGTCAGCGACAGCAGGTTCTTCAGCACGGCGCTGGGGGCGGTCAGATCGGTCAGGTCCTGTCCGTCATGGGGCATCGCGGGTCTTCCTTATGCTGCAGTTGCGAAGGGGCCTAGCCCGCCGACGTCCGACGCGCAAGAAGATTTCAAACGGATCACCGCTTTTGCACGAAAATGACGCAGCGACTTTGTTGCGTCGTTTTCACTGGCACCCCGACACGGGCTGCGCCTAAGTCGCGCCATGGATGCCCTTACCGACCTGCTCAGCCCCTCCGTGCTGCTTTACGCGGCGTGCGTCACCCTTGTCGCCGGGTTCGTGAAGGGCGCGGTGGGCTTCGCGATGCCTCTGGTGATGATCTCGGGCATCTCGGTCCTTGTCGAGCCCCGGCTGGTGGTGGCCGGCATCGTGCTGCCGATCCTCATGTCGAACGGCCTGCAGGTGCTGCGCGCGGGGCTGGGGGCGGCCTGGGACGCCATCGTGGATTATCGCCGCTACATCCTGATCGTCTTCGTGATGATCCTGATCTCGGCGCAGTTCGTGACGGTGATCCCGGCCCAGACCATGTATCTCGTGCTGGGCATCCCGGTGGTGGTCCTGTCGGCGCTGCAACTTCTTGGCGTGCGGTTCAGGATACCGCCCCACCGCCGGACCCTGGCCGACTGGGGGCTTGGGTTGGCGTCCGGCACGCTGGGCGGGCTGGCGGGCACCTGGGGGCCGCCGACGGTGCTGTACCTGCTGGCGCTCGACACGCTTAAGGCGCGGCAACTGGCGGTGCAGGGGGTGGTCTACGGCCTTGGGTCGGTCGCGCTTTTGGCCGGGCACCTGCAATCGGGCGTGCTGAACCGCGAGACGGTGCCGTTCTCGCTCATGCTGCTGGTGCCCGCGGCGCTAGGTATATGGGTGGGGTTCCAGCTGGGCGACCGGCTCGACCAGGAGAAGTTTCGCAAGATCACCCTGATCGTGCTGATCGTGGCCGGGCTGAACCTGATCCGGCGCGGCCTGATCGGCTGACCGCCACCATCCCGCATGAAATAAAGGGGACCGCCGGTGGCGATCCCCCTCGGAAAATCACGGATCTTTCGGCGCTTATCCCAGCGCGATGGCGCGCACGTCGTCGTCGATATGCGTTTCGTACTGGGCGAAGTTGTCCGAGAACATCTTGACCAGTTTCGCCGCCTGCGCGTCGTAGGCCGCGCTGTCGTCCCAGGTGCGGCGCGGGTTGAGCAGCACGTCCGGCACACCGGCGACCGAGGTCGGCACGTCGAAGCCGAAATTCGGATCCTTGCGGAACGGCGCCTTTTCCAGCGACCCGTCCAGCGCGGCCGACAGCAGCGCGCGGGTGGCCTTGATCGGCATCCGCTGGCCTTCCCCGAAGGCGCCGCCGGTCCAGCCGGTGTTCACCAGCCAGCAGGTCGCGCCGTGCTTGGCGATCTTCTTCTTCAGCAGCTCGCCGTAGACCTCGGGGCGGCGCGGCATGAAGGGCGCGCCGAAACAGGTCGAGAAGGTCGGCTGCGGCTCGGTCACGCCGCGCTCGGTCCCGGCCACCTTGGCGGTGAAACCCGACAGGAAGTGATACATCGCCTGCGCGGGCGTCAGCCGCGCGATGGGGGGCAGCACGCCGAAGGCGTCGCAGGTCAGCATGATGACGTTCTTGGGGTGCCCGCCCAGGGCCGTGTCCGACGCGTTCGAGATATAGTTCAGCGGGTAGGCGCAGCGCATGTTGGCCGTGAGGCTGTCATCGTCGAAGTCCAGGTCGCGCGTGTCGGGATCAAAGACCATGTTCTCGATCACGGTGGCGAATTTCTGGGTGGTCGCGAAGATCTCGGGCTCGGCCTCCGGGTCGAGGCCGATGGTCTTGGCGTAGCAGCCGCCTTCGAAGTTGAAGGTGCCGCGGTCCGACCAGCCGTGTTCGTCGTCGCCGATCAGCACGCGGGCGGGGTCGGCCGACAGGGTGGTCTTGCCGGTGCCCGACAGGCCGAAGAAGACGGCGGTGTCGACGGGGTTGCCCGGCGCGTGGTTGGCCGAGCAATGCATGGGCATGATGCCCTTCTCGGGCAGAAGGTAGTTCAGCAGGGTGAAGACCGATTTCTTGTTCTCGCCCGCGTACTCGGTCCCGCCGATCAGGATCAGCTTGGCGTCCATGTTGATGGCGATGACGGTATCGGACCGGCAGCCGTGCTTCGCGGGGTCGGCCTTGAAGCTGGGGCAGTTGATGATGGTGAAATCGGGCGTGAACTCGGCCAGCGCGTCGCGGTCGGGCCGGCGCAGAAGGTGACGGATGAAAAGGCCGTGCCAGGCAAGCTCGGTGATGACCCGCACGTCCAGCCGGTGCGCGGGATCGGCACCGCCGAAAAGATCCTGGACGAAGTAATCGCGGCCTTTCATGTGCTCCAGCATGTCGGCGTGCAGCGCGTCGAACTTGGCGGGCTCCATCGGCGGGTTGTTCTCCCACCAGATGCTGTCCTCGACCGACGGGGTGCGAACGACGAACTTGTCCTTGGGCGAGCGGCCCGTGTGCTTGCCGGTGGCCACCAGAAGGGTGCCGCCCTGGCCGATCTTGCCTTCACCCCGACCCAGCGCGGCTTCCATCAACAGGGGTTCGGTCAGGTTGTACTGGACGGACCCGAGCCCGGTGATGCCCTGATGCTCCAGCGTGTGGTCGGGGTTGCAGATGCCGTCGGTCATGGTCGCTCGCGCTCCGTCATTCCGACCGGCGGGCTGCCGGCCACGCGGGCTGTTAGCATAACAGAATGGCGCGAGATAGTGACAGGATTGACGGTTATCGATAACAGAAGACGGTTTAGCGCAATCAAATTACCCGGGTAACGCTAGGGAAGCCTGCGGGCGGCCCACTGCGATAATTTAGCCATCATTAACGACTTTCCTGCCAGATCACGGGGAGGATAAGTCGGTGATTCGCGAAATCTGTTGCCTTGGTCGGTCCAAACCGGGATTATGACGAAAAATAAGACAATAATTCGACCAGGCAAAAATCGCGCAGTATAAGGACACATCCCATGTCGAAGATTGCATTGGTGGATGACGACAGGAACATCCTGACGTCCGTCGCCATGACGCTCGAGGCCGAGGGCTTCGAGGTCGAGACCTACAACGACGGCCAGCAGGCCCTGGATGCCTTCAACCGCAAGCTGCCGGACATGGCCGTGTTCGACATCAAGATGCCCCGCATGGACGGCATGGACCTGTTGCAGCGCGTCCGCCAGAAGACCGCGATGCCCGTGATCTTCCTCACGTCCAAGGATGACGAGATCGACGAGGTCCTGGGCCTGCGCATGGGCGCCGACGACTACGTGAAGAAGCCGTTCAGCCAGCGCCTGCTGGTCGAACGCATCCGCGCGCTCCTGCGCCGGCAGGAGGTCCTGTCGGGCGAGGAAGTGACCGAGGTCGAGGCGAGCCAGGTGATGACCCGGGGCGAGCTGAAGATGGACCCGGCGCGTCACGCCGTGACCTGGAAGGGCAAGGACGTTTCGCTGACCGTGACCGAGTTCCTGCTGCTGCAGGCGCTGGCGCAGCGGCCGGGCTTCGTCAAATCGCGCGACCAGCTGATGGATGTCGCCTACGACGACCAGGTCTACGTGGACGACCGGACCATCGACAGCCACATCAAGCGCCTGCGCAAGAAGATGCGGTCGGTCGACAACGACTTCTCGGCGATCGAGACGCTCTACGGTATCGGCTACCGTTACAACGAAGAATAGCGCCATGACCATGGCGTCCGAGGCAGACCTCCCGCAGAAGGGCAACCAGCAGGCCAAGGTCGTGCTGGGCGAGGACTGGGTGCGCGCGGACGCCACGGCCGAACGCGAGCTTCGCACCAAGCACGATCGCCGCGGGCTGCTGTCGATGAACCGCTCGCCTCTGGCGCGCAAGATCATCACCTTCAACCTGCTGGCCATCATGGTGCTGGTCGCGGGGGTGCTGTTCCTCAACCCGTTCCGGGACTCGCTGGTGATGCAGCGCGAGGCGGCGCTGGTGAACGAGGCGGCGCTGCTAACCTCGGCCTTCGAAGCGCAGCTTCTCCAGGACCCCGATGCCCGCTTCGGCTTGGGGCTCGACGCCAAGGCCACGCTCGAAGCGGTCAAGCTGAACCCGAATTCCGAGGCCTTCGTCTTCGATCGTGACCAGCGCATCATCGCCACCACGCGCGAGTTGCCCGCGCGGGAAGCCATCGCCGTGCGCGGGGTGAACGAGGACAATAGAAGAACCGTCATCTCGGATGCGCTGGATACCGTCTGGACCAGCGTGGCATCGCTTCTTGCCAAGGAAGATCCGGCGCAGGCCGAGGCCGAAACCGAACGGCTGGCCGCCAACCTCGTGGCGCGCACCTATCGTGGCGAGACCCAGGTCGAAACCGGGCTGGTGCGCGACGGCCGGGTGATCTTCGCCGTCGCCTCGCCCATCATGCAGGGCGACGAGATCCTTGGCGTGGTCGGCCTGACGTCGGGCGCGGGCGAGATCGACCGCCTTGTCAGGGCCGAGCGCGAGCAGGTGCTGCAGATGTTCGTCATCGCCATCCTCGTCAGCATCGGCCTGAGCCTCGTTCTGGCCTCGACCATCGCCAACCCGTTGTCGGACCTTGCCGCCGCGGCCGAGATCGGGCGCGACAAGAACGCCCGCACGGTCCGCCCCTCGCGTATCCGCATTCCCGATCTGAGCGCCCGACCGGACGAGATCGGGCGGCTTTCCGGCGCGCTGCGCGGGATGGTCGCCGCGCTTTACGACCGGATCGACGCCAACGAGCAGTTCGCCGCAGACGTGGCCCACGAGATCAAGAACCCGCTTGCCTCGCTCCGCTCGGCGGTGGGCAGCCTGCGCTTCGTCAAGAAGGAAGAGCATCGCGACAAGCTGCTGGACGTGATCGACCACGACGTGCGCCGCCTCGACCGGCTGGTCAGCGACATCTCGAACGCATCGCGGCTGGACAGCGAACTGGTGAAGGAGGAGGAAGAGTGTTTCAACCTCCTGGCCATGCTCAGCAATATCGCGGAATACCTTGGCCGCGAGGCCGCCGAGAAGAAGGTCGAGTTCATCGCGGACCTGCCCAAGGATCCGATCATCATCGACGGCCTGGAAAGCCGGCTGGCGCAGGTCTTCGTGAATCTCCTGACCAACGCGATCTCGTTCTGCGACGAGGGTGACGCCATCCGTATCTGGGCGCGGCGCCGTGACAACCGCGTCCTGGTGGTGGTCGAGGATACCGGCCCCGGCATCCCGGAAAGCGCGCTGGGCAAGATCTTCAACCGCTTCTACTCGGAACGGCCCGAGGGCCAGTTCGGCAACAACTCGGGCCTCGGCCTCGCGATCTCCAAGCAGATCGTCGAGGCGCATGGCGGCGTGATCTGGGCCGAGAACATCCAGCCCACGGATGCCGATCCCACGTCCGAGCCGCTGGGCGCGCGCTTCGTGGTCGGCCTTCCGGTCTGATGCCGGGCGACCCCGCGCTGGTCCATGCCAGCGCGGTGGCCCTCTGGGGGCGGGGTGTCCTTATTCTGGGCGCGGCGGGCGCGGGCAAGTCCAGCCTCGCGCTGACATTAATGGCACATGGCGCGCGCCTGATCGCCGATGACCGCACCTGCCTTGCCCCGCGTGACCAGCGCCTCCTGGCCTGGGCTCCGAAGACCCTTTTGGGCCGGATCGAGGCGCGCGGCGTCGGCATCCTATTTGCCGATCCCGCACCGCCCACGCCCATCGCGCTGGCCGTCGATCTCGACCAAGCCGAAGCTGACCGCATCCCGCCAAAACGCAGCTGGGCGCACTGCGACATCGCGGTCCCTTTGATCCTCGGGCGTGCGAACCCATCTCTGCCTCATGCGATTCTGCAATGGATGAAGGGCGGACGCGCTGACGATCCCTGACGCGGATTTCCTAGCGCAAGCGCATCACATATCCGTCTGGCCTCTCGCAGCTGCGGCGAAAGCGCTTGCGGATCCTGTGTCCGGGGTGTCAAATTTTATAAGGGAGCTTGAACGCCGCGCGTGGAAAGATCGCGGCACAGGCAAAGGGTTCACGCCGTGATCGGCATCGTCATCGTCGCCCATGGTGGGCTTGCTCAGGAATTCTTGTCCGCCGTCGAGCATGTCGTCGGCCGGCAATCCGGCGTGCGCGCGATCTCGATCGAGCCCGAATGCGACCGCGGAAGAAAGCAAGCCGAGATCTGTGCCGCCGCGGATGAGGTCGACTCAGGTGACGGCGTCGTGGTGGCGACGGACATGTTCGGCGGTTCTCCGTCGAACCTGTCGCTGCTGGCGTGCAACCCCGATGACCGGCGCATCGTCTACGGCGCCAACCTGCCGCTGCTCATCAAGCTCGCGAAGTCCCGCCACCTGAGCGTGGGCGAGGCGGTTAGCGCATCCCTGATGGCCGGCCGCAAATATATCGACTCCATGTCCGAGCCGCAGCCCGACCTGCGCATCGCCGGGGGCAAACGGTGAATGGCGACCCGCAGCCTTGAAATCATCAACGAGAAGGGCCTGCACGCGCGTGCGTCGGCCAAGCTGGTCGAAACCGTGGAAGGCTTCGACGCCCAGGCCCAGATCTACCGGGATGGTCAATCGGCCGCAGGCGACAGTATAATGGGGCTCTTGATGCTGGCGGCGTCACGCGGCACCACGATCGAGGTGGAAACCACCGGACCCGAGGCCGACGCGTTGGCCGATGCCATTGCCGCCCTTGTGGCCGACCGGTTTGGCGAGGGTATGTGACGCCAGCTGGGAGGAGCGAGAGCGCCGCGATGACCAATTCCCTGGCCTTCAAGCGGGCCGCCCGACTGGGCAAGCCCGATACGCCCGCGCCCGCACTGGCCGGGCAGGGCGATGGCAGCAGCCTGTCGGAACAGAGCTATGACCGCCGCCGCCTGAGCTATGCCACGACCTTTCCGCACCCGGTCCAGCGCCGCATCATCCAGAGCATGGAGTTCTGCACCGGCAAGCTGCGCCTACTACGGCTGATCCGCCGGTTCGAAGCCATGGGCGTGCCGCACGGCCAGCCCTTCTGGGCGCAGGCCCTCGGTGTCATGGGGATTTCGCTGGAGACACCCGACGAGCAGATCGACCGGATTCCGGCAACGGGCCCGCTGGTCATCACCGCGAACCACCCCCACGGGCTGGTCGACGGCATGGTCCTGGCCGAGCTCATCGGGCGGCGGCGCACCGACTACAAGATCCTGACCCGCTCGCTGCTGACCGGCGTGGTCGAGATCGACCGATTCATGATCCCGGTGCCCTTCGCCCACGAACCGGACGCGTTGCAGCAAAGCCTCGAGATGCGGAAGGCCGCCATGGCGCACCTGGCACGTGGCGGCTGCGTGGTGCTGTTCCCCTCGGGCGTGGTGGCAGCGTCGGAAACGGCGTTCGGCCCCGTGGTCGAGCCGCCCTGGAACCCCTTCACAGCCAAGATGATCCAGCGCTCGGGCGCCGCGGTGGTCCCGGTCCGGTTTCCCGGCGCCAATTCGCGCGCCTACCAGGTGGCCGACAAGCTGTCGCCGGTGCTGCGGCAGGGGCTGCTGCTGCACGAGGTGGTGCGCGCGCTGAACAAGCCGCAGCGCCCCGTCGTGGGGCACCCCATCGCGCCCGAAACCGTCGCAGCGCATGCCGGCGACGGGCGCCGTTTCATGGCCTGGCTGCGCGAGCACACGCTGTCCCTGGGCGGGGACTAGGCCCGCCCGGCGCCGGTCACCGGGTCGGGACCGGCTCGTCCCCGCGATAGTCGTAGAAGCCCCGGCCGGCCTTGCGGCCCAGCCATCCGGCCTCGACATACTTGGTCAGAAGGGGGCAGGGGCGGTATTTCGTATCGGCCAGCCCGTCGTGCAGCACGTTCATGATGGCAAGGCAGGTGTCGAGCCCGATGAAATCGGCCAGCTCCAGCGGGCCCATCGGGTGGTTCGTGCCAAGCTTCATCGCCTTGTCGATGGACTTCACGTTGCCCACGCCCTCGTAAAGGACATAGACCGCCTCGTTGATCATGGGCATCAGGATCCGGTTGACGATGAAGGCCGGGAAATCCTCGGCGGTCGCCGCGGTCTTGTCCAGCCGCTCGACGACATCCTGGCAGGCCTTGAACGTCTCTTCGTCGGTGGCGATGCCGCGGATCAGCTCAACCAGGCTCATCACCGGGACGGGGTTCATGAAGTGGAAGCCCATGAATTTCTCGGGCCGGTCCGTCTTCGACGCGAGCCGCGTGATCGAGATCGACGAGGTGTTCGAGGTCAGGATCGTCTCGGGCTTCAGGTGCGGCACGAGCTCGGCGAAGATCGCGTCCTTCACCGCCTCGCGCTCGGTCGCGGCCTCGATCACCAGGTCGGCCTGCCCGAGGTCGGCGAGCGTGCCGGTGGTGCTGATCCGCGCCATCGCGGCATCGCGGTCCTCCTGGCTGATCTTCTCGCGCGCGACCTGGCGATCCATGTTGCGGCCGATCAGCTCGACCGCCGCGGTCAGGGCATCGCCGTTCACGTCGTTCAGCACCACGTCATAGCCGGCCAGCGCGCAGACATGGGCGATCCCGTTGCCCATCTGTCCGGCGCCGATCACGCCCACCCGTTCGATCGTCATGTCGCGTGATCCTTGTCCGCTGAATTGGCTGGCGCGACCTTATGCGCGGGCCACGCGGCGATGCAACCCGACAGCGACGGCCGCCCGATAGCGCGAATTGTCCGGTTAGCTTTTTTCCAACTTCCTCGTGCGAATTCCTCCGCCGGGTGAGTGAAACGAGATGCGTCGGGGGATATCGCGATGGCGATCGAAGGACTGGGCCAGGGGCCCTTGGACTATGCTGTGTGCACGTATGGCGCGTCGCGGCTCAGGTGTCGCGGGCCGCGGCGCCACCTGGACGGGGGCGACTACGTTGCCGTACTGGGCGGGATCGAGACGTTCGGCCGCTTCATCGAGCAGCCCTATCCCGACCTGCTCGAGGTCGCGCTGGGGATGAAATGCGTGAACCTCGGCGTGCCGCACACGGGGCTCGACGCCTGGCTGGCCGACGAGACCTTTCTCGACATTTGCGCGGGCGCGCGCGTGACCGTCATCGCGGTGCCGGGGGCCCACATGCTGCGCAACCGCTTCTACACGTTGCACACCCGACGCAACGACCGGGTGGTGCGCCAGACCGAGTTTCTCGAGCGGGTCTATCCCGACCTGGACCTGTCGCAGAACTTCTTCGTGCGGCACCTGCTGGCCGATCTGGCCGCCAAGTCGGAGCGGCGTTTCGCGCTGATCCGGACCGAGCTTCAGTCGCTGTGGATTTCTCGCATGAACCAGCTTTGCGCGCGGATCGGCGGCGACGTGGTGCTGGTCTGGCTGGGCGAACGGTCACCGGATGCGGGCGGCAATCTTCCGGACGACGGCGACCCGCCGCTTGTCACGCGCGAGATGCTGCGGGCGCTGCGTGGCCGGATCAAGGCCACGATCGAGGTGATCGACGCCTCCGACACGCGAGAGGCGGCGCTGGAGGCCAAGGTGTTCGCACCGCACGAGGCCGAGGCGGCGCAGCGTGTGCCGGGGCCCCTTGCCCATGCGCGGGTGGCGGAGAGCCTGGCGCGCGTCCTGCGCAGCCAGCTGGATCTGAAAGGACCCGCCGGTCCAAGGCTCCAGCGTCGGTCTGCCTGAAACGAAAGGGGCCCGCCGCGATGCGACAGGCCCCTTGGTCCGGCTGTTGCCCGAAGGGCGCGTTACAGCTTGCTTTCCAGCTCGGGCACCGCCTCGAACAGGTCGGCGACGAGACCGTAATCGGCGACTTGGAAGATCGGCGCCTCTTCGTCCTTGTTTATCGCGACGATGATCTTGCTGTCCTTCATGCCGGCCAGGTGCTGGATCGCCCCCGAGATGCCGACCGCGACATACAGATCGGGCGCGACGACCTTGCCGGTCTGGCCCACCTGCCAGTCGTTCGGAGCGTAGCCCGAGTCGACCGCAGCACGCGAGGCGCCGACGGCGGCGCCCAGCTTGTCGGCCAGCTTCTCGATCATGGCGAAATCTTCCTCCGAACCGACACCGCGACCGCCGGACACGACGATACCGGCGCTGGTCAGATCGGGGCGGTCGGATTCGGCCACGTGATCCTCGACCCATTCAGACAGGCCCGGCGCGTCGCCGGTGGCCACGTCCGACACCTCGGCCGAGTTGCCGGTGCCCGCCGCGTCGAAGGACGATGTGCGGATCGACACGACTTTCTTCGCGTCCTTGGACTTCACCGTCTGGATCGCGTTGCCGGCATAGATGGGGCGTTCGAACGTGTCCGCGTCCACCACGCCCGAGACGTCGGTGATGACCATCACGTCCAGCAGCGCGGCGACGCGCGGCAGGATGTTCTTGGCGTCCGTGGTGGCGGGGGCGACCACGTGGTCGTAATCGCCGGCCAGGCTGACCATCAGGGCGGCGGTCGGCTCGGCCAGGCGGTGACCGTAGATCGCGTCCTCGGCGACCAGGACCTTGGCCACGCCGTCGATGGTCGCGGCTTCCTTGCCCGCGTCGGCAGCCTCGGCGCCGCAGCACAGAACGTGGATATCGCCCAGCGGCTTGCAGGCGGCCACGGCCTTGGCGGTGGCGTCCATGTTCAGCGTGCCGTTGTCGACTTCACCCAAAAGCAGAACAGTCATCAGATCACCCCCGCTTCGTTCTTCAGCTTGTCGACCAGCTGGTCGACGGATTCCACGATGATGCCGGCCTTGCGCTCGGGCGGCTCCGAGGTCTTTACGATCTCGAGCCGGGGGCTGACGTCGACGCCGTAATCGTCGGCCGTCTTCTCATCCAGCGGCTTCTTCTTCGCCTTCATGATGTTGGGCAGCGAGGCGTAGCGCGGCTCGTTCAGGCGCAGGTCGACCGAGACCACGGCGGGCATCTTGACCTTGATCGACTGCATGCCGCCATCGACCTCGCGCTTGACCAGCGCGTGGTCGCCATCGACCTTGATTTCCGACGCGAAGGTGGCCTGCGACCAGCCCAGCAGGGCCGCCAGCATCTGGCCGGTGGCGTTCATGTCGTTGTCGATGGCCTGCTTGCCGCAAAGCACCATGCCCGGCTGTTCCTCGTCGACCACGGCCTTCAGCAGCTTCGCGACGGCCAGCGGTTCGATATCGGTGTGCACGTCATCGGCTGCGGTGATCAGGATCGCGCGGTCGGCGCCCATGGCCAGCGCGGTGCGCAGGGTTTCCTGCGACTGCTTCACGCCGATCGAGACGACGACGACCTCTTCGGCGTCGCCGGCCTCCTTCATGCGGATCGCCTGTTCCACGGCGATCTCGTCGAAGGGGTTCATGGACATCTTCACGTTGGCCAGGTCCACGCCCGAGCCGTCGCCCTTGACCCGCACCTTGACGTTATAGTCGATCACCCGCTTGACGGGGACGAGAATTTTCATCGGTCATCCTCCATTCGTTTGGCGCAGACCCTAGACCCTTGGTTCGGGCGAAGACAGGGGAAAAACGACGCATTTCGGCCGTTTGACGCAGTGTTCCGGGCGCTGATCCGGGGTGTTCGGAACGGCCCGCCCGCAGAGCGGCGCGCGCTGGCTCAGCGGTTGGCACCCGGCTTCCACAGGATGTCCTCGCGGCCATCGTCATTGGCGATGCGCGCGGCGCAGAAACACCAGTCCGACAGGCGGTTGAGGTATCGCACCGCCGCCGGGTTCACGTTTTCCAGCGTCGCAAGCTCCATGGTCAGACGCTCGGCCCGGCGGGTGACGGTGCGGCACAGGTGCAGATGCGCCGACAGCGCGCTGCCGCCCGGCAGGATGAAGCTGCGCAGCGGCTCCAACGCGTCGTTCATGGCGTCGATCTCGCGCTCCAACCGGTCGGTCTGGGCGTCGGTCATCCGCAGCGGCGTGTATTCCGCCTCGGCGTCCTTCTCCATGTCGGGGCGGCAGAGGTCTGCGCCCAGGTCGAACAGGTCGTTCTGGATGCGCGCGATCTGCTGGGCCACCTCGCCGGTCGCGTGCAGCCGCGCGAGGCCGAAGGTGGCGTTGACCTCGTCCACCGTGCCGTAGGCGGTGACGCGCGGGCTGTGCTTGGCGACCCGCGTGCCGTTGCCCAGGGCGGTTTCGCCCGCGTCACCGGTGCGGGTGTAGATCTTGTTCAGTACGACCATGGTTCAGCCTCCCGTGCGGCGGAAGAAGACGAAGATCAGGATGATCACCACGGCGATCCCCTGCGCGTAAATCCGCCAGCGCATGTACTTGTTGGATTGCTTGGCGGAATCGGCACCGCCCTTTCCGAATGTGCTGATACCCTTCAGCAGGATCGCCAGCACCACGAGCACGGCGATGACGACGAGAATGAATAGCGGATCACTGAACATTGGATCTCCGTCTGTTATCCGAGCCGTGCCACCTAGCGGGCCGCGCCGCGAAGGCGACCCTGCGCGGCCCGCGCGGTGGCCGCAACCCTATCCGCGGGCGCAAAGCGCGTCCAATGCGGCACGGGGCAGCAACCGCCGCGCGGCGGCCATGAGGTGCGTGGGCACCGTCACCTTGTAGTGCGAGCGTGGCCGGGGCGTGGTCAGGGCCTTCAGCAGCACGCGCGACACCGCGCCCGGCGGCAGCTGGAACAGATCGCCGCCCGACGGCTCGTAGAGGCGTTTCAGCAGGCTCCGCTCGTATTGCGCCCGGCGCGGCGAGGATTCCCAGTCGATCCAGCGTTCGAAATGCGGGATCGAGTTGGCGCGGATCCGCGACGCGATGGGCCCCGGTTGCAGGGTGATGATATGGAGGGGCGTGTCGCGCATCTCGATCCGCAGGGTGTCGGTCAGCCCTTCCAGCGCGTATTTGCTGGCCGAGTAGGCGCCGCGCCAGGGCAGGGGCACGAAGCCCAGAACGCTGGAACACTGGACGATCCGCCCGTGACCCTGCCGGCGCATGACGGGGATCGCGGCGCGCGTCAGGTGGTGCAGGCCGAAGACATTGGCCTCGAACACCGACCGCAGCGCGTCCGTCGGCAGGTCCTCGACCGCGCCGGGGCAGGCGAAGGCCGCGTTGTTGTAGAGCGCGTCGAGCGTGCCGCCTGTGCGCTCCAGCACATCGGCGAGGGCAGCGTCGATGCTGGAAGTCTCCGCCATCTCGATCCGGGCCGTCTCGACCCCGGCCGAGCGGAACCGCGCCGCGCTGTCCTCGTCGCGCACGCCCGCGAAGACGCGCCAGCCCGCGCGATGCAGCGTCATCGCGGCGTCAAGCCCGATCCCGCTGGAACAGCCGGTGATGAGAATGCTGCGCGCCATGGTCGCCGGTCCCCGCCCAAAGAAAAACCCGCCACCGGAATGGGGCGGGTTCGACCGGGGTGCAAGGGGTTGGTGTCAGCCCTGTTCGGGCTGAAGGAAGCGGCCGAAGATATAGGCCTCGATCCCGCTGTCGGGGATGAAGATCCGCATCCAGCCGTCCGGCGTCTCGGACAGCACTTCGACCCGCTGGTCGCGGACGACCTGGTCGACCACCTGGTTCGCCGTCGATGGGCCGGAGCGTACGTTGACGCGGTTGCCGGTGACCACGTGCAGGTCCTGCTGGGGCAGCATGGGCTGCAGGCTGGCCGTCTGGATCATTGCCGCTTCCTCGGGCTCGGGCTCCGGGGCGATTGTCGCCGCGAGTGCGCGTTCTATCGCACCGCGTTCGTCGTCCAGCGCCAGGCGCGCGGTTTCGGCGGGCTCGGCCGCGGTCGCAACCCGGTTGAAGTCGGGGTCGTCGCTTCCCATCGGCCGTTCGACGTCGCGGCCGACGACGGCCATGGTCACACCAATGCAAAGCAACAAGCCAAGGCTCAGTCGAATCATGGAATCGCCCCCGTTCAGTTCGTTCAAGATTACCATGAGTTAACGGCCCACCTGAGAAAAAGTTCGCCGATCGCGCGCGATTTGGCGTCTTTACCAGACTTCCGGCGAAGGCTATCCCCGAACCATGAGCGACGATCCCGCCGATCCCGAAGACATTCCCACCCCGGATTCGCTGACCGAGTCGCTGTCGCGCGCGATTGGCGAGCGCTACCTGACCTATGCACTCAGCACGATCATGCACCGCGCGCTGCCCGATGCGCGCGACGGGCTAAAGCCGGTCCACCGGCGGATACTGTTCGCGATGCGTGAACTCAGGCTCGGGTCCACCGGCGGTTTCCGCAAGTCCGCCAAGATCTCGGGCGACGTGATGGGCAACTATCACCCCCATGGCGACGCGGCGATCTACGACGCGATGGCCCGGCTCGCGCAGGAATTCAACGTCCGCTACCCGCTGGTCGACGGGCAGGGCAACTTCGGCAATATCGACGGCGATAACCCGGCCGCCAGCCGCTATACCGAGGCGCGGATGACCGCGGCGGCCGAGGCGTTGCTGGAAGGCCTGAACGAGAACGCCGTCGATTACCGCGAGAACTACGACGGCACGCTGACGGAACCTGTCGTGCTGCCCGCGTCCTTCCCGAACTTGCTGGCCAACGGCTCCTCGGGCATCGCCGTTGGCATGGCGACGAACATACCGCCCCACAACATCGTCGAGCTGTGCGATGCGGCCGTCCACCTGATCAAGACGCCCGACGCGCGCGACGACACGCTGCTGAACTACGTGAAGGGGCCGGATTTTCCCACTGGCGGCGTGATCGTCGAAAGCCCCGAGAGCATGGCCGAGACCTATCGCACCGGGCGCGGCGGCTTCCGCCTGCGGTGCAAGTGGGAGAAGGAGGATCTGGGCCGCGGCCAGTGGCAGATCGTCGTCACCGAGATCCCGTACCAGGTGCAGAAATCCAAGCTGATCGAGAAGATCGCCGACCTGATCCAGACCAAGAAGCTGCCCATCCTCGCCGACATCCGCGACGAGTCGGCCGAGGATGTGCGCGTGATCCTCGAGCCCAAGTCGCGCAGCGTCGATCCCGAGATCCTGATGAACATGCTCTACAAGCAGTCGGACCTCGAAACGCGCTTCGCGATGAACATGAACGTGCTGATCGACGGCCGCACGCCCAAGGTCTGTTCGCTGAAGGAAGTGCTGCGCGCCTTCCTCGACCACCGCCGCGACGTGCTTTTGCGCCGCTCGCGCCACCGGCTCGAGAAGATCGACCACCGGCTCGAGGTGCTGGAAGGCTTCATCATCGCCTTCCTGAACCTCGACCGGGTGATCGACATCATCCGCTACGACGACGATCCCAAGTGCGCGCTGATGGCGCAGGACTGGGGCACGATCCCGCCCCGCGCCACGGACGAGCGGGATTACGTGTCGCCCCTGCCCGGCGACGGCGAGACCGACCTGAGCGAGGTGCAGGCCGAGGCGATCCTCAACATGCGGCTGCGCGCCCTGCGGCGGCTGGAGGAGTTGGAGCTTCGGCGCGAACGTGATGCCCTGCTCGAGGAGCGTGCGGCGCTCGAAGACCTGCTGGCCACGCCCGACGTGCAGTGGGCCCGGATCACCGACCAGCTGCGCGAGACCAAGAAACAGTTCGGCAAGGATTACGAACGGGGCCACCGCCTGTCGCGGATCGAGGAGGCGGTCGAGGTCGAGGACGTGCCGATCGAGGCCATGATCGACCGCGAGCCGATCACCGTGGTGTACAGCCAGATGGGCTGGATCCGCGCGATGACCGGCCATATCGACCTGGGCCGCGAGCTGAAGTTCAAGGACGGCGACGGCCCGCGTTTCATCTTCCACGCCGAGACCACCGACCGCTTGCTGCTCATGGGCTCGAACGGACGGTTCTATACCTTGCCCGCCTCCGGCCTGCCCGGGGGCCGCGGCATGGGCGAGCCCGTGCGCCTGATGGTCGACCTGCCCAACGAGGCGCAGATCGTCGAGCTGCGCATCCACCGCCCCGGCGGCAAGCTGCTGGTCGCGTCCTCGGCCGGCGACGGATTCGTCCTGCCCGAGGATGACGCCGTGGCGCAGACCCGCGCGGGCAAGCAGGTGCTGAACGTGCGCGCGCCCGCCACCGCGCTGCTGGCCAAGCCCGTAAGCGGCGATCACGTCGCCACCGTTGGCGAGAACCGCAAGGTCCTGGTCTTCCCGCTGGACGAGCTGCCCGAGATGGCGCGCGGCAAGGGCGTGCGCCTCCAGAAGTTCAAGGATGGCGGCCTGTCGGACGCCACGACCTTCACGCTGTCCGAGGGCCTGTCGTGGCGCGACCCGGCCGGTCGGACCCGCACCGAGACCGACCTCGCCGAATGGACGGCCAAGCGCGCGGGGGCGGGCCGGATGGCGCCGCGTGGCTTCCCGCGCGACAACAAGTTCACCTGAAGGAGCCGCCGATGATCCTCCGCCTCTTGGCCCTCGTCGGCCTCGTCACGCTTGCCGGCTGCGCCGCGAATTCCCTCGATGAGACGCCCGAGGCGCTGGGCGACTTCCGGCTGGGCTACAACATCGTGCAGGCCCGCGACGTGGAACAGGGACCGTTCTCGCGCGAGGCGACGAAGGACGAGCTGACCACCGCCCTGGCCGACGCGGTCGAGGCGCGGCTGGGCCGCTATGATGGCGACGGGCTCTACCATCTCGGGATCGCCATCGGCGGCTACGTGCTGGCGCTGCCGGGCCTGCCGGTGATCTACACCCCGAAATCGGCGCTGATCTTCGAGGTCAACGTCTACGACAACGCCACCCAGCAGCGTCTGAACGCCAAGCCGCACCGCATCACCGCCTTCGAAGGGGTCGAGAACATCGCGCCCATCGTCGGGTCGGGCCTGGTGCGCGGCAAGGAGGAGCAGCTGGAAAACCTGGCCACGGACGGGGCGCGCGCGCTCGAGAACTGGCTGATCCGCAACGCCGAATGGTTCACCCCCGAGCCGGGGCAGACGCGCGTGGAATTCGACCGCGACGCGCTGGATGCGCAGGCGCAGGCGGCCATCGCGGCGCGGCCCTGACGGGGCGCGCCGGACCGGTCGGACCGGCCTTGCAATTCCGCCTTTCGGTCGCTAATCAGCCCGCGTCAATCCACCCGGGCCAAGCCCCTGTCGCGGCCCCCATTTTACACCAGACGAGGCGCTGACTTTCATGGCGAAGGCAAAGTTCGAACGCAACAAACCGCACGTGAACATCGGGACCATCGGTCACGTTGACCACGGCAAGACGACGCTGACCGCGGCGATCACCAAGTATTTCGGCGACTTCCGCGCTTACGACCAGATCGACGGCGCGCCCGAGGAGAAGGCCCGCGGCATCACGATCTCGACCGCGCACGTGGAGTACGAGACCGAGGCCCGCCACTATGCCCACGTGGACTGCCCCGGCCACGCCGACTACGTGAAGAACATGATCACCGGCGCCGCGCAGATGGACGGCGCGATCCTGGTGGTGAACGCCGCCGACGGCCCCATGCCGCAGACGCGCGAGCACATCCTGCTGGGCCGCCAGGTCGGCATCCCCGCGATCGTGGTCTACATGAACAAGGTCGACCAGGTGGATGACGAGGAGCTGCTGGAGCTCGTCGAGATGGAAATCCGCGAGCTGCTGTCGTCCTACGAGTATCCCGGCGACGACATCCCGGTCATCCCGGGCTCGGCTCTGGCCGCGATGAACGGCGAGAACCCCGAGATCGGCGAAGAGTCGATCAAGAAGCTCATGGCCGCCGTGGACGAGTACATCCCGACGCCCGAGCGCGCCGTGGACCAGCCGTTCCTGATGCCGGTCGAGGACGTGTTCTCGATCTCGGGCCGCGGCACCGTGGTCACCGGCCGTGTGGAGCGTGGCGTGATCAACGTGGGCGACGAGATCGAGATCGTCGGCATCCGCGACACCAAGAAGACGACCTGCACCGGTGTCGAGATGTTCCGCAAGCTGCTGGACCGCGGCGAAGCCGGCGACAACATCGGCGCGCTGCTGCGCGGCGTGGACCGTGACGGCGTCGAGCGTGGCCAGGTGCTGTGCAAGCCCGGCTCGGTGAAGCCGCACACGAAGTTCGAGGCCGAGGCCTACATCCTGACCAAGGAAGAGGGCGGCCGCCACACGCCGTTCTTCGCGAACTACCGCCCGCAGTTCTACTTCCGCACGACGGACGTGACCGGCACGGTGCAGCTGAACGAAGGCACCGAGATGGTCATGCCGGGCGACAACGTGCAGTTCGGCGTCGAGCTGATCGCGCCGATCGCCATGGAAGAGAAACTGCGCTTCGCCATCCGCGAAGGCGGCCGCACCGTCGGCGCCGGCGTGGTGTCGAAGATCATCGAGTAATCGGAACGCATCCCGGCGCACCCCGCCGGGATG
>NZ_FQZA01000003.1 GCF_900141995.1 Palleronia salina | reverse complement strand
CCGACCAAGGCCGCTGCCCCGCCGGTGAAGCGCTATCTAGGGAGACACGACAAAACCCGCAAGCAGTTTTTTCAACACCGAGAGAAGTTTTCTGAAGCAGCCTTCCCGGGCACGCGGCCCAGGCCGATCCTGACACCGGCAAAGGCCCCGATATTCAGGGGCTTACCCGAGGCGCCGGCAGCATATCCCGGGCGGATCACCGGTCCGTGATCCGGAAAATCCGCGCCATTTCCCGGGAACGTCCTGCGCCGCGGTGGTTTCTTACCCCCGCAGGAGCGACTCGATTTCCGCCCGCGTGGGCATCGCGCTGGCCGCGCCGGGGCGAGTCACCGACAGCCCGGCCGTCGCGTTGCCGAATCTCACGGCTTCCTCGGGCGCCTTTCCCTCGGACAGGGCGGTGGCGAATCCCCCGTTGAAGGCATCGCCCGCCCCTGTCGTGTCCACGACCTTGCCGACCGACATCGCCGGGACGTGCAGGGTCGTGTCCCCGTCGTGGTAGAGCGCCCCCGATTCCCCCAGCGTGATGATCGCGGCCCCCACGCCTTTTGCCCGGAAGGCCTTGGCCGCCTTCAGCGCGGCATCGGTCGAATTGACCTTGATGCCGGTGAGCGTCTCGGCCTCGGTCTCGTTCGGGGTGATGTAATCGCAAAGCGCCAGCATCTCGTCCGGCAGCTCACTGGCCGGGGCGGGGTTGAGAATCGTCCGGGCCCCACCCGCACGCGCGACCTCCAGCCCCCGAAGCGCGGCGTCGAGCGGCTGTTCCAGCTGTGTGACGAAGACGTCCGCCCCACCGATCGGCCCGGCATTGGCATCGATATCGGCGGGCGTGATCAGCCCGGCGGCCCCGGGGGACACGATGATCGCGTTCTGCCCGGTCCCGTGCTCGAGGAAGATGAAGGCCGCGCCGGTATAGCTTTCGGGCGTGTCGATCACGTGGGGCGTCACACCGGCATCCCCCCAGGTCTGCCGGGCGAGCCGTGCGAAATCGTCCGTGCCGAGTCGGGTGACGAAATGCGCGTCGGCCCCGGCGCGCGCGGCGGCCACCGCCTGGTTCGAGCCCTTTCCGCCGGGACCGAGCACGAAGTCTCGGCCCAACACGGTTTCGCCCATGACCGGCATCCGGTCGGCATGGAAGGCGGTATCGGCGACGAAGACGCCAAGGATCACGACACTCATGCGTCCGGCCCCACGACGCCCTTGCGCAGCATGAAGCAGCCGTAGAATCGCCGCTCGCCGGTCTGGATGACGGCGTAGCCGTCGCGCGCCAGGTCGTAGAAGGCGAAGCGATCGACGGCCACCATCGGACGCGGTGCGCCCTCGGCGGCGTCGATCGTGGCCTGCACTTCGCGCTGGACGTCGGGCACCGAGTCGGGATCGTCGACGACCGCCATCCGGGCGGCGAAATCATCCACGAACGTGTCGAGCGGAAGGACCGACAGGATCGCGTCTATGGCCTCGGCCGCTGTCAGGTTCTCCATGCGAAGCAACTCGCCCAATACCGTTTCGCGCGATATCGCGTCGGCCGGGAAGTTCGTGTCGGCGATGATCAGGGTGTCGCCATGCCCCATGGCGCGCAGGGCGAAGAGAACGTCGGCATTCAGCCGCGGATCGATTCCCTTCAGCATTCGCCTGCCCCCGGGACCGGAATATCGGACATGTCGCGCCTCCCTCGCCACGTGTCCCCAAGGGGTAGCGTGCGGCGCCGCGCCTGTCCACGGAAAGGCCCCGCGCCGGGCGCGCCGGGTCAGGCGTCGGAGGTCTCGGCCTTCCTCGGCAAGGCGAATCCACCCTCTCGCGAAAGGATCTCGATGATCTCGGCGATGCCCTCGCCCCGGCGCAGGGACGCGAAGACCACCGGCCGGTCGCCGCGCATCCGGGCCGCATCGCGCGCCATGACCTCGAGCGACGCGCCCACATGGGGGGCGAGGTCGGTCTTGTTGATCACCAGCAGGTCAGACCGGGTGATGGCCGGGCCGCCCTTGCGCGGGATCTCCTCGCCCGCGGCCACGTCGATGACATAGACCGTCAGGTCCGCCAGCTCGGGCGAAAACGTGGCCGACAGGTTGTCGCCGCCCGACTCGATCAGCACGACCTCGAGATCGGCGTGCCGTTCGCGCATGCGGGCCACGGCCGCCAGGTTGATCGACGCGTCCTCGCGGATGGCGGTGTGGGGGCAGCCGCCCGTCTCGACCCCGATGATGCGGTCGCCCGGCAGCACCTGCATCCGCATCAGCGCCTCGGCATCTTCCTGCGTGTAGATGTCGTTGGTGATGACGCCCAGCGACAGGCCCGGGTGCAGCCGTTGGGCCAGCGCCGCGGTCAACGTGGTCTTTCCGGCGCCCACGGGGCCGCCGATGCCGATGCGAAGGGGACCGTGACGGCTCATGTGCGGAAGATCCTCGGTTCCAGTGTTTCGTGGCGCATTGCCGCGATGTCGGCGGCGAAGCTTGCGGTGGCGATATCGTCCGGCGTGGCCCCGCGCGTTTCCGCGGCGACCCGTTCGCACAGGGGCGACAGCGCGGCGATGACCCCCTGCGCCCTTGTCTGGCCCAGTGGCATCAGCCGTTGCGCCGCGGCGACGACATTGGCCACGCCCGCGTGCAGGTAGAAGGGCCCGGCCCGGTCGACGTCGATGCCGCGCGCGCGGCAGGCGGCACCGAACCCGACGGGGAAGGACAGCCCGTCCAGCCCGAAAGCCCAGACCGCGTCCACGGTATTGGAGAAGGCGGCACCCATGTCGTGCAACTCGATACTGCGCCCGGCGCAGGACGCGAAGGCGCGCGCGGCCGCGTCGACCTCGGACAAGGCATTCCGATCCGTCGCAGCATTGGCAGTCCGAATCAGGATAGCATCGGTCCGGCCCGTACCATGCGCGAGCGTGTCGGCCAGCCAGAGTTCGAGCGTTTCGGCGTCGCCCACGACCCCGTCGGCGATCGCGGACTCCAGACCTTGGGAATAGGCGAAACTGCCCAGCGGGAAGCCCGGCGACAGCCATTGGGCCAGCACGAGCAAGCCGTCATCCATGGGCGTGTTCACCGTGGGAATGACCCATGGTCCGGCCATGGCCATAGGCGCCGCCTTCTGGGCGGAACGGGCCCATGAACGGGCGCAGATCGGCGCCGAGTCCCGTCAGCATCCGCTCGATCACCGGATCGCGCTGGATGACCAGCCGGTCGGAATGAATTTCGCAGGGGGTGTGGCGGTTGCCGATATGCCAGGCCAGACGCGCCAGGGCCTGCCCGGTAATGGCGACCAGCGGCTCGTCCGCGGCGGCGACGGCCACGATGCGGCCGTCCTCGAGACAAAGCCCGGCACCGTGGTCGAGCGAAGTGACCTGTTCAAGATCGACGAGGAATTCGAGACCGCCCTGCCCCACCAGCCGCTTGCGGCGCAAAAGCCGCGCAGCGTAGTCGAGGCGGACGGTATCGACGGGCGCGTCCCCCGCGGTGTTGAGGACGCGCGTGGCGCGGGGCGGCAGCGCGGTCATCGCACCACCCCGTCCGCCGGGATCAGACGTAGAAGACGTCCGCGAACACGTGCCGCACGATGTCCTCGCGCTTCAGACCGCGCTCGGCCAGTTGCGCATCCGACATGCGGTTCAGGGCAGTCAGACGGCGGTAGCGGCCGGAGTTCTCGCCCATGGCGACCAGGCCGTGCCCGATCTGGGCGAACACGTTCTTGATGCCGGACAGGGCATCTTGGGCGACGTGGGTGGGGTGAAAGCTGATATCGGCCATGGCGATCGTATCCTTCCGGGTCTGCTGTTGTGCGTTGACCTTGAAGGTAGGCCTTGCTGCAGTGCAGCGTTAGCCCCAATGCGGAATAGCCGCGTTGCAGCGGGCGCAACCCGGAAACCGCCCCGATCCCATGCCCAGCCTCTTGATTCAAAACAGGAAGTACCGCTGCGCCATGGGCAGGACGTCGGCCGGCTGGCAGGTCAGCAGCTCGCCGTCGGCGCGCACTTCGTAGGTTTCGGAGTCGACCTCCATCACCGGAAGGGCATCGTTCAGGCGCAGGTTGCGCTTGCCGATGCCGCGCGTCCCCTTCACCGCCACCGTGTCCTTGGCGAGGCCCAGATGGGCCTTGATGCCGCCCGCATGGGCCGCCTCGCTGACGAACAGGACCGATCCGCGCTCGGCCGCGCGGCCCATGGCGCCGAACATGGGGCGCGAGTAGACGGGCTGCGGCGTCGGGATCGACGCGTTCGGGTCGCCCATCTGCGCCATGGCGATCGAACCGCCCACCAGCACCATCTCGGGCTTCACGCCGAAAAAGGCGGGATTCCACAGGCACAGGTCCGCCCGCTTGCCGACCTCGATGCTGCCGATCTCGTGGCTCATGCCGTGGGCGATCGCCGGGTTGATCGTGTACTTGGCGATGTAGCGGCGCACGCGCATGTTGTCGTTGTCGCCGGTCTCCTCGGGCAGGGCGCCGCGCTGCTTCTTCATCTTGTCGGCGGTCTGCCAGGTTCGGATGATGACCTCGCCCACGCGGCCCATGGCCTGGCTGTCGGAGGCGATGATCGAGAACGCCCCCATGTCGTGCAGGATGTCCTCGGCGGCGATGGTTTCGCGCCGGATGCGGGATTCGGCGAAGGCGATGTCCTCGGGCACCCGCTTGTCGAGGTGGTGGCACACCATGAGCATGTCCAGATGCTCTTCGATGGTGTTCACGGTGAATGGGCGCGTCGGGTTCGTGGATGACGGCAGGACATTCTCGTCGCCGCAGATCTTGATGATATCCGGCGCATGGCCGCCGCCTGCGCCCTCGGTGTGGAACGCATGGATCGTGCGGCCCGCGATGGCCTCGACCGTGCGTTCGACGAAGCCGGATTCGTTCAGGGTGTCGGTGTGGATCATCACCTGCACGTCCATGTCGTCGGCCACCCTCAGGCAGCAATCGATGGCGGCGGGCGTGGTGCCCCAATCCTCGTGCAGCTTCAGCGCGCAGGCGCCCGCGTTGACCATCTCGACCAGCGCAGCGGGCTGGCTGGCATTGCCCTTGCCCGAGAGGCCGAGATTGACGGGCGTGCCGTCCAGCGCCTGGAGCATGCGCCCGATATGCCAGGGCCCCGGCGTGCAGGTGGTGGCGAGCGTGCCGTGGGCCGGCCCGGTGCCGCCGCCCAGCATCGTGGTCACGCCGGAATGCAGCGCGTCCTCGATCTGCTGGGGGCAGATGAAGTGGATGTGACTGTCGAAGCCACCGGCGGTCAGGATGCGCCCCTCGCCCGCGATCACCTCGGTCCCCGGCCCGACATGGATGTCCACGCCGGACTGCACGTCCGGGTTGCCCGCCTTGCCGATATTGGCGATGCGCCCGTCGCGCAGGCCCACGTCTGCCTTGTAGATGCCCGTGTGGTCGACGATCAGCGCGTTGGTGATGACCGTGTCCATCGAGCCCTGCGCGCGGCTGGCCTGCCCCTGCCCCATGCCGTCGCGGATGACCTTGCCGCCGCCGAACTTCACCTCTTCGCCATAGGTGGTCAGGTCGCGCTCGACCTCGATCAGCAGGTCGGTATCGGCCAGGCGGACCTTGTCGCCCGTGGTGGGGCCGAACATGGCGGCATAGTCGGCGCGGGCAATCTTGGTCGGCATGGCGGGGTCCCGGTCTCAGGCGGTTTTCACCGACACTGTTCCGGGCTGGTGGCGATCTGACAAGGGCGGGCGGTGAATGCCGCGCCCTTTGCCCAATATTCAGGCGCGCTGGCGCAATCCGCGCTTGCCCAACCGCCGTGCATTCGCCCGCGTGGCCTTGCCGATGGGGCCGAGCCAGGCGTTGTAGACCTGGTCGGGGCGCCCGCCACGCATCGCGGCGGTCCAGGCCGCCGCTTGCGCGTCCAGCAGGGCAGGGCCCTTTTCGCCGATCATCACCGCGTTTTCCGTGGGGGCGACGGACCAGACACCGGCCAGCCCGGCAAGGCGGTACGCGATGACCGCCTGCGCTTCGGCCACCATTTGCGCCGAGGCCATGGCACTGCGCCACATGTCGAGAGGCAGGGTCATGAGCGTGCTCCGATCTGCCGAGTTAACCTGATTAAAACCCTCAAATTGCGACGGGTTCCATAGTGCTTAAGGATCGGTGCGCAGGTCCTCGTTGCGGCGCAGGGTCAGCCGCTCGAAGCAGGAATTGACGATGAGCGGCTGGATCGATCCGCCGGCATAGGGTGCGGCCTCGGCGGCGCAGGCCGCGTCGCGATAGGCGATCCAGGCCCGCTGTGCGTCGAGCAGGGCCTGGCCGTAACCGCCCGCGTCGGCCCGGGGCTTGGCGATGCCCCAGAGGCGGTTCAGTTCGGCATCCGCGGCCAGCCAGGCGGCATAGCTGCACTGGTTCATGTCGGCCTGCGTGACCGGGTTGGCGCAATTCGGGGCCTGTGCACCGGCCGCCAGCGGAAACACAGCGAGGGCGAGCGTCAGGGCGGCCCTCACAACGCGCCCATCACCGCGCCGTTGAAGCCGAAAACCTGCCGACCACCGCCATAGGGGATCAGCGAAACCTCGCGCCGCTGTCCCGGCTCGAAACGCACGGCGGTGCCGGCAGCGATGTCCAGTCGCATCCCCCGCGCCGCGTCGCGGTCGAAATCCAGCGCGGCGTTGGTCTCGGCGAAGTGGTAATGACTGCCCACCTGGATTGGCCGGTCGCCGGTATTGGCGACCATCAGCGTGATGGCCTCGGCCCCCTCGTTCAGGGTGATGTCGCCGTCTGCGGTCAGGAATTCTCCGGGGATCATGGGCCGTCCTTTCGTGGTGCGCCGGTATCGCGTCGCGGGATCTCAGCGTATGGGGTTGTGCACGGTCACCAGCTTGGTGCCATCGGGAAAGGTCGCCTCGACCTGCACGTCGTGGATCATCTCGGGCACGCCCTCCATGCATTGATCGCGGGTGACGACCTGCGCCCCCGCCTGCATCATGTCGGCCACGCTGCGGCCGTCGCGCGCACCTTCGACGACCGCATCGGTGATGAGCGCGATGGCCTCGGGGTGGTTCAGTTTCACGCCGCGGGCCAACCGGGCGCGCGCCACCTGCGCGGCCATGGCGACGAGCAGCTTGTCCTTTTCGCGGGGGGTCAGGTTCATTCAGGATCTCCAGACAGGGGGCAATGCGGCGCCCGACAACCGTTCGAGCAGCGGGATGAGGGCGCGGCGCAGGTCGAAGGAATCGCCGGCCAACAACCGCGCGACCAGCAGGCCCGGCGCCGGCGACGAGGCGCCCGCACCGGCAGGCAGCACGGTGCGCGCGGCCGGCAGATGACGCTCGGCCTCGGGTTCGGCCAAGACGACAAGGGCCATGGCCCCTGCCCCGCCCGCGATGGCGGGTCGTGCCAGGTGCCCGGCGATGTCACCCGACAGCCGCGTTGCATCGCGGTAGAACGGTGCGCCCGCGCGGTCGATGGCGACGCGGTCCTCGAACGCGCCACCGCGCAAGACCTCGCCCCGCGCGTGGCGGCCGAAGGCCACCGGCTCGACCATCAGCAGCCGCGCATCCTCGGCCATCTCGATCCGAAGCCGCCGCCTGAGCCGCGCACCGTCGAACAGGATCGTTTCCTGCGGCAGCCAGTGCAGGGTCGCACCCCGCTCGACCGTCAGGCGCGTCGTCACACGGCCGGGCACGGCCGCCGCGGCCCGGTAGACCCGCTCGGCCGCCTGCGTCGTCAGGGTCAGGCGCGCGTCCGCGTGGGCCGTCGCCGAGATCTCGAACCGGTCCCCCCCGGCGATGCCTCCCCCGGTATTGATGCAGACCGCCGTCACACCCGCGCCGCGCGGGGTCGGGAACAGCGCCTTCAGCGCGCCCGACTGGCGCAGGTCCGACAGCGCGCTGACCCCGCCGCGCGCCGCGGCGACAACGGACAGCCCCCCCACCGAGCGGGGCTGCACCTGGGGTGATCCAAGGGTCTGCGTGTCGTTCATCCTGCGGCGATCCTAGCAAGCCGCGCGCGTTTGCACAGGGCTTGGGCGGGCGAGGCCGGCAAAACGACAGCAGCCGCCCAAATATCGGGCGGCTGCGTCTTCCATCGTGGCCCGAAGGCCGCGCGCCGAGCTCAGTTCAGCGCGGCGTCGGTGATCTCGTGGGTCCAGGCGCCCTCGGGCTCCTTCGAGATGACCGGGTCGGACCCGCCGGCCAGCAGAGTATCGACGGTGCGGCGGTAATCCTCTTCCGCAAGCGCGCCGTTCGAGCCGGCGGTCAGCTTGGCGATCTCCTGCATCATGCGGATCTGGTGCGACTCGGTCTGGGCGCCGGTCTCGTCGTTGTCGAGCACGATCATCGCGGCGTCTTCGGGGTTCTCCTCGGCCCATTTCCAGCCCTTCATCGAGGCCCGGACGAAGCGCTCCATCTTGTCGACGAATGCCGGGTCCTCGAGATTCTCCTCGAGCACGTAAAGCCCGTCTTCCAGCGTGGCGACGCCCTGGTCCTCGTACTTGAAGTTCACCAGCTCGTCCTCGCCGACGCCCGCGTCCAGCACCTGGCCGTACTCGTTGTAGGTCATGGTCGAGATGCAGTCGGCCTGGCGCTGCAACAGCGGGTCGACGTTGAAGCCCTGCTTCAAGACGGTGATGCCGTCATCCGAGGCGTCCGTGGGAATGCCTTCCTGGCTCATCCAGCTCAGGAAGGGGTATTCGTTGCCGAAGAACCAGACGCCGATGGTGCGGCCGCGGAAATCCTCGGGGCCGGTGATGCCGGTGTCCTTCCAGCAGGTCAGCATCAGGCCCGAGGTCTTGAACGGCTGGGCGATGTTGACGATCGGCAGGCCCTTTTCGCGCGCCGACAGGGCCGACGGCATCCAGTCGACCATGACGTCGGCCCCGCCGCCTGCCAGAACCTGCGGCGGCGCGATGTCGGGTCCGCCCGGCAGGATAGTCACGTCCAGGCTCTCTTCGTCGTAGAACCCCTGGTCCTCGGCCACGTAGTATCCGGCGAACTGGGCCTGGGTGACCCATTTCAGCTGAAGGGTGACCTCGTCCTGAGCATACGCTGCGCCACCGGCAAATGCGGCCACGGCCGCGGCTATGATCCTGGTCTTCATTACATGTTTCTCCTTGTTGGATCTCCCCGAGGTTCAGCCCCGGTGGGACGGGTGCCAGAAGGTCACCCGCTTCTCGATGAAGGCGATGATGCCGTAAAAGGCCGAGCCCGCAAGGGCCGCGGCCACGATCTCGGCCCAGACCATGTCCAGCGCCAGCTGTCCGACGCTGGTCGAGATGCGAAAGCCCATCCCGAGCGTGGGAGAGCCGAAAAATTCGGCAACGATCGCACCGATCAGGGCCAGCGTCGTGCTGATCTTCAGCCCGTTGAAGATGAAGGGCATGGCCGCCGGCAGACGCAGCTTGAACAGCGTCTGGACATAGCTCGCCCCGTAGGTGCGCATCAGGTCGCGCTGCATGGCCTGCGTATCGGCCAGCCCCGCCACGGTGTTCACGAGGATCGGAAAGAACACCATGACCACGACCACGGCGGATTTCGACTCCCAGTCGAAGCCGAACCACATCACCAGGATCGGCGCGGTGCCGACGATGGGCAGCGCGGCCATGAAGTTGCCCACGGGCAGCAGTCCGCGTTTCAGGAAATCGTAGCGGTCGGCGAGGATGGCGAAGGCGAACGCGGCCAGCGCGCCGATGAGGTAACCCGACAGGGCGCCCTTCACGAAGGTCTGCACGAAATCGGCCCAGATCACGTCGAGCTCCCCCGCGAAGGCGGCGGCGACGGCACTGGGCGGGGGCAGGATGACGCCGGGCACGTCGAGCCCGCGGACGATCAGCTCCCACATCCCGATCAGGGTCAGGCCGAAGATCGCCGGGACGGCCAGTTGCACCGAACGGGTGTCGGCGGCCGGGCCGGTGGCCAGCCGCGCGTTCAGCGCGAAGCCAGCGGCCCAGAGGACGAGTGCGAAGATCACCAGCGTCATCGCGCCAGCCCCATGCGCCGCAGCAGCATCCGCTCGATCCCGGCGATGATCGCCACCAGCACCGCGGCCAGGATCGCGGCGGCAAAGAGCGCCGACCAGATCTGCACCGTCTGCCCGTAGTAGCTACCGGCCAGCAGCCGCGCGCCCAGACCCCGCACCGCGCCGGTGGGCAGTTCGCCCACGATGGCACCGATCAGCGACGCGGCAACCCCGATCTTCAGAGACGCGAAAAGGTAGGGCAGCGACGCGGGCAGCCGCAGTTTCCAGAAGGTCTGCCCGCCCGTCGCGCCGTAGGTGCGCAACAGGTCCAGCTGCATGGCGTCGGGGCTGCGCAGCCCCTTTACCATCCCCACGACGACCGGGAAGAAGGACAGGTAGGCGCTGATCACCGCCTTCGGCAGCAGGCCCTGCACGCCCACGGAATACAGCACAACGATGATCATCGGTGCGATGGCGATGATCGGAATGGTCTGGCTGACGATGGCCCAGGGCATGACGCTCATGTCCATGACGCGGCTGTGCACGATCCCCACGGCCAGCAGGATGCCCAGCGCGGTGCCCACGGCGAACCCAGCGAGCGTGGCCGAAAGAGTGATCCAGCCGTGGAAGATCAGGCTGCGCTTCGAAGTCGGCCGCATGCCCGCCGTGCTGTCCCACAACTCGACCGCCACCTGGTGCGGCGCGGGCAGGACCGGTCGATCCTGCGCGAAGGCAGCCGACAGCGCGGGGCCCGGATTCCGCAGGCTGAGCGCGATGCCCCCCATGTTGCGCCGCTCGGACGCGGCCGCGGGGGTCACCTCGGCGCCGGACCGCTCGGCCAGCAGAACGGACTGATGCGCGTTCATGGGGATGCAGGCGACGTACCACAACGCGATCAGCGCCGCGATCACGGTCAGGACCGGCACGATCCGCCCGCCCGCGCCCCGCAGCCACAGCGCCACGCGGCCCGAGCGGCCGACCCCCGCGCCCGGGGCGGAAAGCGGCGTGTCGGTCATCCCGCCGTCCTCCCGGCGTCCGAGTTGCACGGCTTCGACATGAGTATTTGAAGACCAGTGATGAAGCTGACGCGCGCTCCGGTCATCACTGGTCCGAAAATACTCATGGTGCGACGGAGCAAGGGAGCCAAGCGGCAGCCGTTAAGAGAATGTTCAGAAATCCGGGGCAACCATGAATCTACGGTACAGGCTGGAGAGCCGATGACCGTGACCAGTGATGCGGGGGGCCGCGTGCCCCTCGTATCCGCCCGTCTCATGCCGCCTCCATCCCGGCGCGGAGGCCTTCGCGCACGCGGTGGGCGATGTCGATGAAGTCGCGGCTGTCGCGGATGTCGAGCGGTCGCTCCTTCGGAAGCGGACTGTCGATCACGTCGCTGATGCGGCCCGGGCGGGGGGACATCACGACGATCTTCGTGGACAGATACACCGCCTCGGGGATCGAGTGGGTGACGAACAGCATCGTCTTGCCGGTCCGCGCCCAGAGCGACAGCAGCTCCTCGTTCAGCCGGTCGCGCACGATCTCGTCCAGCGCGCCGAACGGTTCGTCCATCAACAACAGGTCCGCATCGAAGCTGAGCGCCCGTGCGATCGACGCCCGCTGCTGCATGCCACCGGAGAGCTGCCAGGGATACTTGTTCTCGAACCCGTCCAGGTCGACCAGGGCCAGCGTATCGCGCACACGGCGCTTTTTTTCCTCCTCGGAAAAGCCCATGATCTCGAGCGGCAGGCGGATGTTTCCACCGATGGTCCGCCAGGGATAAAGCCCCGCCGCCTGGAACACGTAGCCGTAGGCCCGCGCGCGGCGGGCGGCGTCGGGGTCCAGCCCGTTGACCGACAAGCTGCCGCCCGTGGGCGTCTCCAACCCGGCGACACAGCGCAGGAACGTGGTCTTGCCGCAGCCCGACGGGCCGATGAAACTGACGAACTCCCCCCGCTCGACCGCGAGGTTCACGTCCTTCAGCGCGTGAACCGGTCCGTCATTGGTGTGAAAGGTCAGGTTCAGCGCCTTGGCTTCGACCACGGATCCGGCCGGCGCGCGACCCTGGGCCGTTGCCTGCATCACACCCCGCTCGCCGGGATGCCCGAGCGTTCCACCGGCCGCGGCGCGGTGATCTGCTTCCACGACGACAGCGCCTTGTTGACCTCGCCCAGGGGCGCGCGTTTGACGAATTCGCCGTGGCCTTCCTGGCCCAGCATCTTGCCGGTGTCGAACATCACGCGGCCCTTCGACAGGGTATAGCGCGGCAGGCCCTTCACCTTCTTGCCCTCGAACACGTTGTAGTCGATGGCCGACTGCTGCGCGCCCGCGGTGATCGTCTTCTCGGCCTCGGGATCCCAGACGACGATGTCGGCGTCGCTGCCAACGCGGATCGCGCCCTTGCGGGGATAGCAGTTGAGGATCTTCGCGATGTTGGCCGACGTGATCGCCACGAACTCGTTCGGGGTCAGCCGCCCGGTGCCCACCCCGTGGGTCCAGAGCATCGGCATCCGGTCCTCGAGCCCGCCGGTCCCATTCGGGATCTTGGTGAAATCGCCGATGCCGGTGCGCTTCTGATCGGTGGTGAATGCGCAATGGTCGGTGGCCACGACCGACAGCGACCCCGCCTGCAGCCCGGCCCACAGGCTGTCCTGGTGCTGCTTGTTGCGGAAGGGCGGCGACATCACCCGGCGCGCGGCGTGGTCCCAGTCCTGGTTGAAGTATTCGGACTCGTCCAGCGTCAGGTGCTGGATCAGCGGCTCGCCCCAGACGCGCTTGCCCTGCTGGCGCGCGCGGCGGATGGCCTCGTGGCTGTCCTCGCACGAGGTGTGCACGACGTAGAGCGGCACGCCCGCCATGTCGGCGATCATGATCGCGCGGTTCGTCGCCTCGCCCTCGACCTGGGGCGGACGGGAATAGGCATGGCCCTCGGGGCCGTTATTGCCCTCGGCCAGCAGCTTGGCCGACAGATCCGCCACCACGTCGCCGTTCTCGGCGTGGACCATGGCGATGGCGCCGAGTTCCGCCAACCGCTGGAACGAGGCGTACATCTCGTCATCCTGCACCATCAGCGCGCCCTTGTAGGCCATGAAGTGCTTGAAGGTGTTGATGCCGCGCTCCTTCACGACGGTCTCCATCTCGTCGAAGACCTGCTCGCCCCACCACGTCACGGCCATGTGGAAGGAATAGTCGCAATGCGCGCGCGTCGACTTGTTGTCCCACATCTTCAGCGCGTCGAGCAGCCCTTGGCCGGGGCTGGGCAGCGCGAAGTCGACGACCATCGTCGTGCCGCCAGCCAGCGCCGCGCGGGTGCCGGACTCGAAATCATCGGCGGAATAGGTGCCCATGAACGGCATCTCGAGATGGGTATGCGGGTCGATCCCGCCGGGCATGACGTAGCAGCCCGTGGCGTCGATTTCCTCGTCGCCGGTCAGCCCTTCGCCGATCTCGATGATCTTGCCGCCGTCGACCAGGACGTCCGCCTTGTAGGTCAGATCGTGGGTGACGATGGTGCCGTTCTTGATGACTTTGGTCATTGGCATTCTCCCTGTTTGTTGAGGGCGCGACGCGTGGGGGCGGTTGCGCCTACGCCTCGACCACGGCCGTCTCGACCACCGCGTGCAGCAGCACGTCGGCGCCGGCCTTGGCCCAGTCCTTGGTGATTTCCTCGGCCTCGTTGTGGCTCAGCCCGTCGACGCAGGGGCACATGACCATCGCGGTGGGGGCCACGCGGTTGATCCAGCAGGCATCGTGGCCCGCGCCCGAGACGATGTCGCGGTGCGAATAGCCCAGCCGCTCGGCCGCGTCGCGGACCGCCTTCACGCAGCCCTCGTCGAAGGTCACGGGGTCGAAATGGCCGGCGGTCTCGATCTCGAAGCCCAGGCCCAGGTCCTCGGCGATCTTCGGGCCTTCCTCTTCCAGCCGCGCCTTCATGCCGTCGAGCTTGGCCTGGTCGGGCGAGCGGAAATCCACGGTGAAGACCACCTTGCCGGGGATCACGTTGCGTGAGTTCGGGTAGACGTCGATATGGCCCGCCGCGCCCACGGCGTCGGGCTGCGCCTCCATCGCGATCTCGTGCACGCGCTCGAGGATGCGCGCCATGCCGAGCCCGGCGTTCTTGCGCATGTTCATGGGGGTCGAGCCGGTGTGGCTGTCCTTGCCGGTCAGCGTGATCTGGAGCCACCACAGGCCCTGCCCGTGCGTGACCACGCCGATATCCTTGCCCTCGGCTTCGAGAATCGGGCCCTGCTCGATATGCAGCTCGAAGAAGGCGTGCATCTTGCGGGCGCCGACCTCTTCCGCGCCCTTCCAGCCGATCCGCTCCAGCTCGTCGCCGAAGCTCAGGCCCTTGGCGTCGGTCCTCGCATAGGCCCAGTCCTGCTCGTGGATGCCGGCGAAGACGCCCGAGCTGAGCATGGCGGGCGCGAAGCGGGTGCCCTCCTCGTTGGTGAAGTTCGTCACCACGATCGGATGTTTCGTCTTCACGCCCAGATCATTGAGGCTGCGGATGATCTCGAGTCCGCCCAGCACGCCCAGCACGCCGTCGTACTTGCCACCGGTGGGCTGGGTGTCGAGGTGGCTGCCCACGTAGACCGGCAGCGCGTCGGGGTCCGTCCCCTCGCGCCGCGCGAACATGTTGCCCATCTGGTCGAGGCCCATGGTACAGCCCGCATCCTCGCACCAGGCCTGGAACAGCGCGCGGCCCCGCGCATCGTCATCGGTCAGCGTCTGGCGGTTGTTGCCGCCCGCGACGCCGGGTCCGATCTTCGCCATGTCCATCAAGCTGTCCCACAGCCGGTCGCCGTTAATGCGCATGTTTTCACCGGGGGCGGCTGGGGGCATGGGGCGTCCTCGCAATGATTTGACCAATCGGTAAAATGCACGCTAACAGAGGTTCGGAACCAGTCAAGGATCGCGACCATGCAGGCGGCAATTGCTCAAAAAACCGGCGGAATGCGCCCGCGACGCACGAAGCTTGGCCGTCCCGCAAATGCCTGAGACGCGCATCCAGTCCCGCAACCGGGCCGCCATTCTCGACGCCGGGCTCGAGGTATTCTCGCGCTATGGCTTCCGCGGCGCAACACTGGACCAGATCGCCGGCGAGGCGGGCCTGTCGAAGCCCAACCTGCTCTATTATTTCCAGTCGAAAGAGGCGATCCACCGCGCGCTTCTGTTGCAGCTGATGGATGCTTGGCTCGAGCCGCTGCGCGACATCGATCCGGCGGGCGAGCCTCTGGACGAGATGCTGGACTACGTTCGGCGCAAGCTGGCGCTGAGCCGCGACTACCCGCGCGAAAGCCGGCTGTTCGCGAACGAGATCCTGTCTGGCGCGCCGCATATCGACGACACGCTGGCCAGCACCCTGCGCGACCTCGTCGACGGCGCCGCCGCGCTGATCGCCGACTGGGTGGCCGAGGGGCGGCTGGCGCAGGTGGACCCGCATCACACCATCATGTCGGTCTGGGCACTGACCCAGCACTACGCCGATTTCGATGTGCAGGTGCGCGCGGTGCTCGATACCGACGACCCGCTGCGGGGGGCCGAGGCACACCTGACGAAGCTCTTCGACCGCCTGCTGCGGCCGGGCGCCTAGTCGGCGGCGCGGACGAGGATCGCGCGAAAGTCGTTCACGTTGGTGCCGGTGGGACCGGGCACGAACAGCGCATCCACAGCTTCGAACGCACCCCAGGCATCGTTGCGCCCCAACGCGCCGCCCGGATCGACACCAGCCGCACGCAAGGCCGCCGCCGTGTCGCCGGTCGCGAAGGCGCCAGCGTTGTCTTCGGACCCGTCGATACCATCGGTATCGGCGGCCAGCGCGGCGATGCCCGGCAGCCCGTCGATGGCCCGCGCGAAGGACAACAGGAACTCGGTGTTGCGCCCTCCGCGCCCCCCCTTGCCGCGCAGGCTGACCGTGGTCTCGCCCCCCGACAGGATCACGACCGGCGCGGAGAAGGGCCGCCCGCGCATGGCCACCTCGCGCGCGATGGCGGCGTGAACCTGGCCAACGTCCCGCGCCTCGCCCTCGATCGCGTCCGACAGGATTACGGCGTCGTAGCCCGCTTCGCGCGCCCGCGCCGCCGCGGCCTCGAGCGAGATGCTGGCCGAGGCGACCACGTGGACCTCGTTTCCCGCGAACACGTCGTCGCCCGGCGCGGGCGCGCGGGCAGCGTCGGTTTCCAGGTGGCCGCGGATGATCTCGGGCAGGTCGATCCCGTAGCTTTCGATCAGCGCGCGGGTCTCTTCCAGCGTGACAGCCGACGGTACCGTGGGCCCCGACGCGACCTCGGCCGGATCATCGCCCGGCACGTCCGACACGACCAGTGATACGACCCGCGCCGGATGCGCGGCGGCGGCGAGGCGTCCGCCCTTGATCCGGCTGGCGTGCTTGCGGATGGCGTTCATCACGCCGATGGGCGCGCCCGAGGCCAGAAGCGCCTCGTTCAGCGCGCGTTCATCGTCGAGATCCATCCCCTCGGGCGGCAGCGGCAGAAGGGCCGATCCCCCGCCGCAGATGAGCGCGACCACCAGGTCGTCCGGGCCAAGCCCCGACACCGCGTCCATCAGCGCCCGTGATGCCTCGAGCCCGGCCGCGTCGGGCACGGGGTGCGACGCCTCCATCACCCGGATACGGCCTGCGTCGGTCGCGTAGCCATAACGCGTGACGACGACGCCGGTCAGGTCCCCCTCCCACGCCGCGTCGAACGCCGCGGCCAGCTGCGCCGCGCCCTTGCCGCAGCCCACCACGACCGTGCGCCCCTTGGGCGGCGCGGGCATGGCGCGCGCGATGGCGCGAGCGGGGTCCGCCGCGGCGACGGCCGCGTCGAACAGGTCCGTCAGCAGACGGCGGTCGGCGTCATCCACCCGTCACTCCGCCGCTTGCGCCGCGGGGTTGTTCGGGTGCGTCGTCCAGTTGGCATAGTCGCCCACGGTCTTGCCTGTGCGCGGGTCGACGGCGCCCTTGGGCAGCTCTTCCATGGTGATGCAGTTCTCGACCGGGCACACATCCACGCACAGGTTGCAGGCCACGCATTCCTCGTCGATCACGGTGAAGGTCCGGTCCGGCGACATGGCGATGGCCTGGTGGGACGTGTCCTCGCAGGCGGCGAAGCAGCGGCCGCACTTGATGCAGTCGTCCTGGCTGATCCGCGCCTTGGTGACGTAGTTCAGGTTCAGGTACTGCCAGTCGGTGACGTTGGGCACCGCGCGCCCCACGACCTCGGCGACCGAGGCGTAGCCCTTTTCGTCCATCCAGGCCGACAGGCCCGCCTTCATCTCTTCCACGATGCGGAAGCCATAGGTCATGGCGGCGGTGCAGACCTGCACGTTGCCCGCGCCGAGGCTCATGAACTCGGCCGCGTCGCGCCAGGTGGTGATCCCGCCGATGCCGCTGATCGGAAGGCCGTGGGTTTCGGGATCACGGGCGATCTCGGCCACCATGTTCATGGCGATGGGCTTCACCGCCGGGCCGCAATAGCCGCCATGGCTGCCCTTGCCGTCGATGGACGGCTCGGGCGACATGGTGTCGAGATTGACCGAGGTGATCGAGTTGATCGTGTTGATCAGGCTCACCGCGTCCGCACCGCCGTTCTTCGCCGCCTGGGCGGGCTTGCGGATGTCGGTGATGTTGGGGGTCAGCTTCACGATCACGGGGCGGTCGTAATACTGCTTGCACCAGCGGGTGACCATTTCGATGTATTCGGGCACCTGCCCCACCGCGCTGCCCATGCCGCGTTCGGCCATGCCGTGGGGGCAGCCGAAGTTCAGCTCGATCCCGTCGGCGCCCGTTTCCATTACCCGCGGCAGGATCGCCTTCCAGGCGCTTTCCTCGCAGGGCACCATGATCGACGCGATCAGCGCGCGGTCGGGATAGTCCGACTTCACCCGCGCCATTTCCTCGAGGTTCACCTCGAGCGGGCGGTCGGTGATGAGCTCGATGTTGTTCAGTCCCAGAAGCCTGCGGTCCGCGCCCCAGATCGCGCCGTAGCGCGGGCCGTTCACGTTGACCACGGGCGGGCCCTCGGCGCCCAGCGTCTTCCACACGACGCCGCCCCAGCCGGCCTCGAAGGCGCGGCGGACGTTGTATTCCTTGTCGGTGGGCGGGGCCGAGGCCAGCCAGAAGGGGTTGGGGCTCTTGATGCCCACGAAATCGGTCGTCAGATCAGCCATGTCAGGCCCTCCCGTTCATCAATTCAGGACGCGCCCCGGGATCCGGCCGCGCAGTATCACGCCCCGGTCTGGTGGTCCGGGCAGAAATAGGACGTGCGCCCGCCCACCTTCGTTTTCGCGATGGCGCCGTCGCAGATCCCGCAATCGGCACCCTCGTCACGGCGGTGGATCAGCCAGTCGGCGGGCAGTTTCGAATAGACGGCATCTGTATCGACGACGGCCTTCAGCGTGTCGCCGACGACGCCATGCAGCTTCCCGATCCGGCCTGCCTCCAGGTCGCAGGCCCGCGCGTCGGGCAGGATTCCGGCGCGGTAGAGCGACTCGTCCGCCCAGAGGTTGCCGACGCCGGCCAGCTTGGATTGCGCCAGCAGCGCGGACTTCACGGCCCCGCGCGTGCCGCCGATCACGTCGGCGAACGCGTTGTCGCCGATGGTCAGCGCATCTGGGCCAAGCCCGCGTTCGGCCACGTAATCCTCGACATCCTCGACCACGACGATCTCGCCGAACTTGCGCGGATCGCGGAAGGTCAGGCGGGTGCCGCCCTCGAACGCAACCGTCAGCCGGATGTAGTCGGCGTCGACCTCGTCCGCGTCCATGACGCGGATCGATCCGGCCATGCCAAGGTGGATCATCATCCACGGCCCGCCCTGCGTGCCCGCGAAGATGAACTTGCCGTGCCGCGTGGCGGTGGAGAATTGCGTGCCCGTGAACCGGTCCAGCGCCGCGCGGTCGGGCAGGTCCATATGCGTGATGTCGTCGCCGTAGGTCACCGCTTCGATCGTGCGGTTGAGCGCGCCGCGTTCGATCCGGCGGCGCGCGGCCTCGACCTCGGGAAGTTCAGGCACGCGCCGCTTCGCCGATCACGGCGCCGGTTTCGGGCGCGGCGACGCCCATGAGCGTCGCGTGGATATCCTCGGCCGCATCGCGCCCCTCGGCCACCGCCACGACGGTCAGGTCGTCGCCCGGCGTGCAGTCGCCGCCCGCCCAGACGCCTTCGACCGAGGTGCGGCCGGCGCCGGTCACGGCGATCTTGCGGCCGTCGAGCGCGAGGCCCTCGAAGGTCAGCGTCTGGCCGATGGCCTTGAACACCTGGTCGGCGGGCAGGCGCAGCGTCTCGCCCGTGCCCTTGAGGCCCGATCCGTCGTCGGCGGTGTATTCCAACTCGATCTCGGCGGCCGCGCCGTTGCCATGGATCGCCACCGGCTGCGCGTTGCAGATGATGCGCACGCCCTTCGACGTGGCCAGGTCCTGCTCGAATTCCGAGGCGCCCATGCGGTCCTTGCCGCGACGATAGGCGATGGTCACGTTCTCGGCGCCCAGCAGCTTGGACTGCACGGAGGCGTCCACCGCCGTCATGCCGCCGCCGATCACGACCACGTTGCGGCCCACGGGCAGCTTGGTCAAGTCGTCGGCCTGGCGCAGCGCGGCGATGAAGCCCACCGCGTCCTGCACACCGTCGCGCTCGGCCCCCGGCGCGTCGAGGTCGTTCACCCCGCCAAGGCCCACGCCCACGAAGACGGCGTCGAACTCGGCCTTCAAACCGTCCAGCGTGATGTCGCGGCCCAGCGCGTGGCCGGGCTTCAGCTCGATCCCGCCGATCTGGCACAGCCAGTCGACTTCGCGCGCGGCGAAATCGTCGGTGGACTTGTAGGCGGCGATCCCGAACTCGTTAAGCCCGCCGGGCTTGTCCTTGGCATCGTAAAGCACGATATCATGGCCGCGCATGGCCAGCCGGTGCGCGCAGGCCAAGCCCGCAGGCCCCGCGCCGACCACCGCCACGCGCTTGCCCGTCGCGGGCGCACGGTCGAAGGGGTGGCCCTGCCGCGCCATCACGCTGTCGGTGGCGTGGCGCTGAAGCCGGCCGATCTGCACCGGCTTGCCCTCGGCCGCCTCGCGCACGCAGGCGCCTTCGCACAGGTCCTCGGTCGGGCAGACCCGCGCGCACATGCCACCAAGAATGTTCTGGTTCAGGATGGTGCGCCCCGCGCTTTCGGGCTGGCCGTTGGCGATCTGGCGGATGAACAGCGGGATGTCGATCTCGGTCGGGCACGCGGTGACGCAGGGCGCGTCGTAGCAGAAATAGCACCGGTCGGCGGCGACGCGCGCCTCGTGCATGTCCAGCGGCGCGTGCAGGTCGGCGAAGTTCTCGGCGATCTCGTCGGCGGACAGGCGGCCTGCGGCGATACCGGGGGTCAGGGGGTTGGACATGCGCGCTCCTCAACGGCTGGTTCGGGATCGAGCTTTGCACGAAAAAATTTTTTATCAAACGGTAAATTTTGGGCAGGATGTGAACGGCCCCTTCGCTAGCCCCGCCCCCGCCGCAGCATCGTCGTCGCGTGCACGGCGCCGGCCCCCAGCTCGAACGCGGCGGCCCGGCCGCGCGCGAACGGTTCGTCGTGCGAGGGCACCGGCGTCAACGGCAGGTGGGCGGGATCACGGGCGAGCAGGGCCCGCGCGGCCAGCGTGCCGAACGCGGTTCCGGGCCCGATGCCCCGGCCGGAGTAGCCGAACACGGCCAGCGCGTCCTGCCCGAACGCCACGATCTTCGGAACGTGGTCGCCGGTCATCGCGATGCGCCCCGACCACGCATGGGCGAAGGGCAGGTGGGCCGCCTCGGGGAACAGCGCGGCGAGCTTGCGGCGCGCCCAGGCCCGGTGAATGCGTCCGCCGGGCAGAGACAGGTCGCCGATACCGCCGAGGATCAGCCGGCCCGCTCCGTCCACCCGGAAACTGCTCATCACCCGCGCGGTGTCCCAGCAGCCCTCGCCCCCGGGCAGGATCCGTTCCCGCAAGTCCCCGGGCAGCGGGTCGGTGGCGAATTGCGAGTAGCCCACCGTGACGAAGCGCGGGCGCACCGGCCCGCTCAGGTCTCGGTGATAGGCGTTGGTGGCCAGAAGGACCGCCCGCGCGGTGACGGTGTGTCCGCCAACCTCGAGCCGCCAATCCTCCCCATGGCGGATGATGCGGCGCACCGGGCTTTGCACGTGGATCTTCGCCCCGGCGGCGGCCGCTGCGCGCGCCAGGCCGCGGGCGTAGGCCAGCGGCTGGATCGTGCCCGCCCGCGGATCGAACAGCGCCCCGGCAAGGCCGGTCGCGCCGGTGCGCCGGGCGGTCTCGTCCGAATCCAGCAGCCGCAGCGGGGCCCCTAGACGGTTTCCTTGCGCCAGCCGGTCGCGCAGGCCGTTCAATGCCCCGGGCGCGTGGGCGCAATGAAGCGTCCCCGCCCGCAGCGCCGCGCAGTCGATGCCGTGGCGGTCGATCAGGTCGAACACCCGGTCCGGCGCGCCCGCCAGCAGGTCGACCAGCCGTCCGGCCTCCTCCGCGCCGATGGCCTGGGCGATGGCGTCGGGCGGCAGCCAGAGCCCCGCGTTCACCAGCCCCACGTTGCGGCCCGATCCGCCGTCGCCGATCTCGCCCGCCTCGAACAGGGCGACCGATGCGCCCTGCCCCGCGGCCTCGAGCGCGGCGGAACAGCCGGTGAAACCGCCGCCGATCACCGCCAGGTCGACGCGCATATCGGTTTGCAACGACGTGCCCGGCGCGGGTTCGGCGCTGCTGTCGTGCCAGAGAGTGTCGGGCGGCATGGCGGGCTCCGGGGCTGCGACCGTTTGCGGCTGGCGGGCCGCGTGGTCCGGGATAGATCAGTGCCAGACCACAGGAGACCCTATGTCCGAGGATTTCAACGGCAATACCGGGCGCGCCGTGCCCGCCGACCGGCTATCGCGCCTGTTCGGCATGGGCCGCATGTCCGGTGGCATGGCGGGCCGGGCGCTGGCCTCGGGCGCGGGACAGGTGGCGCGCGGGCGGCGCCCCCGGCTGAACGACCTGTTGATGACGCCCGCGAACGCCAAGGCCCTGACGGACGAGCTGTCGCGCATGCGCGGCGCGGCGATGAAGGTGGGGCAGCTCATCTCGATGGAGACGGCGGACCTGCTGCCGCCCGAGCTGGCCGCGATCTTCGCCCGGCTGCGCGCCGACGCGGACCCGATGCCGCCGAAACAGCTACGCCGGGTGCTGGAGGAAAATTGGGGGTCAGACTGGCAGAAGCGGTTCCGCCGTTTCGACGTACGGCCCATCGCGGCGGCCAGCATCGGGCAGGTGCACCGCGCGCAGACGAAAGACGGGCGCGACCTGGCGATCAAGGTGCAGTATCCCGGCGTGCGCGGCTCCATCGACAGCGACGTGCGCAATATCGGCGGGCTCATGCGGATGCCGGGCGTGGTGCCGCGACAGATGGATCTCTCGGGGCTGCTGGACGACGCGCGACGGCAGCTGCACGAAGAGGCGGATTACATCCGCGAGGCCGAGGCGCTGGAGCGGATCCACGGGCTGCTGGGCGACGATCCGGAGTTCGTCGTGCCCCGTTTGCAACCGGACCTGTCCACGCGCGACATCCTGGCGATGGACTACATCGAAAGCCAGCCGCTCGACGCGGTCGAGACGGGACCGCAGGAGACGCGCGACACGATCGCCGCGCGACTGATCGCGCTGGTTCTGCGCGAACTGTTCGACCTCGGCTACATGCAGACCGATCCGAACTTCGCCAATTACCGCTGGCAGCCCGACACCGGCCGGATCGTGCTGCTCGATTTCGGGGCGACGCGGGCGCTGTCGCCCGCGTTGGTCGCCGCGTACCGCGCGCTGATGGAGGCCGGTTTCGCCCGCGACCGTGCCGCCGAGAGCACGGCCATGCAGGCGGTGGGCATCTTCGGCGCGGATGATCCCACGCGCCACCGCGAGACCATCCTCGACATGTTCGAGACGGCATTGGAGCCGGTGCTGAGCGACCGGCCCCACGATTTCGCCGGTTCGGACCTGCTGGGCCGGCTGCGGCGCAAGGGCATGTCCATCGGCGCCGAGCGCGATTTCTGGCACGTGCCGCCCACCGAAACCCTGTTCGTGCAGCGCAAGGTGGCCGGCACCTACCTGCTGGCCGCGCGGCTGGGGGCCAACGTGGCCCTTCGGCCGATCGTCGAGCGGTTCCGCCAGGCGCAGGACCGGCGGGCCGGGAAGCCGCCCCTTTAGGTATTTCTGGAAAGATGAAGCGGGTCGGAGCCCTAGAGCCCGTCGCGCGCGATCATCCGGGCCAGGTCGTCGATGACCCGGGCCTTGGCGGCGGCGATGGCCGTGGCATTGGCCGCGGCGTAGGGCGCCGACAGATCGAAGCGGCGCGCGGTGTCGCGGCGGGTACCGTCGGGCGAGGCCACGAAATACTGCCCCGCGATGCGGAACTGGCCGTCCGCGCCCGCCAGCGCGCGCGAAAAGCGCACCTCGACCCGGGCAGCGGGCGGCTCGTAGAACGGCCAGGGCTCGGCCGCGACGCGGGCGCGGGTCAGCCGGGCCAGGCCCAGCGCGAGTCCCTCGGTGAAGGCCCGCTCGGGGTCGTCCGCCCAAAGCAGGTTGTCGTCGCTGACCAGCGCGCCGGTCTCGTCCTCGACGAAGATCACCTCCTGGCTGGCGTAGGTGGGCAGCGACACGTCGCGCACCTCGACCGATCCCGAAGACACCGCGATGCGGTCGGTCTCGGGCACAGGCGGCAGCTCGTAGCGCAGCGGCGTGCCACCGCAGGCGGCGAGCGTCAGGACGAGGGCAAGGGCGATACGGGTCATGTCAGCGTCCAAACAGCAGCGAGTTGGGGGAACGTTCGATCTGGCGGGCGAGCGAGTCGATGGACTGGGCCGCTTCCTGCACTTCGCGCAGGGTGGCGCGGGCCTGCGAGCCCAGCTGGCCATTGGCCTCGTAGCCCTGCAGAACCTCGCCCGACTGCACCAGCAGGCGCGACGTGGTGGTCAGCAGCGCGGGCAGCTGGTCGGCGGCGCGGCGGATCGCGTCGGCGGCCTGCTCGGCCGAGGCCATGGTCTGGTTCGCGTTCTCGATCAGCCCGCCGTCCTGGATGGTGATCAGCACGCGCTGCACCTCGTTCAGGGCATCGGCCAGGGCGCCCGGCAGCCGCTGGGTATCGTCGCTGGACACCAGCGTGTTGGCCGAGGCGACCAGCTCGGACACCTGCGCCGAAAGCTCCTGCACCGGGATGGTCGCCGCCTCGGAGGACAGCGTTTCCAGGTCCTCGGCGATGCGGTTGGCCCGGTCGATCAGCTCAGGCGTCTGGTCCGTGGCGTTGGCGACCGAGGTGGCGGCGCGTTGCGCCTCGGTCAGGACCTCCTGCAATTGCAGGGTCAGGTCGGTGACCGATGTCTCGGCGGTGGCGAGCGTCCGGGTGGCCTGTTCGAGCAGCCCCGACTCCTCGATCTGGGCCAGCGTGTCGCGCAGGACGAACAGCGTGTCGTTCACCTCGCCCGGGAGCGCCTGCACCTCGGCGCCGGCGACCAGCGTGTCGATCCGGCCCACCAGGCTTTCGGCATTGGCGACCACGTCGCCCAGGGGCATCTCGTTCACGCTGCGCACCAGGGCCGCCACCTCGGCGGCCGCGGTGTCGGCCGTGGACAGGACCTGCGGCAGGTCGGCGGTGGCCTCGGTCACGGCCGCGGCCGCACGCTCGGCCTCGGCCAGCGCGGACTGCAGATCGGCGGTCAGGTCGGTGAGCGCACCCTCGGCGGTGGCCAGGGTCTGGGTCGCCTGGGGCAGAAGCCCGCTTTCCTCGACCTGGGTGAGCGTGTCGCGCAGGACGGCGAGCGTATCGTTCACCTCGCCCGGCAGCGCCTGCACCTCGGCGCCCGCGATCAGTGTATCGATCCGCGCGATCAGGTCGTTCACGTTGTTCACCGCCACGTCCAGCGGCAGCTCGTTCACCGACACCACCAGGGACTGGACCTCCTGCGCGACGCCATCCGCGCTCTGGACCAGTTGCGGGAAATCGGCGGTCGCGACCACGACCGCGTCGGCGGCTTCCTCGGCCGCGGCCAGCGCCTCGGTCAGTTGCTCGACCGCGCCGGCGGCCTGAAGCTCGGCCACGACACCACGCAGGTCGGTGGCGGTCTCGTTCAGGGTGAGCATCAGCTCGTTCGCCTGGTTCGGGATCGACTGGATCCCCTCCGACGAGATCAGCCCCCGCACGGCGGCCAGGATGCGCAGGATCTCGTCCGGGGTTTCCTGCACGCCATCCTCGTTCACGAGCCGGGTGACCGACGACATGAGGGAATTGGCGTTGTCCAGAAGCTCTTCGATGGGCAGCGCGTTGATCCGGTTGAACACGCCCTGCGCCGTGTCGGTGAAATCCGACAGGTCGGGCGCGATCGACGGAATCTGCGGATAGGGCTCGGCATCGAAGTCGAGCTCGGCGTCGGTCAGCGACTGGGTTTCGACCAGCGCGATCTGCAAACCGCCCAGGATCGAGGCCGATTGCAGCTGCGCCCGCAGCCCGCGCGCCACGGCGAAATCGAAGAAGTCGTAGACGTCGTCCTCGGTCGCGCCGCCTTCCAACCCCAGCTTGCCGGGCCGGATCTCGATCGTCGTCAGCAGCCGGATGTCGCGGTCGCCGAACCGCGCCTCGTCCACGAGGCCCGTCAGCGCGGTGACCGAGCCGACGACGATGCCGCCGAAATCCACGTCCGCGCCCTGCTCCAGCCCCGGCACGCTTTCCTCGAACACGATGGACAGGTTCACCGGCTCGCCGTCCGAACTGTCGGAAAAGACCGAGCTGCGGGCGGTTTCCTCGTCGCCGAACAGGCGGAAGACCGTATCGTCGGTCACCGGCTCGCCGCCCGAGACGGGCGTGTCGAAGCTGATCCCGCCCGAGACCAGCGAAGCGAGGGAGGACACGCTCAGCTGCGCGCCCTGCGCGCCGAAACTGAAGGTGAAGCCCGAGGTGTCCCAGAACCGCGTGGCGGTCGAGATCAGGCGTGACTGCGGCGCCTGCACGAACGCATCGGCGATGACCGACGCGCCATCCTCGCTCAGACGCAGGTTGGCGATCTGACCCACCGCGATGCCGCGGTAGTAGATCTCGGTGCCCTCCGACAGGCCCTCGACCGACTGGCCCCGCAGCTGGAACGACACGCCCTCGCGGCCGTAAGGCGCCAGCGGCGCCTGCGGACGGCCATCGAAGCGGGACTGCGGCGCGCCGATATCGCTGTCCCAGCTGGCCTCGATGTAGACACCGCTCAGAACGGTATCGAGCCCCGACACACCACGCGCCGAGACCTCGGGCTTGACCACCCAGAACTCGGCATCCTCGTCCAGGTACGCGGCGATTTCCTTGTCCATGCGGATCTGGGCCACAACCTGTTGCAGGTCCTCGGTGAAATCCAGCGCCTCGACCACGCCCACCGCCACGTCGCGATAGCGCACTTCGGTCTCGTCCGTGCTGATGCCCGATGCATCCTCGAAGACGACCTCGATCAGGGGGCCCCGGTCGTTGACGTTCTGCCAGACCACCAGCAGCGACACGATCAATGCCAGGATCGGCACCAGCCAGACGATGGAGACACGGTTCAGGATCGACCGCTTCGCGCGACGCATTTCGGGCTCGGCCGCGCCCGGCGACCCGGGTGAATTGCTGTCACTCATCTGGCGCGGGGATCCTCGTCGGTGTCCCAGATCATCCGGGCGTCGAAACTCTGGGCGGCCAGCATCGTGAAGATCACCGACAGCGCGAAGGTGAAGGCGGCAGGGCCGGGATTGATGGCTGCCGCTACATTTAGCTGTACCAAGGCCGACAGAATGGCAACAACGAAGACGTCTATCATGGACCAGCGGCCGATGAATTCGACGAATTCATACAACTTGTGGCGGCGATGCGGCTCCATCGTCAGGGGCTTGGCGACCGAGTAGGCCAGCCAGCCGATGGCGATGAACTTGCCGACCGGGATCATCACCGACGCGATGAAAATGATGAGCGCGATGCCCACCGCGCCGTGCAGCGCAAGGTCCAGCGCGCCCTCGACGATGGTCGACTCGGTCTCGGTGAACAGCACGCGCGTGCGCAGCATCGGGTAGAGGTTGGCGGGGATGTAGCAGATGATGCCCACCGTCAGCCACGCCCAGACCCGCTGGAGCGATCGGTAGTCGCGCGACCTTAAGTCGCTGCCGCACCGGCCGCAGACATCGGTGCCGGCGGGCCAGACGCGGGTGCAGCGGGTGCAGGCGACCAGCCCCGCGCGCCGGGCGCTTACGAGCTTTTCTTGTCTTCCAGCGTCTTCCATATGGTCCATCTGCACATCGATCCGTCCTGCAGCACGATCACCACCACCAGCGCCGCGAACATGAAGAAGGCCGGTCCGTAATCCACGCGGGCAAGGTCGCTGACCTTCACCAGCGCCACGGCGACCCCGATGACGAAGATCTCTGCCATGGACCACGGGCGCAGGTCCTCGGACCAGCGGAACGCGGCGCGGGCACCGGGCCACGGCTTGCGCCCGAAGGCCAGCGGCCCCAGCACGTAGATCACCAGCGCGGCCCGCAGCACCGGGATCAGCACGATCAGCGCGGCGGTGGCGAAGGACAGCGCCACCATCCAGCCGCCATCCGTGAAGGCCAGGGCCGAGTCGAAAACCGACGCCGCGTTGGAAAAGCCCTGCGCGTCGATCGACAGGAACGGAAAGAAGGTCGCGCCCAGCATCAGGATCATCACCGTCAGGGCCAGCGCGATGACCCGGAGGAACGCCCCTTCCTTCGGCGCGATCAGCACGTGGTGGCACCGCGAGCAGGTCACCCGCTCGCCCGTTTCGGGCATGCGTGCGTGGTAGAGCGCGTCACAGACCGGGCAGGCGATCAGCTCGTCCAGGTCATCGGTCCGGTGGTGCGGCATGGGTCAACGGGTCCAGTCGGGCGAATGGCAGCATATTGGCTGCCAGTTCCGGACGTTATAACCGGCACCTGCCGAAAGGCCACCCGCGCAGCGATCACCATCCTGCGCGGGTGGCCGTCGCTCAAAGGGCGACTTCGTCCTGTTCGACGACGGCAATGTCGCCGAGACCCAGCCGCTGCGCCACACCTTGCAGCACCAGCGTCGCGCCCGAGCCCAGGTCGATCTCGACGCCGGCCTCGGTCAGGCGCTGGGCGTCGATATAGGTTTCCAGGCTGTTCTCGGCCTCGGCGCCGGGCGGGAAGAACAGCAGCAGGAAATCCTCGCCCAGGGTAAAGTCGGTGACCGTGATCTGCGCGCCGGGCGCCACATCCTCGCCGCTTTCGGCCATGGCGAAGACATCCAGGCCCAGGCCGCCTGTACCGGTGTCACCGCCTTGCAGAAGCAGCAGGTCATCGCCGCGTCCGCCCTGAAGGGTGTCGGGGGCCATGTCCTCGACGAACTCGGACCCGCCGCCCTGGTCCAGCGGCAAGGCAAGGTCGCCGCCGTAAAGGTAGTCGTCGCCCTGCGCGCCGTTGATGAAGTCGGCGCCGGCACCGCCGACCAGCAGGTCTCCGTCGGTCGACCCGGTGATGCGGTCGTCGCCTGCATCGCCGTTCGCGGCGAAGAACTCCCCTTCGATCCCGGCGATGGTGTCGTCGCCCGGGCCGCCGGTGATGTAGTCGAAGGGCGGATTGGGGACGATCAGGTCACCGTTTTCATCGGTGCCGAACGGGGCTTCGGGCGGCGTCGGCGCGCCCGGGACCAGCAGGTCGTTGCCCTGTCCCCCGTCGATCCGGTCCCAGCCCTCGCCGCCGTCGATCCGGTCGTTGCCCGGTCCGCCGAAAAGCCTGTCGTCGCCGGGGCCGCCCTCGACCGTGTCGGCCCCCGCATCCGCGTCGATGCGGTCATTGCCGTCGAGCCCGAGCAGCAAGTCATTCCCCGCGCCCCCCTGGAGGGTATCCGCACCGTTCGTGCCCTCCAGCTCCAGGTCCGCATCCCGCGGCTCCGAATCATCATCGTCGTCGAAAATCGCAAAACCCAGCACCGCCAGCAGCCCGGCGGCGAAAACGAAGCCAATCATTTCAGAAATCCCCCACGGATCAACGACTTATCCTAGCGGGCAAGTCTCGATCCACGTCAAGAAAATTCGGCGTCGGACTCGGAAACGCTAGGCGCCGGTTTGGCAACAATAGCCATGTCGGCGCTGTCGGCCCCGCGGCGCGCTCCGGGCGGCGGCCGAAACCAAGGACTTGCCCACCGGGAAAACTCTGCCATCCTTAAGGGTATCGGGGCGCGCCAGAAGGCGGGCCCCCTGAAAAAGAAGTAAGCGAAACAGGGAGACACCATGTCCTATCTCAGAACAGCTGCCATCGCCGCCCTGACCGTCGGCCTGGCCGGCCCCGTGGCCGCGCAGGAAGAGACGTTCATCACCATCGGCACCGGCGGTGTGACCGGCGTCTACTATCCCACCGGCGGCGCGATCTGCCGGCTGGTGAACCGCGGCCGCGCCGACCACGGCATCCGCTGCTCGGTCGAATCGACCGGCGGTTCGGTCTTCAACGTGAACGCCATCCGCCAGGGCGAACTGGAATTCGGCGTCGCCCAGTCGGACGTGCAGAGCCAGAGCTATAACGGCGAAGGCCAGTTCGAAGAGGCCTTCGAGGGCCTGCGCGCGGTGTTCTCGGTCCACCCCGAGCCCTTTACCGTCGTCGCCCGTGCCGGCGCCGGCATCGAGACCTTCGACGACCTGGAAGGCAAGCGCGTCAACATCGGCAACCCCGGCTCGGGCCAGCGCGCGCTGATGGAGCGCTTGATGGCCGAGAAGGGCTGGACGACCGACGACTTCGCTCTCGCCTCCGAGCTCCAGGCCGCCGAGCAGAGCCAGGCGCTGTGCGATAACAACATCGACGCGATGGTCTACTCGGTCGGCCACCCGTCCGGCTCGATCCAGGAAGCCACCACCGCTTGTGACTCGGTCCTGGTCGAAGTGTCCGGCCCCGAGGTCGAGAAGCTGGTCGAGGAAAACGGCTACTACCGCGTGGCCACCATCCCCGGCGGCATGTATCGCGGCAATGACGAGGACACGCAAACCTTCGGCGTCGGCGCGACCTTCGTCACCTCGGACGCGGTCAGCGAAGACGTGGTCTACGAGGTCGTGAAGGCGGTGTTCGAGAACATCGACCAGTTCCGCAGCCTGCACCCGGCTTTCGCCAACCTCGAGCCCCAGCAGATGGCCAATGACGGCCTGTCGGCGCCCATCCACCCGGGTGCCGCGCGCTACTACGAGGAAGCCGGTCTGGCCGAGTAAGGCGCGCCGCGACCTTCGACACTTCCTGCAAGGGGGCGACTTCGGTCGCCCCCTTTCGCGTTCCGGAGAGGCGCCCAATTAGCGGGCACCGGCGCAAAAACACCCGCGTCTTCCCTGTGAGCCTTGTTTTGCGGTCCTTTTTCCCCCTTCCGGTCACATCTTTTGACGTTAAGCTTAACGAGTCGCGCCCAGAACGAAGGCGCGAGACAGGGAAAGAGGGACCACACATGGCCGATCAGCAGAGCAGTGACCGCCAGTTCACGGACGAGGAACTCCAAGATCTCGTCGCCTCGTCGGATGCGGGCGCGCGCACGCCCAATGCCAAGGGCGTCGCGCTTCTGATCGGGGGGCTGTCGCTGGCCTGGTCGCTGTTCCAGCTCTGGATCGCGCAGCCGCAGCTGTGGTTCGGCGGGTTCAGCTGGGTCACGGTCCTGAACTCGTCGCAGACGCGGCCGATCCACCTGGCCTTTGCACTGATCCTCGCCTATCTCTGCTACCCCGCTTTCAAGTCCAGCCCGCGCGACCGCGTGCCGCTGGCTGACTGGGTGCTCGGCATCGTGGCGACGGCCTGTGCGCTCTACGTGTTCTGGTTCGCCGACTACCTGGCCGAAACCGCACGCTCGGGCCTGCCGACGCAGACGCAGGTCATCATCGGCTCCATCGGTATCGTCCTGCTGCTCGAAGCGTCGCGCCGCGCCCTGGGCCCCGCGCTGACCATCGTCGGCGCGATCTTCCTGGCCTACGCCTATTTCGGCGAGGGCTGGCTGATCCCCGATCTCATCGCGCATGAGGGCCTGTCCTTCACCGCGCTCATCAACGCGCAATGGCTGGATACGGCGGGTGTCTTCGGCATCCCGCTGGGCGTTTCGACGGCCTTCGTGTTCCTCTTCGTGCTGTTCGGCTCGCTGCTCGACAAGGCCGGCGCCGGCAACTACTTCATCCAGCTTGCCTTCGCGGGGCTCGGCCACCTGCGCGGCGGACCGGCCAAGGCGGCGGTCGTCGGATCGGCCATGACCGGCCTGATCTCGGGCTCGTCCATCGCCAACGTGGTGACCACCGGCACGTTCACGATTCCCCTGATGAAGCGGGTTGGTTTCACCAGCGAACAGGCCGGCTCGGTCGAGGTGGCATCGTCGGTGAACGGCCAGATCATGCCCCCGGTCATGGGCGCCGCGGCCTTCCTGATGGTGGAATTCATCGGCATTTCCTACGTGCAGGTCATCAAGCACGCCTTCATTCCTGCCGTGATCTCGTACATCGCGCTGGTCTACATCGTGCACCTCGAAGCCCTGAAAAAGGACATGAAATCGCTGGGCGAAGGCGCCTCGCTGTTGCGCATGGCCCTGAACTTCGCCATCGGCTTCGCGATCTTCGGCGCGGGCTTCACCGCCCTGATCTATCTGCTGAACGGGCTGAACGCCGTGGTGCCGTCGCTGGTCGCGCCCATCGCCATGATCGGGCTCGGCGTCGTCTATCTCTACCTGGTGTGGGTGGCCGCGCGTCAGACCGACCTCGACCCCGAAACGCTTGAAGAGAAGGGCGGCGAGATCACGCTGCCCAAGGTTGCCGATGTCTGGAAGACCGGCCTTCACTACGTGCTGCCCATCCTGGTCCTCGTCTGGTTCCTGATGGTCGAACAGCAAAGCCCGGCCAAGTCGGCTTTCTACGCGACCGCGCTGATGCTGTTCATCATCATCACGCAGAAACCGCTGAAGGCCATGTTCCGCAAGGGCGAGTCCGTCGCGGTCGCAACCTCCGAAGGGTTCTATGACCTGATCGATGGCCTGATCGCCGGCGCGCGCAACATGATCGGCATCGGCGTCGCGACCGCCGCCGCCGGTATCATCGTGGCGACCGTGACGAAGACCCCCATCGGCACCGAACTGGCCGCGCTGGTCGAACAGCTGTCGGGCGGCGTGCTGATCATCATGCTGGTGCTCGTCGGCCTCTTCAGCCTGGTGCTGGGCATGGGCCTGCCGACGACCGCGAACTACATCGTGGTCAGCTCGCTCATGGCGGGCGTCGTCGTCAGCCTCGGCGCGCAGGAAGGCCTGATCGTGCCGCTGATCGCCGCGCACCTCTTCGTGTTCTACTTCGGCATCATGGCCGACGTGACGCCACCTGTGGGCCTGGCCAGTTTCGCGGCCGCCGCGGTGTCGGGGGGCGACCCGATCAAGACCGGCTTCACCGCGTTCTTCTACAGCCTGCGGACCGTCGCCCTGCCCTTCCTGTTCATCTACAACCCGACGCTGATCCTTTACGGCGTCGACCTGGGCACGACGGCGGGCATCCTGCAGGCGGTGTTCGTCTTCATCGTCGCGACCTTCGCCATGCTGCTGTTCGCTGCCGCGACGCAGGGCTATTTCCTGGCCAAGTCCAAGATCTTCGAATCGATCCTGCTTCTGCTGGTGGCCTTCACCTTCTTCGTGCCGAACTTCTGGCTGAACCAGGTGAGCCCGCGCTTCGCCGACATCCCGCCCGCGCAGTTCGAACAGGCGCTGGCCGATGCCGAGCCGGGATCTCGGATCCGGGTCAGGATCTCGGGGCCGGACTTCAACACCGGCAACATGACCGAGACCACGCTGCCCATCGACGTGGCCGAGGGCGACCCCTCGACCCGCGTTCAGGAAACGGGCCTGATGCTGCGCCCGGGCGAGACCGAGGGCGCGCTGGAAGAGCCGATGTTCGGCACCAGCGTCCAGGAGCAGCTGAGCAATTTCGATTTCTATGCCGACGACCCCGTGCGCATCAGCCAGGTGCTGGCCCCGCGTGACCGGATGCCGGCGCAGATCTTCTACATCCCCGCCTTGCTTGTGCTGGGCCTGGTGATCGTGTTGCAACGCCGCCGCCAGACCAAACCCGCCTTCTGAGAGGGATACATCCATGTCACAGACCATCCTGCTGCCCGTCGACCTGTCCTCGTCCCCCTCGTGGGAACACGCGCTGCCCAAGGCGCTTGAGATGGCGAAGGGCGGTACGCTGCATGTCGTCACGGTCATCCCGAACTTCGGCTCGTCGATGGTGGGCGGTTATTTCTCCGACAGCTTCATGGAGCAGGCTCTGCACGAGATCGGCGAGGACCTGACCAAGTGGGTCAACGCCAACATTCCGTCCGAGCAGGACGTGAACCCCCACGTGGTGCACGGCCGGATCTACGAGGAGATCATCAAGGCGGGCGAGAACCTGGACGTGGACACGATCGTCATGGGCACGCCGCCGCATCACATGACCGAGTATCTGCTGGGCCCCAACGCGGCCCGGGTCGTGCGCCACTCGAAGAAGTCGGTCTATGTCGTCCGGGGCTGACAGCGCGGTCTTCGGCCGCTCCTCCGCCACGCTGTCCACGGCCAGCCACGGCGAGGGCGTCTACCTCTACGACACCGACGGGCGGCAATACCTGGACGGGTCCGGCGGCGCGGCGGTTTCGTGCCTGGGCCATTCGGACGAGAAGGTGCGCGCGGCCATCCACGGGCAGCTGGACAAGCTGGCCTTCGCCCATACCGGGTTCTTCACCTCCGAGCCGGCCGAGCGGCTGGCCCGCAAGCTGATCGACAACGCGCCGGGCGACATAGCCCGCGCCTACCTGCTGGCCGGCGGATCCGAGGCGGTCGAGGCCGCGCTGAAGCTCGCACGCCAGTACTTCCTGGAAATCGGCCAGCCGGGCCGCCACCGCGTCATCGCCCGGCGGCAGAGCTATCACGGCAACACGCTGGGCGCGCTGGCGGCCGGCGGCAACGCCTGGCGGCGCGAGAAATACGCGCCCCTGCTCATCGAGGTCAGCCACATCGCGCCCTGCTTCGCCTACCGCGAAAAGCACGCGGACGAGAGCCTGGAGGCCTATGGCCAGCGCGCCGCGAACGAGCTCGAGGCCGAGATCCAGCGGCTGGGTCCCGACAGCGTCATGGCCTTCATCGCCGAGCCCGTGGTAGGCGCCACGGCAGGGGCGGTCGATCCCGCACCCGGTTATTTCCAGCGCATACGCGAGATCTGCGACGCCCACGGCATCCTGCTGATCCTTGACGAGGTGATGTGCGGAATGGGGCGGACGGGCAGCCTGTTCGCCTGCGAGCAGGACGGCATCGCCCCCGATATCGTGACCATCGCCAAGGGCCTGGGCGCGGGCTACGCACCCATCGGCGCGATGCTGGCCTCCGAACGCATCTATCGCGCCATCGCCGACGGCTCGGGCAGTTTCCAGCACGGCCACACCTATCACGGCCACCCGCTGGCCGCCGCCGCGGGGGGCGCGGTGCTGGAGCGGCTGGTGGATGACGGGCTGGTCGCAGGCGTTCCCGGCAAGGGCGACCGGCTGGTCCAGGCGCTGCAGGCGCGGTTCGGCCAGCATCCCCATGTGGGCGATATCCGCGGTCGCGGCCTCTTCCGCGGGGTCGAACTGGTCGAGAACCGCGAGACCAAGGCCCCGTTCGAGCCGAGCCGCAAGATCAACGTGAAGGTCAAGAAGGCCGCCATGGCCGAAGGCCTGATCTGCTATCCCGCGGGTGGCACGGTCGATGGCAAATCAGGCGACCACATCCTGCTGGCCCCGCCCTTCATCATCAATGACGACCAGATCGACGAGCTGACCGACAAGCTGGGCCGCGCCATCGACACCGCCATCGCCGCGGCCTGATCGCCGCCCCGCGCCGGGCTTGCACGCAGGCATGCGGACGGTCCGCAGAGGTATTCGACGACCCGTGATGAAAGCGACCGCCGCGCCGTTTCGGGCGGCGTTCTGCCTGCCAACGGTGCGCCGTGAGTATTTGCAGACCAGTGATGTGGATTTGCGCCTCGTCGGTCGGGCAGGAGCCGAGACGGGGGCGGCGCGGTGAGGCGCCGCCGGATCAGAAGGCCCGGAAGGTCAGCGTCGTCAGCGTCCGCTCGATCCCGTCGATATCCAGCAGGTGATCGTTGATGTACTTGCCCACGTCCTGGCCCTTGGGGATGTAGAGCTTCAGCAGCAGGTCGAAATCGCCCGAGGTCGAGTAGAGCTCGGACTGCAATTCGCGCAGGACGATTTCTTCCGCGACCTTGTAGGCCGTACCGGGCCGGCACCGGATCTGGACGAAGACGCACTGCATCGGTTGGCTCCTTTTCCCTTGTCGCGGCATTTGACCATTCGCGCGCCGGGGTGACCAGCCCCCTTCCATGCGCCCGCGGAATGGTATTTGGTATACCAAAAGGAGGCACCAGATGATGACATTCGATTTCGAGGGACAGACAGCGGTCGTGACGGGCGGCGCGCAGGGGATCGGGCTTGCCGTGGCGCAGGTCCTGTCGGGCGCCGGCGCGAAGGTCGCCCTGTGGGACCGCGACGCCGACCTGGTGGCCGAGGTCGCCCGCAGCATGGACGGCTGCGAAGGCTTCGGCGCGGACGTGGCCGACTGGGACAGCGTGTCGGAGGCCATGGCCGCGACCGAGAACGCGCTGGGCGCGGTGTCGATCTGCGTGAACTCGGCCGGGATCGCGGGCAGCAATTCGCCGCTGGCCGATTACGATGTCGCCGAGTTCCAGCGCATCGTGAACGTGAACCTGATGGGCACCTTCCACGTGAACCGGGCCGTGGTGCCGGGGATGCGCAAGGCGGGCTACGGGCGGATCGTCAACATCGCCTCCATCGCCGGGAAGGAAGGCAACCCCAACGCCAGCGCCTATTCCTCGTCGAAGGCCGGCGTGATCGGGCTGACCAAGTCGCTGGGCAAGGAGCTGGCCGACATGGACATCGCCGTGAACTGCGTGACGCCAGCCGCCGCGCGCACCCGCATCTTCGACCAGATGAGCCAGGAGCATATCGACTACATGCTGTCGAAGATCCCGCGCGGCCGGTTCCTGGAACTGCCCGAGGCGGCGCAGATGATCGGCTTCCTGTGCTCGCGCGAGAACAGCTTCACCACCGGGGCGGCGTTCGACCTGTCGGGCGGGCGGGCCACCTACTGATGACGTTCCAGCCCGATTTCGCCCCGTCGCTGTCGCGGCTGGGCACCGAATCCGCGTTCGAGGTGCTGGCCCGCGCCGCGCGCATGCAGGCCGAGGGGCACGATGTCATCAATCTTGGCATCGGGCAGCCCGATTTTCGCACGCCCGACCATATCGTCGAGGCGGGCCGCAAGGCGCTGGCGGACGGCGCCCACGGCTACACGCCCGCCAACGGCCTGCCCGCCCTGCGCGAGGCGGTGGCGGCGGATCTCGAGGCGCGGCACAGGCTGGGCGGCGACACGGCGGTGCATCCCGACAGCGTGGTGGTCCAGCCGGGCGGCAAGCCGACCATGTTCTTCGCCTGTCTCATGTTCGGACGCCCAGGGGTCGAGATCCTGTATCCCAACCCGGGCTTCCCGATCTACGAGAGCGTCATCAACTACACCGGCGCGACACCCGTCCCCGTCGCCCTGAAGGAAGAGAACGGCTTCGCCTTCGACGCCGACACGGTGCTGGGCCAGATCACCGAGCGCACGCGGCTGATCATCATCAACTCGCCCGCCAATCCCACGGGCGGCGTCACGCCGAAGGCCGAGATCGACAAGCTGGTCGCGGGCCTGCAGGACCACCCGCACGTGGCGCTGATGTCCGACGAGATCTATTCGCAGATGCTGTATGGCGGGCGGGCGCATGTCTCGCTTCTGAGCTACCCCGAGATCCGGGACCGGCTGATCCTGCTGGACGGCTGGTCCAAGACATACGCCATGACCGGCTGGCGGCTGGGCTTCGCGATCTGGCCCGACAGCATGGTCGATCACGTCACACGGCTGTGCATCAACGACCACTCCTGCGTGAACGCGGCCACCCAGCACGCGGGGATCGCCGCGCTCAAGGGGCCGCAGGACGCGGTGCGGGACATGGTGGCCCAGTTCGACCGCCGCCGGACGCGCATCGTGGAATTGCTGAACGCCGTGCCGGGCATGCGCTGCGCCGATCCGGGCGGGGCCTTCTATGCCTTCCCGAATATCGAGGGCACGGGCCAGTCGGCGCGGCAGGCGCAGGACGTGTTCCTGTCCGACGCGCATGTGGCGACCGTGGCGGGCACGTCGTTCGGCGCCCATGGCGAGGGCTACCTGCGCTTCAGCTATGCGAACTCGATGGAGAACATCGAACGGGCGATCGAGCGGATCGGGACGCTGCTGGCCGACCGCTCATAGCTCAAGTTCCAGCGGGCAGTGGTCCGACACCTCGGGCGCGCGGACCACGTCGAACCGGCGCACGGCATCGGGATCATCGACCAGCATGTAATCGGCGAATTTCCCGGGCTTCGTATAATGCGAGGTCCGGGTGCCGTCATGGCCGCCCGCCGTCACCAGCTCTGTCAGGCCGTCGGCGCGCAGGATCTCCAGTGTTTCGCTGTCCGGCAGAACGTTGAAATCCCCGCAGACCACGCGCAGGTCGCCCGGACGTGACATCTGGCGCGACATGTCCCGCAGCCGCGCCGCCTGCGCCGCGCGTTCGGGCGTGTCCATCTTGCCGGCGAGATCGCGCAGGCCGTGCATATGCACGACGCTCACGGACCGGCCGAGATCGGCATCATGGACCCGCACGCCGTGGGCGCTGCGCGAGCGGGGATGCTCGCCGTAGCCGTCGTGCGCATAGTCCTTGTGAACGAACCCCTGAACCTGCCCGATGATGGGCCGCGCCCGGTGCACAAACGTGGCCAACCCCCAGAACGACGGGATCGCCGTCTCGCCCTGCCACAGCACGCCGCGCGCGGCGGGGCAGAAGACGGCCTGGTGGTCCGGCATGGCCGCGCATACGTCGCGAAAGAAATTCGCGCGCTGCGGCAGGACGTGATCGCCGTCCCGGTAGGTCAGCCAGTCGGCCTCAGTGTCGGGGGAATGCACGACCTCCTGCAGGCACAGGATATCGGGCGGCGCGTCCGCCAGCCACGGCAGGAGGTGGTCATGCAGCGTGCCGCCCCAGCCATTGAGACAAGTGATGCGCATCGGCCGGAACGGTCCCGCGAAAGGCTCAGTCGCCCTTGCCTTCCATCGCGTCGAGCCGAGCCTTCAGCGCGGCGTTCTCTTCGCGGGCCTTCTGGGCCATGGCGCGCACGGCGTCGAACTCCTCGCGCGTCACGAAGTCGCGATCGGCCAGCCAACGGTCGATCATGCCTTTCATGGCTGTCTCGGCCTCGTCCCTTGCGCCCTGGGCCACGCCCATGGCGTTGGTCATCAGCTGGCTGAGGTCATCGAACATCTTCGAGCGGGTTTGCATGGCGGCGGTCCTTTCGCGTGCTTTCACCCGATATGGCCCCGGCCGCGCGGATTCTCAACCTTGACACTTCCCGCACCCGCGGGCTCAACACCGGCCATGGTTTTCGCGATCCCCTTCCCCGACATCTCGCCCGAGATCTTCTCGATCGACCTGGGCGGGTTCACCTTCGCGCTGCGCTGGTACGCGATGGCCTATGTCGTGGGCATCCTGCTGGGCTGGCGACTGGCGGTGATGGCCGTGCGGCGCGACCACCTGTGGGCCGGCAATCGCGCGCCGATCGAACCGGGCCGGGTCGAGGACCTGATCACCGCCGTGATCCTGGGAATCCTGGTCGGCGGGCGGCTGGGCTTCGTGCTGTTCTACCAGCCCGGGTATTACCTGGCGAACCCCGCGCAGATCCCCGCGATCTGGCAGGGGGGCATGTCGTTTCACGGCGGGATGCTGGGCATGGCGGCGGGCGCCGCCTGGTTCGCCCGGCGCAACGGGATGGCGTGGATGTCGGTGCTGGACCTGCTGGCGCTCGGCACGCCGCCCGGCCTGTTGCTGGGGCGCATCGCCAACTTCATCAACGCCGAGCTGTGGGGGCGGCCCACCGACCTGCCCTGGGGCGTGATCTTCCCGGGCCCCGCCGCGCAGGATTGCCCGGGCGTCACCGGCCCTTGCGCGCGGCACCCCTCGCAGCTCTACGAGGCGGGGCTGGAGGGGATCGTCCTGGGCGGACTGATCCTGCTGGCCGTGTTCGCGCGGCGCTGGTTGAAGCGGCCGGGCCAGGTCACGGGGCTGTTCCTCATGGGCTACGGCGCGGCGCGCATCTTCGTCGAGCTCTTCCGCCAGGCCGACGCGCAGTTCATCACACCCGATAACCCCATGGGATACGTGGTGCAGATCGGCGCTGCGGGCCTTTCGATGGGACAGCTCCTGTCGCTGCCCATGGTGGCGCTGGGTGCGGCCTTCTGGCTGCGCGCCCGGACGCGGGCGGCCGCATGACGACACCGCTGGCCGAGCGTCTCGTCCGCCAGATCCACGCCACCGGGCCGATCACCGTGGCGGACTACATGACCGCCTGCCTGATGCACCCCGAGCACGGCTACTACACCACCCGCGATCCGCTGGGCGCCACGGGCGATTTCGTGACCGCGCCCGAGATCAGTCAGATGTTCGGCGAGCTGGTGGGACTCGCGCTGGCCCAGGCCTGGCTGGACCGGGGCGCCCCCGAGGCGGTGCTGGTCGAGCTTGGACCCGGGCGCGGCACGCTGATGGCGGACCTCCTGCGCGCCACGCGTGGCGTGCCCGGCTTTCGCGACCGGGTGAAGGTCTTGCTGATCGAGGGATCCCCCCGTCTGCGCGCCGCGCAGGCCGAAACGCTGAAGGATTCGGCCATGGAGTGGATCGACACCCTGTCCGACGTTCCGCCCAAGCCGATTTTCCTCGTCGCCAACGAGCTGTTCGACGCCCTGCCCGTCCGCCAGTTCCTGCGCGACGGCGACCTGTGGCGGGAACGGCTGGTCGCGGTGCGCGACGGCGCGTTGGGCTTCGGTCTCAGCGACCCCGCGCCCATGGCGGACCTGGCGCCGCGCCTCGACGACACGGCCGACGGCGACATGGTCGAGACCTGCGGACCCGCCCGAGCGCTTGCGGCCGAGATCGGTGGCCACGTGGCAGACCACGGCGGCGCGGCGTTGATCGTCGATTACGGGTCGGAAAGATCACTGGGGGACACGTTCCAGGCTCTGCGGGCGCATCAGAAGGTCGATCCGCTCGCCACCCCCGGTCAGGCCGACCTGACCGCGCATGTGGATTTCGGGGCACTGGCGGACGCGGCCCCCTGCGCGGCGACTGCGGCGGTGCCGCAGGGCGTCTGGCTCGAGCGGCTGGGCATCACCGCCCGGGCGCAATCGCTGGCGCGTGGTCTCACCGGCGAGGCGCTCGACACCCACGTGGCCGCGCACAGGCGGTTGACCCACCCCGACGAGATGGGCACCCTTTTCAAGGTGATGGCCTTGCACGATGCTGCGGGTCCGCCTCCCGGTCTTGATCCCTTCGTGCCAGATGACGCTTGAAATCCTTACCTCCGACCTGCTGCAGCCCTTCCGCCACGGCTTTTTCACCCGGGCGGGCGGCGCGTCGTCGGGCGTGTTCCACGGGCTGAACTGCGGGTACGGCTCGTCCGACCAACACGATATCGTGCGGATCAACCGCGACCGCGTGGCCCACGCGATGGATGTGGCGCCACCGGCGCTGACAGGGGTGCACCAGGTCCATTCGCCGCGCGTCGTGCATGTGGACGAGGTCGACCCGACAGCCCCGCCCGAGGCCGACGGCATCGTCAGCACCCGTCCCGATCGGGCCATCAGCGTGCTGACCGCCGATTGCATGCCGATCCTTCTGGGCGACCCCGAGGCCGGGGTCGTCGGCGCGGCCCATGCCGGCTGGCGCGGCGCGCTGTCCGGCGTGATCGAGGCGACGCTCGACGCCATGGAGACGGCCGGCGCCCGGCGCGAACGGGTCGCCGCCGTCATAGGCCCCAGCATCAGCCAGGCATCCTACGAGGTCGGCCCCGAGATGTTCGACGACATCACCGCCGACGCCCCCGAGACGCAGCGCTTCTTCGCCGCGGGCGCGGGCGACAGGATGCAGTTCGACCTGCCGGGATACGGGCTCTGGCGGCTGCGCCGCGCAGGGGTGGGCCAGGCCGAATGGGTGCGCCATTGCACCTATGCAGACCCGCTGCGCTTCTTCTCGTATCGCCGCTCCACGCACCGGCAGGAGGCCGATTACGGCCGCCTGATCGCGGCGATCCGGGCCTGACACGGCGCACGGGACGGCACGGTCTCACCGCCGAATGGTCGCCCAGACGTCCAGAAACCGCCCCAATTGACCCGCATCTTTTCAAGGCAAACCGGCTCGATGAGCCACTTGAAAGGATGCCCCAGATGACCAAGCGCCGCTGGCTCGCCGCCGCCATCGCCGAATCCAAGAAGCCTCAGCCCACGCCCGCGTTCGCGCGCGGCGCCCGGAGCGACCGCAAGGTGGTCCCCGCCCTGCGCGCCAGCGCCTGAGGCCCGACGCGCCGCCCCGCCGGGCGGCGTTTTCATCCCGACCGTTGCCCGCGCCTGTCGCGGCGTCCGACAACAGCCAGGAGGGTTCATGGCCAGCCTCGACACCAATACGCCGCCGCACGCTTTTCCGCCCTCGAACAAGCCGTGGACGGTACGGCGCCAGACCGCGCCCGAACAGATCATGCCGCCGCTGACCCAGCGCTACCAGGTGGCGTGGCTCGACAGCGCGGGACAGGTCCAGGATTTCGTGCGCATGGGGCCGCAGGTGCCCTTGTTCACGCAGGCCTTCACCGCGCTGGTGCGCGGCGCGCTGCTGAACACGCCGAACGGGCCCATCGCGGTCGAGGATGCCTATCCCGGGCTCGAGATCGTGACCGAGAAAGGCGTCATGCAACTGGCCTGGGTGGGCAGTCACACCGTCCTTCCCGGCGCGCGGGGCAAACCGCTCTACCGTCTGCCGGTGGATGCGCTGGGGGTGGGTCGCCCGACGCCCGACCTGATCCTGGGCACGGCCGCCCGGATCGTCACCCGCCGCTCGGTGCTGCAATCGCTGATCGGCGCGGACGAGGCTTTGGTCCCCATCGGGGGGCTGGTCGACGGGCAAAGCGTCATCCAGATCACGCCCCTGTCCGCGGTGCAGTGCTATCACCTTGGCTTCGCGCGGCACGTGACCTTCAAGGTCAACGGGATCGAGCTGGAAAGCGTGCATCCCGGCACGCTAGACCCCGCCATGGGCCACGAGATGCAGCGCTTCTACATGTCGATGTTCCCGCACCTGAACTCGGCCCGCGATTTCGGCAAGCTCGCCATGACACGGCTCGCCGAACACCAGGTGGCCGACCTGGTGGCCGCCTGACGCCCTGAAATCTACTCGTTTAGGGATCGAGGGCCGGCCACGCGTCGGCCCTTTGTCTTTGGGGGAACGGCCCGCCTCAGGCGGTGCGCGCCAACCGATCTTCCAGCACGTCGAAGGGCACGCCCGGCGCGTCCTTGGCCACCCGGATGACCAGCGATGTCTTCACGCTGCCCACGTTCGGCGCGCTGGTCAGTTGCGACGTCAGGAACGCCTGGAAAGTCGACAGATCGGGCGCCACGCATTTCAGGATGAAATCGACCTCGCCGTTCAGCATGTGGCATTCGCGAACCAGCGGCCAATCGCGGCAGCGCGCCTCGAAAGCCGACAGGTCGGCCTCGGCCTGGCTTTGCAGACCCACCATGGCGAAGACCTGCACCTCGAACCCCAGGCCCCGCGAATCGACCTTCGCGTGGTAGCCCTTGATGAAGCCCTGCTCTTCCAACGTGCGCACCCGGCGCAGGCAGGGCGGCGCGGAAATGCCCACGCGCTTGGCCAGTTCGACATTGGTCATGCGCCCGTCGGCCTGCAATTCCGCAAGGATCAGTCGGTCGATCGCGTCAAGCTTGTGCCCGGCCATGTCATCCTCGCCGCTATTTTCTGAGACTTACGTTTGCCTTACGCTCGGCGCAATATTATTTCAAGAGCGCGCAACATTATTCGGCACATTCGCGTCACCTGCCGAACGACGCCGGGGGTTTCGGCCCGACCGGTCTGCGCCTATATCCCTGTAAACCACAGATCCGCAGGAGCGTTCCGATGGCCGACACCCGCCACGTAAAAGTTCTGATCATCGGCTCGGGGCCCGCGGGCTACACCGCCGCCGTCTATGCCGCACGCGCGATGCTCGCCCCGGTGCTGATCCAGGGCCTGCAACCGGGCGGCCAGCTGACCATCACCACCGATGTCGAGAACTGGCCGGGCGAGTCGTCGATCATGGGGCCCGACCTGATGGTGCGGATGGAAGCCCACGCCCGCGACACCGGCGCCGAGATCGTGTCGGACTACGTCACCTCGGTCGACCTGTCCAAGCGCCCGTTCACCGCCACCTGCGACAGCGGTGACGTCTACACCGCCGACGCGCTGATCCTCGCCACCGGCGCCCAGGCCAAGTGGCTGGGCCTGCCGTCCGAGGACGAGTTCAAGGGCTTCGGCGTGTCGGCCTGCGCCACCTGCGACGGCTTCTTCTATCGCGGGCAGGAGGTCGCCGTTGTCGGCGGCGGCAACACCGCGGTGGAGGAGGCCCTGTTCCTCACCAACTTCGCCAGCAAGGTGACCCTGATCCATCGCCGCGACACCCTGCGGGCCGAGAAGATCCTCCAGCACCGCCTGCTGAACCACCCCAAGGTCGAGGTTCTGTGGGACCATCAGCTGGACCATGTCTACGGCGCCGACAGCCCCAAGGGCGTCGAGGGCGTCGCGGCCAAGCATGTGGAAACGGGCGAGATCACCAAGGTGCCGGTGACGGGCGTGTTCATCGCCATCGGCCACGCGCCCGCGTCCGAGCTGGTGGCCGACCAGCTCGACACCCATCACGGCGGATACGTCGTCACCAAGCCCGACAGCACCGAGACGTCGATTCCCGGCGTCTTCGCCGCGGGCGACCTGACCGACCACGTCTACCGCCAGGCGGTGACCAGCGCCGGCATGGGCTGCATGGCCGCGCTCGAGGCCGAGCGCTTCCTGGCAGCGCAGGGCGAGGACAGCGGCAAGGTCGAGACCAATCCGCTCGGCTACGGCGCGGAAGTCCCGGCGCAGTAATCCGGCCATGGCCAATACGCTCTACGACGCGCTTTACGGGGGGCACGCGGACAACGCGGCCCCCTTTCTGCATCTGCCCGATGGCGGAACGATCAGCTACGCCGCCTTCGTCGGCCGCGCGGCCCAATTCGCCCACGCCCTGACCGACCTCGGCCTTGCGCCGGGCGATCGGGTGGCGCTGCAACTGCCCAAGCTGCCGGACACGCTGGCGCTGATGGCGGGCTGCACGCAGGCGGGCCTGATCTTCCTGCCGCTCAACACCGGCTACACCGCCGACGAACTTGCCTATTTCGTCGAAGACAGCGGCGCCCGCGTCTTCGTCTGCGCCCCCGATAGCGCGGACGCGCTCGCGCCCATGGCCAAAGGCGCCGGCGTGCGCCTGCTGACGCTCGGGGCCACGGGCGGGACGCTGCAGGGCCGCGCAGACGCCGCGCCCGACAGTTTCGCGACCGTGACGCGCGGCCCGGACGACCTGGCCGCGTTTCTCTACACCTCGGGCACCACGGGCCGGTCCAAGGGCGCGATGCTCAGCCACGACAACCTGCTTTCGAACGCGCGCACGCTGGTCGATCACTGGCGCTTCTCTCAGGGGGACACGCTGCTGCACGCGCTGCCGATCTTCCACACCCACGGGCTGTTCGTCGGCACCAACGTCACGCTCCTGGCGGGCGGTTCGATGATCTTCCTGCCCGGCTTCGATATCGATGCGATGATCGCCCATATGCCGCGGGCCACGGCGCTGATGGGCGTTCCGACCTTTTACACCCGCCTGCTGGACGACGACCGCTTCGACGGCGAGCTGACGGCGAAAATGCGGGTCTTCATCTCGGGCTCGGCGCCGCTGCTGGCCGAGACCCACCGCCGGTTCGAGGACCGGACCGGACACCGCATCCTCGAACGCTACGGCATGACCGAGACGAACATGAACACCTCGAACCCCTACGAGGGGGACCGTCGGGCCGGCACCGTGGGCCTGCCGCTGCCGGGGGTCGAGCTGAAGATCTGCGATCCCGAGACGGGTGACGTCGTGCCTGTGGGCGAAACCGGCGTCATCGAGGTGCGCGGCCCGAACGTCTTCAAGGGCTACTGGCAGATGCCCGAGAAGACCGCCGGAGAGCTGCGGGAGGACGGCTTCTTCATCACCGGCGACCTGGCGACGCAAGATGCCGACGGCTACGTCACCATCGTCGGCCGCGCGAAGGATCTCATCATCTCGGGCGGCTATAACGTCTATCCGAAAGAGCTCGAGGACCTGCTCGACCGCCAACCCGGCGTGCTTGAATCCGCCGTGGTCGGCGCACCGCATCCCGATTTCGGCGAAACGCCGGTGGCCTTCCTGGTGCCCGAGGGCGACGGGCCGGACATCGCGGCGATCGAGGCGACGGTGCGCGACAGGCTGGCCCGCTACAAGCACCCCGCGCGCTACGCCGTCATCGACGCCCTGCCGCGCAACACCATGGGCAAGGTGCAGAAGGCGGCCTTGCGGAATCGCGCCGCCGAGGGCTGAGCGGGAAACAATCGGGCACGCGGCGCGGCACCGGTTCCCTGCGCGCGGCAGGACTCCGGTGATTTCGGCCCGACTGAAGTTTGTTCTTTATTGAACGTACATTCCTGCGTATGCGTTCAATCGTGAACGAACTTCCGAGTCGCCCGTGCCCACCGCAACTAAGCCCCTGATGACCGACGCCGATGCGGCGCTGTTCCAACTGCTCCGGCAGCTGGACCTTGCCCCTGCCGCGTCCCAGCGGGCCACCGCGGCGGCGCTCGGGGTCAGTCTTGGCCGACTCAACGCCCAGATCAAGGACGCCATCGCGCGGGGCTTCATCCGCCTCGACCAGCGCGACAGCGCCGACCGGCGCCAGCGGGTCGCCTATGGCCTTACCGCGAAAGGGGCGGCGGAAAAGTCCCGGCTCACCGATCTCTTCCTCGCCCGCAAATTCGCAGAATACGACGCGCTCCACGCCGAGCTCACGGGCGCGTCCAGCAAGCTAGTCCCGAACCTCAACAGGATTTCTCCCATGCAAAGCAATTTGTCCCCCATCCCCGAACTGTTCGTGTCGTATGACAGCGCCCAGAAGCTGAAGACCGAGGCGGGCGAGCTGACCAGCCACGATCTGACCCCGCGCCAGATCTGCGACCTGGAACTCCTGATGAATGGCGGCTTCGCGCCGCTGAAGGGCTTCCTGGGCGAAGAGGATTACAACAGCGTGGTCGACACGATGCGGCTGGCCGACGGAACCCTCTGGCCCATGCCCATCACGCTGGACGTGTCCGAGAAATTCGCCGACGGCATCGAGCTGGGCCAGGACATCGCCCTGCGCGACCAGGAAGGCGTGATCCTCGCCACCATGACCGTCACCGACAAGTGGGTGCCCAACAAGGCGCACGAGGCCGAGAAGGTATTCGGCGCCGATGACGACGCGCACCCGGCCGTGAATTACCTGCACAACAAGGCCGGCGCCGTGTACCTGGGCGGCCCCGTCACCGGCATCCAGCAGCCCGTGCATTACGACTTCAAGGCCCGCCGCGACACCCCGAACGAGCTGCGCGCCTATTTCCGCAAGATGGGCTGGCGCCGCGTGGTGGCGTTCCAGACGCGCAACCCGCTGCACCGCGCCCACCAGGAGCTGACCTTCCGCGCCGCGCGCGAGGCGCAGGCCAACCTGCTGATCCACCCCGTCGTGGGCATGACCAAGCCCGGCGACGTCGATCACTTCACCCGCGTGCGCTGCTACGAGGCGGTGCTGGACAAGTACCCGGCCGCCACCACCACCATGTCGCTGCTGCCGCTGGCCATGCGGATGGCCGGCCCGCGCGAGGCTGTCTGGCACGGGCTGATCCGCAAGAACTATGGCTGCACCCACTTCATCGTCGGCCGCGACCACGCGGGCCCCGGCAAGAACTCGGCCGGTGACGACTTCTACGGCCCCTACGACGCCCAGGACCTGTTCCGCGAGCATCAGGACGAAATGGGCATCGAGATGGTCGACTTCAAACACATGGTCTACGTGCAGGAACGCGCCCAGTACGAGCCCGCGGACGAGATCGCGGACAAGGACAACGTCACCATCCTGAACATCTCGGGCACCGAGCTGCGCCGCCGCCTGCGCGAAGGCCTGGAAATCCCCGAGTGGTTCAGCTTCCCCGAGGTGGTGAAGGAACTGCGCCGCACGTCGCCGCCCCGTTCGCAGCAGGGCTTCACCGTCTTCTTCACCGGTTTCTCGGGCAGCGGCAAATCTACCATCGCGAACGCGCTGATGGTCAAGCTGATGGAGATGGGCGGCCGCCCGGTGACGCTGCTGGACGGCGACATCGTGCGCAAGAACCTCAGCTCCGAGCTGGGCTTCTCGAAGGAACACCGCGACCTGAACATCCGCCGCATCGGCTATGTCGCGTCCGAGATCACCAAGAACGGCGGTATCGCCATCTGCGCGCCCATCGCGCCCTATTCGGCCACCCGCCGGGCGGTGCGCGAGGACATCGAGGCCTTCGGCGCCTTCGTGGAAGTCCACGTCGCCACGTCGCTGGAGGAATGCGAGCGCCGCGACCGCAAGGGGCTCTACAAGCTGGCGCGCGAAGGCAAGATCAAGGAGTTCACCGGCATCTCGGACCCGTATGACGAGCCGAAGAACCCCGAGCTGCGGCTGGATACCGAAAGCGTGGATGTCGACAACTGCGCCCACCAGGTCCTGCTGAAGCTGGAAGCCATGGGCCTGATCGCCGCCTGAACCGGCCCGGGCCGGTGATCCCGCCGGCCCGATGAACGCCGCGGCGGCCTACGCTTCGTGGGCCGCCGCAAGCTTTTCGCGGTCGAACGTGACCCCGATGCCCGGCACGTCCGGCGCCACCGCCAGCCCGTCCTCCAGTGCCAGGGGGCGATGCGTGTAGCGGTCGATGGGAAAGCTGTGCGCCTCGAGCCAGCCCGCGTTGGGCTGGGCCGAAACGAGGCTCACGTGCAGTTCCTGCATCCCGTGGGAACAGGCCGGGATGCCATGCCGCTTGGCCAGCGCGGCGACCCGCAGCCACCCGGTGATCCCGCCGCAATTGCTGGCATCCGGCTGCACATAGCTCAGCCCCGCCTCGGCGAAGGCGTATTCGAACTCGTGGATCGTGTGCAGGTTCTCGCCCATGGCGAGCGGCATGCCCGTCTCGGCCGCGATGCGCCCGTATCCCTTGTAGTCGTCGGGGATCGTCGGCTCCTCGAACCACATGAGATCCAGCGGCTGGAACGCGCGCGCGGCGGCAATGGCCTCGTCCACGCTCAGGGCATAGTTGGCGTCGGCCATAAGCGGACGGTCCGGCCCCAGCATCGCGCGGATGGCGGTCAACCGCGCCACGTCGTCTTCCAGGTCCGGACGCCCGACCTTGATCTTGATGGCGGTGAAGCCGCGCGACAGGTAGCCCTCGGTCTGGCGCTGCAATTTCTCAAGCGTGAAATTCAGATCGATCCCGCCCGCGTAGGCATGGCAGCGGTCGGCGTGCCCGCCGGCCATCTGCAACAGCGATTGCCCGCTGCGCCGCCCCTTCGCATCCCACAGCGCGATATCCACGGCCGAGATCGCGAAGCTCGCCACCCCGCCGCGCGCGACGTAATGCATGTGCCATTGCATGGCATCATGCAGGGCCTCGGGGTCCGCGCCGTCCTGCCCGACGAGCCACGGCGCGAGATCGTGCTCGATCATCGCCAGGATGGAATGGCCGCCGCGCCCGCCGGTATAGGTGTAGCCCGTCCCTTCCGAGCCGTCGTCCAGCCGCACGGTCGCGGTGACCAGGTGGAAATGGCTGTGGGCGCCGTGCTTGGCGTCCTCCAGCACCTCGTCCAGCGGGATGTTGTACAGGCGGGCGTCGACCCCGGTGATCTTCGTCATGGCGGCCTCCCTCGCGCGTTCGGGGAAGCCTAGGCGCGCGGCGAACCGCGCACCAGAGCCGTTACCGCCCCGCCGTCAGGCCGCGTCGTCCAGTCCCCTGCCCTTCAGCAGCGCATCGACCCCGGGCATCCGCCCGCGAAACGCGACATAGGCCTCCTGCGCGTCCTGGCTGCCGCCGGCGCTGAGGATGTGACGTTCGAGCTTCTGCGCGGTCTCGGCGTCGAAGGGCCCGCCCGCTTCCTTGAAGGCGGCGAAGGCATCGGCGTCCATCACCTCGGACCACATGTAGCTGTAGTAGCCGGACGAATACCCGTCGCCCGAGAACACATGGGCGAAATGCGGGGTGGCGTGGCGCATGCCGATGGCGCGCGGCATCTCGATCCCGTCCAGCACCTCGGCCTGGAACGCCATGGGATCCTCGGGCGCCTCGCCGGCGTGGAACTCGAGATCGACCAGCGCCGAGCCCACGTATTCGACCGTGCTGAACCCCATGTCGTAGGTGTTCGCGGCCAACAGCCGGTCGAGCATCTCGCGCGGCATCGCCTCGCCCGTCTCGGCGTGGGTGGCGTATTTCTCGAGCACCTCGGGCACCTCCAGCCAATGCTCGTAAAGCTGACTGGGCAACTCCACGAAGTCCCGCGCCACGCTGGTGCCGCTGATCGACTCGTAGGTCACGTCGGACAGCATCTGGTGCAAGGCATGGCCGAACTCGTGAAACAGCGTGCGCGCATCGTCATAGCTCAGCAGCGCGGGTTTGCCCTTGGGCGGCTTGGCGAAGTTGCAGACATTCATCACGATGGGCCGGATGTCGCCCGTCAGCTTCTGCTGCGACCGCATGGCCGAACACCACGCACCCGACCGCTTCGACCCGCGCGCGAAATAGTCACCGAGGAAGATGGCCATGTGCCGCCCGTCGCGCGTGACCTCCCACGCGCGGACATCCGGGTGGTAAAGCGGCACGTCCACCGGCGCGAATTCCAGCCCGAACAGACGGTTGGCGCAATCCATCGCCGCCTCGATCATCCGGTCGAGTTGCAGGTAGGGCTTCAGCGCGCTGTCATCGAGATCGTGTTCCTCCGCGCGGCGCTTTTCCGAGTAATATCGCCAGTCCCAAGGCTCGAGCTCGCCGTTGACGCCATCATTGTGCATCATCGCGGACAGGCGCTGCTGGTCCTCGACCGCCTTGGCGCGCGCGGGCTCCCAGACCTTCATCAGCAGGTCACGCACCGCCTCGGGCGTGCCCGCCATCTCGGTCTCGAGCTTGAATTCGGCGAAGCTGTCATAGCCGAGCAATCCCGCCCGTTCCTCGCGCAGGGCAAGGATCTCGGCGGCGATGTCCCGGTTGTCGGTGGAACCGCCATTGGCGCCGCGCGCGGTCCAGGCGCTATGGGCGGCCTCGCGCAGGTCACGTCGGGACGAGAATTGCAGGAACGGCACGATCAGCGACCGCGACAGGGTGATGACCGGTCCCTTGCGGCCCTTCTCCTCGCCCGCGGCGCGCGCGGCCTCGACGAGCCACTCGGGCAGCCCGTCCAGGTCGTCCTCGCCCAGTTCCATCACCCATTCGCGTTCATCGGCCAGCAGGTTCTGGCTGAACTGGACGCCCAGCGCGCCCAGCCGTTGCATGACCTGCGCCAGTCGGTCCTTGGCGATGCCGTCCAGCTCGGCGCCGCGGCGCACGAAGGACCGGCGGGTCAGATACAGCAGGCGCGCCTGCTCGTCGGTCAGGTCCAGCGTGTCGCGGTCCTGCCACAGCGTCTCGATCCGCGCGAACAGCGCCGCGTTCGACGCGATTTCGGATCCGTAGGCCGACAGCTTGGGCGAAAATGCGCGGCTCAGCGCCTCGCGCCGGTCGTTCGCGTCGGTGCCCGCCAGCGTGTAGAATACGCCCAGCACGCGGCCCAGCGTCTCGTCCGCGCGCTCCAGCGCCTCGATCGTGTTGGCGAAGGTCGGGGCCGCGTCGCTGTCGGCGATGGCGGCCACGTTGGCGCGCGCCTCGTCCAGCGCGGCATCCACCGCCTCTTCGAAGTGATCGTCGGTGATGTCGCCGAAGGGCGGCATCTCGTACGGCGTGGTCCAATCTTGCAATAGGGGGTTCTTCACGTATCGGCTCCTGATCGGGGTCTGTGACAAGAGCTATGGTGCAACGCGCCGCTTGGCTACCCCGTCAGGGCTTGCGGTTCAGGTGCCGCTCGAGCCGTCTGAGCAGCAGCGACAGCCCGATGGTCATGGCGAGGTACAGGAACGCCACGACGTTGTAGGTCTCGAAATAGCGGAAATTGCCAGCGGCGGTGACCTTGCCCAGTTGCGTGATGTCCAGCACGCCCAGCACCGAGACGAGGCTGGAATCCTTGATCATCGCGATGAAGTCGTTGCCCAGCGGCGGCAGGATCGTCTTGATCGCCTGCGGCAGCACGATCAGCCGGAACCGCTGCCACGAGCTCAGCCCCAGCGCCTTGGCCGCTTCGATCTGGCCGGGATCGACGCTCAGCAATCCGGCGCGGAACACCTCGGCAATGAACGCGGAATAGCCGATCACCAGCGCGAGGATGGCCCGCCAGATCAGCGGAAAGTCACGGGTGCGCGCCTCGGGCAGGCCGATGAGGTTCCAAAGCTCGACCAGGAACGGCGCCAGCACGAAGGCCACGTAGAGCAGCAGCACGAGGATCGGGATGCCGCGAACGATCTCCACGTAGAAGCGCACGGCCTGCCGCACCACTAGCCAGCGCGCCGTCGATCCCAGCGCCAGCAGCAGGCCCAGCAGCGATGCCAGCGCGAAGCCCACGACCGTCACGAACAGCGTGATCGCCACACCCCGCGACAGGGTCGTCAGGACCTGCGAATACAGATCGTCCGAGACGATCCGCCACAGGAAATAAAGCCCGAGGGCAGAGGCGGCGACCAGCCACCACGGAAAGTCGCCGCGCGTTTGCACCTACTGGCCCAGGGGCGTGTCGATGAACCACTTCTGGTTCAGTGCCTCGATCGTCCCGTCCTCGCGCATGTCGGCGATGGCGGCGTTGATCGGCGCGACAAGGTCACTGCCCTTGGGGAAAATGAAGCCGAAATCCTCGGTCCCGAGCTTTTCGCCGATGATCTCGAGCGCACCGTTGGAGGCCGCGACGTAGCCCTGCCCGGCCGTGCCGTCGGTCAGAACCAGGTCGATATCGCCGATCCGCAGGGCCTGCACCGCCGCACCGAAGGTCTCGAACAGGCGCATGCGGGGGTTCTGCTCGTACCCGTCCAGCACCTCGTAAATGCCCACGTAGAAGGGCGTGGTGCCCGGCTGGGTGCCGATCAGCAGGTCCTCGTTCGCGGCGAATTCCTCGGCCGAGGAAAACCGATCCTCGCCCGCGGCCACCAGCATCACCATTTCCGAGCGCATGTAGGGATCCGAGAAATCCACCACCTCGGCCCGGTCGTCGCGGATGGTGATCCCGGTCATGCCCATGTCGTACTGCGCGTTCGAGATGGCCGGGATCATCGCGTCCCAGCTCGTGTTCTCGTAGCTGACGTCGATGTTGATGCGCTCGGCGATCTCGGCCATCGCGTCGTATTCCCAGCCCACCGCCTCGCCCGTGCTGGGCTTGATGTATTGCAGCGGCGGATAGGCGTTTTCGGTCACGACGACGACTTCGCGCCCGTCCAGGTCAGGCAGGTGCGACTCGGCAAGGGCGGGGATGGCGAGCACGCCAAGGGCGGCGGCAAGAATCACGGATTTCATGGGCGTTCTCCTGAATGGCATTGGGCGATCAGACCGCGCATGGCGGTGGGCTGCAACCCCGCCGCGCGCCGATCACGTCTTGCCGCAAACGGCGCAGTCGGCCCGTCGCGACAGGGTGATCGTCCGGTTCTCGGCATAAAGCGCGTCGTGGATCGCCATGCGCCCGCGCAGGGGCTCGCCCGCGCCGGTCAACACCTTCACCGCTTCGGACGCCATCATCGACCCGATGATCCCCGGCAGTGGACCCAGCACGCCCGCCTCGGCGCAGGTGGCCGACTGTCCCGGCGCCGGCGCCTTGGGAAAAATGCACGCATAACAGGGCACAGCGCCGCGCCCTTCGAACACCGACACCTGCCCCTCCCACGGGGACAGGGCGCCCGAGACCAACGGCACGCCCGCCGCGACGCAGGCCGCGTTGACGGCCTGCCGCGTCCGGAAATCATCGCAGCCTTCCAGCACGATATCGTAGTCGGCGACAAGATCACCGGCGATGTCCGCATCCAGGCGCCGGTGATACGGCTTCACCTCGACAAACGGATTAACCGCCTTCATCGCGGCCTCGGCCGAGAACACCTTGGGCATCCCGATCCGCGCGTCGGCGTGGATCACCTGGCGTTGCAGGTTGGTGGCCTCGACGTGGTCGTCGTCGATGACCCCGATGGTGCCCACGCCCGCGGCCGCAAGGTACAGCATCGCCGGGCTGCCAAGACCACCCGCGCCGACCACCAGCACCCGCGCCTGTTTCAGCCGCTTCTGTCCCGTGCCGCCGATCTCGCGCAGCACCACGTGGCGGGCGTAGCGATCCAGCTCGCCCGGGGCGAAGGTGCCGGTGGGCTGCTCTTTCGGGCGGTTCTCGGGCCGTACACGCTTGCGCAGACGACGTAGACCCAACCCGTAGGCCGCGACCAGCGCGCCGATGCCGCCCACCACCAGCCATTCGCCGGTGGAGCCGCCCAGCAGTTGACGAAGCGGCCCGGGAATCAGCGTCAGCGCCAGCACGGTGACGTAAAGCAGGCCCAGCAGCAGAAGGCGCGGCTGCGTCGGCCATCCCTTGCGCCCGGTCCACCACCACAGCGCGCCCGCGATGATCAGGACGATGAGCATCAGTCGACCCCTGTGGATCCGAAGCCGCCCGTGCCGCGATCGGTGTCGTCGAGGCTTTCGGTCCCGGTGAAGGCGGCCTGCACCACCGGCGCCACCACCGCCTGCGCGATCCGCATGCCGTGGGTGATCGTGACCGGCGTGGCCCCGAGGTTGACCATCAGCACGCCGACCTCGCCCCGGTAATCGGCATCGACGGTGCCGGGCGTGTTCAGCAGCGTCAGGCCGTGCCGCAGGGCGAGGCCCGAGCGGGGGCGGATCTGCATTTCGAACCCGTCGGGCAGCGCGACGGCCAGCCCGGTGGGCACGAGCGCGCGCTCCATGGGGCCAAGGCTCAGCCCCTCGTCGCGCGCCGCGGCCGGGAAGTTGGCGCGCAGGTCGGCACCCGCCGCACCGGCGCTGGCGTAATCGGGCAGCGCGATGGCGGGGTCTGCGGTGTCGAGCCGCCGTATCCTGACGTCGATCCTGTTGGTCATTCCGCCGCCGACCCTTGCGCCTGGCCGGCAGAGAGGTGGTCCGCGATGCGCTGCGCCAGCTTCCGCGCCACGGCTGCCTTGCTGTCGCGCGGCCAGGCCTCGGCGCCGTCCGCCGAGATCAGGGTCACCGCGTTCTCGGTCCCGCCCATGATCCCCGTGCCCTCGGACACGTCGTTGGCGACGATCCAGTCGCAGCCCTTGCGCAGGCGCTTGGCGGTGGCGTGTTCGATCACGTTCTCCGTCTCGGCCGCGAAGCCCACCACGAGCGACGGTCGATCCGCGCCCTTGGCGGACACGGCGGCCAGGATGTCTGGGTTCTCGGCCAGCGCCAGTTGGGGCAGACCGGCGGGGCCCTTCTTCATCTTCTGCGCGGCGGCGCCGGTGACGCGCCAGTCGGCCACGGCGGCGGCGAAGACGGCCGCGTCCGCGGGCAGCGCGGTCTCGACCGCGTCGAGCATCTGCTGCGCCGTTTCCACGGCGATCACGTCGACACCCTGTGGCGGCGCGGCTGTCGCGGGCCCGGTGACGAAGCTGACCCGCGCGCCCAGATCCCGCAGCGCGGCGGCGATGGCGCTGCCCTGCGCGCCCGAGGACCGGTTGGCGATGTAGCGGACCGGGTCGATGGGCTCGTGCGTCGGGCCCGAGGTGACGATCACGTGCCGCCCCGACAGCGGCCCGCCGCCCAGGCGCGTCTCGATCGCCGCGATGATCTCGGGGACCTCGGCCATGCGCCCGGGGCCGTATTCGCCGCAGGCCATGCCGCCGGCGTTCGGGCCGACGCGGGCGATACCGTCCGAGGTCAACGTGGCCAGGTTGCGCCGGGTGGCCGGATGCTCCCACATCCGCACGTTCATGGCCGGCGCGACCAGGACCGGCGTGTCGGTGGCCAGCAGCAGGGTCGATGCGAGGTCGTCCGCGTGCCCCTGCGCCATCTTCGCCATCAGGTCGGCGGTGGCGGGCGCGACGACCACCAGGTCGGCCACGCGGCTCAGCTGGATATGCCCCATCTCGGCCTCGTCGGTGAGGTCCCACAGGTCGGAATAGACCTTGCGCCCGGCCAGCGCGCTGATCGACAGGGGCGTGACGAATTCCGCGCCCGCCCGGGTCAGCACCGGCGTGACCTCGGCGCCCCGGTCGCGCAGGCGGCGGATCAGGTCGAGCGTCTTGTAGGCGGCGATTCCGCCACCCACGATCAGGAGAATGTGCTTGCCGTCCAGCATGTCGGCGTGACCCTAGGCCGGGGGGGCGATGGCGTCCAGCCGCTCAGCGCAGCGCATCGCAGGGATCGCCGCGATGGGACAGGTCCACCGCGAAGGACAGGCGCGTGTCGAAGGGCATGGCCTCGTCATCCGGCAGGACCTGCCCGATGGCGTGCACCGTGACGTCCGGATCGGCCGCCCGCAGGTACGCGGGCACCCCCCAGTCGGTCCGCGCGTGGCCGTTGCCGGTGATGACCGCGACCGGACCGCCGGTCTCGTCCAGCGCGGTCAGCGCCGTGCGCGCCAGCACAGCGTCGCGCAGACGCTGCACCTCGACCATGCCGGGAAGCATCTCGGGCGGCATCAGCCCGCAATGGGCGCGGTCCTGCAGATCCTCGCGCAGCGTCTGCTCTTCCAGCGGCAGATCCAGATCCAGCAGGAACCGCTCCGCCCCGTCGCCGAAGACCGCCGCCGCCCCCTGGGACACTGCGCGCGAAAGGTCATCGCGCGGGACTTCGGCCCCGTAGATGCGCGCCTCGCCGACCGCGGTAAAGATCGGGTGGTAGCTCGGAAAATCGGGCCAGCCCCGTTCTTCCCACGCCAACGCATCGCCCAGCGTCCCGGCGTCCGCCCCGCGCATGTTTTCGGCGATGTCGGCAAGCTCGGGCGGGAGCATCTCGAACACGACCGCCGCCGGTGCCATGCGGGCCACCCACGCGGCCTGGTTGTCATGGTGCAGCGCGATATCGTGCAGCTCGCCCATGACCACGATATCCGCCTCCAGCGGCACATCCGGCGCGTCCTGCGCCTGCGCCGCCGCAACGGAAAAGGCCGCCCCGAGGAACAGGGCGGCCCAAATCGAACGTGTAGCGTTCACGCGAGGAAGTGACGCACTTCGGCGGACTGGGTCTCGAGCGACTTGCGCATCTTCTGGAACGCCGCCGCTTCGAGTTGGCGAACCCGTTCCTTCGACAGGCCCAGCTCGGTCCCGAGGCTTTCCAGCGTGCGGGCCTGGTCGCGCAGCTTGCGTTCGCGGACAATGAACTGCTCGCGCTCGTTCAGCTGGCCCATGGCGTCCACCAGCCATTCGCGCAGGGTGTCGATGTCCTTGCGGTGGCTGACGGTCTCGTCGGCCTGGGCGCTGTCGTCTTCCAGCGCGTCGATCCACTGGCGGCCCTCGTCCTCGGTCGACTGGGTCGCGTTCAGCGAGAAGTCGGACCCGGCCAGGCGGCCTTCCATCATCTCGACGTCGTGCAGCGGGACACCGACCTCGACCGAGATCATGTGGCGCATCTGGTGGCGATCCAGCGGTTCGCCCCGGGCCGCGGCCTCGCGCTCAAGCCGGGCCTGCACGCGACGCAGGTTGAAGAAGAGCGACTTCTGGCTGCTGGTCGACCCCGTCCGCACCATGGACCAGTTGCGCATCACATAGTCCTGGATCGACGCCTTGATCCACCAGACGGCGTAGGTCGAGAAGCGCACGCCCCGGTCGGGATCGAACTTGTCAGCAGCTTTCATGAGGCCGAGACCGGCCTCCTGAATGAGGTCGTTCATCGGCGCGCCGTAGCGGCGGAACTTGGCGGCCATCGAAATGGCGAGGCGCATGTAGGCGGTAATCAGGCGGTGCAGGGCGGCTTCATCCCGCTCGTCCCGCCACGCGTAGGCGAGCTTCAGCTCGGTCTCGGCGTCCAGCAGCTCGGCTTGCATCGCGCGGCGCGAAAGTGTCTGGTCGGAAAAGCCATCGAATGCCATTCATCAATCTCCCAGTGGTCTTCGTCCTTGGCTGGGCATGTGCGAACGGTGCATTGGTTATCTTTTCACATAGCCCTATGATCTCCAGACGCCGCGTCACGAAGAAAGTTCCGTTTTTTTGTTGCCAAGACTCACTTTCATTCTAGGCGGGGCGGCCTCGGGTAAGTCCAACTATGCGGAAACATTGGCAAAAGGGTGCGACATTCTGCGCATCTACATGGCCACCGCACAGGCCTTCGACGACGAGATGACGCAAAAGATCGCCCGTCACCGTGCCGCGCGCGCCGGCGACGGGTGGCAGACGATCGAGGCCCCGCTGGACCTGCCCTCCGCGCTGTCCGAAACCCCGCCGGGCGCGCTGGTCCTCGTGGATTGCCTGACCCTGTGGCTGTCGAACGTCCTCCTGGCCGAGCGGGACGAGGCGGCGGATTGCGACGCGCTGATGGCCGCGCTGTCCGCACATCCGGGACCGCTGATCGTCGTGTCGAACGAGACCGGGCAGGGCATCGTCCCCGACACCCCGCTGGGCCGCCGGTTCCGCAACGCCCAGGGCCGTCTGAACCAGCGTGTCGCGGCCGAGGCCGACCTGGCCGTCCTCGTGGCCGCGGGGCTGCCGCTGGTGCTGAAGGGAGCGGTTCCGTGAGCGTGCTGTGGTGGATCCGGCACGGTCCCACCCACGCCAAGGGCATGGTGGGCTGGACCGACCTGCCCGCTGACCTTTCGGACGCCAACAGGCTGAAACGGCTGGCCGAAACGCTGCCGGACGCGCCCGTGATCTCTTCCACGCTGGACCGCGCGCGCGCCACCGCCGACGCGATCCAGGGCAACCGCCCGCGCCTGCCCGACGACCCGGACCTGCGCGAGATCCATTTCGGCGATTGGGAGATGCGGACGCATGACGACGTGTCCGCCGAGGATCCCGACCGCATCCGCGCCTTCTGGGACCAGCCCGGCGACAACCGCCCGCCCGGCGGCGAAAGCTGGCACGACCTTCAGGCGCGGGTGGATGCCGCCGCCGACCGGCTGCTGGCGCGGGGCGGCGACGTGATCGTGGTGGCCCATTTCGGCGCGATCCTGACGCAGTACCAGCGTGTCGCCCGGCTGCGGACCACGGACGCCTTCGCCCAGCGGATCGAGAACCTGTCCCTGTCGCGGTTCCGCTATGCCGATCCGGCCGAGGTCCAGGCGATCAATCACCACCCGTGACGTCCCCGCGCACCATTGGGAATTTGCGCGGCGCGATCGCCCGGCCCTAAGCTCGCCCCATGACACACACGCTTTTCCTGGCCGATCCCGGCTTTTCCTCCTGGTCCATGCGCGTGGGCCTTCTGGCGTTCCGCTTCGACCTGCCGATCGACATCCGCTGGCTCGAGATCTACGGCACGCCGCCGCTTGCGCAGCAGATCGGCCACCCCCCGGCCCGCACGGTGCCGTTCCTGCTCTGCGATGACGGGGCCGAGGTGGCCGAGTCGCTGGCCATCGCCGAGGAACTGGCGGCACGGTTGCCCGACCAGCCCCTGTGGCCCGCGGATCCGAAGCGGCGCGCGCTGGCGCGCAGCCTCGCGGCCGAGATGCACGCGGGCTTCGCCGCGCTGCGGTCGCACTGCCCGATGTGCCTGCGCACGGCCTATGCCGAGGTCGAGGTGCCCGAGAAAGTGGCCGCAGACCTCGCGCGGCTCGACGTGATCTGGTCGGACGCGCTCGCGCGGTCGGGCGGCCCCTGGCTGGCGGGCGACTATTCCATCGCGGACGCGTTCTTCGCGCCGGTCGCGGCGCGGATCGCCGGCTACAGCCTGCCGGTCGGGGGAACGGCACGCGCCTATGTCGACGCCCACCTGGCCGAGCCGGCCTTCCGGCGCTGGCGGCAACTGGGGCTCGAGCGGGGCGCCGCGCTCGAAGACAGCGTCTATCGCCAAACCTGGCCGCGGATCGACTGGCCCGCGGCCTGAGCGCCCTTGGACGTTAACCTTTCATCAACCGCCCCCCGCCATGGTTAACCTCGGTTAACGGGAAAGGGGTGCGATGGTCGCCAGCGCCTTCACGGTGGCGTTCGAAGGGATCGAGGCCCGCCTGGTCGAGGTGCAGTGCGCCGTGGCGCCCGGTCTGCCGGCCTTTTCGGTCGTGGGCCTGCCCGACAAGGCGGTGTCCGAGGCGCGCGACCGGGTGCGCGCCGCGTTGGAGACCATGTCCATCGCGCTGCCGCCCAACCGGATCGTCATCAACCTGGCCCCCGCCGACCTGCCCAAGGAAGGCAGCCATTTCGATCTGCCCATCGCGCTCGCCATCCTCGCGGCACTGGACGTGGTGCCGCGCGATACCGTGGCCGAGACGGTCGCCCTGGGCGAGCTGTCGCTGGATGGCCGCCTGACCGCCGTGGTCGGCGCGCTGCCCGCCGCCATGGCCGCGGCCGAATGCGACCGCACGCTGCTTTGCCCCGCCCCCTGCGGCGCCGAGGCGGCGTGGGTCGGCGCCACGACGGTCATCGCGCCACCGACGCTGGCCGCCGCGATCCAGCACCTGACCGGCCAATCCCCGCTGAACCCGGCCGAGCCGGGCGAGGTCACCGACGGCCCCGCCCTGCGCGACCTGTCCGACATGAAGGGCCAGGAACGGGCCAAGCGCGCGCTGGAAATCGCGGCCGCCGGGCGACACCACCTGATGATGGTCGGCACGCCCGGATCGGGCAAGTCGATGCTGGCCCAGCGGCTGTCGGGAATCCTGCCGCCGCTGACCCCGGCCGAGGCGCTGGAGACGTCGATGATCCATTCGCTGGCGGGCCTTATCAGCGATGGCGGCATCAGCCGCACCCGCCCCTTCATGGAGCCGCACCACACCGCGTCCATGCCCGCTATCGTGGGCGGCGGGAAGGGTGCGAAGCCCGGGCAGATCAGCCTCGCCCATAACGGGGTTCTGTTCATGGACGAGTTCCCCGAATTCGCCGGTATTATGGAGCAAACTCACCATATGTGATGATGTTTATCGCTATAAATCATACCCCTTCAAGTCGATAAACATGATGGGCTCTTGGCGCTCTCGGTTCTCGTCTGTGTCAAGCATACGAAAACCACATCTTTCATAAAATGCTATGGATGGGCGCTTTGCATCGACGACAACAAAGCGGCATCCTGCGATTTTTGCTACTTCCGCTGTGGTCTTGCCCCCGTTTCAACGGACACTCAGGCGGTTGCAGTTTGAGCTGCGATGAACTCGCGAGGCGAGCGCATCTTCAGCCCTGAGTGCGGGTGGTTGTTGTTGTAGTCCTCGATCCACCCAGCGATCAATCCGAGGACTGTGGCGGCGTCCGGCAACGGCGTTACGTGGACGTAGTCGCGCTTCAGCGTCTTCACGAACGCCTCGGCGATGCCATTGCTCTGCGGGCTCTTCACCGGCGTGTAGCAGGGCCTCAGGCCGAGCTGGTGTGCGAAGATGCGCGTGTCCCGGGCGATGTAACAGGAGCCGTTGTCGCTCAGCATCTCGACAGGATGCGGGGTCCGGTAAACCCCGAACCGCCGCTCGACCGCCTCCAGCATCATGTCGCGGACGTCCGATCCGCTGATGCCGGCGTTCACGACAGCCCGCCAGGAGATGATCTCCCGATCGTGCGCGTCGATGATGAAGGCGCCACGCACGACATCACCGTTCCAGCAGATGAACTCGAAGCCGTCCGAGCACCAGCGAATGTTCGAGCGCATCGTGACCACCTTGCCTTCGTGGGTCAGCTCTGGTCGTTCGGTGTATTTCCGAGCCAGGAGGAGGTTGTGCGCCTTCATGATGCGGTAGACACGCTTGTGGTTCACGGGCCCGGTCCCTTGCGCCCGGAGCTGCCGGTTCAGGAGCGCGGTGATCCGGCGATAGCCGTATGTGGGGCGCGCCGCCACCAGCGTCGTGATCAACGGCAGGACCGCCGCGTCTTGCGCCTTATGGTAGCGCCGCCGCGGCTTCGCGCTCCCGTTCAGCCGGGCGTGCAGGTTCGAACGGGAGACGCCCAGGGTCTCGGCCACGACCGTCACCGGGAACCGTCCTTCGGCTGCGACTGCGCGAGCCACGTCCGTTTTTTTGAGCGGGTCTTGTCCAGCGCCTCCTTGAGGATCTCGACCTCCAGCGTCTTGCGGCCAAGCTGCCGCTCAAGCTCCCGGATGCGCTCCTCCATCTGCCGGACAGCGCGATTGCTGGTCACGTCGTCATCCTCGGACACGGCCACGGCTCCTCCATCCAGCATCAGGCGTCGCCAACGATACAGAAGGTTCGGCGCAACGCCATTGCGGCGGGCCACGACAGAGATGCTGGTGCCTTCCTCCAGCGTCTCCTCGACGATCCGCATCTTTTCACTCGCGGACCAGCGGCGCCGACGGCCGCCATCGGTGATGATCTCTATCTCAGACATAAGCACGTGCTCAGGCATATGCCTAAGCCTCCATGGTTATGCCCAAGTGTCCGGTCGAAATGGGGGCCAGTTCACGCTGATAGCCCTAGCGACAAGTCAACCAGCTCTCGCCCCAACCCGAACTTCCGGAACTCTTTATGCACGGCCAAACGAGCGATCTTCATCGCGGGGTAGTGCTGATAGCGGTACTGAGCGCCCTCTAGATCGGCCATATCTGGCTTCTCAGCCTGGATTTCGCCGCAAACCAAGGTGACGTAGGCCCGAACCTTTGCGTCCCTCACAAACACGTAGGTCTTCGCAAGAAGCTGCTCAGAGTAGCCCTTGGAGTCTCTTGTGAGGAAGGTTTTGAGGGGCTGATACTGCTGATCACCCAAAGAAAACCCGGCGAAGCTATCGCCGGGTTCAAGCATTTTTAGTTCGAATTCGACTTCCTCAGCCAGCGATCTTCTCTTCTCTGGGGTAAGATTTGAAGCTGACCTTTCCGCCTTCCTTGAACTTCTTGGTGAGTTCTAGGCCGCGAGCAACGCTCTCTTTTGCCGTCTTGGTCGGCCGCCCGTATTTGACTTGGCGAGAAAACTTCTCTGCGTCGTCATTCGTGAGCGTCACGCGGCCAAAAGCATGCGACTTTATGGCCATCGTGTTCTCCTGTCTGTGGGATTTTCCGGTAGTGTCGTTAGGGTTGGTTTAGATTGTGTGTGTTCAGCACATACACAGATATGTAGGACGATGAAGCGTTTTGCAACGCTCCTGTCTTCACGATGTACGTCAAGTGTGACCTCAGTTAGGCGTCGAGACTAACGCTATGTGCACCCACCGCATCCATACACAACATAAAGAACGCCGCCGTAAAACTGCCTCGGCTTATCTTGTTGGCCAGGTTCCGCTCTGTCTCGGGAGTGCCAAGAGCAGTCAGCCGGTCGGCTAGCTGGCCGTAGGTGATCCCTCGCCGCTTCAACTCAGCCTTTAGTATGTTTTTCGCTTTCGTCTCGTAGTCGTTGACGACTGACACATCCTTGGGCATCGCGACCTCCGCTGCAAAAACATCGTATTCGATGATATAGCCCTTGCATACGGTGATTCATAGCCCTATATACAGTGAATAACACACCGGATATGATGATGTCGCAGCACTTTCTTCTCTCGCCCGCCGCCAAAACGCTCTCGCTCGTAAAGGTCATGCGCATGAGCGACAAGGCCGCTAAGGCCGCGTTCGCCAAGATGCGTTGGCCCGAGACGGACGGCGCGCCGATCTGTCCGGCCTGCGGATCAACCGAGAGCTACGATCTCGCCACCCGCCCGGTCTACAAATGCAAGGCTTGCTCCAAGCAGTTCTCCATCACGTCCGGCACGATTTTCGCCAGCCGCAAGCTGGCGGTGCGCGACATTCTCGCCGCCATCGCAATCTTCGTGAACGGTGCGAAGGGCTACAGCGCGCTGCACATGTCCCGCGACCTGGGCGTGGACTACAAAACGGCTTTTGTGCTGCTGCACAAGGTTCGCGAGGCCATAGAGATGGCCCGTGAGCAAGGCGCGCTGTCTGGCGACGTGGAGGTCGATGGCGCGTACTTCGGTGGCTACGTGAAGCCTGCCAACGAGAAGAAAGACCGCAAGGATCGTCGCAAGATGGTCAATCAGAACGGCAAGCGTCAGGTCGTGATCGCCGTGCGCGAACGTGGCGGGCGCACCGTCACTCGTGTGGCGAAGGCCGAAATGGAAGGCGTCAAGGTTGTGGCGCAGACTGTCCAGCCCGGCACCACCGTTCACGCTGACGAAGCCTCCCATTGGGACCGGCTAGCTGCCTACTTTCCGATAAAGCGCATCAACCACAAAGAAGCCTACAGCCTTGACGGTGCTTGCACCAACCAAGCCGAGAGCTTCTTTAGCCGGATGCGCCGCGCCGAGATCGGCACCCACCACCACATCGCCGGTCGCTACCTCGACGCCTACGCGGCAGAGATGGCTTGGCGTGAGGACGCGCGCCGCACCGCTAACGGCACTCAGTTTACCATGCTCGTGGCAGCATCTGCTGCTGCGCCAGTATCGGCGCGGTGGTGCGGATATTGGCAGCGGCGGGCCTAATTTTCATCACGACGCTCTTGCACTCATCGCGACTCTTCTATATCGATCCGCAGGACAGTCGAGGTTGGTAGCGATGGACGCGCTAGAGCGAGCCAAACAAAAAATTCGAGAAGAGGCCGAGCGCCGTATCGCTGAGCTTGAGGAAGCCAGTGCGCTCGCAGCCAAGTACGGTATGACGCTATCTCCGATCAACGAGGTTGAGCCCGTCGAGGTTGATCCAAGCATTGGGCGCGTCTTGCGGCATAACAAGGGATGGCGGGAAACAATTCTAGAAATTGTGTCTGAATTTTCCGGCGGTGCGACCCGCAGTCAGATCCGGAACCGGCTGAGCGAGACTCACTTGTCTCAGCGGTTGGCGGAAACCGACGCAGCCTTCTACGGGACAATTTCAAAGGCGGTGGCGAAGGGTGAGCTGGTGGAGCACAACGGGCATATGTTCACGCCCTTCCTGTTCCGACGCTTTCAAGATGATGTTCAGGCCGGTCGGCGCGAAGACGTGCGGTCAGAGAGGGCTTCCCAAACAGGCAACAAGACAGTCGTGATAGATTTTGTTGCCAGTCATCCCGGTGTAGATGCCGATGTGATCTTCGCTGAAATCAAGCGCCGTAATCCTGGTTCGATGAAGAATAAGAATTCGGTCTACAATCTTTTGGCTAGGATGGTTCGAGACAACGAGATCGCCAAGAATGGTAAAACATATGTTCCACTTGGCTACGAGAATGAGGCATCCGCAGGTGCCTCAGAAGCGAACGCCGAAGAGGGGTCAGACCTCTTCGGCGCTCAGGACCCCAACAAATCCCGAGCCGGGAAATGAAAGGAGCATCCCATGTGGCAAACCGTCAGAATATCTAGCGCCGCGGGGCGCGGACTGATCTAATCAGCAAACGACCGGGGCGGCCTGCGGAGCCGTCCCGGTTTTTCTATTGGAATTTTGCTTACTAGTCAAGATTCCGTAGCGACCACAGCTTGTACGGCCCGTTCTCACCATGGTCCTTCGTCCAGCCCTGGTCTTCGATAAGCCCCTGCTGCACACACCCCTTTATGCAGGCCCCAATGCGTTTACGCAGTGTGGTGTAGGTGGCTTCGTCAGCCGCTAGGCCGCGATCTGCGGCCCATGCTTCAGTGATCTGGCGCGACGTGACGGGCCCGGTGGCCTCGCGAATGTAGGACAGTACAAAGCGCTTCACGGCGCCTTTCTGGGCGCGATGCTTCGTGACATACTCTTTTATCGCGTAGGTGTCCGCATTGGGATCGAACACGCGAATGGCCGCGTCCAGGTGGTCTATGTCTACCGTCAGCTTCTTGATCTGGGCCTTGTAGCGCTCGCGCAGGTCAGACAGTTCTTTATGCTTAGCAACAAGGCCCGCTACAGTGTTTGGGCGTTGGTATGTTGATTCATTGCTCATGCATGAGGTTTATCACCACATACGGTGATGTGCATCACCTTATTTGGTGAGTTTGCTCCATAATACCGGAATTCGCGCGGCCCGTGCTGGAGACGCTGCGCCAGCCGATCGAGACCGGCGACGTGGTGATCGCGCGCGCCAACGCCCATATCCGCTATCCCTGCAAGTTCCTGCTGGTGGCCGCCGCGAACCCCTGCAAATGCGGATACCTGCCCGACCCGGCGCGCGCCTGCGCCCGGGTGCCCGAGTGCGGTGCGGATTACCTGGGCCGGATCTCGGGGCCGCTGATGGACCGGTTCGACCTGCGGGTCGAGGTGCCGCCGGTGGCCTTCGCCGATCTCGACGCCGCGCCCGGTGGCGAAAGCAGCGCCACGGTGGCGGCGCGTGTCGCGGCGGCGCGCAAGGTGCAGGACGACCGCTTCGCCGGCCATGACGGCGTACGCCAGAACGCCGACGCCACGGGTGCCGTGCTGGATGCGTGCTGCGCACTGGACGCCGAGGGGCGCAGAATGATGACGGCGGCGGCGGACCGGCTGGGCCTCAGCGCGCGGGGCTATCACCGTGTGCTGCGGGTAGCGCGCACCATTGCCGACCTGGACGGCGCCGACGCCATCGCAGCGCCGCACCTGGCCGAGGCGCTGTCCTTCCGCCTGACCGGCGTGGGCTGAGCGCGCTAGCCGTCCAGCGTGTGGGCCAACCCGTCGATCCAGCTGTCGGTGAAGGCGTCGAACGCCGCGCCCGGCTGCTGCCCGGTGATGCGCGGGTGCATGGGATCCGCGGCCTCGATCCCGCTGCCCGCCAGCGCGCCGATGGCGGCATGGCCGCAGAAGGGCACGTGCACCTCGGAATAGCCGCCCTCGTGCACCAGGACGAGCCGTCCGTCGCAGACCCGGTCGGCCAGCGCCATGGCCCGACGGGTCAGGTCCCCGAAATCGGCCGCCGACAGCATCATCCGGCCCAGCGGGTCGACACCGGACGCGTCGAACCCGCAGGCGATCACGATGGCATCCGGCGCGAAGTCGGCGACCTGCTGGTCCACCAGCCGATCCCAGGCCGACAGGTAGGCGTGGCGGCCACCGCCCGGCGGCAGCGGGATGTTGCGGTTGAAGCCCTCGCCCGCGCCACGCCCGCGATCCGCCGCGTCGCCGGTGTCCAGCGGGTAGTTGCGATCCTGGTGCAGCGACACCGTCAGCACGTCGTCGCGGTCGTAGAAAATCGCCTCGGTCCCGTTGCCGTGATGCACGTCCCAGTCGATGACGGCGATGCGCCTGGCCAGCCCTGCGGCCTGCACGGATTCGATGGCGATGGCGATATTGGCCAGCAGGCAGAAACCGTTGGGCCAGTCGGGCAGGCAGTGGTGCCCCGGCGGACGCGACAGGGAATAGGCGTTGCGGATGTCGCCCTTCAGCACGTCGGTCAGCGCCGCCTTGGCCAGCCCGGCCGACAGCGACGCGATCTCGAACCCGCCGGGGCCGAAAGGTGTGCGCAGGCCCAGCTCACCCCCGCTGGCATCCGACAGCCCCTTGAACTTCTGCAGGAACGCTTCGGGATGCACCCGCGCCAGGTCTTCCCAGGTGGCCGGCGGGGCCGATTGGCAGCGCAGCTCGGCCGCCAGGCCGGTGACATCCAGCAGCGCCTTCAGCCGCCTCTTGGACTCGGGCCCCTCGGGCAGCCCGCCCGCCGCAAGCGGCTGCACCAGCCCGCCCACGGGTGACAGGAAGGCGTAGTTGCCGCCGCCGTGCCAGAAGCACCGCTCGTCCCAGTAGAACCCCGTGGTCATGCCCCGGACGTCGCCTTGAGGTTCAGCCGATAAGCGCCCTCCGGCAGGTCCAGCGCGGCGGCGAGGTCGCGGACCTGTGCCAGCGACAGGGTCACCGTGCGGACCATGTCGGTGCGCGGATCGACCTGTTCCAGGGTCACGCAATCGTCGAAGGCGTTCACGACCACGTCCTCCTGCCGGTGGGCCGCGGCCTCGTCGACCAGGGTTATGACGGTGGCGTCGAAATCGTGCTCGATGGTAAACATGACCCCACGCTAGGACAGCGTGCCGCCGGGCGCTAGCGGGTTTGTCGACGTTTGTGCATGGCGAAGAGGATCGGGGCGAGGACCCGGTTATAGACCCATCCCGCGACGGGCCGGATCACCGGCCGGTCGATCAGCCGGGCGAGCCAGTGGGTCTTCGGCAGCTCGCGCCAGATCACCAGGAACGCGTCCACGCCCGAGATCAGCTCGCCGTCCCGCACCACGTGCAGTCGCTTGGCTGCCTGGTCCTCGGTCAGGTCGAACCGGCGCAGGTCCATGTGGTTGAGGTCCTCGAACCGCAGGTCGGCCCCGGCCGCGCGGGCCTGCCGCTGGTACGACCGGACCTCGGGCGCGCAGATCGGGCAGGCGCCGTTGTAGATGACTAGGGGCGTTTCGCTCATGTGCTGGAAGATAGTGGCCAGCGCTCTGCGAAAACGTGACTGGTCGCCGCAGCCGGCAGGATTATTCTCCGCTCCATGTCTATCGTTCGCCACGCCCGCCAAGTTCTTGTCGCCGCCCTGCTTGCCCTCGCCGGGTGCGGCGAAGTCGTCATCATGCAGCCCGGCCCCGAGCCGGGCGCCCCGGTCCAGGCGCCGGCGCCGCAGGCTCCGCCCTCGGGGATCGACGCCAGCCGCGCACGGACCTTCCAGGCGGTGGTGAACCGCGTCATGCCCATCGCCCAGCAGGAATGCCGCACGCGGACGCGGGGCGTGCGCTGCGACTATGCCGTGGTCGTGGATGACCGGCCGGGCCTGCCGCCCAACGCGTTCCAGACCCTGGGTCCCGGGGGTCAGCCCGTTGTCGGTTTCACCCTGCCGCTGATCCAGACCGCCGCAAACGCGGACGAGATGGCCTTCGTTCTGGGGCACGAGGCCGCACACCATATCGAGGGCCACATCGCCCGCGGCCAGGCCTCGGCTGCGACAGGCGCGGTGCTGGCCGGGGCGCTCGCCACGCTGGGCGGCGGCGACGCGGTGACGATCCAGCGGGCACAGAACCTGGGGGCCTTCTACGGGTCGCGCCGGTTCTCGAAGGATTTCGAGCTCGAGGCAGACGCGCTTGGCACCTTGATCTCGCAGCGGGCAGGCTACGACCCGGTGCGCGGCGTGGCCTATTTCAACCGCGTGCCCGACCCCGGCAACCGGTTCCTGGGCACCCACCCCCCGAACGCGGATCGCATCGCGCTGGTCCGGCGGGTTGCGGCCGGTCAATGATCCACAGGCGATCCCCGGCGTGATTTCCGGCTGACCTCGGGCGCGACGAGATGCTAGCAGGGGAGAGACCCCCGCCAGCATGATGGAGCCGAAAATGTCTCGCCTTGCCCCCCTCGCCCTGCCCCTGCTCGCCGCCTGCGTGCCGCAGCCTGCCACGCCGGTCGAGCTGCCGCTGATGGGCGGTTACCGCGATGCCGCGGACCAGTGCCGCCGCGTGGGCGAAAGCGACTACACCAACCAGTTCCTGGACGACGCGGCCGACCTGGTCGCCTGCCCCGCGGGCGCCGAGAACCTGGGCGTCTTCGTGACCGAGACCGGCGCGATCGAGGTCAACCGGGTCGGTGGCTTCGTGCTCTACACCGTGCCGCGCCGCTGATCCCACACCGAGGAAAGGTCTGGCCGCGCGGCCTCACTCGGGGAGTTCCAAGGTTGTCGAAAGCGCCTTGGGCGAGACCTTGAGATCCAGCAGCGCCGGCGTCCCGGCCGCGCGGGCGGCGGCGAAGGCCTCGGCGAACTCGGCATCGGTTTGCACGGTGGCGCCGAAGGCGCCGTAGGCGCGGGCCAGCGCCGCGAAATCCGGATTGACCATGGCGGTGCCCGAGGGGCGGCCGGGGTAGTGGCGGTGCTGGTGCATCCGGATCGTGCCGTAATGGCCGTTGTTGACCACCAGCACGACCACATTCGCGCCGTATTGGCATGCCGTCCCGAATTCCTGGCTGACCATCTGGAAGCACCCGTCGCCCGCAAGGCAGATCACGTCGCGATCGGGCGCGTGCAGCTTGGCCGCGATCGCGGCGGGCAGGCCGTATCCCATGGAACCCGAGGTCGGCGCCAGCTGCGTGCGCCAGCCACGGAAGCGATAGTACCGGTGCAGCCATCCGGCGTAATTGCCCGCCCCGTTGGTCAGGATCGCGTCGTCGGGCAGCGTGTCGTTCAGATGGGCGATTACCCGCTCCATCTTCAGATCGCCCGGGGTCTCGACCGGCTCCTGCCACGCCTCGTAGGCGGCGCGGGCGGCCTTCACCTGGTCGCCGCGATCCGTGTCGGGCGCGCGGGCGGCCTCGGCCAATTGCCGGGTGATCGCCGCGACGTTGCCGGTCACCGCGATCTCGGGGCGGAAGACGCGCCCGATCTCGGACGGGTCGTTGTAGATGTGGACCAGCCGCTGCGCGGGCACGGGCGACACGACGCGGGTATAGCCGCCCGACGTGATCTCGCCCAGACGGGTGCCCAGCGCGACCAGCAGGTCGGCCTCCTTCACGCGCGCCTCGAGCTTGGGATTGATGCCCAGGCCCACGTCGCCCGCGTAGTTCGGGTGGCGGTTGTCCAGGTAGTCCTGGCAGCGGAAGGACGCGCCCACGGGGATCTGCGCGTGCGCCGCGAAATCGCCCAGCGCGCGCGCGGCGTCGCCGGTCCAGCCGCCCCCGCCGACGATCAGGAACGGGTTTTCGGCCGCCGCCACGGCGTCAACCACCCGCGTGATCTGGTCCTCGGGCGCGCCGCCCTGCGGCAAGGTCGCGGCCGGGGCCGCTTCGGCATCGGTTTCGGCCGACAGCATGTCCTCGGGCAGGGCCAGCACCACGGGTCCGGGGCGGCCCGCCTGCGCCACGTGAAAGGCGCGCGACACGTATTCCGGGATGCGATCGGTCTGGTCGATCTCGGCCACCCACTTGGCCAGCGGACCGAACATGGCGCGGTAGTCGACCTCCTGGAACGCCTCGCGGTCGCGCTGGTCGCGGGCGACCTGCCCCACGAACAGGATCATGGGGGTGCTGTCCTGCATCGCCACGTGAACACCCGCCGAGGCATTGGTCGCGCCCGGGCCGCGCGTGACGAAGGCCACGCCCGGCGTGCCGGTCAGCTTGCCATGCGCCTCGGCCATCATCGCGGCGCCGCCTTCCTGCCGGGCCGTCACCGTGTCGATCTCGGCATCGTAGAGCCCGTCGAGCGCGGCGAGAAACGACTCGCCCGGCACGCAGAAGACGCGGCTCACGCCCTGGGCGTGCAGGCAATCGACCAGCAGCTGTCCGCCGTGTTTCATGGAATGATCTCGAATTTCAGCACGTCCACCAGCCCGCGGTCGGTGATCTTCAGCGACGGGATCACCGGCAGGGCGAGGAAGGCCAGTTGCAGGAAGGGTTCGTTCAGGGTGACGCCCAGCGATGTCGCGGCGGCCCGCAGGTCGATCAGCCGGTCCCGCACATGCTCGAACGGTTGGTCAGACATGAGCCCGGCAATGGGCAGCGCCAGCTCGGCGAGGATCGCGCCGCCATCGGCCACGACGAAGCCGCCCTCGATCTCGGCCAGCCGGTTCGCGGCCAGCGCCATGGCGTCGTAATCGACCCCCACGCAGGCGATGTTGTGGTGGTCGTGGCACACGGTCGACGCGATGGCCCCGCGCGTCATCCCGAAGCCGCGCACGAAGCCGGTCGCGATGTTGCCGTTCCGGCCGTGCCGCTCGATCACCGCGATACGCGCGAGGTCGCGCGCCGGGTCGGGCCGCTTGTCGCCATCGCGGACGGCCACCGCCTCGGTCAGGTAATCGGTCAGGATCTGCCCCTCGCGGATACCGATGACGGGCGTTTCCTCGCGGTTGGCGGTCGAGCGGAAGCTTTCCGCCACCAGCCTCGGCGCCTTGACCGAACCGCGGCCGATCCCGGGCAGGTCTTCGCGCCCGTCGAAGGCGCGGTCGTCCACCACCCGGCCGCCCGCGACCACCAGCCGCGCGTCGCACGCTTCGAGCGATCCGACCGCCACGATATCGGCGCGCTTGCCGGGGGCGATCTGGCCCCGGTCCTTCAGTCCGAACGCCTCGGCCCCCGACAGCGACGCGGCGCGGTACGCGGCCAGCGGCGAAGTGCCCAGCGCGATCAGCCGCCGGATCATGTGGTCCAGGTGTCCTTCCTCGCCGATATCCAGCGGGTTCCGGTCGTCGGTGCACAGGCACATGTAGGGCGCGGTGATGTCGGTCAGCAGCGGCTGCAAGGCCTCCAGATCCTTGCTGACCGAGCCTTCGCGGATCAGCACGCGCAGGCCCTTCTGCAACTTCTCGCGCGCCTCGGCGGCGCTGGTCGCCTCGTGCTCGGTCCGGATGCCGGCGGCGGCATAGGCGTTCAGGTCGCGCCCCGACAGAAGCGGGCAGTGCCCGTCCATGTGACCGTCCGCGAACAGTCGCAGCTTGGCCATCATCCCGGGATCGCGATGGATGACCCCGGGATAGTTCATCACCTCGGCCAGGCCGATACCGCTGGGGTCGCCCATCAATTCGGCGATGTCCTCAGCCGACAGCTCGGCGCCCGCCGTTTCCATGTCGGTCGAGGGCACGCAGGACGACAGTTGCACCCGCAAATCCATCAGCGTCAGCCGCGCGGCCCGCTGGAACCAGCGGATGCCCCCGGCCCCCAACACATTGGCGATCTCGTGGGGGTCGCAGATGGCGGTGGTCACGCCGCGCGGTGTCACGCAGCGGTCGAATTCCAGCGGCGTGACCAGGCTGCTTTCCACGTGCAGGTGGGTGTCGATGAAGCCCGGCACCAGCGTCAGGCCCGTCACGTCGATCACCTGCGCGGCGTCGTAGCTGTCGCAGGTGCCCACGATCCGGTCGCCCGCGATGGCCACGTCGCCGTCCAGCAGGTCACCGGTCACAAGGTCCAGCACCCGCCCCCCGCGCAGGACGATGTCGGCGGGCGCGTCGCCGCGGGCCTGGGCGATGCGCGTTTCGAGGTGCGGAAGGGGATCGGTCATGGCCCCAGATGGCCCCCTTGGCGCGGGCTTGTCCAGCCCATCTCAGGGCGTCGGACGCTCGACCCCGCCGGACCGGGTCGCGCGGATCAGCGCGTCGAGCGCGGCCAGCGTCGCCAGCCCCTCGGCGCCCGAGCAGACCGGTGTCGCGCGGCCCGCGATCACGTCCGCGAAATTGCGCGCCTGTGCCACCAGCGGGTCGGGCGTGGCGCGCGTCAGCGTCTCGCGCCGGATCGGGGTCATCCAGTCGCGGCGGCCACCGTCGTCCCACAGATCGCCGCGCGGCAGGGCGAGCGATCCGTGGGTGCCCCCGATCCAGAGCGCGTTCTGGTCGGTCGGCGGATAGGCGGGGTTGTCGTGGCTGGTCATCTCCCAGCTCCAGGGCGCGACGATGGCGTCGGAGACCTGGGCCGTGCAGATCACGCCGCTGTCGAATGCGATCAGCGCGGCGGCGTGATCCTCGTTCTCGAAGCCGCGCACCCGGTTCGACGCGATGGCCCGCACGCTTTCGACCTCGCCCAGCAGGAAGCGCAACAAATCGAGATCGTGGATGAGGTTCACCAGCAGCGGCCCCGCCCCCGGGGCCCGCCGCCAGGCCGTGTCGAAATAGCCGTCGGGCTTGGCGATCCAGAACATCGCGTGGGCGGCCACGGGCGTGCCCAGCGCGCCGGCCTCGATCCGTTCCCTGGCCGCGGCGACGACGCCCTGGTGCCGCCGATAGTGGCCGGTCAGGACCGGGACGCCCGCCGCCTGCCCGGCGGCGACGATGGCGCGCGCGTCCTCGACGGTCGCGGCCAGCGGCTTTTCCACCAGCACCGGCACGCCGACGGCGATGCAGGCCAGCGCGCCGTCGCGGTGGTGAGTGTTCGGGGTGGACAGGATCACGCCGTCCGGCCGGGTCGCAAGCGCCGCGGCAAGATCGGCGTGATGCGGCACGCCATGGCGCGCGGCGATGTCGGCGGCGGACGGGTCCGGATCGATCACCGAATGAACGGGGATTCCCGCCAGACGCAGGGCGTCCAGGTGGCGCGTGCCTATCAGCCCGGCGCCGGCGACGGCGATCCGCGTCACCGGTCCCGCCCGCCGATTGTTCTCACGCCCATTCGCCCTTGCGGAAGACCGGCACCTTGCTGCCGTCGGCACGCACGCCGTCGATATCCGTTTCGGGTCCGCCGATCATCCAGTCCACGTGGATCATCGAGCTGTTGCCGCCCGCCTTGGCCACGTCCTCCTCGCTCATGGAGTCGCCGTCGAGGAAGCACTTGGAATAGCACTGCCCCTGCGCGATGTGGCAGGCCGCGTTCTCGTCGAACAGCGTGTTGTAGAACAGCAGGCCCGATTGCGAGATGGGCGAGCCGTGGGGCACCAGCGCCACTTCGCCCAGCCGCCGGGCGCCCTCGTCGGTATCCAGCAGCTTCTCCAGCACCGCCTGCCCCTTGGTCGCGCTGACCTCGACGATGCGGCCCTCGCGGAAGGTGGCCTCGATCCCGTCGATCAGCGTGCCCTGGTGCGACAGCGGCTTGGTGGCGCGCACCCGGCCCTCGGTCCTGGCGGCGTGGGGCGTGGTGAAGACCTCTTCGGTGGGGATGTTCGGGTTGCAGACCACGCCGTTCTGCGCGCGCGACGCGCCGCCCATCCATTCGTGCCCGTCGGCCAGTCCCACGGTCAGGTCCAGCCCCGGGCCGCTGTAGTGCAGGGCGTCGAAGCGCTGGTCGTTCAGCCACGCCGTCCGCTCGGCCAGCCGGGCGTTGTGCGCCTGCCAGTTGGCGACGGCGTTCTCGTCCGACACGCGCGAGGCGGCGAAGATGGCCTCGGCCAGCTTCGTCTGCGCCGCGTCGGGGTCGAGATCGGGGAACATCCGCATGGCCCAGGCGCGGCCCGGCCAGGCCAGGATCGACCAGTTGATCTTGAAGTTCGAGATGTGGCTCAGCGCGGGCTTGTAGGCGATCGAGTTCGCCTTGCCGGCGCGCGACACGCGCTCAGGGTCCTCGTCGGCGGTCAGCATCGGGTCGTCGCCGACGATGGCCATGCGCGCCGCGCCGTTGCCGAACGCCTCGGCCATCCCGCCGTAAAGCCAGTCCGGCGCGCGGTCGAAGCTGTGATCGCCCGCCTCGCGGTAGCGCGCCAGCGTCACCTCGGGGTCCGACAGCAGCGGCGTGACCAGCCCGGCCCCGGCGCGGTAGGCCGCGGCCGTCACCCGCCGCACCAGCGGCAGCGCCTCGGCGGGCGCGGTCAAGATCAGGTCCTGGCCCTCCTGCAGGTTCAGCCCGACGCGGACCGCCACGTCGGCCAGCCGGTCAAGCTGGACATCGTCGATTGCCGGTTTGGACATTGGGGGCTCCTTCATCTGGGTTCGGCGCATAGGTCGCGCCGGGGCGCGGTGGCGTCAAGCCCACGCCGCGTCGCGCAGCGCCAGGATCCGCCGCGCCGCGCGCAGGTGCGGCTGGTCGATCATGCGCCCGTCCAGCTGCGCCACCCCCGCCTTTCCCTCAAGCGCGGCGACCACCCGCTCGGCCCAGTCGACCTGCGCCGCGGTCGGGGTATAGGCCTCGTGGATCGCCGCGACCTGCGCCGGGTGGATGGCCAGCTTGCCCGCGAAGCCCAGCGTCATCGCCGCCGCCGCCTCGGCCCGCAACCCGGCGCTGTCGCGGAAATCGGTGAAGACGGTGTCGATGGCCGCGACCCCGGCGGCACGGGCCGCGAACAGCATCGTGTCGCGCGCGTGCAGGAACGGGCGCAGGAAGGCCCCGTCCTCGCCCCGGTTGGCCAGCGCGCCCAGGTCGGCCGCCAGGTCCTCGGCCCCCCACGCCATAGCGTAGAGGCTTGGATGCGACCAGTCGGCATGGGCGAGGTTGCGCACGGCGCGCGCCGTCTCGGTCGCGATGACGAGGATCGGCAGATCCGTCGCGCCGCCATGGCCGTCGATCATCGCGGCCAGCGCCGCGATATCCTCGGCCCCCTCGCATTTCGGCAGGACATAGCCGTCCGGCCCGCCCCCCACGGTGGCGGCCACGTCGGCGTCCGTCCGCCCGGTGTCGAGCGCGTTCACCCGCACCCAGCGGGCGGCCCCGGTCGCGGGTGCGGCCAGCGCCTCTGCCGTCGTCGCGCGGGCGGCATCCTTTGCGTCCGGCGCGACCGAGTCCTCGAGATCGAAGATCACTGCGTCGGCGCCCGAGCCCAGGGCCTTCTCCATCTTGCGCGCGCTGTCGCCGGGCGCGAACAGCCAGGATCGGGGGCAGGTGTCGGTCATGGCTCTGGCTCCTTCCCGCGCGGCTCAGCCGATGGCGCGGGCGATGTAGTCGGCGATCATCAGGTCCATATGCGCCCCGCCGCCATTCTTGAACACGGTGATCTCATCGTCGCCCCCACGCGCCGCCGCCCCGGGCTGCACGAGGTCGTAGAAGTCGCCCAGCACGTCCGTGGCACCGATCACGCCCGCGGCGATGGGGATCGTCAGCTCGCCGATATGGCCGATCGTGGTGTCGCGGCTGTCGACGAACAGGCGTCCCTTGCGCATCAACGCGTCGTCGCCCTCGCGAATGTCGGCGCGGAAGGCGCCGATCAGGTCCACGTGGGTGCCGGGGCGCACGTGCTCGCCCTGCAGAACCGGTTCCGTCGCCATGGTCGCGGTCGAGACGATGTCGGCCTCGGCCAGTGCGGCGGAAAGATCTTCGGCCACCCCGGGCGGGATGGGGGCGTCTTTCATGTCGTCGGCGAGGTCTCGCGCCTGCTCAGCCCGGCGCGCCCAGAGCGTGATGCGCTCGAGCCCCGGGAAGGCGGCGGCATACGCGTGGACCAGGCTTCGCGCGACCGTACCGGCCCCGACGATCAGCAGGTGCCGGCTGTCCGGGCGCGCCAGGAGGCGGGCGCCGAGGACCGAGTCGGCGGCGGTCTTGAACTCGGTCACCAGCTTGCTGTCGATCAGCGCGGTGACCGCCCCGCTGTCGGGATCGAAGACCGTCATCGCCCCCTGGACCGAGGGCAGTCCACGGCCCGGGTTGCCCGGCATGACGCTGACCGCCTTCACGCCGTAGCCAAGCCCGGGGATGAAGGCCGCGCGGGTCAGAAGCGTGCCGTCCGAGGGGCCCAGGAAGATGTCCCCCAGGTCGGCGCGCGGCCGTTCGTGGCCCGCGCGGATCGCCTCGACCGCGTCCGGCCAGGTCAGGCGCGCAGCGGCGTCGTAGGGAATGAAGGGCGGGGCCATGGCTGTTCCTTTCAGGTGGCGGGATGATCACGGATCGTCGGGCACGATGCGGCGGGTCACATCCGCTTGGCGACCTCTTCCAGCATGACCTCGGTCGCGCCGCCGCCGATGGATTGCACGCGGGCGTCGCGGGCCATGCGCTCGATCGCCGTGCCGCGCATGAACCTCATGCCGCCGTGGAACTGCACGCAGTCATACATGACCTCGTTCACCAGCTCGCCCGCCAGCGCCTTGATCATCGACACCTCGCGGGTCTGTTCTTCGCCGCCCGCCATCCGCGCGGCGGTCGCGTAGACCATCTGGCGGCACGCCTCGACCCGCGCGGCCAGCATCGCCAGCCGCTGCCGGATCGCCTGCTTGTCCCACAGCGGCGCGCCGAAGGCCGTGCGCTGCTTGACCTGCGCCACCGTCAGCTCCAGCGCCGCCTGCGCCTCGCCCATGGCCATGGCGCCCAGGACCAGCCGTTCGTTCTGGAAGTTCTTCATGATCTCGTAGAAGCCACGCCCGCGCGCGCCGAGCATCGCATCCGCCGGCACCCGCGCGCCCGAGAAGCTCAGCTCGGCGGTGTCCGAGCTCAGCCAGCCGTGCTTGTCCAGCGCGCGGGACACGGTGAAGCCAGGCGTGCCCTTTTCCACCAGGAACATGCTGACCGACTGGCTGGGCCGCGCGTCGGGATCGGTGCGCGCCGCGACGCAGTACACGTCCGCATGGACCCCGTTGGTGATGAACAGCTTGGTGCCGTCCAGGACCCAGTCGTCACCGTCGCGGCGCGCGGTGGTGCGGATGCCCTTCACGTCCGACCCGGCGCCGGGCTCGGTCACCGCGACGGCGCTGATCGCGTCGCCCGAGATGCAGCGGGGAATCCAATCCTGCCGCTGCGCCTCACTGCCCGCGTTGAAGATGTGGACCGACGCCATGTCGGTATGGACCAGCGCCGTGATCGCCGCACCCGAGAAGGTCGAGCGGCCAAGCTCCTCGGCCCAGACAACGGTGGCGCGTTCGTCCAGCCCCGCGCCGCCCAGGCTTTCGGGATAGCGGATGCCGAAGAATCCGAGCTGCCCCATCCGGCGCAGCACGTCGCGTGGGACCATCCCGGCCTCTTCCCACGCGTCGCCGTGCGGCTTGATCTCGGTCTCGACGAAACGGCGCACCTGGTCGCGCAGCATGCGGTGGGTGTCGTCGAAGAAGACGGGGCTGTTATTCGCCGTCTCGAACGTGCCGTGGTCCTTGGCCATGCGCGGCCCTCCTTTGCTACAGGGCGGAGATGCCGCCGGTCACCGATATGGCCTGCCCGGTGATGCGCCGCGCGCCGGGACCGGCCAGGAACACCGCCAGGTCGGCCAGGTCCTGCGGCTCGGCCACGCCCAGGCTGGCCATGGACTCGGCCTTGGCGAACAGCTTGCCCGCGAAGGCATCGCCCATCAACCGGTCGTAAAGCGGCGTGCCGCGCACGATCGACGGCGTGAGGATGTTGGCGCGGATGCCCGCGCGCTTGCCCTCGACGGCCAGCCCGCGGGCGAACTGGATGATCGCCGCCATGGCCGCGCCGATGGCGGTCTCGCCCGGTGTCGGGATCTTGCCCGCGTCGGACGCGACCAGGATCAGGCTGCCGCCCCCGGTCGCCGCCAAGTGGTCGAAGGCCGCGCGCGCCGGCAGGATGACCGGGGCCAGCGTCCCGGTCAGGTCGCCCATGACCTCGGCCAGCGGCGTGTCGCGCTGGAGCCGGGGCATCGGGTCCCCGCCCGCCGAGGACCAGAGCGTGTCGAGCCCGCCCATGGCCGATGCCGCCTCGGCCACCATGCGCGCCGACTGGTCCGGATCCGCCGCGTCGCCCGTGACCACGTGGCAGCCCAGCGCGCGCGCCGCCTCGGTCGCGCGGTCGGGGTTCCGTCCGGCGATGGTCACCGTGGCGCCCGCCGCCTGCATCGCCCGCGCCGCGGCCAGCCCCAGCCCCGAGCTTCCGCCCACCAGCAGCGCGCGCCGTCCCGCCAGGTCAGCCATCGGCGGGCCGTTTCTTCATCAGGGCCGCCCGCTCGCAGGTGCCACACAGCACGTCGTCCTGGTTGAAGCACTCGTGGCGCAGCGTGACGATGCCGTCGTTCGGGCGCGACGCGCTTTCGCGCTTGCCCAGGACCGTGGTGCGGATGCGGATCGTGTCGCCCTCGAACAGGGGATGGGGGAACTTCACCTTCTCCATCCCCAGGTTGGCGACCGTGGTGTTCAGCGTGGTGTCGTTGACGCTCATCCCCACCATGCAGCCCAGCGTGAACAGCGAATTCACCAGCGGACGCCCGAACTCGGTCGCCTGCGCCGCGTGGTGATCGATATGCAGCGGTTGCGGGTTCATGGTCAGCAGCGAGAACCACTGGTTGTCGGCCTGGCTGATCGTGCGCCTCCACTCGTGATCGAAGACCTGGCCTTCCTCGAACTCGTCGAAATACTGTCCCGGCATGCGCCCCTCCCCGACTGTGCCCGGGATGCAGCCTAACCGGGCCGGGCGGCGATGGAAGGGCCCGCGCGCGATTTTCGGGGTCGCGCAGGCGGCGCGGGCGCGGCTAGGCTTGGCGGCATGGAGCAGCCGACCGGTCCGCTCGCGGGCGTGAAGATCATCGAGATGACGGGCATCGGACCGGTGCCCTACGCCGCCATGGTGCTGGCCGACCTGGGCGCGCAGGTGATCCGCATCGACCGGCCCGGCGGGTATCCATCGCTGGGCGACGGTCTCGATTTCGCCGCGATGACACAGGCCGCGATCTTCTACCGGTCGCGCCCCATGGTGCAGGTGGACCTCAAGTCGCAGGCCGGCCGCGACCTGATCCTGCGGCTGGCGGGCGATGCCTCGGCCCTGATCGAGGGCTACCGCCCCGGCACGATGGAACGGCTGGGGCTGGGACCGGACGCATGTCACGCGCGGAACCCGGCGCTGGCCTATGTCCGCGTGACCGGCTGGGGGCAGGACGGCCCCATGGCGGGAATGGCCGGACATGACCTGAATTACCTCGGGCTGTCGGGCGTGCTGTCGCTGTTCGGGCGCGACGGGGCGCCCCCGCGGGGGATGCCGCCGCTGGTGGGCGACATGGCGGGCGGGGCGCTGTTTGCCGTGATCGGGCTGCTGTCGGCGGTCATGCAGGCGCGGGCCACCGGGACGGGCCAGGTGGTGGATGCCAACATCGTCGACGGCTCGGCGAACCTTGCTTCGCTTGTGACCGCACTCGGCGCGGCCAGCGCGGCGGGCGCCGCGACGCCGGGCGCGGGTCCGCTGGATGGCGGGCGGCATTTCTACCGCACCTATCAGTGTGCCGACGGGGAATGGCTGGTCGTGGGCGCGATCGAACCCGCCTTCCGCAAGATCCTGCTGTCCCGCCTTGGCCTCGATTCCGACCCGCGCATGGTGGCGGCCCGCCCCGAGGACGACGCCCATTGCGCCGACGTTCTGGCGCGGATCTTCCGGCAGAAGCCGCGCGACCACTGGGTGGCCCTGTTCGACGGCAGCGATGGCTGCGTGACGCCGGTCCTGTCGCAGCCCGAGGCGGCGGCGCATCCGGCCAACCGCGCGCGAGACGTGTTCACGCGCATCGACGGGGTGACACAGCCCGCACCCGCCCCGCGCCTGTCGCGCACGCCCGGTGCCATCGGGCGGTCGCCGGCCGAGGCCGCCCGGCCGGATACGCATGCGCTGTCCGGCTGGGGGCTGTCGGAAGACGAGGTATCACGACTGCGGGCACAGGGCGCCTTCGGGGCCCCGGACGACGACCACGGGCCGGCGTAAGCGGCGTCTAGCCGCAGGCGCGGCGCGGGGCCAGGTCGTCGCGTCCCCGGATCAGGCCACGATCCCTGATAGCGAAGCGTGCGCTGTCCCATGTCACCGCGCGGGCCCGCCGCCAATCGGCATCGGCCAGCAGCATCACCATGCGCCCATCTTCGCACCGGGCGATGCCGCCCGAGATCCAGTCGTCACCGATACGGTGGTTGGTGAGGCCCGCATGGCGCGCGACCTCGACCAGCCGATCGCCCGCGCGGCGCAGGATCACCAGGGTCTTCGCAAGGTGCGGCCGGTCGATATAGGCGATCTCGACCTGTCCATCGCCGTCGAGATCGGCGGCGCCGAGCGGGGCCAGCCAGCGGTTTCTGCTGCCGATGAAGTCATTCGCCGCGATCAGCCCGTCCGCGCCGTAGACCGACAGGCGCGCGCCGCGGGCAATGTCGGTCTCGATCACCAGGACCTCGGACGCGCCGTCGCCGTCGAGATCGACCAGCCGCGGCGCCAGGTCCTCGAACACGCGGGTTTCGGGCAGGGTCACGGTGATCCGGCGACCGGTTTCGGTCCGCATCTCCAGCGCGCCGTATTCCACTGCGTCGCCCAGCACCGCGTGGTCATAGCGTGTCGTGGGGTCGGTGAACCGGGCCGCGGCAATCCCCTCGGCCCCGGCAGGCGCGGCAGCGGCCAGCGGAAGGGCCAGCACCGCCGCCGCGCGCCGCATCAGATCTGCTTTTCCGGCATCTGCACGACGAGACCGTCCAGCGCGTCGCTGACCTTCAACTGGCAGGTCAGGCGCGAACGGTTGGCGTCGGGCTCGTAAGCGAAATCGAGCATGTCCTCTTCCATGTCCTGGCGGGGCGGCAGCTTGTCGACCCATTCCTCGGCCACGTAGACATGGCAGGTCGAACAGGCGCAGGCGCCGCCGCAATCGGCCTCGATTCCGGGGATACCGTTGTCGCGCGCGCCTTCCATCACGGTCAGCCCGTTGGGCACGTCGACCACGTGCTCCTTTCCGCCGTGTTCGATATAGGTGATCTTCGCCATTTGCGCGGTCTTCCCATGCTGTTCCTACGGTCGCGCCATAGGTAGGCTTTCGCCCTGCCGAGGGCCAGACGCGATTTGACGATCTTGGCGCGGCGCGCGCGATGTTCTATTATTGTTCCCATGCCCGATTTCGCCCCCCGCCCCGACGACTGGCCGCGCCCGCCGGCCTGCATCCCGCACGGCATGCTCGACCGCGCCCCCAACGGCGCGCGGGTCGCGGTGGCGGGGCTGGTCCTGGTGCGCCAGCGGCCCGGCACGGCCCACGGGGTCATCTTCATCACGCTCGAGGACGAGACGGGGACCTGCAACGTCATCGTCTGGAAAGCGCTCTACGAGACGTTCCGCCGCGCCGTCATCGCGGGGCGCTGCCTGCGGGTGACCGGGCGGCTGCAACGCGAAGGCGGCGTGACCCATGTCATCGCCGAGGTGATCGAGGATATCAGCTGGATGCTGGACGACCTGCTGCGCACGGAAGACACATCCGCCGCCGATCCCGCGCCGGTGGCCGCTGGACGCTAGGATCGGCCGGCGATCCACGCTAGCGTGCTGCCGATACGGACCCGCAAGAGGCCCGCCGAGCAGATGAGATCCTTGTTGACCCCCCTGGCCCTGTGCCTTGGCCTGTCCGCCTGCGGCGCGGGCGGGGTCGGCGTGTCGCGCTTCATCGAACCCGCGCTCGAGGCGACCGGCAGCCAGCGTATCGCCACCGAACGCCCCCGCGCCTGCCACAGCCGCGACGACACGCCCGCGGTGATCGAGACCATTACCCAGCAGACCGCCCTGCCCCCGCGCCGCCGGCCCGACGGCACGCTCGAGGACGGCCCGCTCTACCGCACGCAGACCTCGCAGCGGATCGTCAGCGACCGCAAGGAAATCTGGTTCGAGACCCCCTGCCGCGAAGAATGGACGCCCGAGTTCATCCTGTCGGTGCAGCGCGCCCTGATCGTCCGCGACCTGCTGGAGGGGCCACCCTCGGGCGAGATCGACGCGCCCACCCGCGCCGCGATCCGGCGCTTCCAGGCCAAGCAGGGCATCGACAGCGACACGCTGAGCGTGGCCGCGGGCAAGCGACTGGGTCTCATCGTCTACGACCGGGCCGAGGCGCTGCGCCAGGCGCCCTGATTTTCCTCAGACCGTCGGCACCAGCGCGTCCAGCCCCAGCACGTCCACGCCCTGCATCGCCAGGAAATGGGGCATGTCGATGAAGATCCAGTTCTCGGCCAGCCTGTCGCCCGCGCGGCGATAGATATCGACGACCCGCATGTCGGCGCGTGTCACCCCGTCGCCCGGCACGCCCATGAAGGCGCCCGAATTTGTCAGCGACAGGTTGGGCCAGCCGAAGAAGCCGCCGTAACTTCCCTCGGCCAGACGCGCCACGTGACCGTTGAAGACGCGGTCCGACAGGTGCGTGCGGAACGGCCGCTGGTGCTGCTCGATATAGCGCGGGATGGTGTAGGTCGCGCCGATCCCCTCGGGGCCCCACCAGATCATGTCGTCGTGCCAGGTCTGCGCCAGTTCCTGTTCGGGCGTCTCGAACCGCGCGCGGGTGTTGATGTCGCCGATCATCCGCTCGATCAGGTCGAGGGTCTCCCGTCCCTCGGCCGGGTCGGCGTCGCGGTAGAGCAGCCCGTCATGGGTCAGCGGGCCGGGCTGGACCAGGTGCTGCGCCGTCTGCCGTGGCAACGGGTTCAGGCCCGCCTGCCGGGCCATGTGCAGCAGGTCGCAGAAGAACGCGGTCTCGGTGATCCGGCCGTTCTCGACACGGTTGAACTCGGCATAGCGCAGCATCGCGATCTTGCGGCTGGCGGGGATCGTCAGGAAGGGCTGGTCCAGCAGCCCCATGAGATGGCCCATCTGGACGACCCAGACACCGCCCGTGGCCCGGTCAGAGTGGCCCGCGAAGAAGATGTCGGGCCGCCGTTGCAGCCCCGGCATCGCGGCCAGAAGCGGCTGCCAGAGCGTCTCGGCCACGTCGCGCGCGCCGCAGCGCGATTCGAACGGGCGCACGCCGCGCCAGAGCCAGTCGGGCGCCGTTCGCTCGGACAGTATTTCGGCGACAGTATCGGGCGTCGCCCTCGACAGTGCGTCGTAGTGGTCGAGGACCAGGGCCTTTTCCGCCTGGAAGGACATCTCGGCAACCTTCGCATGCGCCCACGCTCCACCGTGGGCGGTGCGACACTAGCGCGCGGCGGGGACACGATGAAGCACCGATTTCGCATGGCGGCCCTGGGGACGTGGAATGGCCGCGTCGCGGTGCGGGGGCGCGGCCTCAGCCCTTCACCGCCCCCGCGGTCAGGCCGCTGACGATCTGGCGCTGGAAGAACATGATCATCACGAACAGCGGCGCGGTCACGGACACCACCGCCGCCACGGCGAACATGACGTTGCCCTTGGTCTGCGTGGTGCCGAGGAAGCTGGCGATCTTGGGCACCATTGTCTGGTTCTCCTTCGACAGGACCAGCGCGGTGATGGCGAAGTCGTTATAGGCCAGCAGGAACGAGAACAGGGCCGTGGTGATGACCCCCGGCCACATCACCGGGACGATCACGTGCCGGAACGCCTGGAACCGGGTGCAGCCGTCGACCATGGCGCTTTCGTCCAGGTCCTTGGGGATGTTGTTGAAGAAACTGTGCAGCATCCACAGCGTGAACGGCTGGTTGATCGCCACGAGCACGATGATCGCCGTGGGCAGGTGACCCCACAGGTTCCAGTCGAAGAACACCGGGAGGTATCCCGACACCAGCGTGATCGGCGGCATGGCCCGGAAGATCAGCGCGATGATCAGGAACCAGAACGCGTAGCGGTAGGTCGACCGCGACAGCGCATAGGCGCCCAGCGTGCCGAAGGTGAGTGAGATCATCACCGTTGCCGCGCAGACGATCAGCGTGTTCAGCGCCGCGCGCCAGAACTCTTCCTGCACCCACGCGCCGTAGTAGCCCTGCCCGGTGAACAGGTCCCCGGTCTCGGCCCGGGTCCGCGTCCCGAAGATCGCGTTGGCCCAGTCGGCCTTGGAGAAGAAATCGCCCTCGACCTTGAAGGATCCCCAGACCGTCCAGAGGAACGGGAAGGCCGCCATGACGACCCAGACCACGAGAAAGAAGATCAGCAGCGCCTGCAGCGGAAGGGGTTTGCGAAAGGCCTTGGACGCCATGGCTTATTTCCTGGTGAAATCGCGGTAGGTGCGCACGATGACCGGCGACAGCAGGATCGCCACGCCGATGATCGTCAGGAACGACGTCGCGGCGGCCGAGCTCAGCTGCCGCGTCTCGCCCGACAGGTCGTTGTAGATCGCCCAGCTGAGCGACGTGGCATGGGCCTGCGCCGAGAAGCTGACGATGGGTTCGAAGACGCGGAAATTGTCCATCAGCTGGATCAGCGCGATGAAGGTCGTGATCGGCAGCAGGTGCGGGATGACGACGTAGCGGATCCGCTCCCACCGCGAGGCACCGTCGACCATCGCCGCTTCCAGCGTGTCCTGGTTCACCGTCTGAAGCCCCGCGTAGTAGACGATGAAGGCGAACGGCGCGCTGTGCCAGACGCCGTAGACCATCAGCATCGTCCACATGAGCGGCGTCGACGCCTTCACCGAAAGGTCGGGATCATCCGCCAGCACCTGCATCGCCGAGCCGATGATCCCCCGCGCGTCCAGCATCCAGAACAGCACGAGGCTGCCCACCAGCGGCGTGATGATGAAGGGCAGCAGCGACACGAAGATCAGCGGTCCGCGGATGGCCCGCGCGGCCGAGTTCACCGCCACGGCGATGACGAAGCCCAGCACGATGGTCAGCGGCGTGACCACGAAGGTATAGGTCAGCGTGAAGGCGATGGCCTTGTAGAACGGCAGGTTCAGCAGGCGGTCGAAGAACGCGCCCAGTCCCGCGCTTTCGCGCCAGAGCTGCGAGACCTCGGACAAGGCCAGGTGCCCGCGATCGAAATAGACGCCAAGACCCACGAACCGGCCCAGGGGCTCGGCCTCGCGCAGGGCGGCGGTCGCCTCCTGGTCGATCGAGGTGGTGGTCTGGCAGCCAAAGGGCCCGCAGTTGCGGACCTCCTTGATGACCTGCTCATGCTCGGTGAAGACCGATTGCAGCAGCACCGACAGGATCGGGAAGAAGATGAACAGGAGCATCGCGATGCTCGACGGCAGGACGAACCAGAAGAAGCTCTTGTGTTTCATGGCGGGTCGTCCTTGCCGGGGGTGGCGGGGCGTGCGCGTGGCCGCCCCGCCGGATCGTCCGGGGCGCGTTTAGTTCAGGAAGCCTTTTTCCTGCGCGGCGGCCGTGTAGGCGGCCTCGATGTCGGACAGCGCCTGTTCGGCCGTCTCGTTGCCCTGCAGGTAGTCGGCGATGTTGTCGCCCAGCGCGGTGTGCAGCAGCCCCTGGTAGGGCAGCATCGGGTAGGGCTGGGTGCCCATGCGGGTCGCGGCCAGCACGCCCTCGTTCACCGGCGCGGGCTCGTAGCCGTCGATCAGCCACACGGCCTCGCCCATGGTCTTGTCGTTCAGAAGCGCGGGCGACGTGGCATGGGCCAGCGCCTGGAAGGTCGCGGCCGCGTCCTCGTCGCTGATGTTCTTGGCGACGGTCCAGCCGTCCCACCACAGGGTCGAGGCCGGGATATCGCCGCCATCGACGGTCAGCGGCGGCGCCACCTTGGTGTTCTCGTAAACCTGCGGCTCCGAGCCTTCCTCGTCCATCAGCACGCCCGAGCGCGAGCCCCACATGTTCATCAGCGCGACGTTGCCCGCTTCCCACTCGGCGCTGGTCGCGTTCGAATCGTGGGTCAGGTAGTCGGGGTTCATGTACTCGCTCAGCGCTTTCAGCATTTCGAGCGTCTTGACCCCGGCCTCGTTGTTGATGGCGACCTGGGGCGTGCCAGCCTCGTAGAACTGGCCGCCATGGCCGATATACATGTTCACGAATTCCTCGGCGAGGTTCCAGCCCGCGGCGTAGGCCCCGCCCAGCGGGTTCTCCATGATCCCCTGCTCGCGGATCATCTCGGCGGCTTCCAGCACCTCTTCGTAGGTCTCGGGCACGTCCACGCCGATCTGCTCGAGCACGTCGGCGCGATAGACCAGCGTCTGCGCGTTCGCCATGAAGGCGATGGCCATGACCTGCCCGTCGATGGTGATCTTCTGAAGGTCCGGAATGTCCTGCCCGTACTCGGCGATCAGGTCGTCCAGCGGGCGGATCACGTCCTCGTTGATCAGCGCGACGATGGACGAGTTGGCGATGATGGCGCTGGTGTATTCCGCCGGGTTTCCGCTCATGCCGGCGACGTTGATCTTCTGGTGGTCGGCGGTCAGGTTGGCGCTGGCCTCGGTGCCCTCGCCCATGCACTCCTGCGCCAGCGCGGCGACGGACTGGATGGCGGGAAATTCGTTGCCCACGATGGACAGGCGGCCCTCGGTCACGGGGCAATCGGCCAGCACGGCGGTGCCGGTCACGGCCAGCACCGATGCCAGGGCGGTGGTTTTCATGAAGCTCATGGTATCGGGTCTCCCTAGATGGTTTCGCGCCCGGTGACCCCGGGTCTTCGGTGTTTCAGCTCGGACGCGCGCGCAAGGCGCGGCAAACTTGCATACGCTTGCAAGTAAGGGCGACCGGGCGGCCACTTGGCAAGACCAAATTTCTCACGTGAGTGCGAAATTCCCCTTGGAATAGGGTTGCCGCAGTCAAATTGCCGCGGCTAAGGTGCTTGCAAACGTATGCAACACCGGGTGCGCCGTGGCCGAGATACAGCTGAAGAACGTGCACAAGCGCTGGGGCGATTTCGTCGGCGTGGCGGATTTCAACCTGACCATCGCAGACCGCGAATTCCTGGTGCTGCTGGGACCGTCGGGCTGCGGCAAGACCACGACCATGCGCATGATCGCGGGGCTCGAGGACGTGACCAGCGGCGACATCCTGGTCGACGGGCGGCGGATCAACGACCTCGACCCCAAGGACCGCGACGTGGCCATGGTGTTCCAGTCCTATGCGCTCTACCCGAACATGGATGTTTACGAGAACATCCGCTTCCCTCTGAAAGTGCGCAAGACGAACGAGGCCGACCACGACGCCGCCGTGCGCCGCGCCGCCGAGATGGTCGAGTTGACCGATTTCCTGCATCGCCGCCCCAAGGAGCTTTCGGGCGGCCAGCGCCAGCGCGTGGCGCTGGCCCGTGCCATCGTGCGCACCCCCAACGCGTTCCTGATGGACGAGCCGCTGTCGAACCTCGACGCCAAGCTGCGGGTCAGCACCCGCGCGCAGATCAAGAACCTGTCCCACGAGCTGAAGGTCACCACGATCTACGTCACCCACGACCAGATCGAGGCGATGACGCTGGCCGACCGTGTCGTCGTGATGCAGCGGGGCGTGATCCAGCAGGTGGGCACCCCGACCGAGATCTACGACAACCCGTCCAACACCTTCGTCGCGGGCTTCATCGGCAGCCCGGCCATGAACCTGATGGACGGCACCCTGAAGGACGGCACGTTCGAGGCCGACAAGGTTCGCATACCGGGCCTGACCGGCCCCGATGGCCCGGTGACGCTGGGCTTCCGGGCCGAGGACGCGGCACTGGCCGAGGACGGGCAATTGCGCGCGCCGATCTACTCGCTCGAACTGCTGGGCGAGGCGACGATGGTCACCATGCGCGCGGGCGGCACGCTGGTCTCGGTCAAGGCCGACAAGGACTACCGCGCCGAAATCGGGACCGAGGTGTCGGTGTCGATCCCGCCGGGCATCTGCCACCTGTTCGACCGCGACAGCGGCGAACGGCTGGGGACGAACCGATGAGCAGCCGGGACGCGAGATCGCAGGCCACGCTCGACGCGGTGAAGCGGATGGAGGACGGGCTCGCCGCCGGCGAGAACGACATGACCCGCTATTTCCACGAGGACTTCCTGTGGCGCGGCAACCAGGGTTGCGGCACCAAGCGCGGGGTCGAGGAATTCCGCCGCAACTGGCAACTGCCGCTGCGCGCGGCCTTCACCGACCGCGACTACAGGACCGAGCATTTCATGGCCGACGGCGACTGGGCCGCCTGCTGGGGTCATATCGAGGCCACGCATTCCGGCACCTTCATGGGCATCCCCGCCACCGGCAAACGCGTGAGGATCCCGTACATGGATTTCTGGCGCGTCGAGGACGGGCGCATCGCCGACAACCCCGTCTCGGTCGATTTCGCCGCAGTCTGCGCGCAGCTGGGCCGGGACGTGTTCGACGGCCACGGCTGGGAAGCCTTCGACGAAGGCCGCGCCACACCGTCCGAGCCGGAGTAGACCGATGGAATATCTGAAGACCGCCAAGTCCCAGTCCGAGCGCGCCGATGACGACGCACAGGTGCGCGCCACGGTCGAGACGACCCTGCGCGAGATCGAGACGCGCGGCGATGCCGCCGTGCGCGAGCTGGCGGAAAAGTTCGACAACTACACGCCCGAATCCTTCCGGCTGAGCCAGTCGGACATCGACGCCCTGATGGCCGAGCTGTCCGAACAGGAGTTGCACGACATCAAGTTCGCGCAGGAGCAAGTGCGCAACTTCGCCCAGGCCCAGCGCGACACCATGCTGGATCTCGAGGTCGAGCCGCTGCCGGGCGTGATCCTGGGTCACAAGACCATCCCCGTGCAATCGGTGGGCTGCTACGTGCCCGGCGGCAAGTTCCCCATGGTGGCCAGCGCCCACATGTCCGTGGCCACGGCCAGCGTCGCGGGCGTGCCGCGCATCGTGGCCTGCACCCCGCCCTTCAAGGGCAAGCCCAACCCGGCCGTGATCGCCGCCATGCACCTGGGCGGCGCGCACGAAATCTACGTGCTGGGCGGCATCCAGGCGGTGGGCGCCATGGCGCTGGGGACCGAGACCATCGACCCCGTCCACATGCTGGTGGGTCCCGGCAACGCGTTCGTCGCCGAGGCCAAGCGCCAGCTGTTCGGCCGCGTGGGCATAGACCTATTCGCCGGCCCGACCGAGACGCTGGTCATCGCCGACGAGACCGTCGACGCCGAGATCTGCGCCACCGACCTGCTGGGCCAGGCCGAGCATGGCTACAACTCGCCCGCCGTCCTGCTGACCACCTCGCGCAAGTTGGCCGAGGCGACGCTGGCCGAGATCGACCGCCTGCTGGCGATCCTGCCCACCGCCGACACCGCCAGCGCCTCGTGGCGCGACTACGGCGAGGTGATCGTCTGCGACGACCACGACGAGATGCTGAAGCTGGCCGACGACATCGCGTCCGAGCATGTGCAGGTCATGACCGACCGCGACGATTGGTATCTCGAGAACATGACCTGCTACGGCGCGCTGTTCCTGGGGCCGCGCACCAACGTGGCCAATGGCGACAAGGTGATCGGCACCAATCACACTCTGCCCACGAAGAAGGCCGGGCGCTATACCGGCGGTCTCTGGGTCGGCAAGTTCCTGAAGACCCACAGCTACCAGAAGATCCTGACCGACGAGGCGGCCGCGATGATCGGCGCCTACGGGTCGCGGCTGTGCATGCTGGAAGGGTTCGTCGGCCATGCCGAGCAGTGCAACCTGCGCGTCCGCCGATATGGCGGTCGCAACGTGCCCTACGGCGAGGCCGCGGAATGAGACGCCGCCCGCGAAGTTACACCGCGCTGGAGGATCTGGGCCGCGTGCGGCTGTCGCGCCATTTCTTCCTGCGCGACTTCCTGTTCTCCGAGATCGGGTGCTTCTACGGGCAGGCCAACATCCCCGACGATCCCGACCTGCTGGTCACGGCCGGCACCCGGCTGTGCGTGGAGTTGCTCGACCCGCTGGTCGAGACCTTCGGCCCGATCCACGTGCGGTCGGGCTATCGTTCGCCCGACCTGAACCATTTCGGCGCGACCGAGGTACGGCCGCAGAAATGCTCGCGCAACGAACTGAATTACGGCGGCCACATCTGGGACCGGCGCGACGCGGACGGCGCCATGGGGGCGACCGTCTGCATCGTTGCGCCGTGGTTCGCGGATGGCTACGCGCGGGGGCGCGACTGGCGCGACCTCGCCTGGTGGATCCACGACCACCTGCCCTATTCCGAGCAGCAGTTCTTCCCCAGGCTCGCGGCCCTGAACCTCACCTGGTCCGAGCGGCCGAAGCGCAAGATCGCCAGCTACATCGCGCCGCGCGGCACGCTTCTGGCGGCGGGTGACGCACCGTCCGAACCCACGGCCGCGCGCGCTGCCCGCTATGCCGATTTCCCGCCCTTCCGGGGCATCCAGTACCCGGAGGCCGCATGACCCTGCCCCGCACACCGTCCTTCCGGATCAATGGGCGCCGCGCGCTGGTGGCCGGCGCCTCCTCGGGCATCGGCGAAGGCTGCGCCGTGGCGCTGGCCGAGGCGGGCGCCGAGGTGACGCTGGTCGCCCGCTCGGCCGACAAGCTCGACGCGCTGGCGGCCGAGATGCGGGCCGAGGGCTGGCGGGCCGAGACGCTGCCGCTCGACATCACCGACATCGACGCGACGGCGCGGGCAGTCGCCGGGCGCGGCCCCTTCGACGTCCTGGTGAACTCGGCCGGGCTGGCCCGCCACAGCGCGGCCACCGACACCACGGCGCAGGATTTCGACGCTGTCAGCCAGCTGAACATCCGCGCCGCCTATTTCCTGACGCAGGCCGTGGCGAACGGTCTTCTGGCCGCAGACAAACCGGGCAGCCTCATCAACATCTCGAGCCAGATGGCCCATGTGGGCGGGATCGACCGCGCGGTCTATTGCGCCACCAAGCACGCGGTCGAGGGCTTCACCAAGTCCATGGCGATCGAGTGGGGGCCCAAGGGCATCCGCGTGAACACGATCTGCCCCACCTTCATCCGCACGCCCCTGACCGAACCCACCTTCAGCGACCCCGAGCGGGTGGCCTGGGTGCAGTCCAAGATCAAGCTGGGGCGCGTCGGCACGGTCGAGGACATCATGGGCGCCGTGGTCTACCTGGCGTCTGACGCCGGCGCGCTGGTCACCGGGACATCTCTCCTGGTGGACGGAGGGTGGACGGCGGAATGAACAGCCAGGTCACATCGCTGGACGTGGCCCGGCTGGCGGGCGTCAGCCAGTCGGCGGTCAGCCGCGTGTTCTCGGGCGCCTCGGCCAGCGCGGCCACGGCGCAGAAGGTCCGCCGCGCGGCCGCAGAGCTGGGCTATCGCCCCAATCCCTGGGCCCGGGCGATGATCACCGGGCGGTCGGGCATCATCGGGCTGGTGGTCGCCTATTTCGACAACCCGTTCTACCCGGTCGCGCTGGAACTCCTGTCGCGGGCGCTGAAGGCCGAGGGTTACCGCATCCTCGTCTTCACCGTCGGCAACAGCCCGGCCGAGATCGAAAGCGTCATGGATGAACTGACGGCCTATCGCGTGGACGGGATCATCACCGCGTCGGTGGCGATGACCAACGACCTGACCGACCGCTGCGCGCAGGCAGGCATTCCCATCGTCCTGTTCAACCGCGGGCAGGACGGGGTCGGCCTGTCCTCGGTCACCTCGGCCAACGACGCGGGCGCGCGGCAGGTCGCGCGGTTTCTCGTCGCGGGCGGGCACCAGCGGATCGCCCACGTGGCGGGATGGCAGCAATCCTCGACCGGGCGCGACCGCCTGCTGGGGTTCGAGGCCGGGCTGGCCGAGGCAGGGACGGCGCCGGTCGCCGTGATCGACGGTCTTTACGACCGCGACGCGGCCCGCGCGGCCACGCTGGCGATGATGGACACCGCCACGCCACCCGACGCCATCTTCGTCGGCAACGACCACATGGCCTTCGCCGTGATGGACACGTTGCGCCACGAATTGGGCCTGTCGGTGCCGGGCGACGTTTCGGTCGTCGGCTTCGACGACGTGCCCATGGCCGCCTGGCCCGCCTACGATCTCACCACCGTGCGCCAGCCGGTGCGCCGCATGGTCGATTCCACGGTCGAGACCCTGGTGGCCCAGATCGCCGAGCCCGACCGCGCCCCGCAATCGATCCGGATCGACGCCGCGCTTGTCCTGCGCGGCTCGGCCCGCTGCCCCGAAGGATGGACCGAATGAGCTATTCCGCACAGTTCGCCGATTTTCCCAGCTACATCATCGGCATCACCAAGCAGATCTGGGAAGACCGCGGGATCGAGACGCTGAACCGCTATTACAGCGACGACATCGTCGTGCGCTCGCCCATGGGGATCCAGCGCGGCAACAAGGCGGTGATCGCCTCGACCATGGCGACGGTGCACGAGTTCCCGGACCGGCAGCTTTTCGGCGAGGACGTGATCTGGTCCAACGACCCCGCCCACGGGCACCTGTCGTCGCACCGGCTGATCACCACGGCGACCCATACCCGTGACGGGCAGTTCGGTCCGGCCACCGGCCGCGGCTGGACCGTGCGCGTCATCGCCGACTGCGCCGCGCGGGACGAGACGATCTACGACGAATGGCTGGTGCGCGACTATGGCGGCATCGTCCGCGCCCTGGGGATGGACCCGCGCGCCTATGCGCAAGGCCTGATCGAGGCCGAGGGCGGCCCGGGCAGCGCGACCATGCCGTTCCGGCCCGAGGACGACATCGACGGCGGCTACCACGGGCGCGGCAACGACAACGCCTGGGGCGAGCGATACGCCGCGACCCTGACCCGGATCATGGAGGCCGACTTCGCCCATATCCTCAAGGGCTATGACCGCGCGGTGATCGGCGACTACGCGGGTGGGCTGGCGACGCTGGGCCGCGAGGACGCGACCGGGTTCTGGGTCGGTCTGCGATCGTCCTTCCCCTCGGCCACCTTCACCATCCACCATCAGATCGGGATGGAGGGCGACATGCTGCCCCCGCGCGCCGCGATCCGCTGGTCGCTGGACGGGACCCACGACGGCTGGGGCGCCTTCGGCCGGCCCACCGGCGCGCGCGTCCACGTCATGGGGATGAGCCATGCCGAATACGGGCCCTGGGGCCTTCGGCGCGAATACGGCTACTACGACGAAATCGCGATCTGGAAGCAGATCCTCCTGGCACAGGGATGACGCCATGCGGCATTTCACCGTCCACCTGACCCGGGATTTTCTCGCGCCGCCCGAGACGATCTTCGCGGGCTGGACGAACCCCGACTGGCGCGCCCGCTTCGAGACGCCCGAGGGGTCGGGCATGCGGCACGAAGGGTATGACACCCGCGCCGGCGGCACCGAGATCGTCGCCATCGAGCACGAGGGCACCCGCATCGGCGAGATGATCGACGAGATCCGCGTCTGCGACCCACCCCACCGCCTGCTGGTCCAGGGCCGCGGCGTCTTCGGCGGCGCCTGCCGGATGACCATGCAGACGCTCGTCGAGGTCGAGCCGCACGGTGACGGCACGCGGATGCACTGCACCAGCCAGATCGCCGCGCTCGACGACCAGCCGACCGAGTCGCAGGTGACCGAGGGCTGGGCCACGATGCTCGACCGTTTCGAGACCCTTCTGAACGAGGACGCAACATGACCATTCCGACGACCGTCCGCTACGGCGAACTGATCCCCTGCAAGACCGCTTTCATCGACGCGCACACGCCCGGATCGGACCAGAAGGAGAACTTCACGATCATCGGCGGCGGCGTGAGCGAGTCCGCCGACCAGCACGTGCACATCAACGAACCCCACGGCTTCAACATCGGCGCGGCCGGCCAGCCGCCGCGCTGCCGCAACTCGCTCCATTCCCACCGCACGGCCGAGGTGTTCTTCGTCCTGTCGGGCCGCTGGCGGTTCTTCTGGGGCCGCTGGGGCGACGCGGGCGAGGTGCTGCTGGAACAGGGCGACATCATCAACATTCCCACCGGCATCTTCCGCGGGTTCGAGAACGTGGGCACCGATTACGGGATGATCATGGCGATCCTCGGCGGGGACGACGCGGGCGGCGGCGTCATCTGGGCGCCGCAGGTGATCGAGGACGCGCGCGACCATGGCCTGGTGCTGGGCGAAAACGGCAAGCTCTACGACACGAAGAAGGGCCAGACCCTTCCCGAGGGCGTGAAGCCCATGCCGGTCCTGACCGACGACGAGCTCGGGGCGTTCGAGGAGCTGACGCCGATGCAGGTCGTGGGCTGGGGCGTGCGCCGCTACAACGACATGGCCGCGCTGGCCAAGGACCGCGCCTGCAAGGTGATCGGCGAAACCGGGATCATCCGCGACAAGCCGGGCTTCGAAGTCGACCTGCTGACCCGGTCATCGGCGCGCGAGGAGATGCACCAGCACGACCGGCCGTCGGTCCTGATGCCGGTGCGCGGACACTGGCGGGTGAACTGGCCCGGCGGCTCCGAGGTGATCGCCCCCGGCGACACCATGTCGGTGCCCGCCGACCTGCCCCACAACGCGCTGCCGTCCATGACGGGCGAGGCCGCGCTGTACCACGTGGTCGCCACCGACGACCCTGCGGGACCGTCGATGCGCTGATGACGGCGGCGGGGTACCTGGACAGCCTCGCGCGGCGGACGGGCGCGGTCTACGCGGCCCACGCGCGCGCCTTCGACCGGGACCGGTCGCGGCACGTGGCCGAGGCCGGCTGGCTGCAACGCTTCGCCGCGCCCCTGCCACCCCGCGCCCGCGTGCTCGACCTGGGCTGCGGCACCGGCACGCCCATCACCGGCTGGCTGCGCCGTCGCGGGATGCCGGTCACCGGGATCGACATCGCGCGCCACATGCTGGCCATCGCCCGGCGGCGCGGCCCGGTCGCGCCCCTGCGGTCGGGCGACATGCGCACGTTCGTTCCAAGACAAAAGGTCCACGGCATCGTTTCGTGGAACGGCTTCTTCCACCTGCGCCCGCTGCAGCAGGCACGGTGTTTCCGTCGCCTCGCGCGGCTCCTGCGCCCCGGTGGCCGGCTGATGCTGACCGTCGGCCCGGTGGCCGGCGAAACCACGGGCCGCGTGGCCGGCGAGGCGGTCTACCATGCGAGCCTCTCCCCCCGCACTTACCGGCGGCTGTCCCGGCAGGCGGGCCTGGTGGTCGAGCGATTGACCCTGTCGGACGCGACCTGCGGCGGGCACAGCGTGCTCCTGGCCCGCCGTCGCAGGGGGACGGCATGACCCGGCGCCTAGGGGCAGACACGCGATCCGGCGGAACAATCCCGCGCGCCTGCGCGCTGGTCGGAGACTCAACGCATCCCCGACCGGAGCCCCCATATGCCCGCCTTCCTTATCGGATCGATCGGCGTACTCGCCGAAACCTCGCACCTGCAACGCGACGCCTTCAACCTCGCCTTCCGCGAGGCGGGGCTGGATTGGCACTGGAGCGAGGACGCCTATGCCGCAATGCTGACCAGATCCGGAGGGGCGCAGCGCATCCGCGACTATGCCGACAACCGCGACCAGCGTCTGGACGTGGGCCAGATCCATCGCCGCAAGACCGAGATCTTCTGCGACAAGCTGGCCGAGGGCGTGCCCCTGCGCGAGGGCGTGGCCGAAACGCTGGCCGAGACGCGCGCCGCCGGATGGCGGCTGGGCTTCGTGACCTCGACATCGGCGGCGAATGTCGACTGCGTGCTGGACGCGACGGGCCTGTCGCGCGGCACCTTCGACACCGTCGTGACCCGCGGCGACGTGGTCCAGTCCAAGCCGGCGCCCGATGCCTATTACCGCGCGCTGGCCGCACTCGACTGCACCGCGGACGGATCCATCGCGATCGAGGACAATCGGGACGGCGTGACGGCGGCGAAAGACGCCGGGCTGACCTGTTTCGCCCTTCCGGGCCGGATGCACGCGCAATCGAATTTCGCCCATGCCGACATGGTGCTGGACCGGCTGGCCCCGGCGGTTGCCACACGATCAAGCTAGGCCCCGCGTGGCGGGGCGCAGGAAAAGGACCCCGACCATGACACTTGCCACCCACGTCGGATCGCTGCCGCGCAGCCAGAAGATCGTCGACTTCATTTTCGCCCGCGAACGCGGTGAACCATATGACCCCGCCGATTTCGACGCCGCCATGGCCGAGGGCGTGGATTACGTGGTGCGCCGGCAGGTCGAGGCCGGCATCGACATCGTCAGCGACGGCGAGACCAGCAAGATCAGCTACGCCACCTACGTGAAGGACCGCTATACCGGCTTCGACGGCGACAGCCCCCGCAACGCGCCCGCGGACCTGAAGCGGTTCCCGACCTTCCTCAAGCGCCTGGCCGAAGGTGGCGGCACCCCGAAATACGCCCGTCCCATGTGCGTGGGCGAGGTGAAGTCCAAGGGCCAGGGCGAGCTCGAGAAGGACATCGCCAACCTCAAGGCCGCGATGGACGCGCACGGCGCCACCCGCGGTTTCATGAACGCGGCCAGCCCCGGCGTGATCTCGCTGTTCCTGCAGAACGCGCATTACAAGACGCGCGAGGCCTACCTGGCGGCGCTGGCCGACGCGATGAAGGCGGAATACGAGACCATCGTCGGCGCCGGGCTGGACCTGCAGCTCGACTGCCCCGACCTGGCGCTGTCGCGGCACATGCTGTTCAACGACCTGAGCGACGCGGACTTCGTGAAGGTGGCGCAGTCCCATGTCGAGGCGCTGGCCCACGCGCTGTCGGATGTCGATCCGGCCCGGGTGCGCGTCCATATCTGCTGGGGCAATTACGAGGGCCCCCATGTCTGCGACATCCCCATGGCCAAGATGTTCGACACGCTGATGTCGGTGCCCGCGCGCTATGTGCTGTTCGAGACGTCGAACCCCCGCCACGGCCACGAATGGTCGGTCTTCCGCGACCGCAAGGCCGATATCCCCGACGACAAGGTGCTGGTGCCCGGCGTTGTCGACACTACCACCAACTTCGTCGAGCATCCCGAACTGGTGGCCGAGCGCACCCGCCGCTTCGTCGATATCGTCGGGGCCGAACGGGTCATCGCCGGCAGCGATTGCGGGTTCGGCACCTTCGCCGGCTTCGGCGCGGTGGATCCGGAAATCGCCTGGGCCAAGCTCGCCTCGCTGGCCGAGGGCGCCCACGCGGCCTGATCGACGGCGCCGGGTTCGCAGCCCGGCGCCGCGCCACTCAGCCGATCGCGTCCTTCAGCGCGTGATACGACGCCTTCGGGATTCGCTCCTGGGTGTCGTAATCCACGTAGACGATCCCGAACCGCTTGTCGTAGCCGAAGGACCACTCGTAGTTGTCCAGCAGCGACCAGGCGTAGTAGCCGCGCACCGGGGTGCCCTCGCCGATTGAACGCAGGACCGATTTCAGGTGATCGTCGAAGTACCGCACGCGCACCGGGTCCTCGACCGCGCCGTCATCGAGGTGGTCGTCCCCCGCCATGCCGTTCTCGGTCACGATCAGTGGTGTGTCCTGCGTGTACTCACGCGCGATGCGGCTCAGCATGTCGCCCAGGCCCCCGGGGTAGATCTCCCACCCCATGTCGGTCTTGGGCAGCGGGCCCGGCACGTCCTCGAAAGCGGGCCAGACGGCGCCCGGCAGATCGCGCAGGGTGGTGCGGGTGTAGTAGTTCACGCCCAGCCAGTCGATGGGCGCCGAGATCGCCGCCATGTCGTCCTGCCAGTCCGCGGGCATGTGCGCGCCCAGCCCCTCGAGGATGTCGTCCGGATACTGACCCTTGGTGATCGCCTCGAGGAACCAGCGATTGTGGATCCCGTCGAACCGGCGCGCGGCGTCGGTGTCGGCGTCGGTGTCCGGCTTGGGCCAGGCGAAGTTCAGGACGATGCCCGCGTCGGCCGTCGAGCCGCTGTCGCGGATTGCCTTCATGCCTTCCGCGTGGGCGAGGGTGATGTGGTGCATCGCGCGCGTCGCGGTGCGGATGTTGCGCACCCCCGGCGCGTGAAGCCCCAGGAAATGCGACAGCCACGCGACGCACCACGGCTCGTTGATGGTGGCCACGGCCTGCACCCGGTCGCCCAGCCGGTCCATCACCGCGCGGGCGTAATCGCCGAAGGCCAGCGCGGTGTCGCGGTTCGACCAGCCGCCCCGGTCGGCGAACACCTCGGGCAGTTCCCAGTGATAAAGCGTCAGCGACGGCTTCAGCCCGCGTGCCAGCGTCTCGTCCACCAGCTTGTCGTAGAAGACCAGCCCCTCTTCGCTGACCGTGCGCCCGTCGGGCATCACACGGGTCCAGGCGGACGAGAACCGGTAGGTATCGAAATTCCCGTCCTTCACCAGGTCGAGGTCGGTGGCATAGCGGTTGTAGTGGTCGCAAGCCACATCGCCGTTCTCGCCGTTCGCCACGTTGCCCAGCGTCGCGGCGTAGCTGTCCCAGTGGGACCGGCCCACGGTGCCGTTCCGCGTGCCCTCGATCTGGTAGGCGGCGGTGGCGACGCCGAACTCGAAACCTTCGGGGAAGTCTTTCCGGGACATCGACAGCGGCATGGGGACCCTCCAATTTGCGGCGTGCCCCACACCTGCAGCCCGGACGCCGCTTGTCAACGCGGTCCCGTCCCCGCTTCATCTTTCCGCAAATACCTCCGGGGGTGTGGGGGCTGGCCCCCACCGCGGCCGGGTCAGGCGACCATCTGTTCCGCCTTCTTCAGGTCGACCGAGACCAGCTGCGACACGCCCTGCTCGCCCATGGTCACCCCGAACAGCCTGTCCATCCGCGCCATGGTCACCGCGTGGTGGGTGATGATCAGGAACCGCGTCTCGGTTTGGCGGGTCATCTCGTCCAGCATGTCGCAGAACCGCGTCACGTTGGCGTCGTCCAGCGGCGCGTCGACCTCGTCCAGCACGCAGATCGGCGCGGGGTTCGCAAGGAACACGGCAAAGATCAGCGCCATGGCGGTCAGTGTCTGCTCGCCCCCCGACAGAAGCGACAGGGTCGACAGCCGCTTGCCCGGCGGGCAGCACAGGATCTCGAGACCGGCGTCCAGCGGGTCGTCGGATTCGACCAGTTCCAGCCGCGCCTCGCCGCCGCCAAAAAGGTGCGTGAACAGCATGGCGAAGTTGCCGTTCACCTGCTCGAACGCGGTCAGCAGACGCTCGCGCCCCTCGCGGTTCAACCCGGCGATGCCCTTGCGCAGCTCGGCGATGGCGGCCTCGAGATCGGCCTTCTCGTTGACCAGCGCCGCGTGCTCGGTCTCGACCTCGCGCGCGTCCTCCTCGGCCCGGAGGTTCACCGCGCCCAACCCGTCGCGCTGGCGGCGCAGCTTGGCGAGCTCTTCCTCGACCGCGTCCGCCGCGGGCAGCTCGTCCGGGCCGGTGTCGAGCGTGTCGCGCAGCTGATCCGGCGTGCGCTCCAGCACTTCCTCGATGCGGGCTTCGGCGGCCTGGACGGTTTCGCGCGCCGCGTCACGCCGGGCCTCGGCGCTGGCGCGGGCCTCGCGGGCGGTGCCGGCGGCGCGCTCGGCGTCCCGCTCGGCCTGGGCGGCGTCGCGCAGAACCGTCTCGCCCTCGGCCAGCGCGTCGGACGATGCCTTGCGCCGCGCCTCGGCCGCCTCGATCCCGCTGGCCAGCTCGGATCGCTTGGCGGCCAGCGTCTCGGGAACCGCGCGGGCCTCGGCCAGCTCGGCCTTGGTCTCGGCGTGGCGACGCTCGACCTCGGACAGGCGGGCGCCAGCGTTCTCCAGCCGGTTGCGCCAGCCGCCCAGGTCCTTGTCGATGGCGGCCAGCCGCCGGGCGCGATCCTCGCCTTCGCGCTTCAGCTCGTCATGGGCGGACCGGCGCGCCATCATGGTCATGCGCGCGGCCTCGACCGTCATCTTCACGTCCTCGACGCGGGCGCGCTGCTGGGACAGGTCGGCAAGGCCCTCGAGGGCGCGCTCGGCCTCTGTCACCGCGCGCCGTGCCGCCATCGCCTCGTCGTCGTGACGGGTCACGGCCAGGCGCGCGGTCTCGAGCTTGCCCTCGGCGAAGGTCCGGTCGGCCTCGGCCCGGCTCAGGCGACGGCCCAGGTCGGCCACCCGCGCGTCGGCCTCGCGCCGGGCCTGCCGCGCGTCGCGGTCGGCGGCGGTCAACTGGTCCAGCCGTTCGCGCAGGGCGTCGTGGGCCGCCTTGGCCTCGGCCGCGCGCGACTGCAGCGCCGCCAGGTCCTTGCGCAGCCCTTCGAGCCGGTTCACCTGCTGGAGCCGCAGCGCCGCCGCCGACGGCGCATCGGCCGCCGCCGTGACGTATCCGTCCCAACGCCAAAGGTCCCCGGCCGTGCTGACCAGCCGCTGTCCCGGCGCCAGCCGCGGCTGCAGCCGCGCCGCGTCCTCGGGCGCGACAACGCCGACCTGAGCCAGCCGGCGCCGCAGCACGTCTGGCATGCGGACGTGGTCGGACAGGGGCGCAGCGCCGTCGGGCAGGGCCTGCGGCGCGGGATAGTCGGGCAGCGCGTGCCAGCCCGAGCCCTGCGTGACCACCGGCGCGCGCAGGTCGTCGGCCAGCGCCGCGCCCAGCGCCGCCTCGAAACCGGGATCGACCGACAGGCTGTCCATCACCTGCCCGCCCTCGGCCGTGTCGCGGGCCACGAGCTTCTCCAGCGCGGCCGCCTCGGCGCCCAGCGCGCCCAGCTCGCCCTCGATCTCGGACCGGGCGGCACGGGCATCGGATTCCTGGGCCTGCAACTTGGCGCGGGCGTCCTCGGCGGCGGCCAGCGCGGCTTCGGCCCGGGCGGCAAGGGCTTGCGCCGCATCCTGCTCGGCGGCCGCCTCCTCCTGGGCCCCGTGGGCATTCTCCAGCGCCGCCTCGGCCTCGGCGACCGAACCGCGCGCGGCCTCGGCCCCGCGTTCGGCCCGCTCCAGCGTTTTGCGCCCGTCGGCCACCATGCGCTCGGCCGACTGGTGTCGGGCCGCCAGCCGGGCCACGTCCTCGGTCAATTGCGCCAGGGCGGCCTCGCGTTCGGACAGGACGGCACCCGCTGAACGCGCCTCCTCGGCCGCCCCGGCGAGGTCGCCTTCGAAGCCGTCCGCCGCGCGGACCAGCTCGGCGCGTTCCTGCTCCAGCTGCGCGATGCTGTCGCCCGCGTCGGCGTTCAGCGCGCGCTCGCGCTCGGCGTCGCGGGACAGTTGGTCGAGCCGTTTCGACAGGGTTTCGATCGTGCTGTCGGCGCGGCGGATCTGCTCGTCCAGCGTGCCACGCTCGACGCCCAGCCGCTGCACCAGCGCGGCGGCGATGGCGTCCTCCTCGCGCAGCGGCGGCAGGGCGGTCTCGGCGGCTTCGCGGGCGCGGGCGGCCGCGACCGCGGCGCGTTCGGCGCGCGCGGCCTCGGTCACGTGGCCCGACAGCGCGGCCTCGGCCTCGGCCCGCGCGGCGTCGGCATCGCGCCAGCGTATATAGAGAAGCAGCCCCTCGGCCTGCCGCAACCGCGCGCCGATCTCGCGGTACCGTGCGGCCTGTTTCGCCTGTCGGGCCAGCTGTGCCAGCTGCGCCGCCAGGTTCTCGATCACGTCATCGACCCGGGTCAGGTTGGATTCGGCCCCCTTCAGCTTCAGCTCCGCCTCGTGCCGCCGCTGGTAGAGGCCCGAGATGCCAGCCGCCTCTTCCAGGATCCGGCGGCGCGCGGTGGGCTTGGCGTTGATCAGCTCGGAAATCTGGCCCTGCCGGACCAGCGCGGGCGAATGCGCGCCGGTCGAGGCATCGGCGAACAGCATCTGCACGTCGCGCGCGCGCACGTCCTTGCCCGCCGCCTTGTAGGCCGAGCCCGCGTCGCGGGTGATGCGGCGCACGATCTCGATCTGGTCGTGCTCGTTGAAGGCGGCGGGCGCCAGCCGGTCGGCGTTGTCGATATGCAGGGAAACTTCGGCGAAATTGCGCGCCGGCCGGCTGGAGGCGCCGGCGAAGATCACGTCTTCCATCCCGCCGCCGCGCATGGCCGTCGGGCGGTTCTCGCCCATCACCCAGCGCAGCGCCTCGAGCAGGTTCGACTTGCCGCAACCATTGGGCCCGACCACGCCGGTCAGCCCGTCGTGGATGACCAGGTCGGTCGGGTCCACGAAGGATTTGAAGCCATTGAGTCGAAGTCGGGTAAATCGCATGGGAGATCCGGTCCGGCGGGAATCGGGGCCAGTGTCCGGGCCAGGGGGCTGGGCTGTCAAGCAAGAGCCCCAAAATCCGCCGAGCGTTTGCAGCTTATCCACAAGATATGGGGGCCGCGTCCAGATATGCAGGCGCCGTACCCAAGCGACGCGCCGCAAGACCGACCGCGCCCGCGAATGCTGCAATAGAAGAAAATTCACCGGGCTTAACAGATGGATAGCAAAAAGCGCTGCTCCGCCCGCCCGCCATTAAGACACGCTTAACCATCCGGCACGCACAGTCCTCGTGCAATTGACGGAGCCAGGACGGTCTTGGATTTATTCCCTTCCATCACCCCCCTCACCCCACCCCACTCCGAGGAAGAATGGCTCGACTGGCTCCGTCTCTTGCGCTCACGCCGGGTGGGCGTCAGCACCTTTTTCCGCCTCATGACCGAACACGGAAGCGCCGCCGCGGCACTGGACGGGCTGCCGGCCATCGCCACGGCCGCCGGTGTGTCGGACTATGCGCCCGTCGGCCGCGACAGCGCCGCGGACGAGCTGCGGCGCGGCCGTCTCGCCGGTGCGCGACTGATCGCCTGGGGCAGTGACGCGTATCCCCCTGCGCTGGCCGACATCCCCGACCCGCCACCCCTGCTCTGGGCACTGGGCCGACCCGCGATGATGGCACAGGCCACCGTGGCCATGGTCGGCGCGCGCAACGCGTCGTCGCTGGGGCTGCGCATGGCGCGGTCGATGGCCGACGGGCTGGGGCGCGAGGGCATCGTGACCGTTTCCGGCCTCGCCCGTGGCATCGATACCGAGGTTCACAAGGCCACGCTGGCCACCGGGACGATCGCCGTGATGGCCGGCGGGGTGGACGTGGTCTATCCGCCCGAGAACGCGGTGCTGGCACGCGAGATCGAGGAGCATGGCCTGATCCTGTCGGAACAGCCCATCGGCCTGAAGCCGCAGGCGCGGCACTTCCCGCGCCGCAACCGGTTGATCGCGGGCCTGTCGCGCGGCGTTCTGGTCGTCGAGGCGGCGGCGAAATCGGGCAGTCTCATCACCGCGCGCGACGCCCTGGACCAGGGCCGCGAGGTCTGGGCGGTGCCCGGCCACCCGTTCGACGCCCGCGCCGCCGGCTGCAACATGCTGATCCGGGACGGCGCCACGCTGGTACGCGGTCCACGTGATATTGCCGAAGCGCTGGCTGCCTTGCCCGCGCAAAGCGTGGCGGCGGCGGTACCGGCCGATGAAGACGCGCGCAGGACCACGGACCCCGTTGTGGCGGGGGCGACAGCGGTGGATCGGAACGCCCGGGCTCAGACAGAACAATCCAACACGGAGGAGGCGCCACGATCCGCATCGAATGGCTCCGGTGCCGACGAGCGCGCGACTGCGGATCCTGATCGCTCTGAACGGGCGATCTCCCCGGCAGCGACGGGAAAGGCAACATCGGAAGACACGGCACCGCGACCGGACGCCTCGCTGGGTGCTCAGCAAGCTGATCGGAAGGCGAAACACGCTCGCACCGCCGCGGAGATACCGCAAAACCGGCCGGCGCCGAGAAGCCTGTCCGAGACCGCGGCCCTCCACCAGCAGATCCTCGACCGGCTGGGGCCGTCACCCACCTCGGAGGATCAGCTCATCCGCGATCTCGGCCAATCCACGTCGCGCGTCACCGCCGAGATCGTGACCCTGGAACTCGACGGTCGCATCCTGCGGCAACCCGGCGGGCTGCTGAGCCGGGTCTGACCGACCAGGGCCAAGGTGCCCGTTCAGCGAATAATGGTTTCGGCGCGTAAACGAAACGGCGCAGGGCAACAGGCTCTCCAGTCAATGGGCGCGCGAGCCGCGAGGTCGTACAAGCCATAATCGGCGTGCAGCGGGCACCGGCCATGGCGACGGAGCAGGTCTGAAAGAGCGACCTCCGACAGGCGCGCAGGCCATCGGCGTCGAGTGGCTCTATATGAGCCGGTTTATCGATCCTTCGAGGCCGACCATGAACCACCTTGCGGCCAAAGCTTGCATACGCGCGCCTGCGGCATGGCGCGAGGTCGCCTGACCCGCCGGGCTGAACGCCCCGGTCGCTCAGGCCATTTGCGTGCCCCAACACGCGAGGCCCCGGGGACCCGCGATCGCAGTGACAAACTGGGCCGAAAAGATGCGGTTCGCAGGAGGGCCGCGGCCTGTCGGCGAAGCTCAAACGCTGCCGCCCCGCAATCCCCTTCGGACCCTCCCGGTCCTCCGCCGCCCGGCCGCCGCACACTGGATTGCGACTTGCGCCGCGCCGCCCCCGGGCCTAGGCCGATTGACAAGCCGTGGGCCGACCCCACATTTTGCGCCGCCACATCCCGCGTTGCGTGAGCAAGGAAATTTCATGCCGGTCGTCGTCGTCGAATCGCCTGCCAAGGCCAAGACCATCAACAAGTATCTCGGTCCCGATTACACCGTGCTGGCCTCGTACGGGCACGTTCGCGACCTGCCGCCGAAGGATGGATCCGTCGACCCCGAGCACGATTTCGACATGAAGTGGGAGATCGCGAGCGACAGCAAGAAGCACGTCAAGGCGATCGCCGACGCGCTGAAGGACGACAACGCGCTGATCCTCGCCACCGACCCCGACCGCGAGGGCGAGGCGATCAGCTGGCACCTCCAGGAGGCGCTGAAGAACCGCAAGGCCATCAAGAAGGACACGCCCGTCAGCCGGGTGGTCTTCAATGCGATCACCAAGTCCGCGGTGACCGAGGCGATGAAGAACCCGCGCCAGGTGCACGAGCCGCTGGTCGAGGCGTATCTTGCCCGCCGGGCGCTCGACTATCTCGTGGGCTTCAATCTCAGCCCCGTGCTCTGGCGCAAGCTGCCCGGCGCGAAATCGGCGGGCCGGGTGCAGTCGGTCTGCCTGCGCCTGATCGTCGAGCGCGAGATGGAGATCGAGGCGTTCCGGCCGCGCGAATACTGGCAGGTGAAGGCCCTTCTCACGACGCCCCGCGGCCAGGATTTCGAAGCGCGCCTCACGACCCTCGCCGGCAACAAGCTGGACCGCTTCAGCCTGCAGAACGAGACGCAGGCCGAAATGGCCGTGCAGGCGGTGACGTCGCGCAAGCTCAAGATCGACTCGGTCGAGGCGAAGCCCACGACCCGCAACCCCGCGCCCCCCTTCATGACCTCGACCCTGCAGCAGGAAGCCAGCCGCAAGTTCGGCATGGGCGCGCGCGCCTGCATGTCGACGGCGCAGCGGCTGTACGAGGCCGGGCACATCACCTACATGCGGACCGACGGCATCGACATGGCACCCGAGGCCGTGACCGGCGCGCGCGACGCCATCGCCCAGCGCTATGGCAAGGACTACGTGCCCGGCAGCCCGCGCATCTACAAGAACAAGGCGAAGAACGCGCAGGAAGCGCACGAATGCATCCGGCCCACCGACATGACCAAGTCGGTGGACGATCTGGACATCCGCGACGGCGACCAGCGCAAGCTTTACGACCTGATCTGGAAGCGGACGCTGGCCAGCCAGATGGAAGCCGCCAAGATGGAGCGCACGACCGTCGACATCGCCGATTCCGACCGCCAGGTCGTGCTGCGCGCCACCGGCCAGGTCGTCACGTTCGACGGTTTCCTGCGCGTCTACGAGGAAGGCCGCGACGACGTCACCGACGAGGATGACAAGCGCCTGCCTCAGATCATGGAGGGCGAGACCGCCGCGTTCTCGAATACCGGCCTGCAGGGCGATTTCGCCAAGGCCGACAAGCGCGATGACGTGGTCGCGGACGAGGCCCAGGGCATGCGAAAAAACGGCAGCGCGGTTCTGTCCGAGAACGCCGCCGTGCTCGCAACCCAGAGCTTCACCCAGCCGCCGCCGCGCTATACCGAGGCGACGCTGGTGAAGCGGATGGAGGAGCTCGGGATCGGGCGGCCGTCGACCTACGCGTCGATCGTCACCACGATCCAGGACCGCGAGTATGTCCGCAAGGATGGCAACCGGCTGATCCCCGAGGACAAGGGCCGGCTGGTGATCGCCTTCCTCGAGAACTATTTCCGCCGCTACCTCGAATACGACTTCACCGCAGACCTCGAAGACCAGCTCGACCACGTGAGCGCGGGTGACCAGGACTGGAAGGATCTGCTGTCGCGGTTCTGGCGCGATTTCTCGGCCGCCATCGCCGAGACGTCCGAACTGCGCATCACCGACGTGCTGGAGAAGATCAACGAGGTGCTGGAGCCGCACCTGTTCCCGCCGAACCCCGATGGCAGCGATCCGCGCCTGTGCCCCAATTGCGGGGCCGGTCGGCTTTCGATGCGCACCGCGCGGTCGGGCGGGGCGTTCATCGGCTGCTCGAACTATCCCGAATGCCGCTACACCCGGCCCTTCGGCCCGCCCGACCCCGAGGCCGAGAAATCGGCGATCCCGCCCGAGGGCAAGCTGCTGGGCGAGGATCAGGGCGACGAGATCCGCGTCTTCAAGGGCCGGTTCGGCCCCTACGTCCAGCGCGGCGAGGTGACCGAAGAGAACAAGAAGCCACCGCGCCAGTCGGTGCCGAAGGACTGGCCCCCGGAAGAGCTCGAGCTCGAGCGCGCCGTCATGCTGCTGTCGCTCCCGCGCGAGATCGGGCCGCACCCCGAGGATGGCGTGACCGTCTGGGCCAATATCGGCCGCTACGGCCCCTACCTCAAACACGCCGAAAGCACGTCGGACCGGGGCGGCACCAACGCCAACCTGGAAACGCTCGACGATGTCTGGACCGTGGGCATGAACCGCGCCGTGCAGCTTCTGGCCGAAAAGAAGGCCAGCCGCGGCGGGCGCGGCCAGGCGGCGGCGCCCCTGCGCGAGCTGGGCGAGCATCCGCAGGCCGGCGGTCCCGTGAACGTGATGAAGGGCAAGTACGGCCCCTACGTGAAATGGGAGAAGATCAACGCGACCATCCCCGACACGATGGACCCCGAGGACATCACCATCGACCAGGCCGTGGTCCTGATCGAGGAACGCGCGGCAAAGTCCGGCAAGGAGCTGACCCGCGCCAAGAAGGCGGCGCCGAAGAAGTCCACGGCCAAGAAGACGACGGCGAAGAAGGCCGCGCCGAAGAAAGCCGCGTCCAAGGCCAAGAAGGACTGAGCCATCGCCGCGCGGGCGGTCCCGCGCGGTGGTTTGACACACCATCGCCCGCGCTGCATACCTTCGGGCAATCGGGGTGTCCGCGCCCCCGCATCGCACGAGGTATCCCATGAAAAAGGTCTATGGATCGGCGGCCGAAGCGCTCGACGGTCTTCTTCACGACGGCATGTTCATCGCGGCGGGCGGCTTCGGTCTCTGCGGCATTCCCGAGCTTCTGCTGGCCGCCATCCGCGACGCGGGCACGAAGGATCTGACCTTCGCGTCCAATAACGCGGGCGTCGACGATTTCGGCATCGGCATCCTGCTGCAGACCAAGCAGGTCAAGAAGATGATCAGCTCGTACGTGGGCGAGAACAAGGAATTCATGCGCCAGTACCTGTCGGGCGAGCTGGAGCTCGAGTTCAACCCGCAGGGCACCCTGGCCGAGCGCATGCGCGCCGGCGGCAGCGGCATCCCGGGTTTCTACACCAAAACCGGCGTCGGCACCCAGATCGCCGAGGGGAAAGAGCACAAGGACTTCCCCACCGGCCCCGACGGCGCGAACGAGACCTATATCATGGAGCGCGGCATCGTCGCCGATTTGTCCATCGTGAAGGCGTGGAAGGCCGACGACACCGGCAACCTCGTGTTCCGCAAGACCGCCCGCAACTTCAACCCGCCCGCCGCCATGTGCGGCAAGGTCTGCGTGGCGGAAGTCGAGGAAATCGTCCCGCGCGGCAGTCTCGACCCCGACACCATCCACCTGCCCGGCATCTACGTGCATCGCGTCATCCAGGGCGAGCACGAGAAGCGGATCGAACAACGCACCGTGAGGGAGAAAGCCTGATGCCCTGGGACCGCAACCAGATGGCCGCCCGCGCGGCGGAAGAGCTTGAAGACGGCATGTACGTGAACCTCGGCATCGGGATCCCGACGCTGGTCGCCAACTACGTGGGCGACAAGGACATCACGCTGCAATCCGAGAACGGCATGCTGGGCATGGGCCCCTTCCCCATCGACGGCGAAGAGGACCCCGACCTGATCAACGCCGGCAAGCAGACCATCACCGAACTGCCGCGCACCAGCTATTTCGACAGCGCCACCAGCTTCGGCATGATCCGCGGCGGCAAGATCGCGGCCGCCATCCTCGGCGCGATGGAAGTGGCCGAGAACGGCGACCTGGCGAACTGGATGATCCCCGGCAAGCTGGTCAAGGGCATGGGCGGCGCGATGGACCTGGTCGCCGGTGTCGGCAAGGTCGTCGTGGTCATGGACCACCAGAACAAGGCGGGCGAGTCGAAGCTTCTGAAGGAATGCACCCTGCCGCTGACCGGCACGGGCGTGGTCGACCGCATCATCACCAATCTCGGCGTGCTCGACGTGGTCGAGGGCGGCCTGAAGATCGTGGAATGCGCCGACGGCGTGACCGAGGAGCAGATCCGCGACGCCACCGAAGCGACCATCGTCTGATGCGTCTTGCGCCGCCGCCGGGCCCCGACCTTCGCGGGCTGGCGGCGGCGCGGCGCGTGGCCGACGGCCGGGTCGCAACATGAGCGGCTTCGACATCCGCCGCGAGGTCGAGGGCACCAAGGGCCGGTACGTCCTGCACCACGAGGGGCACGAGGCCGAACTGACCTACTCGATCCTGTCGCCCACGCACATCATCGCCGACCATACCGGCGTGCCCGACGCGCTGCGCGGTACGGGGGCCGGCGTCGCGCTGGTCACGCGGCTGGTCGAGGACGCCCGCGCCGAGGGCGTGAAGATCACCCCGCTCTGCCCCTTCGTGAACGCGCAACGGCGGCGCCATCCCGACTGGGCCGACGTCTTCGCCGTCTGAGGATCCGGGCGCTCACGAAGACTTGGCTATCGTTCACGGGTGCGAAACGGTTCCATAATATCGCCTGAATTTGCCCCTATACCGCGACCATGAACATGGCCCGCACCACCCCCATATCCCGCGTCCGCCTGACCAGACGCCAACGCGACCGCGCCATCCTGCTGGTCTGCCTCGTCGTGGTGGCCATCGGGCTGATCGGGCTGGCACGCGCCACCGGCTGGGACGAGGTGCGCGCCCAGATCGCGGGACTGAGCGCGGCGCAGCTGGCCGGGCTTCTGGCGCTGAGCCTCGTGAACTACCTGTTCCGCGGAATGCGCTGGCACCTTTTCGCGCGGCGCCTGGGACTCGGGACCGGCTTCGGTCAGAACCTGCGGCACTTCCTGGGCGGCTTCGCCATGTCGGTCACGCCCGGCCGCGTGGGCGAACTGGTGCGCATGCGCTGGATCGGCCGCGAAACCGGCTGGCCGGTGGAGCGCACGGCGCCGCTGGTGCTGATCGACCGCGCCTCCGACCTGGCGGCGATGGGCCTGCTGCTGGCGCTGGCTTTGACGCTCTCCACCGGGATGATCGCGGGCGCACTGCCGGTCGCGGCGCTGGCCGTGGCCGCGGCCGTCGTGGTCACGCGGCCCGCCCTGCTGGCCCGGCTGGCCATCTGGGCCTACGGCGCCACCGGCATCCTGCCACGCCTGTTCGTACGGATGCGCCGCGCCGCGCAGTCGCTGGCCCGGTTCAGCCATCCCGCCACCCTGATCTTCGCCTCCGTGCTGGGCCTGATCGGCTGGGTGGCCGAGGGCTATGCCTTCTGGCTGCTGCTGGGCTGGATGGGCGCGGACATGGACCTGTGGACCGCCATGGCGATCTTTGTCTTCGCCACGCTCGCCGGCGGTCTGACCGGCGCGCCGGGCGGCATCGGCGGGGCCGAGGCCGCGATGATCGCCCTTCTGGTCGCGCGTGGCGTGCCGCTGGAAATCGCGCTGCCCGCCACCGCCGTCATCCGCGTGACCACCCTGTGGTTCGCGATCCTCATCGGTCTCGTCGTGTTCCCGCACGCCGAGGCCCGGTCACGAAAGGGTGCCCATGTCGTGGAAACAGGCTGACTGGTCGGGCTGGGGCCGCGCGCTGACGGCCAGCGGGCAACTGGCCCGGCCCGAGCGTCAATCGACCCTCGCCGCGCTGATGCGCGACACGCCCGCCCCCGCCATCGGCGGCTGCCGGTCCTACGGCGATGCCTGCCTCAACGATGGTGGCCGGGCGGTGCGGACGACCCGGCTGGACCGCGTTTTGTCCATCGATCCCGAAGCCGCGACGGTCACGGTCGAGGCGGGCGTCACCCTGGGCGATCTGACGCGGCTGCTGGCACCCCGGGGGCTGTTGCCTGCCGTCCTGCCCGGCACCGGCTTCGCCACCGTGGGCGGGGCCATCGCCATGGACGTGCACGGCAAGAACCACCACCACGCGGGATCCTTCGGACAGCACGTGCTGTCGCTGCGGCTGTTGACGCCCGGCGGCCCGGTCGAGGTCACGCCCGGCTCGGACCTGTTCGCGGCGACCGTGGGCGGGCTGGGGCAGACCGGCATCATCGCCGAGGCCACGCTGCGCGTTCTGAAATGCAAGGGCGACGTCATGGTGGTGACCGAACGCCGCGTGCCCGGCTGGAATGATTTTCTGGCGGCACTCGACGGATCGGAGGCCAGCTATTGCGTGGGCTGGATCGACGCCACCGCGACGGGCGACCGGCTGGGCCGGGGCATCCTGGAAGAGGGCGAGACCGGCGCGGGCCTGATCCCGCCACCCGGGCGCGCCCGCAGCGTGCCGTTCGACGCGCCCGCAGCCGCGCTGTCGCCGCCGGTGGTACGGGCCTTCAACGCCGCGTACTACAACCGCGTCCCGCGCGGCGGCCGCACGGTGGTGCGCCGGATCGGCGAGTACTTCTTCCCGCTGGACCGGATACACGACTGGAACCGCCTTTACGGCAAACGCGGGTTCCACCAGTTCCAATGCGTGGTCCCGGTCGCGGCCGCGCCCGCCCTGCGCCGGATTCTGGAACGCATCGCGCATTCGGGGCTCGCCTCGCCGCTGGCCGTGCTCAAGCGCATGGGGCCGGGCCGCGCCGGTCACCTGTCCTTCCCGATGGAGGGCTATACCCTGGCCTGCGATTTCCGGAACACGCCCGACGCCGTGGCCCTGATCGAAACGCTCGAGGACGCGACGCAGGACGCCGGCGGGCGGATCTACCTGGCCAAGGACGCGCTCGCGACGGGCGCCGCCGTGCGGTCCATGTATCCTGACCACGGCGCATGGCTGCGCGAGGTTGAGCGGGTCGATCCCGAAGGCACCATGACGACGGACCTCGTGCGCCGGCTGGGACTGAGGAACGCGGCATGAGCGACACCTGGATCCTTCTCGGCGCGACATCGTCCATGGCCCGCGCCATGGCGCGCGAACTGGCCGGCGCGGGCGCGACGCTGATCCTGGCCGGGCGCGACATGGACGACCTGCGGGCCACCGCGGCAGACTGCACCGCCCGCGGCGCCGTATCGGCCCGCGCGATGCGGTTCGACGCGCGCGATCCCGAGAGCTTTCAGCCCATCATCGACGCGACCGATGGCGACGACACGGTGAACTGCGCCGTCTTCGTGGGCTCCATGCCGCCGCAGGACAGGATCGACGCCGACCCGTCTCTCATCGACGGCGTGGTGATGGACAGCTTCACCGGCCCCGCGCGGTTCCTTCAAATGCTCGCCCCGCGGATCGAGGCCAACGGAGCGGGCACCATCGTCGGCGTGGGGTCCGTCGCGGGCGACAGGGGGCGTCTCGGCAACTATGTCTACGGGGCCGCGAAGGCCGGCTTCGCCACCTACCTGTCGGGCCTGCGCAATCGCCTGACCCGGGCGGGCGGGCACGTGGTGACGGTCAAGCCGGGCTTCGTCGACACCGCGATGACCTGGGGGATCGAGGGGATGTTCCTGGTCGCGCCGCCCGAGGCCGTGGCCCGGTCCATCCTGCGCGCGGTGGATCGCAAGCGCGACGTGATCTACACGCCGTTCTTCTGGCGTTTCATCATGGCGATCATCCGCGCGATCCCCGAACGGGTGTTCAAGAAGCTGTCGATCTAGGTGCGGTTCGCGCCCTATCCCAGCCACTCCGCCCACAGCCCGGCGGACCAGAACATCAGGCTGAGGATAATCAGCAAAAGGCCGATGCCCGTCCTGTCGCGCAGCGCGAAGACGATCGGGTCATAGTCCATCTGCCCCCGCGCGCCCAGCGCCACCATGCGCATCAGCCACAGCGCCATGGGCGGCAGGGCCAGCCACAGGATCCAGCGCGTCTCATATAGTGCCGCGGCCTGGTCGCTGACCGAGTAGAGCGCGAAGATCACCAGCGCGCCGACCACGCCCAATCCCGCCATGTTCAGCATGTCGCCCTTGTCCGAGGGCGCGTAGCCGCGCCCGGGCAACCGCGCCTCGCCCGTCGCCTTGGCGAGCTCGGTCAGGCGCTTGACGCAGCCGAGCGTCAGGAACACGGGGAAGATGAAGACCAGCATGCTCAGCGTCGCCTCGACACCGCTGGCCGCCGCCCCCGCCACCACGCGCAGGGTATAGAGCGCGGCGAGGCAGAAGACATCGATCCAGCGCATGCGCTTGAGTTTCAGCGAATAGGCGAGGCTCAGAACGATATAGACGCAGATCACGGCCAGGAAGGCCGGGCCCAGCAGCGCACCGAGGATCAGCGCCAGCGCGCCCGCGCCAAGCCCCAACGCCATGCCGACCCCGATGGGCAGCGCGCCGCTGGCCAGCGGGCGGTTGCACTTGGTCGCGTGCTGGCGGTCGGCGGCCAGGTCCAGCAGGTCGTTCACCACGTAGATCGACGAGGCCGCGGCCGAGAACGCGACGATGCCCAGCAGGACCAGCGCGAAGGGCTGCCATTGGAAGGCATGGGCGGCGATCACCGGCAGGAACAGCAACACGTTCTTCACGTATTGATGCGGGCGCAAGGCACGCCGGGCCGCGCGCCAGGTCCAGCCGCCCGGGATCTCGGTCACGTCTTGCCCCGCGCCGCGCAAATGCGCGGCCTGCCGCGCGGGCCCGCCCACCACGATCGCCTTGCGCGCCTCGGCCCAGACCGCCGCGTCGGCGTTCGAGTCGCCGGCGTAGTCGAACCCGCTGCGACCGTAGCGGTCGACCAGCGCCCGGGCCTTCTCGGCCCCCTTCAGGTTGCGTCCCGGCGTGCTGCCCAGCGTATCGGTGACCGTCGGATCCGTCCGGCCCAGCGCGCCGACCAAGTCTGCATCGGCGGCCGAGGCCAGCACGACCGCGCGCCCCTCGGACCGCGCCGCGCTGGCCAGCGCGGCGACCTCGGGATCGCGCGGCATCAGCGCCAGGTCGGGCTGGCCGATCCGCGCCAGCTCGGCCTTCAGCCGGGGGCGGTCGCGCCAGTGGCGCAGCGCACCCAGCGTGGACACCGGGTCGCGGCCCATCCCCGCCCAGAACGACTCCAGCAAAAGGTCCGTGCGCAGGTAGGTGCCGTCGACGTCCAGCACCAGCGGCGGGTCGTCAGCCATTGCTGGCCACGCGGTTGTCGACGAAGACGCAGCCGTCGCTGACCAGCATGGGCGGCGTCAGGCACAGCCCCCGGGCCACCTGGAACGCGGCCAGCACCTTGGGCACGTAGCCGCGCGTCTCGGAATAGGGTGGCACGCCCGCGTGGCGGGTCACCGCGCCCTCGCCCGCGTTGTAGCCCGCCAGGACCAGCAGCGGGTCGCCCTCGAATTCACCCATCAGCCAGTCGAGATAGGCGATCCCGCCGCGGATGTTGTCCCGGGCCTGGGTGCTGTCGTGCACCCCGAAGCGGCGCGCGGTGTCGGGCATGAGCTGCATCAGCCCCTGTGCGCCGGCCGAACTGACGGCGTCGACCTTGCCCGACGATTCGACCGCCATGACCGCAAGCGCCAGCGCGGGCGAAACCTTGGTCCCGACGCTGGCCGCGAGGATGTCACGCCCGTGGCGCTGCGCCAGCTTGCGAAGGTGGTCCAGCCGGTATTGCGGTGCCCGCACGCCCGACGGCGGGCGCGCCAACACGGCCAGCGCGCTGTCGAGACCGGCGGCCCCTGCCCCGCCCGGCGGCACCTGGTCCCAGAACCAGGCATAGGCGCGGGTCTTGGGGGCCTCCGGCGCCGATGGCGCGGCGTCGGGGGGCGTCTCGGGTTTCGCGGGCGTCGCGGGCGCCGGCGGCGGCCATTGCTCCGACGGGTCGATCTGCACGGTGATGCGCTTTTTCGTGCCCGGCGCGGGCGGCTTCACCCGTTTGAACGTGAAGTCGGGAAACGGCGCCGGATCGCCCGCATGGACGGGCGACGTGATGAAAAGCGCCGCCATCAGCGCCGCGGTCACGGAAACTCTCATGCTCGAACCTGCCTGGGTCGATTATTTTTCTTTGACCGCAGTCTGAGGGGCCTATCGCCCCGGGAAAAGCGTGGCGCGCCCCGTTCGGGTCATTTTAGCCCGGGCGTCACCATTTTGCCCCAAGGTCCCCGGCCCTTTCGCCGGTTTTGCCGCGAAACGGCAGGTTGCTCAGTTCATAATTGTGGCAGGTGAAATCAAGAAATGGACCCGCCCGCGCCAGATTCCCGCCGAACTCTTCCAGCATTAACCACGATCAACCGCAGCGGCGTCCGCCGCAACGGGTCTATCGAAACGTGCAACCAGTGAGGCTTTTTACCATGAAACTCTTCAAGCTCGCGAAAAACTTCCGCAACGACGAAAACGGCGCCGTGACCGTCGACTGGGTCGTGCTGACCGCCGCCATCGTCGGCCTCGGCATCGCCGTGCTGTCGTCGGTGACCAGCGGCACCAAGACGGTGACCGAAGCCGTGTCGACCCACCTGAACGGCACCACCGTCACCACGACCTTCCCGTAAGGCACGCGCGGGCGCATCGCCCGCGAAATGAATTCCATGGGCCGCCGACCCGTCGGGTCGGTGGCCTTCTCATGTTGCCAACTGTCGTAAAATGCTGCGGCACCCTTCGCAGATTTGCCGCAAAATACCACCGCCGCGGTCATAATGCTGCCCTGCGCAACAGTCATGGTGCCCCTACTCGAACAGAGCGGATGTTCTGGTCGGGACAAAGAAACCAGAGCATCAAAGCAGGATTACACCATGAAACTCTTCAAGCTCGCGAAAAACTTCAGCAACGACGAAGACGGCGCCGTGACCGTCGACTGGGTTGTGCTGACCGCCGCCATCGTCGGCCTCGGCATCGCCGTTCTGTCCTCGGTGACCAGCGGCACCAAGACGGTCACCCAGGCGGTGTCGACCCACCTGAACGGCACCACCGTCACCACGACCTTCCCGTAAGGTTTCCAGCCGATATTTCCATGGCGGCGGTTCAACGGGCTGCCGCCATGGCTCGGTCGATCCACGCCGCCGGGGCCGCGACCGTCAACCCGCAAAGGACGAACCCCATGACCGCCTTCAAGATGATCTCGAGATTGCGCGAGGACGAAGACGGCGCCGTGACCGTCGACTGGGTGGTTCTGACCGCCGCCGTCGTGGGTCTTTGCGTCACCGTGCTGGCCTCGGTTACGAGCGGAACCAAGTCGGCGACGCACAATGTCTCGAACAAGCTGACCTCGACCAGTGTGAGCAAGGCCTTCTGAGCCGAGCCGACAGGACAAGACGAAAACGGCCGCCCCAGGGCGGCCATTTTCGTTGCACAGCCCCCCGTTGCGGCGCGCAACCAACGGATGAGCCTGTCCCGCAAAGCCCTTGCAAAGGTCATGGCCCGGGCGGCGTTCGGCCCCCGTTTGGACAGATTCGGCCGGCAATCTCGGTAAACAGGCGACGACCGCCAAGCCAAACCCGAAAGGACCATGAAATGAAATTCTTCAAGCTGACCAAGACCTTCCGCGACGACGAAGACGGCGCCGTGACCGTCGACTGGGTCGTGCTGACCGCCGCCATCGTCGGCCTCGGCATTGCCGTGCTGTCGTCGGTCACCAGCGGCACCAAGACGGTGACCCAGGCCGTGTCCACGCACCTGAACGGCACCACCGTCACCACGACCTTCCCGTAAGGCGCGGCCCACGCGGCTCGCCGGCCGAACCGGGGCCGCGCCCACCAGCTCGGGGGCGCGGCCCCGTCACGTTCGACGGAATCCAGAAGCAGAGCAGGAAGACGACCATGCCTCTCCCTACCACCAATCGATTCGCGCGCGACGAGTTCGGCGGCGCCAGCCTCGACTGGAAAGTCCTGACCGCCCTGATCTGCGGCGTCGGCATTGCCGTGGGCGCCACGGTCTACGACGGCGCCGAAGCGCCGTCCGAAGATATCCAGGCAACGCTGTCGGACGAGAGCCTGCCCGACCAGATCTTCCCGGGCCGGGCCATCGACTGAAGAAACAATCCCGCCCGGACCGCGACAATCGCCTTAATGATGCACGAATGGCATCATTTCGCCGCAATCCCACGCGACACTGAGACAGTATTTGGGTCACCCGCCCGCAGAACCGCGCGCCGGGGGCCAGACGACGAAAAGGGGGGTTTCCCATGCGACTCGTATTCGGATTGGTGCTGATGCTGGGCCTCGGCCTGGCCGGCTTCGCGGTCTACATGGCCAAGGATTACATGGCGGCAAACCAGGCCGCGTTGGACGCGCAGCGGGCGAACCAGGGCCCCGCGATCCAGACGCAGCCGGTCTTCGTCACCACGCGCGCCGTCAATTACGGCGAGCGGCTGACCCAGGAAGACATCAAGCTCGTGGCCTTCCCCCAGGAAGCGGTCCCCGAAGGCGCGTTCAGCACCGCGGAAGAGATGTTTCCCCAGGGCGTGAACATCGAACGCAGCGTCCTGCGCTCCATGGAACAGGGCGAAGCCGTCCTGGCCGTCAAGGTCACCGAACCCGGCGAGGATGCGGGCGTGTCCGCCCGGCTGTCCCCCGGCAAGCGTGCCTTCGCGATCAGCGTCGATGTGTCCTCGGGCGTTTCGGGTTTCCTGCGCCCCGGCGACCGCGTCGACGTCTACTGGACCGGCACCGTGAAAAGCTCGGGTCCCGAGCGTCAGGACGTCACCAAGCTGATCCAGAGCGGCGTGAAACTGGTCGCCATCGACCAATCCTCGGACGAAGACCGCTCGGGCGCCACCGTGGCACGCACGGTCACCGTCGAGGCCACCCCGCGCGATGTCGCGGCCCTGGCCCAGGCCCAGAGCACCGGGCGGCTGTCGCTGGCCCTGCTGGGGGCCGAGGATGACAGCGTGGCCGAGGCCGTCGAGATCGACCAGCGTGAACTGCTTGGCATCGTTGAAGAAAAGCGGGTCGAGGTGAAGGAAGAGCAGGTCTGCACGATCCGCACCCGCCGCGGCGCCGAGGTGATCGAGATCCCGATCCCCTGCACCAACTGATCGATACGGCGGCGCCCGGCGGCGCGCATCAGACAACAGATCAAAGGCGCGGCACCCGGTCACAGGTGTTGCGCCTTTCGCACATCAAGACCTTCGCGCAAAGCCCTGATTCTTGATCGAGAATGGCTTTGCGCGCATGGTGCGTCAAAAGACGGGCAAAAAGACCTGTCCCATCCGTGACTCAGAGAGGCAGGTCACATGAGCATCAGACAAATCTGCAAGGCGGCGTGCGTCGTGGGCCTGGTGGCCCTGTCGCCGGTTCTTCTTGCCACATTCGCACACGCCCAGGCGCTGCGCGTCATGCAGGGCACGGCGGCGTCCGAGCTGCGGGTGCCCATGAACCGCGCGGTGGTCGTCGAATCGGACCGGCCCTTCGCCGAGCTCTCCATCGCGAACCCGGCCATCGCCGATATCTCGACCCTGTCGGACCGCACCATCTACGTGCTGGGCAAGGCACCGGGTCGCACCACGCTGACCCTGCTGAACGCCGAGGGTCGGCTGATCACCAATGTCGAGGTGCAGGTCATCCCCGACGTGGGCGAGTTCAAGGAGCGGCTGACCCAGATCCTGCCCAACGAACAGATCGAGGTGCGCACCGCAAATGACGGCATCGTGCTGTCGGGCACCGTGTCGTCCGTCACCGCGCTGGACCGGGCGCTGGACCTCGCCAACCGGTACGCCCCCGACCGGGTATCGAACCTGATGATGGTGGGCGGCACGCAGCAGGTCATGCTGAAGGTCCGCTTCGCCGAGATGAGCCGATCGGTCTCGAAGGAACTGTCAAGCTCGGTCGCGCTGGGCGGTGACGTCTCGGGCGGCGACGTGGGCATCCTGGGCTCCAACGGCGTCCTAAACGACGGCAACAATGCAACCAACATCCTGACCGGCCAGGGCTTCGTCGGCGACGACAACGCCGAGGGATCGTTCGCCATCGGCTTCGGCGCGGGCAGCCTGCGGTTCGCCGTCCTGCTCGAGGCGCTGGAAAGCAAGGGCGTCGTGCGCACCCTGGCCGAACCGAATCTCGTCGCCCTCTCGGGGCAGCGGGCGTCGTTCCTGGCGGGCGGGGAATACCCGATCCCGGTGGCCAGCGGCGACAATGCCATCCGCATCGAGTACAAGCCCTTCGGCGTCGAGCTGGACTTCACCCCGCGCGTGCTGGGCAACGATGCCATCAACATCGAACTGACGGCCGCCGTGTCGGGCTTGGACCCGACCATCGGCATCCAGCAATCGGGCTTCTCGATCAACGGCTTCTCGCGCCGCGAGAGCAAGACCACGATCGAACTGCGCGACGGCGAAAGCTTCGCCATCGCCGGCCTGCTGCAGGACGACTTCCGCGACCTCAAGGGCCAGGTGCCCTGGCTGGGCGACGTTCCGGTGCTGGGCGCGCTGTTCCGCTCGGCCGAATACGAACGCGAGCAGTCCGAGCTGGTGATCATCATCACCGCGCACCTCGTCACGCCGGTCCGGGGCGAGGCGCTGGCCCTGCCCACCGACCGCGTGGTGGTCCCGTCCGAGCGCGAGCTGTTCCTCTTCGGCGACGTGGTGGGCGGCAAGCGCCGCGCCACCAACGCGCCCAAGGCCGGCCCCGCGGCCGAAGTGGCGAAACAGGACTTCTCGGGGTCCTACGGATACGTGATGGAGTGACCCCGATGACGCGCACGATCCTCCTGGCCTCGGCCGCTGCACTGACGCTCACCGCCTGCGGCGAGGTCGGCTACAAGGCCCGCACCCTCTGGGCCACGCCCGCGGGCGCGGACCTGGACGAAGGCCGTTTCGGCAACGCCGTGGTCAACAACATGGCTGTCCAGTCCGGCGACATCAGCCAGATCGAGGGGCTGAACAACCGCTTCTCGAACGAGGTCGCGTCGGTCGTGAACTTCGGTTTCGACAGCGCGACGCTGAGCCCGCAGGCCCAAGCCACCGTCGCCCGGCAGGCCGTGTGGATCCGCCAGTTCCCCGAGGTCACCTTCCGCGTTTACGGTCACACCGACCTGGTGGGATCGGACGCCTACAACAAGGCGCTCGGCCTGCGCCGCGCCCAGGCCGTCGTGCGAGAGCTCGTTCGCAATGGCGTGAACGGCGATCGGCTGGCCGCGCTTGTATCCTTCGGGGAAACACAGCCCCTGATCGTGACCCAGGGCCGCGAGCGGGCGAACCGCCGCACGGTGACCGAGGTCTCGGGCTTCGCCGGGGGCCGCTCGACCCTGATGAACGGCAAATATGCCGAGGTAATCTTCCGCGAATACGTGGAAAGCGCCGAGCCGGACTTCGCCTATAACGACTCGGGCCTCGAGTCGATCGAAGGTGCGGGACAGTAAACAGCGCCGGGCGTCTGTTCTCGCAAGTCGGATAATTACGATATTTCCGTCTCAATGTCGCCCCACTTGAACGGCATACCCTAACCAAGGAGCCACCACGTCTTTCGGGTGGCAAAGGGCAAAGACCGGCACCCTCGTGCGCCACGGCCGCGACGGTGTCAGCCCGGATCTTGGTAAGGGACGTGAGTTCATGACGACCGCAACAGCGCAAGCCGCCGAGCCTGCCCCGATCCAGGCCTGTACCGTCTGTCGAGACGTTCAGAATTTCGACCTGCTGATCGAGGACATGGAAGCGGAACTGGGCGAGGCCTGGGGCGATCTGTCCTATGCCGACGCCGCGATATTCCTGAACCAACCCGAAGCGGAGCAGCTCGAGTTCATCGCCATCGCGATGGACGAGGAGGACGAGGACCAGATCGGCGCGATCGCCGATCTCGTGACCGCCGCCGCCGAGCGCAAGGTGAAGGTCATCGTCATCGCCGAGGAAGTCAGCCCGATGGTCCTGCACCAGCTGCTGAAGCTCGGTGCCGCAGAATTCGTGCCCTACCCCCTGCCCGAAGGCGCATTGCACGAGGCGATCGAGCGTCTGCGCACACCGCCCGCGCCGCCCGCCGAGGCTGCGGCGCCCGAGGCACCGGCCGAGAACGTCACCCGCCTGAAGGCCACCGGCGACCGCGAAGGCGTCATCATGCCGGTCCAGTCGCTGGCCGGTGGCACCGGCGCGTCGACATTCGCCGTCAACCTGGCGTGGGAGCTGGCGAACGTCGACAAGGACAACGCCCCGCGCGTCTGCCTGATCGATTTCGACCTGCAGATGGGCGCCGTCGCCACCTATCTCGACCTGCCCGCACGCGAAGCGGTTTTCGAGCTGCTGCAGAACACCGAAAGCATGGACAGCGAAAGCTTCATGCAGGCGCTTCAGCCCTTCAACGACAAGCTGCACGTCCTGCCGGCCCCGGCCGAGATGCTGCCGCTGGACCTGGTCACCCCCGAGGATATCGAACGCATCGTCGACGTGGCCGCGTCGAACTTCGACTACGTGATCGTCGACATGCCCTCGACCGTGGTGATGTGGACCGAAACCGTCCTGTCGAAGGCCCATGTCTATTTCGCGCTGATGGAGCTGGACATGCGCTCGGCCCAGAACGCGCTGCGCCTGATCCGGGCGCTGAAGGCCGAGGATCTGCCGGTCGAGAAGCTGCGCTTCGTCCTGAACCGCGCGCCGAAATTCACCGACCTGTCCGGCAAGAGCCGGATGAAGCGGCTGGCCGAAAGCCTGGACATCTCGTTCGAGGTGCAGCTGCCCGATGGCGGCCGCCCCGTGACCGAAGCCAACGACCAGGGAACGCCCCTGGCCGAAACGGCGAAGAAGAACCCGATGCGCCGCGAAATCCAGAAGCTCGCGGCGTCGGCGCATGAATTGAGCCGCAGCGCGGCCACCGGAAACTGAAGGGGCTCTGACCGATGTTCTCCCGCTACAAGAAAACCCCCGCCACCAAGGTCGAAAGCGACGCGGCGCCCGCGCCGCTGGCCAAGGCCGCGACCAAGCTGGCCAAGCTCGAACCCGTGGATGCGCCCGCCGCGGCCAAGCCGCAGGCCAAGACGGCGGCCAACCGCCCCGCCAAGGCCGCGCCCGCCCGGGCCGAGCCGGTGGACAAGGAAAAGCGGCGCAAGGAACGGCTATCGGACATCAAGGTCAGCCTCCACAAGGAGCTCTTGGACAACCTGAACCTGTCGGCGCTGGAAACCGCGTCGGACCAGGATCTGAAATCCGAGATCAACGAGATTGTCAGCGAATCGCTGAACGAGATGGGCGTCGTGCTGAACCGAGAGGAACGCACCACGCTGAACCAGGACCTGTTCGACGAGGTGAAGGGCCTCGGCCCGCTTGAGACGCTTCTGAAGGACGAGTCGGTCAACGATATCCTGGTGAACGGGCCGCAGCAGATCTTCGTCGAACGCAACGGCAAGCTGCAGCTGACCGACATCACCTTCAAGGACGAACGTCACCTGCTGCGCATCATCGACAAGATCGTCAGCGCCGTGGGCCGGCGCGTCGACGAATCGAACCCTTACGTCGACGCCCGCCTGGCCGACGGGTCGCGTTTCAACGCCATGGTCCCGCCCATCGCGGTGGACGGCTCGCTGGTCTCGATCCGTAAGTTCAAGAAGGAAAAGCTGGCCATCGACGACTTGGTGAAGTTCGGCGCCTTCACCGAGGAAATGGCCCTGTATCTCGAAGCCGCGGTCAGCACTCGGCTGAACGTGATCGTGTCGGGCGGTACCGGCTCGGGCAAGACGACCACGCTGAACGCCCTGTCGTCCTTCATCGACAATTCCGAACGCATCCTGACCATCGAGGATACCGCCGAACTCCAGCTGCAACAGACCCATGTGGGCCGGATGGAAAGCCGTCCCGCGAACGTCGAGGGCAAGGGCGCGGTCAGCCAGCGCGACTGTCTGAAGAACGCGCTGCGGATGCGCCCCGACCGCATCATCGTCGGCGAGACGCGGGGCGAGGAAGTCATCGACATGCTCCAGGCCATGAACACCGGCCACGACGGGTCCATGACCACGATCCACGCGAACTCCGCCCGCGACGGCGTCAGCCGCCTTGAGAACATGATCGCCATGGCGGGGATCGAGATGCCGCTGAAGGCCGTGCGCTCGCAGATCAGCTCGGCCGTGAACCTGATCGTGCAGGCCAGCCGCCTGCAGGACGGTTCACGCCGCATGACCTCGATCACCGAGATCACGGGCATGGAAGGCGACGTCATCTCGATGCAGGAGATCTTCCGCTTCAAGCGCGTCGGCCTGACCCCCGACAACAAGATCATCGGACATTTCACCGCGACCGGCGTGCGCTCGCATTTCTCGGATCGCTTCAAGATGTGGGGCTACAACCTGCCCCACGAGATTTTCGAGCCTTTTCAGGGATAGACAAGATGCTCAGCGCTGAACCCGTCATCTACGGCCTGATTTTCGTCGCCGTCCTCGTGCTGGTCGAAGGGATCTACCTGACCGTCTTCGGCAAGTCGATCAGCCTCAACAGCCGGGTGAACCGCCGGCTGGAAATGCTCGAGAAGGGCAAGGCCCGCGAACAGGTCCTGGATCAGCTCCGCAAGGAGATGAGCCAGCACATGCAAAGCCAGAAGGTGCCGCTGTATTCGCTGCTGGCGGTGAAGGCGCAGAAGGCCAACATCGCCTTCACGCCGACGCAGCTGGTCATGGTGATGGTGGTCCTGGCGACCGTGGCCTATGTCGGCCTGACGCAGGCGACCGAGGCCTCGACCCCCATCCGCATCGCCGTCTCCATCGCCATGGGCGTGGGCGGCGTCTTCGTCTGGGTGAACAACAAGGCCAAGAAGCGCATGGCCCTGATCGAGGAACAGCTGCCCGACGCGGTCGAGCTGATGGTCCGGTCGCTGCGCGTGGGCCACCCGTTCAGCAGCGCGCTGGCGGCGGTGGCCAAGGAAACGCCCGACCCGCTGGGGTCCGAAATGGGCGTCATCGCGGACGAATCCGCCTACGGGCGCGACGTGGGCGAGGCCCTGAAGGCCATGGCCGAACGGCTGGACATGCAGGACCTTCGCTTCCTTGCCGTGGCGGTCACCATCCAGCAGCAATCGGGCGGCAACCTGGCCGAAGTGCTCTACGGCCTGGCCAAGGTGATCCGGTCGCGCTTCAAGCTGTTCCGCCGCGTGAAGGCCATCACCGCCGAGGCCAAGTGGTCCGGCATGTTCCTGTCGGTCTTCCCGCTGGGCGCGCTGGTGATGATCAACGTGATCCAGCCCAACTACTACGACGACGTGAAGGAGACGGCGTATTTCATCCCCGCCTGCCTGGTCGTCGCCGCCTTCCTGGTCGCCAACATCTTCGTGATGAAGGCGCTCGTGAACATCAAGGTCTGAGGAACCCGCCATGGAATTCGTCATGGACATGCTGGTGCAGCGTTTCGGGCCGATGGGGCCGCTCTTCGCCGTGGGGGGGCTTGGCTTCCTGCTGATCCTGCTGACCCTGCCCTTCCTGCTGCAGAAGAAGTCCGACCCGATGGACAAGTTCCGCGACAGCGTGAAGGCGTCGAAATCGGGCGGCAAAAACGGCCCCGCGCTGCGCATCGGCGGCAAGCACGACAAGCTCGAGAAATACTCGAACTTCCTCGAGCCGCAGAACGAGGAAGAATACTCGGCCATCCGGATGAAGCTGATCCGCGCCGGGTATCGCGGCAAGAACGCGGTGCGCACCTTCCACTTCGCGCAGTTCGCGCTGGGCATCGGCCTGCTGATCCTGGGCGTGATCTATACCGTGGTGAACAACGGCATGGGCGCCGAGGTCACGACCCGGTCGATGGTGCTGTCCACGCTGATCCCCGGCTTCGTGGGCTACTACGCGCCGAAATACTGGGTCACGAAGCGCATCCAGGAACGGCAGGAGCAGATCGTCAACGGCTTCCCCGACAGCCTGGACATGATGCTGGTCTGCGTCGAGGCGGGACAGTCCATGGACCACTCGATCGCGCGCGTCTCCAAGGAAATCCGCGCCGGCTACCCTGCGCTGGCGGACGAGTACGCGATGGTCAGCCACGAGATCAAGGCGGGCAAGGACAAGACCACCGTGCTCAAGGACATGGGCGAACGGGCCGGCGTGTCGGACGTGTCGAACTTCGTCACGGTGCTGATCCAGTCCGCCGCCTTCGGTACGTCGGTGGCCGAGGCGCTGCGCGTCTACGCATCCGAGATGCGCGACAAGCGGGTCATGCGGGCCGAGGAAAAGGCCAACACCCTGCCCACCAAGATGACGCTGGCCACCATGATGCTGACGGTGCCGCCGCTGCTGATCATCTTGCTTGGACCGTCGATCTATAACATTGTCGAGACGCTGGGAAAGATGAGCCTCTGAGGATGACTTGACGCGCGTATCGGCGATTTTGCCACTGATCTTCCTGGCCGCCTGTTCCGATACGGGCGGCCAGTCGCCGTTTGGCGGACAGGTGTTTGCGCCCGATGCCGTGGACCGGTCCACCGACAGCGTCGATGGCCTCGTGGTCGGACACCGCCTGATGGCGGCCGGCGAATACGAGCTGGCCCTGAAGGCCTACCTGCGCAGCGCGGCGGACCGGGGCACTACGGTCGAGGTCCTGTCCGCCCTGGGCTCGGCCAACCTGCGGCTGGGGCGGCTGGGCCAGGCCGAGCGCCTGCTGCGCCAGGCCGTCGATCAGGACCCGACGCATGTGCCGGCCCTGAACAACCTGGGCGTGGTGCTGATGGAAACCGGCCAGGTGGCCGAGGCCAGCCAGATCTTCCGCGCCGCCTTCGCAGCCGATAGTGGCCAAAGTGACGACATCCGCGCAAATCTGACCTTGGCGCTCGCAAAGATGGAACAGTCGTCCTATTCTGCTCCGGAAAATAATGATTTCGCATTGGTGCGACGCGGTGGCGGATCCTACCGGATCATCGCGACGGACGGATAGCGGAACGGCAAGAGCAGGTAAAACAAGGACGCAGGCACCATGCGCCATCCCATTATTCTGTCGCTCTGCATCTGCGGGGCGCTGGCGGGCTGTGGCGCGCGATCGGACAAGGCCGAAGTCGAGCGCGCGCTGAAAGAAGTCAACGTCATCGACGAAAGCAACCTCAGCGACATCATGCTGACCGTGGCCGACCCGAACGAGGCGGTCGCCTATTTCCGAAAATCCGCGGGCGCGAATCCCGACCGCATCGATCTTCAGCGGGGCCTGGCCTCGTCCCTGATCCGGGCCAAGAAGCCCGACCAGGCCGCCGCCGTCTGGGCCCGCGTGGCCGAGATGAAGGGCGCCACCCACGAGGACCGGCTGTCGCTGGCCGACGCACTGATCCGCGCGGGCGACTGGGACGCGGCCGAGGCGCAGCTGAACCAGCTGCCCCCCACCGTCGAGACCTTCCGCCGCTACCGGCTGGAGGCGATGATCGCCGACGGACACAAGCAGTGGGACAAGGCCGACAGCTTCTACCAGACGGCCGTGAACCTGACGTCGAAGCCGGCGGGCGTGCTGAACAACTGGGGCTACTCCAAGCTGACCCGCGGATCTTACGGCGAGGCCGAGAAGCTGTTCTCCGAGGCGCTGAGCCATGACGGCAGCCTCTTCACCGCGAAGAACAACCTTACGCTGGCCCGCGGTGCCCAGCGCAAGTACGAGCTGCCGGTGGTCCAGATGACCCAGACCGAGAAGGCCCAGCTTCTGCACACCCTGGGGCTGGCCGCGGTCAAGCAGGGCGACGTCTCGATCGGGGCGGGGCTTCTGCGCGAGGCGGTGGACACCCATCCGCAGCATTTCGACGTGGCCGCCCGCGCGCTGGCCGCGCTGGACTCGAACGTCGCCAACTAGTCCGTGAACGGGCTGGCCGACATCGCCGAGGCGCTGATGCTGCCCGACCGGGCGGCGCTGGCCTTCCTCCCCTTCGTCACGCCCATCTGCATCTGGGTGGCGTGGTCCGACATGGCGCGGATGAAGATTCCGAACAAGGCGGTGATGGCGCTGTTCCTCGTCTACCTGCTGATCGGCCCGCTGGTCCTGCCGCTCGAGCTTTACGCCTGGCAGTTCCTGCACCTGGCCGTCGTGCTGGTCGCCGGGTTCGTTCTGAACATGGGCGGCGCGCTGGGGGCGGGCGACGCGAAGTTCGCCGCCGCCGCCGCGCCCTTCGTGCTGCTGCCCGACGCGCTGACGCTGCTCTACCTGTTCGCGGCGATCACCCTGGCGGCCTTCGCCACCCACCGCCTGGCCCGCGCGACCCCCGCGATCCGGTCCCGCACACCCGAATGGGTCAGTTGGACATCGGCGAAGTTTCCCATGGGGCTCGCCCTCGCGCCCGCGCTGTTGTTCTACTTGGTATTGGCCGCGATCTGATCGGCCTCGGCCTGCTTGTCGTAGAGGATGAACAGGTCGGTCCGGAGACGTTCGCGCAGCGCGTATCCCATCTCGTCGATCGCCTTCACGATATCCGCACGGGTCTGCGAGTTCACGGCGCAGAGCGGGACCAGCACCATCTGCGCGTCCTCGATCCCCGGCGCCCCGCCATAGCGCCACGGCGCTCCGCCCTTCAGCGGTAGCAGGTCGTCGGAATACATCCAAAGCGCGCTGAGCAGATCGGCCACCAATACCCGCGCGTCCGGCCCGATCCCGGCCTGTTCCAGTTGCCGCGCGGCGGTGTCGAACCACGCCACCAAGCCGTTGTGCAGCGAGCATTCCGCGATCTCTTCGCCCCCGACGATGGTCAGGTCCGGACGCTCGGCAAGCGACGCGAATTTCTGAAGATCCTCGGACACGTCCTCGCCCGCGATCTGCAGGTTCACCTGGAACACGCGGCGGGTGTCGGTGAAGAAATCGTCGTGCTGGTCCGAGCGCGGGAAGACGGTGGTGAAGTCCTCGGTCGTTTCCGAGAAATGGCGCAGCGGGCTGTAGGCCAGATTGAAGAACGAGGGCAGCGACGCGACCAGCAGCGCGGCCCCCACCATGCCCAGCGACAGGCGAAGGTCCCAGCCCCACGGGTTGCGCGTTCCGGCGGCGGGTAGGGTCATCAGCACCACCAGCGCGGTGACCAGCATCCATTGCGGATCGTTTCCGAAGTTCTGGTAAGTCACATAGACGAAGCCCGGGACCAGGCACAAAAGCCCCAGCCCCAGCGCCGCGAAGCCCGATTGCCGCAGGAACACCACCGCGGCCAGCGCGGCGAGGTGCCCGCCGATGAACAGCGGCCCGGTCACAACCTGGTCCAGCGCAAGGCCCGGGTTGGTGCGGATGTCACTGCTGGCGGTGGTCAGGACATCCTGCGCGTAGGCGGGCCAGATGCCGGCCCCCGCGATGCCGGTGAAGACCGCCAGCGCGGCCAGGGTCACCGCCACGCCCCAGCCCAGCGCGGCCCACTGCCCGCGCGCGATCAGCAGCACGATCAGACCGGGCGCGAGCGCGACCACGTAGGTCACCTTGATCAGCGCCAGCGCCGCCATGGGCAGGCCCAGCGCGGCGGCGTCCCACGCCACCGACCGGCGCAGCGGCGGCAGCATGCCCACGGGCAGCATGATGAAAGCCAGCGCCCAGGCCCAGCGATTGTAGTGCATCGAGATCGAGATGTTCGGGATCGACTCGCCATGCACCAGCGCGAGGGCGAAGGTCATCACCAGAAGGATGTAGAGATAGGCGAGCGGGCCGCGAAACCGGCTGAGCGCGACCCAGACCGCAAGCGGCGCCAGCGCCAGGGCAAGCGAAAGCTGCCCCAGGTGCACCGCCGTGCCGAAGCCCACCCCCGCCTTCACGAACACCGCGATGGGCCAGAACGCCAACATCCCGATGGGCGTCATGAAATCGAGATGCGGCCACTGCCCGTCGGCCACCCGCAGGATGATCTCGGTCAGGTGCAGCATGTCGCCTTCGTAGCGGTCTGCGAACAGGCCGCCCTTCAGCAGCGACAGCCCCGCCATCACCGCGATCAGGCCCGCGCACCACAGCGCCAGCTTTACGGTGTGTGCGCCAGTCATTCCCATCCCTCTCCCTATCTTCGCCACAATGGGCGGCGATGCTCCGTGTCGGATCAAGTCATAGCGCCCCCTATTGTCCGAAATATGGAAACGATGGGGCGGCCCCGAGAAAAGAGGCACGCGAGCAAATGAACATGACCACGCCCGGCGTGATGGCGCCCCCCGTCCCCAAGACGCTGGACGACATGCTGCTGTCGCCGGTGATGATGCGGGACATCCTGCTGAAGACCATCTTCCGCACCAACGCGGCCGAGACGTCGGAAATCGCCAAGCGCATCTGCCTGCCCGTGGCCGTGACGCAGGAGCTGATCGACATCGCGCGCCGGCAGAAGCTGATCGAGGCCATGGGCAGCCTGCACGCCGGAGGCTCGGGCGAGATGGCCTACCAGCTGAGCGATGCGGGCAAGTCCCGCGCGCTCGAGGCGCTGGGCCAGTCCGAGTATTTCGGGGCCATGCCCGTGCCGCTCCAAGTTTATCGCGAACAGGTAAAGCGCCAGTCGATTCGCAACATCGCGATCACCCGTCAGCAGCTGCTGGGCGCCATGGGGCACCTGGTGCTGCCCGACGACCTGATCGACAACCTGGGCCCCGCGGTGGGTTCGGGCCGCTCGATCCTGATGTACGGCCCGCCGGGCAACGGTAAATCCTCGATCTCGAACGGTATCCGCGACGCGCTGGGCGACAAGATCTACGTGCCCCGCGCCATCGAGTACGCGGGCCAGGTCATCACCGTCTACGACCCGATCGTGCACACCGCCGCGGAAGACCACGAGGACGACCCGACCTCGCTGCGCCGAAAGACCCGTTTCGACACGCGCTACGTCATGTGCGACCGCCCCACGGTCATCACCGGGGGCGAGCTGCGGCTGGACATGCTGGACCTGAACTACAACGAGGTCGCGCGCACCTACCAGGCACCGCTGCAGCTGAAGTCGACCGGCGGGGTCTTCATCGTCGACGACCTTGGCCGGCAGGAGGATCCGCCGCAGCCGCTGATCAACCGCTGGATCGTCCCGCTGGAAGAAAACAAGGACATCCTCGCGCTTCAGTCCGGCGAGAAGTTCGAGGTCCCGTTCGACACGCTGGTGATCTTCTCGACCAACTTCCACCCCAACAAGATCTTCGACAAGGCCGCGCTGCGCCGGATCTTCTACAAGATCAAGATCGACGGACCGAACCAGAAGGACTTCCTCAAGATCTTCAGCATGGTCGCGAAGAAGCGGAAGATGCCGCTGGACGAATCCACGCTGATCCACCTGCTGAAGAACAAGTATCCCGAGATCGACAACGTCTACGCCAACTACCAGCCGATCTTCCTCATCGACCAGATGATCTCGATCTGCAATTTCGAGGGTATCCCGAACCAGATGAGCCCCGAGCTGATCGACCGGGCCTGGGCGAACATGTTCGTCGAGGAATCCGACATCCAGCACTGATCCCAGCGCGGGACGTTCTTACCGGCCCAGCGCGTCCATCGCCCGACCGACCGCGACCGGGCCATCGGTCAGCTCGATCATCTCCCTGGTCAGCCAGGGGCGGTCCAGCACGGCGTGGATCGCGCGGGCCACGTTGCCGCGCGCCACGTCGCCATAGGTGATGCAGCGTCCCGCCGTCACCTGACCGTCGCCGTCCTCGTTCTGCAGCGTGCCGGGCCGGATCAGCACCCAGTCCAGGTCCGTGGCCGTGATCGCCACGTCGGCGCGTTTCTTCTCGGCCATGTAATGCTCGAACGTCTCGGACAGGTCACGGTTGCGGCCCGCTTCGGGGAAGACGGACACCACGACCAGCCGCCGAACGCCCTGCGCCTCCATTGCCCGGGCCAGAGCGATCGCCGCGTCGCCGTCGATTGCAGTGGCAAGGTCCTTGCCCGCGCCACCGGCGCCGGCCAAGAACACGGCGGCGTCCATGCCGGTCACGAGATCGGCGAAGTCACGCGGGCCCATTTCGGTCAGGTCGCCGAAATGCGGCGTCACACCCTGCCGCTGCAACCGCTTGTCGTCGCCGTCGCTGTGCCACAGCCCGTGGACCTCATGCCCGGCCTCGGTCAGCATGGGCAGAAGCCGCGATCCGACGCCGCCGGTGGCGCCAATGACCAATATCTTCACCGCGTTCTCCTTTTGCCGCAGGGTGCTGCATGGCGAATGACCCGGTTCGCCCCTAGGTTCCGTTCATGACCGCCCTGCCCCCCCGTTTCACCGACTGGTTCGCCTCGCGCGGCTGGCAGATCCACCCGCACCAGCAGGACATGCTGGACCGCGCCGCCGATCCCGCGCTGCTGCTGATCGCGCCGACGGGCGGCGGCAAGACGCTGGCGGGATTCCTTCCCACGCTGGTCGAGCTGTCCGAGGGCGCGCATGAGGGGCTGCACACGCTGTATGTCTCGCCGCTCAAGGCGCTCGCCACCGATATCAAGCGCAACCTGACGACCCCGGTAACCGAGATGGGCCTGCCCGTGCGGATCGAGGATCGCACCGGCGACACATCGGCCACGCGCAAGAAACGCCAGCGCGCCGACCCGCCGCATATCCTGCTGACCACGCCCGAAAGCCTGGCCCTGCTGACCAGCTACGAGGACGCGCCGCGCATGTTCGCGGGGCTGAAGCGCATCGTGGTGGACGAGATCCACGCGCTGAGCGAATCGAAGCGGGGCGACCAGCTGATGCTGGCGCTCAGCCGCCTGCAGGCCATGTGCCCGGGGCTGCGCCGCGTGGGGCTTTCCGCAACCGTGGAAGACCCCGCCGCCATCGCCAGCTTCCTCGCGCGCCACCCCGATCCGTGCGAGATCCTCTATGCCGACCCCGGCCCCGACCCCGACATCGCCATGCTGGAAACGGATGCCGCCCCGCCCTGGTCCGGCGGCGGCGGGCGCTACGCCATTCCCGCGGTGCTCGAGCAGGTGCGCAAGCACAAGACCACGCTCATCTTCCACAACACCCGCGCCCAGGCCGAGATCTTCTTCCACGAGCTCTGGCTGCAGAACGAGGACGCGCTGCCCATCGGCATCCACCACGGCAGCCTCTCGCGCGAGCAGCGCAACCGCGTCGAGCAGGCCATGGTCGCGGGCGAACTGCGCGCCATCGTCTGCACAGGCTCGCTCGACCTCGGCATCGACTGGGGCGACGTGGACCTGGTCATCCAGATCGGCGCACCGAAGAACGTCAAGCGGCTGGTGCAGCGGATCGGGCGGGCCAACCACCGCTACAATGCACCGTCGAAGGCGCTGCTGGTGCCCGCCAACCGGTTCGAGGTGGTGGAATGCGTCGCCGCGCTGCAGGCGGTGAAAGAACGCGATCTCGACGGCGACCCGCGTGGCCCCGGCCCGCGCGACGTGCTGTGCCAGCACATCCTGATCCGCGCCGCGGCCGGCCCCTTCGCGGCCGATGATCTTTATGCCGAGGTCTCCAGCGCGGGGGCCTACGCGGGTCTGAGCCGCGCGCAGTTCGACGCCTGTCTCGATTTCGTGGCGACCGGCGGCTATGCCCTGCGCGCCTACGACCAGTGGAAGCGGCTGAAGCAGGACGAGGATGGCCTGTGGCACCTGCGCGACCCGCGCGCGGGCCAGCGCATCCGGCAGAATATCGGCACCATCATGGACACCGATTTGCTGAAAGTTCGGCTGAAGAACCGGCGCGGCGGCACGCCCCTTGGCGAGATCGAGGAGGGCTTTGCCGCCACCCTGACCCCCGGCGACACGTTCCTCATGGGCGGGCAGATCGTCCGCTACGAGGGCCTGCGCGAAATGGTGGTCGAGGTCACCCGCCGCGCGGATCGCGAACCCAAGATCGCCACCTTCATGGGCACCAAGTTCGCCACATCGACCCAGCTGAGCGAGCGCATCCTGCGCATGTTCCGGCAGGACGACTGGCCCGACCTGCCGAAGGACACCCGCGACTGGCTGCATCTGCAACGCGAGCGCAGCCAACTGCCGCAGACCGACCGGATCCTGATCGAATCGTTCCCCCATGACGGGCGTGAGCACACCTGCGTCTACGGTTTCGCCGGGCGCAACGCGATGCAGACGCTGGGCCTGCTGCTGACCGCCCGGATGGAGCAGCAGGGCCTGCATCCCATGGGGTTCGTCGCCACCGACTACGCCACGCTGATCTGGGGGCTGGATACGCTGGTGCACCCCGAGCCGCTGTTCGACCGCGACGACCTGCACGAGACGTTCGAGACGTGGCTGGCCGGCAACGCCGTGATGAAGCGCACGTTCAAGCAGTCGGCGGCGATCTCGGGGCTGATCGAGCGCACGACCCGGGGCCAGCGCAAGTCCGGCAAGCAGGCCACGTTTAGCGCCGACATCCTCTACGACGTGCTGCTGAAATACGATCCCGACCACCTGCTGATGGACATCACGCGCGAAGAGGCGCTGAAGGGTCTCGTGGATTTCGGCCGGATCGAGGACATGCTCATGCGCACGGCCGGCCGGGTCGACCACGTGGTGCTGGACCGGGTGACGCCGCTGGCCGCCCCCCTGTTCCTCGAAGCGGGACGTGTCCCTGTCGAAGGCGCCGCCACCGAACGGCTGCTGGCGGAAGAGGCCGCACGGCTCATGGACACCGCCGGGCTCGACATGGATCCGGGGGCGGAAAAACGGCACTGGCGGGTGCCATACTGACTTGCCGCACCCGCCCCGGTTTGGCTAAGAACGAAGAATGAACTTCATCCAGATCGATCTTTGCGGGGCGCGGCTGCACGCCCATGGCTCGGGCGCGCTGCACTGGCCCGACGAGGGGCTGCTGGTCGTGTCGGACCTGCACCTTGGCAAGTCCGAGCGGATCGCCCGCCGCGCCGGCCAGATGCTTCCCCCCTACGAGACGCGCGACACGCTCGCCCGGCTGGAAGAGGACGTGGCGCAACTGGACCCCGCCCGTGTGATCTGCCTGGGCGACTCGCTCGACGACGACGCGGCGACCGCCGGGCTGGATGCCTCCGACCGCGCGGCCATCGCCCGCATGCAGGCCGGGCGCGACTGGACGTGGATCGCGGGCAATCATGACCCCGCGCCCAGCGACCTGGGCGGCACTGCCGCGCAGATGGTGCAGATCGGGCCGCTGATGTTCCGCCACATCGCCACCCCCGCGCGGGGCGAGGTCACCGGACACTACCACCCGAAGGCGCGGCTGGGCCTGCGCGGCAAGGCCGTGTCGCGGCCCTGTTTCCTGGTGGACCGGCGGCACATGATCCTGCCCGCCTACGGCACGTTCACCGGCGGGCTGTGCTGGCGGACCCCGCATCTGCGCGGCCTGATGGGCGCCGATGCGCGGGCCGTGCTGACCGGGCCGCACCCGGCGCAGGTGCCCCTGCCCCGGATGGCCGCGTGAGCCCCGAGGACATCCGCGCCAATTTCGACCGCCAGTCGATGATGGCGACCCTGGGCGCGGACCTGGCCGAGGTCGCGCCGGGCCGCGTGACGATCACCGCGCCGATCCTGCCCGGATCCCGACAGCAGCAGGGTTTCGGCCACGCCGGCCTGACCTTCGCGATCGGCGACTCGGCAGCCGGTTACGCAGCGCTGTCGATGATGGAAGACGGTCAGGACGTCCTGACCACCGAGATGAAGATCAACCTGCTCCGCCCCGCACAGGGGGACCGCCTGGTTGCCGTGGGCGAGGTGGTGAAGCCGGGACGCCGCATCACCGTCGTACGGGCGACGGTCTGGGCCGAAACGGACGACCGGCGCGTCGAGATCGCGCTTCTCCAGGGAACGATGCTGCCGGTCTGACAACCCGGTCTTCGGGCATGAAAAAGGCCGCGCCCGAGGGAAAGGGAAGGCGCGGCCTTTCATTTCGGCCGCTTTCACGACCGTTACTGGAAATGGATCAGATGAGCGCGAAGGTCGCCAGGGTCATCCCCAGCATCATCCCGCCATAAATTGCCATGCTTACACTCGTCATTGTCTTGCTCCCGTCAGGGTCTGCACAAACAACTGCGCCGGGCGCATTCGGGTCCATCACCGAAGCGTGATTTTCCCGCCGCCCCCGCCGCAACCGTCCGGGCAGGCGTCGCAAACCCGCTGTCCGGGTCGGAAACGGCCCGCTACACCTTGGGCAGGCATTGCGCAGGGGAGGGCACGGGCCATGGCATTCACATCGGATATCGAGATCGCGCGGGCGGCGAAGAAACGGCCCATCGGCGAAATCGGCGCCAAGCTGGGGATCGGCGCCGACGATCTCGTGCCCTACGGCCACGACAAGGCCAAGATCGGACAGCCCTTCATCGACAGCCTCGCCGACCGGCCCAACGGCAAGCTGATCCTCGTGACCGCCGTGAACCCGACCCCCGCCGGTGAGGGCAAGACGACCACCACCGTGGGCCTGGGGGACGGGCTGAGCGCCATCGGGAAGAAGGCCGCGATCTGCATCCGCGAGGCGTCGCTCGGGCCATGCTTCGGGATGAAGGGCGGCGCCGCGGGGGGCGGCTACGCGCAGGTGGTCCCGATGGAGGACATGAACCTGCATTTCACGGGCGATTTCCACGCCATCACCAGCGCCCACAACCTGCTGTCGGCGATGATCGACAATCACATCTACTGGGGCAACGAGCTCGGGATCGATACCCGCCGCGTGACCTGGCGGCGGGTGATGGACATGAACGACCGCGCGCTGCGCCAGATCACCACGTCGCTGGGCGGCGTCGCCAACGGCTTCCCGCGCGAGGCCGGGTTCGACATCACAGTGGCGTCCGAGGTCATGGCCTGCCTGTGCCTCGCCTCGTCCCTGGCGGACCTGCAGGATCGGCTGGGCGCGATCATCGTGGCCTACACCCGCGACCGCACACCGGTCTACGCACGCGACATCAAGGCCGACGGCGCCATGACGGTGCTGCTGAAGGACGCGATGCAGCCCAACCTGGTGCAGACGCTGGAGAACAATCCCGCCTTCGTCCACGGCGGCCCCTTCGCCAACATCGCTCATGGCTGTAACTCGGTCATCGCCACCACCACGGCGCTGAAGCTGGCCGATTACGTGGTGACCGAGGCCGGGTTCGGCGCCGACCTGGGCGCCGAGAAGTTCATGAACATCAAGTGCCGCAAGGCGGGTCTTGCCCCCGATTGCGTCGTGCTGGTCGCCACGGTGCGGGCGATGAAGATGAACGGCGGCGTGAAGAAGGCCGACCTGGGGGCCGAGAACGTGGATGCCGTGCAGGCGGGCTGTGCCAACCTGGGCCGCCACCTGGAAAACCTGCGCGGCTTCGGCGTGCCAGTGGTCGTGGCGATCAACCACTTCGCCGGCGACACCGAGGCCGAGATCGCGGCGGTGCAGGATTTCATCGCCGGCCAGGGCGCCGAGGCCATCCTGTGCAAGCACTGGGCCAACGGCTCGGACGGGACGCGCGACCTGGCCGCGAAGGTGGTCGCCACCATCGAGGCGGGCGGGGCGGATTTCGCGCCGCTCTATCCCGACGAGATGGGCTTGGCCGACAAGATCGACACGATCTGTCGCCGCATCTACCGCGCCGACGGCGCCCAGATGGACAGCAAGATCCGCGCCCAGCTGAAGCAATGGGAAGACCAGGGCCACGGCCACCTTCCGGTCTGCATGGCCAAGACCCAATACAGCTTTTCCACCGACCCCGAGGCCCGCGGCGCGCCCACCGGGTTCACCATCCCCGTGCGCGAGGTGCGGCTGTCGGCCGGCGCGGGGTTCGTCGTCGCCATCTGCGGCGAGATCATGACCATGCCCGGCCTGCCCCGCGTGCCCTCGGCCGAGGCGATCGGCCTGAACGACGCAGGCGATATCGAAGGCTTGTTCTAGGCGGCGGGCGGGATTACCCCGACGCCGCACGCCCCCGCAAGGAGACCACGCCATGACCGCACAGACCATCGATGGCAAGAATTTCGCCGCCCGCATCCGCGGCCGCGTGGCCGACCACGTGGCGCGCCTGCGCGACGAACGGGGCGTCACGCCCGGGCTGGCCGTGGTGCTGGTCGGCGATGACCCCGCAAGCCAGGTCTATGTCCGCTCCAAGGGCAAGATGACCAAGGAATGCGGGATGGAGTCGTTCGAGTATCGCTTGCCCGAAACCACCGGCGAGGCCGAGCTGCTGGCGCTGATCGCCAAGCTGAATGCCGACGGGGCGGTGCACGGCATCCTGGTGCAGCTGCCCCTGCCCGCGCAGATCGACGCCGAGCTCGTCATCAACTCGATCGACCCGTCCAAGGATGTCGACGGGTTCCACGTCTCGAATGTGGGACGGCTGGCGACCGGGCAACGCTCCATGGTGCCCTGCACGCCCCTGGGCTGCCTGCTGATGCTGCGCGAACATTGCGGATCGCTGTCGGGGCTGAACGCCGTGGTGCTGGGCCGGTCAAACATCGTGGGCAAGCCCATGGCGCAACTGCTGCTCAGCGAAAGCTGCACGGTCACCATCGCCCATTCGCGGACCCGCGACCTGCAGGACGTGACGCGCCGCGCCGATATCCTGGTGGCGGCCGTGGGCCGGCCCGAGATGGTGACGGGCGATTACCTGAAGGCCGGGGCCACCGTGATCGACGTGGGCATCAACCGGGTCGAGCGGGACGGCAAGAACCGCCTCGTGGGCGATTGCCATTTCGACAGCTGCGCGTCGGTTGCCGGCGCCATCACGCCGGTGCCGGGCGGAGTCGGCCCCATGACCATCGCCTGCCTGCTGGCCAACACGGTCACGGCCTATTGCCGCGCGCATGACCTGCCCGAGCCCGAGGGCCTGACCGCCTGAGCGTCAGCCCGCGGCGCGCGTGGCGGGTGCCGCCTGCCGGCCGCCGCGCCAGGCCCGCTGGCCGGGAACGAACAGCCGCAGCGTATCGCCCAGCCGCAGGGTGCCCGGACGCTCGACCCAAGCGGTGACGCCGCGGCGCAGGTCGGCGGCCCGCTTGAAGGTCTTGCCCACATCGCCCCGGGCCTCGGTGATGGACATGGCCGGGAACTGGCAGGGCTGGTTCAGCATGTCGATGACCAGGGTGGCGCCATCCGCCCCCTGCAACCGCGAGGATGGCGGCAGGTGGGTGAAATCGTCGATCCCCTTCACCACCAGTGACGCACCAAGCCAGGCGGGGTCCAGCGGCGCGGTGCCCATGTCGGCGGCGATGGCGTCGAGCTCTTCCTGCGACAGGATCGACAGCTGCCGCACGTTGGCGATCTCGGTGCCCTTGGGATGCAGCGCGGTGACCCGTGAGCAAGACGCGCGCGTCACGCCCGCGTGGTGTTCGCCCGCCATGCCACCGAAATCCAGCGGCATGATGTCCACCGGGGCGCCGTCCACGGCGGGCCGGTCGCGATGGGCCACGCGGCCCAGCCAGACGACGGTGCAGGAGTGATCGGTCGGTTCCAGAACGGGCATTCTCAGGTCTCCCTCGGGCGCGACAGCCCGACCACGGCGATCAGGCACAGCGCGAAGATCAGCTCGAAGCTTTCCTCGACCCGTCCGCTGAAGCGGGCCAGGTCGTTAGAAACGTCGATACCAAGCGGTGCCAGCTTGCGGGCGATCCCGTCAAGCGATTTGGCCACAACCACGAGGACACCGGCCAGCGTGAAGGTCCACGCCCACCCATCGCCGGCCCACAGGCCGCGGAGCCACGGCACCAGCTGGTAGCGCGCCAGGCGGTAAAGAACGACCAAGGCCAGCAGCACCACGGCGCCGCCGATCACCTTTTCGGGCCAGGGCGCGGGATCGGTGTAGAGGTTGCTTTGCAGGATGCCCTCGGTCGTGAAGGCCTTGTCGGCGTCCAGCTCGCGCAGCGACAGCAGCAGCAGGCCGACCGGGACGTGCCAGTCGCGGCGCAGGTCGTGCAGCCGCGCGTGGGCCACCGCCGCCATGGCCAGCAGCACCGCGCTGACCGTCTCGATGCTGCCCCCTTCCCGCAGCAGCCAATCGGCGCTGTCGCTGACCAGCAAGTCCAGGAAGACGAAGGCCAGGATCACCGCCTGCGCCCAGACGACCAGGCGCAGGGTGGTATGGCGATGGGTGGCTGTCGTTCGGGGCATGTATTCGGCACCGTGTCCGAGGATGAAAGACAAGGGCCGCGCCAACTGCTTGGCACGGCCCGGATTTAACGCTGTGGGCGGATTAAGGGTCCCCGCCCCGCGTGACCGCTGAGGCTCAGGTCGACGGTTCGGGCTCCAAACCCGGGTCGGACTTGGGCTTCGGCTTGGTCTTGGGGATCGACGTGATCGAGGGCGTGTTGCCCTGGTCGGGCCGGTCGTCGTCATCCCCGCGGCTCAGCGGCTCGCCGTTGATAACCTTCTGGATCTCGGGGCCGGTCAGCGTTTCGTATTCCAGCAGGCCCTGGGCCAGCCGCTCTAGGTCTTCGCGCTTCTCGGTCAGGATCCGCTTGGCCGTGTTGTAGCCTTCGTCGATGATTTCCTTGACCTTGTCGTCGATCACCTTCTGCGTCGCGGCCGAGTGGCTGGTCCCGCCCGACATGCCGCCGAGATAGGATTGCTGCTCGTTCGCGTAATCGACGTAGCCCAGTTCCTCGGCGAAGCCGAATTGCGTGACCATGGCGCGCGCGATCTTCGACACCTGCTGGATGTCCGACGCCGCGCCCGAGGTGACGTTCTCCTTGCCGAAGATGAGCTCCTCGGCAACGCGGCCGCCCATCGCCATGGCGATCTTCGAGGTGTATTTCGTCAGACTGACGCTCAGCTGGTCCCGCTCGGGCAGCGACAGCACCAGACCCAGCGCACGGCCGCGCGGAATGATCGTCGCCTTGTGGATCGGGTCGTGCTGCGGAACGTTCAGGCCGACGATGGCGTGACCGGCCTCGTGGTATGCCGTCAGCTTCTTCTCGTCCTCGGTCATGACCATCGAGCGCCGTTCGCTGCCCATCATGACCTTGTCCTTGGCGTTCTCGAAATCCTCCATGGTCACGAAACGCCGGCCGACACGGGCCGCCATCAGCGCCGATTCGTTCACGAGGTTCGCCAGGTCGGCGCCCGAGAAGCCGGGCGTGCCACGCGCGATGATGCGCAGGTCCACGTTGGGGCCCAGCGGCACCTTGCGGGCATGAACGCCGAGGATCTTCTCGCGGCCCTTGATGTCGGGGTTTGGCACCTGCACCTGCCGGTCGAAGCGGCCGGGACGCAGAAGCGCGGGGTCCAGAACGTCGGGGCGGTTGGTGGCCGCGACGATGATGATGCCCTCGTTCGCCTCGAAGCCGTCCATCTCGACCAGCAGCTGGTTCAGCGTCTGCTCACGCTCGTCGTTGCCGCCGCCGTAGCCCGCGCCACGCGACCGGCCCACGGCGTCGATCTCGTCGATGAAGACGATGCAGGGCGCGTTCTTCTTGGCCTGCTCGAACATGTCGCGCACGCGGCTGGCGCCGACGCCCACGAACATCTCGACGAAGTCCGAACCCGAGATGGTGAAGAACGGCACGCCGGCTTCGCCCGCGATGGCGCGGGCCAGCAGCGTCTTACCTGTGCCCGGAGGGCCCACCAGCAGCGCACCCTTGGGAATCTTGCCGCCCAGGCGCGAGAATTTCTGCGGGTTGCGCAGGAATTCGACGATCTCTTCCAGCTCTTCCTTGGCCTCGTCGATGCCGGCGACATCGTCGAAGGTGACGCGCCCGTGCTTCTCGGTCAGCAGCTTGGCGCGCGACTTGCCGAAGCCCATGGCGCCGCCTTTGCCGCCGCCCTGCATCCGGTTCATGAAGTAGATCCAGACGCCGATCAGCAGCAGGAACGGCAGGAACGTCATCAGCACGGTGGTGAAGCCGGACTGTTCCTGCGGACGGGCGTTCACGGTGACGTTGTTGTCGATCAGACGCTCGGTCAGCCGGTCGCCGGTATCGGGGCGGACGGTGGTGTAATCCTGACCGTCGGCGCCGCGAAAGATGACCTGCTCACCGTCCAGCGTGACGGACGAGATTTCGCCCTGCTCGACGCGCTCGATGAACTCGGAATAGCTGAGCGTGCGGGACGACATGGTCGACGAGCCGCCCGAGAAGAGGTTGAAGAGCGCCAGCAGCAGGAAGAAAAGCACCAGCCAGAAGGCGATGTTGCGCGCGTTGCCCAAGGAAATCTCCCTATTCGTGGGTTCGTCCGGCTTCGCCGGCATGGTTTGCACATAGGTATCAGGCCAGCGTCTTCAATGCGAGGCAAGCCATGCGGGAAAATCGTCGCGGGCGAATTTTGAGGCAAATGGACCATCCGGCAGCAGTTCCGGCGCCGCGATCAGGGTCTCGCCCCGCCAGACGCCGGGCCCGGACATCGCCTGCGCGCGCGGCAGGCCGGCCTCACGCCAGTTCCCGAGCTGGGAGAGCCCGGCCGCACCGACGGCTTTCACGCTCATCCCGCTTTCCCCGGGGCCGATCACGATCCAGCGATCGTCCCAGGTGGCGCCCAGCGGAACCGGCACGCTTGCCTCGGCCATCGCGGGTTCGCGCAGGACCGCGATTCCCGTTCGGTCGCGCGTCACGAGACAGCCGTGCAACGTCGCGCGGGTATCGCCCGAACGCAAAGCGGCAAGCAAACGCGACAGGTCGGCGGCCCGGGGCGGATGGGCCACGCCCGTGACATGGCGCAAGGCCCCGCCAAGAACCCGCAGCGCCGGGTCGGACGGCAGATCGAACAGGGCCGGTGCGTCGATCAGGTTCGCCCCCCGGTGCGTCCGGGCGTGGCGGGTCGCCCAGTCCGACAACAGATGCTGCAAGCCGATCTCCGCCGCCCGCAGATGGGTGGCCGCTGCGGCGATGTCGTCCGGGTCCAGGCCGGCCGCTGACAGGTGCCGCAAAGCGTCCCGCGCCCGCGTCCGGTCGTATCGCGGGTCCCGGTTGCTGGGGTCCTCGATCCAGTGCAGGCCTGCCCCGGACAGGTGGCCGCGCAGCGCTGCGCGCCGCTCGTCGAGCGCGGGGCGGTGAAACGGGACGCCGTGAAAATGCGTGACCGGCGCCATTGCCGCCAACCCCTTCAGCCCCGCGCGCCGGCCAAGGCGCATGACGAAGGTCTCGGCCACGTCATCCGCCGTGTGCCCCAGCAGGACCCCGACCACCCCCCGCTCGCGCGCCCAGTCGGCCATCAGGCGATACCGCGCCTCGCGCGCCCGCTCGGACAGGTTGCCGGAGGTCTCGCGGGCGAACGGACCATCCGCCCAGCTCAGAACATCGTGCGATACGCCAAGCCCCTCGGCGAACCGCGCGACCATCTGCGCCTCGTCCGCCGCCTCGGGCCGCAGGCGATGATCGACGGTCACGGCGCAGAGGCGGGCGGGAGCCAGCGTCTCGGCGGCCACGTGCAGAAGCGCCATGGAATCGCTGCCGCCCGACACGGCGACACCGAATCGACCCTGCGGCAGATCCGTCAGGCGCTGGCGAAGTCCTTCGAGCGCCATATTCCCGGCAGGTCGGTCGCGGCGGGCATCAGCCGCAGCCGATGGATCCGCGCGATGTCTGCGCGGCGATCGAGGCGGGGCTGTCGGGGAACCGGACCGTCACCTCGTTCAGGGTGGCGCAGGCATCCTCGCGCTGGCCCAGTTCGTTCAGCATGACGCCAAGGTTCAGCAGCGCGTCGGGCGCGATCGGCCCCTGCGGCGCGCCCGAGAACGCTTCGAGATAGGCGCGGGCGGCCTCGGCCTGGTTGCCGAGCTGCTGCAGCGCCTGGGCGCGCTGGTAATGCGCGCGGGTCGTCAACGGCCCCGAGGTGTAGGTCTGGGCGAATTGCTGGAACAGGTCGGCGGCCTCTTGCGTGTTGCCCGCGTCAAGCGCCTGTTGCGCCGCGTCGAAGGCGGCCTGCTCGCCCACCGCAAGCTCGGCCCCGCCGCCGCCCGTGGCGGGGCGCGGGGCCGGCGCGATGCGCGGCGGGGGCGCGGCACCGTTATCGCCGCCCAGAGTCGGGGTCTCGCCCAGGCTGCCGATGTCGCAGGACTCTTCCAGCTCGCACAGGCGGAATTCCAGGTCACCCACCCGGTTGGTGCCGTCGGCGACCACGCGGTTGATGCGGAATTCCAGCTCTTCGGTCAGGCTGGTCAGACGGCGCAGCTCGGCCTCCATCGCGTCCACCCGTTCAAGCGCCGAGGTGCCGGACAGGTCGATTCCCGTCGCGCCGGTGGTCTGCAGCTCGGACCGCAGGCTTTCGACCTCGGAGAACAGCGCCGAAAGCTGCTGGCGGATGTCGGCCAGCGTCTCGGTGTCCTGCGCGGCAGCCATGTGCGGCAGCGCAAGGCCGGCGGCCAGGATCAGCGGCAGAAGGCGGCGCATGTCAGCTGACCGCCGCGCCTGCCGCGATCACCGTGACCGCCCGGCGGTTCTGGGCATAGCAGGCCTCGGTCGAGCAGACCTCGATCGGGCGTTCCTTGCCATAGGTCACCGTGCGCAGCCGGCTTGCGGCCACGCCTTGCGCGACAAGGTAATCGCGGGCCGAGGCCGCGCGGCGTGCGCCCAGCGCGAGGTTGTATTCGCGGGTGCCCTGCTCGTCAGCATGGCCTTCGACGATGGCGGTGTAGCCGGGATTGGACATCAACCACTGCGCCTGGGCCGACAGGGCGCGGCGCGCCTCGTCGTTCAGCGTGGATTGGTCCACGGCGAACAGGACGCGGTCGCCGACGGTCTGGCTGAAATACTCGGGCGAGGCGGGATCCAGCGGGCCGCTGGTCACGCCGTCGGCGCCCGAGCCGAAACCACCGCCCGCGCTAAGCGGGGCGCCATCGGCGCCGGGGCCGCCCGCGCCGAAGCGCGCCGGGCTGGAACAGGCCGCGAGGCCAAGGGCAAGGCTCAGCAGCAGGGCTGCGCGGGGAAGGGTCATGGCTCAATCCTCGAATGGGCGAACGCCCGCTGGAGCGGGTCTGGCTGTGGCGATTCTAGCAGGGGGCACGCCCCAAGGAAACACGTCATCCTCACGGCAGCAGCGGCGACCATGCCGGGTCCGATGCCGCGTTGGGCGTGGGCACCTGCTTCAGGTTGCGCCCGGACACGTCGACCGAGAACAGCCCGGGCTGCCCGCCCGCGCCCGCGCTTTCGCGGGTGAACATGATGACCCGGCCGTTGGGCGCCCAGGTGGGGCCTTCGTCCAGGAAGGACGCGGTCAGCAGGCGCTCCTCGCTGCCATCCGTGCGCATAACCCCGATATGGAAGCGGCCGGCGTTCTGCTTGGTGAAGGCGATCAGGTCGCCGCGCGGGCTCCAGACCGGGGTGCCATAGCGCCCTTCGCCGAAGCTGATGCGCCGCGGCTCGCCCCCGCCCGCGGGCATGACGTAAAGTTGCGGGCTGCCGGATCGGTCGGATTCGAACACGATCTGGCTGCCATCGGGGCTGTAGGACGGCGCGGTCTCTATCGACGGCGCGTTGGTCAGCTGCCGCGGCGCGGCCCCGGGCACGAGGGTATAGATGTCGGTGTTGCCGTTGATCGCGGCCGAGAACACGATGGTCCGCCCGTCGGGCGCGTAGCGCGGCGCGAAGGTCATCGATTCGGCCGGAACGGGCAGCTGAGTGCGGCTGACCGAGCCGACGTTCAGCTCGTATATCTGGGGGAAGCCGGTTTCGTAGCTGGTATAAAGCACGCGGTCGCCGGTGGGCGAGAATCGCGGCGCCAGCACCAGCGACCCGCTGTCGGTGAGGTACTGCACGTTGGCGCCGTCGTAATCCATGACCGCCAGCCGCTTCTGCCGGGCGTTCTTGGGCCCCTGCTCGCTGACGAAGACCACGCGGCTGTCGAAATAGCCCGTCTCGCCGGTGATGCGGGAATAGACCGCGTCGCTGACCTTGTGCGCCAGGCGGCGCCAGGATTGCTCGGTCCCGCCGAATTGCAGGCCCTCGCCCAGCGGCGCCTCGGAGAAAACGTCGAACAGGCGGAACTTCACGTTGATCTGACCGCCGGTGACGCTGACCGCGCCGGTGATCAGGGCCTGCGCGTTGATCGCCTTCCAGTTGGCGTAGGTGACGCTGGGCGTGAACTCGGTCACCTGGGTCACGAAGGCGTCGGACGGGATCCGCCGGAACAGCCCGGTGCCGGTCAGGTCGGCGGCCACCACGTCGGTGATGCGCTGTGCCCAGCTCTGCGCCTCGGGTGTCTCGGCGATGAAGGTCGGCAGGGCGAAGGGCAGCGGCTCGATCACGCCCTCGGTGATCTCGATGCGCAGCGGGCCGTCCTGCGCCCGCGCGGGCGCGGTCACTTGGGCAAAAGCCGCGGTGGCCAGGATGGCCGCGATCAGGAAACGCAGAAGGGTCATGGGAAATCCGATGGTTGCTTTCAGCGATGGGTGGTCAATGGCGGCGGGGCGCCGGGGTTCCCGTGCGCGGGCGCCCGTGGATATGCAATAACACAGGCTCATCTCAGCCGCATGCCCTCGGGATTGAAGGTCACCTCGACCTCCTGCCACTGGCCGTATTTCTCGGGCGGCAGCTTGTAGCCGCCCTGCTGCGCGGCACAGCGCAGGATGGCCCGGCGCCCGGCGTCGAAGGCCGAGCGGATGGCCGCGTCGGATCCGCCCGACGCGCCGGTCTGGCGCAGAGTGTCCGCCTGCACGCTGCCGTCGCGGTTCAGGCCGAAGCGGATCGAGACGGTGACGTTGGCGGCCTCGGAGCCGGTATCCACGATCCAGCACTGGCGTACGGACAGGCGGAACGCCTCCTTCTCGCCATCGGTCAGCGGCGGGCCGGCCGGAATGCCTTGCTGCGGGGCCTGCTCGATCAGCTGCTCGAGCCCGGCCAGCGTATCCTGCACGGCGCTGTTCACGTTGTCGGACGCCGCCGTCTGGGTGTCGGCCTCGGTGCGGGGTGCCTCGGTCGGCGCGGGCTGATCCCGCGCGGTTTCGGTCTGCGGCGCGGGGGCCGGACGCTCGGGGCGGCCGCGCGGGCGCGGCGTGCCCAGCGGCGCGGCGTTGGTCAGCTGCGACGGGCGCTCGGCCTCGGTGACGATCTGGTCCGCGGTCTCGGGCGGTGCGGTCGGTGTCTGGTCCTCGACAACCTCGGCGGGCTCTTCCGGCTCGGGCTCGGGCGCGGGGGCCTCGACCACCTCGGGCGCCTGCTCGGCCTCGGGCGGGGGCGGCGGGGTCGCCTCGGTCGAGACGCGGGGCGCGGGGCGCGGCACATCCTGCGGCGCCACGGGCCGGTCGTCGCGCACCTGCGGGGTGGGCGGCGCCGGCGGGGCCTCGGGCGCCGGAGGGGCCGGGTCGGGTTGGGGCGCGGGCGGTGTCGGCTCGGGCGCGGGTGCGGGGTCCGGCTCAGGCGTGGGTTCCCGGGCCGGCTCGGGCTCGGGGGCCGGGGCGGGCTCGGGGATCTCCAGCGCGGCGGTGGGCGGCTCGGTTTCGGCCTGCTGCTCGCCCATCTCTGGGCGCGTCAGGGCGGCGAATTCCTCTTCGCTCAGAACGCTGACCTGGGCCACGTCTGGGGGCGGCAGCGGATCACGCTCGAACAGCCCGCCGAACAGGGCGAACAGGATCAGAAGCGTGTGCGCCACGCCCGATATGATGGTCCCGGGCTGCATGGATGCGCTCAGCCGTCCGACCCGTCGAGACGCGGGCCGCCCGAGTCGGTCACCAGGCCGATATCGTTGAAGCCCGCGGCGTTCAGCGCGCCCATCACGCGCACCACGTCGGCATAGGGGATCGCCCCGTCCGCGCGCACGTAGACCTTGCGGCTCTCGCGTTCGGCGGCGATGGCCCGCAGCTGCGCGATCAGGTCGGCGCTTTCCGTCTCGTTATCCATCAGCAGGGTGCGGCCGTCGGCGGTCAACGTGATCGACAGCGGTTCTTCCTGCTCGGTGGGCAGCGCCTCGGCCGCCGTCTCGGGCAGTTGCACGGGCACGCCCACGGTCAGCAGCGGCGCGGCCACCATGAACACGATCAGCAGCACCAGCATAACGTCGACGAAGGGCGTGACGTTGATCTCGGCCATGGGCCGCGCGCGGCCCCGGCGCCGGCCCCGGCGCCCGCCGCTGGTTTTTTGGATTACGTTTGCGCCCATGGCTCAGGCGTCCAGCTGGCGCGACAGGATGGTGTTGAACTCGTCGGCGAAGGCCTCGTAGCCGCCGACGATGCGGTTCGCGTCGGTCGACAGCTTATTGTAGAAGATGACGGCCGGGATGGCGGCGAGAAGGCCAAGGCCGGTGGCCAGCAGCGCCTCGGCGATGCCGGGGGCCACGACGGCCAGGTTGGTGTTCTGCTGCGCCGCGATCTCGATGAAGGCGTTCATGATACCCCAGACGGTGCCGAACAGCCCAATGAAAGGCGCGGTCGCGCCCACGGTGGCGAGGAAGGGCAGCCCACGCTCGAGATCCTCGGCCTCGCGCTGGATCGCCACGTCAATGGAGCGATCGATGCGGGACTGGGCCCCGGGGATCATCGCGCCGTCGTCGCGGTGCGAGCGCTGCCATTCGGCCATCCCGGCGGCGAACACCCGGGCGGCGTGGCCGTCGGGGTCGGGCCCCAGCGTGCGGTAGAGATCATCCAGCGGCTCGCCCGACCAGAACTGCGCTTCGAAGCGGGCCGCCTCGCGCCGCGCGGCGCGGAAGGCGATGGCTTTCTGGATGATGATCGCCCAGGCCCAGAAGGACGCGAGGATCAGCATCAGCATCACCAGTTTCACGGTGATCGTGGCGCGGGCGTAGAGTCCCCACAAAGAGAAATCCATCTGCGACGCGGCCGCCAGGGTCTCGGTTTCCATTAGACTGCTCTTTCATGCCTCGGTCGGGCCGCTTTCCGGGCCTCGTTGCGTCATATTTAGCTGATCGCGGCGGCAAAAGCCACCACTGCCGCACGATGCGGTGAGCACTGCGCTATCGGCGCAATTCCGCCGGGAGCCGCACGGGCCGCCCGCTCGCCGTCGCAAGCGCCGCAAGCTCCACCCGCGCGGTGAAAAGAACCGTTTCGCCGCGCGCCACGGCCTGCGCCAGCGTCAGCCGCGCCCGGCCGCTCTCGGCTAGTTCGGTCGTCACCTCCAGCCGGTCGTCCAGTCGCGCGGGCGCGCGGAAATCCGCCTCGATCCGCCGCACGGCGAACACGACGCCGGCTTCGCGCAGGGCGTTCTGGTCGACGCCAAGCCCACGCACCCAGTCCGACCGCGCCCGCTCGATGAATTTCAGGTAATTCGCGTGGTACACGATCCCGCCCATGTCGGTGTCTTCGTAGTAGACGGTGACGGGGAAGCGGTGGGTCATGTGTTGTCCTGCTTGATCAACCCTGAGAATCCGGCGACCGCCAACAGCGACAGTGCCCAGCCCAGCGCGATATGGATCCACAGATAGATCCGCGCCAGCTTGCCGATGCTCCCAGCGGTCTCGTCCGGCAGCCAGAAGCCCTGCATTTCCAGCGACACGATAGGCAGAAGCGTGTCCACCGAATAGATGAAGGAATTGAACCGTGGATAGGACGCGCCCTGTTTGGACGTTTCGAAACACTCTACGCCGTCGGGTTTCTCCCCCGCGTCGGCCACGCAGCCCGTCCATTCGGCGCTGCGCAGGGCAACGACCGCGTTGGGCTTGATCTGCGCCTGCGATCCGGCCCAGCCGAAGACGCACCAGCCCAACAGGACAAGGCCCGCCAGCCACCAGAACGCGCGCAGAGGCTTGCGCCCATAGGCGGTCGTCGCGCGCAGCACCCGGTTGGCCAGACCCAACAGCATCGCGTCCTCGTAAAGATGAACGGCCCGCAACTGGTCGTACCGCGCCCAGCGCTGCCGGTGATCCTTGGCGATCAGCACCTCCCGCGCCGCCTTGGCGTGCCCGCTCTCGCGCAGCACCCTGGCGCAGTGCTCCCATGGCTGGGGCCTGAAATCCGCGTGCCGATGGGGGGGGATACTGCCGGTCCAGCCACGCGATCCGCGTTTTCGCGTCCGTCGATGCGTTGCCGCCGAAGGCGCCGTAGGTGAAGCGGTCGATAAGTGTCTCGTGCTCTGGCCAAGCCTCGGGACCGTCGAGGAGCGATCCGGCTTTCGCACTTCTCAGATCAACTCCGCGCCAAACGCCCGGTGCCGTGTCGAGCCAGAGGACAGACCCCACTTCCATCCCTTGACCAATCAGGTCCGCCGCGCTGACCTCCGGGCGTATCATCTGTGAAAAATATGCATCCTCACTGATATCCGCCCCGGGAAGCCGGATCGCACCCGCCACCGTCGCATTCCGAAAATCCGCGTCCCCAGCCACGTGCGCACCGTCCGCGCTCAGCCCGTAGCCAGTCTCCCCCGCCGTCAACTTTGCAGTGTTACAGACCAGCCCACCACCCAGCGTAGCCCGGTGAAGCCGGATCTCGCCCGCCACCGTCGCATCCCGAAAATCCGCGTTGCCGGTCACGCGCAGCCTGTCCGCGCTCAGCGCATCGCCAGTCGTGCCGGCCGTCAGCTTTGCATCATGGCAAACCAGCCCCCTGCCAAGCGTTGCACCGAGCAGGCTGATCTCCCCCGACACGGTCGCCGACCGGAAGAACGCATTACCGCCCGCCTCCATCCCGTCTGCGGAGAACGCCTCGCCAATGCCGTCCGATCCGGGGTCTTTTGCGCCTTCCAGCGTTGCATCGCAGCAATCCAGATCCCCGCCGAGGCGCGCGCCGGAAAACCGGAGCGTGCCAGCGGACCGGACATGCCGCAGGAACAGGCCGCCTTCGGCCCGAAGCTGGTCGCCCACCAGCCCAAGCAGGGTCGAGCCGCTCAGGAACACGCTGCGCAGCTTGGCCGAGCGCAGGACCGGCGGCGCGTCGAACAGGCAGTCGACCAGCGCGAAATCGCGGGTGACGGTTTCGGTTTCCAGGTCCAGCGCGCCCTCGATCCGCAACCCGGCCAGTTGAAGGCCCTTGGCGGGCACGGGCCTTGGCAGATCGTCGCAACCGCCAAGGATCAGGTAGCGCAGAAACTCCGCCGACACGGACGGCGGTGTGCGATCGTCGCGGGCGGGCGTGTATTTGCCTTCGCCGGAGTCCCATTGCCCCGCGGCCTTGCCGAAGGTGATCTCCTCGCCCAGCCCGATCTCTTCCACCAGCCGCTTCTGCACGGCGTCGAGCGGTTCGAAATCGGCGAGGCGCGTCCTCACTGCGCCTGCCCGACCCGTGCGGCGAGGCGCAGGGCGTGGCTGGGGTCGTCGGCGCAGGCGGGCATCACCGGATCGTAAGCCGCGCGGATCAGGGCGCCGATCTCGGGGCGCAGGACCGTCGCGCCGCCGGGCGTGACGGCCAGGGGCGAGCGGTCGGTGAAGGCGGTGTCGGACCACAGCAGCATCGACTGCACCACCTGGCTCAGCGCCAGGGTATCGGCGGGCACCGCCGACAGGTGGTCATCCATCCGCAGGAAGACGAAGCACGCCCGGATCGCCCCGCTCTCGTCGAAGCGGAAAATCCGGTACTGGTTGGCGTCCGCCGTCTCGAGCCGCTCGACCAGGGGCACGAGGTCGGGGATCAGCCGGTCCAGGTCGGGGACGTGGCGCAGCTCGTCCCAGTCGCGGAAGAAGAAGACCATGAAATTGACGCCCAGCTCGGGGTCGGTCTCGGCCATGGTGTGTCCGGCCATCTGGCACACGGCCTCGAGCGCGCCCTTCACCACCCCCAGCGTCGCGTCCTCGACGCCGAAGACGACGGGCGCGATGGGGCGGCCCCAGCGGGCGAAGGCGTAGCTGCCATCCGACCGGGTGAAGAGTTCGGTGATCTCGTCGGGTGTCATGCCGCCTCGCTATCCGATGGGCGGGCGGCAGGGCAAGGTTGCAATCGGGTCGCGTGCGGCGGCTAGAGCACGCTTGGCAGCCAGAGCGCGATCTGCGGGAAGGCGATCAGCAGCGCAGACATCAGCAGCATGACCACCACGAAGGGCACCGCCCCCAGCATGACGTCGGTCATGCTGCCACTGCGGCGCGCGCCCTGCACGACGTAGAGATTCAGCCCCACGGGCGGCGTGATCAGGGCCATCTCGATCAGCACGATCATCAGGATGCCGAACCAGATCGGGTCGAACCCCTGCGCGACGACCAGCGGCACGATGATCGGGATCGTCACCACCATCAGCGACAGGGTTTCGATGAAGAAGCCCAGCACGATGTAGATCAGCACGACCACCAGGATGGTGCCCAGCGGGCCCAGTCCCAGCCCCTCGAGAAACCCGCGCAGCTGCGCGCCCAGCCCGGCCGAGGACAGGGTGAAGTTCAGGAAGGACGCGCCGATCACCACCAGCATGATCATCGACGTGATCTTGACCGTGCCGGTCAGGCTGTCGCGCATCATACGCAAGTTCACCCCGCCCATGGCCAGCGCGATGGCGAAGGCGCCCGCCACGCCCACCGACGCGGCCTCGGTCGGGGTGGCCCAGCCCTTGTAGATCGTGCCGATGATGACCGCGAACAGCAGCAGGATCGGCACCAGGTCCAGCAGCGCGCGGATCATCTTGCCCAAAGGAAAGCTGCGCGTCTCGCCGCCCAGGTCGGGACGGACCATGCAGATCAGCACCGTCACCAGGATGAAGGCCAGCGCCAGCGCGATGCCGGGGATGAGCCCGGCCAGGAACAGCTGCGGGATCGAGGTCTGCGTCAGGAAGCCGTAGACGATCAGGTTGATCGAGGGCGGGATCATGATGCCCAGCGTGCCGCCCGCCGCGATCGCGCCCGAGAACAGCTTGGGGTCATAGCCCAGCCGCTCGGCCTGGGGCATGGCGACGGTCGCGACGGTGGCCGAGGTGGCGACCGACGACCCGGAAGTCGCCGAGAACATGGTCGCGGTTGCGATGTTGGCGTGGATCAGCCCGCCCGGCAGCCACGAGATCCACTTGTCGAGCGCGGCATAGGTCCGCTCGGCGATGCCCGAGCGCACGAGGATCTCGCCCAAAAGCACGAAGAAGGGGATCGCGATCAGCGTGGCCGAGTTCGAGGACGACCAGACCAGGTTGCCCAGCCCCCGCAGCAACGGGAAGGGCGTGAAGAACTGGTCGATCCCGATCCCCAGGATGAACAGGACGATCCCCACCGGGATCGACAGGGTCAGAAGGCCCAGCAGGCCGATGGAGACATAGGCGATCATTGCAGCGTCTCCGTCTCGGCGAAAGCGCCGATGGCGGCCTCGGATTTGTCGAACTCGCCGCGCAAGACCAGGATCGCCGCGGCGAACAGCGTCGCCCACGACACCAACGCGAACCAGACCCAGCCCAGCAGCCAAGGCGTCTGGACCCAGGCCAGGGGCGTTTCCAGCGGCGTGTTGGCGGTCGAGCCGTTGCGCAGCGAATTGGCCAGCACAGGCCAGCACTGCCACGCGATCAGCGTGACGACCGCGGCGAGGATCAGCATCGAGAACAGGTCCATCGCCGCGCGGCCCCGGCTCGGCAGGCGCGTGCGCAACAGGTCGATGCGGACATGCCCCAGTTCCAGCAGCGTGAAGGCCATCCCCCAGGACGTGGCGATGGCCATCACGTAGCCCGAGATCTCGTCCGTCCCGCCGAAGGACGTGCCCACCTGGCGCAGCACGATGTCGAGCAGGACGAACGCGGCGCAGCCCAGAAGCCCGATGCCGACCAGGATCGCGACGCCGGTGTTCAACCGGCGCAGGAAGGCGAGAAATCGTTCGGCGGTCATCGGGCTCTCCGGGTTGCGCGGCTGCGGTTACTGGGCGATCTGCACGCCGACGACCTCGCCGACGCTGGCGTTCCAGCGCTGGGCCCAGTCGTCGCCGGCCCGCTCGGACCATTCCGGCAGCACTTCGCTGATCAGGATCTCCTCGGCGTTCGCGATGTCGGTCTCGCTGGCCTCGACCAGGGTCATGTCGCGCGCGTCGCCATAGGGGCATTCGCCGTTGCCGGTCAGGCAGGCGATGTCATTCACCAGCGCGTCCTGCGCGCTTTCCCAGGCGGGATCCTCGAACTCGGTCTTGATCTGGGTCTGGATCAGCTCCTGCGTCTCGGCGTCGAGACTGTTCCACTTGTCCATGTTCATCGCGGTGACGACCGAGTCCCAGCCGCCCAGGGGGATCGGCATCAGGTGGGTCGAGACCTCCCACCAGCCGGCGGAATAGCCCGAGCCGGCACCGGTCACGGCGCAGTCGACGACGCCCTTCTGAAGCGCGCCCGGCACCTCGGAAAAGGCCACGTTGATGCCCTCGGCGCCAAGCGCCTCGAGGAACTTCGCGGTCATGCGGCCCGACGCTCGGACCTTCAGCCCTTCGAGATCTTCCAGGCTTCCGATCTCGGCGTTGCAGAACACGACCTGCGGCGGATAGGGCGCGATGGCGAGGACCTTGGAGTTGAAGCGGTCGGCATAGATATCGTCGACCATCGGGCGGGCGGCCTCGACCATTTCGCGCGCGGTGCTGGCATCGGTGGCGACCAGCGGCACGTCCAGCCCTTCCAGTTCGGGCGCGTCGGCCACGGCGTAATCGGCCACGGTCATGGCCACGTCGTAGACGCCCTGCCCCAGCAGGCGATAGACGTCGCCCACGCCAAGCCCCATCTGGTCGTGGGTGGTCAGCGCCACCTCGATTTCGCCACCCGACGCCTCGGGCAGGGTCTCGGACCAGAACGGCGCCTCGTATTGCTGGTGAAGCGGCAGGCTCGACCAGCTGCCGACGACGTTCAGGTTCTCGGCAAGGGCCGGCGCCGCGAGCGCGGTGGTGGCGGCGAGGGTAAGTGCAAGTTTCATGGATTGCTCCCTGTTTGGCTTTCGGTGGTCTTGATTGCGGGGGTGCCGTTGCCCAGCACCGGAACCTCGGCGTCTTCGGCCACGTCGGTGATCAGCATGTGACCGGGCTTGTGGGTGATGCACAGGTCCAGCCCGGCGCGTTCCAGCGCGACCTGGGGCGTCACCCCGCAGGCCCAGAAGACCGGCACCTGTCCCTTCGGAACCGGCGCGGGGTCGCCCCAATCGGGACGCGACACATCCTTTATGCCGATCTCCTCGGGCGGGCCGTGATGGACGGGTTTGCCGTGGGCCAGCGGAAAGCGGGCGGCGATGTCGCGGGCCCGGTCGACCTGGCCGGCGTCGATGGCGCGCATCGACACGACCATGCGGCCGCCGAACGGCCCGGCGGGCACCGTCTCGATCCCCGAGCGGTACATCGGAACCGTCGTGTCGTTGTCGATGTGCCAAAGCGGGATGCCCGCGTCGATCAGCGCCGTTTCGAAGGTGAAGGAACAGCCCAGCGCGAAGGCCACGAAATCGTCTTCCCACAGGTCCACGATATCGGTGGCCGTCCCGGCCAGCTTGCCGTCGCGATAGATGTTGTAGGCGGGAACGTCGGTGCGAATGTCGATATCGCCCAGCGTCGTCATCATCGGGTTGCCGGTATCGCTGACACCCACCAGCGGGCAGGGCTTGGGATTGCGCTGGCAGTAGCGCATGAAGTCCAGTGCCGCGGATTCGCGCATGATCGCCAGGTTGGCCTGGAGATAGCCGGCGCCAAGGCCGGCCGTGTGCTTGGCATAGCGACCGGCGCGGATTTCGGCCCGCACATCCGCCAGCGTGGCCCGCCTGAGATCCTGATAGGTGTTGAGCATTGGACCCTCCACTCTCGGGATCGAGTGTTGCGAGGATCGGATATCAAATCAAATCGAATGAATTTGGCCCAGCCTATCGAGGAATTTTATACCCCCTCAGGCGACCTCCAGGGCCAATCGCGCCACCATGGCGGCCAGCGGGTCGGGCGGCTCGGCCACCCAGGACGCGGTGAATTGCAGCGGCGCGGGATGCCAGCCCGGGTCGAACTCGACGATGTTGCCGGACGCGACATAGGGCGCGCCCATCGCGCGGGGCAGCGCCGCGACGCCCAGTCCCGCCTCGACCAGCCTGAAACAGGCCGAAAGCGAGGACGAGGTGAAGATCCGCACCCCGGGGCCGACGAGGTCGATCAGCGTTGCGCGCAGTTCGCGGAAGGGGCGCGTCTGGCGGAGGTACGTGATGACGGGGCGGGTCAGGTGGGATGCCGGGTCGCCGTTCGGCGGCACCGCGTCCGCCGCCACGTACCACGCCAGGTCGAAGGCCGGCAGCGCGATATTGTCGACGCTGGGCTCGGAGATGGGGCCGAGCAGGAATGCCAGGTCGATCTCGCGCTCCAAGAGCGACCGGCGAAGGTCGGGCGAGATGTCGACGGTGATCTCGACCATCAGCGCGGGATAGTCGCGATGCAGACGCGACACCAGATCGGGCAGCCAGGTCTGGGTCACGGTCTCGGAGGCGCCGATCCTGAGGTAGCCCTCATGCGTGCGCGGATCGACGATGTCGCGCTCGACCAGCGACGCCAGGTGTTCGAACCGCTCGGCGTGACGAAACAGGATCTCGCCATCGCGGGTGGGGCGCAGCCCGGTGGGCGTGCGCTGGAACAGCGCCTTGCCCAGCGTCCGCTCCAGCCCCTTGATCCGAGCGGTGACGGCGGGCTGCGACAGGTTCAGAAGCTTGGCCGCACGGTTCACCCCGCCGTGGTTGACCACGAAGAGAAAGGTCCGAAGCTGGTCGAGGTTGAGGTTTTTCATGCGCCGCCCGCGTCAGGTTTGCACGGCCGGACGCACCAAGCCAAGACCCGCGCGTCCCGGGCGCGACCAGACGCTAGTCGCCGTCGCCGTCGCGAACCCGCTCCGCCAGTGAAGCCACCTCGGGGCCGAGGTCCTCGACGATCAGGCTCACCCCGTCGGCGTTCGGGTGAATGCCATCCGGCTGCATGTAATCCGCCATGGCTTGGCGCCGGTCCGGCAGGTCGGCCAGCGCGCCCAGGAAATCGTCGGCGTAGAGCGTGCCATAGCGCTCGGACAGCGCAGGATACATCCCGTCGAATGCCGCCTTGTAGTCGGGGCCGTAGTTGCCGGGCGCCGACATGCCGACCAGCAGGACCTCGACCCCCGCCTCTTCGGCCCGCGCCAGGATGCCGTCCAGGTTCGCGCGGCTGGTGGCAGGGTCGATGCCGCGCAGCATGTCGTTTCCGCCCAGCGCGACGATCATGGCGTCGACCTCGTCGCCCAGGGTCCAGTCCACCCGCGACAGCCCGCCCGCGGTCGTGTCACCCGACACGCCCGCGTTGATGAGCCGCGCCTCCACGCCCCGTTCCGCCAGCCACGCCTCGAGCTGCGGGACAAAGCCTTGGTCCGGCGACAGGCCATAGCCCTGCGTCAGTGAATCGCCCAGCGCGGCGATCACCACCGGATCACCCTCCTGCGCCGCCGCGGGCACGGCCAGAGCGAGGCAAAGCGCCGCCTTGGAAAGCGCGCCCCGCACCCCATATGCCGCCCTACGCAACAAGGACACCGCCATGCCAGACCCGGTTCTCAGACTGACCGACACCGCGCTCAGCCTCGACGGCAACGCGGGGCGGGTCGACATCCTGCATGGCATCACGCTGGAGGTCGCGGCCGGGGAAACGGTCGGGCTGGTGGGGCCTTCGGGGTCGGGCAAATCGTCTCTCCTCATGGTGATGGGCGGGCTCGAACGGGCCACGGGCGGCAGCGTCACCGCGCTGGGCCGCGACCTGACCGCCATGGGCGAGGACGCGTTGGCGCGGTTCCGCAGGGACCATATGGGGGTGGTGTTCCAATCCTTCCACCTGATCCCGACCATGACCGCGCTGGAAAACGTGGCGACCCCGCTGGAACTGGCGGGCGCGTCGGACGCCTTCGACCGCGCCGCGGCCGAGCTGGACCGCGTGGGCCTGTCGCACCGGCTGGATCACTATCCTTCGCAGATGTCGGGCGGCGAGCAGCAGCGCGTGGCGCTGGCCCGCGCCGCCGCGCCGCGCCCCGCCATCCTGCTGGCCGACGAGCCCACCGGCAACCTGGACGGCCCTACGGGACAGGCCATCGTCGACCTGCTGTTCGGCCTGAACGCCGAACGGGGCGCAACGCTGGTGCTGGTGACCCACGACCCCGCGCTGGCCGCGAAATGCGACCGCACCATCCGGCTGCGCGACGGACGGCTGGAAGGGCCCGCCCGCGAGGCGGCGGAATGATGGGCGGCACCGTTTCGGGGGGCGCCGCCCCCGTCCGCTGCGCGGACTCCCCCGGAGGTATTTTCGGAAAGATGAAGCCGGGGGCGCCGCGATGAGCGTTGCCTGGACGATCGCACGGCGCGAGTTGCGCGGCGGGCTGAAGGGTTTCCGGGTGTTCCTGGCCTGTCTGGCGCTGGGCATCGCCGCCATCGCGGCGGTGGGGTCGGTGCGCGAGGCGATTTCCGACGGGCTGAGCCGCGAGGGCGCGCGCATCCTGGGGGGCGACGCCTCGGTCGAGTTCACCTACCGCTTCGCCGAGGACGCCGAGCGCGCCGCGCTGGAAGATCTCGGCCGGGTGTCCGAAATCGTCGAATTCCGCTCCATGGCGGTGGTCGGCCAGGGCGACGACACGCGCCGCGGCCTGACCGAGATCAAGGGCGTGGACGACGCCTATCCGCTCTACGGCTCGGTGGTGCTGGACCCCGCCATGCCGCTGGACGAGGCGCTGGCCCCGGGCGAGGTGCCGGGCGCGGCCATGGACCGGGTGCTGATCGACCGGCTGGGCCTGTCGGTGGGCGATGAATTCCGTCTCGGCACCAAGACGTTCCGGCTGAGCGCCGCCATCGAGACCGAGCCCGACAGCGCCGGCGGCGGCTTCGGACTGGGTCCGCGCACGCTGCTGCGGACCGAGGCGCTGGACGGCGCCGGGCTGCTGACCGAGGGCAGCCTGTTCGAGACCGAGTATCGGCTGGCCCTGCCGCCCGAGACCGACCTGGATCGCGCCGAGGCCCGGCTGGATGCGGCGCTGCCCGAGGCCGGCTATCGCTGGCGCGACCGGCGCAACGGCGCGCCCGGGGTGCAGCGCTTCGTCGACCGGCTGTCGTCTTTCCTGGTGCTGGTCGGGCTTGCGGGCCTCGCGGTGGGCGGCGTCGGCGTCGCGTCGGCGGTGCGCGCGCACATGGTCGAGAAGACCGCCACCATCGCGACGCTGAAGACGCTCGGGGCGAGTGGCGGGACGATCTTCGCCATCTACGCGCTGCAGATCGCGGTGCTGACAGGCCTGGGCCTGCTGATCGGGCTGGTGCTGGGCGCGGGCCTGCCGCTGCTGTTCGCCCCGGTGATCGCCGATCGGCTGCCGGTGCCCGCCAATATCGGCATCTACTGGCGCCCCTTGGCCGAGGCCGCCCTCTACGGCACGCTGGCTGCCGCGCTGTTCACCCTGTGGCCGCTGGCCAAGGCGCAGGGCATTCGCGCGGCCAGCCTGTTCCGCGCCACGGGCGGCATGCCCGCCGGTCTGCCGCGGCCCGCCTTCATCGCCGCCAGCGCCGTGCTGCTGGCGCTGCTGGTGGGCGCGGCCGCGGCCCTGTCGGGGTTGCCGCAGCTGAGCCTCTATGCCGCCGCCGGGCTGGCCGCCGCCTTCGCCGCGCTGGTGGGGGTCGCCGCGCTGGCCCGGCTGCTGGGCCGGTCCTTGTCCCGCAAGCGCGCCGTCAGGGGGCACCCTGCCCTGCGGCTGGCCCTGGGCGCCGTGGGGGGGCCGGGGGGCGAGGCGACGGCCGTGGTCCTGTCGCTGGGGCTCGGGCTGACGGTGCTGGCGGCCGTGGGCCAGATCGACACCAACCTGCGCGGCGCCATCGCGCGCGATCTGCCCGACGTGGCGCCCAGCTATTTCATGGTCGACATCCAGCCCGCGCAGATCGACGGGTTCCGCGAGAGACTTGATACCGATCCCGGCGTCGAGAAGGTCCGCACGGCGCCGATGCTGCGGGGCATCATCACCGAGATCAACGGGCAGGACGCGACCGAGGTGGCAGGCGAGCACTGGGTGCTGCGCGGCGACCGGGGCGTGACCTATTCCGACCGCCCGCCCGAGGACACCGTCATCACCGCGGGCGAATGGTGGCCCCCGGACTACCAGGGCGAGAACCAGATCAGCTTTGCCGCCGAGGAGGCCGAGGAGCTGGGCCTGTCGCTGGGCGACCGGCTGACCCTGAACATCCTGGGCCGCGATATCGAGGGCGAGATCACGTCGTTCCGCGAGGTGGATTTCTCGACGGCCGGGATCGGCTTCGTGCTGGCGATGAACCCCGGCGCGTTGCGGGGCGCCCCGCATACCTTCATCTCGACCATCTACGCCGAGCCCGACGCCGAGGCCGCGATCCTGCGCGACCTGGCCGACGCCTACCCGAACATCACCGCGATTCGGGTGCGCGACGCCATCGACCGGGTGACCGACATCCTGGCCGGGATCGCGGCGGCCGTCACCTATGGCGCGGGGGCGACGCTGGTGACCGGCGGGGTGGTCCTGCTGGGCGCGGCGGCGGCGGGCACGCGCGCGCGGGTCTACGAGGCGTCGGTGCTGAAGACACTGGGCGCGGGCCGCCCGCTGATCCTGCGCAGCTTCGCGTTGCGGTGGGCCATGCTGGGCCTCGCGGCGGGAATCGTGGCCGTGGCGGCCGGCGGCGTGGCCGGCTGGGCCGTCAGCCGCTTCGTGATGGAGACCGATTTCGTGTTCTCCACGGGCTCGGCCCTGCTGATCGTCGGCGGGGGTGTTCTGGGCACCCTGCTGGCCGGTCTGAGCTTTGCCTGGCCACCGCTTTCGGCCCGTCCGGCGCAGGTCTTGCGCGGGCAGGAATGACCCGCGGGACCCCGGCAAAATGCGGGGAGAAGCGTGTTGACACCCCGTCCGGGCGGGACTAAACGCAGCCGCGGTATGGCGTGATAGCTCAGCTGGTTAGAGCACAGCACTCATAATGCTGGGGTCGGCGGTTCAAGTCCGCCTCACGCTACCATCCACCCCTTTTCGTCAGGCCGATTTCGCCCGAGCCTCGTTCGCTGCGGGCGCTGGCCGCGCCATGCGCGTCTCGACGGGGCCCGTGACCTCGGCGCGGCGGCGCGGCAGGGCGTGGGGGTGTGCCCGCTGCAGCCAATCGATCATCTTCTCGCGGACCTCGCAGCGCAGTTCCCACGCGCGGGGCGAGTTGCGGGCGCTCATCAGCGCGCGGATCTCGATGGTGTCCTGCGCCGTGTCGATCACCTGCAGGACACAGACCTTGCCGTCGAAATACTCGGACTGTTCGCAGATCTCGCGCAGCTTCTTGCGCATCTCGGGCACGGGCGCCGTGTAGTCGAGGTGCCAGTTGGTGCCGCCGATGATCTGGCTCGACTCGCGGGTCCAGTTCTGGAACGGCTTCTCGATGAAATGGGCGAGCGGCACGACCATGCGCCGCAGGTCCCAGATGCGGATCACGACATAGGTCGCGCGGATCTCCTCGATCCAGCCCCACTCGCCCTCGACGATGACAACGTCGTTCAGGCGGATCGGCTGGGTGAGCGCGATCTGGATGCCCGCGATCAGGTTGGCCAGCACCGGCCGCGCGGCAAAGCCCAGGACGAGACCGGCCGCCCCCGCCGAGGCGAAAAGCGAGAGGCCGAAGCTGCGCACCCCCTCGAACGTCGAAAGAACCACCCCCGCCGTGAGCAGGATGATCATGATCTTGGAGACCTTCTGCAACACGTTGAGCTGCGTGGCGGTCGTGCGCGCGCCGTAGTCCTCTTCTTCCAGCGAGGTGCGCGAGATGGCCCGGCCGGTCAGCACGTCGGTGAAGATCAACGCCGACCAGCCGACGAACACGATCAGCAGCGCCCGCGCCGCGTGTTCCAGCCGCTGTTCCCACAGGCCCGGCAGCTCCAGCAGCGGCAGCGCGATGCCGACCGCCAGGATCACGAGGACAAGCCGGAACGGCCGCTGAAGCCGCCGCGCGGTGCGCCAGATCAGGCCGTCGTGGCCGGACATGAAGCGCAGCACGATGCGCCAGACCAGCCGGTGGACGCTCAGGGCGAAAATCACGGCAAGCGCGAGGAGGGCCAGCTGCACCGCCTCGGTCGAAAAAAGCTCTGAATAGGTCATGTGGCAAAGGTAGGCCCGCTGCAGCGCAGCAAAACACCCCGGACCGGATTACCCGGCGGATAATCCGGGAATGCGGCCGCATTCGTGCGGCCTGCCCGTTTCTTCGGCAGTCTATCAAGGGATAGCGAGCCGGGAACGGCCCCGGGCCGACGGTCAGGCCTCGACGCTGCCTTCAAGCGTCGCGGGGTCGATCAGCGTCATGCCGTTCAGCATCCAGGCCACCTGGGTCCACGCGGCGGCGGGTCGGATGATGGCATCGCGCAGCTCGGGCGGGATGGGCGCGCGCGCGACCTCGACCTCGATCCAGGCGGGCGGTGCGTTCTTCGGGCGCCGCAGCGTCTCGATCCGCCGTTCGGTGTGCAGGATCCGCGCCAGCAGGCCCAGACCCACCCGGAAGGCGCTGAGGGTTTGGGTGGAATTGTCCAGCCCGGTCGTGAACAGCGCGCGGATCAGCTGGTCGCGCCGCTCGCCCTCGGGCAGGTCGAAGGCCACGTGGGCCACGTTTCCGTCCACCCGCTGGAGCCAGGCCTTCAGCGCACCGACTTCGGGAATGTCCAGCCGCAGCCAGCGCGTGTTGCGGTGCATGTCGGTCGCATCGGCCAGCCGCAGCGTCGCGCTGTCCACCGACAGGTGAGCGATGGTGGCCGCGATCCGCTGGCCCGGGCGGGTGCCGAACATGCAGGGCACATCGACGGCGAACTTTTCTTCCTCGATCTCGCCCGGGGGCGACATGGCCACCACCTGCACCACCGACAGGACCAGCATCGCCAGGACCGCCCATACCGCCGTCAGCGACAACTGGTCCGCCGTGTCCAGGATGCGCGTGTTGATGTCGGAATTCAGGTAAAGGCCGATCGCGGTGACGAGGACCAGCGCCGAGGGCGCAAGGCTCATCAGCCTGTCGGTCGCGTTGCCGGCCGCCTTGCCCTTGGGCGTCACCTTGAAGGCGTGCCCGTGCGGGCGCACCAGCGTGGTCAGCACCGTGGGCAATGTTCGCGGCGTCTGCAAAGCGGTGTGCACCGTCGAGGCCAGGGGGAAATAGCTGCCCGGTGCGACCAGGCGCAGGGCCAGCATGGTCGCGGCCACGGCGGGCAGCTGGACCGACAGGATCTCTTCTGTGGTCGCGCCGGGCAGGGGCGACCAGCCGGTCCAGAGACAGATGGCCGGCATCCCGAGGGTCGCCAGCACGACCAGCGGCTGGACCAGCCAGTGCGTCGGCAGGAACAGGATACGGTGCTGCAGCTTCAGCCCGGGGCCGAACGGACCTTCGCGCAGGAACAGGATCTGCATCGCGCCGCGCGCCCAGCGCGCCCGCTGCACGTACATCGCCGACAGCGATTCCGGCGCCAGCCCGATCGCCAGCCGTTCGTTCAGGTAGCGGGTGACGTAGCCCTTGCGAAGCATCGCCAGCGTCAGAAGCATGTCCTCGGTGATCGAGCCGTAGGGCAGACCGCCGCCCACCGCCTCGATCGCCTTGCGCCGGGTGATCGAGTTCGACCCGCAGCAGAAGGCCGCGTTCCAGCCGTCTCGGCCGGCCATGATCTCGCCGAAGAACAGCCGCTGGTCGTCGGGCATCTGCCCGCGCATTCCCAGGTTCGTCTGCATGGGGTCGGCGTTGTAGAAGGAATGCGGGATCTGCACGATGCCCACCTTTTCGTCCGCGAACAGCCCCATCGCGCGATAGAGAAAGTTCTGCTGCGGCACGAAATCCGCGTCGAGCACCATGAAGAATTCGCCGTCGGTCCGGGCGATGGCGGCATTGATGTTGCCGGCCTTGGCATGGGCGTTGCCCTCGCGCGTCAGGTAGTCCACGCCCTTGGTCGCGCAGTAGTCCCGCAGCCAGTCGCGTTGACCGTCATCCAGTACGCAGACCCGCAACCGGTCCTCGGGCCAGTCCAGCGCGGCGGCGCCGACGATGGTTTTTTCCAGGACGGCGAGGTCCTCGTTGTAGGTCGCGATGAAGACGTCGACGGTGGGATGATCGGCGGGCGCCAAGGCGCGCAGCCGCGCCTCGCCCGCATCGGCGGCGGCCGAGTTGTCGCGCCGCCGCGACAGCATGGCAAACAGGATCGCCGTTTCCACCCAGACCGCCAGCTCGATCGCCAGGACCGTGTAGAAGAAGACCTGCTCGCCAATGGCCGTGCCGGGTTCGGGCAGAGTTTCGCCCAGCCGCCATTGCAGGTAGCGCCACGCCACGCCCGCAACGGCCAGGAAAAGGGCGACGACCGCCATGTTGCGCGGCGTGCGCCCGCTGACCCAGCTGCGCGGCAGCAGCATGGCGATCCCGAAGACCAGCGCGAGGGGGACCAGATAGTCGGGCAGCATCAGTTGATCCGGCTGTCCGTTTCGGTCCTGTCATTGACGAGGCCCGCCACCAACGGCTGGTCCAGCAGGCCGACCCGGCCCGCCAGGGCGCGCACGGCGTCGAGAATCGTGTTCTTGCGGTCGAACCGCACCTCGGCCGAGCGCCCGACCTCGCAGAAGGCGCGGGACACCTTGGGGTCGGAGGGGTCCGCGGGGCCGATGCCGACGATCACGCGCAGCCCGCTGTCGACCGTAAGCCGCGGCTCGGCGGCCTGCATGTTGCGGTTGGGCCGCGTGTTGGCGCCGTAGACGGCCGAGACCCGCGCGGTGAAGCTTTCGCTGGCGCCCTTGTATTTGACCTGTGCCGGGGTGCCCGGAACGATGGTTTCGAAGCTATCTTCCGGAAGGATCACCTCCATGAACCGGCGCGAACAATCCAGGACCTGCGCCAGCGGCTCGCCGATGCTGACCGACGAGCCCTCGGGAGCCGAAACTTCCCAGATCACGCCGGCGGCGGTGACCTTCGGCACGAACGCGTTCTGTTTCTTGGTCTCGATGCTCAGGCCGGCGATCTGCGATTGCAGGCCTTGGCGGCTGGCACGCAGCTGGATCAGGCGGGCCTGGATGTCGGCCTGGCGGACCGCGATCTCGTCGAGGCGATAGCCGATCTGCTCGAGATCGTTCGATTCGAGGTCCAGGTTCGATCCGCCGGTCAGCGCGTCACGCTCGATCTGGAGCCGGCGCATCGTGGCCGTTGCGCTGGCCAGCGTGGCGCGATCCTCGAGCAGTGTCGTGCGGGCCTCCTCGACTTCCCGTTGCGCGATGCTGCCGTTCTTCGACAGCTTCTCGATCCGTTGCAGCCGGGCCTTGGACGCGTCCACGGTGGCCTCGGCGTGCTGGACCATGGCCCAAGCCTCGTCCAGGCGGGGCACGAACCAGCGCTTGCGCGCATCGATGGCGGCGTCGCGCCGGTTCTCAAGTTCCTTGCGCAGGCGTTCCGGCGCGTTTGATTGCTGGGTCAGCCCCGACATCTCGCCCGAAACGGCGGCCAGAGAGCTGCGCAGCGCACGAAGCTCGGAGCCCCGCAGGCTGCGGTTGTTCAGAACCAGAAGGGTATCCCCCTCTTCGACCGGCTGCGCGATGCTGGGCGAGGCATGCTCGATCACGCCGTCGAAGGGCGCATAGACCGCGATGATCGGTGCGTTGACGACGGCCGAGGATGAAATATGCCCCGTCAACCGCGGCGCGATGGCGACGGCGGCCGATGCAAGCAGCATCGTGGCAGCGGACAATCTGAGGATACGGGTCGTCACGGCGCAAACCTCCTTAAGGTTAACGCCACCTTTTCGACGCGAATTGTGGCAAAGTGATGGGGATATATCATCTTTGCCGAGATATTGGCGCGGATTTACTAAATTCGTCTTATAAATGCCGTCGATGTCTTGGCCCGGACGATGGAATCAAGGTCCGCGGGGCACCTCGGACGGCCGCTCGCAACCCGGTAGAGAGCCGAGGTTCCCCCGGCAGCCTCCGGGCCAGGCGAAAGGGAGACAACCCGAGCCAGCGGACAGTCGAGCGATGATCGCCATACCGTGCCGACACCGGCCGCGATCACGGCGGATATCGCCGCCCTTGCCCGCCCATGGCCCTTCCCTCACGGCGTCCAAGCGCCTATAGCGCGGCCATGGCACAGAACCCGCCCGACCTTCGCCCCGACCTGTCGAACCCCCGGCTCGAACGTGACCTCGGCACGGTGCGGCCGGGCCGCAACCAGCCCACCATCGGCATGGTCAGCCTCGGCTGTCCCAAGGCGCTGGTCGACAGCGAGCGCATCCTGACCCGCCTGCGGGCCGAAGGCTACGGCATCTCGCCCGACTACTCGGGCGCCGACGCGGTGATCGTGAACACCTGCGGGTTCCTCGACAGCGCCAAGGCCGAAAGCCTGGACGCCATCGGCGAAGCGCTGACCGAGAACGGGCGCGTCATCGTCACCGGCTGCCTGGGGGCCGAGCCCGACTATATCACCGGCGCGCATCCCCGCGTGCTGGCCGTGACCGGGCCGCATCAATACGAACAGGTGCTCGATGCCGTGCACGCCGCGGTGCCGCCGGATCCGGACCCGTTCGTCGACCTGCTGCCCGCCCGGGGCGTCAGCCTGACACCGCGACACTACAGTTACCTGAAGATCTCGGAAGGCTGTAACCACAAGTGCAAGTTCTGCATCATCCCCGACATGCGCGGGCGGCTGCAATCGCGGCCGGCCAAGGCTGTGATGCGCGAGGCGGAAAAGCTGTTCGAGGCCGGCGTGCGCGAGCTGCTCGTCATCAGCCAGGACACCAGCGCCTATGGCACCGACTGGAAGGACCGCGAGGCGAAGGCGCCGATCCTGGATCTTGCGCGCGAGCTCGGGACGCTCGGGGCCTGGGTGCGGCTGCACTATGTCTATCCCTACCCCCACGTGCGCGAGCTGATCCCGCACATGGCCGACCCGGCCTCGGGGCTGCTGCCCTACCTGGACATCCCGTTCCAGCACGCCCATCCCGACACGCTCAGGCGCATGGCGCGCCCCGCCGCGGCCGCGCGCACGCTGGACGAGATCGCCGCCTGGCGCCGCGACTGCCCCGACATCACCCTGCGCTCGACCTTCATCGTCGGCTATCCCGGCGAGACCGAGGAAGAATTCCAGACCCTGCTCGACTGGCTGGACGAGGCGCAGCTGGATCGCGTCGGGTGCTTTCAATACGAGAATGTCGAGGGCGCCCGCTCGAACGCCCTGCCCGACCACGTCCCCGCCCCGGTCAAGCAGGAGCGGTGGGAGCGGTTCATGGAAAAGGCGCAAGCGATCTCGGCCGCGCGGCTGGAGGCGAAGGTCGGCAAGCGTATGCAGGTCATCGTCGACAGCGTCGATGACGAGGCGGCCACCTGCCGGACCATGGGCGACGCACCCGAGATCGACGGGCACCTCTATATCGACGAGAATTTCGCGGACCTCTCGGCGGGTCAGGTCGTCGAGGTCGAGGTGGACGAGGCCGGAGACTACGACCTTTGGGCAAGGCGGCTCTAGGCCGAACACCCCGATACATCATTGAGTTGTTGCGGCGCCCTGATAAACTCTGATTCTTACCCGCTTAAGGGACAGCATTCGTGAAGTGAAATCGCCGATGATGCATCCCGTCCTGAATCGTGTCCTCTTCGCGGTCTCGCTCGCCGTGATCGCCTTCTGCGTGTCCGGTCTGATCGTCGGATGGGTGGGCGGCAATGATCTCTGGGTGCGCGGCCGCGCCTATTATCCCGCCATCGTTCCGACAACGCAGGTCTCGTTCTTCGGGCTCGCCGTGGCGCTGCTGCTGGCCACCAGCGATCGGGACAGCCTTCGCCTGCTGGCAGGACGGGTCTGCGCCGCCGTGATCTTCATCGTCGCGCTGAACATATGCGTCCGACTGACCGCGAGCGACGCCGGCATCGACGGCATGCTGCCGATCGCGTTGGCCCCCGATGACCACATGTCCTACCTGACCGGCGGGCTGATCATTCTGGCCTGCGGGCTCATCGGCCGCACGGCGCGTGGCTGGCCTCGTCGCTCGTTCGTGGATCTCTCCGGCGCCCTGTTCGGCCTGACCACTGTCGGCAGCGTGACCATGGCGCATTCCTTCGACCTGCGAAGCTCCGTCTCGCTCGCGGTCGCGGACGGGCTTTCGGTTTTCACCTCGATCGTCCTCGGGATCATCTTCTTCGCGATCCTGATGCTTCAGGCGATCGAGCCGGCAAGTGACACCGACATCTTCGACGACCTGTCGATGAGCTGACCCGCGCGCCGGCCGGGCTAGTCGAACAGGTCCCCGCCCACGTCGCTGCGGGGCCGCGGCAGGCCCAGGTGGGTCCAGGCCCCCTGCGTCAGCATCCGCCCCCGCGGCGTGCGCTGGATCAGGCCCTGCTGCAGAAGGTAGGGTTCGATCACCTCTTCCAGCGCGTCGCGGCTTTCGCTCAGCGCCGCCGACAGCGTTTCAATCCCCACCGGACCACCCTGGTAGTGCTCCGCGATCAGCCGCAGGTATCGCCGGTCCGCGCCGTCGAGACCGATCCGGTCCACGCCCAGCCGCGTCAGTGCATCGTCGGCCAGGGCGCGGGTGATCCGACCGTCGCCATCGACCAGCGCGAAATCCACCACCCGGCGCAGCAGCCGCCCGGCGATCCGGGGCGTGCCCCGCGCCCGCGCCGCGATCTCGCGCACGCCGTCGGCATCGGCCGCCACCCCCATCATCCGCGCGCCCCGCGCCACGATGTCCGACAGCTCGTCCACGGTATAGAATTGCAGCCGGACCGGGATGCCGAACCGGTCGCGCAGGGGGGTGGTCAGAAGGCCCAGCCGCGTGGTCGCCCCCACCAGCGTGAAGGGCTGAAGCTCGATCCGGACCGACCGCGCCGCCGGCCCCTCGCCGATCACGAGGTCCAGCTCGAAATCCTCGAGCGCGGGATAGAGGATCTCCTCGACGACCGGGTTCAGGCGGTGGATCTCGTCGATGAACAGCACGTCGCGCGCGTCGAGATTGGTCAGGATCGCCGCCAGGTCGCCCGCCTTGGCCAGGACGGGGCCGCTGGTCATCTTGAAGTTCACGCCAAGCTCGCGCGCGACGATCTGCGCCAGGGTGGTCTTGCCCAGGCCCGGGGGACCGTGGAACAGCGCGTGATCCATCGCCCGCTCGCGCATCCGGGCGCTTTCGATGAAGACCTTCAGGTTGGCGCGCGCCTCGGCCTGCCCGGTGAAGGCATCCAGAGACTGGGGCCGCAGCGCGGGGCCGTCATCGTCGGGCAGCCGGTCGGGGCGCAGCGCGGGATCGGGGGCGTCGGTCACGTATTTAACCCCCTATCGATGGTGCCAATGCGCTTCATCCAAGACCTTTCGCGGGCGACCACCTCTTCAGGTGTGGCAGTGGGGGAAACCAACTCGAGAATCGAAAACCGAAAAAGTCTCGTATCGCGTTTACGCAACTCTTTGGTCACTCCGGTAGCAGAGGCCGTATGCACGCGCCACCGACCCAAGAGGTTCTCCCGGCCATAGGCGGAGCCGACATACCGGGCGCCGTCTGAAAGATCCAAAATCAGGTAGATGCCACGCCAGTGCCGCGAGCTGGACGCCCAGTCATTCGGCAGATGCTCGATCTCCGGCGCATCAATTGAGATTTGATCCCACGGCGGCACCGGTGAAGCAATTCGCGCCTCGCGCTTCAGCTCCAAGACTTCCAAATCCGTAGTATCCGCGCGCCGGACGTAATTTCTCCCTCCCGGGTCCGCTACGACAAGACGCCGACCTAGCTCTGCAAGGTGAGCAGTTCGGCGGAAGTCAAAGCGCGCGCGTCCCGCAAGACGCGAAGATATATGCGCTGAGATGTCTTCGCTTGAGACACCGTCAACTTTGAGAAGCATTTCACTAAAGATCGGATCTCCAGCTAGACCATCGACGTCGGTCTCGCTCCAGTCTTTCACCTCATAGAGTGCGAGAAAAACCAACTCGCCCGGATCGCGCATGAAGAACGAAGCGAGGTAGCAACGGGATTTGACCGTGGCCTCCTGCAATGGAGGGTGCGTGCTTTGGTAGGCTTCGAACAGCTCGGGCCGCTGTTCGATAAATGTCGCTAGCATCGCTCGAACCTTCAGGTCTCCAGGTTTGTGGAGAACGATGGACACTTGTCGTAGGTCGATTTCAGCCGATCTAAGGAGGTCATTGAAATCCATGCGCTAACCCGCCGGCGCCAGCCGCTTAAGCGCGGCGCGGATCAGCGACGCGGTGTCGTCTGCGCCGTCACCCGCGGCCTCGGTCACCGCGCGGGCGGCGTCGGCGGGGGCATAGCCCAGGTTGGCCAGCGCCGACAGCGCCTCGGCCTGGGCGCCCGCGCTGCTGGCCGTGGCCGACGCGGGCGGCGAGCTGTCGGGCGCGATGACGGGGTCCGGATCGGCGGGCGCGGCGGGGGCGCTGGCCACGGGCCCGGCCCCCATGGCCATGACGGCGGGCGCCTTGTCCTTCAGCTCGTTCACCAGCCGCTGGGCAATCTTTGGCCCCACCCCCGGCGCCGTGCGCACCGCCGCCGCATCGCCCAGCGCGATAGCGCGGCTGACGCCATCGGGGCCCAGCGCGCCGAGAATCGCCATGGACGCCTTCGCGCCGATCCCCTGCACGCCCATCAGCAGGCGATGCCATTCCTTTTCCACCGGTGTGAGGAAGCCGAACAGCTGCAACAGGTCCTCGCGCACCAGCAGGTCGGTATAAAGCGCCGCGGCCTCGCCCGCGCCGGGCAGCGCGGCCAGCGTGCGTTCGTTGACGTAGACGACGTAGCCGACACCGCCCACGTCGATCATTACGTGATCGGTGCCCCGCAGGATCAGCCGCCCGGCCAGCCGCCCGATCATGCCCGCGCCCGCGCCATGGCCCGCGCGCCCTGCAGGTGAAACGCGTGGCAGAGCGCGATGGCCAGCGCATCGGCGGCATCGGCGCCCGCCGGCACCGCGCCGGGAAGCTGCATCTTCACCATGTGCTCGACCTGGCGCTTGTCGGCGTGGCCCACGCCCACGACGGTCTTCTTGACCGTGTTGGGGGCGTATTCGCCGACCTCGATCCCGGATTGCGCCAGCGCCAGCAGCGCCACGCCCCGGGCCTGCCCCAGCTTGAGCGTGCCGGCCCCGTCGCGGTTCACGAACGTCTGCTCGATCGCGGCGGTGTCGGGCGCGTGGGCGACCAGAAGATCGGCCAGCTGCCGGTGCAGCCCCATCAGCCGTAGGCCGAGCGCCGTGCCGGTCTCGGAGGTGCAATGGCCGTTGGCCACGTGCCGCAGGCGCGAGCCATCAACCTCGATCACCCCCCAGCCCATGGTCTGAAGCCCCGGATCGACGCCCAGTATCCGCATCCTGCCTGCCCTTCCCGCTTGTTACACGGCACGTAGCACGAAACGCGAACATGCGCCAAGGTCGATGCGGGCGGGACCGGGGCGCTGTGCCCGCAAAGCGACAGCCGCGAAATATCGCGGAGGCGTCAATGAACCGGTCATAAACGGCTGAAAAAGAGCATGAAAACGACCGCTTACCCCGCGGAAACGTCATGCAATCCGAGCATATCTGCCATGCGAAAAAACCGGATTGTTCGCCGGCTGCTCAAGTAATAGGCGCGATCCGTTCTGCATGGCTGAACCGACCTGTAAGTCCGTCGATAGAAGGAATGTAACGATGGCAATCTACGACATGTCCCGCCCCACCGGCGAAGCGCTCAGCACCCGCATCGCCACCTATCTCGTGCGTCTGGCCTACGCCGTTGTGGACGCCACCCGTGTTCGCAAGACCCAGAAGGTTCTGTCCAGCCTGACCGACGAAGAGCTGTTCGATATCGGTCTCACGCGCGAGGACATTCGCGCCATGGGCCGCCACATCTGAGGGCAGCCCGCACCATTTGGAAGGCTGCGCGCCCCACCCGCGCAGCCTTCCCCGGCGCGATCCATCCCCTTCAGAAGATCGCCGCCAGTTCCATCGCTTGCAGGATGTTCATGCCGCGCTGGACCAGATCGACCACCGCCAGCGTCAGCGCGTCGCCGTTCAGCAGGAACGCCGCCGCCTGGTCGACGCTGTTTCCACCGGCCAGCGTCTCGACGCGCGCCTGGTAGTCACCCACGCCCAGGTTCAGGATCGCCAGCGCCTTGAACACCCACAGGGCAAGCGCGATGCGCATCAGGCCCATCAGCGGCAGTTCGCGGCGCACGAGGCGCGGACGGCTGATGATCAGCCCGTCTTCGGTGATCGTGTGAATCCGACCGCGCTTGGCGATCTTGGCGTTCTTGATGATCCGCTTCGAGCGGCTATCGAAATTCGCTTCGGTCAAGTAGGCCATCTTGCAGCATCCCGGTTGTCGGCCCCCACCGACAGGAGGCGTTATTGCCCCGGAATGTGGCAGGAATGGGGCAAATCGGGCTAATCTGGCGAAAATCGGGCCCTTCGCGGCCGAAACCGGGCGCTTTCCCGGCTCAGGCGCGCAGGGTCAGCGTCGTCCAGTCACCAATCACGCGGCGGTCGACCAGATTGATCCCGTTGCGTGCATAAACCTCGATCACCTCGTCGGCCTGCGGGTTCAGGATGCCCGACAGGATCACGAAAGCGCCCGAATCGGCGTGCCGCGCCACGTCGGGCGCCAGGGCCACCAGCGGGCCCTTTAGAATATTGGCGAAGACCAGGTCGAAGGGCGCGCGTGCGGCGATGTCGGCGTGGTCGAATCCCATGGCCTCGACACAATCCACCCTGCCATTCAGCCCATTCAGCGCCACATTTGCCCGCGCCACGTCCACGGCCACGGCGTCGATATCGCTGGCCAGGACGGGGTGGTCGGGCCAGACGCGCGCGGCGGCCATGGCCAGGACGGCGGTGCCGCAACCGATATCGACCACGTTGCGGCAAGTGATCCCTTCGGCCAGCAGCTGGTCCAGCGCCTCGAGACAGCCGCGGGTGGTGCCGTGATGGCCGGTGCCGAAGGCCATGGCGGCATCCACCAGCAGGGCCACGCGGTCTTCGGGCAGGGTGTCGGCGTCGTGGCTGCCGTAGAGCCAGAAGCGCCCGGCCTCGACCGGGGCCAATTCGCGGCGCACCTTGGCCACCCAGTCGACCTCGGGCAGTTCGCTGACGACGAAGGGCCGGGTGTCGAACGCCGCTTCCAGCACGGCCAGCGCGGCCCGGTCCGGCGCGGCCTCGAAATAGGCGCCCACCTCCCACAGGCCGCTGTCGTCCTCCATCTCGAAGACGCCGACGCCCGTGGGCTCGGGGTCCATCCGCTCCATCGCCTCGCCCAGCGCGCGGGCATTGTCGGCATCGGGAAGTGTGGTCAGCGCGGTGAAGGTCGGCATGGGGCAAGCTCCGGTCGGGCGCGGTCAGGGGCGCCTTCCCATTCCACGATTGCCCCGCCGCAGCAAGTCCAAGCCGTCACCAGAAGACGAACAGCACCGCCGCCATCGCGACCGCCAGGACAAGCGCGTGCCAGCGGATATCCAGGTACCAGGGCTGATCGTAGGCCGCGTCCTCCAGCGCCATGCCGCGGCGCCACATCACCTGCTCGTCGATGTCCTTCTTGTCGGTCACCAGGCTGACGCCCACGTAGAAGAGCAGGCAGAGCACTGTGACCACGGCCACGTTGATGGTGAAATGCAGCGGCCAGATCGGCTCGGCCCCGAACAGGCCCATTACACCGGCATTGCCGAGGCAGAACAGCACCGCGCCCAGCGTGTGGCCGAAGATCAAAGTGTAGAAGCCGCCCTTCTCGGTCCCGATCCGCGACAGCGCGCCCATGACGAATAGCACCACCAGCGGCGGCACGAGGATCGAGAACATCTGTTGCAGGTAGGACCACAGCCCGCCCGCGAACTGGATCAGCGGCGCCCAGATGATCGCCGCCACCATGAAGCTGAGCGTGGCGTAGGTGCCGTAGCGCTTGCGTTTGCTGTCCTCGATTTCCTGCTCGGGCTTGGTGACGAAATCGTGGATCAGGAGGGTCGATGACGAATTCAGCGTGGAATCGACGCTGGACATGATGGCGGCGATAAGCCCTGCCAGCACCAGGCCCGTCAGGCCCGCGGGCAAAAGCTCGGTGATCATGATCGGAAACACCCGGTCCGCCGTCTCGATATCCGGCAGGATCGCGGTGGCCATGGCGCCCGGAAACACCATGATGAACAGCGGCAGGATCTTCAGCATGCCGCCCAGGATCGCGCCCCACTGGGCGTCGGGCAGCGACCGGGCGCCCAGGATGCGCTGCACGATGTACTGGTTGGTGACCCAGTACCAGAAGCCCAGCAGCGACACGCCGAAGAACAGGCCCGGCCAGGGCAGCGTCTCGTTCGACAGCGGCAGCACCATGCTCAGGTGGTTCTCGTTCGGCACGCTCTCGCGGATCTCGGCGAACGAGAAATCCAGCTGCGCGAACATCATGAAGGCCAGGATCGCCGAGCCGCCGATCAGGACCACGGCCTGCAGCACGTCGGTGTAGACGACCGCCTTCAGGCCGCCCGCCGCCGTGTAGATCCCGGCGAAAAGCCCGATCGCCAGCGAACTGGCCCAGAGCGGCACGTTCGGGAAGAAGGTGTTCAGCACCAGCCCCCCGGCGTAAAGCCCGCCGGCGCAATCGACCACGACGGTAAAGAAGATCGTCAGGCCCGAGAAATACAGCCGCGTGCGCCGGCTGTAGCGGCGGTCGAGATACTCGGGCGTTGTTGTGATCTTCGATTTCAGGAAGATCGGCGCGAACACGAAGGCCATGATCAGCAGCGGGATGCCCGCCATCCACTCGTAGGCCGAGGGTGCGATACCCGTGGTATAGGCCGAGCCCGTGAGACCGATGAGCGTCGAGGACGAGATGTTCGAGGCGAACAGCGAAAATCCGATGGCCGCCCAGCCCAGCGATCGCCCGGCAAGAAACAGGTCGTCGCTGGACGAGGTGCGCTTGGACACCCAGACGCCGATCAGGATGACCACGCCGAAATAGGCGGCGATGACCCCGATGTCCAAACCGGTGATTGCCTGCTGAACGTCTTCCAATGCCGCCTCCCGAGCGCCTGCGAACGATGATCGTGTGTCCGGTCAGAACCGCAGCGCACGCGCCGCGGTTCCGAAGACGCGGCCTTGCAACCGTATCGGGGGGCACGGAAAAGCCGCGCGAAGCTTCCTTCGCGCGGCCGTCGTTACAGGTGTTGCCTCGTGGGGCGCCGTCAGGTCGCGGGCAGTCCGGTGCCGATCGGGCAGGTCACGCCCGTGCCGCCGATCCCGCAATACCCACCGGGATTCTTCGCCAGGTACTGCTGGTGATAGCCTTCGGCGAAATAGAAGGTCGGCGCGTCCGTGATCTCGGTCGTGATCTCGCCGAACCCGGCGGCGCGCATCCGCTCGGCAAAGGTGTCGAGGGTGGCCTTGGCCGCCTGCTTCTGCGCGTCGGTCGTGGTGTAGATGCCCGAGCGGTACTGGGTGCCCACGTCGTTGCCCTGCCGCATGCCCTGGGTCGGGTCGTGGCCTTCCCAGAACACCTTCAGCAGGTCCTCGTAGGTGATCACCTCGGGGTCGTAGACGACGCGGACGACCTCGTTATGGCCGGTGCGGCCGGTGCAGACCTCTTCGTAGGTCGGGTTCGGGGTATAGCCGCCCGCGTAGCCGACCATGGTCAGCCAGACGCCGGGCAGCTTCCAGAACATCCGTTCCACACCCCAGAAGCAGCCCATGCCGAACACGGCGACCTCGTGGCCCTCGGGCACCTCGGCGGTCAGCGGACGGTCGAGCACGTAATGCGTGGCGGCCGTGGCGATGGGGGCCTCGCGGCCGGTCAGGGCTTCGTCCTTCGACACCATCTCGGCTTTCTTGCGCAGGATCTGGAACATGGAAATCTCCTTATCGCGGTTGCGCCTGATATAGGGACGACCGGCGGCCCTTGCTACTGCGCCGGTGTCGCGGCAAGGCGATTCAGGATCGTCTCGTTCCCCGGCGCGGGGTGGCGAGGGATCATCAGCGCCAGCATCAGCGACGTGGCCGCCATGCCCGCCGCAAGGCCGAAGACGGCGCCCGGCGACACCACCCACAGGTATCCCAGCCCCGCGGGCAGGAACACGGCCGCGATGTGGTTGATCGTGAAGGCCACGGCGGCGGTGGGCGCGATATCGCGCGGGTCCGCGATCTTCTGGAAATAGGTCTTCAGCGCGAAGGCCAGCGCGAAGAAGATGTGATCGACCACGTAAAGCGTCGCGGCCAGCGCCACGCCCCAGCCGAAATAGTAGATCCCGCCATACATCAGGAAGACCACGATCAGGCCGATATACTCGAAACCCAGCGTCGCCCGTTCGCCGAACCGGTGCACCGCGCGCCCCATGAAAGGCGCCAGGATCATGTTGGCCACGAAGTTGATCAGCAGCAGCGCCGTCACCTCGTGCACGTCGAAGCCGAACCGCTCGACCATCATGAAAGCCGCGAAGACCACGAAGATCTGCCGGCGCGCGCCCGACATGAATTGCAGCGCGTAATAGAGCCAGTAGCGGCGGCGGAGCACGAAGGTCTTCAGCTGCGGATCAGGGGCCTGGAACTGCGGGAAGACGACCATGCAATAGATGGCGATCAGCACCGTCGCGCCGCCGCCCAACATGTAGACGGTGGCATAGCTCAGATCGAAGGCGCGCCACGTGACGACCAGCAGGCTGTAGCTCAGAAGCGCGGCGGCCGAGCCCACCGCCACCAGCCAGCCCAGCACCTGTGGCGCCCGGTCCTTCGGCAGCCATTGCAGTTGCAAGCTCTGGTTCACGGTCTCGTAGTAGTGAAACCCGATGGAGCTGAGCATGGTCAGCGTGAGGATCCCGCCAAGGCTGGGAAAATAGGCGGTGATCGCCGTGGCCGCGCCCAGAAGCAGCAGGGACACGAGGCCCAGCACCTGTTCGCGGATGAAGATGATCAGCGCGATCACGCCGACCGCCAGGAAGCCTGGGATCTCGCGGACGGTGTGCAACCATCCGATCTCGACACCGGTGAAATCGGCGACCTCGATCACGAAATTGTTGAGAAGCGCGGACCACGTGGCAAAAGCCAGCGGCATGGCGAACGCCATCAGCAGAAGAAGCGTCACGGGCCTGCGCCACAGGGGCAGCTCGCGCGCCTGGGACAGGGGGACGATGCGCATGGGAGTGCCTTACGCCGCGGCGGGATCGAAGGGAAGTCCGTGCGCGGTCGAGCGCCGGTCGGGCATCGTGATGGAACACCGGCCCCGGGGGTGCCCGTTATCCCCCCGAACTGATCGAAACGGAGGATATCCGACATGAAATTTCTGACGACGACCGCAATCGCCGCCACCCTCGCCGCCGGCCCGGTGCTGGCCGAGGAGCATTCCAATGCCGAGATGAGCGGCGACCAGACCGAAACGGCCCAGACCGAGACCATGGACAGCTCGGGGATGGACGGCGCCGAGACCGCCGCCGACCCGCTGATCGTGACCGTCGGCACGACCGAGATCACCGCGTCCGACGTAACCGCGGCCGTGCAGTCGCTGCCGCCGCAGATGCAACAGCGTCCGGCCGAGCAGCTGATTCCCTTCGTGGTCGACCAGCTGGTCCTGCGCGAGCTGATCCTGATGGATGCCGCCCGCACGAACGGTCAGAGCGCCGAGAGCGAACAGCAGGCCAACGCCGCCGACAGCTCGGATAGCACCGGCGACGAAACCGAGATGGCCTCGGACGACAGCGCCGGTTCGACCGAGATGAGCGACGACACGACCGACATGGCCGCGAGCGACAGCTCCGGTGCGCAGTCCGGCCAGGGCATGCAGGACGAGAACGCCACCATCGAAGCCTACGTGAGCGACCGCATGGAAGGCGTCGTGACCGACGAGGCCGTGCAGCGCGTCTACGACGAAGCGGCCGCCAACAGCGATGCCGAACTGCCGCCGCTCGAGCAGGTGCGCCCGCAGATCGAACAGCAGCTCCGCGCCGAGGAAATCGCCTCGCTGCGTGACGAGCTGGAAGAAGGCGTCGAGATCGTCTTCTACGGTCCCGACGGGCAGCCGCGCGAAGCGACGACCGCCGATCAGGGCTAAGTCAGCCTGACGTCTGATCCGAAGGGCCGCGCGGCAACGCGCGGCCCTTTTTCATTCCTGCCGCGCCCGGACCACGGCCAGCGCGTAAAGGTGCCAGCTCGCGTGTCCCAGCAACGGCAACACCACCAGCAGGCCAAGGAACCCCGGCACGATCGCCAGCACCGTCAGCCCCGCGATCATCAGCCCCCAGCCCAGCATCGGGACGGGATGGCGCCGCACGTAGCCCGCGCTGGCGATCATCGCGGTGATCACGTCGATGTCCCGGTCCAGCAGCATCGGCAGCGCCATGACCGAGGTCGAGAACAGCACCAGCGCGAAGACCCCGCCCACCAGGGTCCCGAAGGCCAGCATCCCCAGCCCGTTCGCCGTCAGGTAGACGTCCAGCCCCGTCGAGACGTTCGTCATCGGCGACAGCCCCAGGAACAGCGCGAAGATCATGTGGCCGAGGAAGAACCAGAACAGGAACAGGATGACCATCGCCGCGCCCAGCACCGGAAGCTGCCCGGTGCGCTGCGCCAAAGTCTCGGCCAGGACCGCGCGCCAGGTCAGCGGCTGGCGCAGGTCCATCCGCCGCGACACGTCGTAAAGCGCAACGGCGGCGAAGGGCGCGATCAGCGGGAACCCCATGGCGGCGAGCACCAGCCAGTAGGTCGTGCCGCTGGCCACGGTGATCCATGCGATCAACCAGCCCAGCACCACGTAGACGCCGGACACCGCCAGCCCGAAGCGCGGCGCGGCGCGGAAATCCGACCACGCGAGCGCGAGTGCCTCGGCGAATAGGGCCCGGTCGGGGCGGCCCAGGGCTGGGGGCCGCGTGACGCTGTCTGCTGGCATGTCCACTCTGCGGCCCCCTCCCCTCCCCGGTCCGGCAAGGACACCCTGGGGCAAGGGTTGAGCGCCCGCATTGATGTCGGTCAAGAAACGCGCGGTTCAGTAGAAACTCTGCGGGTCGATATCGACGCTCACCCGGATGTCGCCCTTCCAGCGGAACTGCCGCAGCCAGTCCGACAATGCGGCCTGCAACGGCGCGGCCTTGTCGGCCTTGACCAGCAGGCGCACCCGGTGGCGGCCCCGGATGCGCGCGATGGGCGCGGGTGCCGGCCCGAACAGCTGCGCGCCGATCCGGCGCAGGGGACCGTCGCGTCGCGCCATGTCGGCGCCCAGGTCGAACACCGCCTGAACGTCCGGCGCGCTCAGAACGATACCCGCCATGCGGCCGTAGGGCGGCACGCCCGCCGCCCGCCGCTCGGCCGCCTCGGCCGACCAGAACCCGTCCTCGTCGCCCGCGACGATGGCGCGGATCACCGGATGCTCGGGCTGGAACGTCTGCAACAGCGCGGTGCCCGGCGCCTCGGCCCGGCCCGCGCGCCCCGCCACCTGCCGCATGAGCTGGAACGTCCGCTCGGCCGCCCGCAGGTCGCTGCCTTGAAGCCCCAGATCGGCGTCGATCACGCCCACCAGCGTCAGCTTGGGGAAGTTGTGCCCCTTGGCCACCAGCTGCGTTCCGATGACGATATCCGCCTCGCCCTCGGCGATGGCGGCGATCCGGGCCTTCAGCGCGCGGGCCGAGGAATACATGTCCGACGACAGCACCTCGACCCGCGCGTCGGGAAAGACCGCCGCCGCCTCTTCGCCCATCCGCTCGACCCCGGGGCCGACGGCGGCCAGCTTGCCCTCGACCTCGCAGGCCGGGCAGACCTCGGGCACCGGCTTGGTCTCGCCGCATTGGTGGCAGACCAGCCGCTTGAGGAACCGGTGCTCGACCATGCGGGCGTCGCAATGGTCGCAACCCACCTGGTGGCCGCAGGCCCGGCAGATCGTCACCGGCGCATAGCCGCGGCGGTTGAGGAACAGCAGCGACTGCTCGCCCCGCTCCAGCCGCGCCTCGACCTCGGCCTTCAGGCTGGGCGAGATCCAGCGACCGCCGGGCAGATCCTCGGACCGCATGTCGATGGCGCGCATCTCGGGCATCCGGGCCGGGCCGAAGCGCGAGGTCAGGCTGAGCGCGCGGTACTTGCCCGCTTCGACATTCGCCCAGGTCTCCAGCGACGGCGTGGCCGAGGCCAGCACCACCTGCGCCCCGGCTATGGCTGCACGCAGGACCGCCATGTCGCGCGCGGAATAGAGCACGCCGTCCTCCTGCTTGTAGGAGGTGTCGTGTTCCTCATCCACGACGATCAGGCCAAGGTCGCGGTACGGCAGGAACAGGGCCGAACGCGCGCCCACCACAAGTTGCGCGTTGCCCTGGCCGATCATCCGCCAGACGCGCCGCCGCTCGGTCATGGTCACGCCGGAATGCCACTCGGCCGGGCGGGCGCCGAAGCGCTGTTCGACCCGGTCGAGGAACTCGGCGGTCAGGGCGATCTCGGGCAGCAGGACCAGTGCCTGCCGCCCGGCGCGCAGGCAGGCCGCCACCGCTTCGAGATACACCTCGGTCTTGCCCGACCCGGTGACGCCGCGCAGCATGGTGGTGGCATAACTGCGCGCGGCGACCCCTTCCGCCAGGGTCCCGGCCGCCGCCGCCTGGTCATCGGTCAGGGCCTTGCCCGGCAGGTCCGGATCCAGCTGCGGGAACGGCAGGTCGCGGGGCGCGGCGCGCTCCTCGATCACGCCCTGCGCCGCCAGGCCCTTCACGACGCCGCCGCTGACACCGGCGAGGTCGGCCAGTTCCTTCTGGGTGAAGACCGCGTCCTCCTGTTCGTCCAGCACGTCGAGAACGCGGGCGCGGGCGTCGGTCATGCGGTCGGGCTCGGCCAGGCCGCGGGCAAAGACGCGGCGCATGGCCGGGCCGTCGCCCAGGCCCGGCGCGCGGGTGGCGAGCCGCAGCATCGCGGGCAGCGGGGTCAGGGTGTAATCGGCGGCGCGGCCGAGGAAGATGCGCATCTCCTCGGTCATGGGCGGCACGTCCAGCACCTTGTGTACGCTGCGCACCTTGGCGGCGTCGAAATCGCCGAGACCCGGCCCCCAGACCACGCCAAGCACCCGGCGCGGGCCGAGCGGCACCTCGACGAAGGCGCCTGCCGCGCACCCGCCCTCGGGCGCGCGGTAGTCCAGGGTCCGGTCCAGCGGCTGGGCGGTCAGGACGGCGACCAGCGCGCCCTCGTCGAACCAGCCCGGGCCATCTTGATCGTCGTGCGTGTCTGCCAAACCCTCGGTTCCCTGCGATGCCGGACCCCGACATAAGATGCGCCTGCGCCGATTGCACGCCATCATCGGACAGCCCTGCTGTCGCATCCGCGCACCGATCGCCCGCGCGCGCCGGATTGCCCCTGTCCCGCGCACGCCCCGGCGGGTATGCTGACCCCCAATCCCATCACCAAGAATGGTCACAGGCATGAGCAGCTCACCCGAAAAGGCGGAAGACTTCCGCGCAAAGATCCTGTCGCAACCCGACCTGATTCTCGAGGACCAGGACGTGATGCGCGCGCTGGTCGCGGCGAACGAACGCAGCATGGGGGGCAATGTCGTCGACATGCGCGGCCTCGCGATGGAGCGGCTCGAGGCGCGGCTCGACCGGCTGGAGGACACCCACCGCAACGTCATCGCGGCGGCCTACGAGAATCTGGCCGGCACCAACATGATCCACCGGGCGATCCTGCGGCTGCTGGACGCCGAGGATTTCCAGACCCTGCTGACCGACCTAGCCGGCCCGGTGGCCGACACGCTGCGGGTCGACAGCCTGCGCGTGCTGATCGAGCGGGCGGCGGACGACACCGAAGTGGACCTCGGCCCGCTCGGCGCGGTGCTGGATCTGGCCGAACAGGGCTATTGCTGTCTTTACGCCGGCGTGACCAGCCGTGGCACGCCCCGCCGGGTGACGCTGCGCCAGTGCGACGGGGCCGACCCGGACATGCACGGCGCCAAGGCCGACCACATACGGTCCGAGGCGTGCCTGTACCTCAACCTTGGGCGCGGCCGGCTTCCCGCAATGCTGGTCCTGGGCGCCGAGGATCCGCACCAGTTCTCGCCCGGGCAGGGCACCGATCTTCTGGATTTCTTCGCCGGCGTGGTCGAACGCACCCTGCGCCGCTGGATCTGATGCTGTCGCCGGGACTGGCCGATGCGCTCGAGGCCTGGCTGCGGCAGCTGGGCGCGATCGAGGGCGCGTCGCCGGCCACGGTGACGGCCTACCGCACCGACGTCGTGGGGTTCCTGTCCTTCCTGCAACAGCATTTCGGCGACAGCGCCGGCACCGGTGTGGTCGCCCAGGTCGGCCTGCGGGACATGCGCGCCTGGATGGCCCACGAGCGTGCGCGGGGCCTGTCCTCGCGCAGCCTCGCCCGGGCGCTGTCATCGGTGAAAAGCTTCGCGCGCTGGCTCGCGCAGCGCGACGGGTTCGAGCCGACGGCCATCCTGTCGGCGCGCAGCCCCAAGTTCCGGCGCAAGCTGCCGCGCCCCCTGTCGGTCGATGCCGCGCGGTCGGTTGTGGATCTCGCCGCCGCGCAGGCGCGCGAGCCGTGGGTCGCCGCCCGCGACACGGCGGTGGTGACGCTGCTCTGGGGCTGCGGGCTGCGGATCTCCGAGGCGCTGGGCCTGACCGGCGCCCATGCGGACCCCGGCACGGCGCTGAGGATCACGGGCAAGGGCGGCAAGGAGCGGATGGTCCCCGTGCTGCCGGCGGCGCGCGACGCCGTCTGTGCCTACGCGGCCGCCTGCCCCTTCGAACTGACGCCGGACGCGCCGCTTTTCCGCGGGGTGCGCGGCGGTGCGCTCAACCCGCGGCTGGTGCAGAAGGTCATCGAGTCCGCGCGCCTGCAGCTTGGCCTGCCCGCCAGCGCGACGCCCCACGCCCTGCGCCACAGCTTCGCCACCCACCTGCTGGATGCCGGCGGCGACCTGCGCGCGATCCAGGAACTGCTGGGCCACGGATCGCTGTCGACCACGCAGGCCTACACGGCGGTAGACACCGCGCGGCTCATGGAAGTTTACAGCCGGGCGCATCCACGGGGATGATATCGCTCCGGACAACCGGACGGCCGGGAGTATTTTTAGACCAGTGATGAAGGCGCAGGCGCACCCATCACTGGTCTACAAATACTCAAATCCGGCGATTGCCGTCCCTAGTGGCGGCCCGGATCGGCGGGATAGACGCCGAGAATATCGATGTGGTCGGTGAAATAGTCGAGTTCTTCCAGCGCCCGGGCGAGCGCCGGGTCGTCGGGATGGCCCTCGACATCGGCGTAGAACTGGGTCGCCGTGAACTGGCCGCCGACCATGTAGGATTCCAGCTTGGTCATGTTCACGCCGTTGGTCGCGAACCCGCCCATCGCCTTGTAAAGGGCGGCGGGAATGTTGCGCACGCGGAAGACGAAGCTGGTGATCATGCCGTGATCGCCGCGCCGGGACATGTCGCCCTCGGGCGCCATGACGAGGAAGCGCGTGGCGTTGTGGTCCTGGTCCTCGATATTGTGCGCGAGGATCTCCAGCCCGTAGGTTTCGGCGGCCATGGCCGAGGCGAGTACGCCTTCGCCCGGCTGCGGATCGGCGGCAAGCTCGGCCGCCGCCCCCGCGCTGTCGGCGGCGGCGCTGCCGGTGATGCCCAGCGAAGCGAGGAAGTCGGCGCATTGCGGCAGCAGGACAAGGTGCGCGCGAACGTGGCGGATACTGTCGAGCGTGGCCCCCTTGGGCGCCATCAGGCAGATATGGACGCGCACGAAGGCCTCGTCGACGATGCGCAGGCCCGACTCGGGCAGGAGGCGATGGATGTCGGCGACGCGTCCGTAGGTCGAATTCTCGACGGGCAGCATGGCCAGGTCGGCCTTGCCGGTCTTCACCGCGGCGATCACGTCCTCGAAGGTCCGGCAGGGCAGCGGCGTGTGGTCCGGACGCGTTTCCACGCAGGCCTGGTGCGAATAGGCCCCCAGCTCCCCCTGGAAGGCGATCGTCTGTGGCATGGGAGTCCTCCTGCCCGGCCGAGGCCGGTCATGTCGTTTGGTCGCGGGTCATATCGCTTGAAAACCCCGCGCGGAAGGGGCTAGAGAAGCGGCGATCATCCGAGAGGGCGTAAAGCGACATGTTCGACACCATGACTTTGACCAAGATCGTCGGCGGCTTCTGCGGCGCGTTGCTGGTATTCCTGCTGGGCGCCTGGGCGGCCGAAGGGATCTATCACGTGGGCGGCGGACACGGCGACGAGGAACAGGCCTATTCCATCGAGGTGCCCGAGACCGGCGGTGAAGAGGTCGAAGAAGAGGAAGGCCCGACCTTCGAGGAGGCCTTCGAGGTCGCCGATGCCGGCGCGGGCGAGCGTGTCTTCGGCAAGTGCCGCGCATGTCACCAGCTGGAAGACGGCGCGAACGCGGTCGGCCCTTATCTTTATGGCGTCGTGGGCCGTGAAATCGGCGCGGCCGACGGCTACAGCGCCTATTCCGGCGCGCTGAGCGAGCAGGCGGACGTCTGGACGCCCGAGAACCTGAACGCCTTCCTCGAGGATCCGCGCGGCTGGGCGCCAGGCACCTCGATGAGCTTCAACGGTCTGGCTTCGGTCGAGGAGCGTGCGAACCTGATCGCCTACCTGGACCAGACCGACGGCTGATTGCGCCCCCGACTGCGGAACAATCGAATGCCGGCCCCGAGGGGTCGGCATTTTTCGTGCACGGCCCGTGCCGCGATCGTACCCCGCGCGTCCCGCGAGCGTGCCGCGGATGTCGGGCGCGCGTCCCCGCGGCGTGCACGGCGCACGGGCGGAACGGCCGACCGCGTGCACCCCGCGTACACCGGGCGTCGGGACAGTGCGACATGACAGTCGATCACACTATTTCAACTTGAAACCCGGCGAAGCGGCACCTTAGCGTAGCCGAAGCTGCCCGCCCCAAGACAGAGTTGGATGACAGATGACTCGATCCACTGCCGCCGCCGCGCCCCGCGCCGAGACCAGCCGCAAGGCGATCCTGACCGGGCTTCTGACGGGCTCGGCCCTGCTTGCCATGGCGACCTTCGCGCTGGCGCAGGACAGCGGCACCGGCGACAGCGCCGAGGCCGAGGGCGAGATCATCACCGCGCACGCCTTCTCGGACCTGGGCGCGATCAAGTACGGCCCCGATTTCGAGGTGCTGGACTACGTGAACCCCGACGCCCCCAAGGGCGGCGAGATGTCCTACTGGGGGCGCGGCAGCTTCGACAGCATGAATCCCTATTCGCGCCGGGGCCGGTCGCCCGCCATCAGCGTCCTGCCCTACGAGCGGATCATGACCAGCACGGCCGACGATCCCTACGCGTCCTACTGCCTGCTGTGCACCACGCTGGAATACCCCGAAAGCCAGGACTGGGTGATCTTCAACCTGCGCGAGGACGTGACCTTCAGCGACGGCAGCCCGATGACCGCCGAGGACATCGCCTTCACCTATGACCTGTTCATGGAAGAGGGCTTTCCGTCCTTCCGCATCGCTGTGAAGAACATGATCCCCGGCTACGAGATCCTGGGGCCGCACCGCATCAAGTTCAACTTCAACCCCGAGCTGCCGCGCAACGGCCTGATCAGCCAGGCGGGCGCGTCCATCGTGTTCCAGAAGAAGTGGTTCGAGGAGACGGGCGCCAAGCTGGACGAGTCGCGCCTGACCCAGCCGCCGGGCACCGGGCCCTACATGATCGACACCGTGGACGTGCCGCGCCGCATCGTCGCCAAGCGCAACCCGGATTACTGGGGCGCCGACCTGCCCATCAATATCGGGCGCTGGAACTTCGACAGCATCCGGCAGGAATACTTCGCCGACACCAATGCCGCGCTCGAGGCGTTCAAGGCGGGCGAATACCTGTTCCGCTCGGAAACCAGCAGCCTGACCTGGGCGTCGCAATACGATTTCCCGGCGATCGAGGACGGCACCATCGTCAAGGAAGAGCTTCCCGACGGATCGCTCCCGGCCGCGGCAGGCTTCGTCTTCAACCTGCGCAAGGATAAGTTCCAGGACGTGCGGGTGCGCCGCGCACTGGGGCTGATGTACAATTTCGAGTGGACCAACGACACGCTGCAATACGGGCTGTTCCGGCATCGCCAGAGCTTCTGGCAGAACAGCGATCTCCAGGCCCAGGGCGTGCCCGAGGGGCTTGAGCTGGAATACCTGCAAGGCGTGGCCGAGCAGATCGACCCCGCGATCCTGACCGAAGAGGTCTACGTCATGCCGTCGGGCGGCGCGCGCCAGCTGAACCGCGGCGACCTGCGCGCGGCGGCGGCGTTGCTTGAGGATGCCGGCTGGGTCGCGGGCGACGACGGCCTGCGCCGCAAGGATGGCGAGGTGTTGCGCGTCGAGTTCATCGAGAACAACCCCAGCTTCGACCGGATCATCCTGCCCTATATCGACAACCTCAAGCGCCTGGGCGTGGACGCCGTCTATAACCGGATCGACGACGCGCAATACACCGACCGGGTGCGCGGGCACGACTTCGACATGATCTTCGACAGCTACGTGAACGGTCTGGAAGAGGCGAACGGCATCGCCCAGCGCTATGGCTGCGAGGACCGCGACGACGTGTTCAACCCGGCAGGCTACTGCGATCCGGCCGTCGACGCGCTGATCGAGCAGCTGAAGGTGGCCGAAAACCTGGAAGAGATGCAGGCCGGCGTCCGCGCCATCGACCGCATCATGCGCGCCGCCTACTTCATGGTGCCGGTCTGGTACAACGGCGCCTACTGGGTCGCCTATTACGACGTCTACGAATACCCCGACGAGCTGCCCCCCTACGCGCTGGGCAATGCCGATTTCTGGTGGTGGAACGAGGACAAGGCCGAGGCGCTTCGGGCGGCGGGCGCGCTGTAATCCATGGGCGCCTATATCCTCAGAAGGCTTCTTCTGATCATCCCGACCCTGCTGGGTATCATGATCGTCAACTTCACGTTGACGCAGTTCGTGCCCGGCGGCCCCATCGAACAGGTCATCGCGCAGCTCGAGGGCGGCGGCGACGTGTTCGAGGGGATCTCGGGCGGATCGGGTGACGCGGCGGGTGCGGCCGAGACCGACGCCTATACCGGGTCGCGCGGCCTGCCGCCCGAGTTCATCGCCGAGCTGGAGCGGGAATTCGGCTTCGACAAGCCGCCTCTGGAGCGGTTCCTGAACATGATGTGGAACTACATCCGCTTCGATTTCGGCGACAGCTACTTCCGGTCCATCGGGGTGCTGGAGCTGGTGCTGGAGAAGATGCCGGTGTCGATCACGCTGGGCCTGTGGTCCACGCTGATCGCCTATCTCGTGTCGATCCCGCTGGGCATCCGCAAGGCGGTGAACGACGGCAGCCGGTTCGACACCTGGACCAGCGCGCTGATCATCGTGGCCTACGCGATCCCGGGGTTCCTGTTCGCGATCCTGCTGCTGGTCCTGTTCGCCGGCGGATCGTATTTCCAGATCTTCCCGCTGCGCGGACTGACGGGGGACAATTTCGAGGACCTGAGCCTTCTGGGCAAGATCGGCGACTATTTCTGGCACATCACGCTGCCGGTGCTGGCCTCGACCATCTCGGCCTTCGCCACGCTGACGCTGCTGACCAAGAACAGCTTCCTCGACGAGATCAAGAAGCAGTACGTGGTCACCGCGCGGGCCAAGGGGCTGAAGGACAGTTCGGTCCTGTACGGCCACGTGTTCCGCAACGCGATGCTGATCGTGATCGCGGGCTTCCCGTCGGTGTTCATCGGCGTGTTCTTCGGCGGCAGCCTGATCATCGAGACGATCTTCTCGCTGGACGGCCTGGGGCGGCTTGGCTTCGAGGCGGCGGTGGCGCGGGACTACCCGGTGATCTTCGGCACGCTGTTCTTCTTCGGGCTGATCGGCCTGGTGGTCGGGATCCTGTCGGACCTGATGTACGTGCTGGTCGATCCGCGCATCGATTTCGAGACGCGGGAGGGCTGAGATGGCGCATTTGGATCACCAGCCCGCCAGCCACGGCCCGACCGAGCCTGGACTGGAAAGCCCCCCGCCCCATCCCGGCGGTGGCGGCCACGACGCGCCGCCCCCGGTCAGCCCGCGCCGGCGCCGTCCGTTCCTGAGCCCGCTGAACCAGCGCCGCTGGCGCAACTTCCGCCGCAACGGGCGGGCGTTCTGGTCTCTGATCATCTTCGCGGTGCTGTTCGGGGTGACGCTGTTCGCCGAGTTCCTTGCCAACGACAAGCCGATCCTCGTGAACTACGACGGCGGCTACTACACGCCGATCTTCAACTTCTATCCCGAGACGGCGTTCGGCGGGGATTTCCGGACCGAGGCCGTCTACTCGGATATCGAGGTGCAGTGCCTGATCCGCTCGGGCGGGCTGGTGGACTGTTTCGACGACCCCGAGGGCATCATCGACGCGGGCACGACGGCCGAGGGTGCGCAGGCGGGCTGGATCCTGTGGCCGCCGATCCCCTACAGCTTCGACACGATCAACGACATCGACGGTGCCGCGCCCTCGGCGCCGGACGCGCAGCACTGGCTGGGCACCGACGACACCGCGCGCGACGTGCTGGCGCGGGTGATCTACGGGTTCCGGCTGTCGATCCTGTTCACGATCGTGGTGACGGTGCTCACCTCGATCATCGGCATCATCGCCGGTGCTGTGCAAGGGTTCTTCGGGGGCTGGACCGACCTGATCTTCCAGCGGGTGATCGAGATCTGGGTAAGCACCCCGTCGCTTTACGTCATCATCATCCTCTTCGCGATCCTGGGGCGAAGTTTCTGGCTGCTGGTCTTCGTCACCGTGCTGTTCGGATGGCCCGCGCTGGTGGGGATCGTGCGGGCCGAGTTCCTGCGGGCGCGCAACTTCGAATACGTGCGCGCCGCCCGGGCGCTGGGCGTGTCGAACTGGACCATCATGTTCCGCCACATGCTGCCCAACGCGATGGTGGCCACGGTGACCATGCTGCCCTTCATCATCACCGGCACGATCAGCACGCTGGCCTCGCTGGACTTCCTGGGCTTCGGTCTGCCCTCGTCGGCGCCGTCGCTGGGCGAGCTGACGTTGCAGGCCAAGCAGAACCTGCAGGCGCCCTGGCTGGGCTTCACCGCCTTCTTCACCTTCGCGATCATGCTGTCGCTGCTGGTGTTCATCTTCGAGGGCATCCGCGACGCGTTCGACCCGAGAAAGACGTTCCAGTGATGCACACGGTCGAAGCCCTTTCGCCCGGCGGAAACGCCGGGCAGCGCCGACACGCCCCCCCGGGGCGGCGCTTCACGCCACCCCGCGTGTCCGCGCTGCCCTCAGATCTTTGCGGAACCCCATGACCGACACCGTTCTCACCGTCGAAGACCTGAACGTCCGCTTCCGCCAGGACGGGGCCGAGACCCATGCCGTGCGCGGCGTGTCCTTCCACGTGAAGCGGGGCGAAACCGTCGCGCTGGTGGGCGAGTCGGGCTCGGGCAAGTCCGTCACCGCGCTGTCCACGGTCGACCTGCTGCCGGGATCGGCGCATGTGGACGGATCGGTGCTTTATGCCGACCAGCAGATGGTCGGCGCGTCCGAGAAGCAGTTGCGCAAGGTCCGCGGCAACGACATCAGCTTCATCTTCCAGGAGCCGATGACGTCGCTGAACCCGCTGCACACGCTGGAAAAGCAGCTGCGCGAGTCGCTGGAGCTGCACCAGGGGATCACCGGCGACCGGGCGCGCGCGCGCATCGTCGAGCTGCTGACCGAGGTGGGCATCAACGACCCCGAGTCGCGGCTGAAGGCCTATCCGCATGAGCTGTCGGGCGGGCAACGGCAGCGCGTGATGATCGCCATGGCGCTGGCCAACGATCCCCACCTGCTGATCGCGGACGAGCCGACGACGGCGCTGGACGTGACGATCCAGGCGCAGATCCTCGACCTGCTGGCCGACCTGAAGGCGCGGCAGGGCCTGTCGATGCTGTTCATCACCCACGACCTGACCATCGTGCGCCAGATCGCCGACCGGGTCTGCGTGATGAAGGACGGCGAGATCGTCGAGGAAGGCGAGACCACCAAGATCTTCGACGCGCCCAAGCACCCCTACACGAAAATGCTGCTGGAGGCCGAAAGCACCGGCGTGCCCGATCCCGTCCCCGGAGACGCGAAGGAGATCGCGCATACCGAGGACCTGCGCATCTGGTTCCCGATCAAGACCGGCCTGCTGAAGCGCACCACCGGCCACGTGAAGGCGGTGAACGCTGCGACCCTGTCGGTGCGGCAGGGCGAGACGATCGGCATCGTGGGCGAATCCGGGTCGGGCAAGACGACACTGGCGCTGGCGATCATGCGGCTGATCCCGTCCGAGGGCCCCATCGTCTTCATGGGGCGCGATATCCAGGGGCTGCGCGGTCGCGCCATCCGGCCCCTGCGCGCCGACATGCAGATCGTGTTCCAGGATCCCTTCGGGTCGCTGTCGCCCCGCATGACCGTGGAAGAGATCATCGCCGAGGGCCTGACGATCCACGGCGGCGGCTCGCGCGACGAACAGCGCGACCGCGTGGCGCAGATGATGTCCGAGGTCGGGCTGGATCCGGCGACGATGCACCGCTATCCGCACGAGTTCTCGGGCGGGCAGCGACAGCGCATCGCCATCGCCCGCGCCATGATCCTGCGGCCCAAGCTGGTGGTGCTGGACGAACCCACCTCGGCGCTGGACATGACGGTGCAGGTCCAGATCGTGACCCTGCTGCGCGACCTGCAGGCAAAATACGGGCTGGCTTACCTCTTCATCAGCCACGACCTTAAGGTCGTCCGCGCGCTGAGCCACAAGGTCATGGTGATGAAGCGCGGCGACGTGGTCGAGGCGGGCGATGCAGATGCCATCTTCGACGCGCCGCAGACCGAGTATACCCGCACGCTGATGCAGGCCGCCTTCGGCAAGGCCCCCGCGCGCAGCGCCTGAGCGCAACAAAAGGCCGCGACCTGCGTTGCACGGTCGCAGCCTTTGAAAGTCGCCCCCATGCCCGCGCAGATACGTGTCATCGCCAATCACAAGTCCGGCCGCAACAGCCGCGACCGCCAGGCCATAGAACAGGCCATGGAGGTCTTCGGACCCGACGCGTGCCGCATCGACTGGCAGCCCGGAAGCGACCTGAGCGCGCTGATCGACCGGGCGGTGGCCGATGGCGGCGACCTGGTGGTCGCGGCGGGGGGCGACGGCACGGTCATGGCCACCGCCGGCGCCATGGTCGGGCGCGACGTGCCCATGGCCGTCCTGCCCCTGGGCACCTTCAACTTCTTCGCGCGCGGCCTGGGCTTCAGCGAGGATCCCGAAGCCGCCGCGCGCCAGATCGTCGATGGCCGGCCCCACGACATCCACGTGGGCCAGGTGAACGGACAGACCTTCCTGAACAACGCGTCGTTGGGGATCTATCCAAAGATCCTGCGCGAACGCGAAACCGTCTATCGCCGCTGGGGCCGTCGCCGGATCGCCGCGCACTGGTCGGTTCTGAAGACGATGCTCCGGTTTCGCAAACCGCTGCGGCTGACGCTCGACCTCGACGGCCAGCGCAGCGAGGAACGCACGGCGATGATTTTCGTCGCGCGCTCGGCCTACCAGTTGGACTTCTTCGGGCTGAACGGGGCCGACCTGATCTCGGACGACCGTTTCGCCGTTCTGGTCGCGCGCGCCCGCAGCCGCCGGCGGTTGATGGCGCTGGCGTGGCGGCTGGCGCGCGGCAAGGCGGTCGAGGGACAGGATTACGAGCTTCTGAGCGCCCGCAGCCTGACGGTGAAGACGGCCCGCAGGAAGGCCACGCTGGCCTTCGACGGCGAGAAGCGCCGCGAGGCCAGCCCGTTCGAGTTCCGCATGTCGGACGATCCGTTGCGCATCATCCTGCCCGCCGACCGGGAGCCGTCGTCTTGACCCGTATCGTGCACCTCTCGGACCTGCATTTCGGCCGCGACCGCGCCGAGGCCGAGCCGCAGCTGGTCGAGATCGTTAACGACCTGGCCCCCGACCTGGTGGCGGTGTCGGGCGATTTCACCCAGCGCGCCCGGCGCGGTCAGTTCGAACGCGCCAGTGCCTTCCTGGAAAAGCTCGAACCTCCGGTGCTGTCGGTGCCCGGCAACCACGACACGCCGCTGGACAACCTCTGGGTCCGCCTATTGCGCCCCTGGAGCCGCTATCGCCACGCCATCGACCGCAAGCTCGAGCCGATGCAGCGGTTGCCCGGTGCGGTTATCCAGGGCGTGAACACGGTGAACCGGTTCTCGTGGCAGCGGGGCCGGATTTCCGAGCGCACGGTGGCCAAGGTCTGCGACGCGTTCGAGGACGCGGGCGACCGGTTGCGGATCGTGGTGCTGCATCACCCGCTGGAACACGGGCCGGAGGTGGAAAAGCGGCTGATGCGCGGGGCGCGCGCGGCGCTGGGGCGGTTGCAGGAATGCGGGGCGGACGTGGTGCTGTCGGGCCACCTGCATCACACGATCACGGCGCCGTTCCAGACGGCGCAGGGCCTGCTGTTCGTGCAGGCGGGCACGGGGCTGTCGACCCGGCTGCGGGGTGAACCGAACACGTTCAACCTGGTCCAGGGCGACCGCGACGGGCTGCGGGTCCAGACCTTCGCCGCCACGCCCGGCACCGGCTTCGCACTGTCGCGCGAGGCCTCGTTCTTCCGGGTGTCAGGCAAGTGGACGGCGCCCGAGGGCGATTAGCCCGCCGGGCCCAGCGTCGCGCAATCCATGTCGCGGGCGGCCAGCCGGCGGCAGGCCAGCGCGGCGCGCTCCTGCGTCATGCCGACGAAGTTCGCCTGGTAGCCACTTGGTCCCTGCACCACCTTGCGCAGCGCGTCGTCCAGCGTGCCGATTTCGACCAGCGCGGTCTTCAGCAGGATGCGCTCGGCGTCGTAGCGCGAGCCGAAATTGCCCAGGTTGATCCCCCAGTGACGCCCGCCCGAAGACGACATGCGGGTCACGACCTCGAGCTCGCCCTCGGGGCGCGGCTCGGGGATCGGGGTGGCGGCGATGCTGATGGCCTCGGTGACGGCGCGGGTGACCTCTTCGGCGGCGGGGCCCGCGTCGGCGACCAGCGTCGCGGCGGGCACGGGACGGGGGATCGGGCGCAGCGACCGGGCGACCACGACCGAGGCGGCGCTGGTCGAGCCCAGGTCGGGCTTCACCGGCTTGCGGACCGCCACGCGGCTGGGGGCGCGTGCGAAGCCCAGGTCCAGCAGCTCGGCCACCTTGGCGTTGCGCGTGGCCGAGGACCGGCCGCCGAAGACCGTGGCGATGATGCGCTCGCCCCCACGCTCGGCCGACGCCACGAGGTTGAAGCCGGCGGCGCGGGTATAGCCCGTCTTGATCCCGTCGGCGCCCTTGTAGGCGCCCAGCAGGCGGCGGTTGGTGTTGTTGACGGTCCGCAGCCCGGCATCGGTCGAGGTGCGCGAGAACAGGTTGTAGTACTCGGGGAAGTCGTAGAACAGGTGCCGCCCCAGCAGCGTCATGTCGCGCGCGGTGCTGAGGTGGCCCGATTCGGTCAGGCCGTGGGCGTTCTTGAAGGTGGTTCGCGTCATGCCCAGCGCCTTGGCGGTGGCGGTCATGCGGCGCGCGAACGCGGCCTCGGAGCCCGAGATCGCCTCGCCCAGCGCGGTGGCGGCATCGTTGGCCGACTTCACCGCCGCCGCGCGCACGAGATACCGCATGGCGATCTTCTGGCCGGCGCGCAGACCCAGCTTCGACGGCGGTTCGCTGGCCGCGAAGCGCGAGATCCGCACCTCGGTGTCCATGCTGATCTCGCCACGCTTCACCGCGTCGAAGACCACGTAGAGGGTCATCATCTTGGTGAGCGACGCGGGATGCAGCCGCGTATCCGCGTTGCGCGCATGGAGAACCTCGCCCGAGCGGGCGTCGATCACCATCGCGGCATAGGGCGCCGCCTGTGCCGGGTTTGTCCAGGTTGAAATGCCAAGAAGAACGAGCGTCGCAAGGACGCACTGCCACCGTCTAATGTCCACGGGTCACTGCCTTTATCTGCCTCGAAGCCCCGCTCTTTGCGGCGGGATCTGCGGGTAAAAGTTAGCACGGAATCTCGGCACGCAAAACCGTTTGTTTTCATGGTTTTTTGGCGCAGCTTTAATGTCCTGCGACCGGCGCGCCGCCGCGCGACAAGATCTAGTGGGGCGCGGCAATACAACCTCTAGATGATCCTAGTCGCCAAGATGTCGCACCAGGTCGGGCAGCGCGGACAGATTTTCCAGGGCGTGGAATCGTGCCTCATCTTTCGGCGGTTCGGCGGCTTCGAGCGCCCATTCCTGACCGTGCGGGACGTGCACCCCGATTCCGCCCGCCGCGATCATCGGCAGCACGTCGGACTTCATCGAATTACCCACCATCAGCCCCGCCCGCGCCCCGCCGTGGGGGGCGAAGGCGCGGATATAGATGTCGGGCGTCTTGTCCGACACGATCTCGATCCCGTCGAACCAGTCGCCCAGGCCCGACTGCGCGAGCTTGCGTTCCTGGTCCAGCAGGTCGCCCTTGGTGATGAGGATCAGCGTATAGCGTCCGTGCAGGTCCGCGACCGTGTCCTGCACGCTGGGCAGCAGCTCGATCGGATGCTCCAGCATGTCGTGCCCCGCCTCGACGATCCGGCGCAGCACGGTCGCGGGCACGCGGTCGTCGGTGACGTCCATGGCCGTTTCGATCATCGACAGCACAAATCCCTTGATCCCGAACCCGTAGCGGCCGAGGTTGCGTCGCTCGGCCGCCAGAAGCCGTTCGGCCAGGTGATCGGGGGCGGCGTAGTCGCGCAGGAGCTCGGCGAACCGGGCCTCGGTCAGCTTGAAGAAACGCTCGTTATGCCAGAGCGTGTCGTCGGCATCGAAGCCGATCGCGCGGATTGGTGCCATTTCGCCCCCTTTTCACGCCGCGTTGCGCCCTTATATGGTGCGGGCATGAATTCCCACCCTTTGGCGAAAGGCGAGACATGATCGCGCAGGCACCGATCCTGTCCAGCGACCCCACGCCCGGCGACGGCGACACGGATGTGGTGCTGGAGACCAAGCCCAAGACCAAGCGGCCGCCGCTCTACAAGGTGATGCTGCTGAACGACGATTATACGCCCATGGAGTTCGTGGTGCATATCCTCGAACGATTCTTCGGGCTGAACCATTCGCAGGCGTTCGAGATCATGCTGACCGTCCACAAGAAGGGGCTGGCCGTCGTCGGCGTGTTCTCCTTCGAGGTGGCCGAGACCAAGGTGACGCAGGTTATGGATTTCGCGCGGCGCCACCAGCACCCGCTGCAATGCACCATGGAAAAGGAATAGGGCCCGCGCCCGTCCCCGCATGGCTGATCCCAGATTGTCGATCGCGTTGGACGATGGCCTGATCGAGGCGCCACTGGCGATTCTCGGCGCCACCGACGACGCGGATTATTCCGACCTGCCCGCGCCCCTGACACTGGTCTGTGACCGGCAACCGGATTTCGACCGGCTGGGCGCGCGGGGCTTCGACGTGTCGCGCAGCCTGACCGGCACGCCCGCGACGGTGGTCGTGGCCCTGCCGCGCGAACGCGACCTGGCGCGGGACCGCGTCGCGCGGGCCGCCGCCACGGGCGCGCGGGTGCTGGTGGACGGCGCCAAGACCGACGGCGTCGATGCCATGCTGAAGGCCTGCCGCGCGCGCGGCAGCGTGGGCGCAGTGATCTCGAAGTCCCACGGCAAGATCTTCGCCATCGAGGACGGCGATTTCGCCGACTGGCGGGCCGAGCCATCGCGGAACGCCGACGGCTTCTGGACCGCGCCGGGCAGCTTTTCCTCCGACGCGTCGGACCCGGCCTCGGCCGCGCTGGCCGACGCGCTGTCGGGTCTGAAAGGCCGGGTCGTCGACCTGGGCGCGGGCTGGGGATACCTGTCGGCCCGCGCGCTGGAGGCGGACGAGATAAAGGCCATCGACCTGGTCGAGGCGGATCACGCGACGCTGGATTGCGCCCGGCGCAACGTCACGTCGGACCGCGCCGCGTTTCACTGGGCCGACGCGACCACCTTCACCCCGGCCGAGCGGGCCGATCACGTCATCAGCAATCCGCCCTTCCACAAGGGCCGCAAGGGCGCGCCGGACCTGGGACAGGCCTTCATCGCCAACGCGGCGCGCATCCTCGCCCCGCGCGGCAGCTTGTGGCTGGTCGCCAACCGCCATCTGCCCTATGAACGGACCCTCGCCCAACATTTCGCCGACGTGACCGAGCTTCCGGGGACGTCCGCGTTCAAGCTCTATCGCGCGACGCGCCCGCGCCGCGCCCGCTGAAAGGTCGCCCCCCATGTCCTTCTCGATCGCAGGCAAGACCGCCATCGTCACCGGCGCCGCCCATGGCGTGGGCCTGGCCGTGGCGCGCCATTTCCTGGAACGCGGCGCCAACGTAATGATGTGCGACATAGACGAGGACCGGCTGCGCCAGGAGATGGGCGCGCTCGACGACGAGGACACGGGCACGGCCCGCTGCTTCGGCGGCGACCTGCGGGAAAAGCTGACCGTGGCGAACCTGCTGTCGGCGACCATCGACGCCTTCGACCGGATCGACATCCTGGTGAACGCGTCGCGACAGATGGTGACCTCGGACCCGCTGGACCCCACCGACCGCACCGTGAACGACCTGATCGAGCAGAACCTGATGACGCCCCTGCGCCTGACCCAGCAGGTGGCCAAGCGGATGCGCCAGCAGGCCGAGGACGACGGCAACAGCGACGGCCCCGCCGGGTCGATCATCAACCTCAGCTCGATCGCCGCGCGACGCACGCAGCCGGACCTGCTGGCCTATTCCGTGAGCTCGGCCGCGCTGGACCAGGCGACGCGGTCGCTGGCCGTGGCGCTGGCGCCGCATCGCATCCGGGTGAACGCCGTGGCCTTCGGCAGCGTGATGAGCGCGTCGCTGAAGGGCGCCATCAAGGCCGACCGAGACCTGCGGGACGAGATCATCGACGCCACCCCCCTGAACCGCATCGCAGGCGCCAGCGAGGTGGCCGAGGCGGTGCAGTTCCTGGCCGCCGACGGCTCGGGCTTCATGACCGGGCAGATCCTGACCATCGACGGCGGCCGCACCCTGGTCGACGTGGTGGACACGCCCGCGCACTAGCCGCGCCGTCGCGATGGACCCGCGCCGCCGCGGGTGCTAGTCCGGCAGGCATGGAAAACCGGATCGACAGCATGACCCCCACCGCCCCGTTCGACGCGGAGAAGGCCGAGGCCGCCGCCTGGTTCCGCACCCTGCGCGACCGCATCGTCGAGGCCTTCGAAGCGCTGGAAGACAGCCACGCCCAAGGCCCCTTCTCCGACATGGCCCCCGGCCGGTTCGAGGTGTCCGAGACGCGCCGCGCGTCCGATGACGGCAGCGACGCGGGCGGCGGGCTGATGAGCGTCATGCGCGGCGGCCGCGTGTTCGAGAAGGTGGGCGTCAACGTCTCCGAGGTGTTCGGCACCCTCGCCCCCCGCGCCCAGGCCGCCATGGCCGCGCGCAAGGGCATCCCCGGCATGGCCGAGGATCCGCGCTTCTGGGCCAGCGGCATCAGCCTGGTCGCCCACATGCAGAACCCGCATGTGCCCGCCGTGCACATGAACACGCGGATGTTCTGGACGCCCCATGCCTGGTGGTTCGGCGGCGGCTCGGACCTGAACCCCTGTATCGAATACGACGAGGACACCGCCCATTTCCACGCGACCCAGCAGGCGCATCTGGATCCCCACGGGGCCGGGCACTATCCCCGGTTGAAGGCCTGGGCGGACGAGTATTTCTTCATCCCGCACCGGGGCCGCGCCCGCGGTGTCGGGGGGATCTTCATGGACGACCACTGCACCGGCGACTGGGCCGCCGATTTCGCGCTGACCCGCGATATCGGCCAGGCCTTCCTGCCCGCCTACCTGCCGCTGGTGGAACGGCGCCGCACCCAGCCCTTCGACGACGCCGACAAGGACGCGCAGCTGGTGCATCGCGGGCTCTATGCCGAGTACAACCTGGTCTACGACCGCGGCACGAAATTCGGGCTGGAAACGGGCCACGACGCCAACGCGGTGTTGATGTCTTTACCACCATTGGCGAAGTGGATCTGACCCTCACACTACTGTGAGATGAATCGCGGCGCGTGCGGAGCCTAGGGTGGGATATCGATAATATGTCCCGAAAGGCAGTTTTCATGCGCATTCTTCTAGCTTCCTCGATGGTCGCCGCGGTCGGACTGGCGGCATCGCCTGTCCTGGCCGGTGGCACCGTTGCCGCCCCCCCGGCCGAGCCGATGGTCTTCGCGCCGGCCACGCCGCTTTACGACTGGACAGGTTTCTCGGGCGGCGTTCAGCTCGGTTACGGCGATGTCGACACCAACGCGGGCGTCGACGGCGAAGGCGCTCTTTACGGCCTGCGCGCCTATTACGATTACGATTACGGCACCTTCATCCTGGGCGGCGGCGTCCAGTACGACTGGGCCGATATCGATCTCGAGACCGGTGCGGGCGTCACGGCCGCCACGGCCGAGAACGTCCTGCGCGTGGGCCTTCGCGCCGGTTTCGACAGCGGCCGGAACTTCTACTACGCCACCGGCGGCTACGCCGAGGCCGATGTCGACCTTGCCGGTGGCGGGTCGGATGACAGCGACGGCTATTTCGTCGGCCTGGGCTACGAGGTCTTCCTGACCGACACTGTCACCGCAGGTGCCGAGCTGCTCTACCACGAGTTCGACAGCTTCGACGGCGCGCTGGCCGGCACGGACGCGGATGCCACGACCGCGAGCCTGTCGATCAACTACCGCTTCTGATTGCCGAAAAACCGTCGCACGCCTCTGTTCACGGGGCGCGCGACGTGACATCACGGCGGGCATGAGTGACGACCCGTATCTGGGCGATCTCGTCTTCGTCTACGGCACGCTGCGCAGCGGCTTCATCAACAACGACGCGACGATCGCCTTCCGCAACGGCGCCGAGCTGGTGTCGCCCGGCTGGCTGCCCGGGCTGCTGTATTCCACCGGCTGGTATCCCGCGCTGATCGAGGAAGGCCCGGGACGCGTCCGCGGCGAGCTGTGGCGGCTAACCCAGCCGGGCGTGATGGCCGTGCTGGACGACTACGAGGGCCTGAACGAGTACCCGGCCGAGTACAAGCGCGCGCGCCGCGCCGTGCAGACCGATGACGGCGCGCACGAGGCCTGGGTCTATATCTACCTCGAACGCGTGGACCCGGCGCAGCTGATCCCGTCGGGCGACTGGGCCGACGGCTTCTTCGACATGAGCGACATGGGTCCCGGCCAGGCCTGAGCGGCCCGCCCTACTCCACTTTCAGGAACTTGGCTCCGCCCGGGCCGCGACGCTGCTGAACGGTGTTCGGCCGGACCTCGGGCGCGGGCGTGATCTCTTTCGCGAGGTCCTCGGGCGACACGCCCTGCGCGGCGCGGTCCAGCACGCGGCTGACCTCGGTCCGGGTCAGCGACGGGGCCGCCCGCGACAGCAGGTCCGTCGCGAGCCCCGGCGCCACGTGCAGCACGACGCGCATGAGCCGCATCTCGCGCAGGGGCTGGCGTTCGGACCAGGTCAGCGACCGGGGCGGCAGGTCGAGCGCGCGCTGCTCCCACGGTTCGGGCGGGGCCAGCGCCGCCCAGCCCGAGACCGTCAGCGACGCGGTGATGGCCGCGATCCGGGCCAGCGCCCACAGCGTCTTGAGGATCAGGCGCATCGGCGGCCCCGGAAATCACGTTCGGCGGCACCTTCGCCGCCAAAGTTGCCCAGAATATGACCTAGCCGCGCGTCTCGCGCAGGGTTTCCAGCATCAGCGCCACGTTGTCGGGATCCGCGTCCGGCGTGATCCCGTGGCCCAGGTTGAAGATATGCGGCCCGCCCGAGAACGCGTCGCGGATGCGCCGCACCTCGTCCACCAGGGCCTGCCCGCCCGTCACCATGTGCTCGGGGGCGAGATTGCCCTGGGTGCACACCTCGGGCTGCACGTGCGCCGCCGCCCACTCGGCGCTGACCGACTGGTCCAGCGCCACGCAATCGGCGCCCGTCGCGGGACCGAAGCCCTTGTAGGCCTCGCCCGCCTCGCGCGGGAAGACGATGACCGGCACGCCGGGATGCCGTGCCTTCAGCGCCGCGACGATGGCCTTGGCGGGTGTCAGCGCGAAATCGTCGAAATCGGCGCCCTTCAGCGACCCGGCCCAGCTGTCGAAGACCTTCACCACCTCGGCGCCCGCGTCGATCTGGGCCGACAGGTACTCGATCGTGGCGGCGGTGATCCGGTCGATCAGCGCCGTGAACGCCGCCCGGTCGCCGTCCTTGAAGGCATGGGCCGGCCCCTGGTCGGGTGTGCCGCGCCCGGCGACCATGTAGGTGGCCACCGTCCACGGCGCGCCCGCGAACCCGATCAGCGCCGTCTCGGCGGGCAGTTCGCGCGACAGGATGCGCACGGTCTCGTAGATCGGGTTCAGCGTTTCGTGGATCGCGTCCACGGGCTTCAGCGCGTCGACCTCGTCGCGCGTGGTGATGGTCGACAGGCGCGGCCCCTCGCCGGTGACGAACCACAGGTCGGCGCCCAGCGCCTGGGGCACCAGCAGTATATCGGCGAACAGGATCGCGGCGTCGAAGCCGAAGCGACGGATCGGCTGGAGCGTGACCTCGGCCGCCAGCTCGGGATTGTAGCACAGCGACAGGAAATCGCCCGCCTGCGCGCGGGTGGCGCGGTATTCGGGCAGGTAGCGGCCCGCCTGCCGCATCATCCACGCGGGCGGCACGTCCAGCGTCTCGCCCCCGAGCGCGCGCATCAGCAATTTTTCGGCCATGCCATCCCCCGTCATCTGCCCCGCTTGGGTCGGGGTGGAGTGTCAGAATGTCAAGACGGTTTCGGTTGTCAGCCCCGCCTGCCACGGCTACGCATGCCCCATGGATTTGCCCACACCCGACACCCCGATGAAGATCGGCACGCGCGGATCGCCCCTGGCGCTGGCCCAGGCGACCGAGACCCGCGCGCGCCTGGCCGACGCGTTCCGCCTGCCGTCGGAGGCGTTCACCATCGTGGTCATCAAGACCACCGGTGACCGCATCATCGACCGGCCCCTGAAGGAAATCGGCGGCAAGGGCCTGTTCACGCGCGAGATCGAGGACGACCTGCTGTCGGGCGCCATCGACATCGCGGTGCATTCCATGAAGGACATGCCGACGGTGCAGCCCGAGGGCCTGACGCTGGACACCTACCTGCCGCGCGAGGATCCGCGCGACGCCTTCATCTCGCTCTCGGGCGGGGCGCTTTCGGACCTGCCCGAGGGCGCGACCGTGGGCAGCTCGTCCCTGCGCCGCCGCGCGCAGCTTCTGAACCGCCGCCCCGACCTCAAGGTGGTCGAGTTCCGCGGCAACGTGCAGACCCGCCTGCGCAAGCTCGAGGACAAGGTCGCCGACGCCACCTTCCTGGCCGTGGCCGGCCTGAACCGCCTGGGCATGGAGGACGTGCCCCGCGCGCCCGTCCCCGAGGCCGAGATGCTGCCCGCCGTGGCCCAGGGCGCCATCGGGATCGAGCGGCGCGTCGACGACACCCGCGCGGCCGAGATGCTGGCCGCGATCCACCATATCGAGACCGGCCAGCGTCTGGCGGCCGAGCGCGCCTTCCTCGCCACGCTGGACGGCTCCTGCGAGACGCCCATCGCCGGGCTGGCCGAGCTCGACGGCGACCGCCTGACGCTCAGGGGCGAGATCCTGCGCACCGACGGGTCCGAGGCGCTGTCGGACAGCATCGAGGGCCCCATCGCCGAAGGCCCCGCCCTGGGCGACACGCTGGCCCGCCGCCTGCTGGAGCGCGCCGGCGACGGTTTCTTCGACTGGAAAACCGCCTGACCGCGCGCCCGCGCCCATCACTGGTCTTCAAATACCTCCGGGGGAGTCCGCGCCAGCGGACGGGGGTGGAACCCCCGCGCGCCCGACGGCTAGTGCAGCCGTGATCCGCATGGGATAGAAGCGGGCCGCGAAAGGATCGCCATGCCCGACACGCCGCTCATCGATATCGCCGATCTGGGCTACCGCATCGACGGGCGCGCCATTCTCGACGGCGTGTCGCTGACCGCGTCCGAGCGGCGGATCGGCATCGTGGGGCGCAACGGGTCGGGCAAGTCGACCCTTGGCCGCGCCATCTGCGGACTGATCCCGGTGACGGGGCGGGTCCGCATCGCCGGGATCGACGTCGCGCGCGACCGGCGCGGCGCGCTGGGGGCCGTGGGCCTTCTGTTCCAGAACCCCGAGCACCAGATCATCTTCCCCACCGTGGCGGAGGAACTCGACTTCGGGCTGGGCCAGATGGGATGGCCCAAGCCCGATCGCGCGCGGGCCGTGGCCGACATGCTGGCCCGCTTCGGCCGCGACGACTGGGCCGACCGCGCCACGCAGGACCTGTCGCACGGGCAGAAGCAGCTGGTGTGCCTCATGGCGATCCTGCTCATGGCGCCGCGGCTGATCGTGCTGGACGAGCCCTTCGCGGGCCTCGACATACCCACCGCGATGCAGCTGTCGCGGGTGCTGGACAGGCTGGATTGCGCGCTGGTCCAGATAAGCCACGCGCCGGCGGATCTGCGCGGCTACGATCGGGTCGTGTGGCTCGAACGGGGGCGCGTGGCCGAGGACGGCGCGCCCGACCGCGTGCTGGCCGCCTACGAGACGCGGATGCGCGCGCTCGGCGCCGGGGACGCGGCCTGATGCTGAGCCTGACGGCCCCGCACCGTACCCGCGCCCATGGCTGGCCCGCCGGGGCCAAGCTGGGGGCGCTGGCCTGCGCGACGATCCTTCTCTTCGCGCTGGACAGCCCGGCGGCGATGGCGGGGGCCTTCGCCGCCACGCTGGCGCTGTATCTCACCGGGGGAGTCACCTTCGCGCGGGCCGGGCTGCGACGGCTCTGGCCGCTCTGGCCCTTCGTGGCGATCCTGCTGGCCTGGCACGGGATCGACGGCAACCCTGCCCTGGGCGCATTGCTGGCGTTGCGGCTGGTGACGGCGGTGGCGCTGGCGACGCTGGTCACCATGACCACGCCCCTGTCGGACATGGTCGCGCTGGTGCAGTGGCTGGCGACGCCGCTGCGCCGGATGGGTCTGAACACCCGCCCGGCGGCGCTGGCCCTTGCGCTGGTCTTGCGTTTCGTGCCGTCATTGACCATGGCTGCGGGGCGGCTGCGCCAAAGCTGGCGCGCCCGCTCGGCACGCAAGGGCCCGTCCTGGCGCATCCTCGGCCCGCTGGCCGTGCACGCGCTGGACGATGCGGAGCAGGTGGCCCTGGCGCTGCGCGCCCGGGGCGGATTGATCGAAGGAACGACGAGCGATGGAACGTAACCTGACCATGGTGGCGATGTTCGCCGCGCTGATCGCCGTGCTGGGGCTGATCCCGCCGATCACGCTGGCCTTCGGCGTGCCGATCACCGCGCAGTCGCTGGGCGTGATGCTGGCCGGCACCGTGCTGGGCGCAAAGCGCGGCGGGCTGGCGGCGCTGCTGTTTCTTGGCCTGACGCTGCTGGGCCTGCCGCTTTTGTCGGGCGGGCGCGGCGGGCTGGGCGTGCTGGCCTCGCCCACCGTGGGCTTCGCGCTGGGCTTCCCCGTGGCGGCCTTCGCCACCGGGTTCATCACCGAGCGCCTGTCGCGCCTGCCCGTGGGCCTGGCCGCCGGTGCGGGCGCCATCCTGGGCGGCATCGGCGTGCTTTACCTGTGCGGGATCACCGGCATGTCGCTGGTGCTGGGACGCAGCTGGGGCGAGGCCGCGCTGCTGGTCACGGCCTTCATCCCGGGCGACCTGATCAAGGCGGTGCTGGCCGGAATGCTGACGCTGATGCTGTATCGCGCGCGGCCCCGGTCGGTGCTGTCGCGGGCCTGAGCTGCCCGTGACGCGCGTGGCCGAGCTCCTGGCGCGGCGCCGGTCGGTCCGCGCCTTCCGCGGCACCCCTGTGCCGCGCGCCGAGATCGAGGCCATCCTTACCGCGGCGCGGCAAGCGCCCTCGGGCGCCAACCTGCAGCCGGGGCGCTTCATCGCGCTGACCGGCGCCCCGCTGGCCGCCCTGACCGACGCGCTGACCGGCGCCGCCGCCGCGGGCCGGCCGCACGTGTCGCAATACAGCTATTTCCCAGATGACATGACGCCCGACCTGAAGGAACGCCAGCGCGCGGCGGGCTACGCCCTTTACGAGGCGCTGGGCATCGCCCGGCGGGACGTGGCGGGCCGCCGCGCGCAATTCGCCCGCAACTACCGCTTCTTCGACGCGCCGGTGGGCATCGTCGTGACCATCCGCGCCGACATGGGCAAGGGATGCTTCATGGACCTGGGCCTGTCGATGATGGCGCTGATGCTGGCGGCCGAGGACAGGGGGCTTGCCACCTCGGGGATCGGCGCGCTGGCCAATCACGGGGACGTGGCGGCGGAACAGCTGGGCCTGCCCGGGGGCGAGATCGTGGTCTGCGGTATCGCGCTGGGCCATGCCGACCCGGACGCCCCGGTCAACGCGGTCCGGACCGAACGCCTGCCGCTGGCGGAATACGCCGACCTGCGCGGCTTCGACGAAAGCTAGTAGAACGCCAGCCGCGCCACGGCGAGGTCCACCTGCATGCGCCGACCGATGGCCACGATGCCGATGCGCCGGAGCGTGGCCGCGTCGAAAGGCGCGTCGATCCGGTGGGCGGTGACATCGGCGAAGGGCAGCCTGTGGGTGGCCCAGTCGGGGCCCGCGTGGAAGGTCAGGCGATAGCTTTGCCACGGCCGCGCGACCGCCTCGGTGCGCAGGTGGATGTTGTAGTCGCTGCCGGTGCCGCGCGCGGTCACCTCGATCCCCTCGAAACCGGAGGCATCGATCGCGCCGCCATCGGGCGAAAGGTCCAGCGCCATCTGCAGGAAGCCGCCGTCATTCTCGAGGCTGACCTGCCCGGTCATGTGCCGGGCGCGGCGGCCCGAGACCTCGTGCGTGGTCAGCGCGCCCTCGGACACGCCGCCCATGACCCGGTCCGAGATCAGCTCCCACTCCGTATCGGTCTCGGCGGCGGTGCCGCTTGCGTCGTCGATCAGCTTGCCGTGCAGCGCCATGGTCGCTCCTTTCGCCCTGCCCCTCAGATGGCCGCGCGGCGGGGATGGTCAAGCGCCGGGGCTTGCGCCAGAAAGGGCGCGGATCAGGGAGGACCAACCATGGATGTGATCGCCGAGCTGCGCGACATAGTGGGCGACGCGCATGTGCTGACCGGCGCTGACGCGGCGCCCTTCGCCCGCGACTGGACCGGCGCCTACGAGGGCGAGCCGCTGGCCGCCGTGCGCCCGGGCTCGACCGAGGAGGTCGCGGCGGTGGTGAAGCTCGCGGGTCGGGCGGGCGTGCCGGTGGTGCCCGTTGCGGGCAATACCGGCCTGATGGGGGGCACCCACGCGCCGGGACGCATCGCGCTGAGCCTTGAACGGATGAACCGCATCCGCGAGGTACGCGCGCCGTCGCGGCTGGCCGTGGTCGAGGCGGGCGTGGTTCTGAGCCAGCTGCACGAGGCGGTCGAGGCCGAGGACCTGGTGTTTCCGCTGACGTTCGGCGCGCGTGGATCGGCGCGGATCGGCGGTGTGCTGGGCACCAATGCGGGCGGGTCGAACGTGCTGCGGTACGGCAATACCCGCGCGCTGTGCCTGGGGCTGGAGGTCGTCCTGCCCTCGGGCGAGGTGATGGACCTGATGACCGAGCTGGTGAAGGACAACTCGGGCTACGACCTGCGCGACCTGTTCATCGGCGCGGAGGGCACGCTGGGCATCATCACCGCCGCCGTGGTGCGGCTGTTCCCGAAACCCGCCGCCTATGCCACCGCCATGGTCTCGGTGCCCGATCTCGACGCGGGACTTCAGCTGCTGAACGAACTGCAGACCGCCACCGGCGGCGCGGTCGAGGCGTTCGAATACATGCCGAAGACCTACATCGACGCCCATATCGCGCATGATCCGAAGGCCAAGCGGCCCTTCGACGACGAGTACGAGCACAACATCATGGTCGAGATCGGCGCCACTGCCCCGCGCGACGCCGAGGTCGCGGCGGACGGCACGGTGCCGGTGCAATCCTACCTGGAGGAGGTGCTGGCCGAGCGCATCGAGAGCGGCCAGGTGCTGGACGCCATGGTGGCGCGGTCCGAGGCGCAGCGGCGCGAGATCTGGGCCCGGCGCGAGATCGCGGGCGAGCTGACCGTCGCGGGCGGGCCCGGCGTCATCACCGACGTGTCGGTGCCGCTGGACGCCGTGGCCCGGTTCCTCGACCGCGCGGACGACGCCATCGCCAAGGCCGACCCGGCCGCCCGCAGCATGGTCGTGTCGCACCTGGGCGACGGCAACATCCACCTGACGATCTGGCCGTCGGACCATTCCGAGGCGGCCCACGACGCAATGATGGAACTGGTCGAGGATATCGTCGCCGACCTGGGCGGCTCGTTCTCGGCAGAGCACGGCATCGGCCTGGGCAAGCAGGGCTCCATGCGCCGGCGCAAGGATCCCGCCGCGCTGGCCGTGATGCGGCAGATCAAGGCGGCGCTGGACCCCGGCGGGATCATGAACCCGGGCAAGGTCCTTCCGGCCTGAGGGGGTCGGGGGCGCTGCCCCCGTCCGCTGCGCGGACTCCCCCGGAGGTATTTGAAGACCAGTGATGCAGGGCGGGCGCCCGAGAATGCGTGCGCACGGCGACACCCTGTGGGCGGTGCCGCCGCAGGGCCGCAGCGTGTCAGGCGCTGGCGGCGATCTGCATGGCGTCGCGCAGCAGGGTCATCAGCTCGCCGAAATAGCCCTGGGACCGGGCGGGCTGGTTCGGGTCGGACGTGATCGCCACCACGAGGTCCAGCGACGGGGCCACGCAGATGACCTGTCCGCCGTAGCCGCGCGCGAGGGCGAAATCGGCGCCCGCCTCCTGCCCCAGGAACCACCCGAGGCCGTAGCCGAGGCCGGACCAGGGCGAGCGCGTGCGCGGCCGGTGGGATTGGACCACGTAGTCGGCGCCGATGACCTGCTCGCCGTCCCAAGTGCCGTCGCGGGCGTAGAGCTGCCCGAAGCGGATCATGCCGCGCGGGCTGAGCGCCATCTGGTTGCCGCCCATGTAGCGGCCCTGGGGATCGCGGGTCCAGGGCGGGATCTGGATGTTCAGCGGGGCGCCCAGCCGCTGCCGCGCCTGCTCGAGGAGCGAGAGGCCAGAAACCTCGGACAGCACCGCGCCGAGCACGTGGGTCGAGCCGGTGGAATAGAGCATCCGCCCGCCGGGATCGGCCACGAAGTCCCGGGACAGCGCGTCGGAAACCCAGTTGGACGACGCGATCCAGCCGCCGTAATTGCCGCCCGATGTCCGCTCCAGCCCCGCCTGCATCGAGAGCAGGTTCTCGACCGTGATCTCGCGGACGCGCGGATCGGCCCCGTTCGGGATCAGCCGCGGCGCCACGTCGCCGAGCGTGGCGTCGAGCGCCGGAAGCTCGCCCCGGTCGAGCGCCACGCCGGCCAGCGCCGACACGATGGTCTTGGACACCGATTTCACGTTCACCGGCGTGTCGAGCGACGGGCCGGCGAAGACCCGTTCGACCAGCGGCGTGCCGCCGCGCGAGACGATCATCGACCGGATCTGCGAAAATTCTGCTGCGCGGTCCGACAGTTCGGACCAGCGCGCCTCGGCGCTCCAGCCCGGACGTGCGGCGCCCAGCGCGGCGAGGCCGCCCAGAACGGTGCGGCGGGACAGGGACATGCTCATTGGCCTGCGACCTCCAGGACGATCTTGCCCATGTGTTCCGAGCTTTCCATGAGCGCGTGCGCCGCCGCCGCCTCGGCCAGTGGATAGGTGCTGTGGATGACCGGGCCGACCTTGCCGGAGGACAGCAGCGGCCAGACATGCTGGCGCAGCGCATCGGCGATGGAGGCCTTGGCCGCGTCGCTTTGCGGGCGCAGGGTCGAGCCCGTGATGGTCAGCCGCCGCACCATGAGCGGCGCGAAGTTGATTTCGGCCTTGGGGCCGCCCAGGAAGGCGATCTGCACCAGCCGCCCGTCCTCGGCCAGCGCCTTGAGGTTGCGCGCGATGTAGTCGCCGCCCACCATGTCGAGGATCACGTCGGCCCCGCCCGCGTCGCGCAGGACGGCGACGAAATCCTCGTCGCGGTAATTGATGGCGCGGTCGGCGCCCAGGTCAGTGCAGAAGGCGCATTTCTCGTCCGAGCCTGCGGTGGTGAAGACCCGCGCGCCGAAGGCCTTGGCCAGCTGGATCGCGACGCTGCCGATGCCGGACGAGCCGCCATGGACCAGCAGCCGCTCGCCCCCTTGCAGGCGCCCGCGGTCGAAGACGTTGGTCCAGACGGTGAAGAAGGTTTCGGGCAGGCAGGCGGCCTGTTTCAGGTCCATTCCGTCGGGGACGGGCAGGCAATGCGCGCCGGGGGTGGTGACGTATTCGGCGTAGCCGCCGCCGGGCAGCAGCGCGCAGACCCGGTCGCCCACGTTCCAGCCCGCGCCGTCGCCCACCGCGACGATCTCGCCCGCGCATTCGAGCCCCGGAAGGTCGCTGGCGCCGGGCGGCGGGTCGTAGGCGCCCGCCCGTTGCAGCGCGTCGGGGCGGTTCACCCCGGCGAAGGCCACGCGGATCAGCACGTCGCCCGCCTTTGGCTCGGGCACGGAGCGGCGCGCCTCGGTCAGCACCTCGGGGCCGCCGGGTTGCGAAATCTCGATCACCCGCATCTGGTCGGTCATGGACAGTCCTCGTTCGTGGTCAGGTGGGGCCGCGCGCGGCTCAGCCGTCGGTCCAGCGGCCGGGATAGCCCGACATGTCGCCCGGCGCGCGGACTTTTGAGGCCAGCCAGTTGGGGCCGGCGAACAGCGTGCGCGTCAGCGGATTGGCGTTCACGGCCGACTTGACCTTCTCGATGCGCATCACGTCGTCGATGCGGCGGTCGAGGAAGGCCCAGGTATCCTGCGCGCCGAGCGAATCGTTGCCCAGCCAGTAGAGCACCGTGCTGCCGTAGACGCCCGACAGCGTGGCGCGCTTGGTGTACCAGTTGATGTCGTCCGAGCTGTCGCCGAGTTCCCGCCAGATCCGGTCCGCGGTGGCCCACAAGGCCTTCGTGCCGTCGGCGGCGTGCTGCGGCAGGGCGAAGAGCGTTGTGCCGCGGCGCACGGCCTCCTTGTCGTCGATCACCTCGATCCTGAGCCGCACGGCGCGGGCCACCCGGTCGCGAAAGCGCATGTCCTCGAGCGGCTCGTCCCGCAGGGCGGCGGCCATCTGGTCGTCGCCGCGCTTGTGGAAGGCCAGCGCCATGTCGACCGCGCCGCGCGGAAACAGCGCCCGCGCCTGTTCCAGCGGCACCTCGGCGTCGCGGGCGGCGGCGCGCAGCGTGGTCTCGGACCAGCCGTCGAAAGGCACGTGCATCATGGCGGCGTCGAGCAGGGCGTCCTTGGTATCGGTCATGCGGGGTCCTTTGGTCACGGGTCGGCGCGCGGCGGCGCGTGTTGTTGCTGGACAATCTAAGCTTTGCCTGCTAAATCGCCAGCCTCCTGCAATTGTTCGAAACTCTAGCTAGAAAGGTGGTGAAAACCACATGCAGGTCAGCGTTCGTGACAACAACGTCGATCAGGCGTTGCGTGCCCTGAAGAAGAAGCTCCAGCGTGAGGGTGTCTTTCGCGAGATGAAGCTCAAGCAGCATTTCGAGAAGCCCTCGGAGAAGAAGGCGCGCGAGAAGGCCGAGGCCATCCGCCGTCAGCGCAAGCTGGCGCGTAAGAAGGCCCAGCGCGAGGGGCTGCTGTAAGCACCCGTCGTCGCCTGACAAACGCTCGAACCCCCGAATTCGCGTTCGGGGGTTTTTCTTTGCCTGGCTGGTTTTCGGCGGGCCGCCCGCCTCAGCGTGCGCAGGGGCTGGCTTCGGAGGGGATGACGTAGTGCTTGGCCCGGTGATCGGGTGCCAGTTGCACGTAGCCCTTCTCCAGCAGCGACCGGAGCGAGCGGTGGAACGTCGCGTGGGACACCGAGGACAGCAGGTCCGAGGACTTCGCGGCCTCGCTTGACACCGGTCCCTTCTCAGCCCCCGCGTACTGGAACGCGCACAGCACGTCGCGTTCGTTGCGGGTCATGTCGTGCAGCCCGAGTGAGCCCTCCATCTCGTGGAGGGCGACCCGTAATTCGGCCAGTTCCGCCAATCCGGCAGTGTCGGTCATCGTAAAACATCCTCGTGGTACTTCCAAAAAGTCGCACCCGGCGGGAAAGGTTCCGCCGGAACCAGTACCCATCGGACCGGAGGACCATGGGTCCGGCGAAAAATCGCGCGGATATGCGCGTGGGCGGATACGCGGCGACGGCGGCCCGCCGCGGGGTGCCGTGCCCGCGGGTGGCAGCCCCGAGGCGGTGCGGGGCTTGTGCCGTGGCGTCGCGCGGCTTACTGGCTCCATCGCACGCAGGAACCCTCAGCAACGCGGGGAACGGACCCATGGACCATTTTCTGTATCGTGACGGACGCCTCATGGCCGAAGACGTCGATCTGGCCCAGATCGCGTCCGAGGTCGGCACGCCGTTCTACTGCTACTCGGCTGCGACCCTGACCCGCCATTTCCGCCTGTTCGACGAGGCGCTGGCGGGCATGGACCACCTGGTGTGCTTCGCCATGAAATCGCTGTCGAACGTGGCCGTGCTGAAACTGCTGGGCGACCTGGGCGCGGGCGTCGATGTGGTGTCGGGCGGGGAATACGCCCGCGCCCGCGCCGCGGGCATCCCGGGCGAGCGGATCGTGTTCTCGGGCGTGGGCAAGACCCGCGAGGAGATGGCGCAGGCGCTGGAGGGCGGTATCCGCCAGTTCAACGTGGAATCCGAGCCCGAGCTGCTGGCCCTGTCCGAGGTCGCCTCCGGGATGGGCGCCACAGCCCCGATCACCCTGCGCGTGAACCCCGACGTGGACGCGCAGACGCACGAGAAGATCGCCACCGGCCGGAAAGAGGACAAGTTCGGCATCCCCATCGCCCGCGCGCGCGAGATCTATGCCGAGGCGGCGCGCCTGCCCGGTATCAAGGTCATCGGCATCGACGTGCATATCGGCAGCCAGCTGACCTCGCTCGCGCCGTTCGAGGCCGCCTATGGCAAGGTGGCCGACCTGACGCGGCAATTGCGCGCGGACGGGCACGAGATCTCGCGCCTCGACCTCGGCGGCGGGCTGGGCATCCCCTATACGCGCGACAACCTCGCCCCGCCCCTGCCCAGCGATTACGGCGACCTGATCCGCCGCACCGTGGGCGACCTGGGCTGCGAGATCGAGATCGAGCCGGGGCGCCTGATCTCGGGCAACGCGGGGATCCTCGTGTCGCGGGTGATCTACGTGAAGGAGGGCGAAGATCGCACCTTCCTGATTCTCGACGCCGCGATGAACGACCTGCTGCGCCCGGCCATGTACGGCGCGCATCACGATATCGTGCCCCTGGTCGAGCCCGCGCCGGGCGTCGAGTACGCGCCGATGGATATCGTCGGGCCGGTCTGCGAAAGCGGCGACACCTTCGCCAAGACGCGGTCGATGCCGCCGCTCAAGGCCGGCGACCTGGTCGCTTTTCGCAGCGCGGGCGCCTATGGCGCGGTCATGGCGTCGGAATACAACTCGCGCCCGCTGGTGCCCGAGGTGCTGGTTCACGGCGATCACAGCGCCGTCATTCGCCCCCGCCCGACGTTTGACGATATGATCGCACGGGATATCATTCCTCAATGGCTCTGACGGTGGCATCCTCCGCCGTCGGCGCCGCCTGCCGTCGCGGAGTTTCATGCAACCTTCGACACGCCTGCCCGAGATCGCCCGCCGCGGATTGCGGCGACCGCTGACCCTCACCCGCGCCGGCCTGCTGGCCGAGCGGATGGCGCGCGCCTTCTGGCCGTTGTGGTCCATCTGCCTTGCGGTGCTGGCCGCGCTGATGCTGGGGGTGCAGGACGCCCTGCCGCTGGAGCTGGTTTGGGGCCTTGCGCTCGTCGCCGGGCTGGGGGCGCTGGTCGCGCTTGTCCTCGGGCTCCGTCGCTTCCGCTGGCCCAGCGAGACCGACGCCCTGGTGCGGCTGGACGAATCGCTGCCCGGCCGGCCGATCACCGCGCTGTCGGACGCGCAGGCCATCGGCGGAACCGATGCCGCCTCGCGCGCCATATGGGAGGCGCACCTGGCCCGCATGGCCGACCGCATCCGCGCCGCACGCGCGGTGGAGCCCGACCTGCGCATCGCCGCGCGCGACCCGTTCGCGCTGCGCTACGTCGCGCTGCTGGCCTTCGCCGTGGCGCTGCTGTTCGGGTCCTTCCTGCGGGTGGGCAGCGTGGCGCAGATGGGGCCGGGCGGCCCCGCCATGGCCTCGGGGCCCAGCTGGGAAGGCTGGATCGAGCCGCCGGCCTATACCGGCCTGCCGTCGCTTTACCTGGCCGACCTCCCCGACGGGCCGATCACGGTGCCCGAGGGCGCGGATGTCACCCTGCGCCTTTACGGCGCCGCGGGGGACCTGACGGTGTCGGAAACCGTGTCGGCGGCCATCGGCGACGCGGGCAGCGCCGCCGCCCCGGTCCAGAGCTTCCGCGTCATGCAGCCGGGCGAGATCGCCATCGACGGCCCGGGCGGCCGCAGCTTCGACGTGGAGCTGTCCCCCGACGCCCCGCCAGCGATCGAGGTCACCGGCACGCCCGAGCGTGGCGAATCGGGTGAATTCCGCCAGCCCTTCGCGGCCAGCGACGATTACGGCGTGACCGGCGGCCAGGTCGAGATCACGCTGGACATGGATGCGATCGACCGCCGCTACGGCCTTGCCACCGACCCCGACCCGCGCGACCCGCTGGTCGTGAACCTGCCCCTGCCCATCAGCGGCGACCGCTCCGAATTCACGGGCACCCTGATCGAGAATTTCAGCGAACACCCCTGGGCGAACCTGCCCGTGACGCTGCGCTATGTCGTGTCGGACGAGTTGGGACAGGAGGGCGGCACCGGTGCTGTCTCGGCCGATCTTGCCGGCCTGCGCTATTTCGACCCCATGGCCAAGGCCGTGATCGAACAGCGCCGCGACCTTCTGTGGGCGCGCGACAATGCCCGCCGGGTGGCCCAGATCCTGCGCGCCGTGTCGTGGCGCCCCGAAGAGGCGTTCCGCGACCAGAGCCTCTACCTGCGGCTGCGGGTGGTGATCCGGCGCCTCGAATCCGGCATCGCCGACGGGCCCCTGTCGGTCGAGCGGCAGGAAGAAATCGCGGCCGAGCTGTGGGACATCGCGCAGGAGCTGGAATACGGCGACCTGGCCGACGCGCTGGAACGCCTGCGCCGCGCGCAGGAGCGCCTGTCCGAGGCCATCGAGAACGGCGCGGACGAGGCCGAGATCGCCGAGCTGATGCAGGAGCTGCGCGAGGCGACTCAGGATTACATCCGCCAGCTGGCCGAGCAGAGCCAGGGCCAGGAACAGCAGCAGGCCCAGGGCGACAGCCAGCAGATCACCGGCAACCAGATCCAGGAGATGATGGACCGCATCCAGGAACTGATGGAGCAGGGCCGCATGGCCGGGGCGCAGCAGCTTCTGGAACAGCTGAACCGCATGATGGAGAACATGCAGGTGACCCAGGGCGGCCAGGGCGAACCCAGCCCCGGCGAGCAGGCCATGCAGGACATGCAGCAGGCCCTGCGCGACCAGCAGGAGCTGAGCGACGAAGCCTTCCGCGACCTGCAGGAACAGTTCGGCCAGCAAGGCCAGCAGCAGGGTCAGCAGGGGCAACAGGGTCAGCAGGGTCAGCAGCCGGGCCAGCAACCGGGGCAGCAGGGTCAGGGCCAGCAAGGCCAACAGGGCCAGCAGCCCGGCCAGGGGCAGCAGCAAGGCCAGCAGCAGGGCCAGGGCGGCCAGCAGGGTCAGAACGGCCAGCAGGGGATGGGCGACTCGCTTGCCCAGCGTCAGCAGGCCCTGCGCGACGAACTGCGGCGCCAGGAGGGCAACCTGCCCGGCGCGGGCACCGAGGCCGGCGAGGCCGCGCGCGACGCGCTGGACCGTGCGGGCCGCGCCATGGACGGCGCCGAGGAAGCCCTGCGCGAGCGCGACTATTCCCGCGCGCTGGACGACCAGTCCGAAGCCATGGAAGCCCTGCGCGAAGGCATGCGGTCGCTGGGCGAAGCCCTGGCCGAGAACCAGCAGCAACAGCAGCAGGGCCAGGGACAGGGTCAAGCCACCGCCGAGGGCGACCCCAGCGGCCGATCACGCGACCCGCTGGGCCGCGAGGCGGGGCAGAATGGGCAGATGGGCTCGGAAGAGCAGATGCTGGGCCAAGAAGATGTCTATCGCCGGGCCGAGGAGCTGCTGGACGAGATCCGCCGCCGCTCGGGCGAGCAGGCCCGGCCCGAGGCCGAGCGCGACTACCTGCGCCGCCTGCTGGACCGGTTCTGAGGCCAAGCCTTTCGACCCGTGGCAGGGCCGAGCGTCGGCTTTGCCCGCTTGCCGCTATTTGCTGAAAGCAGTGAAACGAGCACCTCACATATCGCCGCGAAGGGTGCCACGTGACGTCTGTTCCCCGCCGGGCACCGATGGCCTGATCGCAGCCCTTGCGCCGGGCAGGTCAGCCACCTTTCGGGAAATTGCCCTATGCCGTGGTCCTCGGTCCGCGGATCGGTCGCGGCCGAGCCCTCGGGCGGCATGGCGGGAGCGGCCATTCAGACAGAAGCGGGTGCGGAGAAGATCGAACCTTCGGCCCGCCCGCAGTTCAGCCCTGGAAGATACCGGTCGCGCGGCCGAGCAGCATGAAGGCGCGGGCCGAGCGGGTGTCGGTCAGCGCGGCGATCTGCGCGTCGCTGGCCTCGGGCGCGATCTCGGCGAAGCGGTGGTCGAACAGCCGCAGGAAATGGTGCATCGCGTCGCGGTAGATCGTGTCGCTGCGCATGCGCGAGATGCAGATGGCCAGCGCCTCTTCGTCGCGGATCCCGCCCAGGGGGGCGACTTCGCCACCCCGCAGACCATCGGCGAAGGCGCGCCACAGCTCGACCCGCGCGCGGTCGGGCGGCATGTCGTCCATGTAAAGCCCGTCTTGGCTGAGCAGGGTCAGAACGTCCTGCGCCGCCGTCACCAGCTGGGCCGCCCGGTGGTCCTGCAACGCGGCGCGCATGGCGTCGAACCCGGCCTGGTCATCGGCGTCCGACGGAAATTCCAGTGCGCGGATTAGGGTGTCGAGCGACAGCGGACCGCCCCCCCGCTCGGGCGCGGGCGCCAGGCCGAGGTCTGGCGCGTCGGGATCGGTCTCGCCCGGCACGGGCCCCGGCACCGTCACGGCAGCATCCTCGGACGGCACCGGTGGGGGGCTGGGGGCCGTTGCCTGCTGTGCCATGGTGTCGATCGCACCGGCCCGGTCGCTCAGCCAGATTTCGATGTCCTCGATCCGGCTGGACAGTTCGGCCAGTCGCGCCTCGATGGGCGACAGGTCGACGCTCGGCGGCTCGGGCAGGGCTTGCCGACGCCCGGCGGAAATGGCGTGGCGCAGCGCCAGCGCGCGTCCGTCGCTGCGCGCGCTCTGGACTGCCAGCGCGGTCGCAACGAGGATCAGGGCCAGCGGCAGAACCAGCGCCATGACCACGAGGATCGCGGCCAGCATGCCCGAGGTTTCACCGTCGCTGCGGCCGATCAGCACGAAGAAGATCGCGCACAGGATCGACCAGCCCAGCGCCGCGCCGCCGCCGATCTTCTGCACGCGACCGATGCGGTCGGCGGCATCCTGCGGGAAGTTCAGGCCCGAATCGTCGGACATGGCACCGCGCCCCTTTCGCGAAAGCGTCGGCTCAGCGGTAGACCACGCTGAGGATTTCGTAGGATTTCTCGCCGCCGGGCGTGCGCACCTCGACGCTGTCGCCCTCTTCCTTGCCGATCAGGGCACGGGCCAGCGGCGACTTGATGTTCAGCTTGCCGGCTTCGAGATTGGCCTCGGGTTCACCCACGATCTGGTAGGTCTTCTCCTCGTCGGTGTCCTCGTCCACAAGGGTGACGTGGGCGCCGAACTTGATCGAGCCCGAAAGCTTCGACGTGTCGATCACGTCGGCCAGCGACAGGATGCCCTCGATCTCCTTGATGCGGCCCTCGATGAACGACTGTTTTTCCTTGGCCGAATGGTATTCGGCGTTCTCGGACAGGTCGCCATGCTCGCGCGCCTCGGAGATCGCGCGGATGATGGCCGGGCGCTCTTCGCTTTTCAGATGCTTCAATTCGGCGTTCAGGGCCGCTTGGCCATCGCGGGTCAGTGCAATCTTTTCCATCGGGATCGCTCGTCTTTGGGTATCGATGTGACGTGGGGGTCTTCCCCCTGTTAATTCAAGCGGGCCGGGCAAAGTCAAGCAACGGGGCCGGAACGCGCGTTCGCGCGGGCCATCCCGGGCCTTTCGACGCCACGTCGCGGGCCGGGCGCAACGCAGTGTCACAATTGACCCCCGGTCGCCCCCCCTTATACCAAGCCAAGAACCGGAATTTCCGTGAGGAGCCCCCATGTCCGAGATCACGCGCGAAGCGATGGAATACGATGTCGTCATCGTCGGCGCCGGCCCCGCCGGCCTGTCGGCGGCGATCCGCCTGAAACAGCTCGACCCCGAACGGTCGGTCGTGGTGCTGGAAAAAGGCTCCGAGGTCGGCGCGCATATCCTGTCGGGGGCCGTGCTGGACCCGGTGGGCCTGGACGCGCTGATCCCCGACTGGAAGGACAAGGGCGCGCCGCTGAAGACGGCGGTGAAGTCCGACAAGTTCTTCTACATGGGCGAGTCGGGCAAGGTGGGCATCCCCACCGGCCTGATGCCGCCGCTGATGAACAACCACGGCAACTACATCGTCTCGATGGGCAATGTCTGCCGCTGGATGGCCGAACAGGCCGAGGAGCTGGGCGTCGAGATCTTCCCGGGCATGGCCTGTTCCGAGCTGGTCTATGCCGAGGACGGATCGGTGAAGGGCGTCGTGGCCGGCGAATTCGGCATCTCGCCCGACGGCACCAAGGGCGACGGGTACGAGCCGGGGATGGAGCTGCACGGCAAGTACGTGCTGCTGGGCGAAGGCGTGCGCGGGTCGCTGTCGAAGCAGGTGATCGAGAAGTTCGCGCTCGATTCCGGCTCGGACGTGCAGAAATACGGGCTCGGCATGAAAGAGCTGTGGGAAATCGACCCCGAGAAGCACAAGGAAGGCTCGGTCGTGCACACCATGGGCTGGCCCTTGGGCAAGACCGCGGGCGGCGGGTCCTTCATCTATCACCTGGACAACAACCAGGTCTACGTGGGCTTCGTCGTGCACCTGGGCTACGAGAACCCGCACGTGAACCCCTACCTGGCGTTCCAGCAGTTCAAGCACCATCCCTACGTGAAAGAGCTGCTGACCGGCGGCAAGCGCATCAGCTACGGCGCGCGGGCGATCACCGAGGGCGGATACCAGTCGCTGCCCAAGACGGCCTTCCCGGGCGGCGCCCTGCTGGGCTGCGCGGCGGGGATGGTCAACGTCCCGCGCATCAAGGGCAACCACAACGCCATGCTGTCGGGCAAGGCGGCGGCCGAGGCGGCGCATGCCGCGCTCGAAGCGGGCCGGGCGTCCGATACGCTGGAAACCTACGACACCGAAGTGCGCGAGGGCGCGATCGGCAAGGACCTGAAGAAGGTGCGCAACGTCAAGCCGCTGTGGTCGAAATACGGCCTGACCGCGTCGCTGGCCGTGGGCGGCTTCGACATGTGGTGCAACACGGCCGGATTCTCGCTTCTCGGCACGCTGAAGCACGGCAAGACCGACGCGGCGGCCACCCAGCCCGCGTCCAGGCACAAGCCGATCGATTATCCCAAGCCCGACGGCAAGATCAGCTTCGACCGGCTGACCAACGTGAGCTTCGCCAACACCAACCACGACGAAAACCAGCCCGCGCACCTGAAGCTGAAGGACGCGGCGGTCCCCGTCGAGGTGAACCTGCCCAAGTATGCGGGCCCCTCGCAGCGGTATTGCCCGGCGGGCGTGTACGAGTTCGTGAAGGACGACAAGACCGGCGAGGACCGGTTCGTCATCAACTTCCAGAACTGCGTCCACTGCAAGACCTGCGACATCAAGGATCCGCACCAGAACATCGTCTGGACCACGCCGCAGGGTGGCGACGGGCCGAATTACCCGAACATGTGAGCGGGCGTCGCCGCTCGGGCAGCACCGAAGACAAGTGTGGGGCGTGGCGTGGTGCCGCGCCCCACGTTCTTTTCACCGGGCCCTTCATTGCCGTCGGGTCGGCTCGTGGCTACCTTGTCGCGCAAGGCACCATGCTGAAAGGACCGCCATGTTTCGCCCGCTTCTCCTGGCCGCAGCGCTGAGCCTGCCCGCCCCCGCCGTCCTGGCCGACGTGAACCCGGGCGCCTACCTGGCCGCGCGCCAGGCGCAGATGGACAACGACTATCGCGAGGCGACGCGCTACCTGACCCAGGCCATGCTGCAGGATCCCAACAACCTGGCGATCCTCGAGCAATTGACCGGCGCGTTCATGTCGCTGGGCGAGATCGACCGCGCCGACACCATCGCCCTGCGCCTGGCGCAGGAAGGCGGCACGTCGCAACTGGCCAACCTTGCGCTGCTGACCGAGCGGGCCAAGCAGGGCGACTGGGGCGACATCCTGGCCGACATGGATGCGGGCATGACGGTGGGCCCCCTGTTCGACGGGCTGGCCAAGGCCTGGGCGCTGATCGGCGACCGGCAGGTCGACGCCGCGCTCGCCGCCTTCGACGCCGTGGCCGAGGAAGACGGGCTGGCGGCCTACGGCACCTACCACAAGGGCCTGGCACTGGCCTCGCTCGGGCGGTTCGACGAGGCCGAAGCGCTGTTTTCCACCGACGACCTGCAACTGACCCGCCGCGGGCTGATGGCCCATGCGCAGGTGCTGACTCAGGTGGGCCGCTTCGACGAGGCGGCGGCGGTCCTGGACGCGGGCTTCGGGGGCGGCACGCTGGACGCGCCGCTGACGGCCATGAAGGAAGCCATTGCCGAAGGCCAGGCGCTGGACTTCACCATCGCGCCCGACGCCACCGCCGGCACGGCCGAACTGGCCTTCGACATCGCCAATGTCCTGCTGTCCGAGGCCGCGCCGGCCTACACGCTGCTTTACGGTCGCGTGGTCGAGTATCTGCGCCCCGACCATGTCGAGGCGCTGCTGATGAACACGTCGCTGCTGGAACAGCTGGAGCAGTACGACCTGGCCATCGAGGCGCTGGCCGCCGTGCCCGAGGACGACCCGGCCTTCACCGCGGCCGAGGTCGGGCGCGCCGAGATCCTGGCGACGGCGGGGCGCCCCGAGGAAGGCATCGCCGTCCTGCGGCAGATGGCCGAGGAACATCCCGACGTGGCCATGGTGCACATGACGCTGGGCGACGCCCTGCGCAACGAGGAGATGTATGCCGAGGCGCAGGAGGCCTATACCGACGCCATCGACCTGTTCTCGGGCGACGAGCCGGATTTCTGGGTGGCTTTCTTCGCCCGCGCCGTGACCCACGAGCGGCTGGACGACTGGCCCGCGGCCAAGTCCGATTTCCGCCGCGCGCTGGACCTGAACCCCGACAGCCCCGCCGTGCTGAACTATCTCGGCTATTCCATGCTGGAGCGGGGCGAGGATTTCGAAGAAGCCCTGTCAATGATCGAACGCGCCGTCGAGGCGCGACCGCAATCGGGCGCCATCGTCGATTCGCTGGGCTGGGGGCTTTATCGCCTGGGCCGCTTCGACGAGGCGGTGGAACCCATGGAACGCGCCGTGGCGCTGATGCCCGTGGACCCGGTGGTGAACGACCACCTGGGCGACGTCTACTGGATGGTGGGCCGCAAGCTCGAGGCGCGGTTCCAGTGGCAGCGCGCGCTGAGCTTCGTCGAGAACGACCAGAACGACGAGGTCGATCCCGACCGCATCCGCCGCAAGCTGGAGGTCGGGCTGGACGTGGTCCTGGAAGAGGAAGACGGCACCCCGCTCGTGGCCGAAGACGGTGGCTGACCGCCGGTTCTTCGCCCCCGCGAAGATCAACCTGGCCTTGCATGTCACGGGCCGCCGCGATGACGGCTACCACGTGCTGTCCTCGCTGGTGGCCTTCGCGGATGTGGGCGACTGGGTGACGGCATCCCCCGCCGGCGCATGGTCGCTGACCGTCGATGGCCCCTTCTCCGAAGGGGTTCCGGCCGACGATTCGAACCTCGTGCTGAAGGCCGCCATGGCCACGGACGGCCCGCCCGCCGCGTTCACGCTGGAAAAGAACCTGCCCCCGGCCTCGGGCATCGGCGGCGGCACGGCGGACGCGGCGGCGGCCCTGCGCGCGCTGCGGGCGATGGACGGGCGCGCCTTCCCGAACGCCCCGGAGCGTATCGGCGCCGACCTTCCCGTGTGCCTGCTGGGCCGCGCCTGCCTGATGGAAGGGATCGGAGAGCGGGTGGAGCCGTTGCCGGCGCTGCCGCCGCTGCACGCCGTGCTGGTGAACCCCCGCGTGGCGGTCGGCACCGGCGATGTGTTCCGGGGCTTGGCGACGACCGACAATGCGCCCCTGCCCCGCCCCGCGCCGTGGTCCGACGCCCGCGCGCTGGCTGAATGGCTGTCGGCGCAGCGTAACGACCTGGAAGACCCCGCCCGCGCGGCCTGCCCCGCCATCGGGGTCGTTCTGGCGCGGCTTCAGGCGACCGAGCCGCTGATCGCGCGCATGTCGGGCAGCGGGGCGACCTGCTTCGCGCTCTACACCGCCGCGCCCCAAGCCCGCGTGGCGGCCGAGACGCTGGCGGCGGCGCATCCGGGCTGGTGGGTGAGGGCCACGGCGCTGGCCTAGCGGATGCGCGCCACCACGTAATCGGCCAGGTCGCGCAGCATGTCCCGCAGCTCGTTATCGGGAAGCGGCGACAGCGCCTCTTTCGCGTCCTCGGCCCAGGCGATCGCCGTTTCGCGAGTGCTGTCCAGCGCGCCGTGGCGGTGCAGCAGCTCTTCCGCCCGCTCGAGATCGCCGTCCTCCTGCTTGCCGCGCCCGATGGTGCGGACCCAGAAGGTCCATTCCTCGCCCTCGGCGGCGGCCACGGCACGGATGATCGGCAGGGTCATCTTCCGTTCGCGGAAATCGTCGCCCACGTTCTTGCCGATATCGTCGCCGCGCTGCCAGTCCAGCAGGTCGTCGACCATCTGGAACGCGATGCCCAGCGCGTCGCCGTAGCGTTCAAGCGCCTGCACCAGGTCCAGCCGCGCGCCCGCGATGACGCCCCCCACCTCGGTCGCGGCCGAGAACAGCGCCGCCGTCTTGCCGCGCACGATCTTCAGGTAGGTCTCTTCGCCGGTCGACAGGTCCGACATCGCGGTGAGCTGCAGCACCTCGCCCTCGGCAATGGTGGCGGCGGCATTCGCGAGGATGTCGAGCACCCGCATCGAGCCCGTCTCGACCATGAGCTGGAACGACCGGGCGAACAGGTAGTCGCCCACCAGCACGCTGGACTTGTTGTCCCACAGCAGGTTCGCCGTGGGCCGCCCGCGCCGCTGGCCGGATTCGTCCACCACGTCGTCGTGCAGCAGGGTCGCGGTGTGAATGAACTCCACCGTCGCCGCCAGATGCACGTCGTAGGGGCCGAGATATCCGTTCATCCGCGCGGCGGCGAGCGTCAGCATGGGCCGGATACGCTTGCCGCCCGCCCCGATCAGGTGGTCGGTCACCTCGGGGATGCGCGGCGCGTTCTCGCTGGCCATGCGGGCGCGGATCATCGCGTCGACCTCGGCCAGCGGCTCGGCCAGCGCGTGGGCCAGGCGTTCGTGGGGTTTGACCTGTGCGTCCATGTGGTCTCCGCTTCTCGACAAGGCAATGGCGCCTTTGTATCGCTCGCCCCATGAAGGAACTCATGCGCAGCAGCGACCCGACCAGTATCGCCTTCGCCAAGGCACTTCTTCAGGGCGAGGGGATAGATTGCTTTGAACTCGACGTCCATATGAGCGTGCTGGAAGGCAGCCTCGGCATATTGCCGCGCCGGTTGATGGTGGCCGATCGGGACCACTTCCGCGCCACCGCCGTGCTGCAGGACAACGATGTCGACTTCGGACGCTGAGACCACCTGCGACGCCTTCCTGGGCGGGCGGCTGGTGCTGGAACAGCCGCGCAAGGGATACCGCGCGGGCGTCGACCCGGTGCTGCTGGCCGCAGCCGTGCCGGCGCGCGCGGGGCAATCGGTGCTCGAGCTGGGATGCGGGGTCGGCTGCGCGCTGTTCGCGCTGGCCAACCGGGTTGAGGGGCTGGACCTGACGGGGGTCGAGCTGCAGGACGAGTATGCCGCGCTGGCCCGCGCGAATGCCGCGCGCAACGGGCTGACGGCCCAGATCCATACCGCCGACCTGGCGGACCTGCCCGAGCCGGTGCGGCAGCGGCGATTCGACCACGTCGTCGCCAACCCGCCCTACTACGCCCCGCGCTCGGGCACGCCGCCCCGGGGCGCCGACCGCGCCACCGCCCATCGCGAGGACCTGCCGCTGGCGCGCTGGATCGAAACCGGCGCCCGCCGGCTGGCCCCCAAGGGCCTGATGACGGTGATCCAGAGGGCCGACCGGCTGGCCGACCTGCTGGGCGCGATGGCGGCGAATCTGGGCAGTCTCGAGGTCCGCCCCCTGCAGCCCCGGACGGGGCGGGCCGCCTCGCTGGTCATCGTAAGCGGGCGGAAGGGCGGAAAAACGCCGTTGGTGCTGCACCCGCCCATCGTCATGCACGACGGTGCAAGTCACGGAAAAGACGGCGAGGATTACGCGCCCGCCATTCGCGGCGTGCTGCGCGACGGCGCGGCCTTGCCGTAAATTGCGTAAAAGCACGTCGCATTGTAACGATCGGGCGACAGCCGCGTGACTTTTTTCCGATTTTGTGGCTCACTATGAGTCTCAGCAAAAAAGGAGGATCTCGATGGCTTTGAGTTCGCATGTGCAGGAACTTCGGAAGAAACATCAACACCTCTCGGAGCTGGTCGAGTCCGAGCAACGGAGCCCCGGAAGCGACACCATCCGCATTGCAGATCTCAAGAAGCAGAAGCTTCGCCTGAAAGAGCAGATCGAACGTCTGACCCACTGATCGGACAAACTTGGCGCTGGCGACATCGCCAGCGCTCTTGGGGACCGGATCCGCCGACCCGGCGTCGATCTCGTCTCAAATCTTTTGCGAAATTCTGCGCCCTGCCGTCGCCCGAAATGAATTGGGCGGGCCGCTTGCCGTTCCGGTGCGAACGGGGCGGGTGGCGGAGGTGCCGTGAAAATCTGCGGCGCAGTTCTCCCGGGTGGGGGCGGACGGGACGGCGACGCGCCCCGCCCTGGGTCCCGGATCAGGTCATGTACTGACCGCCATTGGCGGAAATCGTCGACCCGGTGATGAACCCGGCGTCGTCACCGCACAGGAAGCTCACGCAGCGCGCGATCTCTTCCGGCTCGCCCAGGCGCCCAACCGGGATGCCGCCGACGATGGACTCCATCACCTTGTCCGGGATCGTGCTCATCATGTCGGTGTTGATGTAGCCGGGCGCGACCACGTTCACGGTGATCCCCTTCTTCGCGCCTTCCTGCGCGAGGGACTTGGTGAAGCCGATATCCCCCGCCTTGGCCGCGGCGTAGTTGGCCTGGGCGAACTGGCCCTTCTGGCCGTTGATCGAGCTGATGGTGACGATCCGGCCGAAGCCACGGTCGCGCATGCCGTTCCAGACATTGTGGGTCATGTTGAACACGCCGGTCAGGTTGGTGCCGATGACCTGGTTCCATTGGTCGGGCGTCATCTTGTGGAACGGGGCATCGCGGGTGATGCCGGCATTGTTGATCAGGATCTCGACGGGCCCATGCTCGGATCCGACCTTTTCGATCCCCGCCTTGCAGGCGTCGTAGTCGCCCGTGTCCCACTTGTAGGTGGGAATACCCGTCTCGTCGGTGAAGGCCTTCGCGGCCTCGTCGTTGCCGCCATAGGTGGCGGCGACGGTGTGCCCCTCGGCCTTCAGCGCCTTGGCGATGGCCGCCCCGATGCCCCGGGTGCCGCCGGTCACGATTGCTACGCGTCCCATGTCTTTCTCCTCCTCGTTGGTTTCAGTTTCTTATCAACGTGCCGTCGGCCAACAGCCGCCGGGCGTCTTCCTCCCCCTGCTCCCAGGTCAGGGCCAGCTTGTCCGGATCGGTGAAATCGATCTTGTCGGCCGCCACTTCCCTGGACGGCATCACGTAGATCCGGTCGTCGTGTTGAGGTATGTCGCGGAACTCTTTTGTCAGCAGGATCAGCGTTCTTCCGCGATCGGGACGGGGCAGCGGCGCCTGGTCGATCATCCCCGCGTCAATGGCCGGACGACCGTCCCACAGCGGCGGCTCGAAGGCCGGGGGGATGGTCGCGGCGGCGCAGACGAGATCCACGAGCTTGCCGTCCCGCGCGGCGACGTTGGCGTCGACCAGGTCGGATCCCATGCCGGACATCTCGGCCCAGGCCAGGTGCGGGTTCGACCGGATCACGGTGTCGGCCTCGTAGATCATGGTCATCATGGCGCCCGACAGCTTGGCCCAGCCATCCTTCGGGGGCCGCCCGAGCAGGATCTGGACCGAGACCCCGTCGGCGATCTGCCGAGCGGCCTGCGGATCGCCCACGGCACGGCTGACCACGTCGTGGTACATGCGCTGGTGCGGGGAATGCCCGTCGACCTCGTCGAAGGGTTCGTGCAGCGGCACGTTGCGGTCATGCGCCGCGAAAATCTCCATCATCAGGTCGCGGATTTCGGGTCCGCGCGAGGTGATGAAGCCGCAGCAGGTCAGCGCGCCGCCCGACACGCCCGTGATGCGCTCGGGCGTGATCGGGATTTCCTGCTTCAGCACGTCCATGAAGCCACCCTGCCACAGACAGCGCGTCCCGCCCCCGGAAAAGACGACCTGATCGAACCATGTCGCTTGGTCAGCCATCGACGGTCTCCGGCTCGGGGCCGCGCGGCGGGCGCGCGGCCGCCTGGGTCAGGGACGTTCGACGCACATGGCCACGCCCATGCCGCCGCCGATGCACAGGGTGGCAAGGCCCTTCTTGGCGCCACGGCGCTGCATCTCGAACAGAAGGGTATTGAAGATCCGGGCACCCGAGGCCCCGATGGGGTGGCCGATGGCGATGGCGCCGCCGTTCACGTTCACGATCTCGGGGTCCCAGCCCATGTCCTTGTTCACGGCGCAGGCCTGGGCGGCGAAAGCCTCGTTCGCCTCGACCAGGTCCAGGTCGCCCGGCTTCCAGCCCGCCTTTTCCAGCGCCTTGCGCGACGCGCCGATGGGACCCGTGCCCATGATCGACGGGTCGAGCCCGACGGTGGCATAGCTGACGATGCGCGCCAGCGGCTCGATCCCGCGACGCTCGGCCTCGTCGGCGGACATCAGCAGCACGGCGGCGGCGCCGTCATTGATGCCGCTGGCGTTGCCGGCGGTGACGCTGCCGTCCTTGGTGAAGGCCGGGCGCAGCTTGGCCATCCCCTCGGGCGTGGCGCCCTCGCGGATATACTCGTCCGCGTCGACCACCGTGTCGCCCTTGCGGGTCGAGACGGTGAAGGGAACGATCTCGTCCTTGAACTTGCCCTCGGCGCGGGCACGCTCGGCCTTGTTCTGGCTCATCGCGGCGAACTTGTCCTGCTCCTCGCGGGAGATCTGCCATTTCTCGGCAACGTTCTCGGCCGTCTGGCCCATGTGGTAGCCGTTGAAGGCGTCCCACAGGCCGTCGCGGATCATCGAGTCGATGAACTTCATGTCGCCCATCTTCTGGCCCTGGCGCAGGTTGGCGACATGGGGGCTCATGGACATGTTTTCCTGGCCGCCGGCGGCGACGATCTGAGCATCGCCCAGCTGGATGTGCTGGGCGCCGAGCGCGATGGCGCGCAGGCCGGAGCCGCAGACCTGGTTGATGCCCCAGGCGGCGGATTCGATGGGCAGGCCGGCATTCACATGGGCCTGGCGCGCCGGGTTCTGGCCCTGGCCGCCGGTCAGTACCTGGCCGAGGATGGTCTCGGACACGTCGGCCTTGTCGATGCCGGCCCGCGCAACGATTTCTTCCAGCACCTTGGCCCCGAGGTCGTGGGCGGGCGTGTTGGCGAAGGATCCGTTGAAGCTGCCCACGGCAGTGCGGGCTGCGGACGCGATAACGACATTGGTCATGGGATTACCCTTTTGCTGCGTGCGGTTCGTTGGTCGCCCGGGCGGGCCGCCGCGGTACAACGTAGCAGCGCCGCCGGGATCGTCACGCAGACCCTATGCCAGTGTCATAAAGGACACAACCGATCCTTTTTTACGTGTCCGAACCCGTTCTCAGCGGCACGCCCGCCGGCTCCCAGCGGGGGCGGATCGTGGGAGCCCCGAAATAATAGCCCTGCAGGCAATCGACCCCCAGCTTGGCCAAAGTGGCGGCGTCGGCCCGGGTTTCGACCTGTTCGGCGATGGTCACCATGTCGAAATGGCGCCCGATCGAGACGATGGCCTTGATCAGCGCGCGGTTGTCGGGGTTCCCGGCGATGCCGCGCACGAACTGACCGTCGATCTTGACGATGTCGAAATAGAGATCCTTGAGATATTTCAGCGAGGTATACCCCTCGCCGAAATCATCGAGCGCGAAGCTCAGCCCGCGCAGCTGCATCGCCTGCATGAAATCGCCGACCATCTGGGGCAGTTCGATCGTCGAGCGCTCGGATATCTCGAGGATCAGCCGCTCGGCCACCGTGGGATCGCGCGTGATCCCCCGCTCCAGCGCTTCGAGCCAGGGGGAATGACCGATGGAGCGGGCCGACACGTTGATCGCCAGCCGCAGCCGGGGGCGGTGATGCAGCACCTCGAGCCCGTGGGTGATCGACAGGGTGTCGATGCGGCGTCCGAGCTCGGTCGGCTCGACCGTGGACATGAAATCGCGCGCGGGGATGATCCGGCCCGAGGCGTCGAGCAGGCGGATCAGCCCCTCGTAGAAGGCCGGCCGGTCGTCGCGCAGCGCGGGCACCACGGGCTGGAAGGCCAGCATGACGTTGTCTTCATCCACCGCGCGCGTCACCATGGCGACGGTGTCGCGATCCCGCGCGGCCACGGCAAAGCTCAGCGGGTCCGGCGATGCCGTTGTTGCGCCGGGCTTCGGGGGGAATGGGTGGATCATGGCCTGCCTCATCTGACTGCGCGCAGATTGACCGACGGCGGCTAACGCAGGGTAAAACGGACAATTTTCGCCGATAAGGGGACGCGGCATGGGGGAAAGGTGCGATTGGTGCGGCGACGACCCGCTTTACGTGGCCTATCACGACACGGAATGGGGCGTGCCCGAGTATGACGGCCGCGCGCTTTACGAGAAGCTGGTGCTGGACGGGTTTCAAGCGGGGCTGTCCTGGATCACCATCCTGCGCAAGCGCGACAATTTCCGCGCGGCGTTCAACGGGTTCGACCCAAACGAGATCGCCACCTGGGGCAAGGCCGAGGTCGACCGGCTGGTGCAGGACCCCGGCATCGTGCGCCACCGCGGCAAGATCGAAGCGGCGATCAAAAACGCCCGCGCCTGGCAGCAGATCGAGGCCGAGGAGGGATTCTCGAACTACCTCTGGGATTTCGTGGATGGCCACCCGGTGCAGAACCGGTTTCACAGCATGGCCGAAGTTCCGGCGCAGACGCCGCTGTCGCAGCGTATCTCGAAGGACCTGAAGGCGCGGGGCTTCGGTTTTTGCGGGCCGACCATCGTCTATGCCTTCATGCAGGCCTCGGGCTTCTTCAACGACCACCTAGTGCCGTGCCCGCGCCACGACGCGGTCGCCGCCATGGGCTAGTTGCCCGACATCACGCCCCGCAGAAGCGTCCGCGCATCGTCGCCCGCCCAGTCGGCATCGCCCGTCATGCGCGCGACCTCCTGCCCCTCGGGGTTCAGCAGGACGGTGATCGGCATGGCCAGCACGCCCATGGCCGACGACACGCTGCGGTCGGGGTCCAGCAGGATGGGCAGAGTCTCGATCTCGTGCTCGGCGAAGAAATCCTCGATCGCGGGCAGCGCGTTGCGCCAGACGGCGATGGTCACGACCTCGAAATCCTCTCCGCCCATCTCGGCGTTGAGGGTATCCAGCGCCGGCATCTCCTCGCGGCAGGGGGCGCACCACAGCGCCCAGAAGTTCACCAGCGTCCACTTGCCCGCGTAGTCCGACAGCCGGCGTTCCGCGCCATCGGGAGTCGTGAAGGTCGCGTCGGTGACCGCGCGGGGCGTGTCGTGGAACACCAGCTTGCGCATGTCGCCCTGGCGCAGGTCCGACCAGGCGTCAGGCTCGGCATTTGCGATCGTGGCGAGGCCCAGATAAAGGGCGAGGGTCAGATATTTCACAACGTCCTCCGGGGGCTTCTCAACATGGCCGACAAGACTTCCAACGCGATGTGGGGCGGACGCTTCAGCACCGGTCCCGACGCGATCATGGAGGCGATCAACGCCTCGATCGCCTATGACCGGCGCCTGGCCCCGCAGGATATCGCGGGGTCGCGCGCCCACGCCGCCATGCTGGCCGCCCACGGCATTATAAGCACTAAGGATGCCGAGGCGATCCGGGAAGGCCTTCTCACCGTTTTGTCAGAGATCGAGTCCGGCGACTTCCCGTTCTCGGCCGCGCTGGAAGACATCCACATGAATGTCGAGGCCCGCCTGAAGGAGCTGATCGGCGAGCCCGCCGGGCGCTTGCACACGGGCCGGTCGCGCAACGACCAGGTCGCCACCGATTTCCGGCTGTGGGTCCGCGACCAGTGCGACGCGGCCATGGAAGGGCTGCGCGCGTTGCAGACGGCCCTGGTCGACCAGGCCGAGGCGGGCGCCGACTGGGTCATGCCGGGCTTCACCCATCTGCAGACCGCGCAGCCGGTGACCTGGGGACACCACATGCTGGCCTATGCCGAGATGTTCGACCGCGATATCGGCCGGCTGCGCGACGCGCGCGCGCGGATGAACGAAAGCCCCCTGGGCGCCGCCGCGCTGGCCGGCACGTCCTACCCGCTGGACCGCGACGCCACGGCCCACGCGCTGGGCTTCGACCGGCCCTGCGCCAATTCGCTGGATGCCGTCAGCGACCGCGACTTCGCGCTGGAGTTCCTGTCGGCCGCCTCGATCACCGCCATGCACCTGAGCCGCCTGGCCGAAGAGCTGGTGATCTGGTCCTCGGCCCAGTTCCGGTTCGTGTCGCTGTCGGACCGCTGGTCCACCGGGTCGTCGATCATGCCGCAGAAGCGCAACCCCGACGCGGCCGAGCTGCTGCGCGCCAAGCTGGGGCGGATCTTCGGCGCGCAGGTGGCGCTGATGACGGTGATGAAGGGGCTGCCGCTGGCCTATTCCAAGGACATGCAGGAGGACAAGGAACAGACCTTCGACGCCGCCGACTCGCTCATGCTAGCGCTGGCGGCGATGACCGGGATGGTGGGCGACATGACCGCCAACCGCGAGGCGCTGCGCGCCGCCGCGTCGCACGGGTTCTCGACCGCCACGGACCTGGCCGACTGGCTGACGCGCGAGGCGGGCCTGCCCTTCCGCGACGCGCACCATGTGACCGGCGCGCTGGTGGCCCTGGCCGAAAGCCGCGGCTGCGACCTGCCGGACCTGACGCTTGAGGACATGCAGAACGCGCACCCGGCCATCACCGAGGCCGTCTTCGACGTGCTGGGCGTGGACAATTCGGTGGCCTCGCGCACGTCCTACGGTGGCACGGCGCCCGCCAACGTGCGCGCGCAGGTGGCCCGCTGGCGCAAGACACTGGCCGAAGCCTCGCCCCACGCCTAGTTTGAGGGCATCGTACCTGACCGAAGGCCCGCCATGACCCGCATCGCCGCGCTGATCGCCCTTGCCACCCTTGCCGCCTGCGGGGCCGACGCGCCGCCCGAACCGGTGGTGGACGACCCCGCGCGGCGCGGCGGCATCGCCGTATCGGGCACCGCCGAGATCGGCATCAGCGGCGGCAGCTTCTGATGCGCTGGATTTTCCTGGCCCTGGCCGTCTGGGGTGCGATCCACCCGATGTACTGGTTCCTGGGCTACATGGCCGACGGCAATTCTCTGGGTCAGCTGATCGACGCGTGGTACGTGAACAAGTCGACCACCGGGCTGGTCTGGGATCTGACCATCGCGGCCATCACCCTGACCGTCTGGATCCTGATCGAGGCCATCGGCCGCCGCCGCTGGCTGGACCTGGTCGCGATCCCGGCGACCTTCTGCATCGGGGTCAGCTGCGGCCTGCCGCTCTACCTGTTCCTGCGGATGCGCAAGGCCTAGACCGGGATCGCCGTCGTCTCGCGCACGCGGCGCAGGGCGAAGCTGGACTGCATCTGCGCCACCCCCGGCAGCCGTGCCAGGTGGCGGCGGTGCAGCTGGGCGAAATCCTCGGTATCCGAAATCACGACCTTCAGCAGGTAATCGGCCGTCCCCGCCATGAGGTGGCATTCCAGCACCTCGGGGATCTGCGCCACCGCCGCCTCGAACGCGTCCAGCACCTCGTCAGCCTGCCCCGACAGCGTGATCTCGACGAAGGCCGTTGTGCGCCGCCCCAGCACGGCGCGATCCAGCAGCGCGACGTAGCCACTGATAACCCCCGCCTGTTCCAGGCGCGCCACGCGCCGGTGGCAGGCCGAGGGCGACAGCGCCACCCGCTCGCTCAGCTCGGCATTGGTGAGCCGCCCCTCGCGCTGCAGCAATGCGAGGATCCGGCGATCCATCTGGTCGAGGCCGATCATGCGATCATTTCTCCTGCGATTATCCGTGATGACGCACGGATCTTGCCAGGATGATGCCATCGCACGCAGGGAATTCAAAGCACTCCCGTCCCGACGGCGTTAATCTCCGCGCAACCAAGACAAGAGGAGAAGAACATGCGCATTGGCTGCCCCACCGAGATCAAGGCCCAGGAATTCCGCGTCGGCATCACGCCCAACGCCGCGCGCGAGGCGGTGAGCCACGGCCACGAGGTGCTGATCCAGTCGGGTGCCGGCCTGGGCGCGGGCTTCCCGGACGAGGACTACGCCGAGGCGGGCGCCAGCATCGTCGCGACCGCCGACGAGATCTTCGAGCGCGCCGAGATGGTGGTGAAGGTGAAGGAGCCGCAGGCCGCCGAGCGCGCCATGCTGCGCGAGGGCCAGCTGCTGTTCACCTACCTGCACCTCGCCCCCGATCCGGCGCAGACCGACGACCTGCTGAAATCGGGCGCCACCTGCATCGCCTACGAAACGGTGACCGACGCGCGCGGCGGCCTGCCGCTGCTCGCCCCCATGTCCGAGGTCGCGGGCCGCCTGGCCCCGCAGATGGGCGCCTGGACCCTGCAGAAGGCCAATGGCGGGCGCGGCGTTCTCATGGGCGGCATCCCCGGCGTCACGCCGGCCAGCGTGGTGGTGATCGGCGGCGGCGTCGTCGGCACCCACGCGGCGCGCATCGCCGCCGGAATGGGCGCGGACGTCACCGTGCTCGACAAGTCGCTGCCGCGCTTGCGCCAGCTCGATGAGCTGTTCAGCCGCGACATGAACACCCGCTACGCCTCGGGCGGCAACATCGCCGAGGCGGTGGCCGAGGCCGACATGGTCATCGGCGCGGTGCTGATCCCCGGCGCCGCCGCGCCCAAGCTCGTCACCCGCGACATGCTGTCCACGATGAAGCCCGGCGCGGTGCTGGTGGACGTGGCGATCGACCAGGGCGGCTGTTTCGAGACGTCGAAGGCGACCACCCACCAGGACCCGATCTTCGAGGTCGACGGCATCCTGCATTACTGCGTGGCGAACATGCCCGGCGCGGTCGCGCGGTCGTCGACCATCGGGCTCGGCAACGCGACCATGCCGTTCATGCTGGCGCTGGCCGACAAGGGCTGGAAACAGGCCTGCCGCGACGACGCGCACCTGGCGCAAGGCCTGAACGTGCACGCGGGCCAGATCACCAACGCCCCGGTGGCAGAGGCGCTGGGCCGCGATCACGTGACGCTGGACACCGTTCTCGCCTGAGCCGGGGGGCACGCGGTCGGCGTCGCCGCACTCGTGAATACTGCGCAAGGAAGGCCGGCCCGGCGCGTCGCGGGGCCGGCTGACGCGTGTCGCCGTCCGGTGGCATCCGCGCCACCGGAATGTTGATTGGACGGCAGGCGTCGGGCCGTTATCTGCTGCGCCGAGGCCCCATGCCAACCGAGTGATCGCTGGGGGCCTTCGCAGGCATGATCCCAATGGTTCGCTCGGGCGGAAAATGATGCTCAGTCGCAGAGAGCTGCTTATCGTCGGGCTGTCGAGCACCGGTCTGATCGCCGCGGCCGGTCGGGCCGCGGGCGGCGAGACCGCCTGGCAATCCTGGAAAGACAGATACCTCGACGGCTCCGGCCGGATCGTGGACCCGGAACAGCAGGTGAGCCATTCCGAGGGGCAGGCCTACGGGCTGATTCTGGCACAGGCCTTCGGGGATCGTGACGCCTTCGCGCTGATCGAGGCCTGGACCTCGGCGACACTGGCCAACCGCGACGACGCCTTCATGGGGTGGCGTTTCAGCCCCCGATCCGGCGTGATCGACGATGACACCGCCACCGATGGCGACCTGCTGCGGGCCTGGGCGCTGCTGCGGGCCGTGCGCGATTCGGGCTGGCGGGACTTCGCCGGGCGGGCCGAGCCGATCGCGCGGGCGATCGCGGCGCGGTGCCTCGCGCCGGATCCGCGGGCCCCGGGCGAGCGGCTGCTGCTGCCGCGGGCGGACGCGCCCGCTGGGCGCCGGATCACGATCAACCCGTCCTATATCGTCAGTGCCGCCCTGCGTGAACTTGGCGATGCCTTCGATCTGCCCGACCTTGTCCGCGCCGCGGACCATGGCGAAACCGTCCTGTCCGAGCTCGCCGCGCGCGGCGCGATACCGGACTGGATCGACGTGACCCCCGAAGGCTTCGCCGATCCGGCCGACCATGCCGTGCGCTCGGGCTACGACGCCTTGCGCGTCCCACTTTACCTGTGCTGGTCGGGGCGCCGGGATCATCCGGCGGTGCGCGTCATGGCCGATGTGCTGGGACGGGCACCGACGGACGGCCATGTCGCGGTCGTGACCGGTCCCGGCGGCACGGTCGTTAGCGAAAGCGATGCGGCGGGGTATCGCGCGATTCATGCGCTCTCGTCCTGCGATCCGCTGCCCTGGGCCGGCGCCCAGCGATTCTACTATCCGGCGACGCTCTGGCTTCTCGCCCAGGTCGCTGAGCGAGAGGGCGCCGATTGCGCGCAATCGTGAACGGATCACTCCGCTAGGTGCTTTTTTCTGGTCACTTTTCGCCGCTATCCGAGGAAGGGTTTAACAAGGACCCAAGCTCATGAAATTTACCCGTTTGATCGTCGGCTTCGTCGTGATCCTGTTCGCGCTCTGGGTGATCGTCGGCGAACAGATGGCGCGCACCAGCGCCAATGCCTTCGTGAATGCCCCCATCGTGACCGTCCGTTCCGACGTGGCGGGCACGCTTGAGCTTGTCGACCGGCCACCGGGGGCGCGCGTCAACGCGGGCGAGGTCGTGGCCTCGATCACCGATCCGCTGGTCGACAGGATCCGGCTGAACGACCTCGTGATGGAGCGCACCTTCGAAGAGGCCGCGCGGGCCCGTATCGCGGCGCAGCGCGAGGCACAGCGCGGCATCCAGGGCGACCTCGAAGCGCGCGGCGAGTCCTTCCGCGAAAACCGGCTGGACGAGCTGCGCACGCGGCTGGAGCACGCCCGCGCGCGGCTGGCGCTGCTGGAAGACGGGACCGATCCCGAGACGCGCCGGCTGGGCGACGCGCTGGACAGCGACGGCGGGCGCCTGCCGACCGAACCGAACCTCGAGTCGCTGGCGCTCGACTACGCTCGGGAACGGGTCGAGGTGCTGGAGATCGAGTTCAGGGCTGCCGAGGCGGGCGTCTTCCTTGGTGACGGCTACAACGATTCGCCCAATGCCACGCAAAGGGCCACCGAGCTCGACTCCGTCATCGCCGCGCTCGACGCGGAACACGCCGAAGCCGAGGCGCGCGTCGCCGCCGTGGCCGAACGGATCGACCGCGAGCGGGTGCGCGTGAACGCGCTGACCGGCGGCGACCTGGCGTCCCCCGTGGACGGGCTGCTGTGGGAGGTTCTGGAGGCGGACGGGGTCGTGGTGCAACGGGGCGACCCGCTGCTGCGTCTCGTCGACTGCGCGTCGCTGGTCGTTTCGCTGTCAGTGCCCGAGGGCACCTATAACGGCTTGCGCCTGGGGGATGCGGCGCGCTTCCGCTTCGAGAACGAGACACGGCTGTTCGATGCGACCGTTACGCGGCTGGCAGGCTCCGGTGCCGCGACCGTCTACGAGCATCTTGCCGTGGCCCCCAGCCAGCGGCACCTGGAACGCTATGACGTGACCCTCTTGGTGCCGGAACTGTCGCAGGACCCCGAGCTTGGCTGCCCCGTCGGGCGCACCGGGCGCGTCTTCTTCGAGGACCGTCCGCTCGACGGGCTGCGCGGTCTGTTCGGCGGATGATGCCGTTCTTTCCGCATTTCGGCGAACTGGGATCGGCCGGTATCCACCTGCTGCTGGTCATCGGGCTGGCCTGCCTTCTGCCGTCGGTCGTCGATCCGACGCGGGTCTGGCACCGCGCCGTGCTGATGGCGATCTCGGCCGTGTTGGCCGTGCGCTATGCGTGGTGGCGGGCGACCGAGACGCTGGCCCCCGCCGGGCTGACGATCGACATGGCGGCCAGCTGGTCGCTGTTCGCGCTGGAAATGCTGGTGCTCGCGGGTTCGCTGAGCTCGTTCCTCATCATGGCGCGGTTCAGGGACCGCCGCGCCGAGGCCGATGCCCATTGGGGCTGGTGGGGCGATGCGCCGCCGCCACGGCTGGCCATCCTCATCGCGACCTACAACGAAGAGCTTGCCGTTCTGGAACGCACGATCGTGGGCGCGCGGTCGCTGCGCCATCCGAACAAGGTGGTGATGGTGCTGGACGACGGGCGACGCGACTGGCTGCGCGATTTCTGCGCGAAGCAGGGCGTCGAATACCTGCGGCGCCCCGACAACAAGGGCTCCAAGGCGGGCAACATCAACCACGCGCTGGAGCGGCTGGCCGAAAGCGATGTCCCGCCGGATTTCGTCGCGGTGCTGGACGCCGATTTCGTGCCGCACCTCGGCTTCGCCTCGCGCTGCCTGGCGCTGTTCCATGACCCGGAGGTGGGCCTGGTCCAGACGCCCCAGCATTTCTTCAATGCCGATCCGATCCAGCACAACCTGGGTCTGACGAGGTCCTATCCGGACGAACAGCGCTTCTTCTTCGACCACATGCAGCCGGCCCGCGACGGCTGGGGCATCGCCTTCTGCTGCGGCACGTCATCGGTCGCGCGATGGGACGCCCTGCAGGAGATCGGCGGCTTCCCCACCGAAAGCGTGACCGAGGATTTCATGCTGACGCTCGCGCTGCAGGAGAAGGGCTGGAAGACGGCCTATCTTGCCGAGCCGCTGACCGAAGGCCTCGCGCCCGAGGGCCTGAAGGAATACGTGACCCAGCGCGCGCGGTGGTGCCTTGGGCTGATGCAGATCGCGCGGTCGTCGCTGGGGCCCTTCGCCCGCAATGGTCTGCGGCTGAGGGATCGCTGGAGCGTGGTCGACTCGGTCTTTTACTGGACGACCACGTTCCCCTTCCGGCTGGCCGCCATCGTGTATCCGCTGCTTTACTGGTTCTTCAACGTGACCGTTGTCGACGCCGCCCTGTCCGACGTCATCAGCTATTTCGGCACGTATTTCCTTTGGATCATCGTCGCGCTGAATGTGCTGAGCCGGGGCATGATCGTGCCGATCCTGTCGGATGTCAGCCAGCTTTTGGGGGCAGCCGCGATCAGCCGGGCGGCCTTCACCGGGTTGCTGCGGCCGAAAGGGCACCCGTTCTCGGTCACCGCGAAGGGCGGCGACCGATCGCGCATCGTCATCCAGTGGCGGCTCATGGCGCCCTTCATCATCCTGCTGGTGCTGACCCTGGCCGGGCTGCTGGCCGGTATCTTCAGCGACCGCTTCGCCTTTTCCGACGCGGGCGACGGCAAATGGGTGATCCTGTTCTGGACGCTCTACAACGTCGTCGTTCTGTCCTTCACGATCATCGCCTGCATCGAGCTGCCCCGGCGCGAACGCCACGTTGCCGACGTTCCCGAGCGCGCGACATTCCAGGCCGGCGAGATCGAGAGCCGCCCGTGGATCACGTCGCTGACCGCGGACACGGTGCGCCTGCGCGGGCGGGCGATGCCGCTCGGGACCGCGGGGACCCTGCAGATCGACGGGGTGGGAAAGATCCCCGCCCGGGTCATCGCCCGCTACGAGGACGGCGTGCGGCTGCACCTGTCGCCGGACCAACAACAGCACGAGGCGCTGATGCTGCGATTCTATACCCAGGACGACCTTGCGCCGGGGGTCGCCCGGGTGCGTGGCCCGGCCCTGATCGCGGATCTTGCGCGGCGGCTGAGCTTCAACTCCGGCGGTCGCTGAGCCCGTCCTGCAACCGCGCCAGAACGCCCGAAATGCGTTGCGCTTCGCGCGGAACGCGCGGTTCGGGCGGGTAGACATCCTCGCCCGCGGCGATGCGCTCGGCTGCGTCGACCACGCGTTCCAGCGGCCGCACGAAGGCGATCACGAAGGCCGACGTCATGGCGATGACCAGAAGCACGCCGCCCACGACGATCAGGGTCAGACCGCGCATCGCGCTGTCCAGCGCGGGCCGGAACTGGTCCGGGTCGAGCCGGCCGACCAGCGACCATCCGAAATCGGGCAGATCCGCGTACCCGACCCGTGGCACCAAGCTTGCGAAGTAGGTCTCGCCATCGGGCCAGGTCTCGCGCAGCGCGGTGGTATTGCCGGTCCGCGCGGTCCGCAGGATCTCGAGAGACAGCGCATCCGGCACGGTGTCGGCGCTGGACAGGACCACGTCGCCCTGCGCGCCGACCAGATACAGCTCCATTCCCAGGCTCTGCGCCAGCTCCTCGATCTCGGTCTCGATCCAGTCGGCGTCGATATGCATCCCCAGCGTGCCCCTAACAGTCCCGGCATCGTCCCTGACGGGCAGCGCGAGATCCACGAAGCGAAGGACCTCGCCCGTACCAGGGGAAAGCAGCCGCGCCAGCAGAACGGCATCGTGCACGTCCGAGGCAAACTGCCCGCGCAGGCCGTTGCGGAACCACGGTCGTTCGGCGACGCTTTCGCCGACCAGCAGGCCGCCGGTGGCCTGCATCACGCGACCGTCGGGCCGTGCGAAGCCGATCCAGGACACCCGTCCGCCATCGCCCCGAAGGCCTTCCAGCATGCCTTGGCGCCGCTCATTCGCACCGAAATACTGGGAGGCAAGGAAGGACAGGTCGCGCCAATCCGAATACAGGGTTCTCGCCAGGGCCTCGCCAGCGGCCTGGGTGCGGACACGCACCGCCCGGTCGAGTTCCGCGTCGATCGTCTGGTCCGCGCGCGACTGGTAGATCCACGCCACGAACGCAAGCAAGACGGCAGCAAGAAGCGCCTTGAACCCGTAGACGGCGGAACTGAGCGTGACAGTTCTGGGTGCGGTGGATGGCGAATGCATGGGCGCTCCTAGGATCGCTTGAGTTGTATCTTCGGCGATACGCTCGACTATTGCGCACATCAACCAAGGCAAACCCTAGTGGCGCAAATCGTCATCAATGGGGCCTGACGCCGGGGAAAACCAACCTGCGGCGATCAATTCTTCTTCATCGCGCCGACACTCCGGCGAAATCCAGCCGACCAAGATCGATGCAATCCTGACGTGTGTCCCGCAGCGCGGGGACGGCGGCCCGGGCACGCCCTCCTCCGCCGGACCGGAAGGTGTTTCGGCGAAACGCAATCGACCGTCGCGGGCGCAACCCCCGGAACGCCCCTAGCGCAGGCTGTCGGCGACGCGAAAGCCCTCGGGAATACTGTTCCGCCCTTCCAGCACCAGGTCGGCCATCACCCCGGCCACGCCCGGCGCCATGCCAAAGCCGATCTTGAACCCGCCATTGGCGACGTAATGGCCGGGCCGTCCCGGCCACGCCCCCAGCATCGGCGCACGCGACCGTGCGCGGGGGCGCAGCCCGGCCCAGCGCGCGATCACGGGCGCCTCGGCCAGCCGCGGCACCGCCGTGCGGGCGCGGGCCACCACATCGTCCAGCAAGGCGTCGCAGGCCGAAGGGTCGTCGTAGTCCCGCTCGGTCGTCGAGCCGATGGCCACCGTCCCGTCGGCATGGGGCACCACGTGCAGACCGTCCACGAACAGTTGCGGCGCATCGCCCGTGTCCAGCTTCAGCAGCGCCGCCTGCCCCTTGATCGGGCGGCCGACCTCCTGCCCGAGCTCCCGCGACAGATCCTGGAGGCCCGCGGCACCGGTGGCCCAGACGACGGCGCCTCGCGCGGCCCCCTCGCCGAGCACCGCGCCCCCGCGCGCGCGGATGGCGGCGACCAGCGCGTCGCAGGCCCGGCGCGGGTGAATGCGCGCGGTCAAGCTGTCGTGGATGACGACGCCCAGGGGCGCCGCGACGCCCCACGGGTCGCTTGCGGCATCGGTGACCGACCACGCGGCCTGCCCCCGCCACAGGTCCTGCGCCCCCGCGCCGCGCGCGTCGGCCCGGTCATGCGCCTGCGGGTCCGCGACGGGCTGGATACGGCCGGTGCGCCCGTATCCGGACGCCACGCCGCCCGCATTCTCGACCGCCGCCCAGAAGCCTTCGGCCGCCAGCAGGCTGTCGAACTGGAAGGCCTTCTTCGGGTTCCAGTTCTCGGGGACATGGGGCGCCAGCGCGCCGACGATCCCGCCCGACGCGCCTGCCCCGGGGCCGTGGGGGTCGATCACCTGCACCCGCGCGCCGCGGGTCAGGCACGCCCAGGCCACCGACAGCCCGAAGATGCCCGCGCCGTAGACGGTGACGTCCTGCATGTCGCATCCCCTTTCCGCGCGTGGTCCCGTCAGGTAATCGGGTCGACGCGAAGCGGCAAGGGATGGCCCATGACCCAGTGGCAGGACGGCGTGCCCGTCAGCGAGATCTACGACGATCCCTACTATTCCTTCGCGCACGGGCTGGATGAAACGCATCACGTGTTCCTGCGTGGCAACGACCTGCCCGCGCGCTTCGCCCCGGGCTTTCACATCGGCGAGCTTGGCTTCGGCACCGGCCTGAACGCGCTGGCCGCCTGGGTGGCGTGGCAGGAGAGCGGGCAATCGGGCGACCTGCGGTTCACCAGCTTCGAGGCGCACCCGATCGCAGCCGACGACATGGCGCGCGCCCTGGAGGCCTTCCCGGTTCTGGCGGACCGGGCCGAGGCGTTGATCGACGCGTGGAGGGCGGGCGCGCGGCGGATCAACCTGCCGGGGCTGGACCTGCACGTGGTCGAGGGGTTCGCCGAGACGACCCTGCCCGCATGGACCGAGCGCGCGGATGCGTGGTTCCTGGACGGATTTTCGCCCGCCAAGAACCCGGCCCTGTGGACGCCGGAGATCCTGGCCGAGGTCGCCGCGCACACGGCGCCGGGTGGGACGGCGGCCACCTATTCGGCGGCGGGACACGTGCGCCGGGCGCTTCAATCGGCAGGGTTCGACGTCACGCGTGCCCCCGGCTTCGGTCGCAAGCGGCACATGACCCGCGCGGCGCAAGCCGGCTGACCCCGCGCCCCACGGGGGACGCGTCCGGCCCCGGACTACGGCTTGTAGCGGCGCAGCGTGTCGCCCAGCGTCACCTTCGGCTCGATCTCGATCCGTTCGCCACCGCCGGGCGCCCCGCCGGCGCGCGCCGCGACGATGCGCGCGGCCTCGCGGCCGATGGCCTGGCGTTCGGTGTCCATCGTGGCCAGCTTGCGCGGCAGGCCCTGCAACAGCTCGACCCCGTTGAACCCGGCAAGGCCCAGCCGGCCGGGAATGTCGAAGCCCTGCTCGGTGCAGTAGAGCAGGCCGCCCGCCCCGATCAGGTCGTTGGAATAGTAGAGGAAATCGATGTCGGGCGAGCGATCCAGGATCGCCTTCGTCATCTCGCGACCCTTCAGAAGGGCCGATCCGCCCGAGTAGAATTCCTGGTCCATGACCTCGAGCCCGGCCTTGGCCAGCGTCTCGGTGAATCCCTCGAACCGCTTGCGGGCGCGGTGGTCCAGCGGCATCTGCGTCCCGAGGAAGCCGATATTCTCGAAGCCCTGCTTCAGGATCGCCTCGGCCATCTTGCGGCCCGCACGGCGGTGCGAGATGCCGACCACCGCGTCCACCGGATCGCCGTCCACGTCCATGATCTCGACCACCGGCACATCCGTGGCGCGCATCATCTGGCGGCTCTGCTCGGAATGCTCGATGCCCGCGATGATGACGCCCGAGGGCCGCCAGGACAGCATCTCGTAAAGGACCTTCTCTTCCTGCTCGGGGCTGTAATGGGTCACGCCCACCACCGGCTGAAGCTCGGTCCCGTCCAGGGCCTCGGCCACGCCGGCCAGCACCTCGGGGAAGACCATGTTCGACAGCGACGGGATGATGACCGCCACCAGGTTCACCCGCGACGAGGCCAGCGCGCCCGCGATCTTGTTGGGCACGTAGCCAAGCTGCTTGGCCGCATCCAGCACCTTGTCGCGGGTGGCCGCGCTGACGTCGCCGCGGTTGCGCAGGACGCGGCTGACGGTCATCTCGCTGACGCCCGACGCCTCGGACACGTCGCGCAGCGTCAGGGGGCGGCGGGGCGGGATCGTGGGAGTATCGTTCATGGCGGTCTCGCGGTTCGTTCGCTAACATACTATCGCAAAGCGCGCCGAGGCCAAGATCCCAACGGCTTGGGCCCCAGGCGCGCGATACGCTCTGTCACCAAGCGGCCCCGGTGATTAAATGAACGCCATGCCGAGTCTCTGCCGCGATTGCCTGACGCCGTTCGATGCCGGCGGGCGCTGCCCCGCCTGCCGCAGTCCGCGCGTGCTGACGCACCCCGAGCTCAATGACCTGTCCATCGCGCACATGGATTGCGACGCGTTCTACGCCAGCGTCGAGAAGCGCGATAACCCCGAGCTGCGCGACAAGCCGGTGATCGTCGGCGGCGGGTCGCGCGGGGTGGTGACCACCGCCTGCTACATCGCGCGGATCAAGGGCGTCCGGTCGGCCATGCCCATGTTCCAGGCGCTGAAGCTCTGCCCCGAGGCGGTAATCGTCCGGCCCCGCTTCGACGTCTATTCGGCCGTCTCGCGGCAGGTCCGCGCCATGATGGACGACCTGACGCCCGTGGTCGAAGCGCTGAGCCTGGACGAGGCGTTCATGGACCTCACGGGGACGGCGCGGCTGCACGGCGCGCCGCCCGCCGTCATGCTGGCGCGGCTGGTGAAGCGCATGCAGGACGAGCTGGGGATCACCGGGTCCATCGGGCTGTCGCACAACAAGTTCCTGGCCAAGATCGCGTCGGATCTCGACAAGCCGCGCGGCTTTTCGATCATCGGCGCGGCCGAGACGGTGGATTTCCTGCACGACAAGCCCGTGGGCCTGATCTGGGGCGTGGGCGCCGTAACGCGCGAGGCGCTGGAGCGTGCAGGCATCCGGACCTTCGCCGATCTCAAGCGCTGGGACGAGCGTGACCTGACCGCCCGCTTCGGCGGCATGGGGACGCGGCTGTGGCACCTGGCCCGCGGGCAAGACCGGCGCCGCGTGTCGGCCAACGCGCCGGTGAAGGGCATCAGCAACGAAACCACCTTCCACGCCGATACCGCCGACCCGGAGGTGCTGGATGGGCATATCTGGCGGCTGGCCGAGAAGGTCGCCGGCCGCGCCAAGGCCAAGGACATCGCGGGCCGCGTCGTCACGCTGAAGCTGAAGCGCGCGAATCACGCGATCCTGACGCGGCGGCTGACGCTGACCGATCCCACCCAGATCGCCGACCGCATCTATCGCACCGCGCGCGTCCTGTTCGACCCGGTGGCCGGCGAAGGCCCGTTCCGCCTGCTGGGCGTCGGGCTGTCGGATTTGACGGGGGCCGAGGGCGCGGACCGCGTGGGCGACCTGCTGGATCCGCAGGCGCAGGCTCGCGCGCGCGCCGAGCGCGCCACCGACGCGATTCGCGCGCGCTGGGGCGACGGCGCAATCCTGAAGGGCCGGTCGCTGCGCTAGGCCGCGCCTACTCGGCGGCCAGCGACCCGCCGTCGCGCCGCCCGGCCCCGATCTTGACCATGTGGGCCACGGCCCGGTCCATCAGCGCCTTGAAATCGTCGAAGCCGTCGTTGGGCTCGACCTTGCGCTCGTCCATGTAAAGCGCGCGGTCGATCTCGATCTGGACCACGTGCTGGGCGCGTACGGGCCGTCCGTAATGCTGCGCCATGTAGGCCCCGGCAAAGGGCGTGTTGCGGGCGCAGCGCAGCCCCAGCGCGGTGAAGACGCTTTCGATACTGTCGACGATGCCGGGCGCCGCCGCCGCCCCGAACCGGTCACCCAGGACGATCTGCGGGCGTTTGCCGGGGGCGCCGGCGGTTTCCAGCGCCTCGTGCGGCATCGAATGGCAGTCGATCAGGATGGCGTGGCCGAAGGCGGTGCGCGCCTCGTCGATGAGCGACCGAAGCCGCGCGTGGTACGGGGTCCAGACCCCTTCGATCCGGGCCTTGGCGGCGGGAAGCGGGATCTTCCCGTTATAGATGGCGCGTCCGCCGGCCACCACGCGGGGAATCACCCCCAGCCCCGAGGTCACGCGCGGATTATGCGGGCCGCGCGGCAGATCCTCGATCAGGGCTGGATCCAGCTCGGTCGGGGCGCGGTTCAGATCCACCCAGGCACGGGGGTGATGCGCGCACAGCAGGGGCGCCCCGTGCGCGGGCGCGGCCGAGAACAGGCGGTCGACGAACGCGTCCTCGGACGATCGCAGGACGGCCGGGTCCAGCCGGCTGGCGGCGAGGAATTCATCGCTGTAATGGCGCCCGGAATGGGGCGACGCGAAGATCAGCCCGGTCTCGAGCCGCTCGGGACGAAAAAGGTCGTAGGCTGGCAGCTCCACGCGGATCACCGTCCCCTGTTACCGTTCGTGACATGTCTCTTACGCCAAACAAGATGGTTCAGCAAAAGCGCTTGAACAGGGGCGGACGAGCTTTTATAGACCGCGCACCGGCGTGACACCCCCCGGCCTTCGGGGCGATGTCATATGCGTCGGTAACGGACATGGGGCGATTAGCTCAGCGGTAGAGCACTTCGTTGACATCGAAGGGGTCACTGGTTCGATCCCAGTATCGCCCACCATGTTCCACGGGATTTTCGCCGTCGGGCCCGCCCCCGGCATCTTGCAACCAAGGCGCGTGCCCCGCGCCGCGACATCGATGGGAGAGGACTGATGAAAGTTCGCAACTCGCTTCGTTCGCTGAAGAACCGCCACCGCGACTGCCGCGTGGTGCGCCGCAAGGGCCGCGTCTACGTGATCAACAAGACGCAGCGTCGCTTCAAGGCCCGCCAGGGCTAAGCCGCAGGTCCGCTTCAGGTACCGAAAAGGCCGCCCCCGCCGGGGCGGTCTTTTCTTTTGCGCGCCCGTCCCCATCTGCCTCCAATGCCATGGAACAGGAGGCCCCCATGTCCGATCTCGCCCTCGTCACCGGCGCATCCTCGGGAATCGGCGCCGCGCTGGCGCGTGAACACGCCGCGCGCGGCGGCGACCTGATCGTCACCGCCCGCCGCGCCGACGCGCTGGACCAGCTGAAATCCAATCTCGAATCACGCTACGGCGTCACGGTGCACGTGATGGCCTGCGACCTGGGGGCCGAGGGCGGCGCGCAGGACCTTGTCCGCCGGATCGAAGACGCGGGCCTGGCGCCCGATATCCTCGTCAACAACGCGGGCTTCGGCGGGCGCGGCAAGCACCTGGATCGCCCGGCGGAGGACGAGCAGGGGATGATCGACCTGAACGTGAAGGCGCTGGTCGCGCTGACCCGCGCCCTCGCGCCCGGAATGGTCGCGCGCGGCCGTGGTCGCATCCTCAACGTGGGCTCCACCGCGGGGTTCATGCCCGGCCCCGAACAGGCCGTCTACTTCGCGACCAAGGCCTTCGTGAACTCCTACACCCAGGCCCTGGCGCACGAGCTGCGCGGCACCGGCGTCACCGCCACCGTCCTCGTCCCCGGCTATGTCGAGACCGAGTTCGCGCAGCGCAGCGATCTCACCGGAACCAGGCTGACGCAAAGCGGCATGACCGCCGGGGCCGTGGCCAAGATCGGCTATGACGCCATGCGCCGGGGTGATCTCGTGGCGTTCGACCGGACGTCGCTGTCGCTGGCCTGCCAGTGGGTGATCCCGTTCCTGCCGCGCCGCACGGTCATGTCGATGATGGAGCGGATGCAGCGGAAGGCCGGCTAGGCCGCGCGGTAGATCCAGGCCCCGTCCGCGCCCCGTTCGCGCGTGGCGCGGCCCTGCAGGTAGAGGTGCTGGCAATGGGCCGCGGCCTCGACCAGCGCCAGCCCGTACTCGCCGCCCCGGATCTCGCGCTTGAACAGCGGCGCGAAGCATTCGCCGGCGGTGCGCGGCTGGGCCAGGTGCGCCTCGAGCCGCGACAGCGCGCCATGGTGGTTGTCGATCAGCTGCCGCAACCGCAGCGGCAAGCCCCGAAACGGCAGCTTGTGCCCCGGCAGGACCAGCTGCCCGGGGTCGGCGAAACGGGCCAGGCGCGCGCAGGCGTCCAGCCAGTCGCCCACCGGGTCGGCCATGGGCTCGGTCGCGTAGAGCCCCAGGTTGGGCGAGATCGACGGCAGCAGCTGGTCGCCGCCCAGAACGAGGCCGTCTGCGTCACACCAGAAGGTCGCGTGGTCCGGTGCGTGGCCCGCGCCCAGCCGCACCACCCAGTCGCGCCCGCCCATGCGCAGCGTCGCGCCCTCGTCCAGCCGGCGATAGCCCAGCGGCATCGGCGCCACCACGTCGGCGAAGTTGAACGGGCGTTCCTCCAGCCGCTGCGCCAGCACCTCGGCCGCCATGCCGGACGCGCGCCAGAAATCCACGGTCTCGGGCGCGGGGCGGTCCTGCTCGTCCAGGCGCAGCATCCGCGCCATGAGCCAGGCCACCCGCGTCATCCACAGCTCGGCGCCCTGTTCCATGAACCAGCCCGCCAGCCCTACGTGATCGGGATGATGGTGGGTGACCACGACACGGGTCACACGCCGGCCGTCCAGCGCCTGCTCCCACAGCCGCCGGGTCAGCTTCGACGCGAACCCGGTATCGACCACGGTGACGCCGTCATCCTCTTGAAGGATCCAGCAATTCACGTGGTCCAGCGCCATGGGCAGCGGCAGGCGCACCCATTCGATGCCCGGCGCGACCTCGACCGGCTGCCCGTGCTCCGGCGCCGCGTCCCACGGATAGATCAGCTTTTCGCCCATGCCGCCCCCTTGACCCGACAAGGGGCGCGCCGTGGGATCCGGCGCGCCCCTTCCATCACTGGTCTTCAAATACTCAAGAGCCCGGGAAGACAACCCGCGCGGCCCGGCTGCATCACTGGACCGCAAATACCTCTGCGGACCGGTCCCGGCAGGCGCGCCGCCCGCACGATGCGATCACGCCGCGGCCAGGTCGTCCAGCGACAGGTCGTACAGGCCATCGGCCCCCTGCCGCACCTGCGCCAGCAGGCCCGCGTGCTCGGGCAGCATCCGCTCGATATAGAACCGGGCCAGCGCGCGGCGGGGATCGTCGCCCTTCATGGCCGCGCGCAGGTGGAAGCCCGCGCCGAGGACCCGGGCGAAGGCCCGCAGATAGGGGACTGCCACGGCGAAGCGGTCCTGCAGCTCCTGCGCCACCAGCCAGTCAGTGGTCTCGCGCAGGGTTTCGGCCGCGTCGAACACGGCCTGGGCCATGTCGGGCAGATCGTCCTGCGCCGACTTGGCGTCGGCCACGATCTCGTCCAGCAGGGCGCCCGCGGCCTCGCCGCCATCCATCATCTTGCGCGCCACCAGGTCCATGGCCTGGATGCCGTTCGTGCCCTCGTAGATCGCGGTCACCCGCACGTCGCGCGAATACTGCGCCGCGCCGGTTTCCTCGACGAAGCCCATGCCGCCATGCACCTGCACGCCGGTCTGGGACACGGCCATGCCGACATCGGTGCCGAAGGCCTTGGCGATGGGCGTGAGGAACGCGGCCCGTGCCTTCCAGCCCGCGTCGCCGGTGGCGGTGGTCATGTCGATGGCCACCGCACAGCTAAGCGCGATGGCGCGCGCGGCCCAGGTCTCGGCCTTCATCTCGGTCAGCATCCGGCGCACGTCGGCGTGCTCCACGATGCTGCCCGATCCGCCCGCGCGGCCCTGCTTGCGGTCCAGCGCGTAGGCCAGCGCGTGCTGGTAGGCGCCTTCGGCGACGCCGATGCCCTGGCCGCCGACGCCCAGCCGCGCGTTGTTCATCATGGTGAACATCGCCGCCATGCCGCCGTTCTCGGGGCCGACCATCCAGCCTTTCGCGCCGGAATACTCCATCACCGCGGTGGGGCTGCCGTGCAGGCCCATCTTGTGCTCCAGCGACACGACGCGCAGGTCGTTGCGCTCGCCCGGCTTGCCGTCGGCGTCGGGGATGAACTTGGGCACCATGAACAGGCTGATGCCCTTCGTCCCCTCGACCGCGCCCGGCAGGCGCGCCAGCACCAGGTGGCAGACGTTTTCCGAGAAGTCGTTGTCGCCCCACGAGATGTAGATCTTCTGCCCGGTGATGGCGTAGGTGCCATCGTCCTGCGGCTCGGCCTTGGTCTTCAGCGCGCCAACGTCGCTGCCCGCCTGCGGTTCGGTCAGGTTCATGGTGCCGCACCATTCGCCCGAGATCAGCTTGGGCAGGTACAGCGCCTTCAGCTCGTCGCTGGCGTGGTGTTCCAGCGCCTCGATCTGGCCCTGGGTCATCAACGGGTTCAGCTGCAGCGCCAGGCAGGCCGAGGCCATCATCTCGTTCACGGCGGTCGTGACCGTCATGGGCAGGCCCATGCCGCCGAACTCGGGATCGGCCGAGATGCCGACCCAGCCGCCCTCGGCGATGGCCTTGTAGCCCTCGTCGAAGCCGGGGGACGTGCGCACAACGCCGTTCTCCAGCCGGGCGGGATGCGTGTCGCCGTTGCGTTGCAGCGGGGCCAGGACCTCTTCGCACATGCGGCCCGCCTCGTTCAGGATGGCCTCGACCATGTCGGGCGTCGCCTCGGCGAAGCGGTCGGTCGCCGTGACCTGGTCAAGGCCCACCACATGATCGAACAGAAAGCTGTAATCCCGCACGGGGGCACGGTATGGCATGTCGGTCTCTCCTAACGAAGCGGGCGGCTGGAAACGGGCCGCCGGGCGCGATATGGCCCTGAAATTGCACGCCAGACGTTATACACCCACGGAACTCCGGCAATGAAAACGCCACGTCACTGCCCTTGCGTCAACCCGGCGCACCCATGACCGCCCTGCGGCTGCGTTCGACGGCGTCCGACCTGGACCGCGCGGCCGCCCTTCTGCGGGCGAGCGCGCTCGTCGCCTTCCCGACCGAGACGGTCTATGGCCTTGGTGGCGACGCCAGCGACGGGCGGGCGGTGGCGGGGATCTTCGCCGCCAAGAACCGGCCGAGCTTCAACCCGCTGATCGTCCACCTGCCCGACATGGACGCGGTCGCGGGATACGCCACGCTGTCGGGCGATGCCGCCCTGCTGGCCGAGGCGTTCTGGCCGGGGCCCATGACCCTCGTGCTGCCCTTGCGGCCCGACGCGGGCCTGTCGCCACTGGTCACGGCGGGTCTGTCCACGGTGGCGATCCGGGTGCCCGCGAACCGGCTGGCCCGCGACCTTCTGGCGCGCACCGGCCGCCCGGTGGCCGCGCCTTCGGCCAACCCCTCGGGCCGGATCAGCGCGACGACGGCGGACCACGTGATGGACCACCTGTCCGACCGGATCGCCGCGGTGGTGGATGGCGGTCCCTGCACGGTGGGGGTCGAGTCGACGATCCTGGCCTGCGACGACGCGGGCTGCCGCCTGCTGCGGCCCGGCGGCCTGCCCGCCGAGACCGCCGAGGCCTGCCTGGGGGCACCGCTCCTGCCGCCCGTCGCCAGCGCGACGCCGAACGCGCCGGGTCAGCTCGCCTCGCACTATGCGCCGCGCGGCAGTGTCCGGCTGAACGTGACCGATCCGGAAGCGGATGAGATCCTGCTGGGGTTCGGCCCGGTCGAGGCCGCTTTGAACCTGTCGCCATCGGGCGACCTGGTCGAGGCGGCGGCGGGCCTGTTCGGGGCGCTGCACCGGCTGGACGCCATGGGGGCGGACCGCATCGCGGTGGCGCCGATCCCCGAGACCGGGCTGGGCCGCGCGATCAACGACCGCCTGCGCCGTGCCGCCGCGCCGCGCTAGGCCGCGCGGCGTCCCCGCTCAGGCCCGTCCGCCCTCGGACGACAGCAGCAGTGGATCGATCCCCAGCGTGCCGATGGCCGCCATCCATTTCCCGTCGTTGTCGGGGGCGAAGACCAGCTCGGGCGTCGGGTCCGCGATCAGCCATCCGTTCTGCGCGATCTCGTCCTCGAGCTGGCCGGCGCCCCAGCCCGCGTAGCCCAGCGCCACGAGCGCGTCGCGCGGCCCCTGCCCGCCCGCGATGGCGCGCAGAACGTCCAGCGTCGCGGTCATGCCGAAATCCTCGCCCACGGTCAGCGTGGTGCTGTCGCCCGCGTAGTCGCGCGTGTGCAGCACGAATCCGCGCTGCATCTCGACCGGGCCGCCGAAATGGATCGGTCGGCTGGTGGGCGCGGTCAGCGGGATGTCGAGCTGTTCCATCAGCTCGGTGAAATCGACCTGCGAGGCGGGCTTGTTCAGGATCAGCCCCATGGCCCCGTCCTCGCCATGCGCGCAGAGCAGGATGACCGAGCGCTCGAAACGCGGATCTCCCATGCCCGGCATGGCGATCGCCAGGCGTCCAGTCAGGTTCGTGTAGTCCATGGATCCCAAGATGGCACAGCGGGCGACCGTCGCAAGGGGCACACGGTTCGCGGTAGTGTCTCAGTTTGAATTCAGAAAATGAAAGGGGCGACCGAAGCCGCCCCAATCTATCACGCTACCATGCGCGCTGATTGTTCGCTACCGGGGTGTCGGTGCCCGTTCAGCACCTCGCTTACGCGGCCCTGGTTCACACCGAAGTGCGCGGCGATCTCGTGTTGATACATACCTGACCAGTGCAACAGCCACACTTGGACAGCATCTTCGCTCGATAGTCTGATCGTCTTGCCCATGTCGTTACAGGCTCCTTGGAGCCGCAGACTGGACGCTTGACCGTCGAGTCCCCCCGTGTCACAAGGATGGGGAGAATTCTCAAATCACCGCCAGCCTACGGCGGTTTGCTCTAAGGCGCAGGATCTGAACCATCCTGCGCCTTTCCTTTTATCCGGATTCCGGTGTTGAGGCGAATCTTTTCGCCACATCTAGTTACGCCTCGCGACGTGCCCGCTTTTTGTAGGGGCCGCGCTTGGCGGGCGCAGGCTCGCGCGCGTCGATCAGGCTGACGATCCAAGCCATGTCGTGCAGCGTGTCGGACACGCCAGCGGCCATCGCCGGGGTGCACTTGAGCGACTTGTGGATGCGCACGAAGTTGTAGTGCACGAAATACAGCGACAGCATGTGCAGGTGGTTTTGCAGCTTCTTGCTGAACCCGTTGGTCAAGCGCGTGAAGCGGCGCATCCCCATGCGCATGGACAGGTTCTGGCGCTCAACGTGAGACGTGTTGATCTTCGCCGGATCGGGCTTGCCGAACACATCCCGCTTATACGTGCCGGTGCACTCAGCGGGGGAATACTTGCGCTCATGGCCTTTGTGGCCGGTCGGCTCGCCGTATTGCTTTACGAGCATGGCGTAGTCGATATCAGCGCCAAAGGCATCGCCAACTGCCTTGAGATAAGCGCCGTGACCGTCCGTGGTCAATTGGACCCGGTGCGCCAGCCGGTCAGCCAGACCAAACATGAAATCGCGAGCAGTAGCCGCCGAGCGGTCGCCAACCTCAAACGCCAGGATCATCTTGCTGTCGCTATCAAGTGCGGTCCAAGTCCAAACATCGCCCGCGCCTTCCGGGGCAGCCTTAGCCGTCTCGACATTCTTTTCCTTGGCATAGCAGAAAGACCAGATTTCATCGCACTGGACCGTCTCAGACCGGACGTCGCGCACCGTCTCGTCGTGGTAGGCGGCGCACGCTTCCCCGGCCTCAACTAGCAGCTTGGAAACCGTGTTAATCGAGACGCCGACCGTGCGGCTGATCGAGCGCATGGACATGCCTTCGACCAGAAGGTTCAGGATCATCACGCGCTTTTCGAGGGGCAGCTTGTTCATGCACCCAACATAGGGTGCGCGACCTCACTTAACAAGCAAAAAGTTCACTACGACTTGTCGCTACTGCCAAATAGATATCCTAGTATTAGAGTAATTATGCTTGTCAGCCCAGCAAACACATCCCCAAAAATAGAAGAATCGGGAAAGAAAAATATCAATACTCCAAGATATATTGCTAGCAGCAATGCAACTATGGCAGATACGTTTCCCGGCTTTTCAGCTTTGGCCCCCCAAAACTGCCCGATCCAGCCCAGCTGAGCGTTCTGCATGTTTTCTTCGTGAGCAAACATTCTTTCTTCGTCTGCCGCCATGCGGTCAGGCTTAGGTGGCGAAACCGTTGCCTCCTGCGCCTGACTCAGGGTCACTGGGCCTTTAGAACTGGATGCCATTAAGCAGCCAAGGTCCTGAAGTGTTCTTGAATCAATTGGTCAGGTATAACCGTTTCACCTCGGTCTCTTATGATAGACCACGGAGTTCCGGGTTTGTGGGTCATGGCCGAAAGCTGTGTTGCGGTGAAAGGCATGTAACGGCCTGCAACAAAGTCCAAAATGTCATAAAATTCACTGTTGCCGTTATGTGGAACAACAAAAGCTTTCTGTTCATCCCCATCCCAAGATGGCGCATATGCAGCAATCGGCTTGTTTCTATAGGATTTGAAGAGATGATAGAGTTCTTCTTCAACGGGACCATAAGGCCACGCTTCAAATGGGCCGTCGATGGCTGGCTTGCCAGTTATGGCCAAATGCCATCCATGAAGGCAGTAAACCAGTTTTTGCATTTTCATCGGAGTTATGGTTGCGCATTGATCTTCAAAATCGCGTTGAAGAAAGCAATTTGCGACATGTTTTAACGGAAAAGCCATCACTCCCACCTCGCGTTCGCAGCCTTGCGCGCGATCTCGCTCCGTTCGTGGTCGGTCAGTTTCTCGGCGCGGGCCTTCGATCCAGCCAAGCCGCTCTTGCGCTTGGCCGGTTGCTTGAGTTTGGTTTCTTCCGCCTCGCCGGTCGCGATCTTGGCAATGTGGACAGCGTTGCCGATCACGTCCGCCGGGCGCTTCTGGCCCTGCGGTCCTTTTGGCATGTTGGTCCTTTCCTCCCGTAAGCGGGGCTAGCCGCCTAGTAAGAGATTTTAGCATGTAAACCAATATTGTCACGCTCGCTGGCATTCGCAAGCGCAGCGAACCAAATGCTGCACGGCAGCGCGGCATTGTGATCCGTATGGTAGACATGCCCATCTTAAGGGCAGGTTACCACGATTTTGGGTATATAAATACCTCAATTTTCAAACTGAGACACTACCCGGTTCGCGTTCTTTCGCGCAGACGTGATTTCCAAACGCGGCCCCGTGGCGCAAGAAGGACGGCATGTTTCGTCTCGTCGCCCTTCTGATCCTTCTCGCCGCCCCGCTCCGGGCCGAAATGGCGCAGGTGTCCCTGCTGCCCGGCTGGCGCGACGGCGGATCGCACACCGCCGCGCTGCAGATCAACCTGGCGCCGGGATGGAAGACCTATTGGCGCGCCCCGGGCGAGGCGGGCATCCCGCCCAGCTTCAACTGGTCGGGCTCGACCAACCTGGCCGGCGTGCGGGTGGTCTGGCCGGTGCCGCACGTGTTCGACCAGAACGGCATGCGGTCGGTGGGCTACGACGTCGGCCTGACCCTGCCGCTGATCGTCGAGCCGCGCGACCCCCGCGCGCCGGTCGAATTGCGCCTGAACCTCGACATGGGGGTGTGCCGCGACGTCTGCGTGCCGGTCTCGGCACAGCTGTCCGGCACCCTTCCGGCGGCCAGCGCGCGGGCCGATGCCCGCATCCGCGCCGCCCTGTCGGACCGACCGGTGCCCGGACGCAAGGCCGGGGCCGGGCCGCTGGACTGCCGCCTGACGCCCACCGATCGGGGCCTGCGGGTCGACGCGCGGCTGCGCCTGCCGGCCATGGGCGGGGACGAACACGGCGTGATCGAGCCGGGCGATCCGCGCTTCTGGGTCGCCGACAGCGTGACGCGGCGCGACGGCAACATGCTGCACGTGTCGTCCGAGGTCTTCGCGCCGCGGGGCATGGCGCTGGGGTTGGACCGCGGGGCGCTGCGCCTGACCGTCCTGGGCCAAAGCGGCGCGGTCGAAATCAACGGCTGCGATTGACGCCGCTCACTCGGCCGGGGGCATGGGGCCGCGGGGCGCGCGCAGCACGAAGGCCCCGGCAAGGGCCGCAAGGATAACCACCACGAAACTCGCCGCCGCGAACAGGCCGAAGACCTGCCACGCGCCGCCCGTCGCCAGCCCAGCAAGCGGCGACCACACCGATCCCGTCACCGCCAGGCTGCCCAGCGTTGCCGCGAACAGCGCCGCCATGGCCAGCCCCGATGCGACCAGCACGGCCCTTGCGCCGCCCGTGCCATGCCCCGTCCGGCCCAGCCGCCGCGCCGCCCGCAGGAAACGTCCGAAATCCTGCCCGATGGCCAGCACGGCGGGCACCAGCAGCAACACCAGCGCCATGCCGAAGCCGAGGCCATAGACCAGCGTGATGACCGTGGGCTTGAGGAACTGCGCCTGGCTCGACCCCTCGTAGAGCAGCGGGGCAAGGCCCAGCACGGTGGTCAGCGTGGTCAGCAGGACGGGCCGCAACCGGTCGCAGGCCGCGTCCACGATGGCGGGCACCAGGCCGCGCGTCTCGGAATACTCGTCCACCGTCGTCACCAGCACGATCGAATCGTTGATGATGATGCCGGTCATGCCGATCAGCCCGACCACGGTGAAGATGCTCAGCGGCACGTCCCAGATGTAGTGCCCCCAGATCGCCCCGATCAGGCCGAAGGGGATCACCGCCATCACCACCAGCGGCCGCGTCCAGGACGCGAAGATCCAGGCCAGCACCAGGAAGATCCCGAGAATGCACAGCGCGAAACCGATGGAGGCGTCGGTCAGGAATTCCTCTTCCTCTTCGGCCAGGCCCGACAGGTCGGTGGAGATGCCGAAATCGCCGCGCAGCTCGGGCAGGATCTCGGTCTCGAGCGCGAACATGATGGCCGTCGCGCGGGCCGGGTCGTCCTCGGAGATGTCGCCGGTGACGGTGGCCAGGCGGATGCCGTTCTCGCGCCGGATGGTCGAGAAGCCGTCGCGCGTCTCGACCGTCACAAGGTCGCCCAGCCGCGCCAGCCCTGCATCGGTCGAAATCATGGCCCGGTCCAGGAAATCGGCCGTGCGCTCGTCCTCGGGCAGTTCGACCCGGATGGTGGCCGAGCGCACGCCGTCGGGGAAGGACGCGGCCTCGATCCCCGACAGCCGGTCGCGCAGGGTCCGGCCCAGCGCGTCGATGCTGACGCCCAGTGCCTCGCCCTGGGGGGTCAGCTCCAGCACCAGCTCCTGCTTGTCGTAGGACAGGCTGTCTTCCAGCGCGCTGACCTCGGGGAACTGCGCCAGCCGGGCCTTCAGGGCCTCGGCCGCCTGTTTGAGCGTGTCGGGCGGCGCGCCGAACAGCTGCACGCTCAGCGCGTCGCCGCCCGGGCCCGACCGCCAGCCGCGAAAGCTGATCTGTTCCAGCTGCGGGTGGCGCGGCACCGCGTCCTGCAGGGCGGCCACGAACTCGTAGCTGGAATAGGGGCGCAGATCGGCCTCGATCAATTCGATGGAGATGGCGCCCAGAAGGTCCTCGTCGGTATTCTCGGTGCCCGACAACCCGCGGCCCGACGACCCGCCAAGCGTCGCCATGGCGAAGTCCACCGGGTTGCGGCCATGCTCGGCCTCGTACTCGGCGCTCACCTGCGCCACCGCGTCCTGCAAAAGGCGGATCTGCTCGATCGTGTCGGCACGTGTGGCGCCCGCGCTCATGGCGAAGTTGCCCGACACGCTGCCCCGCTCGGGCGAGTTGAAGAACCGCCACTGCACGTCGCCGCGCAGGAACAGCGCCGCCTGCGCGGCCAGCAGGACGATCATCGCCGCCACAACCGGGTAGCGCGCCACGATCACCAGCCGCATGAGCGGTCGGAACAGCCGTTCGCGCACCCAGGCGAAGCCGCGGTTCACAACGCGGCTGGGCGCGTCGTACCAGCGCCTTTTGCCGGTGGCGATGGCGTGGGCCATGTGGTTGGGCAGGATCAGGAAGCATTCGACCAGACTGGCCAGCAGCACGACGATCACAGTGAAGGGAATGTCGGCGATCAGGGTGCCGAAGGTGCCGCCGATGGCGACCAGTCCGAAAAAGGCGATGACCGTGGTCAGCGTCGCCGACAGCACCGGCGCGAACATGCGCCGCGCCGCGCGTTCGGCGGCGACGACCGGCGGCTCGCCCAGTTGACGCGCGCGGAAATCGGCGTGTTCGCCCACCACGATGGCGTCGTCCACCACGATGCCCAGCGTGATGATGAGCGCGAACAGCGAGATCATGTTGAAGGTCAGCCCGGCGGCATACATCAGCGCGATGGCCGCCGTCATGGCCACCGGGATGCCCGCCGCCACCCAGAAGGCGGTGCGCGCGTTCAGGAACAGGAACAACAGACCCACCACCAGCGCGAGACCCATGGCGCCGTTGTCCAGCAGGATGTCGAGCCGGCCCGAGATGTAGTCGGCGCGGGTGCGGATCAGGTCGATGCCGACCCCCTGGGGAAGCGACGGCTGCATCTGGGCCACCACCTCTTCGACCTGCCGCTGGATGCGGATGGCGTCGCCGCTGGCGGTGCGGTCCACGCGCACGGCAATGGCGGGATCGTCGCCCACGAAATACGCCTCGGCCCGGTCCACGCCCTGCGGCACGATCCGCGCCACGTCGCCCACGCGCAGCGCGCTGCCATCGGGCTCGGCGCGCAGGATGATGCGGGAAATTTCCTCGGCGCTGCGCCGCGCGCTGCCCGCCCGGACCCTGGCGGTGCCGCCGACCTCGCCCGCCTGGGCGGCATCGGCCTCGCCGCCGATGGCATCGGCGATCTCGCGCAGGGTCAGGTCATATTGCACCAGCCGCGATGACGGCACCTCGACCCGGATCTCGCCATCGGCGATCCCCTGGATCGTGGTCTTGGTCACCCCCGCCTGGAACAGGCGCGCGACGAACTCATCGGCCAGCCGCGCCAGCTGATCCACGCCGACAGGCCCGGTGATGACCACGTCGGTCACCCGGTCGCGCCAGTTCGAGCGGCGGATCTCGGGGGCCTCCGCGGCCTCGGGCAGGTCGGTCACGGCATCCAGCGCGGTCTCCACGTCGTCGCTGGCCCGGCCCATGTCCCAGCCCGGCTCGAACTCCAGCTCGATCGACGCGCGTCCCTCGGTCGCGCGGGAGGAGGAATTGGCGACCCCCTCGACCGCCAGCAGAGCGGGTTCGAGCACGCCGACGATGGCATCGTCCACCGCCTCGGCGCCCGCGCCGGGCCAGCTGACGGTGATGTCGATGTCGTCCGACACGATATCGGGAAAGAACTGCGCGCGCATCTGCGGCACCGCCGCCAGGCCCAGCGCCAGCAGCACGACCAGCAGCAGGTTGGCCGCCGTGCGGTGGCGGGTGAAATAGCCGATGATGCCGCCCGCGCCCTCGAACCGTCTCATGGCCTGGCCCCCGGCCGGGTCATTGCGCCCTTGCGCGCGACGGCTCGAACTCTCACGATAATCCGCATTCAGCCGCCCATCCGCTCTTCGATTCGGGCGACGACGCCCGCGGGCACGCGGTCGGCCCGCAACTGCGCAAGGACGCGCTGCTTGGCGGCGTCCGGCATCCCGGTGTTCCCCTCGACGAAGGCCACCAGCCGCGCGCGGCGATCCGGGTCGAGATCCAGGAACTCGGCCGCTTCGGCTGTGGGGTCATCGGGCGCGTCGGGGCGCACCGGGCGCACCTTGATGCCCGCGCCGAGGGTCGGGCTGCGCTCGGCCACGACTTCACGGCCCGCCAGGTCGCCCACGCGCACCAGTACGTCGTCGCCCTGCCGACGCGCGATCTCGACCCGGCCGGGCTCGAGCCGGTCCTCGGGGCCCAGCACCAGCACCTCACCCGCCGGTCCGACGGCAGCGGCCGGAAGCCGGTCGATCCCGTCCAGCGCGGGTTCCTGCACGACGGCGCGGACGAAATCGCCCGAGCGGAAACCCTCGGGCTGTTCCAGCCGCGCGAAGATCAGGCGACCGGTCTGCCCCTCGCCCACCGACGCGCTTTCGCGGCTGATCCGCGCGGGCGAGCTGAGCGTGAAGCCCCCGGCCTCGAGCGACACGGTGACCTCGCGCGTGGTCAGCTGGCCCGAGGAATCGAGCAGCCGGGCGTATTCGCCGGCCGAGACCCGGAACCCGACCTCGAGCGCGTCGGGGTCGATCAGCGTGGCCAGGCGTTCGTTCAGGGACACCAGCCCGCCTTCGACCACCGCAAGCTCGGACAGGACCCCGTCGAAAGCGGCGGTGATCGTGGTGTCGTCCAGGTCGCGCGTGGCCTCGTCCATGGCGATGCGGGCGCGGTCCAGCGCCGTTTCGGCCTGGGTGACGGCGGCGTCCGCGTCGGCCCGGGCCTGCCGGCGGGACAAGAGGGCCTGTTCGGCCGCGCTCACGGCCAGTTCGGCCGTTTCGACGGTGGCCGCGGCGCCGATGCCGCGATCCTGAAGGTCGGTCTGGCGGGTGGCGGCGCGGCGGCGCAGCTCCAGCTGGTCGCGCGCGTTCTCGACATCCTCGGCGGCCAGTTCGGCGGCGCGGCGGGCATCATCCAGCGCGGCGGTGGCGTCCTGCAGGTCGGCCTCGGCCAACGCGACCGCGCGTTCGGCGTCCCGCGGGTCGATCTGGAACAGCAGGTCACCGGCGGCAACCGCGCCGCCTTCTTCGACATCGTCGCCCATCTGCACGACGCGACCGCCGACGCTGGCCCGGACCTCCAGGTTCCGCCGGCTCGAAATTTCGCCGAAGGCCTCGAGACTGGGCGTGATCTGCTGCGGCGTCAGGGTCTGCACCGTCGCGGCGAACACCTGTTCGCGCCCGCCCCCGCCCGGGGCCTCTCGCGCCGCGCGGTCCTGCATGGCCCCGCGCACCAGAACGCCGGCGGTGGCCAGAAGCCCCACGGTCAGCGCGATCAGAAAAAGTCCCGACAGCGCGCGGGTGAAAAAGCGCATGTGCCAACCTTGTCCTAGTTGTAACCGATATAGCCCGTGCGCCGCGCCCGCCAAAGCGCGAACACGCGGGATTTACCCCTGATACGGCCGGTCGCGCTATTTCCGTCGGTGATGTTCGTCGAGTCGAGGAAAAATCTCGACGAAGTTGCAGGGCCGGTGCCGGTAATCCAGTTGCAGCGACAGGATCTCGTCCCAGGCGTCACGGCAGGCCCCCGGGCTGCCGGGCAGCGCGAAGAGGTAGGTGCCCTGCGCCACGCCGCCGGTCGCGCGGCTCTGCACCGCGGAGGTTCCGATCTTCGCCATCGAAACGTGGGTGAACACGATCCCGAAGGCGTCGATCTCTTTCTCGTAGACGTCGCGATGCGCCTCGACCGTCACGTCGCGGCCCGTCAGCCCCGTGCCCCCGGTCGAGATGACCACGTCGATCTCGGGATCGGCGCACCAGTCGCGCAGCCGCCCCGCGATGGCCGTGCGGTCATCGCGCACGATATCGCGGGCGGCCAACACGTGGCCGGCCGCCGTCAACCGCTCGACCAGCGTGTCGCCCGACCGGTCGTCATCCGCCTGCCGCGTGTCGCTGACTGTCAGCACGGCGATGCGTACGGGGATGAAGTCGCGGCTGTCGTCGATCCGGCTCATTCCGCGGCGTCGCCGATCTTGTCCTGGGTGCGGGTGTGGAAGTCGGACGCGTCGTGACGCTCGTGCAGCTGCATCGCAGGCTCGCCGAAGGTGCGGTTCACCATGCGACCGCGCTGCACCGCCGGGCGGCCGTCTATGCGCTTGGCCCAGTCCATGACGTTCTCGTAGCTGGTCACGTCCAGGAACTCGGCCGCGTCGTAAAGGCGCCCCAGCACCAGCTGCCCGTACCACGGCCAGATCGCCATGTCGGCGATGGTATAGTCCTCGCCCGCCACGAAGCGCCGGTCGGCCAGGTTGCGGTCCAGCACGTCCAACTGCCGCTTTGTCTCCATGGTGAAGCGGTTGATCGGATACTCGAACTTCTCGGGCGCGTAGGCGTAGAAATGGCCGAATCCGCCGCCCAGATAGGGCGCGCTCCCCATCTGCCACATGAGCCACGACAGCATCTCGGGGCGGTTGTCGCCCAGGAAGGCGTCGAACTTCTCGGCCAGGTGCATCAGGATCGCGGCCGATTCGAACACCCGCACCGGCGTCTCGCCCGAGCGGTCGAGCAACGCCGGGATCTTGGAGTTGGGATTCACCTCGACGAAACCCGATCCGAACTGGTCGCCGTCACCGATGCGGATCAGCCAGGCGTCGTAGTCGGCGCCCGCGTGCCCCGCCTCGAGCAGTTCCTCCAGCATCACCGTGACCTTCACCCCGTTCGGCGTCGCCATGGAATACAGCTGGAACGGATGCTCTCCGACAGGCAGCTCCTTGTCGTGGGTCGGTCCGGCGATGGGGCGATTGATGTTGGCGAACTTGCCGCCCGACTCCTGGTCCCAGGTCCAGACCTTCGGCGGCTCGTAACTCTCGCTCATGGCGCGTGCTCCCTTGGTGTACCGTGTTGGTCGGGGATGTAAGGCGCGTGGCGGACCATGCCACGGGGCGCAACGAGACGTGACCGTCCAGACCGCCCGATCACAGGTCGAACCAGACCGGGTCGGGCCCGAGGTTGCGCCAGCGGGTGGGCCCCAGCGTGCCGCTTTCGCCCCAGCAGTCATGGACGTGTCCGAAGAGGCTCAGCGCCGGTTTCAGCCGCAGGATCGCCGACTTGATCGCCGTCGAGCCGATGCGCCCTTCGCGCGCGTGGTCGTCGCCCATGCCGTAGGGGGGCGAATGGGTCACCAGGACATCCGCCACCGGGATCGCGTCGAGCAGGTCGCCAGCCGCCGCCTCGTCCAGGTCCCACGAGCCCCAGGGCTGCGGCGGGATCGGCGGCACGCCACCGCCCAGCCCGGCGACGATGACGCCGTTCCAGTCGACCCACCCGCCGTGCAGCACCAGGGCGTCAGTGGCGCCGCGCAAGGCCTCCAGCGTCTCGTTGTTGCCGGGCACGACGATCATCCTGTCGGCGAGGGGCGCGAGCCGCGCCATGTAGGCGTCCAGCCCGTCGTGGTTCTGCGCGAAATCCCCCGCGCCGATGACAAGATCGGCGCCTTGGGACGCCGCCACCAGCGCCTCGGCCCGGGCCGCGTCCAGGTGCAGGTCCGAGACCGCGACGATCCTCATCCCAGCCTGTCCTTCACGGCCAGCAGGTCGGCCCACGCCTCGCGCTTGGCGGCCGGGTTGCGCAGCAGGTAGGCGGGGTGAACCATGGGCAGCGCGGGCCGACCGCAGGCCTCGGACCACTGGCCGCGCAGGCGGGTGATGCCGCGTTTGCCCAGCATGGCCTGGCAGGCGATGTTGCCCATCAGCACGATCACCTCCGGCGCGGCCAGCTCGATATGGCGGCGCACGAAGGGCAGCATCATCGCGATCTCGTCCGGTTTCGGGTCGCGGTTCTGCGGCGGGCGCCAGGGCAGGACGTTGGTGATGTAGACCGACGCGGGGGCCGTGCGGTCCAGCCCGATGGCCGCCAGCATCCGGTCCAGCAACTGGCCCGCGCGCCCGACGAAGGGCCGTCCCGCGATATCCTCGTCGCGGCCCGGCGCCTCGCCCAGGATCAGCAGCCGCGCCGCCGGATCGCCGTCGGCGAAGACAAGGTTGCGCGCGCCGCGCTTCAGCTCGCAGCCGTCGAAAGCCGCCATGGCGGCGCGCAACCCGTCGAGATCGCTCGCCGCGCCCGCCACACGCTCGGCATCGGCGACGGGGTCGGCGGCGACCGGCGCCGGCTGAAGGTGCGCAGGCTCGGCTTTTGGCTTCTCGCGCTCGGCCTGCGCGGCGGCCGACGCGGCATAGCGGTCGACGGGCGTCTCGCAGATCGCCTCGTCCGCCCCAAGCTCGACCTGCCAGGCCAGGGCCGCGCGCGCCGCCTCGTACGAATCCCATGTCTCCATGCGCGAACCCTATCCGCGCCCGCCGCCCCGTGCCAGAGCCGCCCGCCCTTGCCGCCCGCCCCCGCGCGCCGCTATGACGGCCCCAGCGCGAGGAGAGCGGCCATGGCATTCCGGCAAAGACACCTTCTGGGCATCGAGCAACTGGCCCCGGACGAGATCACCACGCTGCTGGACCTGTCGCAGCACTATGCCGAACTGAACCGCGGCCCGGACAAGCACGGCGACGCGCTCGCGGGCATGACCCAGGTCAACATGTTCTTCGAGAACTCGACCCGCACGCTGGCAAGCTTCGAGATCGCTGGCCTGCGGCTGGGCGCCGACGTGATGAACATGCCGATGCAGGCAAGCTCGATCAAGAAGGGCGAAACGCTGATCGACACGGCGCTGACGCTGAACGCCATGCATCCCGACCTGCTGGTGGTCCGCCACCCCCATTCCGGCGCCGTGAACCTGCTGGCCGAGAAGGTGAACTGCGCCGTGCTGAACGCGGGCGACGGCCGGCACGAGCATCCGACGCAGGGCCTGCTCGACGCGCTGACGATCCGGCGCAAGAAGGGCCGGCTGCACCGGCTGACCGTGGCGATCTGCGGCGACATCGCCCATTCCCGCGTGGCCCGGTCGAACATCTGGCTGCTGGGCAAGATGGAAAGCCGCCTGCGGCTGGTGGGGCCGCCCACGCTGATCCCGTCGGGCGCCGCTGATTGGGGCGTCGAGGTCTACCATGACATGGCCGAGGGCCTGCGCGGCGCCGACGTGGTGATGATGTTGCGACTTCAGAAGGAACGCATGGACGGCGGCTTCATCCCGTCCGAGCGCGAGTATTACCACCGCTACGGCCTGGATGCCGAGAAACTCTCCCACGCGGCGCCAGATGCCATCGTGATGCACCCCGGCCCCATGAACCGGGGGGTCGAGATCGACGGCACCATCGCCGACGACATCAACCGCTCGGTCATCCAGGAACAGGTCGAGATGGGCGTCGCCGTCCGCATGGCCGCCATGGACCTGCTGGCGCAGAACCTGCGCGCGGCACGGGCAGCGTGACGCGGCCGGAACAGCCACGGCGCCCACGCCGTTGGCCCCCGTGATTTCAACGACAAGCGAGCCCGCCATGCCCATCGATCCCGCCACCCATGTCCAGGTCTTCCGCGTCGACCTGCCGCCCGAACAGGCGGCACAGATGCTCGACGACCCGGCCGCGCTCGAAACGGCGCTGGGGGTGGTGCCCGCCCGCGACAGGCTCCAGCTGATCGACCCGTCGGTCCTGGCCGGGATCGGCCTGGCCAATTACCTGGCCGAGGGCGAAGGCATCGCGCCCGAGGCGCTGGCCCCCGACAAGACGCGGCTCGACCAGGTGCGCGCGCCGGTGCTGCTGCTGCTCCCGGGCGCGACACCCGTGGGCGAGCCTGTGACCCCGGTCGCGCCGCTGACGCACCTGGGCGACTACCCGCTGGTCGCGACCCGCGGCGCCGAGGGCCGGATCGAGACCGACAGCGCCCGCGGCCAGCAGGCCGCGCCCCCGCCCGAGGAACCGGCGGCCCCGAACGAGAAACGCCAGAGCGGCATGGTCGCCATGGTGGCCCTGGCCGTGGCGCTGCTCATCGCGCTGATCATGGTCATCGTCGCCGCGTGAACTCGAAGGCGCCCCGCGCGTCCGATCGGCCGGTGACGCCCCCGGCCCCATCACTGGTCCCCAAATACCTCCGGGGGGAGTCCGCGCCAGCGGACGGGGGCAGAGCCCCCGAGGGTGCCCGCGTGCCGATTGACCGCCGCCGGGCCAGTGCCTAGGACGGCAGGGCAGCCACAGGCCCGGATCCGCCGATGACATCGCTTCACTTCGTCAACGCCCGCCTCGTCGACCCCGAGATGCTTTCCGAGGACGAAGGCAGCCTGAGCGTCGAGGGCGGCGTCATCACGGCACGCGACGGCGACGCGCCCCGCGGCGCGCGCATCGTCGATTGCGGCGGCAAGCGCCTGGCGCCCGGCATCGTCGACCTGGGCGTGAAGGTCTCCGAGCCGGGCGAACGGCACAAGGAGTCCTTCGGCTCGGCCGGCCAGGCGGCGGCGCGCGGCGGGGTCACCACGATCATCACCCGCCCCGACACGGACCCGGCCATCGACACGCCTGAGGTGCTGGAATTCGTCTCGCGCCGCGCGGCCGCCCACAGCCCGGTGCACGTGCGCCCCATGGCCGCGCTCACCAAGGGCCGCGCGGGCCGCGAGATGGTCGAGATCGGGTTTCTCAGCGACGCCGGCGCCGTGGCCTTCACCGATTGCGACCGGGTGGTGGCCGACAGCAAGGTGTTTTCCCGCGCGCTGACCTACGCGGCCGCCATGGGCGCTCTGGTCATAGCCCATCCGCAGGACCCGAGCCTGTCGGCGGGCGCGGCGGCGACCTCGGGCAAGCTCAGCGCGCTCATGGGGCTATCGGGCGTGTCGCCCATGGCCGAGCGCATGGCGCTGGACCGCGACATGGCGCTGGTCGAGATGACGGGCGCGCGCTACCACGCCGACCAGATCACCAGCGCCCGCGCCCTGCCGGCCCTGGAACGGGCCAAGCGCAACGGGCTGGACGTGACCGCCGGGGTGGGCATCCACCACCTGACCCTGAACGAGATAGACCTGGGCGATTTCCGCACCTTCTTCAAGCTGAAGCCGCCGCTGCGCGCCGAGGAGGACCGCCTCGCGGTGGTCGAGGCCGTGGCGACGGGGCTGATCGACGTGGTCTGCTCGATGCACACGCCGCAGGACGAGGAAAGCAAGCGTCTGCCCTTCGAAGAGGCCGCCAGCGGGGCCGTGGGGCTCGAGACGCTTCTGCCCGCCGCCATGCGGCTGGTCCACGCGGGCCACATGGACCTGCCGACCCTGTGGCGCGCGCTGTCCCTGAACCCCGCGCGTCGGCTGGGGCTGCCCGCGGGCCGGCTCGCGGTGGGCTGTCCCGCCGACCTGGTGCTGTTCGACCCCGACGCGCCCTTCGTGCTGGACCGCGCGACGCTGGCCTCGAAATCCAAGAACACGCCCTTCGACGGCGCCCGGATGGAGGGCCGCGTGCTGGGCACCTGGGTCGCGGGGCAACAGGTGCACGCGGTGTGACGCCGATGTGACCGCGCTGCGCCACGCGCCGCTTGGCGGCGGGCGGATTTCGCGGCACGCTCGGGCATGGTTTCACCCGTGGGGGTTCCCGTGCACCATCTTCTTCGTCTTCTGGTCCTCGTCGCGCTTGTCGCGGGCTGCAACGTATCGCGGGCGCCCGCACCCGGCGGCGCGGTGGTCGCCTCGGCCGCGCAGTTCGTCCCGCGCTTCGGCGATGGCGACCCTACAGACTGGCCCGGCCGCGCGCCCTGGGCCTACCAGGTGCACGGCATCGACCTGTCGCGCTGGCAGACCGACGTGGATTGGCGCGCCGTGCGCCAGTCGGGCGTCAGCTTCGCCTTCATCAAGGCGACCGAGGGCGGCGATCACGTGGACCCGGCCTTCGATCAACACTGGCGCGATGCCGCGGCGGCGGGCGTGGCGCGGGGCGCCTACCACTTCTTCTACCTGTGCCGCCCGGCCTCGGAGCAGGCCGAGTGGTTCATCCGCAACGTCCCGCGCGACCGCAACGCGCTGCCGCCAGTGCTGGACATGGAATGGACGCCGTTCTCGCCCACATGCACGCGCCGCCCGCCCCCCGAGGTGATCCGCGCCGAAGCGCAGGAGTTCCTGCGCCGGATCGAACGGCACTATGGCCGCCGTCCGCTGATCTACACCACACCCGAGTTCTACCGCACCAATGACATGGGGCGGCTGGGCTATCCCATGTGGCTGCGCGCGGTGGCCGATCACCCGTCCACGGTCTATCCGGGGCAGGACTGGTCGTTCTGGCAATATACCGGGACGGGCCGCGTGCCGGGCTTCTCGGGCGACGTGGACATCAACGCGTTTCGCGGCAGCCGCGCCGACTGGATCCGTTTCGCGGGCGGCTGATGGTGTCTCGGACCAATCTTCCGAAGATCATCCCGGTTGACCTCGTGCGGGGCAGCTGACGCCCGGCCTCAGATCGTCTGAAGGATTTCCTCGATCTGCTCGATCCGGCTGTCCGGCGTGGGGTGCGTCGCCAGGAATTCCGGCCCGCGATTGCCCTGCGCGGCCTGCATCCGCTGCCACAGGGTCACCGCCTCTTCGGGGCGGAACCCCGCCCCCGCCATGGCCTGCAGGCCAAAGCGATCCGCCTCGAGCTCGTGATCACGGGAATAGGGCAGCAACAGCCCCACCTCGACCCCCAGGCCCAGCGCGGCGGCGATCTCGTTGCCGTATTCCACGCCGCCCACGTTGAGAACCCAGGCCAGAAGACGCACGCCCAGCGACTTGGCCACCTGCGCCGACATGCGCTTCTGCGCGTGCTCGGCCGCCAGGTGCCCGATCTCGTGGCCGACGATGGCGGCCAGCTGGTCGGTGTTCTGCACCACGCCGAACATGCCCTCGTAGATGCCGATCTTGCGGCCGGGCAGCGCGAAGGCGTTGATTTGGGGCGAGGCGAAGACGACCACCTCCCAGTCCTGCGGGCGCTGGTTCTGCTCTTCCAGCAGGCGCCGCGACACCGCGTCCAGCGAGCCCTGGTAATCGGCGTTGCGGCTGGCGGGCGTCTCGGCGCGCATCTGTTCCCACGCCTGCAGTCCCATCGCTTCGACCTGCGCGTCCGGAATAAGGTCGGGCGGTCCATCGCAGGCCGAAACGGTGCCCGCCGCGGCAAGGCTCAGGAAACTGCGGCGGCTGAGGCAGGCATTGCACATGGGAAAGCTCCGGGACCGGTCGCCGGATAACGCGCCCGGGGCGGCGGCGTTCCGTCGCAGGGGACGCGACCGAAAGAGGGCGAGAACTGGCGATCCCGGCAGGATTCGAACCTGCAACCTGCCCCTTAGGAGGGGGCTGCTCTATCCAGTTGAGCCACGGGACCGATCGGTGCCAGCTTTAGGCAATCGCTCCGCCCGCGTCCAGCCGCGGGCTCAGGACGGCAGGTCCGACAGGATGGCGCGCGCGGCGGCGGCCGGATCGTCGGCCTGCCAGACCGGGCGGCCCACCACGATATGGTCGGCGCCCGCCCCGATGGCGCCGGCGGGGGTGGCGATACGCTTCTGGTCGCCGGGCGCCGATCCTTCGGGGCGGACCCCCGGCGTGACGATCAGGCGGCCTTCGGACTGCGGCAGCGCGCGGATCGCGGCGGCCTCCTGCGGCGAGGCAATGACGCCGTCGGCGCCGGCCTCGAACGCGGCGGCGGCGCGATCCTCGACCATCTGCGCCATGTCGCCCGCCCGCATCAGGCCCGCGTCCAGGTCGGCCCGGTCCAGCGAGGTCAGGATGGTCACCGCGAGGATGCGCGTGCGCGAGCCGGCCGCGCCCTCCATCGCCGCGCGGACCACGTGGGGGTCGCCATGCACGGTCAGGAAATCGAGATCGAACTGCACCAGCCCGCGCACCGCCGCCTCGACCGTGGCGCCGATATCGAACAGCTTCATGTCGAGGAAGATACGCTTGCCGTGCTCGTCCTTCAGCTCGCGCGCAAGGGCCAGCCCGCCACCGGTCAGCATGCCCAGACCGATCTTGTAGAAGCCGACGGCGGGTCCGATCCGGCCCGCAAGCTCCAGTCCGGCGATGGCGTCGGGCACGTCCAGGGCAACGATCAGGCGGTCATCGGTCATGGGCGGAATCCTTTTCGCATCGCGCTTTTCGCAGGGAGCGCACCCCAAGTGGCGGATTGACGCAAGGGGCGCAAGAGTGGAACCGCCGCGTGGGGGCACCCGTTTTGCCGCCAAAGACAGGAGGCTAAACCATGGCCAAATCAACGAAAGGGGCCGGCAACATCCTCGGCCCCATCTTTCTCGTGGGGGCAGCGGCCCTGATCGCCATCGTGGCCGTCTTCGCCATGTCCGACGAGACGCCGCCGGACGAGCCGACGATCATCGCCGAGGACGACATCTCGTCCCGACCCGCCGGCGCGGGCACCAACCCCGAAGGCGAGCGCGACATGGAGACCGAGGGCATCACCGACGAGTTGGACGAGGTCGAGCCGGCCGCGCCCGGCGAGGAAACCGTGCCGCCGGCCGAGGCCGAGGACCCGCTGGAACCCATCGAGGACAGCGAGAACCCCCAACCCGCACCGGATGACGAGAGCGACACCCAGACCGAGTCGTCGGCGACCATCGCGGATGATGATTTCATCGTCGACGAGTCCAGCGACAGCGGCGCCGACCGCGTCGAAGACGCGTCGGACGAAAGCTTCCCCGACGGTCGTGACACGGAAACCGAGCTGACGCCCGAAGAGGACCAGTCGGTGGTGCGCGATACCGACAGCGGCGGGACCGGCTTCGTCCCCACCCCGTCGGGCCCCGAAGGCCGCGATGACGAGACGATCGCCGAATAAGCCCCGCGGTTTGAAAGCATGAGGCGCGTGGCGCCAACAGAAAGGCTCCCGAAGTAATTTCGGGAGCCTTTCTGCGACCATCCCTCCCGGCGGGGCGAAGCGCCTGAAGAGGCTGGTCCGGGCGCAGGTCCGTCCCTAGAGATCGACACTACCGACGAAGGAAGGTGGAGACGTGACGCGCGACAGGATCAGGGAACTCTACCGGGGCTACATCGCGTGTCTCAACGCACAGGACTGGGACGCGCTGCACCACCACGTGGCGGACGGCGTCGAATACAACGGGGCCGCGATCGGGCTCAACGGTTATCGGAAGATGCTAGTCGAAGACTTTCGGGCGATCCCCGACCTGTCCTTCAACATCGCCATGCTCGCCTGCGACCCGCCGGTGATCGCCAGCCGGCTGGCCTTCGACTGCACGCCTGTCGGCCAGCTGTTCGGGCTGCCGGTGAACGGGGCGAGGATCAGGTTCACCGAGAATGTCTTCTACGAATATCACGACGACAGGATCCGGCGCGTCTGGTCCGTCATCGACAAGGCCAGCGTCGCGGAGCAGATCTAGGAGTCACGGGGTCGAATAGGCCCCTGCTTTCTAGAACCCGATCACTCCCCCGGAGACGGGCCGCGATCGACGGCCCCACGGTCCGCCCCCCGCCCAAGAAAAAGGGCGCAGCGGCAATACGCTGCGCCCAGTTGCGCGTCGAGGCAGATAAGGGACGTTAAGCGACGCGGGGTAAACTGGTGTCGGGCGCCAGGCCGCTTGAGGCCAGCGCGGCGGCGTCCTGGATGAGGCGGGCCCGGATCGGGCCGTTGCCGCGGATGGGCACGTTGGTGGTCAGGCGGATCGGGCGGACCGGGCGTCCGCTTTCCTTGACCCACAGCGAAACCAGCGCTTCGATCCGGCCGAAATCGCGGTCGCGGCGCACCCGGGACAGGTCTGCGTCGAGAATGACCATCCTTTGCCTTCCTTCCTCACGGGCACGCGCCCGGTCGTGGTGGGCGGATGCCGGCTGCATCTCGGCCCGAATGAATGATTTGGCGAGCAGGCTGATCGGCGTGACCCCCATGGGGCCTTGCCTGCGTTCCGGCGTCCGGCGCCGGTGGATTGGACGGGGTCCTGTTCGACCCTCTGGCTGCTCGGTGAGGCGTTAACCACACGGTCAAGTAACGGCGAAGCTGTGGATAAGTTCCGGGTAAGGATTCACAGGACTGTGATTTATTTCGCACGGCCTTTCTTGAAGCAGGTCAAGGACAGTCCCATCTGAATTCCCGAAGGTTTGGCTGACCAAGGGGCGTGCCGCTGACGGGCGCCCGCCGGCCAAACGCTTACAAGGAGAAGATAAAATGAACTTGGAGCAATTCACCGAACGCTCTCGGGGGTTCATCCAGGCCGCGCAGACCATCGCCATGCGCGAGGAGCATCAGCGCCTGGTCCCCGAACACCTGCTGAAGGCCCTGCTGGACGACGACCAGGGGCTGGCCGCGAATCTCATTAATGCCGCCGGCGGCAACGCCAAGCGCGTGACCGAACAGGTCGAACTGGCCCTTGGCAAGCTGCCCAAGGTCAGCGGCGACGGCGCGCAGATCTACATGGATCAAAGCGTGGCCAAGGTGCTGGACCAGGCCCAGCAGCTGGCCAAGAAGGCCGGCGACAGCTTCACCCCGGTCGAGCGCATTCTCTGCGCGCTGGCCATGGTAAAATCCAAGGCCAAGGACGCGCTGGACATGGGCGGCGTGAATGCCCAGGCGCTGAACGCCGCGATCAACGATGTCCGCAAAGGCCGCACCGCCGACACCGCCTCGGCCGAGGAAGGGTACGATGCGCTGAAGAAATATAGCCTCGACCTGACCGAGCGGGCACGCGAGGGCAAGATCGACCCGATCATCGGCCGCGACGACGAAATCCGGCGCACCATGCAGGTTCTGAGCCGGCGGACCAAGAACAACCCCGTCCTGATCGGTGAGCCCGGCGTCGGCAAGACCGCCATCGCCGAGGGCCTTGCCCTGCGGATCGTCAACGGTGACGTGCCGGAAAGCCTGCGCAACAAGCGGCTGCTGTCGCTGGACATGGGCGCACTGATCGCGGGCGCGAAGTATCGCGGCGAGTTCGAAGAGCGTCTGAAGGCCGTCCTGTCCGAGGTCACCTCGGCCGCGGGCGAGATCATCCTGTTCATCGACGAGATGCACACGCTGGTCGGCGCCGGTAAATCCGAGGGCGCCATGGATGCGTCGAACCTGCTGAAACCCGCCCTTGCGCGGGGCGAGCTGCACTGCGTCGGCGCCACCACGCTGGATGAATACCGCAAGCACGTGGAAAAGGACGCGGCGCTGGCCCGTCGGTTCCAGCCGCTGATGGTCGAAGAGCCGACCGAGGCCGACACCGTGTCGATCCTGCGTGGCATCAAGGAAAGGTACGAGCTGCACCACGGCGTGCGGATCTCGGACGCAGCGCTGGTCGCGGCGGCGACGCTCAGCCATCGCTACATCACCGACCGTTTCCTGCCCGACAAGGCCATCGACCTAGTGGACGAGGCCGCGTCGCGCCTGCGCATGGAGGTGGACAGCAAGCCCGAGGAGCTGGACGCGCTGGACCGCGACATCCTGCAAAAGCAGATCGAGGCCGAAGCCCTGCGCAAGGAGGACGACCAGGCCAGCAAGGACCGGCTGGACAAGCTGGAGCGTGAACTCGCGGACCTGCAGGAACGCGCGGACGAGATGACGGCCAAGTGGCAGGCCGAGCGCGACAAGCTCGACTCGGCCCGCACGCTGAAAGAGCGTCTGGACCGCGCCCGCGCCGAGCTGGACATCGCCAAGCGCGAGGGCAACCTGGCCCGCGCCGGTGAGCTGTCCTACGGCATCATCCCGCAGCTCGAGAAGGAGCTGGGCGAGGCCGAGGACCGCGAAGGCGACGTGATGGTCGAAGAGGCCGTGCGCCCCGAGCAGATCGCACAGGTCGTCGAGCGCTGGACCGGCATCCCGACCTCGAAGATGCTGGAAGGCGAACGCGAGAAGCTTCTGAAGATGGAAGAGGAGCTGGGCAAGCGCGTCATCGGTCAGCGCGCCGCCGTGCAGGCCGTGTCGAACGCCGTGCGCCGGGCGCGCGCGGGCCTGAACGACGAGAACCGCCCGCTGGGCAGTTTCCTGTTCCTCGGGCCCACCGGCGTCGGCAAGACCGAGCTGACCAAGGCCGTGGCCGAGTACCTGTTCGACGACGACCAGGCCATGGTTCGGATCGACATGTCCGAGTTCATGGAGAAGCACGCGGTCGCCCGCCTGATCGGCGCGCCCCCGGGCTATGTGGGCTACGACGAGGGCGGCGTCCTGACCGAGGCCGTGCGGCGGCGTCCCTACCAGGTGATCCTGTTCGACGAGGTCGAGAAGGCGCACCCGGACGTGTTCAACGTGCTGCTTCAGGTGCTGGATGACGGCGTTCTGACCGATGGCCAGGGCCGGCACGTGGACTTCAAGCAGACGCTGATCGTGCTGACCTCGAACCTCGGGTCCCAGGCGCTCAGCCAGCTGCCCGAGGGGGCCGACAGCGCGCAGGCCCGGCGCGACGTGATGGACGCGGTGCGTGCCCATTTCCGGCCCGAGTTCCTGAACCGGCTGGACGAGACGGTGATCTTCGACCGCCTCAGCCGCGAGGACATGGACGGCATCGTCGATATCCAGCTCGCACGGCTGGAGAAGCGCCTGGCGGGTCGCAAGATCACGCTCGACCTGGACGACGGCGCGCGCAAGTGGCTGGCCGACGAGGGCTACGACCCCGTCTTCGGGGCCCGGCCGCTGAAGCGGGTGATCCAGCGCGCGCTGCAGGACCAGCTGGCCGAGATGATCCTGGCCGGCGATATCGGCGACGGCGCCACGGTCAAGATCAGCGCCGGTGCCGACGGGCTGCTGGTGGGCGACCGGGTATCATCCTCGAACCGTCAGCCGCCGCAGGACGCGGTGGTGCACTGAACCCCAGGGCCCCGCGGGATACCGCGGGGCCCTTTTTTGTGTTGCGTCCGATGGCGTGACAGCGAACGGGGCCGTCACACAAGATTTACACTCCGCTGCGATGGAAACCGCGAGGGATTGAGCCCCGCGCCAACCCTCGTGGATCCAAAGCGGAGAGACGCATGGAACACTCCCCACCACGATGCATGGCGATCGGGTTGCTGACGGTCCGCCGCCACATCCTCGGCCTGTCACGGCTGACCTGCCGCCTGACCTTCGGTGTGAATGAAAGCTGGTGCGCCCGGGGCTGGCGGCTGCGCCACCGGAACCGCTTCTGGGCCGGTTGGGTCCGCGTCTTCGGCGCGCGCCACTGCGAGAAGAGCTGGCGGCACTACTACGGGTGAGGGGCGGGCTGGCGCCGGCACGCGCCGGGCTCCGCCCGTTCGGCGCAGCTATTGGGGCTCCGCCCGTTCGCACCTCGATCGCTCCACCGGAGCGATCGCCGGCTGCGCCGGACCGGTCGCCTCGGGGGCTCCGCCCGTTCGGCGCTGAAATCGCTCCACCGGAGCGATTTCCGGGCGCGCTTTTGGGGCTCCGCCCGTTCGCACCTCGATCGCTCCACCGGAGCGATCGCCGGCTGCGCCGGGCCGGTCACCTCGTGGGCTCCGCCCGTTCGGCGCTGAAATCGCTCCACTGGAGCGATTTCCGGGCGCGCCTCACACCATACGGATCACGTCCTTGTCGATGGACAGCATGTAGCCGCGCCGGGCGATGGTCTTGACCAGCAACTCGCTGACCATCTGGTTGCCCAGCGCATCGCGCAGCCGCTTGATCCGCGTGGCGCCCGATGCCTCGTCGCAATCCGACGCATCCCGGCCCGACACCATCGCCTCGATCTGCGAGCCCGACAGCACGTCGTCGTCCATGCGCGCCTCGGCCAGAACCGACAGCGTTTCGATCGCCGCCTCGGTCAGGGCGAATTCCATGTTGTTCAGATAGACGGTCCGCTCTTCGCGGCTGATGAGAAGACTGGACACCTGGATGCCCGCGCGCTCGATCTCGCCCATGCGGCGGTTCAGCGCCACGATGGTCACGAGAAACGCGAGCGACGCCAGCAACAGCGCCGCCGCGAAGACCAGAAGCACGAAGATGATGACGCGGTAGGATGCCAGCACCTCGGAAAACGCGGTGCCGGACTGGGCGAGGATCTCGAGCAGGCGAATGCTTTCGCCCGAGACGAGGTCGGCGTTCTCGACGAAAAGCCGCTCGACCCGCGCGTTGAACGCGTTGGCGTCGGGCAGGCTCAGGAACAGCCCGACCGCCGCCAGCAGCAGGATCGCCACGATCACGGCGATCCCGATGGCGACGACGCGGCCCGCCGACCGGCTGTCAGTAACGGAGGTAAAAACCCGCAGCATCGTTCCTCCTTGCCTCTGCACCCGCCTCGTCGAACTGGTCCATGATCGCCAGCACCTCCCAGCCGTCCACGCCGATGCGGGCCTGCACGGCGGCACGGGGATCGGCGCATTCGGCATCGCTGAGCCGGATCACGCCGTAATGCAACTGGAAAGGCTGCGCGATGCGCGCCTTGTAATCCACGTAGCACGCGGCCTCGACCGCGCCGGCGGCGACAAGGGCGATGGCGCTGATCGCGGCGCATCTGGCAAAGCGGAACATCGGGTCGGACACCTTCTGAAAAAGGGCATGGGCGTGATCCGAACCATGGCCCGCGCCCCCGCGACAATCAATGACCACGGGGCGATGGCGCGCTGTTATGCGATGACGAGCGGGCGATATTGCGTGGCTTGGCGACCCGGCACCAAGCAGGGGCATCGACAGAAACGCGATCCCGAAAGGAGCCACGCCATGTCCCGTATCCTACTCGCCGCCATCCTCGGCCTTGGCCTTGCCACCAGTCCCGTGTCCGCCCCGCAGGCGCAGGCACAGATCAACCAGGAACAGGCGGGCCAGCTTCTGGCCGCGCTGGCCGCCATCGGCGTGCTGGGCGTCGCCATCGACAAGTACAAGGACGACCGCAAGGACCGCGAACGTGAGCGCGAGCGCGCCGCCGAGCGCGAACGCCAGCGCGACCGGGACCGGTATCGCGACCACCGGGCCGAGCGCGCCCTGCCGGCCGTTTGCCAACACCGGGTCGAAACCGGCCGCGGCCTGCGCACCGTCTACGGCAAGCGGTGCCTGCAACGGAATTTCCAGCAGGCCCGGCACCTGCCGCGGCGCTGCGAACGGATCGTGCACGCCTATGGCCGCGACCGCGCCGTCTACGGCGCGCGCTGCCTGCAGCGACAGGGATGGACGGTGGCGCAGCGACACTAAGCGCGGCCCCGTCTTCACGGCCCTTCGCAAACCACTCCGCACATCTTGGCGCGGCGGGTCGTGACGGGGCGGGACCGAACCCACCGGGGACGGTCCCGCCCCAATTTTTCATGGCATAGACGCTTGCACCGGGGCGTCCGCCGGGCGATGTCTGGACCATGCCAGACGACATGTACGAGACGCGGCTCGGCGCGAAGGGCAGCCTGCGCATCGCCGGCATCGACGAGGTCGGTCGCGGCCCCTGGGCGGGCCCGGTCGTGGCAGCCGCCGTCGTGCTCGACCCCGCGGCCATTCCCGAAGGGCTGGACGACAGCAAGAAGCTCAGCGCCAAGCGGCGCGAGACGCTCTATGCCCAGCTTTTCGAAGCGGCCGAGATCGGCATGGGCGAGGCCACGGTGGACGAGATCGACCGCCTGAACATCCTCCAGGCCAGTTTTCTCGCCATGCGCCGGGCCATCGACGCGCTGCCGGTGCCACCCGGACACCTGCTGATCGACGGCAATCGCCTGCCCACCGGCCTGCCCTGCCCTGCCACCCCCGTGGTCGGCGGCGACGGCCTGTCGATCTCCATCGCGGCCGCCTCGATCGTGGCCAAGGTGGCACGCGATCGGGCCATGGTGACGCTGGCGCAACAGCACCCCCATTACGCCTGGGAAAGCAACAAGGGCTACGGCACCTCGGCGCACCAGGTGGGGCTGAAAAGCCACGGTATCACCCCACACCATAGACGCTCGTTCAAACCGATCCACAAGATATTGTATCAAGAAAATTAACAATCGACCGGAATCAAAAAGATTTTGACCCCGGCGGGGCCGCTGGCCATCCTTGGCCTCACAACACAAGCGCCGCCAAAAGGCGCGACCACGAGGCAGTGAAACGGATGAACCGGACGAAAAGCGCAGCTCAGCTGCCGCTCAACACGATCGTGCGCGGGGATTGCATCGACGCCATGGGACAGCTTCCCGAGGCGAGCGTCGACCTGATCTTTGCCGATCCCCCCTATAATTTGCAGCTCAAGAACACCCTTCATCGTCCGGAGGGTAGCCAGGTCGACGCCGTCGACGACGCCTGGGACCAGTTCTCGAGCTTCAAGGCCTATGACGACTTCACCCGCGCCTGGCTGCAGGCCGCGCGGCGGGTGCTGAAACCCGACGGCGCGATCTGGGTCATCGGCAGCTACCACAACATCTTCCGCGTGGGCGCCGCCCTGCAGGACGAAGGATTCTGGATCCTGAACGACGTGGTCTGGCGCAAGACCAACCCGATGCCGAACTTCCGCGGCAAGCGGCTGACCAACGCGCACGAGACGATGATCTGGGCGGGCCGTGACCAGGCCTCGAAATACACGTTCAACTACGACGCGCTGAAGGCGATGAACGACGGCGTCCAGATGCGCAGCGACTGGACCATGCCGATCTGTTCCGGCCACGAGCGCGAGAAGGATGCCGACGGCAACAAGGCCCACCCGACGCAAAAGCCCCACAGCCTGCTGCACCGCGTGCTGGTGGGCACGACCAATCCCGGCGACGTGGTGCTGGACCCCTTCTTCGGATCGGGCACCACCGGCGCCGTGGCCAAGATGCTGGGCCGCGACTTCATCGGGATCGAGCGCGACGAGGCCTATATCGCCGTCGCCGAACGCCGCCTGTCGCGGGTGCGCAAGTACGACCGCTCGGCCCTGGACGTCACGCAGTCCAAGCGCGCCGAGCCGCGCGTGCCCTTCGGCCAGCTGATCGAACGCGGCCTGTTGCGTCCTGGCGAGATGCTGGTCAACGCGCGCGGCCAGACCGCCAAGGTCCGCGCCGACGGCACGCTGGTCGCCGACCGGCTGACCGGATCGATCCACCAGGTGGGCGCCGCGCTCGACGGGGCCCCCAGCTGCAACGGCTGGACCTATTGGAGCTTCGTGAAAGAGGGCCAGAAAGTCCCCATCGACATCCTGCGCCAACAGATCCGCGCCGAAATGCGCTAGGCCACCCGAGACACCCCCAGAAGTTACCGCCGGCACCATGGCAAGGACGGGCGCATCCGCGCCCGCCCCATGGTGCAACCTTGCCCCGCCGACCGTTGTCGGCGGGGTTTTTTTTGGTCGCGCCGGCCCGGCATCGCGCCAGCGGCTTGACCGCGCCCCGCGCCCGCAGCACCGTTGCCGCCATGTTGCGCCTTGCCTGCCTTGCCCTCTGCCTAGCCACGCCGGTCGCGGCCGCCGACCTGCCGCCGCCGCTGGATCCCCACGACTTCCCGCGCCACCCGGCGGCCGAGGTCAAGCTGGGCCAGCTGCTGTTCTACGACCCGATCCTGTCGGGCAGCCGCACGGTCTCGTGCGCCACCTGTCACCACCCGCGTTTCGCCACCGGCGACGGCGTGAGCCTCGGGATCGGCGATGGCGGCACCGGCCTTGGCCCCGACCGCGTGGCCGATCCCGACAACCCGCCCGAACAGCGCATCCCGCGCAACGCGCCGGGGCTGTTCAACCTCGGCCACCCGGGGGTCACGGTCCTGTTTCACGATGGCCGGATCGAGGTGGACGAGACCCGGCCCGGCGGCCTGCGCACGCCCCTGGGCCAGGACATGGTGGCCGGCTTCGACAGCCTGCTGTCGGCCCAGACCATGTTCCCGGTGCTCAGCCCCGACGAGATGGCGGGCCACTACGCCGAGAACGACGTGGCGCAACTGGTGCGCCAGGGGCGGCTGACCGGCCCCGACGGCGCGTGGGAAACCATCGCCGCGCGGGTGGCCGGCATTCCCGAATACGCCGCGTTGTTCGCCGAGGCCTATCCCGAGATCGCGGCCGGCCAGCCGATCGGCTTCACCGACATCTCCGACGCCATCGCCGCCTTCATGAGCTTCGAATGGCGCGCCACCAACAGCGCCTTCGACGCCGCCCTGCGCGGCGAGGCGCCGTTGACGGGCGCGGCGGCCGAGGGGATGGAGCTTTTCTACGGTGACGCGGGCTGCGCCGACTGCCACGCCGGCCCGCTGATGACCGACAACGCCTTCCACGCCATGGGTGCGCCGCAGATCGGCCCAGGCAAGGCCGCGCGGTTCGAATCCCACCAGCAGGACACGGGCCGGATGCGGGTTACCGGCGCCGTCGACGACGCCTACGCGTTCCGAACGCCCATGCTGCGCAACGTGACCCGCACCGGCCCCTGGGGCCATGCGGGCGCGCATTCCGACCTGCGGGCCTTCCTGCGCGATCACGCGGACCCGGCAACGGCGCTCGACCGCTACGACGACGCGCCGACCCTGCCGCGGCTTGAAAACATCGCGCCCGACGACTGGGCGCTCGACACCCCGGCCGAGCGTGCCGCCATCGCGGCCGCGGCCCGGCCCGGCCGACCGCTGGACGCCAAGGACCTCGACGCGCTCCTCGCCTTCCTCGAGTCGCTCACCGACCCGGCCTCCCTGACCGGCCGGCTGGGCATACCGGAACACGTTCCCTCGGGGCTGGCGATCGAGCGCTGACCGCCGCCGCGCCTTCATCTTTCCCAAAATACCTCGGGGGGCCGCGTCAGCGGCGGGGCGGAGCCCCTTCCCGGTCCGGCGCCACGCGCGATGCCGAGATCAGGTCGCCGGCTTCTGCCCCATCATGCCCTCGGTCCCCGAGGTCAGCTCCTGCCGCAGCGCGTAAAGCTCCTCGTACCGGTCGCCCTCGAAGGGCTGCATGTCGGCCTTCCGGTACCAGTAGCGGGCGTTGGAATCGTCGCCCTCGACCTTGTGCAGGTAGGCGTGCAGCCACGCTGCCCCGCGCCCGTCGTATTGCTGCACGATGTCGTGTGCCGCGTCCCATTCGCCGGCCTCGGCCTTGTCCAGCGCTTCGATCAACAGTTTCGCCATGGCGTACCCCTGTTCCATTCGGATCCTTGTCTGCCCCCTAAACGCCGCGCGCCCCGGATTTGGTCCGAGGCGCGCGCGCTTGATTGGGTGCAGAATCGGCCTGAGGCCGATCAAATCACTCGGCCGGAACCGCCTGCACCTCGGTGCCCAGCGGATGCTCGAGCTTGTCCAGCATTTCCTTCGGGCAGACCTGCGTGAAGTTCGCCAGCTCGGTCTCCCAGTGTTGCAGGATCTCCTGCGCGCGACGGCTGCCGGTTTCCTCGGCGTGGCGCTCGATCAGGCCCTTCAGCTCGGCCTCGTAGAAGTCCGACGCGATCGGGCAGGTCACCAGGGTCTCGGCGTTCATCATGATCGGCGATCGGCCCTCGGGGTCGTAGATATACGCCATCCCGCCCGTCATGCCCGCGCCGAAATTGGCGCCGATCGCCCCCAGGATCACGGCGACGCCGCCGGTCATGTATTCGCACCCGTTGGAGCCGCAGCCCTCGATCACCGTGTGCGCGCCCGAGTTGCGGACGGCGAACCGTTCGCCCGCGCGGCCTGCGGCGAAAAGGTAGCCGCTCGTCGCGCCGTAAAGCACGGTGTTGCCGATGATCGTGTTGTCGGACGCGACCAGCGGGCTGATCATGGGCGGGCGCACCACCACGGTGCCGCCCGACAGACCCTTGCCGACATAGTCGTTGGCGTCGCCCGAGACCTCGATCTTCAGACCCGGGGCCGCGAAGGCGGCCAGCGACTGCCCCGCGCTGCCCGTCAGCTTCACGTGCAAGTGGTCGTCCTGAAGGCCGTGGTTGCGCATTCCGAACCGCTTGACGATGTGGCTGGACGTGCGCGTGCCCACGGTCCTGTGGGTGTTGCGCACGGCATAGCTTAGCTGCATCTTCTCGCCGTCCTCGAGGAACCGCTGCGCGTCGCGCACGATCTCGGCGTCCAGCGTGTCCAGCACGGCGTTGCGCGGGCGGTCGCGGTCATAGACGATCTTGTCCGCGCCATCGACGGTGATCAGCAGCGGGTTCAGGTCCAGGTCGTCCAGATGCGCGCTGCCCCGGCTCACCTGGCTCAGCAGGTCGGCCCGGCCGATCACCTCGTCCAGCGAGCGTGCGCCGATCGACGCCAGGATCTCGCGGACCTCCTGGGCGTAGAAGGTGATGAGGTTCACCACCTTGTCGGCGTTGCCCGTGAACTTCTCGCGCAGCGCGTCGTCCTGGGTGCAGACGCCCACCGGGCAGGTGTTCGACTGGCACTGGCGCACCATGATGCAGCCCATGGCGATCAGCGCGGCGGTGCCGATGCCGTATTCCTCGGCCCCCATCATCGCCGCCATGACGATGTCACGCCCAGTCCGCAGGCCGCCGTCGGTGCGCAGCGTCACGCGCGAGCGCAGGTTGTTCATGGCCAGGACCTGATGTGCCTCGGTCAGGCCCATTTCCCACGGCAGGCCCGCGTACTTGATCGACGTCGCGGGCGACGCGCCGGTGCCGCCGTTATGGCCCGAGATCAGGATCACGTCGGCCTTGGCCTTGGCCACCCCGGCCGCGATGGTGCCGACACCCGAGGACGCGACCAGCTTCACCGTCACCTTGGCGCGCGGGTTGATCTGCTTGAGGTCGTAGATCAGCTGCGCCAGGTCCTCGATCGAGTAGATGTCGTGGTGCGGCGGCGGCGAGATCAGGGTCACGCCGGGGGTCGAGTGGCGCAGCTTGGCGATCAGCTTGGTCACCTTCATGCCCGGAAGCTGGCCGCCCTCGCCGGGCTTGGCGCCCTGGGCCACCTTGATCTCCAGCTCTTCGCAATGCAGCAGGTATTCCGCCGTCACGCCGAAGCGGCCCGACGCCACCTGCTTGATCTTCGCCGACGCGTTGTCGCCATTGGGCTCGGGCGTGAAATCCTCGGGGCTCTCGCCACCCTCGCCGCTGTCCGACTTGGCACCGATCCGGTTCATGGCGATCGACAGCGTCCGGTGCGCCTCGGGCGACAGGGCGCCCAGCGACATGCCCGGCGTCACGAACCGCTTGCGGATCGAGGTGATGCTTTCGACCTCTTCGATGGGCACCGGGTTGCCCAGCGCCTTGAAGTCCATGAGGTCGCGCAGGTGGATCGGCTTGGCGCCCCGCATCTTGGCCGAGAACTGTTTCCACGTCTGGTAGGACGCCGTGTTGCAGGCCATTTGCAGCATGTGCATGGTCGTCGCTTCCCAGGCGTGCTGCTCGCCCGAGCGGCGCGCCTTGTAGAAGCCGCCGATCGGCAGCACGTCCTGTCCGCCGCGGAAGCCGCGGGCGTGGATCTCCTCGACCTTGCGCTGGATGCCGTTGACGCCGATGCCGCTGATGCGGCTGTGCATGCCGGGGAAATACTCGGCGCACATGGCGCGGCTCAGGCCCACCGCCTCGAAGTTCAGCCCGCCACGATAGGACGAGATCACGCTGATCCCCATCTTGGCCATGATCTTCAGCAGACCGGCGTCGATGGCGGCGCGGTAGCGTGCGACCGCCTCGGTCAGCGAACAGTCCAGAAGCCCGCGCTCGATCCGGTCGGCCAGGCTGTCCTCGGCGAGATAGGCGTTCACCGTGGTCGCGCCGCAGCCGATCAGCACGGCGAAGTAATGCGGGTCGATGCATTCGGCCGAGCGCACGTTCAGCGAACAGAAGGTGCGCAGCCCCTGCTTGGTCAGCCAGCTGTGCACGGCCGAGGTCGCCAGGATCATCGGCATGGGCACGCGATCTTCCGAGGCCTTGGCATCCGACAGCACCAGGTGGCCCGAGCCCGAGCGCACGGCCTCTTCCGCCGCCTCGCGGATGCGCCGCAGTCCCTGGGTCAGCGTGCCCGGCCCCTGGCCCGCCTCGAAGGTGCAGTCGATCTCGACCATGGGCGCGTTGAACGACTCGACCATGCGGTCGAACTGCGCGTTGCCCACGAAGGGGCTGTCCAGCACGATGATCTCGGTCTGGCTGCTGCTTTCGTCCAGCACGTTCTTGAGGTTGCCGAACCGGGTCTTCAGGCTCATCACCCGGAATTCGCGCAAGCTGTCGATCGGCGGGTTCGTCACCTGGCTGAAGTTCTGGCGGAAGAAATGGCTCAGCGGGCGGTACTTCTCGCTCAGCACGGCCGAGGGCGTGTCGTCGCCCATGGACGCCAGCGTTTCCTTCCCGTCCTCGGCCATGGGCGCGAGGATCTGCTCGAGTTCTTCCATGGTGTAGCCGGCGCTGATCTGGCGGCGGCGCAGCTCGGCCCCGGAGAAGACGGGGCGCTCGGTCGCGCGCGCCAGCTCGGCGTCCAGCTCGACGATCTTGCCGACCCATTCGCCGAAGGGCTGCGCGGCGGCCAGCTTGTCCTTGATCTCGACGTCGTGGAACAGCTGGCCCTCCTGCATGTCGATGGCCAGCATCTGGCCGGGGCCCAGCGCGCCCTTCTCGACGATGCCGGATTCGTCCATGGGAACCATGCCCGCCTCGGACCCGGCGATCACCAGGTTGTCGGCGGTCACGACATAGCGCATGGGGCGCAACCCGTTCCGGTCGAGCCCGGCGCAGACCCAGCGCCCGTCGGTCATGGCCAGCGCGGCGGGGCCGTCCCACGGCTCCATGACCGAGTTGCAGTAGGAATACATGTCGCGCCACGCCTCGGGCAGCTCGTCGGCCTGCTTCGACCACGACTCGGGCACCAGCATGGTCTTGGCCATGGGCGCGTTGCGGCCCGCGCGGACGAGCACCTCGAAGACCGAATCCAGCGCGGCCGAGTCGCTGGACCCCTGCGCCACGATGGGCTTGATGTCGTCGGCCATGTCGCCGAAGGCGGCCGAGGCCATCCGGATCTCGTGGCTCTTCATCCAGTTCAGGTTGCCCTTCAGCGTGTTGATCTCGCCGTTATGCGCCAGCATGCGGAACGGCTGGGCCAGCCACCACTGCGGGAAGGTGTTGGTCGAATAGCGCTGGTGGTAGATGGCGAAGGCGCTCTCGAACCGGTCGTCCTTCAGGTCGGGATAAAACTCGGCCACCTGCTCGGCCAGCATCATGCCCTTGTAGATGATCGACCGGCAGCTCAGCGATGCAAGATACAGGTCGCGCACGCCTGCGGCGGCCGATGCCTTCTCGATCCGGCGGCGGATGACGTAGAGCTCGCGCTCGAACGTCTCCTCGTCCACGCCCTTGGCGTTCGAGATCAGGATCTGCTCGATCTCGGGGCGGGTGGCGTTGGCCTTCTCGCCCAGGACCGAGGTGTCGACCGGCACGTGGCGCCAGCCATAGATGTAGTAGCCCATGCGCAGGACTTCGGTCTCGACGATGGTCCGGCAGATCTCCTGCGCGCCGAAATCGGTGCGCGGCAGGAACACCTGGCCCACGGCCAGTAATTCATCGCGCAGCGCGTGGCCCGTGCGCTCGACCTGTTCGCCGAAGAACTTGAACGGGATCTGCACGTGGATGCCGGCGCCGTCGCCGGTCATGCCGTCGGCGTCGACCGCGCCGCGGTGCCAGATCGCCTTCAGCGCGTCGATGCCCGCCTGCACCACGCGGCGCGACGGCTTGCCGGCCTTGTCGACGACCAGGCCCACGCCGCAGGACGCGTGCTCGTCATCGTCGCGGTACAGCGAATGTTCGGCCATGTAGGCGCGCTTGGCTTGCTCGCGGGCCACCCATTCGGCATCGTACTTGGTCATCGGTCGTGTCCTCTCTCGAAGATGCGGCCGGGCGGTCCACCCTTGGCCACTCGATGTAAAATCCTGCGGCATTACCTGCGCCCGCACGCACGCGCGGCAACGCCCCTGCTTCATCTTTCCCCAAATACCTCCGGGGGGCTGCGCAGCAGCGGGGGCAGCGCCCCCTCGACCGCGCCTATTCCGCGGCGACGGGGGCCGTGGTCTTGCCCGCGAGCTGCGCCAGGATGGCCTGCGCCGCCTCGCGCCCGTCGCGAATGGCCCAGACCACCAGCGACGCGCCGCGCTGGATGTCGCCGCACGCGTAGACGCCGGGCAGCGACGTCTCGTGAGTCTGGAAATCGGCCAGCACCGTGCCCCAGCGCGTGACTTCCAGCCCGTCGACGCCCCAGAGCTTGGGCAGGTCCTCGGGCTCGAACCCCAGCGCCTTGATGACCAGGTCGGCCTCTTCCAAGTAGTCCGCGCCCTCGATCAGCTCGGGCACCTGGCGGCCGGTGGCGTCGGGCTGGCCCAGGCGCATCTTCGACACCATCACGCCCTCGACCCGCTCGCCGGTGAAGCCTTTGGGCGCGCTCAGCCAGACGAACTCGACACCCTCTTCCTCGGCGTTCTGCACCTCGCGCTGGGAGCCGGGCATGTTCTCACGGTCGCGGCGGTAGAGGCATTTCACCGACGTCGCGCCCTGCCGGATCGAGGTCCGGACGCAGTCCATGGCCGTGTCGCCGCCACCGATGACGACCACGCGCTTACCCTCGGCGTTCAGCTCACCCGAGTCGAATTCCGGCACCGCGTCGCCAAAGCTCTTGCGGTTGCTGGCGGTCAGGAAATCGATGGCGTTCACGATGCCCTCGGCCCCGACGCCCGGCGCCTGCAGGTCGCGGGTCTTGTAGACGCCCGTGGCGATCAGCACCGCGTCGAAACTGTCACGGATCTCGGCGAAGGTGATGTCGGTGCCCACGTCGGTGTTCAGCTTGAAGTCGACGCCGCCCTCTTCCAGCTGGGCGATGCGCTTCATCACCACGTCCTTCTCCAGCTTGAAGCCGGGGATGCCGTAAGTCATCAGCCCGCCCGCGCGGTCATAGCGGTCGTAGACGGTGACCTGCACGCCCTCGCGACGCAGCATGTCGGCCGCGGCCAGGCCGCCCGGCCCGGCACCGATGATGGCGACCTTTTCCTTGCGCTCGCCACCGTTGGTGATCGGCTTCACCCAGCCCTCGTCCCACGCGGTGTCGGTGATGTATTTCTCGACCGCGCCGATGGTGACGGTGCCGTGGCCCGACTGCTCGATCACGCAGTTGCCTTCGCACAGCCGGTCCTGCGGGCAGATGCGGCCGCAGATCTCGGGGAAGGTGTTGGTGGCCTGGCTGACCTCGTAGGCTTCCTGCAGGCGGCCCTCGGCGGTCAGGCGCAGCCAGTCGGGAATGTTGTTGTGCAGCGGGCAGTGGGACTGGCAGTAGGGCACGCCGCATTGCGAACACCGTCCGGACTGCTCGGCCGCCTTCTCGCGCGCGTATTCGCCGTAGATCTCGTTGAAGTCCCCGCGCCGCAGATCGGGGGGCCGCTTTTCGGGCATGTCCCGCGCGACATTCACGAATTTCAGCATCGGTTGCTTGGCCACGAACGATCCTCCGAATTTCGGTTGCACCGCCTTACAACCACGCCGGATCAAATAAAAGACATATATGCTGACCTATTTGAGGTTTCTTGGCGTGTTTTTTCGCCGCACCGGGGCGCTCGCAGCCGAAATAATGTCCGAAACGGACCCAATATTTCGCTTTCACATGCAGCACCCGCGCCTATTCTGCGCGCAACCGCTCCAGCGAACCAGCCCCATGCCCATTTTTCACCTGTTTCTGGTTGCCCTCGTCCAGGGCGTGACCGAGTTCCTGCCGGTCTCCTCCTCCGGCCACCTGATTCTCCTGCCGCGACTGACCGGCCTCGACGACCAGGGCCTCGCCGTGGACGTGGCGGCGCATGTGGGCACACTTGGCGCGGTGGTCTGGGTGTTCCGCCATGACGTGGGACGCGCGCTTGCCGGCATACCGCCCCTGTTGCGCGGTCGCATCGACGGGCAGAACGCGTGGCTGGCGCTGTGCCTGGCCATCGCGACGGTGCCGGTGCTCCTGGCGGGGCTCTTGCTGAAGCTGTCGGGTCTCGATGGCGCGCTGCGCTCCACCGCGGTCGTGGGGTGGTCGACCATCGTCTTCGGCCTGCTGCTTTACTGGGCGGACCACAGCGGCGGCCGCGACCGGTCCGCCGAACGCTGGCGGCTGTCCGACGCGCTGGTCATGGGGTGTGCGCAGATCCTGGCGCTGATCCCCGGCACGTCGCGGTCTGGCATCACCATCACCGCGGGCCGCAAGCTGGGCTACGATCGCACCGATGCGGCGCGGCTGTCGATGCTGATGTCGGTGCCGGTGATCGCGGCCTCGGGGCTGCTGCTGTCGCTGGACGTCGCGGCGCAGGCCGACATGGACATGGCGCACGACATGGTGCTGGTGGCGGCCTTCTCGTTCGTCGCGGCCTTCGTCGCGCTGAAGCTGATGTTCCGCCTGCTGCGCTCGGTCAGCTTCACGCCCTACGTGATCTACCGCCTGTGCCTGGGCACCCTGCTGCTGTGGATCGCCTACACCTGAGCGGCCCGCGACTCAGCGCAGGTTGCGCGCGCTTTCCTTGATCGCGGCATACTGGCCCGAGGGACGGAAGCGCCACAGGTAGTCGGGCAGCACCGCCTCGGTCGCCGTGGGCTCGATCCCGAGATCGGCAAAGGTCTTCACCCCCTCGCCCACCACGTTGTCACGGGACAGGTTCTCGACCTGGTCGCGGCTGAGCGGTCCACGGATCAGCCCGAAGCTCATGGTCTTCAGCAGGTCGAACCCGCTGCCCATGATCCGGCCCAGCCACAGCGGGGCCGAGACGACCAGGCGGCGGCGGCGGATCACCGACAGCATCTCGGACATGAGCTCGCGGAAGGTGTTCACGTCCGGCCCGCCCAGCTCGTAGATGCCCGGCTCGGCCTTGCCCAGCAAGGCCAGCTCGGCGGCCTTGGCCACGTCGTCCACGTAGACCGGCTGGAACTTCACCCCGCCGTTCACCAGCGGGACGAAGGGCGACAGGATCGACATGGTGGCGAAGCGGTTGAAGAACTCGTCCTCGGGGCCGAAGATGATCGACGGACGCAGGATCACCGCGCCCGGGAACGCCTCCTGCACAGCCCGCTCGCCGGCGGCCTTGGTGCGGGCGTATTCGCTGGAGCTGTCGCCGTCGGCGCCGATGGCCGAGATCTGGACGAGGCGGCCCACGTTTTCCTCGGCCGACAGGCGCGCGATCCGCGCCGCGCCGTCCTGCTGCAGCGCCGCGAAGGTCTGCTTGCCGCCCTCGGCCAGGATGCCCACGCAGTTCACCACCGCGTCGGCGGCGGCCACGACGGCGCGCACGGAATTGTCGTCGCGGATGTTGCAGAAGACCGGCTCGACCTGGCCGACGACTCCGTACTGGCGGACGAAATGCGCCTCGTGCGGGTGGCGGCAGGCGACTCGGACGCGCCAGCCGAGGCTTGCCATCCGGTGCGCGATGTAGCGTCCGACGAAGCCGGATCCCCCGATGATCGTGACCAGTTTTGCCATGGCGACATTCCTTCGTGGGTGAGCGTCTGAGGGTGTAGGACGCCTGCCCGCACCGCACAAGCCGCAATTCGAAATTGCCCTTCGGTTTGGCGTTGACACCCCCCGCGAGCGGCTTTAGACGGCCCCCCACGACACCGGCCCAGGTGGCGGAATGGTAGACGCGCTAGCTTCAGGTGCTAGTGTCCGTATGGACGTGGAGGTTCGAGTCCTCTCCTGGGCACCACTTCTCCAGACAAGGCATTGGTTTCGCCGCAGCTCATGGCAGCCGCAAGAAGCCTCACCCCCTGTCGGAGACTGTTTCAGCCACGTTCACCGTCGTGAAGAGTGGAAGTCTCCGCTTCAGCCGTCGCATCCCGTGTGATCTGAGACACCACTATACATCCTCTCGTATCGCTTTTTCGCTCCACGCAGGTCCGCTCGGGTCGCCGAAGCTTGGGCAAGTATAGCTTCAGAAAAGGTCGACGCGGCCTCGTGCGATCCGCGGTCGCTGTCCCCGGGGCGGCTCATGCGCTGGCGACCACGGCTCGTGCTGGCCGATGCGGTCAGGCTGGTCCGTCTTGCCCCTCGTCAGGGAAAGCCCGAGCGCGATCTGCAAGGAGCATCCGGATCGTCCCGGCACGAAGCTCGGATTACCTCGATTGCGACCTGGAATGGATGCGCTTTGCGGATATGATCGTTCCCGTCAGAGCGGCCGATCAGGTCGGGACGGCCGGACCCGACTGAATCGTCTACGAAGTGCCGGCCGCGGCCGTGCACGGCGGCACCGACAGGCTCGATCACGTCGAAATACTGCGCTTCGCCGACGTCGACCTGATCCTCTGGGGACGGGTCGCGCTCATGTCTTGGCCATGGCGTCGCGGGCCACGCGATGGCGCCGCGACAGCTCCGTCAGTTCGACCCGCGCGGGCCCCTGGCCGACGGGGAAGATCGGACTGATCTCCTCGACGCCTGACGTCTCTGGAAGGTCGGGCCGCCGCCGGGTCGGATCGGGAACTGGCACAGCCGAGAGAAGGCGCCGGGTGTAGGGGTGGCGCGGGTCGCGCAGGACCGCGTCGCGCGCGCCTTCCTCCATGATCTGGCCAAGCCGCATGACCACGACCCGGTCGGCGACCTGTTCGATCACCGCCATGTCGTGGCTGATGAACAGGTAGGACAGCCCGTCCTGCGCCTGCAGCTCCTGCATGAGGTCCAGCACCTGCGCCTGCACGCTGACATCCAGCGCCGAGACGCTTTCGTCCGCGACGATGACCTTGGGCGACAGGGACAGCGCCCGCGCGATGCAGATCCGCTGCCTCTGCCCGCCCGAGAATTCGTGCGGGTAGCGGCGCAGCATGTCGGGCGACAGGCCCACGCGCTGGAACAGCCATTCGGCGCGGTCAGCCAGTTCGCTGCCGCGGGCCAGGCCGTGCACCACCATCGGCTCGACCACCTGGTCGCCTACCGTCATCCGCGCGTCGAGCGATGCGCCGGGATCCTGGAACACCATCTGGATGTCGCGCAGCACCGGACGCATGGCCGCGCGGGACCGGCCGCGGGTCTGCTGCCCGTCGATGCGAATCGAGCCCTGCCACGGCACCAGCCCCAGCAGCGCCTTGCCGATCGTCGACTTGCCGCAACCCGACTCCCCCACGAGGGCCAGAGTCTCACCCGCGCGGATGTGAAACGACACGCCTTCAACCGCGTGAACCCGGGCGACCGTGCGGTTCAGCACGCCCCCCGCGATGTCGAACCGCACCGAAAGGTCGTCGACTTCGACGATCTTCCTCGAATCCGCGGGCTCGGGCCGATCGGGTGCCGCTCCAAGCCGCGGCACGGCGGCCAGGAGCATGCGGGCGTATTCCGTCCGCGGCGCGGCGAAGAGATCGCGCACCGGGGCGGTTTCCTCCTGCCGGCCCTGCCGCAGAACGATCACGCGGTCGGCCATCTCGGCCACCACGCCCATATCGTGGGTGATCATCAGCACGGCGGTGCCGTGTTCGGCTTGCAGCGTGCGGATGAGGTCGAGAATTTCGGCCTGAACGGTCACGTCCAGCGCGGTGGTCGGCTCGTCGGCGATCAGCACTTCGGGGTCGCAGGCCAGCGCCATGGCGATCATCACCCGCTGACGCATGCCGCCCGACAGCTCGTGGGGGTACTGCGACAAGCGACGCTCGGGTTCGGTCAGCCGGACGTCCCTGAGCAGTTCCAGGGCACGTTTCGGGGCCTGGCTGCGGGACACGGCGCCGTGCTCCAGCAGAACTTCGCAGATCTGGCGCTCCACCGTCATCAGCGGATTGAGCGATGTCATCGGCTCCTGGAAGATCATCGCGACGCGCGCCGACCGGATCTTGCGATACACCCTTTCGCCAAGAGACGTCAGCTCGGTGTCGCCCAGGCGGATCGCGCCGCCGGAGATCCGGGCCATCGGCTTGGGCAGAAGACCCATGATCGCCAAGGCCGTCATCGATTTTCCCGACCCGCTTTCGCCGGCCAGAGCAAGCGTTTCGCCGGCGCGCAGGTCGAACGACAGGCCGTCCAGCACCGTTTTGGCGCCGGCCTCGGTCGCGACCTGAACGCTCAGATCGCGGACGGTCAGGACCGGGCGTGGCTCGCCCGGTCCGGTGTCTTCCGGTGCACTCACTGCAGGACGACGCGGGGGAAATAGAAGGACACGACCCAGTTGGGCATGTCCACGATCTCGGAAATCCGGAGATCCCCCGCGACCGAGCACAGAAGGTAGGCGTCCTCGGCCGAGAAACCGTGCTCCTTGCACAGAAGATCAATCATGCCCGACACGGCGTCCTTGGCACCGGTCATCATGTCCGGACCAATGCCCGTCGTCACGTCGTAGCCCTTGGCATCCAGGTGCCGCGTCACCGGCCCGGGGGTGGTAAACCGCGGAAAGGCCAGCTTTTCCTGCTTGATGAGATCGAGCGTCACCTCGACATCCATCGGGCTTTCGATGGCGGTGCCGCAGACCTCGCCATCGCCCTGCGCGGCGTGGGTGTCACCGATCGAGAAGAGCGCGCCCGCCACCTCGACCGGCAGGTACAGCGTCGTGCCCGCCGCAAGGTCTCGAATGTCGAGATTGCCGCCCATCCGCCGCGGCGGCACGACGGAATGCAGGCCCGGCTCGGCCGGAGCAAGGCCGATGGTGCCGGCGAAGGGCTTGAGCGGCACCTTGGCGATGTCCGAGAACAACGCGGGTGCCAGCGTGTCGGGATCGTAGCTCCAGGTCTTCAGGTGCGGATCCTTGAACTGGTCGGCCAGCAACCCGAAGCCCGGGATGTTCGCCGTCCAGCCGAAGCCGGACGGGTGGAACGCCTCGATCCCGACCTTCAGGATGTCGCCGGGTTCGGCCCCGTCGACGTAGACGGGACCGGTGACCGGGTTGATCTTGCCGAAATCCAGGGTCGGCACGTCGGCCGAGGTGCTGCTTTCGGTGAACTGCCCACCCGAACTGTCGAGGCACTGGAAATGCAGCCTGCTGCCCGGAGCCACCGTCTGGGCGGGCGGGATCGAATGATCCCACCCATGATGGTGATGGCCGTGGATGGTGTAGTCGCAGTTCTTGCACATCGCGTCACTGCGCCCCGGTCGAGTAGATGTAGTCGTAGTTCACCGGGATGTGCACCGGATCCACGAACAGGCTGTCGTCGCCGGTCACGTTGTCGGAATGCAGGGTGAACCGCTGCTCGTTGAAGATCGGCACCCAGGGCGCGTCTTCCATGATGTCGACGTAGATCTGGCGCCAGGCATCCTCGCGCGCGGCCTCGTCACCGACCATGGCGTCGGCCTCGGTGGCGCGGGCGTCGATGTCCTCGTTGCAGTACCACGACCAGTTCCAGCCGCCGGGCGTCGCGCCCGCGCAGCCCAGGATGGGCCCGTAGAAGTTCGAGGGATCGGGGAAGTCCGCGATCCACGCCATGCCGCCGGACCAGATCATCGGCGCTTGGTCCGCCTCGCCGCCCGCGGCGATGACGTTGGCCTGCGCCAGGCTTCGGATCTCGGCCGTGACGCCGATCTCGGCCAGGTCCTGCTGGATGGCCTGCGCGATGCGCGGGTTCGGATCGACGTTCATGACGTAAAGCTCGGTCTCGAAGCCGTCGGGGAAACCGGCATCGGCCAGCATCTGCCGCGCCGCCTCGGGATCGTAGGCGTAACCTTCGTACTCCTCGTCATACCCAGGCATGGTGGGCGGCAGCGGCTGGTTGGCGGGCACGGCGCGGTTGTTGATCATCTGGACGATGCGGTCCTTGTTGATCGCCATGTTCATCGCCTTGCGGACGTCGACATTGTCGAACGGCGCCATCTGCGTGTTCATCGTGATATAGCCGGTCTGGAGCTGACCCCCCTCGACGATCTGGTCCTCGTACTCGGCGTCGTTCACCACCTGGAGGAATTGCGCCGGCGGGATGCCGTCACCCGGGATGTCGGCGTCACCGTTCTGGATCCGCAGCAGCGCGACCGTGGGCTCGAGCCCGATGTTGAAGGTCACGCTGTCGAGCTTCGGAACGCCCGCGCGGTGATAGTCCTCGAACCGCTCGAAGACCAGTTGCTGGCCGGGCGTCCACTCGGCCAGGCGGAACGCGCCCGAGCCCACCGGCTGGCGGCCGAAATCCTCGCCCGCCTCCTCGACGGCCTCCTGCGGGACGATGGACGCGAAGTTCAGCGCCATGACGTGCCGGAACGTGGCATCGGGGCGAGACAGGGTGATCTCGACGGTCTTGTCGTCGATCACCTGCACGCCCGACAGGCCCTCGCCCTCGCCTGCGTTCCAGGTGTCGAAGCCGTCGATCATGCCGAAGAACCCGGCGCCGGGGCTGCGGGTCTCGGGGTTGGTCACGCGCTCCAGCGAATACTTCACATCGTCGGCCACGATCTCGCGGCCGTTGTGGAACATGATGCCGTCCTTCAGGGTGAAGGTGTGCACCAGGCCGTCCTCGCTGACCTCGTAGCTCTCGGCCAGTTCGTTGCGCAGGGTGGTGGTGCCCGGCTCGTAGCCCATCAGCCCGTCGAACAGCGACTTGATCATGGACCAGTTCTGCCAGTCGTAGCCGATCGCGGGGTCGAGCGTGGCGACGTCATCCTGGTAGGTGACCGCCATCGCGCCGCCTTGGGGGGCGTTCTCGTCGACCTGCGCCAGCGCGCCGGTGGCGGTCAGGGCGAGGCCCAGCGCCGAGGAAAGAAGCATGGATTTCATGGTGTTTCTCCTTGTTGGTTTTGCGGTTTCACTTGGTCTTGATGCGGGGGTCGATCAGCGGCGCCACGAAGTCCGCCAGAAGGTTGCCCAGCACGATGGCGGTGGCCGATACCATCGTGACCCCCATGATCACCGGGATGTCGACGCGTTGGATCGCCTGCCAGGCCAACTGGCCGATCCCGGGCCAGCCGAAGACGCTTTCGACGACCACGATGCCGGACATGAACAGCCCGATATCGATGCCGATCATCGCGATGATGGGCAGGATCGCGTTGGGCATGACGTGTCGGGTGACGATGCGCAGCTTCGACAGGCCCTTGGCCCGGGCCGTCCGCACCAGGTCCTGGTTCAGCACCTCGATCATCGAGGATCGCATCATCCGGCTGTACCAGCCCGCCCCCAGCAGCCCGAGCGTCACCGAGGGCAGCACAAGGTGCGCGAAGGTGCCGTAGCCGCCGATGGGGAACCAGCCCAGCTGCACCGCGAACACGTAAAGCAGCAGGATCCCGATCACGAACTGGGGCGCCGATATCGCCACGAAGGATAAGATCATCAGCGTGTGGTCGACGGGCCGGTTGCGGCGCAGGGCCGCGACGACACCGATGGTCAGCCCGATGATCAGCTCGGTCACGATGGCCGACACCATCAGCAGAAGACTTGCGGGCAGGCGCGACGCGATGAGCGACGACACCTCGGCGCGCTGGAGGTAGGACCGCCCCATGTCGCCTTGGAACAGCCCCGTGAGATAGCGCCAGTATTGCGTCACCAGCGGATCGTTCAGCCCCAGTTGGTCGCGGATATTCGCCACCGTTTCCGCGGTGGCCGAGCGTCCCGCGATCTGGCGCGCGGGATCGGCGGGCACGAGGTAGAGCAGCACGAAGGTCACGAAGGTGATCCCGAGCAGGATCAGCGCGCTTTCGAACAGCCGTCGCAGCAGGTAGCCCCACATCAGTGCCGCCCCTTCAACGTCGGGTCGAGGATGTCGCGCAGCGCGTCGCCCACCAGGTTGAACGCCAGCGCCAGGAGCACGATCAGCAGACCGGGAAAGAAGACCAGCCAGGGCGCGGTCGAAAAGTAGGTCTGGTTTTCGAAGATGATGTTGCCCCAGCTGGGCATGGGCGGCTGCACCCCGACGCCCAGGTAGCTCAGGGTCGCTTCCAGCAGGACGGTGGTCGAGATGCCCAAGGTGCCGAACACGATGATCGACGACAGCAGGTGCGGCAGAAGGTGCTTGAAAAGAATGCGGACCGGGCCGGACCCGATGGAGCGTTGCACCTGGATGAACTCGCGCTCGGCCAGGCTGCGCGTCTCGGTATAGATGACCCGGCTCATCTGCACCCAGTTCACCATCGCGATCACCAGCGCGACGATCAGCAGGGATGGCTGGAAAATCGCGGCCAGCACGATGGCCAGCAGAAGCGCCGGAAAGGCCATCATCAGGTCGGTGAACCGCATCAGGATCGCCGCGGTCCAGCCGCCGAAATAGCCCGCCGTGATGCCCACCCCCGCGCCCAGCAGCACCGCGACGCCGTTGGCCAGCACCCCGATGATCAGGGACGTGCGCGTGCCCAGGATCAGCCGCGAGGCCAGGTCGCGTCCAAGCAGGTCGGTGCCCAGCGGGTAATCCCCGCCCGGCGGAAGCGGTCCGCCCATCAGGTCGAGCCCGTCGAAGCTCTGTTCGAACGGGTCGGCCGGCATGATCAGCGGGGCGAAGACGGCCGCGAAGACCATCGCCGCGATGATGAACAGCCCGAAGGCCGCCCGCGGGCGGCGCAAAAGCTGCCGCAGAACGTCGGCAGCACCGCTGCGACGGCGGACGCTGCCGCCCGTGGGCTCGGCCACGGCGCTCATGGTGCGCCGCTCCGGCGCGTTTCGGGCTGCGCCAGCACCCTGCGTGCCGCGTCTTCCAGGGATACCTGGCCGACCATCGCCATCGTGCGCAGCCGCTTGAGCGCCAGCGCCTCGTCACCGCCCTCGGCCATGAGGGCATTCACGGCGCGGATGACGTCCAGCCGACCGGCGCGCTGGAGTGACGTCTCGGCCCGCTCGCGCATCAGGTCCGACCGCCGGGCGAAGGTCGCGTGGGCGATGACCAGCGCTGAGAACAGGTTGCCCAGCGCCGACAGCGGCAGGAAGGCATCCACGTTCTGCCCCAGGGCCCAGCCCAGGCGCCCCGGGCTTTCCGAGCCGACCAGGCCGACCAGCGGGACCGGGGCGGCCCCCGGCGTCCAGGGCAAGGCGCCGTCATGGCCGGTGTCGATATCGACGATGACCATGTCCACGCCTTCCAGATCGTCCACCGTCAGGTCGCGACGCAGCCCCCGCGCCCGGATGCCCAGTCGCGCGCAGCGCTCCACGACGCCGCGGATCGCCTCTTCCGAGCGGTGCAGGACCAGGGCGCCCTGTCCGGCGAAATTGTGCTGGGGGATGTCGGTCACGGCACGATCCTCAGGGCGGGACGCCGCGGCGCGCGGGGTGCGGGCTGGCTCGACAGGTAGGGGTCCGCGGGCACGGGCGCCGCAGCGCGCTCGATTATGCGGAACCGGCCGCCCTCGGCCAATGCCAGCCTCGGGGCGAGCGCGGCGTGACGCATCACCGGGTCGATCCGGATATCGCCCAGCACCGTCGCCCGCGGGGCCGCGCAGGCGGCCTGGAAAACCGCGTGCGGCGCATCGGTCCCGGCCTCGGACGCCGCTGCCGCGAACAGCTCGACCGCCGCGTGGGCGCTGGCCAGGAAGGCCGAAACCTGCCCGTTCGGGGCCCGGTCGCGGGCGACGGCGCGCAGCGTGGCGCTTGCATCCTCGGCGAAGAAACTGCCCACCGAAAGCAGCCCGTCGGCCGCTTCCCCCAGATCGGCCAGGTCGGCCTCGGTCTGGTTGAAGCTGACGAGGTGGCCCGGCCGTCCGCGCCGCGCGGGATCCCGCGCCCCTAGATCCTTCACGAAGCTGACGCTCGACGGACCGATGAGGCTGTTGATGACGCAATCCGGGGACGTGGCGCAGATTTCGTCGACCACGTGCTCGTGCTTGGTCGAGCCAAGCGGCACGAACCGCTCGGCCACCACCTCGATGCCGTGGGCCTGCAGCCGGTCACGTGCCAGCCGCAGCGTCTCCCAGCCCCAGACGTAGTTCGATCCGACGAGGTAGGCGCGCGACATTCCCTGGGTCGCCAGCCAGTCGATGGCCGGCACGACGTGGTGGTTCGGCGCCGCGCCCAGGTAGACGACGTGGTCGTTGCACTCGAACCCCTCGTAGGGGCACGGGTACCACAGCAAGCCGCCCTTCCGTTCCAGAACCGGGATCATGTCCTTCCGGCTCCAGGACGTGATCGCGCCCACCACGTTGCTGACGCCCATGTCCAGCAGCTCGGCCATCTGCGCCTCGTAGACCGCGGGGTCGCCACCCGGGTCTCGGATGACGGGCACGATATCGATCCCGCCCCGGCCGGAAATCTGCGCGATGGCCCCGAGCGCCCCCGCCAGCGCGCTTTGGCCAAGCGCGGCGTAGCTGCCGGTGGTCGAGAAGATCAGACCGAGCTTGTAGGCCACACGCCCTCCAGAAACGAAAAAAGCCCCGCTCCCCCAGGGATCCGGAGGAAGGCGAGGCTCGATTGCCGTGGTCGATCGCAGCGACCCTTTCGTCTCACGCTGCGTGAATCGCCTGCGCTTGTCCAGAACTTCCCGGAGCGGCCCGCGGCGCATGAGGCTTTGCCCGAATTATCGGCAGATCCGATGCATGCTTGGGCAAATGCGACACGATCCGAAAAGATCGTGGCGCCCCATCGGCCGCCAAAGCGACGGCAGTGAAGATTCGTGTCCGCCTCGTCCGATCAGTTGGCGGAACGGTTTAGGCCAGCGATGCGCGCCGGCCAGTGCCGCCCCCCGGCGGCACGTCGCACGGGGCAACAGTAGCCGCCCGATCCCACAACACATTGCAGTCAAAAGGATATTTTCCGGCCGCGACACGCCGAAACGGTCACTTATCGCCGCGTAAATGGAAACTTTCCGGGCGGCACACGTTCCCGACCCCAAGCGACCGCAGACGGAAAGGAAGTCCGTGATGAACCAGATCACCACAGTCAATCCAGCGACCGAAGAACCGATCGAAACCTATGACCTGATGACCGACGACGCCGTGAAGAACGCGGTACAGGCCTGTCACAACGCGTTCCTGCAAGGGCAGCAGAAGCCAGCCGAAGACCGCGCCAAGGTCATCCGCGCCATCGGCGAGGAGCTTCGCGCCAACAAGGACGAATTCGCCCAGCTGATGACCCGCGAGGTCGGCAAGCTCATCGGCGACAGCCAGCAGGAGGTCGAGCTTTGCGCCGCCATCTGCGACTACACCGCCGAGAACGGCCCCGGCGAGCTGGCCGACGAAGAGCGTGACATTCCCGGCGGCACCGGTGTCGTCACCTACGAGCCGATCGGGGTGATCTACGGCATCCAGCCGTGGAACTTCCCCTGCTACCAGGCCGTGCGCTATGCCATCGCCAACCTCATGGCCGGCAACGGCGTGCTTCTGAAGCACGCCGAGAACTGCACCGGGTCGGGCCTGTTCCTGAAACGCGTGTTCGAGGCGGCCGGCCTGCCCAAGGATCTTTTCACCGTCCTGATCATCGACCACGACCAGTCCGACAAGGTGATCGAGAACGATCTCGTCCGCGGCGTAACGCTGACGGGCAGTGATGGCGCGGGCCGCATCGTGGCCGCCAAGGCCGGTGAGAACCTGAAGAAGACCGTGCTCGAGCTGGGGTCGAACGACGCCTACATCGTGCTGGACGACGCCGATCTCGACGTGGCGGTGGACGCCTGCGTCAACGGGCGGCTCTACAACAACGGCCAGACCTGCGTGAACGCCAAGCGCTTCATCGTGACGGCGAAGAACTATGACGCCTTCGTCGAGCGCTATGCCGAGAAGATGAGCGCCATCGAGTTGGGCGACCCCACGGACGAGAACACGAAGCTCGGGCCCATGGCGCGCGACGACCTGCGCGACAAGCTGGCGAGCCAAGTGGACGAAAGCGTCGAGAAGGGCGCGCGCGCCATCGTCGGCGGCTCGGTCCCGGACCGGACGGGCGCCTACTACCCGGCCACCGTCCTCGTCGACGTGAAGCCCGGGCAGCCGGCCTATGACGACGAGTTGTTCGGCCCGGTCGCCTCGGTCATCAAGGCCGAAGACGACGAAGATGCCATGCGGATCGCCAACGACAGCCGCTACGGCCTTGGCGGCGGGATCTTCTCGACCGACGAGGCACGGGCGCGCAAGCTCGCGTCCGAGCGCTTCGACACCGGCATGGTCTCGGTTAACGGGTTCAACATCGCGATCCCGAACATGCCCTTCGGCGGCGTGAAGGACTCGGGCTATGGCCGCGAACACGGCGGCTTCGGCATGAAGGAATTCGTCAATGCCAAGTCGGTCTACGTGATGGACGCGCAAGACGCCGCGTAAGCCGTCTCGAAACGAACGACTGCCCCTTCGGCGCCGCCCCGCCGGCGTCGAGGGGGCGAACCGGCGCGCGCCGCGAAGGCGCCCGCCGTTACCGTGCGACGCGGGGCTCCCGGCTTCCCGTGTGCCGCCCGCCCTACGCCATGTAGGTGCGGAACCACGCGATCATGCGCTCCTCGGCCAACTGCGCGGCACCGGCGTCGTAGCGCGGCGTGGTGTCGTTGTGGAATCCGTGGTTCACGCCGGGATAGATGTGCGCCTCGTAGCGCTTGTCGTTTTCCTCCATCGCCAGCTGGAACGGCGGCCACATGGCGTTGATGCGCCCGTCCAGCGCGGCAAGCTGCACCATCAGCGGCGCCTGGATGTCGGCGACCTGCGCGGCATCCGGAAAAGAGCCGTAGAACGGCACACCCGCCGCCATCTCCGGGTAGGCGACGGCCAGCCGGTTCACCACGCCACCGCCGTAGCAGAAGCCCGTGGCACCGACTTTGCCGTTGGTGCCGTCGAGCGCCTGCAGGTATTCGAACCCCGCGAAGAAGTCGTTCAGCAGCGCCTGCTGGTCGATACTGCGCTGCATCTCGCGCCCCTTGTCGTCGGTGCCGGGATAGCCGCCCAGCGACGACAGGCCATCAGGCCCCATGGCGATGAACCCGGCCTTGGCCAGCCGGCGCACCACGTCGCGGATATAGGGGTTGAGCCCGCGGTTCTCGTGCACGACCAGGACCGCCGCGGGCGGGTTGTCGGGGTCGATCTCGGCCGGGCGCACCAGGTAGGCGGTGATGTCGCCGGTGCCGTTGGGGCTGGAATAGACGATATCCTCGCCGCTGATATCCGGGTCGTCGGTCGCCACCTGCTGCGCCAGCGCGTAGTTCGGCGACAACGTGTTCAGGATGGCCGCGGCGGTCAGCCCGCCCACGGCCCATTTCCCGGCCCGGTCCAGGAACTCGCGCTTCGAGATCTTTCCGTGCGCGTAGTAGTCGTAGAGATCCAGGAGATCCTGGTCGAAATCCGCCGCGGTCAGGCGGCGCTGCGGTGATTGCTCATTCATGGCGAGACTCCCTGCCGAAAACGCAGGACCAGCTTACGCAGAGACACGCGCGGGGCTTCATCGCGTTTTCGTGTGCCGGGCGCGACGATACTGCGCCCGGACACCTCAGATGATCGCGCGCCGCAGCTTGGCCGACACCCATTCGCTGACCACGACGGTGCCCAGGATCAGAAGCAGGATCACCGCGACCTCGTCCCACGACAGGGTGTTGATCGACGCGTTCAGCTTCAGGCCGATGCCGCCCGCGCCGACAAGGCCCAGGATCGTGCTTTCGCGGATGTTGATGTCCCAGCGGAAGACGGAAATGCCCCAGAAGGCCGGCATGATCTGCGGCACGATCCCGTAGGTCAGCACCTGCAGCCCGCCCGCGCCGGTGGCGCGCACGGCCTCGATCTGGCGGCGGTCGGTCTCTTCGATGGCCTCGTAGAGCAGCTTGCCCACGAACCCGATCGAGCGAAGCGCGATCGCCACGATCCCGGCCAGCAGGCCCGGCCCGATGATCGCCACCAGGAGCAGCGCCCAGATCAGCGAATTGATCGACCGCGACGCCACGATGATGAACAGCGCGATGGGCCGCAGGATCGTCGCCGATGGCGTGGTGTTGCGCGCGGCCAGGAATGCCACGGGCACCGCCATGATGACCCCGCCGATCGTGCCGAGCGTGGCGATGTTGATGGTGTCCCACAGCGGCCCCATCAGCTCGGGCAGGTAGCCCCATTCCAGCGGCCACATGCGCGCGCCGATATCGGCGGCCTGCCGCGGCGCGTCGGTCACGAAGGCCCAGATCGTGTTCTCGGTCATCAGCTGCCAGCACCAGACGAACAACGCGACCAGCGCCACCCACCCGGTCCAGATCAGCAGGCGCTTGCGGGGCGTGCGGCGCTGCCAGACGGCGCTGTATGTATCGGTCGTGGTCATTGCAGGAACTTCCGCAGGTAGCTCGACCCGTATTCCGCCACCATGACGATGGCGATGATCAGCAGCAGGATCGCGCCCGCGCTGTCGTATTCATAGCGGTCGATGGCCGTGTTCAGGGTGGCGCCGATCCCGCCCGCGCCGACGATCCCGATCACCGCGCTTTCGCGGAAATTGATATCGAGCCGATAGAGTGACAGGCCGATCAGCCGCGGCATCACCTGCGGCTGGACCGAGTAGTTGACCATCTGCCACCACGATGCGCCGGTGGACCGAACCGCCTCGACCTGGCCCGGCTCGATCTCCTCGATGTCGTCGGCCAGCAGTTTCGCCAGGAAGCCGATGGTGGCGAAGGACAGGGTCAGGAAGCCGGCGAACGGCCCGAAGCCGAACATGGCCACCAGGAAGATCGCGATGATGATCTCCTGCAGGGCGCGGCTGACGGCGATGATGCTGCGGCAGACGAAGTAGATGGGCGCCGGCGCGATGTTCGACGCCGCGCCGATGCCCACCGGCACCGAAAGCAGAACGCCGACCACCGTCGAGGTCAGCGTCATGGTCAGACTTTCCACCAGCCCGCGCGAGATATCGTCCCAGCGGCTGACGAAATCGGGCTGAAGGAACCCGGCGGCGAAACGGCCGCCGCGCTCCAGCCCGGCGGCGACGCGGGCCCAGTCGACCTCGAGCGTGCCGATGGCGACGGCGAGGTAAAGCGCGATGGCGAACTGGATGGCATATCGCAGCCGTGCCGACTTGATCAGCTGCGGCGGGCGGCGCCACGTCGTGGGATAGGACGTGCTCATTGCGCGATGGCCTCGAGCCGGCGCTGCGCGTCGGCCTCGGCCTCGGCCTGGTCGGCATCGCCCTTGCGCATGGCGTTCCAGTCCTCGGCGCCGTAGATCGTGGTCAACGCGTCCTCGGTCAGCTCGGACGGCGCGCCGTCGAACACGATGCGCCCGGCCCGCAGGCCCACGATGCGCTGCATGAACTGCTGCGCCAGCGGCACGTCGTGGATGTTCACGATGGCGGGCAGGCCGCGTTCCTGGCAGATCTCGGTGATCAGCCGCATGATCTGGCGCGAGGTTTTGGGGTCGAGGCTGGCGGTGGGTTCGTCGACCAGCAGCAGCTCGGGCTCCTGCGCCAGCGCGCGGGCGATGCCGACCCGCTGCCGCTGACCGCCCGACAGGGCGTCGGCGCGGCTGTCGGCCTTGTCCATAAGGCCCACGCGGTCCAGCAGCCGGTACGCCTGCTGCACGTCGCGCGCCGGATAGCGGCGCAGAAAGCTGCGCCAGAACGGCACGTAGCCCAGCCGCCCCGACAGCACGTTCTCCATCACCGTCAGCCGCTCGACCAGCGCGTATTCCTGGAAGATCATCCCGATGCGCCGGCGTGCACGGCGCAGGTCGGTCTTGCCCAGCTGCGCCAGGTCCTCGTCGCCCAGCCGCACGGCGCCCGTGGTGGGCTCGACCAGCCTGTTGATGCAGCGGATCAGCGTGGATTTTCCGGCACCGGACGGGCCGATCAGGCCCAGGATCTCGCCCTTGGGCACGGTCAGGGTCACATCGCTCAGGGCCGGGTCGCCCCCGGCATAGCTTTTCGACAGCCCCTCGAGATGAAGCATTCGGACATCCTTCGAATGACGAAACGGGCGGCCGGTGCCGCCCGTCCCTGTTTGACATGTGTCGTGGCTCAGTTGCAGTCGTAGGAGACGCCGTTGGCCTCGTCGATGGTGCGGATCACTTCCCAGTTTTCCTGGAAGGTGATCTCGATGAACTTGTCCTCGCCGTTGCGACCGAATTCCTCGGCCAGCGCGGTGCCTTCCCAGTCGTAGGTGAAAAACGCCTCGCGGATGGCGTCCTGCAACTCGGGCGTCAGGTTGTAGACGGTGCCGTAGGCCGTGGTCGGGAAGGTCTGCGACTGGTACACGACCTCGATCTGGTCGGGCGTGACCACTTCGCGGTCCAGCATCCGGTCCTTGACCGAGTTGGCGATCGACGCGGCGATGTAGTCCTGGTTCGCCACGCCGAGGATCGACGCGTCATGCGCGCCCGAGAACGCGGTCTCGAAATCCTCGCCCGCGACCAGACCGAACTCGGCCTTGAGGATCGCCGACGGCGCCTTGAAGCCCGAGTTCGACGTCTCCGAGGTGAAGGCCAGCGACTTGCCCTCGAGGTCGGCGACCTCGCTGATGCCGGAGCCGGGATAGGTGATGATTTCCATCTCGTAACCGAAGGACCCGTCCTCGGCCGCCATCATGGCGAAGGGACGGAAGCCCGCGCAGGCCACGGCCAGCGGGTTCGACCCGGTGTTGAAGCCCGCCACGTGCAGGCGGCCGGCGCGCATCGCCTCGATCTGGGCGGCGTTCGAATTGACCGGGAAGAACTGCACGTTCTTGCCGGTGACCTCGGACATGTGGTCCAGGAAACCCTGCCAGACCTCGGCGTAGACGGCCGGATCCTCGACCGGGGTATAGGCGAAGATCAGCGTGCTCGGGTCGAGCAGCTCGGACTCGTCGGTCGGAATGTCGGCGATCAGGTCGCCGTCCTCGTCGGAGTAGCGGTCGCCCAGCTGGAACTCGGCATGGGCCGGCACGGCGGTCATCAGGGCGGCGATGGCGGCGAATGTGGTGATGGTCTTCATGTGTCTCCCCAGACTTGGTGTGTGGCGGCCTTCTAGGGGCGGATTGCAACGGGCAGATGACACTGCCTGCGACATTCGCCGGACCTTGGGCCCGAGCCTACGCCGCGAATTGTCCGAGTGGCAATCATTTGGGCAGGTCCGCAGGCCGTCTGCCGCGAAAAAGGGCCACGCGGAAATTCCAGCCCGGTGCAGACCGCGGATCACCGCGCCAGGGCGCGCACCAGCCCGGCATCCGGGAAACAGGTGGGCGCACGGCCGTTCGCCTGCTGCCACGCCCCGATGGAGCGGCGCGTCTTGAACCCCGCCAGACCGTCGGCGCCGCCCACGTCGTGGCCCAGCGCCTCGAGCCCGCGCTGCATCGCCGCCACGTCCGAGCGCATGAGCCCCCCGACATCGCCCCAGCGCCCGGTGAAGTCGCCGACGCCATAGGCGATCCGGTCGCCCACGTGCCCCACGAACAGCGCGTAGAGGTCGCTGTTGTTGTAATCCTTCAGCACGTAGAAATTCGGGGTGACGATGAAGGCCGGGCCGTACCGGCCCGCCGGCATCAGAAGCGATCCGGGCTGGCGCAGCTCGTGGTCCGGGAAGGGCCGGCCCGACACGCGGGTGACCCCGGCGGCCACCCAGTCGGCGATGGGCCGCGCCCGGTCGGGCCCCTCCAGCGCGCAGGAGACCGCATCGGGCACCCGCACCTCGAAGCCCCAGTCGCGGCCCGCCTGCCAGCCGTGCCGCGCAAGGTAGTTGCCGATGGACGCGATGGTGTCGGCCTCGGACCGCCAGATATCCGCCCGCCCGTCGCCATTGCCGTCCGCGGCATACTCAAGAAAGTTCGACGGCATGAATTGCGGCTGGCCCAGCGCGCCGGCCCAGCTGCTTTTCATGGCACCCGGCGGCGCGTGCCCCGCCTCGGCGATGCGCAGGGCGGCCAGCAATTCGCCGGTGAAATACTCCGCGCGGCGCGACATGAAGCCCTTGGTTCCCAGCACCCGGAAAGCGTCGTGGGGGATGTCCACGCGACCATAGCCCGACTCGCGCCCCCAGATGCCCAGGATGATATGTCCCGGCACGCCCGTGGCGCGCGTCACCGCGGCCAGCGTATTGGCATGGGTGCGCGCCATCTGCCGCCCGACCGAGGTCGCGCCATCGACGGACCCGCGGTTGAAATAGCGTCCGGGGTTGCCGAACTCGGCCTGACGCTGTCGGCGCGGGCCGGTCGTGCTGCCCGGCGGCACCAGGTCGGGCAGGTCCCAGTCCAGCCGCACGCCGCCGAAGGCGCTTTGAAACGTCTCACGCGACACGCCGGCGCGCCGGGCGGCGGGCCAGATAGTGTCGGACAGCCACGACTGGAATTGCCGCTCGACCGCGGCGCGGTCCTGGGCCACCGCCGGCGCGACGAGGGTGAGGCCCATCAGGGCGGCGGCAAGGATCTGGCGGAACATGGCGAACCTTCAGCGAAACGGAACAGGGCGCAACCCTAGGTCGCGCCCCGTCCTCGCTCAACCCCCGGCAGGATCGGCGCTCAGTCTGCGCCGCGCACCCCGATCTGCGCGTCCGGCGCGGGCGAGAAGACCCGCTGCGCCAGGAAAACCGCGACCGCCGCGCCCACGCCGATCAGGTCGGTCACGATGCCGCCCTCGATCATGAACAGTGCCGCCACGACAAGCCCCGCCCGCAGGAACCACGGCGGGCGCGACCCCAGGAACCATCCCTGGACCCCGGCGCTCAGCAGGAAGACCCCGAAGACCGCGGTGGCGCCCGCGCGCAGCACCTCGATCGCGCCGCCATCCATCAGAAGCGCGCTGTTGTAGAAGAACATGAAGGGCACGATGAACGCCGCGATGCCGATCTTGAAGGACGCGACCGAGGTCGACATGGGGTTCGCCCCCGATATCCCCGCCGCCGCGTAACTGGCCAGCGCCACGGGCGGCGTGATGGCCGAGACGACGGCGAAGTAGAAGACGAAGAAATGCGCCGTCAGCTGCGGGATCCCGATCTCGACCAGGCCCGGCGCGACCACCGACGCGGCCACGGCATAGGCCGCGGTCGTCGGCATCCCCATTCCCAGCAGGATTGCGATGCACATGGCGAACATCAGCGCCAGAAGCTGGCTGAGCCCGGCCAGGTTCAGCAGCAGCGCCGAGAAACGCGCGCCGATCCCGGTCAGGCTGATGACGCCAACGATGATGCCCGCAGCCGCACAGACCGCGATGATCTGGATTGACATGAGCCCACCAAGCTCGAACGCCCGGAAGATCGCGCGCGGCCCCATGCGGACCGGCGTCAGCCAACTGACGACGGCGGCGGCGATGGTGGCCAGCGTGCCCGCCCGGATCACCGAGTAGCCCATGAACAGCGCGGCGATCAGGATGATGATCGGCACGAACAGGTAGACCCGCTTAACCATCGCCTTGAGGCGCGGCAGCTCGTCCTCGCGCATCCCGCGCATGCCCAGCTTGGCGGCCTCGAAATCGACCATGAAATAGATCGACACGAAATACAGGACCGCCGGGATGATCGCGGCGAAGGCGATCTCGGTGTAGGGGATGCCGGTGATCTCGGCCATGATGAACGCGCCCGCGCCCATGATCGGCGGCATGATCTGCCCGCCGGTCGAGGCGCCGGCCTCGATCGCGCCGGCGGTTTCCTTCTTGTAGCCCACCTTCTTCATCAGCGGGATCGTCAGGCTGCCGGTGGCGACCACGTTGCCCGCGCTGGTGCCGTTGATCATCCCCATGAGGCCGGACGCGAAGATCGCGACCTTCGCCGGGCCGCCCCGCGCGCGCCCGGCGGCGGCGAAGGCGAAGTTGATAAAGTAATCACCGACCTTCGACGCCTGCAGGAAGGCGGCGAAGATGATGAACAGGATGATGTAGGTCGAGCTGACCGCCGTGGTCGGCCCGAGGATGCCCGCATCGGAATAGACGTGCCCGAAGAACCGCTGCCAGGTGTAGGCGGACTGCACCGCGAGGATGCCGGGCATCAGGTGCGCGGTAAAGGTGTAGATCAGGAAGATCCCGGCGATGATGACCAGCGCCAGGCCCGCGACCCGGCGGGTCAGTTCGAGGATGAGGGCCGATCCGGCGGTGGCGGCGAAGGCCACGCCGATGGGCACGAAGGACGTCCCGACCGAGTTGCGCGCGGCGGTCGAGTAGATCGGGATCAGGTACATCGCGACCACGACGCCGCACAGGCCCATGACGATGTCCGAAGTGGCGACGCGCCCGCGCGGCTGCCGTTCGAACCAGCCCAGGGCGATGCCGCCGAAGGTGGCGATCAGCAGCGGGATGCCGAAGCCCCAGACCTCCTGCGCGAAGATCTCGGTGCCGGGGAACGCGGCCCATGTGGTCAGGCCGCCCATCTCGGGCAACTCGCCGCTGTTCATCAGGAGGATGAACTGCAGCACCGTCCAGACGGACACGACCAGCGGGATGAACAGCACGTATCCCGCAAGGCTCAGCGTGCGGGTCGGCGCGGTCTCGCCCTCGTCGGGGAACCGGTGCGCGGCGAAGAACAGGAAGCCCAGGACCAGCGCACCCGCGATGTGCACGATGCGGAAATTCCAGGTTTCGAGCGGGAATTGCGGCAGGAACGGCAGCTCGATCCCCGTGTAGTCCGAGATCGAAACGCCGTTCAGCGCGGCCATGTGGAACGCCGCGTAGAGCGCGGCCACGACGGCGGCGAAAACGGCGAGATTGCCCGAGAAATCGCGGCGATTGGGTTCGACCGGTTCTTCGTCGACGCCTTCGGCGAAGACGGGTTCGAGAACCTCGTCGATTTCCTCGGCCCGGCCGGTTTCGCTCGATTGGGACATGCGCCTTCTCCCCTTCAGGTCATGCCGGGGGGCCATCGAGGCCCCCGATACTATAACGCCGCGCCCCTCTCGGGGCACGGCGCGATCCTAGCGACGTATCCGTCTTTTTACATGTTCGAGTAGATCATGTCCTCGGAAATATCCGCATCGGCGTTTTCCATGAACCACTCGGCCGCACCGGGATGCCATTTCATCACGGTGTTCTTGTCCCAGTTCTCGGGCAGCGTCGACGAAGCCGCGCGGTGGATGTTCACCATCCGCTCGTTATCCGACATGACCACGTCCACGACCGCCTTCACGAAGCTGGCGGGCAGGTCGCAGTTGGCGATGGCGAAGTTCCACATGGACACCGAGCGCGCGGGCTCTTCCAGCGTGGTGTAGGTGTCGGCCGCGATCTCGAACTGCGACACTGGGAAGGCATCCAGGATGGCCTGCTGCTCTTCCTCGGTGAACTCGATGATGTTCACGTCGGTCTGCACTTCCAGCTGGCTGACCGCCGGAACCGGCACGCCCGCCGCGAAGGCGATCACGTCCAGAAGGCCGTCCTGCAGCTGGCCGCCCAGGTCGGACCAGCCGCCGTTGCGACGCTCGAAGTCGACGCCCAGCTCTTCCATCATGCGCGGGAAGTAGGTGTCCGAGGTCGAGCCAGCGGGGCCGAACCCGATCCGCGCGCCTTCGGGGATGTCCGAGATCGACTCGATGCCCGACGACGACAGCGCGGTCACGCTGAAGGGCGTCTGGTACATCGGGAACATGGCGCAGGCATTGGTCATCTGCAGGCCCGGCGCGATGGGGTTGGTGCCTTCCAGCGATTCCGCCGCGGGGCCCATGGTGGTCATGCCGAACTGCGCCTCGCCGGTGTGGACCAGCGCCATGTTCTGCATCGGGCCGCCGGTGACTTCGCCGCCGCCGGTCAGGCCCAGCTCTTCGGCGACCAGGTTGGCCCAGCCCGAGCCGTAGGCGAAGTAGGTGCCGCCTTGCGAGGCGGTGCCGACGGTGAAGCTTTCGGGCCAGCCTTCACGGTTCTCGTGCTCGGCGGCGAAGGCGGTGGTTGCCGTCAGGCTCAGCCCGATCGCGGCGACCTTGATCACGTTCGCAGTTGTCATGTCTTCTCCCTTGGTTCTTCCGGTCAGTCCCGTTCCCGCTTCGGCGTGTTCGATGCCGTGGCGACACACGGGCAGGACGATTTGCGGCAGGTCCGTTGGCGGCCCGCCATGCAGACGCAAGAAATGGGCCAAACGCGGAACATGGCAAGAGATTCGCAGCATGATTGCGCCACCAATGGCGCCTACGAGCCGAAAATTGCGCGTGACAGATGTGACGAACGGACGCCGCCCAACCCGTAGTTGCCCGAATGGACATCGCGAAAATCGTCTCGGGGCCCCCTCCCGGGCGAAAACGGGGGCGGTTGCAATCAGCCGGCCGACCGCTGCGGCGCGCCAGTGTCGTCGCCCTAGAACGGGCTCGACGTGACATAGGCCAGAAGACCCAGCGAATCCCGCAGATCCTTGCGCGAGACCTGGCCGCCGAGGCAGACCCGAAGGCTTTCGCAAGGCGCGCCGGAAACGGTGAACGCGTCCGACGGCATGATCCCCAGGCCCGTCCCGGCCATGCGGCCGATCACCGCGGCACGGCCGTGTCCGGGCGGCAGCCTCAGCCAGATGTTGAAGGCGTGCGGATGCGACTCGTAGGTCGATTGCGCCAGCACCTGCGCGGCGATTTCCTGCCGCGCCGCGGTTTCCTCGCGGATGAACCGCCGGATCCGGTCGGCCGTCCCGTCGGTGATCCAGCGCGTCGCCAGCGCCATATTCAGGGGCGACGGCATGACCGAGATGACCTTCAGGTGATGGGCCAGCTCGCGCGCGGCGTGGCTGTTGGGGGCGACGGTATAGGCCAGCCTCAGCCCCGCCCCGATGCACTTGGCCAGCCCGCCGATATGCCACACCAGGTCGGGCGCGAAGCTCGCCAGCGGCGCGGGCGGGCTGGGCGGAATGAACCCGTAGGCGTCATCCTCGATCAGCGGCAGCTTGTGGGCGATGATGACCTCGGCGATCCGTTCGCGCCGCGCGCGCGAGATCGTTCGCGTCGTCGGGTTCTGCAGCGTCGGGTTGAGGTAGAGCGCCTTGGGCGCGTGCCGCCGGATCGCGTCGTCCAGCGCATCGGGCTCGATCCCCTCGGCGTCCATGGGCAGGCCGACGAGCGTCAGGCCCAGCCGTCCGGCGATCCCGCGAAGCCCGGGATAGGTCACCGCCTCGCACAGGATCGTGTCCCCCGGCCGGGTCAGCCCCATGAGGATGGCCAGCATCGTCGGATGAGCCCCGGGCGTGACCGCGATCCGGTCCAGCGACGGCACCAGCCCGCGCAGCGACAACCATGTCGACGCGGCATCCTTGTCGATCTGCCCGCCGGTCGCGGACTGGTAGCGCAGCAGGTTGACGAGGTTGGCGGACACCGTCTGCAACCCCTCCTGCATCCGTTCCAGCAGGGCCGGATCCTGCGGCTCGGGCGGCAGGTTCATGGTCAGGTCCACGTCCGACCGGCGCCGCGCCTCGGGCTGCTCGGGCGCGTCGGCCGGACGGGCGACGAAGGTGCCGCGGCCGACATGGCTGCTGATGAGACCGCGCCGGCGCGCCTCGGCATACCCACGGGAAACAGTTGTGAAATCGATGCCCAGCCGATCGGCTAGCCGCCGCTGCGGCGGCAGGCGGTCGCCGACACTCAACGTGCCGTCGGACACACCTTCTGCGATCGCGTCCGCAAGCTGAAGGTAACGGGCGGCGCCGTCGGCGCGCAATGTGGGGGTCCATGACTGCATACAATCCGCATACAATCGATTCGCGGTAGATTGAAGCACTTTGTATGCAGAACCTGCCTCACGAGATCGCCGCTCGTGCATACACCGCACATCCTTTGAGCGAAAATGGCTCGGAAGTCTGCGAAGTGAGCAGCCCCGATCGCGCCGGAGATCTTTATTGTATGCATAATTGATTCGTAAATTGATCGCATTCCGGACCGGCGATCAGTCTGAACACGTTCAGACAAAACGCATCAAACCGCCAGCCGGAGGATACCCATGCCCGCAGTCACCATGGACAAGCACAAGGACGGAGACTTCTTCGTCGACTACGAGGACAAGGTCTTCGAGGACGTTCAGGCCGAGGAAGGCCAGAAGGCGCTGGTCACCTTCCACACGGTGGCCTTCGAAGGCTCGATCGGCCTGGTCAACATCCTCAACGCCATCCGGCTGAACCGGAAGGGCTTCGAGACTTCGATCCTGCTCTACGGCCCCGGCGTGACGCTGGGCATCCAGCGCGGCTTTCCCACGCTGGGCGACGCGGCCTTCCCCGGCCACCAGAACTTCGCCGACAATCTCAAGAAATTCATGTCCGAGGGCGGCAAGGTCTATGCCTGCCGCTTCGCGCTCCAGGCGCTTTACGGCCACGGCGAGCCATCGCTGCTGGACGGCATCATCCCCATCGCGCCGCAGGACGTGCTGGATCTCAAGCTGATCCACGTTCGCGACAATGCCGTGATCGTCGACACCTGGACGGTCTGAGCCCATCCGCCGGGGCCGGACCGGCCCCGGCGCCCGCAGGTTGATCGGAGCATCCATGCCCCGCCACGTCAAAGCCGCCGCCGTTCAGATCGCCCCCGACCTGGCAAGCCGGGACAAGACGCTGGCGCGCGTGCTCGACGCCATCGACGAGGCGGCCGGGAACGGCGCCGACCTTGTCGTGTTCCCCGAGACCTTCGTGCCGTTCTACCCCTACTTTTCCTTCGTCCTGCCGCCGGTGCAGCAGGGCAAGCCGCATCTTCATCTCTACGAACAGGCCGTCACGGTCCCCTCGGACGACACGCGGCGCGTCGCGGAACGCTGCGCGCATCACGGTGTCGTCGTGGTGCTGGGCGTGAACGAGCGCGACCACGGATCGCTCTACAACGCGCAGCTGATCTTCGACGCCAACGGCACCCTCCTGCTCAAGCGGCGCAAGATCACGCCGACCTACCACGAGCGGATGATCTGGGGCCAGGGCGACGGGTCGGGGCTGCAAGTGGTGGAGACCCGCGTGGGCCGTGTCGGCGCGCTGGCCTGCTGGGAGCACTACAACCCCCTGGCCCGCTACGCGCTGATGACCCAGCACGAGGAGATCCACGTCGCGCAGTTCCCCGGCAGCCTGGTCGGCCCGGTCTTCGCCGAGCAGATCGAGGTCACCATGCGGCACCACGCGCTGGAGTCCGGCTGCTTCGTGGTCAACGCCACCGGCTGGCTGACCGAGGACCAGATCGCGTCGGTGACCCCCGACGAAAGCCTGCGCAAGGGTCTGCGCGGCGGGTGCATGACCTGCATCATCACGCCCGAGGGCCGCCACGCCGCCCCGCCCCTGACCGAGGGCGAAGGCATCCTTTACGCCGACCTGGACCTGTCGCTGGTGACCAAGCGCAAGCGGATGATGGACAGCGTCGGCCACTATGCCCGGCCCGAGCTTCTGTCGCTGCGCCACGACCCCGCCCCGATCGCCACGCGGCACCTGGCCGCGCCCGAAACCCCGTTCGAGCCCATCCCGCTGGAGGACTGACCCCATGAGCCAGACAGGTTCCGTCATCACCGATCTTCAGACCCGCGGCATGCGCATGATCGACCCGCGCGCCGGCGCCGACAGCCGCCGCGGCGGGGCCGGGCCGACCGACCACAAGGCCGTCACCATCGACGGGATCACGGTGATGATCCCGGTGCACACCCATGCCGCGTTCGACAGCCCCTACGTCGTCGATGCGCCCGATGCCGACGGCCACGCGCGGGTGACCAAGGACGGCGCCTTTTTCGCCCGCGTGAGCTTTCCGAAGCGGGCCAGCTTCCTCGACCTCGAAACCGCCGACGGCATTCCTTACGGCCACATCGCGCAGCTGCACTCCAAGGACGTGCTGGCGACCACGGTGCTGCAGACCTGCATCCGCTACGAAAGCCGCAAGAAGACCTGCAAGTTCTGCGCCATCGGTCAAAGCCTCGCCGCCGGGCGCACCATCGCCCACAAGACGCCGGCCCAGCTGGCCGAGGTGGCCAGCGCCGCCGTCCGGCTGGACGGGGTCAAGCACATGGTGATGACCACCGGCACGCCCGCCGGCAAGGATCGCGGCGCCCGGGTGCTGGCCGACAGCGCCGAGGCCATCCGCGCCGCCGTCGACCTGCCGCTGCAAGGCCAGTGCGAGCCACCCGACGACGACGCCTGGCACCGCCGCATGAAGGACGCCGGTATCGACAGTCTCGGCATGCATCTCGAGGTCGTGACGCCCGAGCTGCGGGCCGAGATCATGCCCGGCAAGGCGCAGGTGCCATTGGAGAAATACTTCGACAGTTTCGCCGCCGCGGTCGAGGTCTTCGGCTGGGGGCAGGTCTCGACCTATATTCTCGCCGGGCTAGGCGACACGGCCGAGGCGATCCTGGATATCTCGGGGCGCCTGACGGCCATGGGCGTCTACCCGTTCGTGGTTCCCTTCGTGCCGGTCTCGGGCACGCCGCTGGAAAGCCACCCGGCCCCGACACCCGCCTTCATGCACAGCGTCCTGCCGCCGCTGGCCCGCATGATCCACGAGAACGGCATGCGGTCCGAGGACATCAAGGCCGGCTGCGGACGATGCGGCGCGTGTTCGGCCCTGTCGGCGTTCGAGAAGTTCGCCCCGCGTGAAAGGATTCCGGCATGATCATCGAGAAACCCGGCGCCTTCGTCACGCCCGAGTTCCTGATCCGCCAGGCCACCCTGCCGTGGGAGATCGGCGGCGCGGCGTCGCTGCGGCACCGCACTTTCGTGACGGAACAGGGAATCTTCCCGACCCACGACCGCGACGAGGTCGACAAGATCGCCCTGCCGCTGGTCGCGATCTCGACCATGGCGTCCGAGGCGGACGAGGTCGTGGGCACCGTGCGCATCCATGAAACCGACCCGCAGGTGTGGTGGGGCTCGCGCCTGGCCGTGGCCCCCGGATACCGCCGGGTCGGACGGTTGGGGGCCGAGCTGATCCGGCTCGCCGTCGGCACCGCCCACGCGCGTGGCTGCAAGCTGTTCCTGGCATACGTCCAGATGCAGAACGTGCCCCTGTTCGAAAAGCTGCACTGGACCGGGATGGGCACCCGCGACCTGCACGGTCATCCCCACATGAAGATGCGCGCCGACCTGGCCGCCTATCCGCCGATCGAGGATCCCGCCCGCGGCTGGATGGCCCTGACGAAACAGCGGGCGGCATGACCGGGCTGGCAAACCTGGCCGCCACGCTGGCCGTGCACCCTCACGTGACCGGCAAACGCGACATCGACACGGTCTGCAGCGCGCTGGGCCTGGGGCAGGACACCCCGGGTCGCCCCGGCGACGACGCCGCCGCCCTGCCCGACGGCGACGGCTGGCACCTGCTGGCGACCGAGGGGTTCATGAACGACTTCGTCGCTGACGCGCCATGGTTCGCCGGCTGGTGCGCGGTCATGGTCAACGCCTCGGACATCGCGGCCATGGGCGGGCGCGCCACGGCGCTGACCAATGCGCTCTGGGCGCCCGACGCCGCGACGGCGGCCGAGATCCTCAGGGGCATGGCCGAGGCCAGCGCCGCCTACGGCATCCCGATCGTCGGCGGGCATTCCAACCTGCGGACCGACCGGCCGCAGCTGGCGGCCAGCATGTTCGGGCACGCCAGGGCGCTGATCACCAGCTTCGACGCCCGGCCCGGCGATGTCCTGGTCGCCGCGATCGACCTGCGCGGCAGCTACGCGGGCGACAGCGACAACTTCCCCGCCTTCCTGGGCGTCGACCCCGCGCGGCTGCGCGGCGACCTGGCGCTGCTTCCCGACCTGGCCGAGTCCGGCCTGGTACACGCGGGGAAAGACATCAGCCAGGGCGGCATCGCCGGGACGGCCCTGATGCTGGCCGAGTGCTCGGGCACCGGCATCGAGATCGACGTCGACAAGATCCCGCGCCCCGACGGAACCGCGCTGGATCGCTGGATGACCACCTTCCCGAGCTTCGGCTTCCTCCTGGCGGCCCGGCCCGCGGACGTTCCCGCGGTCCTCGCGCGGTTCGCCGCGCGCGACATCGCCGCGGCGGCCATCGGCCGTGTGAAAGCGGGCAGCACGGTGGCCCTGTGCGACGACACGGTGCGCGCGACGCTCTGGGATCACGGCGCGCGGCGCTACCTCGGTCTTGCCCCGCGGAAGGAGCCCGCCGATGCCTGAAGTCAGGTTCCTCATTCGCTGGCCCGATGGCAGGGAGGAGTCGTGCTATTCCCCGTCGACCAGCATCCACGAACACCTGAGCGCCGGTCAGAGCTATCCGCTGCCCGAGTTCCTCGCGCGCAGCCAGGCCGGGCTGGACCAGGCCGCCCGCCGCGTCGAGGCCAAGTTCGGCTTTCGATGCAGCTCGGCCGACGCGCAGGCCGCGTCGATCCGGGTCCGCGCCGCCGAGTTCTCGCCAGAGGAGACCGTCACATGCCTGTCGATGACGTGAGCCCGCTTCCGAAATCCCGCACCCGGATTCCCGTGGTCATCGTCGGGGCGGGCCAGGCGGGGCTGTCGGCGTCGTGGTACCTGTGCCGCGCCGGGGTCGCGCATGTCGTGCTGGAACGTCACACGCGCTTTCACGCCTGGAAAAACCAGCGCTGGGACAGTTTCTGCCTCGTCACGCCGAACTGGCAATGCCGCCTGCCCGGGTTTCCCTACGCGGGCGACGATCCCGACGGCTTCATGCCGAAGGACGAGATCGTGGACTACGTCGAAGCCTTCGCCGACAGCTTCGACGCCCCCCTGCGCGAAAGTGTCACCGTCACCCGCGTGGAGCGCACCGAAGACGGGCGCTTCGACGTGGACAGCGATGGCGGCCACTGGTCCGCCGCGCACGTGATCGTGGCCTCGGGCGGCTACGAACGCCCCGTCACGCCACCTTTCGCCGCGGATCTCGCCCCCTCCATAGCTCAGATTCACACCCGGGATTATCGGCGGCCCGCGGACATACCGGCGGGCAGATGCCTGGTGGTCGGCACCGGCCAGTCCGGCGTCCAGTTGATGGAAGACCTTCGCATCGCGGGACGCGACGTGGCGCTGGCCGTCGGACCCGCCCCGCGTAGCCCGCGGATGTATCGCGGCCGCGACGCGACCGACTGGCTCTACGAGATGGGGTATTACGAGCGCACCATCGCGGACCAGCCCGACCCCAAGGCGACCGAGGCCAAGACCAACCACTACATGTCCGGCCGCGACGGCGGGCACGAGATCGACCTGCGCAAGTTCGCGCGCGACGGCCTTCAGCTTTACGGCTCGGTCACCGGCATGGACGGGACCACGATCACCTTCGCGCCCGACCTCGAACGGAACCTGGACGATGCGGACGCGAGCTACCTGGGCATCCGCAAGATGATCGACGCCTATATCGACGACAACGGCATCGACGCCCCGCCCGAGCCGCCGTTCGAAAAGGTCTGGCGCCCCGAGACCGAGATAACAAAGATCGACGCCGAAGCGGAAGGCATCACCTCGATCCTGTGGTGCATCGGGTTCCGGCCGGATTACGGCTGGTTGCGGGTCGAATGCCTGGACGAGACCGGGCGCCCGATCCACCGGCGCGGGGTGTGCGACGTGGACGGCATCTATTTCCTCGGGCTCGGCTGGCTGCACACCTGGGGCTCGGGCCGTTTCCTGGCCGTCGGCGATGACGCCGAGCACGTGACGGCCTGCATCCTGGGACGCCTGGGCGAAGACACGCACGGCCAGCGCTTCGGCTGACGCGGCCCCGCGGGCCAGGCGTCCTGCGGGACCGCGCGCCTAAACCGTGTCAGGTGTCCAGGTTCTCCACCGACAGCGCGTTCGAGCGGATGAAATCGCGCCGCGGCTCCACCACGTCGCCCATGAGCTTGGTGAAGATGTCGTCGGCCTCGGCCACGTCCTCGATCTTGACCTGCAGCAGCGTCCGGGCCTCGGAATCCAGCGTGGTTTCCCACAGCTGGTCCGGGTTCATCTCGCCCAGGCCCTTGTAGCGTTGCAGCGTCAGCCCGCGCTCACCCTCGTCGGTGATGGCGTCCAGCAGGTCCAGCGGACCGTGAATCAGCTGCTCGCGTTCCTTGCGCACCAGCTTGGCGGGGTCGCGGTAGACGCCCTGCAACGCGCCGGTCTGCTCGCCCAGCCGCCGCGCCTCGGACGACCGAAGGACGGCGCCGTCCAGCGTGCGGATCTCTTCGACGCCGCGCAGGACCCGCGCCAGGCGGATGCCGTGGTCCTGGGTGATCCGCCCCTGCCAGCCGGTCTCGTATTCCATCGCGACCTGGTCCAGCCGCGCGGCCACGCGGTCCGCGGTGCCCTGCAGGTCGGCATCCGCCTGGCCCGGGGCGAAGGCGCCCGCGATGGCGGCCTGTTCGAGGATCTTCATCGGGTAGTGGGTCGGGAAAGCCTGCAGGATGCGGCGCACCGTGCGCGCCTCTTCCACCACGCGCAGCAGGTCGTTGCCCGCGATCTCCTGCCCGTCCTTCAGGCGCAGAACGGCGCCGTCGACGCCCTGCTGGATCAGGTAATCCTCGAGGCTGGCCTCGTCCTTCAGGTACACTTCGGACTTGCCGCGCATCACCTTGTAGAGCGGCGGCTGCGCGATATAGAGATACCCTTTCTCAATGATTTCAGGCATCTGCCGGAAGAAGAACGTCAGCAGCAGCGTGCGGATATGGGCGCCGTCCACGTCCGCGTCCGTCATGATGATGATCTTGTGATAGCGGATCTTGTCGATGTCGAACTCGTCGCGGCCGATGCCGGTGCCGAGGGCCGTGATGAGCGTCCCGATCTCTTGGCTGCCCAGCATCCGGTCGAAGCGCGCGCGCTCGACGTTCAGGATCTTGCCCCTCAGCGGGAGAACCGCCTGGTTGAACCGCGCGCGGCCCTGCTTGGCCGAGCCGCCGGCGCTGTCGCCCTCGACCAGGAAGACTTCGCGCTGGGCGGGATCCTTCACCTGGCAATCCGCCAGCTTGCCGGGCAGCGACGCCACGTCGAAGGACGACTTCTTGCGCGTCATCTCGCGGGCCTTGCGCGCCGCCTCGCGCGCCAGCGCCGCCTCGACGATCTTGGTGACGATATTGCGGGCCTCGTTCGGGTTCTCCTCGAACCACTCCGCCAGCTTCTCGTTCATCAGTCCCTCGACCGCCGGACGCACCTCGGAGCTCACCAGCTTGTCCTTGGTCTGGCTCGAGAATTTCGGGTCGGGCACCTTCACGCTCAGCACGCAGGTCAGCCCCTCGCGCGCGTCGTCGCCGGTGAAATTGATCTTTTCCTTCCGCGCGATGCCCGAGCTGCCGGCGTAAAGGTTGATCGTCCGCGTCAGCGCGCCCCGGAAACCCGCCAGATGGGTGCCGCCGTCGCGCTGCGGGATGTTGTTGGTGAAGGGCAGCACCATCTCGTTGTAGCTGTCGTTCCACCACATGGCGACTTCGACGGTGATCCCGTCCCGCTCGCCCGAGATGAAGATCGGCTCGGCCATCACCGACTGTTTCGAGCGGTCGAGGTATTTCACGAATTCCCGCACGCCGCCTTCGTAATACAGGTTCGCCTCGCGGTGCTCGGAATGGCGCTCGTCGCGCAGGATGATGCGCACGCCCGAGTTCAGGAAGGCCAGCTCGCGCAGGCGCTTTTCCAGCGTCTCGAAGCTGTATTCCAGGTTGCTGAACGTGTCCGTGGCAGCCAGGAACCGCACCTCGGTGCCCTTGCGGCCCTCGGCGTCGCCCACGACCTCCAGGTGCTTGACGGTCTCGCCCCGCTCGAACCGGGCGTGGTGCTCCTTGCCGTCGCGCCAGATGCGCAGGTCCAGCCAGTCGGACAGGGCGTTCACCACCGATACGCCCACGCCGTGCAGGCCGCCCGACACCTTGTAGGAGTTCTGGTCGAACTTCCCGCCCGCGTGCAGCTGGGTCATGATGACCTCGGCCGCCGATACGCCCTCTTCCTCGTGGATGCCCACCGGGATGCCCCGGCCGTTGTCGCTGACCGAAACGCTATCGTCGGGGTGCAGGATCACCGTCACGGCGTCGGCGTGGCCCGCCAACGCCTCGTCGATGCCGTTGTCGACGACCTCGTAGACCATGTGGTGCAGGCCCGATCCGTCATCGGTGTCGCCGATATACATGCCGGGGCGCTTGCGCACGGCCTCCAGGCCCTTGAGAACCTTGATGGAATCCGCGCCGTATTCTTCCGGCTGAAGGGTCTGTTCGCTCATGTCCGCCTGCACATTTGTTGTCACCGGTTTCTAGTGGTTTTTCACCACCTTGTCACGCGCCGGGCACAATATTTGGTGTTACACGAAGGGGATCGCCAGACCTACGCCGATCAGGAGGATCCCGGCGGTCGTGTTCGTCCGCCGCACCGCGGCGGGCGAGGCCAGGATCGCCCGCACCCGGTCGACGCTGAGCGCGAGGATCAGGTTGCCGACAAGCGGCACGGCGGCCGACAGACCGCAGATCACCACGATGTCCAAAACCGTCAGGGCGCCCAGGTCGAAGAAGCCCGGCAGCATCCCCGCGTAGAACAGGATCGCCTTCGGATTGCCCAGGATCACCGCCAGCCCCGCCAGGAATCCGGCCGTCATCCCCGGTCGCGTCAGGCGGCTGTCGCGTCCGATCTCGGCGTCGCGGTGGCGCAGGATGGCGGCCCCCATGCCGATGAAGACGAGGCAGGCCACCCATTTCAGAAGGTCGAGGAACCCACCGTAGATCGAGACCACCCAGGACACGCCCAGGATGGCGAGCAGCGGCCAAAGCACGTCGCCCACGACCACGCCCAGGGCCAGCGGCCAGGCGGCGTGAAATCCGCCCGACAGCGCGCGCGCCAGCAGCGCCACCCAGACCGGGCCGGGCGTGAGGAACAGGGCGAAAAGCCCCGCGGCGTAAAGAAACAGATCGGTGGGCGACAGCGTCATGGCGCGACCAAGCGCGCGTTACGCGGCGGGCGCAAGCCCTAATGCAGGACCACCCGGCTCTGCCCGTCCTCGTCCCGCACCTCGACCCGCTGGGCCCGGTCACCCAGGTCGTCGAACAGCTCGGGGCCGGTGCCGGTCATGAAGGCCTGCACGCCCAGCGCGCAGATCTCGTCGTAAAGCGCGGCACGCCGTCCGGCATCCAGATGTGCGGCGACCTCGTCCAGAAGGACCAGCGGGGCGTGCCCCGTCTCGGCCCGCAGCGCGCGGCCATTGGCCAGGATCAACGAGATCAGCAGCGCCTTCTGCTCGCCGGTGGAACATTGCGCGGCGGGCACGCCCTTGGCACGGAACACGGCCGTCAGGTCGGCCCGGTGCGGCCCGGTCAGCGTGCGGCCCGCCGCCATGTCGCGCCCGCGCCCCGCCGCCAGCGCCTCGGCCGAGAACGGCGGCGCATCCTCGGGGTCGGCGATCGCCAGGTCCGAGACCGGAAACGCCGTCGCCGCGTCCTCCTGCGCCGCCTGCAACCGCGCGACCGCCATGGCGCGACCCGCGATGATATCGGCGCCCGCCTCGGCCATCCGGGCCTCCAGCGCGGCGTACCAGCCCGCGTCGCGCACCCCGTCCTTCAGCAGCCGGTTCCGCTCGCGCATCGCGCGCTCGTAGGCCAGCGAGACCTCGGCGTGGCCGGGCAGGAAGCTCAGGGTCAACCGGTCCAGGAACCGCCGCCGCCCCTCGGCCCCCTCGATCCAGAGACGGTCCATGCTGGGCTGAAGCCAGGTCATCGGCACCAGCCGCCCCAGCGCCGATTGCGGCGCGGCCTTGCCGTCGACGCGCAGCGATCGCCCCTGCCCCGGCGCCGTGCGGGTGTCGATCTCGTGGGTCTCGGGCCCGCGAACCACCTCGGCGCCCACGCGCCAGCCCAAAGCGGCGGGCCTCTGCGCCATGTCGTCGCCGGTGGCCCGGCGCAGGCCCCGCCCGGGGCTCAGCATCGACACGGCCTCGATCAGGTTGGTCTTGCCCGCGCCGTTCGCCCCGAAAATCGCCAGCGGTCGGCCGTCCAGATCCAAAGCGGTGCGGGAATGGGTGCGGAAATGGGAAAGCTCCAGGCGCGTCACGTGCATGGGTGCGCGCCCCCGGCTTCATCTTTCCGGAAATACCTCCGGGGGGTTTGGGGGGCTGGCCCCCCAAGGCCCATCCGGGTCACACGCGCATCGGCATGACCACGTAGACCGCCGAGGTGTCGTCGCCCTCGCGCATCAGCGTCGGGTCGCCGGCGCTGTTGAACAGGAACACCGCGTTCTCGCGGTCCACCTGGTTGGCGATTTCCTGGAGGTACTTGGCGTTGAACCCGATCTCGAGCCGATCGTCGGAATAGGCGACGACCAGCTCCTCCTCGGCATTGCCCGCGTCGGGCGCGTTGACCGACAGGACCAGACGGTCGTCCTCCAGCTGCATCTTCACCGCGCGCGACCGCTCGCTGCTGACGGTGGCGACCCGGTCCACCGCGCGGGCGAAATCGCTGGCGTCGACCTCCAGCTTGCGGGCGTTCTGGGTGGGTATGACGCGGGTATAGTCGGGGAAGGTGCCGTCGATGACCTTGGTGGTCAGCGTGATCTCGGGCGTGGCGAAGCGCACTTTGGTTTCGCTGACCGAGACCGAGATCTCGGTGTCGTCGTCGGTCAGAAGCTTGCCCAGCTCGCCCACCGCCTTGCGCGGCACGATGACGCCGGGCATGGTCTCGGCCCCCTCGGGCAGCGGCGCGTCCACGCGCGCCAGGCGGTGGCCATCGGTGGCCACGCAGCGCAGGACCTGCCCGCCCTCGCCATCGGCGACGTGCATGTAGACGCCGTTCAGGTAGTACCGAGTCTCCTCGGTCGAGATGGCGAATTTCGACTTATCGAACAGGCGGCGCAGCACCGGGGCCGGCGCGGTGAAATTGGCGGCGTACTCGGCGGTGGCCATGACCGGGAAGTCCTGGCGCGGCAGGGTGGCCAGCGCAAAGTTCGACCGCCCTGCCTCGACCGCCAGCCGCCCCGAGGCACCGTCGTCGGTCAGGTTCACCAGCGCGCCGTCGGGCAGCTTGCGGACGATGTCGTGGAAGGTCACGGCGTTCACGGTGGTTGCGCCCGCCCGCTCGACCTTCGCCGGGGCGTGATCGACCACCTCGATATCCAGGTCGGTGGCGCGGAACGTGACGGTGTCGCCCTCGGCCTCGATCAGCACGTTGGCGAGGATCGGGATGGTGTTGCGCCGCTCGACCACCGATTGGGCCCGGGCCACGGCGCGCAGCAGGGCGCCACGCTCGATGCTGGTTTTCATGTCACGCTCCCACGTCAAGGCGACACCCATGTGCCGGGACGGTCACGCTAGCCGAAACAGGCCGCGATGCAACGGGAAAGGCACGAAAAAACCGGCCCCTGTGGCCCGATTGCTAAGCTCGCGGCGCGGGTGGGGCGGCGGCACGGCGCAAACCGCCCGACCCGCGGTTCAGCGGTTGCCCAGCGCCCGCATGAGAAGGGTCAGATCCTCCTCAATCTGGACGTCGTCCTGGCGCAGGTCCTCGATCCGGCGGACACCGTGCATGATCGTGGTGTGATCGCGGCCGCCGAAACGCTTGGCGATGTCGGGCAGCGAGCGTTCGGTCATCACCTTCGACAGGTACATGGCGATCTGGCGCGGGCGGGCGTAGACCCGGTTGCGCTTGGGGCCCAGCAGGTCCGACAGGCGGATGTTGAAATGGTCGGCCACGGTGCGCTGGATCTCGTCGATGGTCACGCGCTTTTCCGAGCTGCGCAGCACGTCGCGCAGGCATTCCTGCGCCAGCGGCACGTCCACGACGCGGTCCATGAAGGCGCCGTGGGCGAACAGCCGGGTCAGCGCCCCCTCGAGCTCGCGCACGTTGGACGAGATGCGGTGGGCCAGGAACTCCAGCACGCCGTCGTCGAAGGTCACGCCGGCGAACTCGGGCGAGAATTGCTCGACCTTCTGCTGCAGGATGCCCAGGCGCAGCTCGTACGAGGTGGGGTGCAGGTCCACCACCAGCCCCGACTGCAGGCGCGACACGATGCGCTGGCTCATGCCCTCGATGTCGCCGGGCGCGGTGTCGGCGGACAGGATCACCTGCTTTCGCTGGTCGATCAGCGCGTTGAACGTGTGGAAGAATTCTTCCTGGGTGCTGTCCTTGCCGGCGATGAACTGCAGGTCGTCGACCATCAACACGTCGACCGAGCGGAACAGCTCCTTGAAGTTCATCATCTGCTTGTCGCGCAGGGCCTGCACGAACTGGTACATGAACTTCTCGGCCGACAGGTAGAGCACGCGCAGGTCCGGCCGCTTGGCGCGTAGCTCCCAGGCGATGGCGTGCATCAGGTGGGTCTTCCCCAGACCGACGGTCGAATACATGAAGAGCGGGTTGAACGACACCACGCCCCCGGCGGCGACGCGGCGGGCGGCCGCGTGGGCCAGCTCGTTCGGCTTGCCGACCACGAAGTTGTCGAAGGTGAAACGTTCGTCCAGCGGCGCGCCCTGGTCGGACAGCGGGGCGCGGGTGCCCGCGTCCGCACGGGCCGCGACCTGCGCGGCCGGCGCCGGCACCGTGGGCTCGGGCTTGGGGCGCTGCGCGGGCTGCGGGGCGGCGGCGCGGGGTTTGGGGCGGGCTTCGACGTTGGCCGGGCGCTGAACGTTGAAGGCCAGGCGGCGCACGTCCTGCCCGGTCTGGGCATGAACCTCCTGCAGGATCGAGTCGCGGAAATAGCGATCGACCCAGTTACCCATGAAGTTGGAAGGGACCCCGAACGTCAGAACGCCGTCCGACAGGCTGTCGAACTGCAGCGGATCGATCCACGCGACGAAGTTGTTCCGCCCGACCTTGCCTTCAAGCCGCTCACACACACGCGCCCAAATCTCGTGAGTCATTTCCAATCTTTCTGTCCCTGTTGCCGTACCCATGCCCCCGCGGGCCTCTGCCTTGCCATGCACGCAGGGGTTGAAGGGCGATGGCAACAAACGACAACCGGCCAGAGCCGGCAATCTGCCACGCTTCGGAAACAAATCAGCCAACGCGCCATCCGGCGCGAGACACCACTGCTCGTTCCTTACTTGGACATGAAACCGTTCCGAAAACGCTCGCCGCGCAGGGCCCAGAGGGCAGCACACACATCCTGCATCGGCGATTTTCTCCGGTTCGGTGGGGTTCGGGTCCTAATTTTTCTTTCGGACCTACCGGCACTAGGCCGCCCCATGTCCCCCCAATCGTGAATCGCATGACGAAGTTAGACCGCGGCTTCACACTCCCGCAACGACACAATCTGGATTGACTCGCGCTTTCGTGAGCCCGAATCTCGTAGCCCTTTGAAACACCGTGGAAACCGGTTCACACACACGCATAGAACGAAAAAAGCACGCCGCGGCGTGCTTTCTTGGTCGTGGCATTTTCGCAAGTTGCCGCTTATCCGAGCGCCTTCACGCGGGCGGACAGGCGCGACATTTTACGCGCGGCGGTGTTCTTGTGGAACACGCCCTTGGAGACGCCACGCATCAGTTCCGGCTGGGCCGAGCGCAGGGCGGTGGCGGCCGCGTCCTGGTCGCCCGAGGCGATCGCCTCTTCGACGCGACGCAGATACGTGCGGATGCGCGAACGGCGGGCTTTGTTGATCAGGGCGCGGGTCTGGTTCTGACGGGCGCGCTTCTTGGATTGCGGCGTATTGGCCATTGTATCGGATCCTTATCGGGTCATCAGCATGTCTTGGCGCACGGAAGACTCCGACCCCGAGTGCTTCAGGCAACCGGGCAATCCGACCAGGGCGGGTCTCACGCGCATGTGGCGGGGCGCATACACCAGCGCGCGGCGCTTGTGAACCCCCGACGCGCGATCGCCGCCTCAGCGGTCGCGGAACTGCGCCTCGCGCTTCTCCAAGAAGGCGGCCATGCCCTCGCTCTGGTCGTTGGTGGCGAACAGCGACTGGAACAGGCGGCGTTCGTGGAGGATCCCCTCGGCCAGCGTCGTCTCGTAGCTGCGGTTGACCGCCTCCTTGCAGGCGACGACGCTCAGCTGCGACTTCTCGGTGATCTTCTGGGCCGCCGCCATGGCGGTCTCCATCAGCTTCTTGGCGGGCACCACGCGGCTGACCAGCCCGGCACGCTCGGCCTCCTCGGCATCCATGAACCGCCCGGTCAGGTGCATCTCCATGGACTTGGACTTGCCCACCAGCCGTGTCAGGCGCTGCGTGCCGCCAAGGCCCGCGATGACGCCCAGGTTGATCTCGGGCTGGCCGAACTTGGCGGTGTCGGCGGCGATGATGAAATCGCAGACCATGGCCAGCTCGCAGCCACCGCCCAGCGCGTATCCCGCCACGGCGGCGATGATCGGCTTGCGGCACTGTTCAAGCGGCGTGAAGCTGTCGCCGAACAGGTTGTCGCTATAGACGTCGACGAAGGATTTCTCGGCCATCTCCTTGATGTCGGCCCCGGCCGCGAACGCCTTTTCCGACCCGGTGATGACGATGCAGCGCACCTTCTCGTTCTGGTCGGCTTCGCGGACCGCCTGGCCAAGCTCGCCCAGAAGCGCGCTGTTCAGCGCGTTCATCGCATCCGGCCGGTTCAGCCGGATCAGCGCGACATGGTCTTCGATCTCGACGATGATGGACTTGAACGCCATTGAGATGGCCCCTCATTGTTTCATCAGATCAGCAGCCTTAACAGCGCCCGCCGGGCGGTCAAACTATCTTTGACACACCGGACAATGAAATGTGGAGCGCCCGGACTGCACGATCCGGCGCACCGTGCCGTCGCATCCGTCGGTCACGCAGGGGCACCCTTCGCGGTCGTAGACGCGGAACGTGTGCTGGAAATAGCCCAGCGCGCCGTCGGCCTGGCGGTAGTCGCGCAACGATGATCCGCCCGCCGCGATGGCGTCGTCCAGCACGCGCCGGATGACCGGCACCAGCCGCCGCACCCGCGCCGCCGCGATCCGCCCCGCGCGCCGCGTGGGCGCGATGCCGGCGCGGTGCAGCGCCTCGCAGACATAGATGTTGCCCAGGCCCGCCACGATCCGCTGATCCAGCAGCGCCGCCTTCACCGGCGTCGCCTTGCCCCGGAACGCGCGGACCAGGTGATCCTCGTCGAAGGTGTTGCCCAGCGGCTCGGGTCCCAGCTTGGCCAGCAGCCGGTGGTCCTCCAGCCGGTCGGTCGCCACCAGGTCCATGGCCCCGAAGCGGCGCGGGTCGTTGAAGACGACGCGCCCCCCGTGATCCATGTGGAAAATCACGTGGTCGTGCTGCGCCAGCCGCCCGGTCTCGTGGTGAAAGACCCCCACCGGCGCGTCCTCGACCACCATGCGGCCCGACATGCCCAGATGCACGATCAGCGTCTCGCCCCGGTTCAGGTGCAGCAGCAGGTATTTCGACCGCCGCCCCAGCGCGTCGATTCGCGCGCCCGTCAGCCGCTCGGCCATCCGTTCGGGGAACGGCCAGCGCAGGTCGGGGCGGCGGATCTCGGCGCGCGCGATCACCCGGCCCTCGAGGGCGGGCGTCAGGCCGCGGCGCACGGTCTCGACTTCGGGCAATTCGGGCATCGGTGCTTTCCGATTTCGGGCGGGTCGTTATATCGAGGCCGTCGGGCTATATGGCAATACGGAACCACGAAGGGCGCAACTGATGAGCGACGGACGCGACGACAGCACCACCCATTTCGGCTACCAGACCGTGCCAGAATCGGAAAAGGCGGGCCGGGTGCACGGCGTCTTTTCCTCGGTGGCGTCGAAATACGACGTGATGAACGACGTCATGTCCGTGGGCATTCACCGCCTCTGGAAGGACGCCATGATGGACTGGCTGGCGCCCCGGCCCGGCCAGCGGCTTCTGGACGTGGCGGGCGGCACAGGCGACATCGCGTTCCGCTTCCTCGGCCGTGCGCCGGGCGCAAGCGCCGTGGTGCTGGACCTGACCGAGCCCATGCTGGTCGAGGGGCGCAAGCGCGCCGAAGCCGAGGCGCTGGGTGACAAGCTCGACTGGGTGGTGGGCGACGCCATGGCGCTGCCCTTCGACGACAACAGCTTTGACACCTACACGATCAGCTTCGGCATCCGGAACGTCACCCGCATCCCCGATGCGCTGTCCGAGGCGTTCCGCGTCCTCAAGCCGGGCGGGCGGCTGATGGTGCTGGAGTTCAGCCAGATCCCCAACGACATGATGCAGCGGATCTACGATCTCTATTCCTTCAACATCATCCCGCGCATGGGGCAGGTCATCGCCGGCGATCGGGACAGCTATCAGTACCTGGTCGAATCGATCCGCCGTTTCCCCGATCAGGAAACCTTCGCCAACATGATCGGCGACGCGGGGTTCGAGCAGGTGCGCTATCGCAACCTGTCCATGGGTATCGCGGCGCTTCACTCCGGCTGGAAGCTCTAGGACGTGCGCGGACCCCACAACATCTGGCGCCTCGTTCGCACGGGCGCCACGCTGGAGCGCACGGGCGCCATGCCTGTAGTGCTCGAGGCGTTCTCGGCGCCGCCCTCGGTTCGGTTGGCCGCGCGCATCCTCGGCTGGCCGTTCAAGTGGCTGGGCTACAAGGGCGACCCCTCGCAGCCCCCCGCCACCCGCGCGCTGACGGCCCTGGGTCCCGCCTACATCAAGTTCGGGCAGGTGCTGTCGACCCGGCCCGACGTGGTCGGCGACGAGCTGGCCGCGCAGTTGCGGGTGCTGCAGGACAAGTTGCCGCCCTTCCCGCTGTCCGAGGCGCGCGAGGCCGTCGAACGCGCGCTCGAGATCGAAACCGACACCCTGTTCTCCAGCTTCTCGGAACCGGTTGCCGCCGCGTCCATCGCCCAGGTGCACCGCGCCCGGCTGGCCGAAACGGGGCAGGAGGTCGCGGTGAAGGTGCTGCGCCCGGGCATTGAACGCGCCTTCCGCAAGGACGTCGATGCCTTCTACCTCGCCGCGCGGATCGTCGACCTGCTGGCCCCACAGGCCCGCCGGCTGAAACCCATGGACGTGATCCGGCATTTCGACGGCGTCGTTCAGGGCGAGCTGGATCTGCGCATGGAAAGCAGCGCCCTGGCCGAGTTCGCCGCCAACACCGAGGCCGACGAAGGCTTCCGCGTGCCCGCCATCATCTGGGGCGCCTCGGCGCGCCGCGTGATGACGCTTGGCTGGGCCGAGGGCGTTCCCGCCAACGACATCGCCGCCATCGAGGCCGCGGGCCACGACCGGCGCGCCCTGGGCGAACGGGTGCTGCAGCTGTTCCTGAAACACGCCCTGCGCGACGGGTTCTTCCACGCCGACATGCACCAGGGGAACCTCAAGATCGCGCCCGACGGCGACATCATCGCGCTGGATTTCGGGATCATGGGGCGGCTGGATGAATACACCCGTCGCGTCTACGCCGAGATCCTGTTCGGCTTCATCCGCAAGGATTACAAGCGCGTGGCCGAGGTGCATTTCGAAGCCGGCTACGTCCCCGCGGACCGCGACGTGGACGAATTCGCCCGCGCCCTGCGCTCGGTCGGCGAGCCGATCTTCGGCATGGATGCCAGCCGTATCTCCATGGGCCGGCTGCTGTCGTATCTCTTCGAGGTGACCGAGCGGTTCGGCATGGAAACCCGGACCGAGCTGATCCTTCTGCAACGCACGATGGTAGTGGTCGAGGGCGTGTCGCGCTCGCTGAACCCGCAGATCAACATCTGGGAGGTCGCCCGCCCGGTGGTCGAGGAATACATCCGCGACAATATCGGGCCCAAGGCACTTGTCCGCGACCTGCGCAAGACCGCCGTGGTGCTCGCCCGTTTCGGCCCCAAGCTGCCCGGCATGGCCGAGGCCGCGCTGATTGCGCAATCCCGCCCGGCCGAACCGCCGCGCCCCGCCCGCCTGCCCTGGATCGTGGTGGGCGCCGCCCTGACGCTGGGGGCCATGGGGATCGGGGTGCTAGCGGGCCAGATGCTCTAGCAGGTCGATCTCGGCCCGCGCGCCCGCCGCGTAATCCGGGTGGCCATGCGCCACCCGCCAGGCGGCATGCGCCGCGAACCGGTAGGACAGGCAGGCCCGCCAGCGTTTGAACCGCGCCGCGACCGCGCCATTTTCGTAGCCACGCAGCAGATCGTCTAGCTCGTCGTCGGAGAGCGGATCGACGCCCGCCGCCAATCGCATCGAGGGCGCCGCGAAACAGGCCAGGTCGAACACCGGGTCGCCCGTGGCCGGGCACTGCCAATCGACGAACCGGATGCCCGCCGCCGTCGCCAACACGTTGTCCGGTGCCGGGTCTCCGTGCAGCAGCCCGATGGCCCCGGTTTCAGGCGCGGGGGTGTCGGGACGCTTGGCGCTGATCGTGGCTCTCAACACCGGCGGCGCGGTGTCCAGCATCGCCTCCGCTTCCGCCAGCAGACTTGCGCCGTCCAGCAGAAGCTTTCGCGTTTCCGGCATCACCGGAACCCGGTGAAGTCGGGCCAGCGCCGCGCCGACCGCGGCGGGCGTCGCGGGGCCGGTGACGGCCAATTCCTCCATCATCAGCACCGGCCCCCAGGGTGACGCAATGGCGGCCACCGGTGCGGGCGCAAGGCCGGTTCGGGCCAGGTGATCCAGCGCCGCCGCCTCGGCCGCCGGGTCATTGGGGAAGATCGGCGTGGCGTGGTCGGGCAGGCCCAGCTTGCAGATCAACGGCGCGCCGACCGGCGGATCCAGGCGCCACACGCGGTTGCTGCGCCCGGCCGGCAAGCGCGTCCATCGGCTCTCCGCCGACACCAGACCGCGCTCGGTCAGCCAACCCGCCAGCGCGGGCGCGTGGCAGTCCGTGGTGGCGTGTCGTGGTCCGGGCGGGCGCATGGCGCCTAGCTATCGCCATGCCACCCGATTCGACAGGCATTCCCGTGCGGACCGGGGAGGACCACTGTCAGAGCCGAGCAATCGAGATCCTCGTTGGAAATGCCAAGGGTTTTGATGACCCGCCGTCCATCGACCGCGGCACGTCACGTACCCCGCGCCTTGGCCAATGACGGAATGCAGGCCCTCGTGCGCCACGTCTCGCGCCTCCGCGGACGCGGCTTTACCGGCCGCCTCCCCCGCCTGACGCCGCCTCACGCCGCATCGCGGAGAGGCCGCACTCTCGCGGCATCGTGAAGCCGGCGCGTCCCGATCTTGTCTCGACGCTCTTCAGCCAAACACTTCCCGGACAGCTCTACCGACATCCTTGCCTCAGGCTGTCGCAGAGCCGGCCTGCGCTAACCGGCACTTTCAGCCCGGTGGAACAGTGCGACCCTACTCCAACGCGCGCAGGGCGGTCGCGTCTTCGATGCCGATCTCGACACCGCCGGCGAACAGCAACCGCGCGCCGTCGGGCGCGAATCGCACTTCGGACACGCGGGCATAGGTCTCGGCGGTCGCGCTGGCGGTCAGGTTTTCGCCCTCATAGCTTTCGGTGACGAAGCGATAGATCCCGTCGGGCGCCCTGCCGCCGGTTCGCAGTCGGCCGTCCCAGGTCACCGGGTCACCGCTGCCGTCGATCGCGAGGCGGTCGATCTCGGATCCCGACGCATCCAGCACCACCAGCGCGTGACGCTGGCCCGAGGCGGCCGGTGCGGGGTGCAGCGTCACCGGCGCCCCATCGAAGCGGGTCGCCATCGGCGCCCGTGCCTCGCGGCCGATCCAGCCCGCCAGGTCGCCGGATCCGCCCGCGCCCTGCCCGGCAAGGATACGCTCCAGCAGATCGTTGGTCCGAACGCTCTGCTCGACCGTCGAGAACGTGGCGAGTTGGGAGGCGAACTGCTCGGGCTTCATGGGGTCCAGCGGGTCCTGGCTGCTGATCTGGGTCGTGAGCAACCGCAGGAATGTCTCGAAATCCGAGCTGAGCTTGTCCGCCGCGGCGGCGGCCTGGGAGCCGCTTTGTGCCTGTGCGCCCGAGTTCCGGGTCGAAACGGGACCGAGATCCATCATCTTCTTCTCCTACATCCGCAAGTCGAGACGGCCGTCCGGGGCGCCGAGCCGGCTTTTGGGTTGGGCCGCGACCGCATGGCCCGGCAGGTCGGACGGCCCTGCTTCGGACCGCGGCCCGGTCTCATCGCGCCGTCGCTCGGGGCCAGCGCCCCCGCCGGCGAAGGAAATGTCGACGCTGCCTTGATCCAAAGCCGTGAATGCCTCGCGCAATTGCTCGCCGTGGCGGCGCAGCATCGCCATCGTGTCGTCCCGTTCGGCCAGAAGGACGACCGACAGGCCCGCCTCGCCGCGGTTCAGCGTGATCGTGACGCGCCCGAGTTCCTCGGGCGCGAGGGACAGCTCGATCGACGAGGTCCCGGGCGACGCGGACGCCACGGCCACCGCGATCTGTGCCGGTACGGGCCGGGGCGCCGTCGCGTTGGGCGTGGCGGACGGTGTGGCCGCGGGTGCAGGCTCGGAACGGGCCGGGCGTTCTGCGCCGACCGTGACGTCGCTCGCCAGAACCCGGTCATCCTGCGCGATCATCCCTCGTGACGGGACCGTGTTACCATGATCTCCCGGCGCAGCGGTATTCGACGGATCCATGGCCTGCATCACTGCCGGTGAGGCTTCGATGCGGCCGTGGCCGGGCGCAGCGGGCGGAATTCCGCCCTGCAATCGCGTATCGCCCGGCTCGGACACCGCCTTGACCGATGGCCCAAGATCGCGGGTTTCCGATCCGGTTGGAGGCGCGGATTGGAATGTCAGCTTGGCGGCGCCCCGACCGGAGGGGAGGGCCGCCGCTCGTCCATCCGGGTCCGCGGCGAATGCCGAGGCGCGGGATGACATCGCGCCCGAAGGTTCCTCCTGACGGGCGGCATCACGAGCAAAACCCAACGGGCCGCCCTGGTGAACAGCCCCCCCGGCCCGTGCGATGTCTTGGTCGGGGCCTGGCGAGCCGACCGCCGGAGCCTTCGTGGACACGCTGGGGCCCACGGTCATCGTGGAAGCTTCTGGGCGAACTGACACCGTCCGGGTTTCACGACCGGCCGTCATCGGCACATCAGCACGTGCCGTGGCCCCGAGAGGCACAGCGTCTCCGCGCTGCGCCGCAAAACCGCCTTGCCCGGAGGGTGATGGAATCTTCCCGCTTTCGACGGCCCGCGCAGGTGGCGTCGGGCTGGCTGAGAGCCCGGAAGTAGTGACTTCCGGCCGGATGGTCCCGGCCTTGGTGGCTGCGGATTCCGCGGTCTTAGGGATCAGTCCGTCGGCCTTCGCCATGACGTCGTCGATCGTCGCAGCCGAGGTTGGCCGGATCATCAAGCGCCCGTCGTCGACAACCCGGGCAGCCGCGGCGGCATCGCCGCCGGCCCTTTGGATCCGGTTCAACGCCGGCACTTTTCTAGCGAACTCGGCGGGGTCGGAAACGAGCTTCCGGGTCTTGGCGGACTTGGTGTCGTCCGGGTTGCCCAATAGCGTCGGGGATGTGGAGACGGACACCTGCACGGACGCGCCTGCGGCCTTCGGCGCCTGAAGTTGCGGGGTGGCGACGTCCCATCGGACCGTGCTCACCTCGGCCTGCTGCGACCGGGGCAACGCCATTGCCTGCGTTTGCGCGGGAGCCAAGGGGGTCGCCGTCTCGGGCAGCCCATCGGGGATTTGCAGATCAGCGGGCCCGCCTTGGTCCGCCCCCTGTTCCGAAACATGGTTCTGCCCGGGGTCCCGCGGCCCGTCCGGATGCGGTTGCCTGGCTGACGTGCTTTCCTCACCGATGTCGACCGGACTTCCCTCGTCGGGTCGCGGTCCACCGATCAGGGCCCGAACGGCCGCCTCGACGTCTGACTCCAGTGGGGCGGGGACACGCGCGACGGTTTCCGACGGGGCGTCCCCATCGGCGGGGTCCGCCGCGGGAAGATCCGGCGACGCCGCATCGCGCGCGGGCGCAGAAGCCGTGTCGGCCGGGCCGCGCGCGTCGCCCGCTGGCGCGCCTCGGCCGGTTTTCGCGCCGCTGCCGCGATGTTCCGCATCATGCCACGTTCGCTGGTCGCCGGATTGGTCAATCAGCCGATGGAAACCCGCCACGTCGCCGCGTAGCGCGTCGGACCGGGGAGGCCGAACCGGCGCGCCTTGCGATGCGATTGTCTCGATCTGAACCATTGGAGTTCCGTCCTCTCGCTGGGAACAAGACTCCGCGCAAAAGCTTACCTTTTCTTTACCGCCATCGGATTTTCTGACGTCGAGACGCAAGGAGACGCCGATGACACCGATTCCAGTTTCCCCGCCTTCGAGCCCGCCAGCGGTCGAGTCCGCGCGCCGGGCAGAGCTGCGCGAAACCGCCATGGCGCTTGAGGCGACGTTCCTGTCGCTGATGCTGAAGGATGCTGGTCTCGCACCGCAGGCCGGACCGTTCGGCGGGGGCGCGGGCGAGGACCAGTTCGCGTCCCTGATGCGAGACGAGCGGGCACGGCAATTGGTCGAGGCAGGCGGTATCGGGCTGACGGAACAGATCTTCGATGCGCTCATGAAACGAGAGGCCCGCAATGTTTGACGGCCCCTACCGTCGCATGGTTGCCCTGCTGGACCGGGAACGCGACTTCCTGCGGCGAGGCGACGTGCGCGGGGCCGCGGATCTGGCCGATGCCAAGGAACGGCTGATCGCCGCGTTGCAGGCGCGCCAGCCCACCGCCGACGAAGTCGAAACGCTGCGCCGGAAGGCAGACCGCAACCAAGCACTGGTGGACGCGGCCGCGCGCGGGATCGAGGCCGCGCGCGATCGGCTCGACGCGATCCGGCGCGGGCGCGATATCCATGCCTATGCGGCCAACGGCACGCGCGAGGTCATTCGCCCCCCGGAAAACCGGCTGCAGAAACGGGCCTGAATCGCCTATAACGGCGCCATTTGAAACGATTGGGGTGCCCTGCTCACTTTTGCGGCACAGTGATTGCCACGTGCGGTGCCGCTTGGCATACCTTCGCCACAAGGAGGAGCCGGCACCGTGTTCGACGCCCGTATCAGACCGATCATCGACCCTCCGCTGAACCGGTTGGGCGCGCGCGTGGCGCAGGCGGGCATCGGTGCGAACGCCGTGACTTTGGCGGGCCTGGGCCTGGGCCTGCTTGCTGCTGTCTGCATCGCCGTCGAAGCCTACCTCATCGCCCTGCTGCCGCTGCTGGCCTCGCGCCTTGCCGACGGGCTGGACGGGGCCGTCGCGCGGGCAAGCCGCAAGACCGACTTCGGCGGATACCTGGATATCGTCGCCGATTTCGCCTTCTACGGGGCGATCCCGCTCGCCTTCGCCGTGGCGGACCCGGCCACGAACGCCGTCGCCGCGGCCTTCCTGCTGGCCAGTTTCTACGTGAACGGCACGAGCTTCCTGGGCTTCGCCATCCTGGCCGAAAAGCACGGGATCGAGACCGACGCGCAGGGCGAGAAATCGCTTTTCTACTCGAACGGGCTGCTCGAAGGGTTCGAAACCATCGGCTTCTTCGTCCTGATCTGCCTGCTTCCAATGTATTTCGCGCCGCTGGCCTGGATCTTCGGCGCGCTAAGTCTGGCCACGGCGGTCCTGCGCCTGCGCACCGCCCATCACCTGTTCCATTCCTGACACGACCCCTGAAAGGTATGCCCATGCGTCTGCTTCTTGCCGCCCTCGCCTCCCTCGCTCCGGGGCTTGCCTCGGGTCAGACCGCGCCCGATCCGTCCGACTGGGACAGCGTGCTCGCGGCCGCCGAGGGGCAGACGGTCTACTGGCATGCCTGGGGCGGATCGACCCAGACCAACGACTTCATCGCCTGGCTGGGCGAGCAGGCGGCCGAGCGCCATGGCGTGACGCTGGAACACGTGAAACTGACCGACACCGCCGACGCCGTCACCCGTGTCCTGTCCGAGCGCGAGGCGGGCCAGACCGACGACAGCGCGGTCGACATGATCTGGATCAACGGGGCCAACTTCGCCGCGATGAAGGACGCCGACCTGCTGTTCGGCCCCTTCGCCACCCAGTTGCCGAACTATGACCTCGTCGCCGAGGACGAGGCGATCACCACCGATTTCGGCACCCCGGTGGACGGCATGGAAAGCCCCTGGGCCAAGGCGCAGTTCGTTTTCATGTACGACAGCGCCGATGCCGAGCCGCCCGCGGACATGGACGGGCTTCTGGACTGGGCCGCGGCCAACCCGGGCCGCTTCACCTATCCCCAGCCGCCCGATTTTCTCGGCGTGACCTTCCTGAAACAGGTGCTGGTCAGCCAGGTGGACAGCGACGCGTTGCAATCGCCGGTGGACCAGGCCGATTTCGACGCCGTCACCGCGCCGCTGTGGGACTATCTCGACGCGCTGCAGCCGAACCTCTGGCGCGGCGGTGACGCCTACCCGACCTCGGGCCCGGCGCAGTTCCAGCTGCTTACCGACGAAGAGATCGACATCGCACCGTCGCTGTCGCCGTCCGAGGCTTCGGCCGCCATCGCCAACTTCCAGCTGCCCGACACGATCCGCACCTTCGTCCCCGAGGGCGGCACCATCGGCAATGCGAGCTTCGTGGCGATCCCCTTCAACTCGGGCGCCAAGGAAGGCGCCATGGTCGTGGCGAACCTTCTTCTTTCGCCCGAGGCGCAACTGCGCGCGCAGACGCCCGATATCCTGGGCTACGGCACGGTTCTGGACATGGCGGCGCTGTCGCCCGAGATGCGGCAGGCCTTCGCGGATCTCGACCTGGGGATCGCCACCCTGTCGCCGGCCGAGCTGGGCACGGTCCTGCCCGAGCCCCATTCCAGCTGGTCCACCGCCATCCAGGACGCCTGGATCGACCGCTACGGCGTGAACTGAGCCCCCGGGGCCGGTCTTGTCCCGTCCGCTCGCCCTTCTACCCACGCTGACGCTGTTGGCGATGCTGGGCCCGGTGGCGGCCGGGCTGTGGGGCGCGCTGCTGCCCGCCATGGGGCACCTGCCCGCCGCCGGTTTCATCGGACCGTCGCTCGAGGCTTGGAGCGCGCTGGGGGCGTGGCCGGGATTGGGCGACTCGATCCGGCTGTCGCTGGTCACGGGACTTCTGGCCACGCTGATATCGTTGGCCATCGTCACGCTGATCGTCGCCGGCTGGTGGGGCACGCGGCCCTTCAACTGGATCGAGCGCGCCTTGTCTCCGCTCCTTTCCGTGCCCCACGCCGCCGCGGCGCTGGGGCTCGCCTTCCTCATCGCGCCGTCGGGCTGGCTGGCCCGACTGGCCTCGCCGGGGATCACCGGCTGGGACCGCCCGCCCGACTGGCTGATCCCGGGCGACCCGTGGGGCCTGTCGCTGACCGCCGGGCTGGTCGCGAAAGAGGTGCCGTTCCTGCTGCTGATGACGCTGGCCGCGCTGGGGCAGGTGCGGGCGCGCGCCATGCTGACCTCGGCGCAGGCCATGGGATACGGCCGGATCGCCGGGTGGCTCAAGGTCGTGTTCCCGGCGGTCTATGCCCAGATCCGCCTGCCCGTCTTCGTGGTGCTGGCCTACTCCATGTCAGTGGTCGACATGGCGCTGATCCTCGGCCCCTCGACCCCCGCCACCCTGTCGGTTCAGATCGTGCGCTGGATGTCGGACCCGGACCTGTCCATGCGGCTGGTGGCCTCGGCCGCGGCCCTGCTACAGCTCGCCCTGGTGCTGGTGGCCCTCGCCGCGTGGCGCGGGGGCGAGATCGCGCTGCTCCGCTGGGGCATCGCCTGGGCCACGGGCGGCGGGCGCGGCGCGATGCTCGACCCGCTGCGCCCGCTCGGGCTGGGGCTGGGCGCGCTGTCGGCGCTGGCGGTTCTCGGCGGGATCGCGGCCATGGCGCTCTGGTCCGTCGCGGCGGGCTGGCGGTTTCCCGACGCTTTGCCCGAGGCGCTGACCGCGCGCAGCTGGATGCGCCACGCCGACGGGCTGGGCGCGGCGGTGGGCGACACGGCGCTGGTGGCGCTGGTGGCGGTCGCGCTTGCCGTCGCGCTGACCGTCGGCTGTCTCGAGGCCGAGTTCCGCCGCGGCCGCCCCATCGGGCGCGCGGGGATCTGGCTGCTTTACCTGCCGCTGATCGTGCCGCAGACCGCCTTCCTGCCCGGGCTCCAGACCTTGCTGCTGCGGCTGGGCGCGGATCGCGGGGCGCTGCCGGTCATTGCCGCGCACCTGGTCTTCGTTCTGCCCTACGTGTTCCTGTCGCTGGGCGATCCGTGGCGGGCCTGGGACACGCGGCAGGCAACGGTCGGCGCCGCGCTGGGCGCGTCGCCCGGCCGCGTGTTCCTGCGGGTCAGGCTGCCCATGCTCCTGCGCCCCATCCTGGTCGCGGCGGCGGTCGGCGCGGCGGTCAGCGTCGGGCAATACCTGCCGACGCTGCTGATCGGCGGCGGCCGGGTCGCCACCCTGACGACCGAGGCGGTGGCGCTCGCCTCGGGCGGCGACCGGCGCGCCATCGGCGTGTTCGCCCTGGCGCAGACGGGTGCCGCGCTGCTGCCCTTCGCGCTGGCCACGCTGCTGCCCCTGGTCCTGTGGCGCAATCGCCGGGGGCTCCATGGCTGAGGGGCTGACCATCCAGGCGGTCGAGATCCGCAAGGGCGACCAGCCCCTGATCGCGCTGGACCGTCACGTGGCGCCCGGCACGGTCCTGACCGTCATGGGGCCGTCCGGCGTGGGCAAGTCGACGCTGCTGTCCTACCTCATCGGCACGCTCGATCCCGCGTTCACCGCGCGGGGCCGGGTGATCCTGAACGGTCGCGACGTGACCGGTCTGCCCACCGCCCGGCGCGGCATGGGCATCCTCTTCCAGGACGATCTGCTGTTCCCGCATCTCAGCGTCGGCGGCAACCTGGCCTTCGGGCTGGCGGGCGGCGACAGGGCCGCGCGGCGCGAGCGCATCGCCGCCGCGCTGGACGAGGTCGGTCTGGCGGGGTTCGAGAACCGCGATCCGGCCACGGTGTCGGGCGGGCAGCGCGCCCGGGTGTCCCTGATGCGGATGCTGCTGGCCGATCCCCACGCATTGCTGCTGGACGAGGCGTTCTCGCGGCTCGATGCCGCGCGGCGGGAAAGCACCCGCGCCATGGTGTTCGACACCGCCCGCGCGCGGTCTCTGCCCGTGGTCATGGTCACCCACGACGCCGACGACGCGGCGGCCGCCGGCGGGCCGGTGATCCGGCTGGGCGATACTCCGCGTTAATCTCAAATCCGGCGCAAAGCCCCCTGCGGGATTAGCGTTTCCTTAGCCCTTCCGGCCGATCTTGTCGCCATGTCCAGCAGGACAGGCGGGCCGGAACGCGGGCCGCCCCCGTCAGAATGGCGTTTCACCCGGCCCCGCGCGCGACGCGCAGGCCAACACGACATTGGGGCGCAAAAGCGTCCCCAAATCCGAGGAAAGCGAATTCTCATCTTCATGCCGTTTCGCATCATCGACCTGGTGGTCGCGGCCGTGCTCATGTCCATGGGGATGATGATGGTGCCACCGGCCATCGTGTCGCTGCCGTTCAAGCTGGCCTTCTTCGCCGTGGCCGACGGCTGGACCCTGATCTCGACCGCGCTGGTGCGCAGCTACTTCTGAGATCCTCGCGCGGGCGCCAAGGAAAAAGCCGCCCGGCGAGGGGCGGCTTTTCGGTCGTGTCGCTGTGCGATCGGATCAGCTTCCGCTGTCCTCGGGGCCGTACTGCGCGAGGAAGGCGATGACATCCTTCGCGTCCTCTTCGGACCGCACACGGTAGCTCATCTTGCCGCGCGCGCGGCTGTCGTCGAGATACTCGCGCAGGTAACCGGTCGGATCCTGCAGGTAGGCGGTCAGGCTCTCCTCGTCCCAGACCAGCCCGGCTTCGCCCGCCTCGACGATCGAGTCGCCATAGCGGAAGTCCTCCGTCCCGGCCTGGCGGCCGACGACGCCGTAAAGGTTCGGCCCCTGGCGCCCGTTGCGACCGGCCAGCGTTTCGCCGTCCTCGTTCTGCACCACGTGGCAGGTCTGGCACTGGTTGAATACGCTTTCGCCCGCGGCGGCGTCGCCGCTGACATGGCTCTCGGCCCAGGCGGGTGCCGACAGCAATGCCGCGGCAATGACGGTAGTGACGTGGGTCTTCATGGAATCCTCCGAACTGATGCACGCTAAAGCGTCCCGAACGGTGCCACCATGGCGCAAGCCAGGGGGCCGCCGCCCGCGACATACGGACGCGCCGAGTCCAGAGCATGGCGCACATGTGCCACAAGTCCAGTGGTTTGCCGGAAAAATTTCCGCACAAACGGAAACGGCGGCGCAATCGCGCCGCCGCCGTCAGGCCATTTGACCCATGACGATCGCCGATCAGCTGGCCGTCTCGGCCATCATCTCCTCGGCCCGGGCGATATAGTCTTCCCAGCGCGCGCTGGCGCGGCCGCGCACGCGGACGTCCCGCAGCGCGTCGAGATTGTCGACATTGTCGCCCACCAGGATGATGCCCACCATGCCCGCGGACAGGTGCGGCGTGCAGTGATAGCCATAGGCGCCCTCGGTATCGAGGGTGATCTCGAACTCTTCGTTGATGTTGCCCTTCCAGGCTTCGACGCCCTCGGGCACCGCATCGTCGAAGGCTTCCGAGTTGTGGCCGCGGTCGGTGGCCACGAAGCGCACGGTGTCGCCGGGGCTCACCTTGATGACGGCCGGGCGGAACACCATGATATCGCCGGTGTCGGGGTCGCGGTTCAGCATCTCGACCTCGTGGACCGTGGGCTCGCTGTCCTGCGCGCGCAGCGCGGCGGGCGACAGGATGGCGGAGGCCGAGGCCGAGGCGATCAGGCTACGACGGGTAATCTTCATTGACGTCCTCATACTCTTCGTCTGGCTTGGGGGGCCGGGCGGCCCCGCTTACCACGAACGAGTTAGAGACGGCCCGCGGGCAATCAACGCGATGCGACGTCACGCCACCCGTCGGGCCAGGGCGCACTGGCCCCACAGCGTGTTCAGCGCGGCGACCAGGTGGTCTATATCCGCATCGCTGTGCAGCGGCCCGGGGGTGAAGCGCAGCCGCTCGGTCCCCTTGGGCACGGTGGGATAGTTGATGGGCTGCACGTAGATCCCCCAATCCTCCATCAGGATGTCGCTGATCATGCGGCACTTGACCGGGTCCTTGATCATCACCGGGATGATGTGGCTTGGGTTCGGCAGGTGCGGGATGCCGTGGGCGTCCAGCTTGGCGCGCAGCTGGGCCACCTGGCGTTTCTGCATGTCGCGCTCGACCCCGCTGGATTTCAGATGCCGGATCGACGCCGTGGCCGCCGCCGCCACGGCGGGCGGCAGGGCGGTGGTGAAGATGAACCCGCTGGAGAACGAGCGGATGAAATCGCACAGCGAGGCCGAGCCGGTGATATAGCCGCCGAAGGTGCCGAAGGCCTTGCCCAGCGTCCCCTCGATCAGGTCGATGCGGTGCATCAGCCCCTCGCGCTCGGCCACGCCGCCGCCGCGGGGCCCGTACATGCCCACCGCGTGCACCTCGTCGATATAGGTCATGGCGCCGTGCTTCTCGGCCACGTCGCAGATCTCGGCGATGGGGGCGATGTCGCCATCCATGGAATAGACGCTCTCGAAGGCGACGATCTTGGGCCGATCGCCGCAGGCCGCCAGCTTGCGGTCCAGGTCCTCGGGGTCGTTGTGCTTCCAGATCACCTTGTCGGCGCGGGAATGGCGGATGCCCTCGATCATGCTGGCGTGGTTCAGCGCGTCCGACAGGATCACCGCGTTCGGGATCCGCGCGCCCAGCGTGCCCAGCGCCGCCCAGTTCGAAACGTAGCCGGACGAGAACAGCAGCGCGTCCTCTTTCCCGTGCAGGTCCGCGAGTTCCGACTCCAGCGCCACGTGGTGATGCGCGGTGCCCGAGATGTTGCGCGTGCCGCCGGCGCCGGTTCCACATTTCCGCGCGGTGTCCACCATGGCCGCCACCACGTCCGGATGCTGGCCCATGCCCAGGTAGTCGTTGGAACACCAGACGGTGACCTTGTCCGGCCCGGGCCCGTGGTTGCGCACCTTGGGAAACGCCCCGCAGCGCCGTTCCAAGTCGGCGAAGACGCGGTAGTTCCCCTCGTCCTTCAACTCGTCCAGCTGGGTGCGGAACAGCGCGTCAAAATCCATGGCGTTTCTCACTTTTCGGCAAATCGTCAGTCGGTCGCGGCGCCGGGATCATCCAGCGCCAGAGTTTCGCGTCGGGCAGCGGCAGCACCATCAACCAGTGCTCGACCAGGGCCAGCGCGGTCAGGGTCAGAAGCAGGGCGAAGCGCGTCTCGCCCGTGACGGCCAGCCGTTCAATCCAGCAGAAGACGGCCAGCGTCAGCACAAGGATCGACAGTGGGAACAGCCAGCTCACCGGCCCCTGCCGGAAATAGCTGGGCAGGTGCGCCAGCGGGGCGGGCAGGAACTCGGTATTGATGCGCGGCACGCCCAGGAAGATGTTCAGCTTGGCCGAGATGCGGGCGAAGAACAGCACCGCGTAGGTCCAGAAGGCCAGGTCGTTCGCCGCGCCGAAGGTTGCCAGCGCCACCAGCACGAAGCCCGCCAGCAAAAGCAGCTCGTGCCACGCGAGCACCGCCCAGGCCGCGCGGAACCGTTGGCCTTCCGTCATGCAGAACGGCAACGGCCCGCGCCCGGGGCCCGTGACCGTGCCGGTCAGGAAGGCCATCTCGATCCAGCCCCAGACGGCCAGCGCCGACAGGAACCCGCCGTAAAGCGCGGGGGCGCCCACGCTGTTGCGCGTCAGGATCACGCCCGCCACGCCCGCCACCAGCAGCGGCAGGCCCAGCAGGACCACGCGGCCATGGGCGCCCGGCCCGCGCCCGTCGGCGCGCTTGACCGCCCACAGGATCGCGCCGGTGGAAAACCACCAGACGAACAGCGCCAGGGCCGCGGCGATCCAGGGGTTGGTCAAGCGTCTCTCCTCCTTCCAGGTCCGACCCTCCGCAGAAGGATCGGACCGCGCCTCAAAACGCCGGCTCGAGCCGGACGTTCTCGGGCACGTCGTTCTTCTTCACCGGGATGGTGTAGAGATTGGCGAAAGCGAAGGCCGCGTTGGCCCCCGCCGCGATCCGTCCCAGCAGGCCGCCCACACCGCCGCGGGCCTTGGCCGCGTCCATGGCGATGGCCGCGCGGTTCATCCGCTCGCAGCCCGACCGGAACCGCGGGTTGTCGATGTCCAGCTCGATCGGGAACACCTGGCGCGCGATGGTGCTGGTCTTGCGGAAGACCTCCATGTCGTACCAGTCGATATCGACGCCCAGCGCCTCGTGGAACTTCGGCCGCGCGTGGTCCCGCACCCACATGGTCGAATAGACCGCCGTCAGGAAGAACCGGATCCACAGGCGGTTGGCAAAGCTCTGGGTGATCTTCGGATCGGTGCGCATCAGCAGGGCGAAGGCCTCGCCATGGCTGAACTCGTCGTTGCACCACTCGCGGAACCACTTGAAGATCGGGTGGAACCGATGCTCGGGGTTCGCCTCGAGATGCCGGTAGATCGTGATGTACCGGGCGTAGCCGATCTTCTCGCTCAGGTAGGTGGCGTAGTAGATGAACTTGGGGCGGAAGTAGGTGTATTTCTTCTCGCGCGTCAGGAAGCCCAGGTTCACCGCCACGCCCGCCTCGCGCAGGGCGTCGTTGATGAAACCTGCGTGCCGCGCCTCGTCGCGGGACATGTAGGAAAACAGCTCCTTGATGTCCTCGTTCGTGCCGCGGCGCTTCATTTCCTTGTAAAGCACGCAGCCCGAGAACTCGGCCGTGCAGGACGAGATCAGGAAATCCAGCGCCTCGGCCTTCAGCTCGGGGTCCATGTTTTCCCAATCGACGGCGTCCCAGTCCTCGGTCTTGCGGAAATGGCCCTTGTTGGGGTCGCTGCGCATCTGCTCCATCAGCTTGTCCCAGTCCGCGCGGACCGGGCTGACGTCGATGGCGTCGAGCTCCTCGAAATCGGTGGTGTAGAAGCGCGGCGTCAGCAGCGTGTTCTGCATCGCCAGGTCGGTCGCGGCCTTGCTGTCGAACTTCGACTGGGCCTGCTGGATGGCAAGCCCCTCCTCGACCGTGGTGGCGTCGGCGGTGTGGCTGGCGGGTTGGGTCTGGACGTTCATGCCGCGACCCCCCCGGTGCCGGTGGCGCGGGTCTCGTCCGAGAACGAGAACTCGCACAACTCCATGAACTCCATATCGCCGGTCAGGCGGGTCCACAGCCGCTCGATCAGGCTGGCGCGGGTGATGGTGGCCATGCGCTGTTCGCTCACCGCCTCGCCCCAGGGGGCCATCACCGGCGTGCCGTGCACCAGCACGCTGTCGCCGGGATTGATCGTGGCGCCGTTGTCCAGCCGGACATGCGCGCTCAGCTCCTCGAATTTATGCACCACCTCGACCGTGCAGGGCGCGGTCTCGGTGTATCTAGTCAGAAGTCCCATGTCGGTTCCCTTTCTCAGTTGTCGAACAGCACCGCCCAGTGACGGGCATTGCCCGCCCCGAAGGAGGTGAGTTCGGCGCTCCAGCCCGTGGCCGGGTCTGAAAGCACGAGCCGCCCGTTGGCGAGACGGGACAGCGTGACGGGCGGATTGCCCTTGATTCCATGGACTAGACGCACCCGCGTTAGGGCATCGTTAACCACGGCGATGAAGGCTCCGTTCTCGGTATCGAGAAGGACGGTGCCGTCGGGCTGGACGGCGCTGACGGCCACGCCGTCGCCATCCAGCGAAAAGGTGCGGCTTTCCAGAACCGCGGCTGGCTCCGGCTGGGCCGAGGGGACGCGGTCAGTGACCGACGCGTAAGTGGCCAGCGCCAGCGCCCCCAGCGCCAGGCTGACCATCGCGATCAGCAGGCCGCGAGGGATCATCTCGCGGTCGCGGCGGGCCATCTCGCGGGCCTCGGCGTCGAAATACAGCCCGGTGTCAATACGGTTGCTCGGCATGGTCTGGTCCCCCTATTCGGCCGCGACGGCGGTGGGCGCGCGGCTGATCTGCGGCTCGGATGTGCGGATCTCGGCGGCTTCGGCAAAGATCGCGGCCACGGCGCGGGCGTCGGGAATGCAGCGCAGCGCGGGCTGCACCTTCTTCATGTGCCACGGCCGGACATGGGGCCACAGCACCAGATAGCTCAGCCGCGTCTCGCCCTCGGTGTCGAAGACGATGGTCCCGGTACCGCCCGGCGCGTCCGCGATCTGCGCCGTCGCGATGCGGCGGAACGGCAGGTTCAGCGTCAGCGTCAGCGCCGCGCCTACCCGCATCGCCACGCGGTGGGTGGTGATGGTGTAAAGGGTGGCGCGCGCCTGCACCCAGGCGATCCCCCAGATGATGGCGCAGGCCACGACACCCAGGCCCAGGAACGGGATGGCCAGCGGCGCGGCCCCCGCCCATCCCATCTCGACCGACGAGGCCGCGACGCGGGCAAAGGACAGCACCACGAAATACCCCGCGATCCAGGTCAGCCCCATGGACGACCGCGCCAGCGCGGTGGTCTCGGGGCGGCCGTGCCACAGGATGCGCTCGCCCTCGGGCAAGGCTTCGGGCAGGCCCGGCACTGGCTCGAACTTGAAGTCCGGATCGTCCTTGTAGGACATGGTGTCTCTCCCTCTATCAGTCCCCGGGATGTCGCGCGCGGTGGCTAATCCGCGCGCGCCGTCATCGCTCAGCTGTAAAGCTTGCCGCCCCCGAAGAAGCCCATGATCTTCTCTTCTTCCAGAAGGCTGATCTGGCCCGGCGTGGCGATCCCGGGGATCTGCGCCATGCGGTGGCTGTCCAGCGACGTGATGTCCAGCCAGCGCGGCTTGATCTTCACCATGGTCATGGGCGCCAGCTTCTTGCCGCCGCCGAACTCGGCTTCCAGCTCGAACTCGACATAGCGGACCAGCTGTTCGGCCTCGTCGATCCACATGTCGGTGACGGTGCCGACGACCTTGTCGTCGCGGCAGACCACCGGCAGGCCGCGCGGATCGCGTCCGGCACTGACGAAGAAGCCGTCGATGCCGTCCATCGGCTTGATCTTGGGGTGGCCGTGGCCGTCAAGCTCGGGCACGTCGCGGCGCGGCACCCACGAGGCCGGGCCGACCCCGTCGATCAGCGGGTCGCCCGTGGGCTTGTGCGGAAAGCCCTCGCCCACGGCCGTGCGGGCCATGGCCAGGTTCTCGCGCCGGTGGGCGGCCTCGTTCTCGGCCGAGGGAACCGTGTAGGACCCGCGCCCGTGGGGCAGCTCGATGGTCTTGGGCGACGGCACCGGGAACGGACCCTGGTTCGGCGCGATGTCGCCGTCCTCGGTCTCGAGCGGATAGCCCTCGCGCATGTTCTCGGTCTGCAGGTAGTAGACCAGCAGGGCGAAAAACAGCCAGAAGCCCCAGATGGCGGCACTGGCCAGATCGAAATTTCCGAAAAACGTGACACCGACCATGATGTCCTCCTCTCAGGTTGGAAAATCGGCAAGGCCAAGCTTGCCGTCCGATTGCGTTGCGGGAACGGGGTGAACGAAGGACAGCCGCACCAGCGGCCCCAGCACCACCAGCGTGACGAACAGAAGTGCGATCTCGATGTGGTAGACGGTGGTATAGCCCAGCGCCGAGGCGCCCATGGCATCGCCGAACGCGCCCGTGGCGGCCCAGCCGGACACCGCGTCGCGGATCCCGCCGCCCAGCCCGATGGCGACACCCGCCGCCGTGGCCTGCGCCGCGCCCCAGGCGCCCAGCGCCAGGCCCCGGCCGGCCACGCCGCGCGCGGGCAGCGTCATCGCCGCGGTCAGCGTGGCGATGGCGAACAGCCCGCCACCCAGCCCGATGCCGAAGGCGCCCAGCACGAACAGAACGGGCGAATCCATGGGCGCCGAGAACACGACGCTCGAGAACGCGCAGACGCCCAGCAGGATGCCCCGCGCCGCCATGCGGAACGGGTCCAGCCCGCGCGCCAGCCAGCGCGCGGCAAGGCCGAAGCCCAGCAAGGCGCCACCGGCCCAGACCGCCGACAGCCCGGTCGTCGCCCCGACGCTCAGGCCCAGGATCTCGCCGCCATAGGGCTCCAGCAGCACGTCCTGCATGGTGAAGGCCACGGTGCCGACGAAGACCACGGCCAGAAGCCGCCCGGCATCGCCGCCACTGGCGAAATCGGCCCAGGCATCGCGGAAGCTGGGGCGCGGCTCGGCACGCTCGGCGGCGCTCATGGCGCGCACCTTCTCCTGCTTCCACAGCGCGACCAGGTTCAGCACCAGCGTCGCGACCGCCGCGCCTTGCACCACCCGGATCAGCCGCAGGGCCGAGAACTCGGCCAGCAAACCGCCGAGGATCAGCGCGCTCGCGCCCATGCCCAGCAGGAACATCACGTAAAGCAGCGCCACGACCCGGGGCCGCGTGGCGTCGTCGGCCCGGTCGCTGGCCAGCGCCAGCCCGGCGGTCTGGGTCATGTGCAGCCCCAGTCCGGTCATCAGGAACGCCAGCGCCGCCAGCACCTCGCCCGCGAAGGGCACGTCGTGCACGGTGTCGCCGCCCAGCACCAGCAGGGCGAAGGGCATCAGTGCCAGCCCGCCCATCTGCCACAGGCTGCCGAACCACAGGTAGGGCACGCGCTTCCAGCCCAGCGCGCTGCGATGCGTGTCCGAACGGAAGCCCAGCAGCGCGCGGAACGGCGCGATCAGCACCGGGAGCGCGATCATCAGCGCGACCAGCGTGGCGGCCAGCCCCAGCTCGACGATCATCACGCGGTTCAGGGTGCCTAGCAGCATGACGCTCGCCATGCCGACGCTCACCTGGAACAGCGACAACCGCAGAAGCTGGCCCAGGGGCAGCCCCTCGCTCGCCGCGTCCGCGAATGGCAGGGCCTTCAGGCTGAGGTGCTTCAGGCTCATGCCGCGACCTCCAGGCAGTGCGAGATGTAGAACCCCGAGCTCACCCGCTCGACCGGGCGCAGGTCGCCCGACACGCGCGCGGCCAGCCGCCGCGCCGAATGGGGCACCATGGTGGGCGAGCGGTCGGATTTCGGAAACAGCCGCCCGGCCTGCCACATGGCCATCAGAAGGGGCGTGCGCGGCGCGACGGTGAAGACCAGCCGCGGGCTGCGCGCCGACAGCGCGTCCAGCGCCGCCACCAGGTCCCGCTCGCCGTAATAGATCAGCGAATCCATCGCCAGCACCGCGTCGAACCGGCCCAGATCGGCCGACAGCATGTCGCCCGCGCGGAACTCGACCTGTCCCGGCAGGTCTTCCGGCAGGCGCCGCGCGGCGATCTCGATCAGCCGGGGCGAGATGTCGATGGCCACCACGTCGGCGCCGCGCGCGGCCAGCGCCGCCGCCCCCGCACCGGTGCCGCAGCCGGCATCCAGAACGCGGGCGCCGCGCAGGTCCCGGGGCAGCTGACCCAGCATCACGGCGCGCATCCGGTCGCGCCCGGCCCGCACGGTGGCGCGGATGCGGCTGACTTGGGCATCGCTGGTCAGCTGCTCCCAGACCTTGGTGGCACTGCCGTCGAAATACCGCTCGACCCGGTCGCGCGTGGCGTCATACGCCGTCGGCCTTCCGCCCTGCGCGCCGTGCACCGGCGGTGTACCGTCCGTGGACCCGGCATGCACGCCGTCGGCCCCGCCGTGCACGCCCCCTGCACCCGCGCGGGACGCGGGCGGTACGGTGACGGTACGGTCGGTGGACGGGGCGTGCATGTTCATCAGTCGAACCCCAGCAACTCGAAGATCTCGCGGTCGGGCAACGGCGCGGGCGCCAGCGGATCGGTCCCGGCATAGAGCTTCTCGGCCAGCCGGATGTACTCGGCCCGCGCCGCGACGATGTCCTCCTCGTCGGGCATCTCGAACAGCGTCTTCTTCTTCAGGCGGCTCCGGCGGATCGCGTCGATATCCGGCATGTGCGCGATCCGGTTGAAGCCGACGGTATCGCAGTAGCGGTCCACCTCGTCCGTGTCGCGCGAGCGGTTGGCGATGCAGCCCGCCAGCCGGACGCCGTAGTTCTTGGCCTTGGCCTGCACCGCCGCGATGATCCGGTTCATCGCGTAGATGCTGTCGAAATCGTTGGCCGTCACGATCACCGCGCGGTCCGCGTGCTGCAACGGCGCGGCGAAGCCACCGCAGACCACGTCGCCCAGCACGTCGAAGATCACCACGTCGGTGTCCTCCAGCATGTGGTGCTGCTTCAGCAGCTTGACCGTCTGGCCCACCACGTAGCCGCCGCAGCCGGTGCCGGCGGGCGGGCCGCCCGCCTCGACGCATTGCACGCCGTTGAAGCCCGTCGTCACGAAATCCTCGGGCCGCAGTTCCTCGGCGTGGAAATCCACCTCCTTCAGGATGTCGATCACGGTGGGCTGCAGCTTGCCGGTCAGCGTGAAGGTGCTGTCATGCTTGGGGTCGCAACCGATCTGCAGCACCCGGTGGCCCAGCTTCGAGAACGCCGCCGACAGGTTCGAGCTGGTGGTCGACTTGCCGATCCCGCCCTTGCCGTAGACCGAGAAGACCTTCGCTCCCTCGATCTTCATGCTGGCGTCCTGGTGCACCTGCACCGAGCCTTCGCCGTCTTCGCCCAGCCGGGGCACACCGGCCGCCTTGCGCAGGGTGGTCACGTCGTCTCTGGGGCTCATCGCTCACCTTCCCGAAGAACGGTCCGTCCTTCATCTTTCCCTAAATACCTCCGGGGTCCGGGGCAGAGCCCCGGTCCGGCCTTTCCGAATGCGCGTCGCCCGGTCATTCCGCCGCGATCCCTTCCATCCGGTCCTCGAGCTCGTCCGCCGCCATCTGCAGCGCGTCGAGCGTCTCCGCGTCGGGCTGCCAGTAGTTGCGGTCCGACGCCTCCAGCAGCCGCCCCGCCATGCGCGACGACGCCACCGGGTTCAGCTCCGAAAGCCGCCGGCGCATGTCTTCGTCCAGCACGAATGTCTCGCTCAGCCGCTGGTAGACCCAAGGCTCGACCTCGCCGGTCGTCGCCGACCAGCCCAGCGTGTTGGTCACGTGCGCCTCGATCTGGCGTACGCCCTCGGCCCCGTGCTTCAGCAGCGGCTCGTAGAAGCGGGGATTCAGGCTGCGCGACCGTGTCTCCAGCGCGACCTGGTCCTGCAGGGTGCGCACCTTGGCCGCGCCGCGGGTCTGGTCGCCGATATAGACAGGCGCCGACTGCCCGCCCTTGGCGCGCTTCACCGCGCGCGAGATGCCGCCCAGCGTGTCGAAGTAGTGGTCGACGCTGGTGACCCCCAGCTCGACCGACTCGAGGTTCTGGTAGGCCAGGTCCACGTCGCCCAGCGCGCGCTGCAGCAGCGCCGATTGCGCGGCGGGCTTGCCCGACCGCCCGTAGGCAAAGCTCTTGCGCGCCTCGTAGGCATCGGCCAGCTCGTCCTCGTCATCGAAGCTGGACCCGTCCACCAGGTGATTGACGTTCGAGCCATAGGCCCCTTCCGCGTTCGAGAAGACGCGCAAGGCCGCCGTCTCGAGATCGCATCCCATGGTCTCGGCATAGGCCAGGGCGTGGGCGCGCACGAAGTTCTGGTCCAGCGGTTCCTCGGCCGTCGCGGCCTTCCACGCGGCCTCGGCCAGCATGCGGGTCTGCAGCGGCAGCAGGTCGCGGAAGATTCCCGACAGCGTCATCACCACGTCGATGCGCGGACGGCCCAGTTCGGCCAGCGGGATCAGGTCGGCCCCGCACAGCCGTCCGTAGCCGTCAAAGCGCGGCCTGGCCCCCATCAACGCCAGCGCCTGGGCGATGGGCGTGCCGTCGGACTTGATGTTGTCCGAGCCCCAAAGGACCAGCGCCACGGTCTTGGGCAGTGTCTTGTGGGTCTCCAGCAGCAGCTGCGCCTGCTTGGCGCCGTCGGCCATCGCGAAGGCCGTGGGCATCCGGAAGGGATCGAACGCGTGGATGTTGCGCCCCGTGGGCAGGATCTGGGGCGACCGAATCAGGTCGCCGCCCGGCACCGGCGCGATGTAATGCCCGCCCAGCGCCGCCATCAACGCGGGGATCTCGGTCTGCTGCCGCAGCTTGGCGTCCAGCGCCGCGCGGCCCTCCTCGGACTGGTCGGGCAGCAGGTCCAGAAGCCGCGCCCGCTGGTCGTCGCCCATGGGGCGGCCCACCACGTGCAGCCCGTCGGGGATCAGCGCGTCCTCGAACTCCAGCAGCTTCAGCCACAAATCGCCGGGTGCCACGCCGCCAAGATCCACCGCCGCCGCCTGGCTTTCGATCAACGCCTCGAGCTCGGCACCGCCGTCACCCGCGCGCCAGCGCTGAAGGCTGTCCTTCAACTCGGCCAGGCCCTTGTAAAGCCCCGCCTGACCCAGCGGCGGGGTCAGGTGCGTGACGCAGACCGCGCCCGAGCGGCGCTTGGCCAGTGTCGCCTCGGACGGGTTGTTGGCGGCGTAGAGGTAAACGTTGGGCAGGTTGCCCATCAGCCGGTCCGACCAGTCGGACGCGCCCATGCCCACCTGTCTGCCGGGCATGAACTCGAGCGCGCCATGCATGCCGAAATGCAGGACCACGTCGGCGCCGAAATCCTCGCGCAGGTACTGGTAGAACCCGTTGAACGCGTGGGTCGGGGCGAAGCCGCGCTCGAACAGCAGGCGCATGGGGTCGCCCTCGTAGCCGAAGGCGGGCTGCACCCCGACGAAGACATTGCCGAACCGGTGGCCCAGCACGAAGACGCCGCTGCCGTCGCTCTGCACCTTGCCCGGCGCGGGGCCCCAGGCCGACTCGATCTCGGCCAGCCAGGGCGTGCGGCGCACCAGCGTGTCGGCACTGACGCGGGCGGCCACGTTGGCCTCCTGCCCGTATTGCGCGGCATTGCCCTCCAGCACCAGCCGCCGCAGGTCGTCCACGCTTTCGGGTGGGTCCAGCTCGTATCCCTCGGCCTTCATGGCGTGCAGCGTGTTGAACAGGCTCTCGAACACCGACAGGTAGGCGGCGGTGCCGATGGCCCCGGCGTTGGGCGGGAAGCCGAAAAGGACGATCGCCGCCTTGCGCTCGGCCGCCTCCTGCCGCCGCAGGCGGGCGAGCCGCCCGGCTCGCTCGGTCAGGGCCGCGATCCGCTCGTGGCAGGGCGCCATGGCTTTCACCTCAGATCCGTTACGGCAGCGATGGGCGCAGCCCGCGCAGCCATCGGCGCCGTGGCGGCCCGCGAACACGGTGGGGCTGGTCGCCCCGTCGATCTCGGGCAAGGCGATCAGCATGGTCGTCTCGACCGGTCCCAGCCCGGTGCGGCTGTCGGACCACTGGCCCAGCGTCTGGAACTCCAGCGGATGGGCCGAGAGGTAGGGCACGTCGAAGCCGCCCAGCGTCGTGACGGCCGCGTCGCTGTCGTTGTAGGCGGGCCCGCCCACAAGCGAGAAACCGGTCAGCGACACGATGGCGTCCACCGAGACGTGACCGTCCGCGTCGCGGAAATACCGCTCCATCGCCGGGCGCGCGTCCAGCCCGCCCGAGAAGACCGGGACGCAGGCCAGGCCCGCCGCCTCGAAGCTGCGGATGACGGCGTCGTAATGCGCGGTGTCCGAGGCCAGCGCATAGCTGCGCAGGATGACCAGCCCGACCGTGGCGCGCGCGCCCTCCGGCCGGGGCAACTCGGCGGCCTCGGTGGTGATGCGGTGATCGGCCAGGTCGGGGTGGTAAAGCCCCACCTCGGGATACTCGATCGGGTCGGCCACCGCTGCGCCACGCCAGCCACGCTGGCTGGAATAGCGCGAGATCGCCAGCCGCAGCATCTGTTCGACATTGTCGTCCGAGCCGCCCAGCCAGTATTGCATCGTCAGGAAATAGCCGCGCAGGTCCTGCGCCTTGCCGGGCAGGTAGCGCAGGATCCGCGGGATCCGGCGCAGCATCTTCATGTGGCCTTCGCCCGAGGCGCGCTTGCCGGCCTTGGGCTTCAGCTTCTTCAGTATCGCCATGACGCCCGAGGCGGGCTTGGCCATGTCGAGGCTGCCCATGCGTGTCAGGTTCACGATCTGCTGGTCGGCGACGATGCCGATCATCGCGTCGCAATGATCGCGCCGCGCCTTCAGGTCCGGCAGGATCGCCGAGATATGCTCTTCCAGGAACAGCAGGGTGACGATGACGATGTCGGCGCGGCGCACCGCCTCGCGCGCGGCGTCCAGCGCGTGGGGCGTCTCGGCCCATTCGGCGGCCGCGTGGACACTGACGGACAGGCCCGGAAAGTCGCGCGCCATGCGCGGCAGAACCCGCGCGGCCGGGCCCGCGGCGTGGGCGTCCAGCGTCACGATGGCGATGCGGTAGCCCGCGTCGATATGGCCAAGGTCATCGCGCATAATGGGCCTTCGCCTCGTAAAGCGTGTCTACGCTGATCTCGCGCACGCCGCGCTCGGCCGCGAAGGTCTCGGTGTTGCGGCGCGCCTTGCCGCGCACGAAGAACGGGATCTTCTTCAGTTCACGCTCGGCCTCGGCGAGCCACGTCACCACGTCCGCGCCGGTCTCTTCCATCACTGGTCCCGAAATACTCCGGGGGTCCGGGGGCTGGCCCCCGGCGTCCTCGGCCCGCGCGACGGCCTTGCCGCCGTGATGCGACGGGCCGGCGGCATCGTGGAACTCGAAATCCTCGCGGAACATGTGCAGCAGGTGCTCTTCCAGCCCCATGACCAGCGGGTGCACCCAGGTGTCGAAGATCACGTTCGCGCCCTCGAACCCCATGACGGGCGAATAGCGGGCGGGGAAATCCTGCACGTGGACGGGGGCCGAGATCACGGCGCAGGGGATACCCAGGCGCTTGCCGATATGCCGTTCCATCTGCGTGCCGAGGATCATCTCGGGCGCGGCGTCCTCGATCGCGCGCTCGACCTCGAGATAGTCGTCGGTGATCAGCGCGCTCAGCCCGTATTCCTTGGCCGCCGCGCGCATGGGCCGCGCGAATTCGCGGTTGTAGCAGCCCATGCCGCAGACCTCGAACCCCATCTCGTCGCGGGCGATCCGGGCGGCCGCCATCACGTGGGTCGCGTCGCCGAACAGGAACACGCGCTTGCCGGTCAGGTAGGTGCTATCGACGCTGGCCGAGTACCAGGGCAGGCGCAGCCCCGCCTCGCTGGGGGCGAGCGCATCGGGCAGCATTGCGCGGATCTCGGCGATGAAATCGCGGGTGGCGCCGACGCCCATCGGCACCGTTTTCGTGAAGGGCTGGCCCAACGTCTTCTCGCACCAGCGCGCGGCCGTCTCGCCCGTTTCCGGGTAGAGCAGCACGTTGGCATGCGCCGCGCCCAGTCGCGCGATGTCCGCGGGGGTGGCGCCCATGGGGGCGCAGACATTCACCTCGATCCCCATGTCGGCCAGCAGGCCCGTGATCTCGGCCACGTCGTCGCGGTGGCGGAAGCCCAGCCCGGTGGGCCCGAGGATGTTGACCGTGGGACGGGCCGTGCGCTCCATCGGCTGGGCGAGCCGCTTGACGACCTGGTAGAACGTCTCGTCCGCGCCGAAGTTTTCCTTGCGCTGGTAGGACGGCAGTTCCAGCGGGATCACCGGGATCCCGCCCAAGTCCATGGTTTCTGCCATGCCGCCCGGATCGTCCTGGATCAGCTCGGCCGTGCAGGACGCGCCGACGATGATCGCCTCGGGCCGGAACCGCGCCACGGCATCCTCGCAGGCGGTGCGGAACAGGTCGGCCGTGTCCGAGCCGAGGTCGCGCGCCTGGAACGTGGTGTAGGTCACCGGCGGACGGCGGTCGCGCCGCTCGATCATGGTGAACAGAAGGTCGGCGTAGGTGTCGCCCTGGGGCGCGTGCAGGACATAGTGCAGACCGCGCATCCCGGTGGCGACGCGCATCGCCCCCACATGGGGCGGGCCTTCATACGTCCAGACGCTGAGCTTCATGGCGTGCGGCTCGCTGCGAGTATTTGGGGACCAGTGATGGAACGGTTCATTCCGCCGCCTCCAGCCGGAGCTTTTCCTTGCGGCGCAGCGGGCGGGCGAACAGGCCGGCGAGATCGCCCGCCTGTTCGTAGAAATGGACCGGCGTGAAGACGAGCTCGATGGCCCACTTGGTCGTCAGGCCCTCGGATTCGAGCGGGTTGGCGAGGCCCAGCCCGCAGACCGTCAGGTCGGGCCGCGCGGCGCGGGCGCGGTCCAGCTGCTTGTCCACGTCCTGGCCTTCGCTGATCGTCGGGCCCTCGGGCAGCAGGTCGAGGTCCGGGCCGACGATGGCGCGGTGAATGAAGGGTGCGCCGACCTCGACCGCGTCCATGCCGCATTCACGGGTCAGGAAGCGCGCCAGGGGGATTTCCAGCTGGCTGTCGGGGAAGAAGAAGACCGACTTGCCGTTCAGCGTCCCGGACGCCGCGGCGATGGCGCGCCGGGCCCGGGCGCGCGGCGCCTCGGTCACCCGCGCGAAGGTGTTGGCGTCGACGCCCATCTCGCGCGCCACGGCCCAGAGCCAGGCGGTCGTCCCCTCGTCGCCGAAGGGCAGCGGCGCCTCGATATGGCGCGCACCGCGACGCGTGAGCGCGGCAAGCGTCTCGCCCAGGAACGGCTGGACCAGGGCGACCACGGTGTCGGGCCCCACGGCGGGCAGGTCATCGGCGCGGCGGGCGGGCAGGCAGGCGACATCTTCGATACCCATGGCGCGCAGCAGGCCCAGCATCTGGTCCTCGACCACGTCGGGAAGGGCACCGGCGATCAGCAGGGACTTCGCGTTCGCCTCGGGCAGCGCGGGCACCATGGCGGCGAGGCAGGCATCCTCGCCCTCGGTGAAGGTCGTCTCGATCCCCGACCCCGAATAGTTCAGCACCCGGACATGGGGGGCGTGCACCGCGCTGAGCCTTTCGGCCGCGCGGCCGAGGTCGAGCTTGATGACCTCGGACGGGCACGAGCCCACGAGAAACAGCTGGCGGATATCGGGTCGGCGCGCCAAGAGCTGCGCCACCTGGTTGTCCAGTTCGTCCTGCGCGTCGGCGAGGCCGGCCAGGTCGGTCTCCTCGAGGATGGCGGTGGCGAATCGCGGCTCGGCGAAGATCATCACGCCGGCGGCCGATTGCAGCAGGTGCGCGCAGGTGCGCGAGCCCACGACCAGGAAGAAGGCGTCCTGCATCTTGCGGTGCAGCCAGATGATGCCGGTCAAGCCGCAGAAGACCTCGCGCTGGCCGCGCTCCTTCAGGACGGGCGCGGCGCCGCAGCCGGTGGCGGGGGGCTTGGGCATCTGGGTCACAGCGCGCCGTCCAGGCGCGCGCGGCGCAGCTTGAGCAGGAATTGCGCGGCGTTCACCACGTAGAGCGCGTAGGCCAGCAACGCCGTCATCATCAGCGTCTGCGGCGTGAACCAGCCACCGAACAGAGCCACGAGATACAGCGTGTGCACCGCGATCACGGCGAAGCTGAACATGTCTTCCCAGAAGAAGGCCGGCGCCAGCAGGTACTGGCCGAACACCGCTTTCTCCCAGATCGCGCCGGTCACCATGATCAGGTAGAGCACGCCGGTCTTCACCACGATCGACGCGGTGGCCAGAGCGTAGCCCTCGCCGGTGGCGAGATAGCGCAGCACCAGCGCCAGCGAGACTAGGAAGACCGCGAATTGCAGCGGCGCCAGCACGCCCTGGACCAACGTCCAGGGGCTTGCGTCACGGCGAGCGCGCTCGGCAGGCGTATAAAGCGGCGGGTGGGTCGAGCCCGCCCCGGCCGCGAGAATCTGGGCATCGGTCATGCCTTACCATGAGCATTCGACCCCAAAAGTGTCAACTCAAACTTACACTTTGAAAGCTGACGCCTGTCAGGCTGTGAAATCCCATGCAGCCTTGACCGTCCGACTTTCCAACACAATTTGCGAGACTGTCCGCGGCCCAAACTGTCAATTGGCTTTGACATTTTACAGCCGAGGGCAGACAGTGAAGGGGATCGTTCGCGCCCCTGGACCCGCAACGGACGGTCGCGAAAGGCTCGCATCCCTATGACGGCCCGAAACCTGAAACCGGCATCGCCCCCGAAGCGCGAAAGCGGACCCGCCGTCAATGCGCTGGCCCGCAAGGCCTTGGCCGTCCTGGCCGCGCGCCGCGCCAGCCGCCCGCCCCTGTCCGAGACGTTCCTGTCCGAGATGCGCGCCGCCATCGCGTCGCCCGACAAATCCCGCCGGTGGGACCTGATCCATCGCATGGAAGAGGCCGGGATCAGCCGCGACGACATCTGCGACCTTTACGTGCCCCAGGTGGCGCGGCGCATGGGCGACGACTGGTGCAACGACGAGATGAGCTTCGCCGACGTCTCGATCGGCGCCGCCCGGCTGCAGGCCATGGTGCGCGACCTGGTGCCGGAAAAGGACGACAGGACCGAGTCGGACGGGCGTGACATCTCGGTCCTGGTGCTGGCCAACGAGTATCACACCCTGGGCGCCATGGTCCTGACCGGCCAGATGCGCCGCGTGGGCGTTTCGGTGCGGCTGATGCTGGGCCGCCCGGCGAGCGAGGTGGTCGAAACCGTGCGCGCCGGGCGTTTCGACGGCGTCATGATGTCCGTTGCCGAAAGCGACGACCTGACCCCGGTCCGTGACCTGGTGGAACGACTGTCCGCCGTCCTGCCCGCCCAGGTGCCGCTGATCGTCGGCGGCGCCATCCTGGGCGCGGGACCCGAGGCCGTGACGCGGCTGACCGGCGCCGCGCACGCCACGAACGATTTGACAACCGCTCTGTCGATGTGCTGTCAGACGGACGATCGAGGCACTGCGCCATGATCCGCAGAGCCTCAACAGTACCACAGACGCCATGACCTCGCGCGGTGCGAAATACTGGTCCACCGGGACCATTCCGCTGATCGCTCCCGATCTGCTGGGTTCGATCATCTCGTCGGCCTCGGACATCGCCGTGGTCATCTCGGACATGGGACAGATCCTTTCGGTGCTGGTGAACCCGCAGCAGAAGGGGCTCGACGTTCAGGAGGACTGGAACGGGCTCGACATGCGCGAGGTGCTGACGCCCGAGTCGGCCACCAAGCTGGAGCGCCGCCTGGCCGAGTTCGCCAGCGGGGTCGAGAACGACAAACCGCTGGAGCTGAACCACCGCGGCTCGTCCGGGCTGCAATTTCCCATCCGCTACAGCTTTCACCAGGTCGGGCCGGACGGCGCCATCCTGCTTCTGGGCCGCGACCTGCGCCCCATCGCCGAGATGCAGCAGCAGCTGGTCGAAGCCCAGCTGGCGCTGGAGCGGGACTACGAGCTGAACCGCGACATCGCCACGCGGATGCGCGTGCTGCTGGATATCAGCCGCGACGCCATCGCCTTCGTCGCGCTGAACACCGGGCGTATCACCGACCTGAACGGATCGGCCGCGCAAATCCTGGGGGGCTCGGTCGAGGACCTGAAAGGCGCCGCCTTCGCCGATGAGCTGACGGGCGGCGCGGGCACCGACGTGCTGGACCAGCTGGCGCGTGCGGGGCGCAGCGATGGCGCCGCGCGCACCGAACTGACGGTGCGGCGCACGCGCACGCCGCTGATGGTCGGCGTCACGCTGTTCCGCGCGGCCGGCGAGCGGATGCTGGTCTGCCGGATGGACCGCGCCGACCATGCAGCCGCCGGGACCCAGGCGCTGAACGACAACCTGGCGCGGCTGTATGACAGCTGCGCGGAAGGCATCGTGGTCACCGACCGGTCGGGCCAGATCGTGTCGGCCAATGACGGCTTCCTCGACCTGGCGGACCTGGACAATTCCGGGCTGGCCCTGGGCCGGAACCTGTCGGATTTCCTGGTGCGGGGCGGCGTCGACCTGAAGGTGATGTCCGACAACGCGGTGCGCAACGGCCAGATCAAGCTTTACGCGACCCGGTTCCGGACCGACGTGGGCGTCGAACTGCCGGTCGAGATCTCGGTCAGCTACCTGGCCGACGCCGAAAGCCCGATGCTGGGATTCATCCTGCGCGACGGCACCCGCAGCGAAACCTCCCGCGCGGCGCCCGGTGGGGTGGACGACGACACCATGCGCTCGATCCGCGAACTGGTCGGCACCGCGTCCCTGAAGGAACTGGTGGGCGAAACCTCGGACGTGGTCGAGAAAATGTGCATCGAGACCGCGGTCGAGCTGACCGGCAACAACCGCGTTGCGGCCGCCGAAATGCTGGGCCTCTCGCGCCAGTCGCTCTACGTGAAGTTGCGGAAATACGGCCTGCTGGCGCGCAACGACGACTGAGCCGCCCTCGGGCCCTCCTGAAATCGCGATCCAAGGAAAGGAATGATCGAGCATGACCGATCAGGCACATCGAGTCGTTTTGGCCGCCCGTCCCCAGGGTGAGGCGACGCTGGACGACCTGCGGCACGAGGCGTTCGACCCGCCCGCCCCCGGCGACGGCGAGGTCGCGCTGCGCACCATCTGGCTGTCGCTGGACCCCTACATGCGCGGCCGCATGGACGACGCGAAAAGCTACGCCAAGCCGGTCAGCCTTGGCGAAGTGATGACCGGCCAGACCGTGGGCGAGGTGACGGCGTCCAATCACCCCGACTTCGCGCCTGGTGACATCGCCACGGGCATGACCGGCTGGACCAGCCACGCGGTGATGCCGGGCGACGAGCTGCGCAAGCTGGACCCGTCCCGCGCGCCCGTGCAGGCGGCGCTGGGTGTGCTGGGCATGCCGGGCCTGACGGCCTGGGTCGGCGTCAACGACATCCTCGAGGCGCAATCGGGCCAGACCCTGCTGATCTCGGCCGCCACGGGCGCCGTGGGCACGGTCGCGGGACAGGTTGCCAAGGCCAAGGGCTGCCGCGTCGTCGGCGTCGCCGGCGGCCCCGAGAAATGCGACTTCGCCACGTCCGAGCTGGGCTACGACGCCTGCATCGACCACCACGCCAACGCCGATGGCCGCGCCATGGCCGAGGCCATCGCCAAGGTCGCGCCGGACGGCGTGGACGGCTATTTCGAGAATGTCGGCGGCAAGACTCTGGCCGGGGCCATCCAGAACATGAACGATTTCGGCCGCATCGCCATCTGCGGCATGGTCGCGTGGTACGGCGGTCAGAACCTGGACCAGGGGCCGATGGGCCCGGTGCTGTGGCGCAACATGCTGACCCGCAAGCTGACCGCGCGCGGGTTCATCATCTTCGACCACTGGCACCGCTTCCCCGACTTCCTGGACGAGGTCGCACCGATGGTCGCCGATGGCCGCGTGAGCTACCGCGAGAGCGTGACCGAGGGGCTGGAATACGCGCCCAAGGCCTTCCTCGACATGCTGAAGGGCGGCAATTTCGGCAAGACGCTGGTGCGGGTCGGCGCCGACCCTTAAACCTCGGGTTGTATCCTGTCGCCGCGCGTCCCATGCTGCGGCGACAGGAGGACAACATGCTGAAAAAAATGACATTTGCCGCCGCCATCGCGGCCCTTCCGGCGTGGGCGGACCATCCGATCGACGTGGTCCGCCCCGACGCGCCCACGCTTGCCCCCTTCGGCGACCGGGTGATCGGCGTGCGCACCATGACCTTCACGCGCGAGGGCGTGGTCGACGTGCTGAACGCCACCGAGGACGCGCAGCCGACCTATGACCGCGACCTGACCGTCGAGATCTGGTATCCCGCCGCCGAAGGGACCGAGCCCGGCGGCACCTACGAGGCCACGCTGCGCGACGGCGAAACGACGACCACCCTCACCGGCCGCGCGGCCCGCGACGCGGCGCCGGCCAGTGGCGAGACCTTCCCGCTGGTCCTGATCTCGCACGGCTATCCCGGCAACCGCTTCCTCATGAGCCACCTGGGCGAGAACCTGGCGTCCAAGGGCTATGTCACGGCGTCGATCGACCACACCGACAGCACCTATTCCGACATGGCCGCGTTCGGCTCGACCCTTTACAACCGCCCGCAGGACCAGGCCTTCGTGCTGGACCAGATGGCAGGGCTGGAGGGTGACCTCGGCGCCATCATCGACGGCGATACCGCCGGGCTGATCGGGTATTCCATGGGTGGCTACGGGGCGCTGATCTTCGCAGGCGCGGGGCTGGACGCCGCGCCGCTGGACCTGGCCTACGCCCCGCCGGGTGGCCTGCTGGAAGAGCTGCAAGTGGGTGCGGACCTGCACGAAAGCCTGTCCGACGAACGCCTGAAGGCGGTGATCGCCATCGGGCCTTGGGGGCGCAACCGCGATTTCTGGAGCGCCGAGGGCCTGTCGCAGATCGACCTGCCGCTGATGATCATGGCGGGGAGCGTCGACGACGTGTCGGTCTACGACGACATGCGCACGATCTTCGACGAGACCACCGGCACCCGCCGTCACCTGCTGACCTTCGAGGACGCGAACCACAACGCCGCCGCGCCGATGCCCGCGCCGCCCGAGGCGATGGATCCCGAACTGGACATCTTCAGCCACTACGGCGACGCGGTCTGGGACAATCGCCGCATGAACAACATCGCCCAGCATTTCGCCACGGCCTTCATGGACCTGCACCTGAAGGGCGACAGCGCCAAGGCGGATTATCTCGACCTGGTCGAGAACGCGTCGGACGGCGTCTGGTCCGTGGACGATGACGGGACCGAGCAGGACGACCACACCTACTGGGAAGGCTTCCCCGAGCGCACGGCGGTGGGCCTGCGGTTCGAAACGCGCGAGGCCGAGTAAGAGACTATCCAGGATAGTCTCCCGCACATCATCTTCGGATGATGTGCGCGACGCCGCCTAGCGCGGCATCGGCGTGGCGGCCTTGTTGTAGGCGCTCCAATCCTCGATCTCGGGATAGTTCTGCCGCCGCCACGCCCGCACCCGCGGGTTCATCATCCGCCGCCACAGGGGCGGTATCATCGCCACCATGGTCATCACCGGGTAGCCCGCCGGCAGCTGGGGCGCCTCGTCGGCCGAATAATTCTGAAGCAGCGGATAGGGCCGGTCGGGCTTGAAATGGTGGTTCGAGTGGCGTTGCAGGTTGATGAGCAGCCAGTTCGACGCCCGCTGCGCCGCGTTCCACGAATGGCGCGGCTGGACATGCTCGTACTTCCCGTCGCCCAGGTGTTTGCGCGTCAGCCCGTAGTGCTCGACGTAGTTCACGAGCTCCAGCTGCCAGATGGCGACGCCCGCCTGCACCAGAAGCCACAGAAGCCCCTCGAACCCGCCCAGCAGCAGAGCCAGCGACGCGAACCCGGCCTGAAGCGCCCAGTAGCGCCAGAAGGGATTGCGCGCGTCCCACCACGGGCGGCCGCGCCGGGCCTGCATGGCGGCCTCGGCGCGGAAGGCCGAGCGGAAACATTGCCACAGGACGCGGGGATAGTAGCGGTGAAAGCCCTCGTTGTAGCGGGCAGAGACCGGATCGCGCGGCGTGCCGACATAGCGGTGATGGACCAGCAAGTGTTCGGACCGGAAATGCGAGTAGAACACCATCGCCAGCAACAGGTCGGCCATCCACCGCTCCAGCCGCGAGCGCTGGTGCATCAGCTCGTGGCTGTAGTTGATGCCGACCGTTCCGGAAACGATGCCGAGCCCGAAGAAGATGCCGAACTTCTCCCACCCGTTCAGGGTCGGATCGCGGGTGACCAGGTAGATCGCGCCAAAGATCAGGATGAATTGCAGCGGGAACCAGATCAGCGTGATCAGCCGGTACCAGAACAACTGGGCATCCGGGGTCTCGGGGTCCTCGTTCGCCTCGTTAAGGCCGGCAAAGCTGTCGATGATCGAGAACAGGTACCAGGTGACGGCGGGCATGAGCAGGACCCACCAGCCGCCCTGGATGGTGATGAACACCGCGATGGGGATCAGCGCCATCGACAGCCAGAAGGGCAGTGCCTTGGTTACTCGCGACATTTCAGACATCCGTGCGGGGATCAGCTTGGATGCAATATGCCCCCGCCCGCGCCGTCACTCAATCGGGGGCAGTGTCGCGGCGGCCAGATCGTAGGCTTTGCGCATCACCGTGGGCAGGTCGGCGGGGCGGAAGCTCTCGCGCGTGACGAAACGGCCCCGGTCGGGCGTGACGTCACCGACCTGCGCGACGCGGAGCGACAGCGACAGGTGGAAATGGGTGAAGGTATGGCGCACCTCGGCACCCGGGTCGGCCCAATCGGCGGCCAGGGGTGGCGCGTGGTCCGGCACCGCTTCGGCCCAGTCGCTGCCCGGCCAGCCCAGCATGCCGCCCAGCAGCCCCTTCTCGGGACGCGTCTCCAAGAGCCACGCCCCGTCGCGCCGCCGCGCGAGGTAGGCCACGCCTTGGCGCACCGGCTTGGCCGCCTTGGGGCGTTTGCGCGGCAGCTCGGGCTGGAGGCCCAGCGCCCGCGCGCGGCACGGGCCCGACCACGGGCAGATTCCGCAGGCCGGGCTGCGCGGCGTGCAGATCGTTGCGCCGAGGTCCATCACCGCCTGCGCGTAATCCCCGGGCCGCGTCCCTGGCGTCAGGTCCGCGGCCAGCGCGGTCAGCTCGGGCTTGGCATCGGGCAAGGGCGTCTCAACGGCATGGAGCCGGGCCATCACCCGTTCGACATTCCCATCCACCACGACCGACGGCCGGTCGAAGGCGATCGCCGAGACGGCAGCGGCGGTGTAGGGGCCGATCCCCGGGAGCTTCAGAAGCGCGTCGTAGGTGTCGGGAAACCGCCCGGCATGCTCGTACGCGACGACGCGGGCGCACTTCAGCAGGTTCCGGGCGCGGGCGTAGTATCCCAACCCCGCCCAGGCGGCCATGACATCGGCATCCTCGGCCGCCGCGAGGTCGGTCACCTTGGGCCAGATCCGCGTGAACTTGAGGAAGTACTCCCGCACCGCTGCCACGGTGGTCTGCTGGAGCATGACCTCGCTCAGCCACACTGCGTAGGGGTCGGGGCGCACGCCACGGGCGCGGTCGGCGGGCGACACGCGCCACGGCATGATCCGCGCGTGACGGTCGTACCAGTCCAAAAGCTCGGTGCCGAGGTCGATGGCGCTGTCGTCACGCAAGTTTTATGCTCTCCCAACGCATTCCCGGCTGGTCCGAATCCGGCCCCGCCCATAGATACGGCATATGGCAACGACACCCCATCGGCGACCCTACCGTCGCAGCGCGCAGCGCGCCTCGACCCTGCTCGAGCAGCAGATCCGCCGCGTGGGCGAAAGCCGGGGCTTTGCCGTCAGCCGCCTGCTGACCCACTGGCCCGAAATCGCCGGCCCCGACATCGCCGCGATCGCGCGGCCCGTCAACGTGCGCTACGGTCGCGGCAGCATGGGCGCGACCCTGACCGTGCTGACCACCGGCGCGCAGGCCCCGATGCTGGAAATGCAGAAGGACAAGCTGCGCGAGCGGGTCAATGCCTGCTACGGCTATAACGCCATCAGCCGCATCCGCATCACCCAGACCGCGCCCACCGGATTTTCCGACGGCGCGGTTGAATTCACCCCGGCGCCGAAGCAGGCGCCACGTCAACCCACACCGCAGGCCGTCACCGCGGCCCGCGCCAGCACGTCCGACGTGACCGATCCGGGCCTGCGCGCCGCGCTGGAACGGTTGGGCAGCCACGTGCTGGACACGTCACCTACCCCGAAAGGACCCAAATAATGAACAAGATCGTCCCCGCCATCGCAGCCGCCGCCGTCCTGGGCGCCGGCGCTTGGTATTTCTCGACCACCCCCGGCGGCGCGCCCGGCGCCACGTCCTTCCAGGTCGAGGCCCAGGAAAGCAGCGAGGCCGATCTGTCGCTGGTGCAGGAAATGTCGATGGGCAACCCCGACGCCGACGTGACCGTCATCGAGTACGCGTCCTTCACCTGCCCCCATTGCCGCACCTTCCACGACAACGTCTTCGACGACCTGAAGGAAAACTACATCGACTCTGGCAAGATCAACTTCATCTACCGCGAGGTCTATTTCGACCGCTACGGCCTGTGGGCCGGGATGGTGGCCCGCTGCGCCGGGCCCGATCGCTATTTCGGGATCGCCGACCTGATCTACGAACGGCAGAGCGAATGGGCCCAGGGCGAGCCCGCGCAGATCGCGCAGAACCTGCGCCAGATCGGCAAGACGGCCGGGCTCGGCGATGATCAGCTGGACGCCTGCCTGAACGACGCGGCCAAGGCCCAGGCCCTGGTCGCCACCTACGAGCAGAACGCCGCCGCGGACAATATCCGCGCGACGCCGAGCTTCGTGATCGACGGCGAGAACTACTCGAACATGAACTACGCCGACTTCTCGGCGATCCTGGACGAGAAGCTGGCCGACTAAGCCTCGAACAGCCGCGCCAGGGCCGTCTCCAACGGTTCCGGCGCGGCGATCTCAAGCCGCACCGGCAGGGTCAGAACCTTGGTGCGAAAGCTTTGCGGCAGGCGCACGGCGTCCTTCTCGGTCGTGACGAGCTGGGCGTTCATCTCGCGCGCGTCGCGCTCCAGCCGGGCCATCAACGCGGGCGACAAGGCCTGATGATCCTCCAGCGGCTCGGCGTGGATCAACTCGGCGCCGAGCCCCCGCAGCGTATCGAAGAATTTCTGCGGCCGGCCGATCCCGGCGAAGGCAAGGGCGCGCAATCCCTGCCATGGCATGCCCGTTGGCAGCGGGGCCAGCCGCGCGGCCACCACAGGCAAATCCACGCCCTGCCCCCAACCGCGGGCGAAGTCCCGCTGCGCGTCTTCGTCGCCGATGGCCAGCACCAGGTCGGCGCGGGCGAGCCCGGCGGCCACCGGCTCACGCAAAGGGCCCGCCGGCAGGACACGGCCGTTGCCGAAGCCGGTGGCGGCGTCCACCACGACAATGGACAGGTCCTTGTCCAGACCCGGGTTTTGCAGCCCGTCATCCATGACCACCACGTCGGCGCCCGCGGCAACCGCCGCGCGGGCGGCGGCGGCGCGGTCGCGGCCCACCCAGACCGGGCAGAAGGCCGACAGCAGCAACGGCTCGTCCCCCACGGCGGCGGCGTCGTGAATGGCGGGATCCACGCGCAACGTCTCGCGCTGCCGTCCGCCGTAGCCGCGCGAGACGACATGCGGCGCCCGCCCCATGGACTGAAGCCGCTGCACGACATGGATGACCGTGGGGGTCTTGCCGGTGCCGCCCGCGTTGATGTTGCCGACGCAGATCACCGGCGCCTCGACGCGCGCACCGGGCCGGGCCACGCGGCGCGCGGTGGCGGTGGCGTAGAGCGCGCCTAGGGGCGCCAGCACCCGCGCCTGCCAGCCTGGGCTGTCGGGCGGGCGATTCCAGAAGGCGGGCGGACGCATCAGGCGGGCTCCTTCAGGGCGCGCACGGCGCGGTCCAGCGCGGCCAGCACCGTGTGGGACGCCTCGGCCCCGCGCGTCAGGACGTCCCAGGCGCGGTGGGCGAAGGCGGCGGCGCGGTCGGGCACCAGCATCTGCTCGACCGCCTGGCCCAGCGCGTCCGATCTCAGGACGATCTGCGCCGCCTGCGCCTGGTCCAGCGCCGACAGCGTGCGCTGGTAGTCGCCGCCCATGGGGCCGTGGATCACGACCGAGCCCAGCGCCGCGGGAATGGCCGGGTCGCAATCGCCGCCGCCGCTGAGCGTGCCGCCCATGTAGGTGATCGAGGCGAGCCGCGCCCAGAGCCCGATCTCGCCCGGATCGTCGGCGATCAGCACCTGGCAATCGGGGGCGGGTTCGTCGCCGACCGACCGCAGGGCGACACGCATCCCCATGTTTTGCAGGCGATCCGCGAGGGCCAGGCCCGCCACGGGATCGGCAAGCTCGAGGATCAGCAGCAGCCTGTGCGACAGCTGCGCGGCCGCGCGGTGGGCGGCGAGCACGGCGTCGACCTCGGCCGGGGGCGTGGCGGCCGAAAGCCACACAGGCCGCGACGCCAGCAGCCGGGTCATGTCGTCGAGATCACTGGCGATGACCGGCGGTGGCACGGGCGTGGTGGCCAGTGGCCCCAGTGGGCGCACCACGTCCGACAGCCGGGGATCGTCGCGGGTGGCATGCACCAGAACGAAGTGATCCAGCGGCCGCACCAATGCGATGGCGTGGCGTCCCGGATCGGCGTCGATGGCCACTTGCGCGATCCCGCGGAAATGGCATTCCTCCCACGTTATGGGCCATGGGTCGGGTCCGGAAAATACAGCGATATCAGGGGCCCAGTGATTGAGGAAGGCGCGCCCGCCGCCGCGCGTGTCGACCGGTTGCGCCCCCTGCACGAGGTCGGGGCGCCACGGCTCCTGGTCGCCGGTGACAAGGATGTTGAGATCCGGGAAGCGGCGCGACAGGGCGTCGATCACCAGTGTCACGCCGGGGCGCGGTCCGCCGTCGCAGAATTGCGCCCAGAGCAGTGGACCCTCGGGCCGCTGGCCTGGATCGGGCGTCGGGGCGAGCGGCGCGGGCGTGGCGCGGCGGACGGCCAGGCGATGGCGCAGGAGGGAAAGCGAGAACGCCATGGGCCGTTTCAGCGCGGCCGGGCGGCGATGCGGGTCGGGGAACGCTGATCCATGGGCGGGCTCCTGCGGTTGGGGCGCGAGGGTACGCCAGCGGCCCGCCGGGTCAAGTGACCGCCCGGTGTCCCCCCGTGTGCACCGACGGTGCCGCAACCGTCCCCGGCCCGTGCGCCACGCGTGCCGCAACCGTGCGCCGTTCGGCACGGGCCGTGCAGACAGGGTCGGCGTCCCGATGCCCGTTGTGCATCACCCGTGCACAGGGGGTCGGACACATGGTGCACGTCCGAGCGGAGATCTCCCGAAGTGCTCGTCGTGGTGCGTCACGCGCGCCGTCCGAGGATCGCGCATCTGACCGCCCACGACCCTAGGCCAGCCGCGACAGGATCTCGCCGTGCAGCGCCGGGTTCGCGGCCAGGACGCCGTCGGTCTGCCGCCCGGGCGAGTTGAACCGCAGCGCGGCCCCGCGGCGGTCGGTGACCGTGGCCCCGGCCTCGGCCGCGATCAGCACGCCGGCGGCGATGTCCCATTCCCACGCGTCGCGCAGGGTGATCATCGCGTCGAACCGGCCTTGCGCCACCACCGCCAGCCGATAGGCCATGGAGGGGCGGAAATGCTTCGAGAAGCCCGGCACGCCGTCGCGCCAGTGGCGGTCGGCATAGGTGCCCTTGGAGGTGATGAGCCGCGCGCCTTCGGCCCCCGCCGTGGCGGTGACCGACAGCGCGGATTTCGCGTCGCCCGCGACGATCAGGCGTGCGCCCTGTCCCTGCCCCGCGACATAGGTCAGGCCCTTGGCCGGCATGTGGATCACCGCGTCGGTAACCGTGCCGCCGCTGGCCACGGCGAGGCTGAGCGCCCAGTTCTCCTGCCCCGACAGATACGCGCGGGTGCCGTCGATGGGATCGACGATGAAACAGCGCTCGCGGTCCAGCCGTGCGGGGTCGTCGGGGGTTTCCTCGCTGAGCCAGCCGTAGCCGGGGCGCGCGGCGGTCAGGGTGCGGCGCAGGTCGGTATCGACCTCGATATCGGCCTCGGACACGGGCGTGCCGTCGGACTTGGTCTCGGTCTCGGGGTCTTCCCGCCAGTGCGACATGGCGATCTCGCCCGCGTCGCGCGCGGCCGCCAGCAGAAGGTCGAGGTCAGTCGCCGGCAAGTGTCAGGCCTTCGACCAGAAGCGACGGCACCACCCGGCTGAGATGCGTGCGCGCGTCGTTCGCGGGCCGGATCCGGGGCAGCATGTCGCGCAGGTTGCCCGCCAGCGTGATCTCGTTCACCGGGTAGGCGATCTCGCCCCCTTCGACCCAGAAGCCCGACGCCCCCCGGCTGTAATCGCCGGTATTGGGGTTGATGGTCGAACCGATCATCGAGGTGACGAGCAGGCCTGTGCCGATCTCGGCCATGAGGTCCGCCCGGGACTGGGTGCCCTGCGTCAGCGCGAGGTTGGTGACCGACGGCTGCGGCGGCGCGCCGGTGCCGCGCGCGGCGTTGCCGGTGCTGGGCAGCCCCAGCTTGCGGCCCGTGGCCAGGTCCAGCGTCCAGCCGGTGAGGATGCCATCCTCGACGATGGCGCGACGCTGGCGCGGCAGGCCCTCGCCGTCGAAGGGACGCGACCCCGACACGCGGGGGCGGAACGGATCCTCGACCAGGTCGATGCCCCTGGGCAGGATCTGCTGGCCCAGAAGGTCGCGCGCCCAGCTTGAGCCGCGCGCGATGGCGGTGCCGTTGATGGCCATGACGAGGTTGCCGATCAGCGACGACGCGATGCGTTCATCGAAGATCACCGGGTAGGCGCCCGTCTTGGCGCGCCGGGCGCCCTGGAGCGCTACGGCCCGTTCGCCCGCGATGACGCCGATGCCGTGCGGGTCGGGCAGGTCGGCCGCGTAGACGCGGGATTCGCCGTGGTAGTCCCGCTCCATCCCCGTGCCTTCGCCGCTGATGGCGACTGCGGAATACGAGGTCGAGCTGCGGCGGTATCCGCCCGAGAAGCCGTTGGTGGCGGCCAAATGGATCTCGGCCCAGCCGTGCCCGGCCGAGGCCGATTGCACCTGCGTCACCCCGTCGATGGAGGCGGCCCCGGATTCGAGCGCCAGCGCGGCGTCCTGAAGCGCGGCGGGTGCGGGCTCGTCCGCCGGGTCGACAAGGTCGAGCGCGGCGGCGTCCCAGTCGGTGGCAAGCTGCGAGGGGTCGGCCAGGCCCGCGCCCGGATCCTCGGGCGCGAGGCGGGCCATGGTGACCGCACGTTCGGCCATCTCGGCGATGGTGGCGTCGGTCAGGTCCGAGGCCGACACGCAGGACTGCCGCCGCCCGATCAGCACGCGCAGCCCGATCTCGGTGCCTTCCGACCGTTCGGCCTGTTCCAGCGCGCCGCCGCGCACGTCGATGCCGATGGACGCCTCGCGCACCGCGATGGCATCGGCGGCTTCGGCCCCGGCCTTCAGGGCGGCGTCGAGCAGGCGGGCGGTCAGCTGGTCGAGCGGAGCGGGCATCGTCGGTCCTTTGCGTCGGGATCCACCGCAGGTAGCCCGCCCGGCGCCCTGCCGCAAGACCGCCGCCCGCGCCCGGTCAGCGCAGGCGGGTGCCGTTGACCGAGATCGCGCCGTCGGGGCCGAAGGTCACGTCGCTGCGCAGGCCGTCGCCGTCGGGCTCGGGTTCGGTGAGGAACATCAGCCCCATGCGCGCGCCCACGTCCTGGCCCGGCGGCAGCAGGCCGGTCTGGCCCAGGTCGCCGATCAGCTCCAGCAGGCCGGTGCCGATGAAGCTGAGCTGCCCGCTGCGCGCCGGGGGGTCCAGCGGCGCGGTGACGCTACCGCCGCCGGTGATGCTGGCGCCCAGCGCCGACAGGCTCAGCGTTTCGAGCGTCAGCTCGGATAGCTCGTAGGCCAGCGGCACCGGCAGGCCCGGGTGCACCAGCTGCCCCGTGCCGCTGATCTCGGCGGTCAGGTTCAGCGGCGTGCGGGCGAGGAACCCGGAGGGATCGAACGTCTCCCAGGCCGTTTCGGACGGGGCCAGGGCGACGACCGACAGCGACAGGCCAAGCTCGGTCTGTTCATCCTCGGCTGCCGCCCCGGGGATCGTGCCCGACCATTCGAGACGGTCGAGCGTGCCCAACACCTGGACCGGCGCGCCGGGGGCCAGGGCAGCGGACAGTTCCACGCCGCCGAGCGTGCCCTCGGTCCCCTGCCGCGCGGGCGCGGAGCGCGTGGCGATCGAGGTTTCGGCGATCGCCAGCTCGACCGCTTCGGCGCCGCCGCCCAGCCCGCCGGTCAGCCGCACCAGGATGTCCTGCGTGGACTGCTCGGCCTCGAACGCTCCGGTGCCGCTTTCTCCGCGGCTGGCGAACAGCCCGGCCACGGTATCGGCGCGCGTGGTTCCTTCGGACGGGCCGGTGACCAGCTGGAAATTGACGGTCCCCGTCTCGCCCGGGAAAAGGCCGGTGACGCCGACGCCTTCGGACCGGCTGGACACGGTCAGCGCGTCGGGCGCGAGTTCGAGCGTGGTCTCGGCGCCGTTGACCAGCGCCTCGATCGGGCCGGGCAGCTCCGGCCCCTCGACCCGCAGCGGCAGCGTGGGCGACAGCGCGTCGTAGCTGAGTGTCGCGTCCGCGCGGCTGACCGTGACCTCGGTCGGGTCGAGATCGAGGATCACCGCGACATCGGGCATGTCGTCCCGCGAGATCCTGGCCGATCCGGGCACGCGGATCGCCACCGTGCCATCGGACCGGTCCGTCATCTCGACCCGGTCGATGGCCACCACCGTCCGGCTGCCGTCGTCCTGGGCGATCTCGACCGCCAGGTCCGCGAGCGACAGGCCCGAGCCGTCGCGGTCGACCTCGGCCGTGGTGGTCACGCCGGGGCCGCCATCCTGCCAGGCCGCCCAGATCTCGTCGGCGGTGACCTGGGCGAGGGCGGCGTGGGGCAGGATCAGGCAGGCGGCGGGCAGAAGGGCGCGCGGGGAGAACATGGCGGACTTTCGGATAGGCTGCGGGGCGTGGTCCACGATGGGCGCGGCGCGGCGCGCGGTCAAGCGCGGGGTGCCGTGGCCGCGGCGATCCAGACGGGGGGATCTCGTTCCCGTTGGACGGGCCGGGCCGCGTGCCCTAGCCTTTGGCCCGAAGCGCGACGCGCGCAGAGGCAAGGTCGAAGGAGCACGGTTATGGGCAAGATGGACGGCAAGGTCGTGATGGTCACGGGGGCCAGCCGCGGCATCGGCGCGGCGGCGGCACGGGAATTCGTGGCCGAGGGCGCCAAGGTCGCCCTGCTGGCGCGTTCGGGCGACGAGATCGGCGCCATCGCGGGCGAACTGGGGGCCGACAACGCGCTGGCGATCCCCTGCGACATCAGCCGCTACTGGGAAATGCGCGCCGCCGTGGATGCCTGCCTGGGCACCTTCGGGCGGCTGGACGTGCTGATCAACAACGCGGGCGTGATCGAGCCGATCTCGCACCTGTCGCAGGCCGACCCCGAGGCCTGGGGGCAGGTCATCGACATCAACCTCAAGGGCGTCTTCAACGGGATGCGCGCGGCGATGCCCACCATGATCTCGGCGGGCGGCGGGACGATCATCACGATCTCGTCCGGCGCGGCGCATGGCCCGGTCGAAGGGTGGTCGCATTACTGCGCCTCGAAGGCCGGCGCGGCGATGCTGACCCGCTGCGCCGACAAGGAGGCGCGAGAGAGCGGCCTGCGCGTCATGGGCCTGTCGCCCGGCACCGTGGCCACCGACATGCAGCGCGAGATCAAGGCGTCGGGCGTCAACCCGATCAGCCAGCTGGACTGGTCCGAGCACATCCCGCCCGAATGGCCCGCCAAGGCGCTGGTCTGGATGGCCGGCCCCGACGGCGACGACTTCCTGGGCGAGGAGATCTCGCTGCGTGACGAAGGGATCCGCACCCGCATCGGCCTGACCGTATGAGCGACCACGTGCGCGTGGCGCGCGCCGAGGGCCGCGTGACGATCACGCTGGACCGGCCGGGCAAGGCCAACGCCCTGACCGAGGAGATGCTGGACGCGGTGGCCCGCGCCGCCGGGACGGCCGACGCCCCGGTGCTGGTCGTGACGGGTGCGGGAGACGTGTTCAGCGCGGGCGCTGACCTGGAGGCCGCCCGTTCGGGGCTGGCGACATCCGGTGTTTGGGAGCGCGTTTCAGGCGCCATCGCCGCCTTCCCCGGTCTCAGCGTCGCGGCGCTGAACGGCCCGTGCGCGGGCGGCGCCATGGGGATGATGCTGGCCTGCGACCTGCGCGTCGCGGTGCCCGGCGCACGGTTCTTCTACCCGGTGATGAAGCTGGGGTTTTTGCCGCAGCCCTCGGACCCGGGGCGTCTGCGCGCGCTGGTGGGGCCGGCGCGCGCCAAGCTGATCCTGATGGGCGGCGCGCGGGTGACGGCGGACGAGGCGCTGGCCATGGGACTGGTGGACCGGGTCACCGAGGACCTGGGCGCCGAGGTCGATGCGCTGTCGGCTGACGCGATGGCCGCGCGGGAGGGCCACGCGGCGGCGATCAAGGCAATGCTCGGGTGAGGGAAGACTGACTGCGCGTTCCGGCGCGAGCCTGACCCGATTGGCCGCCATTACCGAGTTTTGCCGCCAGTTCGGAGGGCCGCGCCCGGCCGCGGGCGGGAGCGAAGCGCCCGCCCATGGGGGCGGTCGGGCGCTGCCCGGCGTGGCCGCCGAGCGGGTCTTCCGCTGGCAAAGGTTGGCGAGATCGGGTCACGGCCCATGGTCAGCGGTCAAGCCGGTCTTCACCGCGCGGGAGGTCCGAGCGAGGGGGCGCCAGCCCAAGAGGTATGGATTCGGTGCAAAGGGCAGCACCCGGCCGCGGGCGGAAGCGAAGCGCCCGCCCATGGGGGCGGTCGGGCGCTGCCCGGCGTGGCCGCCGAGCGGGTTCTATCCTTTCGCTGGATGGCGAGCTGGGCACGGTTCGGGCTGGATCAGCCGATCGTTCGATCCGCCCAACGCCGCGCACACAGCGAGAATCCGGAGGGGATCGAATACGCGAAGTGGGCCGCGCGCGCCCAAGCGCTTGGTCGAAGGACCGCCCGACGCGGGCCGCGCCCCCTTACCGCCGGTTGCGCCCCGCCCGTCGGCCGCCCGGCGTCTTCGAGCGGAAGCCGGGCGGGCGCTTCGAAACCCAGGCGATGAACCGCTCGATCCGGGGATGGGCGCGCAGCGCCTCGATGCTGGCGAAGTTGCGGGCGAGCTCTGCCTCGGAGAGCGTGGCGTGGATCTCGTTGTGGCAGATCTGGTGCAGCAGCACCGTGGGCCCGCCCTTGCCGCCGCGCAGCTTGGGGACCAGGTGGTGCGCGCTTTGCGGCACGTCGGGCGGGATCGGGCGCCCGCAGAGAGGGCAGATGGGATCGCTCATGGGCCTGGACTTGCGGCGGCGGCCCCCGGGATCAAGCGCGGGAACCGCGCGCGGCGGCCGGGGCTTGGGTCGGCATGACCGAAAGGCAATACTGGATCTCGGTGGCGTCGAAGGACCACCTGGACGCGGCGGTGGAGTCGGCGCTGGTGGTCTTCGGGCCGGGCCGCGACAGCGCGGCCGCGCGCCCGGCGCGGGGCGACTGGGTGGCCAGCTACGCGCCCGCCGAGACCATGGACCGCGACACGCCCGTGCGCCGCTTCGTCGCCATGGCGCAGATCGACGACGACACGCCCGAAAGCCGCCCGGTCAGCGATGGCGGACAAGCGATGTCGCGCCGGGCGACCTATCACCACGACCGTGACGCCGACATCTACGACCTGCTGAACGCGTTCTCGTTCGTCACCGACCGGTCGCATTGGGGCGTGCATTTCCACCGCTCGCTGTTCGAGGTGACGAAGGACGACATGCTGGCCATCGCGCGGGCCATGGGCGTAGATGGCCGCAAGTTGTAGCGGCCGGGACAGCACCATGGAGCATCTGGACGAGGGCCCGCGGCCCGAGCGGGTCGACGCGCTGATCGCGCTGGTCGAGGCGAGCTTTCGCGACGCGGCGGATGCGGACGAGGCGCGGATCGTGGCGGACCTGGCCCGGAATATCATCGCCACCACGCCCGCGTCGGACCTGAAGGTGTGCTCGGCCCTCTCGGACGGCGCGCGGCGAGCGGTGATCCTGTTCACCCGGATGCGCCCGGCCGAATCGGGGCGCAGCGTGTTCCTGCTGTCGCCCGTGGCCGTGGCGACCGACGCGCAGGGCTAAGGCGTGGGCAGCGGGCTGATCGCCTTCGGGCTGGAGCGTCTGCGGCAGGGCGGCGTCGATACGGTCGTCACCTATGGCGACCCGGCCTTCTACGGACGGCTGGGGTTCGCCGCGCTGGACCCCGACGCCGCGCCGCCGCCCCATCCGCTGAGCCAGCCGGTGGGCTGGATCGGGCAGGCGCTGGACGGTGGCGCGGTGCGGCCGCTGCCGGGTCCGCTGAAGACCGTGCCCGCCTTCGACCGGCCCGACATCTGGTAGCGGGGATCAGTCGGCGTCGTCCGGGCGGTTCCGTGGGTGCGAGGCGATGCCCGGCATTGGCGGAAGCCACGACTCGCGCCGGTCGCACCAGAGCTCGTAATCCGGGCGAAACAGGTCGGGCGCATCCATGGCGCCCAGGTGCAACTCGATCTCGGTTCCGGACGCGGCGAAGACCGACGCGCCGCAGCGCGGGCAGAAGGCGCGGCCCTGGTAGCTGGCGGGCGTGCCGGTCACGCGAATACGGTCACGCGGGAAGATGGCCGCGGCGTAGAAGACGGCGCCGTGGTGCTTGCGGCAGTCGAGACAGTGGCAGAGCCCGACGCGGTCGGGCTGTCCGGTGGCGGTGAACCGGATGTCGCCGCAAAGGCATCCGCCGGTGTAGCTGTCCATGGCGCGGGCCCCGATGCGGCGCGGGCCGCCCCCTTGGGGACGGCCCGCGCGAAGGTTTCAATCCGGACCGCGGCTCAGGCGGCCTGTTGCGACGGGTCGGGATCCTTGGCGCCGGTCATGTAGGCCACCGCGTCGGACATGGTGCATTTCTTGGGGTCCACGACCGTCAGCCGCTTGCCCAGCCGGTGCACGTGGATGCGGTCGGCGACCTCGAACACGTGGGGCATGTTGTGGCTGATCAGGATGATCGGGATGCCGCGCGATTTCACGTCCATGATCAGCTCGAGCACGCGGCGGCTTTCCTTCACGCCCAGCGCGGCCGTCGGCTCGTCCAGGATGATGACCTTGGAGCCGAAGGCCGCGGCGCGGGCCACGGCGACGCCCTGCCGCTGGCCGCCCGACAGCGTCTCGACCGCCTGGTTGATGTTCTGGATCGTCATCAAGCCGAGGTCGCTCAGCTTCTGCCGGGCGAAGTCCTCCATCTTCTTCTTGTCGAGCATCCGGAGGTACTTGCCGAGGAATCCCTCGCGCCGGATCTCGCGGCCCATGAACATGTTGTCGGCGATGGACAGCGCGGGCGACATGGCGAGGGTCTGGTAGACCGTCTCGATCCCCGCCTCGCGCGCCTCGATGGGATTATAGAAGGTGACCTTCTTCCCCTCGAGCCAGATTTCGCCCGAATCGGGAACCACGGCCCCCGACACGGCCTTGATGAGGCTGGACTTGCCCGCGCCATTGTCGCCGATGACCGCCAGGATCTCGCCCGGGTAGAGGTCGAAATCCGCGTGATCGATGGCGGTGACCCGGCCATAGCGCTTGACCAGGTTGCGTGCCTTGAGGATGGGTTCCCGATCGCTCATGCCGATGCCTTTCTGATCCATTGGTCCACGGCCACGGCGGCGATGATGAGCACGCCGATCAGCAGGTAGGTCCACTGCGCGTCGGCCCCGGCCAGGCGCAGACCCATCTCGAACGCGCCGACGATCAGCGCACCGAGGAACATGCCCACGATGGTGCCGCGTCCGCCGAAGAGCGAGATGCCCCCGATCACCACGGCGGTGATGGCCTGGATGTTGCCGAGCTGCCCGGTGGAGGCCGAGGGCGAGACGGACCCGAAACGCCCGATCATGACCCAGCCGGCGATGGCGCAGAAGAAGCCCGCCAGCGCGTAGACCTGGATCAGCTGGCGCGAGCGGTTCACGCCCGACAGCTGCGCGGCCTCCTCGTCGTCGCCCACGGCATAGACGTGTCGGCCCCAGGCCGTGTGGCGCAGGATGTAGGCCATGATCGCCACCAGCACGAGAAGAAGAACCACCCCGTAGGTCACGCGGGCGTCGAAGACCTCGAAGGTCGAGCCCCAGAATTTCAGGACCGGCGCCTCGGCGTCGAGCTCCTGGCTGCGGATCGTCTCGTTCGCCGAGTAGATGTAGTTCGCGGCGAGGAAGATCTGCCAGGTGCCCAGCGTGGTGATGAAGGGCGGTATTCGGAGTTTCGCCACCAGCACCCCGTTCAGCGCGCCCATGGCCGTCCCCGCGGCAAGGCCGATGACGATCGCGGCCGAGGGCGGGATGCCGTAGCGGAAGGTGAACTGGCCCATGATGACCGAGCTGAGCACCGCCATGGCGCCCACGGACAGGTCGATGCCGGCGGTCAGGATCACCAGCGACTGCGCGATGCCGAGGATGCCGACGATTCCGATCTGCTGGAAGATCAGCGACAGGGTCGCGACCCGCCAGAAATTCGCGTTGAGCAGGCCGAAGACGATGACCGCCAGGACCAGCACGATCAGCGGCACCAGCGCAGGCGAATGGTGAAGGATACTGTGGATCCGGCCCAGCAGGCCCTTTTCCTCGTACTCGAACTCGGCCTGGGCGTCGGACTTGCCGCCCCGCGTGCTTGCCTCGTAGTTGTCGGCGTCGCTCATGGCTCTCCCCCCTATGGCATGCCGGAACGGGCGGCCCCGACCGGGCCGCCCGCCATGTGTTTCAGCCAGGTGTCACATCAGCCCCAGCAGAGCTCGAGCCCTTCCTCGACCGAGATCGAATCGACCCCTTCCACCGGCGCGTCGGTGACCAGGGCGACGCCCGTGTCGTAGAAGTCCTTGCCTTCGGTGGGCTCGGGGACGGTGCCGTCCTCTGCGTACTGGGCGATGGCCTCGATCCCCAGCGACGCCATGCGCAGCGGGTACTGCTGCGAGGTCGCGCCGATCACGCCGTCGGCCACGTTCTGCACACCCGGGCAGCCACCATCGACCGAAGTGATGATGACGCCTTCGGTCGAGCCCATCTGCTGAAGCGCCTGGTAAGCACCGGCGGCGGCGGGTTCGTTGATGGTGTAGACCACGTTGATGTCGGGATCCTGCACCAGCAGGTTCTCCATCGCGGTGCGGCCGCCTTCCTCGTTGCCGGCGGTCACGTCGTGGCCGACGATGCGGGGATCGTCCTCGTCACCCCATTCGTCGGGGTTGCCGATGTCGATGCCGAAGCCCGTCAGGAAGCCCTGGTCGCGCAGGACGCCCACGGTGGGCTGGCTGATGGCCAGGTCCAGCATTGCGATCTTGGCGTTCTCGGCCTCGTCGCCCATGGTCGCGGCGGCCCAGCGGCCGATCAGTTCACCGGCCAGGAAGTTGTCCGTGGCAAAGGTGGCGTGGGCGGCGTCGATGGGATTCAGCGGCGTGTCGAGCGCGATGACCAGCAGGCCCGCCTCCTTGGCCTGCTCGACCGACGGCACGATGGCCGCGGTGTCGGACGCGGTGATCAGGATCCCGCTGGCACCGTCGGCGATGCAGGTCTCGATCGCGGCGATCTGGGTTTCGGTATCGCCGTCGATGCGGCCCGCGAAGGTCTTGAGCTCGATGCCCAGTTCCTCGGCCTTGGCCTGTGCCCCTTCACGCATCTTCACGAAGAACGGGTTGGTGTCGGTCTTGGTGATCAGGCACGCCGAGACGTCTCCATGTTCGGCGGCGTGTGCCGCGCCGGACACGGCTACGGTCATGAATGCCGTTGCGGTAAGTATCTTCTTCATTTCTTTCCTCCCGGTTGTGTTATGCAAGTCTGTAACGCACATTGAACACAGCTCAATTCGTAACAAGTTTGCATTATTTTTCAAACCTTTCAGAATTCGAGACGCACGCCAACGGAATAATTCACTTAACATGATGTTCCCGTTGCGCGTGTCGGATTTTTTGGCGATCACTTGGCGGTTGTGGATCTAGGGAAGCGGGGACGATGAAGGACATGAAGCCGAACGTGGGCGCAGGCGTTAACCAGAGCGGCCTGCGCGATTTCAACGAACGGCTGCTGTTGACCATGATCCAGAAGCTGGGCCCGCGGCCCGGCAGCGAGCTGGCGCGCCAGGCGAATCTTTCGGCCCAGACGGTTTCGGTGATCCTGCGCGGGCTCGAACAGGAAGGGCTGGTGCGCAAGGGCGAACCCATGCGCGGCCGCGTGGGCAAGCCGTCCGTGCCCATCGCCCTGAACCCCGACGGCGCGTATTCCTTCGGGCTCAAGATCGGGCGGCGCAGTTCCGAGGTGGCGCTGGTCGACCTGATGGGCAACATCCGCGCGCAGGAGCGGCTGAAATACCCCTATCCCCTGCCCGACCGGATCTTCGGCTTCCTGAAGGACTGCATCGCCCAGATGACGGCCGACATGGCGCCCGCCCAGATCGACCGCATCGGCGGGATCGGCGTGGCGACCCCGTTCCAGATCTGGGAATGGCGCGAGTCGCTGGATGCGCCCGCCAAGGATTTCGAGGCGTGGATCGACCTGGACTTCGCGACCGAGATCGAACGCTTCAGCCACCTGCCGGTTCACGTCGTCAACGATGCGACCGCCGCCTGCCACGCCGAGAACGCGGTGGGCGTGGGGCGCGACCTGTCGGACTTCGTGCATTTCTTCGTGGGCACGTTCATCGGCGGCGGCATCGTGCTGAACCGCGCGGTCTATGAAGGCAGCTTCGGCAACGCGGGGGCGCTTGGCTCGATCCCCAGCATGGGGGCCGACGGCGAGAGCCGCCAGCTGCTGCACACGGCATCGCTGTTCCTCCTGGAAAAGGAAATCGCGGCCAAGGGCGCGGATCCCAAGGCGCTTTATCGCGACCTGAACGACTGGAGCGAACACACCGCCGAGGTCGACGCCTGGGTGGACCGCGCGGGCGCCGAGATCGCGGCGGCCGTCCTGTCGGCCTGCGCGATCATCGACTTTCCGCACGTGGTGATCGACGGGGCGTTCCCCCGCACGGTACGCGCCGCGCTGGTGGACCGGGTCGCGGCGGAGCTGGCGAAACTCGATTCGCGCGGCCTGATCGTGCCGCAGGTCCACGCGGGCAGGGTGGGCCCCAATGCACGGGTCAAGGGGGCGGCCTTCGGACCGCTGCAAGCCCAGCATTTCCTGCAGCAAAGCCCGTTCTCACCGGCTTTGCAGGACGCCACTGCCTGATTTATTTGCACTTTGTGAACGCCTCGCTAATGTGCGCGGGCAAGGGATCACGAACGTGATTCCGGTGTGATCCGCCGCGCGCGATGCGCGGGGCGCCGATCCGCCGGGGCCTGGGATTGCAACGTCGGGAGGAGTTGGCGTTGCAATCCCTGTGCCCGGCTTTCTTGGCCAGGTCACCGGGCCGCCGACCGGGCCGAAACAATCAGAAATCGGTTAACAAATGACGTGCCGGCATTGCCCCCCGGGCTGGGCGTGCCATAACTGCACCATGTCCTTGTTTCTGATCGTTGCCTTGCCGTTCCTCGGTGCGCTGCTGCCGGGCCTGATGATTCAAGCGGGTCGACAGGCGTGTTTCATGGCCACCTTCCTGGTGACCCTGCTGACCGCCGTGGGCGTCGCCGTCCACGCGCCGGCGGTCCTGTCGGGCGAGGTGATCACCGCGCAGGCCGAATGGCTGCCGGGGCTGGGGATGAACGCCAATTTCTTCCTCGACCCCCTGGGCCTGATGTTCGCGGGGCTGATCCTCGGGATCGGCCTGCTGATCATCGCCTACGCCCGCAAGTACCTGTCGCGCGACGACAACATGGGCGAATTCTTCACCTACCTGCTGCTGTTCCAGGGCGCGATGGTGGGGATCGTGCTGTGCGACAACATCCTGATGCTCCTCATCTTCTGGGAACTCACGTCGCTGTCGTCCTTCCTGCTGATCGGCTTCTGGAAGCACCTGCCCGCGGGCCGCCAGGGCGCGCGGATGGCGCTGACCGTCACCGGCATGGGCGGGCTGGCCCTGATCGGCGGCATGCTGATCCTTGGCAACATCGTGGGCAGCTACGATCTGACCGTCATCCTCGAGAACCGCGAGGCGATCCAGGCCGACCCGATGTACCTGCCCGCGCTGATCCTGATCCTGCTGGGCTGCTTCACCAAGTCGGCGCAGTTCCCGTTCCATTTCTGGCTGCCCCACGCCATGGCCGCGCCGACGCCGGTGTCGGCCTACCTGCACTCGGCCACCATGGTGAAGGCGGGCCTGTTCATCCTGGCGCGCATGTGGCCGGTCCTGTCGGGCACCGACGCGTGGTTCTGGCTGGTCTCGGGCGCGGGCATCATCACCATGGCGCTGGCCGCGATCATCGCGCTGTTCAAGGACGACCTGAAGGCGCTGCTGGCCTTCTCGACCGTCAGTCACCTGGGCCTGATCACCTTCCTGCTGGGCACCGGCACCGGCTATGCCGCCATGGCCGCGGTGTTCCACATCCTCAACCACGCGAGTTTCAAGGCCGCGCTGTTCATGACCGCGGGCATCGTCGATCACGAGGCGCATACCCGCGACATCCCGCGCCTGGGCGGGCTGCGCAAGCTCATGCCGATCACCTTCGCCATCGGCACGCTGGCCGCGCTGTCCATGGCCGGCATCCCGTTCTTCAACGGCTTCCTGTCCAAGGAGATGTTCCTGGAGGAGGCCGCGCATACCAAGCTGTTCGGCAGCTACTATGCTGTGCCGGTGATCGCGACGGTGGGCGCGCTGTTCTCGGCCGCGTACTCGTTCCGGTTCATCGTGCACACCTTCCTGGGCCCGGTGCGCGACGATTACCCGGCCAAGCCGCATGATCCGCCCACCGGCATGTGGCTGCCGCCCGCGATCCTGATCGTGCCCGTCCTGCTGATCGGCATCCTGCCCTTCCTGGCCGAGCCATTCGTCAAGACGGTGACCTATGCCGTCATCGGCGGCGCGGTCGAGATGCCGGACGCGCATCTGAAGCTGTGGCACGGCCTGACCCCCGCGCTGTACATGTCGATCATCGCGGTGGTCGGTGGCTTGATCCTGCTGGCGCTCTATTCCCTGCTGGCGCGCGGCTGGAACGCCGCCCCGCGCCCCGAGGCCAAGCCCATGTTCGACGCGGTCATCGCAGCGGCCGTGGCCCTGGCCGGGCGGATCACCCAAGGGCTGCACAACGGCAGCTTCACCCGCTACGCCGCGATCATGATCGTCACGATCATCGCCCTGGGCGTCCATGCCTGGATGACCGGCGCTTTCGCGGGGTATACCCGCGCCGCGCTGGACATGACCGCGAACGCGGTCGCCGGGTGGGGCATGCTGGTGGCCGCGACGATCACGCTGGTCATCGTGCACCGCAACCGGCTGGCCGCGCTGATCCTGATGGGGATCGTGGGGCTGATGGTGTCCGTGGGCTTCAACTTCTTCTCGGCGCCCGACCTGGCGCTGACGCAGATCAGCGTCGAGGTGGTGACGATCATCCTGCTGCTCCTGGCGCTGAACTTCCTGCCCAACCGCACCCCGCGCGAGACCAGCGGCCTGCGCAAGACCCGCGACGCGGTGATCGCGCTGGCGGGCGGCGGCGCCGTGACCGCGCTGATCTATTCCATGCTGCGCACCGATTTCGCGGCCGAAAGCATCTCGCAGTACCACCTGGACAATTCCTACAAGGGCGGCGGCGGCGACAACGTGGTGAACGTGATCCTCGTCGACTTCCGGGGCTTCGACACCTTCGGCGAGATCATCGTCCTGGGAATCGCCGCGCTGGTCATCTACGCGCTGACCGAGGCGCTGCTGTCGTCGTCGGTGCGCGCGCGGCTGCTGAACCGCGGCTACGAGGAACGCCGCGCGGGCGACGCCCACCCGGTGATGATGGTCGTGCTGACCCGGGTGCTGCTGCCCATCGCGCTGATGGTCGGCTTCTACATCTTCCTGCGCGGCCATAACGAGCCGGGCGGCGGCTTCATCGCCGGCCTGGTCGTGGCGATCGCGGTGGTGATGCAATACATGGCGTCGGGCTTTGCCTGGGCGGCCAAGCGGCAGCGCTATCCCTATCACGGGATCATCGGGGCGGGCGTGCTGATCGCCGGGCTGACCGGCATCGGGGCGTGGTTCTTCGGCAAGCCGTTCCTGACCTCGGCCTTCGGGTATTTCCGCATCCCGCCGATGAACGAGTTCGAGCTGGCCACCGCCATGGGCTTCGACCTGGGCGTCTTCCTGGCGGTCGTGGGCGCGGTGATGCTGTCGCTGGAAAGCTTCTCGCGGCTGGGACGCCGGTCGGGCGAGGACACGCCCGAGCATGCCATGGATATCGACCCGTCGCGGGATGACGACGACGACAAGACCGACGGAAAGGGCCACTGACATGGAGCTTCTGGTCGCATCGGCCGTGGGGGTGATGACCGCGGCGGGGATCTACCTCGTGCTGCGCCTGCGCACCTTCCCGGTGATCATCGGCGTATCGCTTCTGACCTACGCGGTGAACGTGTTCCTGTTCGCCAGCGGGCGGCTGGCCATGGACATGCCGCCGATCCTGCGCGACGGGGTCGAGACCTACACCGATCCACTGCCGCAGGCGCTGGTGCTGACGGCGATCGTGATCTCGTTCGGGATGACGGCCGTCGTGGTCATCATCGCGCTGGGATCGTGGCTGGCCTGCGACGACGATTTCGTCGAGGCGGTGGAGCAGCATGATCCGCGCACCAGCAGCGCCGATCCGGCCCCGCGCGGACAGGACGCGGCATGAGCCACTGGATGACCCTGCCCGTCGTGCTGCCCGCAATGCTGGCGGCGATCATCGTGCTGTCGGCCCGATTCCACATGTCGCTTGCGCGGACGTTCTCGGTCGCGGGAACCGTCGCGCTGGCCCTGGTGGCCGCCGGGCTGTTTTGGCGGGCAAGTGACGGGACCATCGACGTCTACGCGCTGGGCAACTGGACGGCGCCCTTCGGCATCGTGCTGGTGACCGACCGGCTGTCGACGCTGATGCTGCTGCTCACATCGCTGCTGGCGCTGCCGGTCCTGCTATACGCCATAGGGTCGGGCTGGGACAAAAGGGGGTGGCACTTCCACGCGCTGTTCCAGTTCCAGCTGATGGGCATCAACGGCGCCTTCCTGACCGGCGACGCGTTCAACCTTTTCGTGTTCTTCGAGGTGCTGCTGATCGCCAGCTACGGCCTGATGATACACGCGGGCGGGGCCGAGCGGCTGCGCGCGGGCGTGCAGTACGTTCTTTACAACCTGCTGGGCTCGACCCTGTTCCTGTTCGCGCTGGGCACGCTCTATGCCGAGACCGGCACGCTGAACATGGCCGACCTGGCCGAGCGGGTGTCGATGATGGGCCCCGACGCCACGGCCGGGATCCGGGTGGCGTCGGTCCTGCTGATCCTGGTCTTCGCGGTGAAGGCGGCGGTGCTGCCGCTGCATTTCTGGCTGCCGGCCAGCTATTCCGAGGCGCCGGGCCCGGTCGCGGCGCTGTTCGCCATCATGACGAAGGTGGGCGCCTATTCGATCATCCGCTTCTACACGCTGGTCTTCCCGCCCGATCTCGAGATCACGCAGGGCCTGTTCGGCACGTGGCTTCTGCCCGCCGCGCTGCTGACGCTGACCGTGGGTATGGTGGGCGTGCTGGGCGCGCGGCGGCTGGATCGGCTGGTGGCGTTCTCGGTCATCGGCTCCATGGGGATGCTGCTGATCGCGGTGTCGGTCTTCACCGAGACGGGCATTTCGGCGGCGCTCTACTATGCCCTGCATTCGACCCTGGCGACCGCGGCGCTGTTCCTGCTGGTCGACACGGTGCGCGAGCGGCGCGGCGGCATCGGCGCACGACTGCAGGACGCCACCCCGATCATGGGCGGGCCGCTGGTCGCAGGCCTGTTCTTCGCCGCGGCCATCGCCATGTGCGGGCTGCCTCCGCTTTCGGGCTTCGTGGGCAAGCTGCTGGTGCTGGACGCAGCGCGCGACAACGCGCTGGCCGTCTGGGTCTGGGCGGTGGTGCTGTCGACGTCGCTGGTGGCGATCGTGGGCTTCGGCCGCGCGGGCAGCCAGGTGTTCTGGAAGGCCCACCAGGTCGCCGCGACCCGCGCCGACGGGACCGAGCGCGACGCCGAGGCAGACGTGGACAACGCCCCCGACCCCGAGCCGTCGCCCGCCGCGCTGCCCATGGTGGCCATAGGCGCGCTGATCGCGGGGCTGGTGGCGCTGACCGTGGCGGCGGGGCCGATCAAGCGGACGCTGGACGCCACGGCGGCGCAACTTTTCGCCCCCGAGCCGTATATCACCACGGTGATGTCGACCGAAGGCAAGGACCTGTCGGGCTATGGCCATGGGGACGAGGGCTACGGCGAAAGCGCGGGTGACGACGGTGCCCATGGCAGCAGCGCGGACGATACGTCGGATTCGGAGGGCCACTGAGATGACACGGCTGTTCCCCCACCCCTTCCTGACACTGATACTGATCGTGGTGTGGTGCCTGCTGTCGCAGGCCTTCACCCTGGGCACCGTGGTCTTCGGCACGATTCTCGGGATCATCCTTCCCTTCGTGACCGCCGCCTTCTGGCCCGACCGGCCGAAGATCTCGAACCCGTTCAAGCTGCTCGTCTACATCGTGATCGTGGTCTACGACATCATCGTCGCGAACGTGGTTGTCGCGGCGATCATCCTGTTCAAGTCCAACGCCGCGCGCCGGCCGGCCTGGGTGCCGATCCCGCTGGAGCTGAAATCGCCCGAGGCGATCACGGTGCTGGCGGGCACCATCACCCTGACGCCCGGCACGGTCAGCGTCGACCTGTCCGAGGACGGCCGGTCGCTGCTGGTGCACGCGCTCGACGCGCCCGACCCCGACGGCGTGCGCGACGACATCAAGTCCCGCTACGAATCCCGGCTGAAGGAGATCTTCGAATGATCGATATCGCCCTTGTCTTCGCCTTCGTCACCGTGGGTGCCGCGCAGGTCATGGCCATGATCCGGCTGATGCGTGGCCCCCATATCGGCGACCGCATCCTCGCGCTGGACACCATGGTGATCAACGCCATCGCGCTGATCGTGCTGATCGGCGTCCAGTGGGGCACGCAGATGTATTTCGAAAGCGGGATGATCATCGCCATGCTGGGCTTCATCTCGACCGTGGCGCTGGCGCGCTTCGTGCTGCGCGGGGACATCATCGAATGACCGAGTACCTGGAAATCGCCGCCGCGATCAGCCTGTTCATCGGCGGGTTCTTCACGCTGGTCGGGTCCATCGGCCTGCTGAAGGTGGACACGCCCATGTCGCGCCTGCACGCGCCCACCAAGGCCAGCACATTGGGGGTGGGGGCGCTTCTGCTCGGCTCCATGCTGGCGGCTTTCGCGCGGGGCGAGGGGTCGCTGCACCAGGTGCTGATCCTGGCGTTCCTGTTCGTCACCGCGCCGATCACCGCGAACTTCATCGCCAAGGTCCACCTCCATGGGCGGACCTCGCAAAAGAGCCCGCCACCCCCGCCGACGGGCGGCCAGTGGGCCACCTACGACACCCCGCAGGACGAGACGCGTAAGCCGGTCGAGGGCAACTGAGCCGCAGCGCCCGCGCCGGAACACCATGCCTTTCGCAGGTGCCCCCGGTTCATCTTCATCCGCGTCCGTTTGGACTTGATGAGCCGTCAGTTACCCCGGCACGACGGGCGCACTCCACTTTCCAGCGATGGTCCGGCGCGTGATCGGGGACACCACGCGGTGCAGGATTTCGGTAATGCTTCAAATTGCGATTCTGGGGCATTCCGTCTATATTGTCCTCGGATCTGCCATGACCGCAGTCCGAGACAGGAAGTCACCAGTTGGCCCTACCGACGTTCGACGAAAAAACGAGTGCCGCCGAGTTCGACCAGATGGCGCGCAATGCGCGCAACGCGGCGGATTTTCTGAAGGCCCTGGGTCATGAAAGCCGCCTGATGATCCTGTGCCATCTGGCCACCGGCGAGAAATCGGTGACCGAGCTCGAGCGGCTCCTCTCGGTACGGCAGGCCGCGGTATCGCAGCAACTGATGCGGCTTCGGCAGGAAGAGCTCGTGAAGCCGCGGCGCGAGGGCAAGCAGATCTTCTATTCCTTGGCGGACGAACGGGCGGTGCGGATCATGGAAGTCCTGTACGACCTGTTCTGCGACTAGGTCCACGCCAGCCCCGACGCGACCGATCCCGGCCGCAGGCCGCGGTGACCGCGCGCCATCCATGATCCGTTTCCCTCCGAACGACGGCCTTTCCTCGGGACTATCCGCCCTGCGACCCGCATGCGCCGGTGGGGAGGGCAACAGCGCGCCCTGGCATATTGGCCGGAACGCGCGGGGCAAGCGCGAGCGCCGCCCTCAGGTCAGCGGTTTGCGGGCGACGATGGTCATGTTCTCGGTCGGGCCCTGCACCGTGCTGTCGCGCATCTTGCGGCCCAGCGCGCGCGCTTCGTCGTCGTTGGTGACGTAAAGCGCGGCCGGAATGGCCGGACGCTCGGGCGCTGCGTTGGCATAGACGATCTCCATCCCGAAGGTCGTCAGGATGTCGACCATCGTGGGGGTGCTGATGTAGACCACGTAGTTGGTGATGAACTCGGACTGGTCGCCCTTGCCCAGACCTTCCAGATAGGCGGCGGCGAATTCGCGCGGCAGGTAGGGCGGCCAGGGCGCCGCGGCGTGGCCATCCCAGTTGTTGCGCACGTCGTCGGCATGCAAGACTACGGTTCCGCCGGGGGCCAGCGTGCGGACGATCTCGCGGACCGAGCATTGCGGATCGGTCACGTGCTCGAACACGAACCACGAATAGATCGCGTCGAAATGGTTCGACGGATAGGGCATCAGGCGGCCGTCATAGAGATGGAAGCGGTCGCGCAGGTCCGGGAAATTCCGGTCGGCGATGTTGAGATACTGGCGCTGACGTTCGCTGTCGGTCTCGATCCCCCAGGCTTCCAGGCCGTTGTTATGCGCCGCCAGCATGAAGCCCCCGGCGCCGCAGCCGAAGTCTAGGATCCGGCCCGAGGCCGAGGTCCCGAAATGCTTGTTGTGCAAACGCTGGTACTGCTGGAAACGCTCCTCGCCCTTCGACAGGACCTGAGCTTGGAACTTGGTGGGCGCCATCGAGCGGGCTCCTTCTTTCATCGGGTTGGACGCGGGGCGCCCGGATTTCGGGGGGCTCGGGCGCGGCGGGAACCGGCCCGGTCACGGTCAGCCGGCGTCTTCCCGGACCAAAGCGGCGTCGTTGTACATCATCGGCTGCATCGCGAGATAGCGGAACTTCCAGGGGTGGTTCAGCGCCAGTTCGTTCACGGCACGGGCCACGCCGCAATGAAACATCGTGGCCGCCGACCAGACGGCGTAATCGTTGAAGACCAGCACGCCGTCCTTCTTGACCTTGGGCAACGAGGCCTCGATGTCGCGCATCACGCCTTCGTAGGTGTGGTCGCCGTCGATGTAGATCACGTCGAAATAGTCATCGGGCATCTTGCGCATGTTGGTCGATCTGTCGCCGATATGGGTGGTCACCCGATCGCTGCCATCGGCCAGGTTGGCGCGGATCTCGGGGTTCACGAGACGGGTGATGTCGATGTCGAACAGGTGCAGACGCTTGGGTTCGAGACGGGTCAGCAGCTCGAGCGAGAAGTCACCGCGGTCGACCCCGATCTCGGCCACGGTGCCGCCCTTGGACAGCTTGTCGATCAGCTTCATCCGGTTCGGCAGAACCTCGCAGCCCTCGTATTTCTCGGCCGGCAGTTCCTGCGCCGGGTGATGATAGCGGCCGCCCCCGGTGCGGAATTCCTTCAGCGTGCGCGCGAAGTCCCGGCGCTTTTTCTCGACTTGCTCAAAGGTGACTTTGGTCTTCTTGGTCATTCGGGGCTCGCTCATAGTGTGAAGAACGTCTGGGTGAAAATCTCGACATCATGAAGTGCCACGGTCTGTGCAAGGCGGTTGCGCGCCATGTCAAGGTCGGACTGGTCGGCGAAGTCGATCACGTCGGGAATTGCATCCTCCATGTCGGCGTAGACATGAGGAGAGAACAGCGACCGCGCCCCGGGCCAGTCGTAGACGACCGGCAGACAGCCCGACGCCATGCCTTCGATCACGGATGTATGGCAGCCTTCGCTGTCGGAACTGGACAGGATCGTGCCCACGCCGCGATACCATTCCTCCATGTCCGGGCCGGCCGGATCGAAGCGCACGTTGGCGGCCAGGTCGGGGTCGGCATAGATCTCGGAGAACAGCTTTTCGAACTGCGCGCGCGTGTCGTCCTGGCGGTCCCAGACCCAGGCGATCTCCCACGGCATGGCGCTGCGCACGGCCAGGGTGAACCGGTCGTCCCGCGCCCGGAGCGCGCGGAAGAATGCGATCGCACGGTCGAACCGCTTGTGCTCGAACGGGTTGATGCCGACCAGGCCCAGCGTGAACCGTGCCTCGGGCAGCTTGGGGCGCTGGAGACCGTGCCAGTCGATGTATTGCGGCAGCACGTGAATGCGGTCCGGGTCGACCCGGTGACGTTCTATCATCCGGTCGCGGAACCAGTCCGAGACCACGATCAGCGCATCAACGTTGTTCCAGTTCACCAGCGCGGGAAAATCGCGAAACGCCTCGAACCGGTGCAACCGCACGATCAGCTTGGTGCCCGGCCGCTTGTTGTTCGAGTGCCAGACGGCGTTCTGGCAGCACCATTCGCAAAACACCGTATCGGCCTTGGCCGGCACCATGGGGCGGCCGTCGGGCTTGACGGTGCTGGACCAGGTTTCCCAGCTGAGGCTGACGCCGGCATCGCCGTTGATGCGGTCCACGAACTGGCGCAGGAACTTGCGCTCGTGGGTGGCGATGTGGACATGGCGCGGCTCGGACACCAGCGACGGTTTGCCCGAGGGATATCCGCGCACCGCGCGGCCCAGCCGGTCGGCCAGTTTCTCGGCCGAGAAGCGTTGCGCGATCTCGGCGATGCGCGCCTGGGCGGCGGCATACTCGGCCCCGCTGAAATGCCCCCTCTGAAGTGGTCCGCCCACTGGGATAGAATGATCCCGTCATGGAGAGGACCAGAGAATGGCTGGGAAGCGAGAGAAGCCCGAAGACATCGTTCTGAAGCTGCGGCAGGTTGAGGTGCTGCAAGGCCAAGGGCTGTCGGTCGGTGATGCGGTGCGCCAGGTCGGCATCACGCAGCAGAGCTACTACCGGTGGCGCAGGCAGTATGGCGGCATGAGCCGCGATCAGCTGAAGCGACTCAAGGAGCTCGAGACAGAGAACCAGCGGCTCCGGCGTGCTGTCTCCGACCTGACCCTCGACAAGATGATCCTGAGCGA
>NZ_FQZA01000009.1:141858-142079 GCF_900141995.1 Palleronia salina | reverse complement strand
CCGCTTCGCTCCCTCGCGGAGACGCACGCCTGGTTCGATTCCAGGGTCGCCCACCAACTCTCTTCCCCAAGCAACCGACCGCAGCGCCAAGCCTCCCCGCTTTCATGCCTGCACCCGATCGATCCACCGGATCGATCCTGCGCCCCGCAGCACTGGCAGGAGCCGCTTCGCTCCCTCGCGGAGACGCACGCCTGGTTCGATTCCAGGGTCGCCCACCAACT
>NZ_FQZA01000009.1:0-141506 GCF_900141995.1 Palleronia salina | reverse complement strand
GATCCTGCGCCCCGCAGCACTGGCAGGAGCCGCTTCGCTCCCTCGCGGAGACGCACGCCTGGTTCGATTCCAGGGTCGCCCACCAACTCTCTTCCTCAAGCAACCGACCGCAGCGCCCGCGCTCAGGAACACACTGTGCAAGCGCTGGACGGCTCGCTAAAACGCCCGCGAAGCTGACGAGGGCGGCGGGCGATGGCGACGAGCGATACTTTCGACATCCTGATCATCGGCCAAGCCGGCCGCTTGCAATACGAGGCGGCGCTGTTCGCCGCGTCGCTGCGACGGTCCGATCCAGGTTTCGCCGGTCAGCTCTACGTGGCCGAGCCGCAGCCGAACGACCTGTGGCCGCGCGATCCGCGCATGTCGGACGCGGTGCGCGACCTGCTGGTGGACGAACTGGGCGGGACCCTCCTGCCCTTCGAATCCCGGCATTTCGGCGCCGGTTACCCCTATGGAAACAAGATCGAAGCATTGCTGTCGCTGCCGCCCGACCGGCCCTTCGTCTTCTTCGACAGCGATACGCTGGTGACCGGCCCGCTCTCGGAGGTGCCATTCGATTTCGACCGGCCCTGCGCGTCGCTGCGCCGCGAGGGCACGTGGCCGCAGATCGAGCTCTACGGGCCGGGCTACGCCGAGATATGGAGATCGCTCTACGACAAGTTCGGGCTGGACTTCGACAGCTCGATCGACCCGTCGCAGCCGGACGAGTACTGGGAGCGCTATCTCTATTTCAACGCCGGTTGGTTCTTCCACCGCTCGGGCCCCGAGTTCGGGCAACGGTTTCTCGACTACGCGCTCGCCATCCGGGACGACGCGCCCGAGACGTTGGCACTGCAGTCGCTGGACCCGTGGCTCGACCAGGTCGCGCTGCCGCTTGTGATCCACAGCTTCGGTGGCGGGCGACAGACGATCCCGGCGGGGCTGCTGGATGGCGCGACGACCTGCCACTACCGCCTGCTGCCGCTGCTTTACGCGCGTGAGGGGGACCACGTGGTCGAGACGCTCGAGGCGACGGTCGCGCCCAACAAGCTGAAGAAGATCCTGAAGGAATACGAGCCGATCAAGCGCATGGTGCTTCAGGGCCGCGGCCGGAAGGCCCGCGCGCTGTTCGACCAGGACGACCTGCCCCGCAAGGAGCAGAAGATCCGCAACAGGTTGAAAAGCAATGGCTTCTGGATGCGCTAGGCCTGCCGCCCGGCGCAGCCCTGCGGCGTCCTTGCGCCAAGGTCCGGATGTCGCGGAGGATGCGCCAGGGCCGACGGGGAGGTCGAGGATGCGCAAGGCCGGGATCCTGGCGATCTTCGGGGCCTTGATGCCCCTTAGCGCCGCTGGCGATGTCGCCTCGGCATCGGCGCGCGCCCAGCAGAGGGATTTCGACGCGTCGATGGTGGTGCGCTGCGCCCAGAACCCGGGCGAGACACTGGTGCCGTGCGAGGCATCGGTCGCGCGGGTGCCCCCCACGGCCGCGGTCGTCGTCCGCTTCCCGAGCGGGTTCGCGCGAACGCTCACCTTCAGCGCGGGCGACTTCCTGCGCGGCAACGCGACCATGTCGGGGGTGGGCCGGGACACGGACTGGCGCCTGGAGGGCGGCACCTATCACGTCCGGGTGGATGACCAGCGCTTCGAGATTCCCGAGGCGCTGGTCACCGGAGACTAGGCCGCGCGCACGGAACGCGCGGCCCTGTCGCGGATCAGCTGCCGCCGGGGGTCAGCTTGTAGATCGTGCCTTCGTCGATGGCGGTATAAAGACTGCCCTCGGGCCCGAGAACGACCGAGCGGAAACGGCCCGGCTCCATCGGCAGGGTCATCTCGGTCACGTCCAGCACCTCGGTGCCGTCCTCGGTGAACTCGATCAGGTCGATGCGCTGCCCGATGGGCGTGCCACCGAAGCCGATGCCCATGATGCCCACGACCATCGCGTTTTCCCAGTCGCCCCACTGCTCACCCTCGAGGAAGGCGGCGGACGAGGTTCCCTGCGACCAGCCGTTGTTCTCCCACACGGGCGGCATGGCGTCGGGATAGGTCTCGAAGTCGGTCATCGGCATGAAGGCGGCGCGCTCGTAACGGTTCATGCCCTCGTTCTGGTTGGGCATGTAGCCGCAATAGCCGTCCGGGCAGTCGCCGCGACCGGCCATGTTGTCACGCGGGTCCCAACCGGCGTTGCCGCCGTTCTCCAGCACCGTGATCTCGTCCGAGTGCCAGGGCCCGTGCTCGGCGGTGATCGCCGCGCCGGTTTCCGGGTGGAAGGCAAGACCCTGCACGTTGCGGTGGCCATAGGTATAGGTCCGCTGGTCGAAGCCCTCGGGCGGGTTGTTGTCGGGATGGGCGTTGCCATCCGTATCCATCCGCAGAACCTTCGAGCCCATCATCGTCGGGCTTTGCGGGATCTCTTCGTTGTGGTTGTCGCCGGTGGTCAGCCACAGGGCCCCGTCGGGACCGAAGCGCACGCGCCCGCCGTTGTGGGCACCGGGCCCACCGAACGGGTGATCGGACGCTTCCATCTTGTAGGGCACGTCATCGACGATGTCGGTCCGGTCCGACACCTCGGTGAAGTCCTCGTTGAGGGTGAAGCGCATCAGCCGGTTGGTGTGGGGATCCGACATGTTGGACGTCGAGTAGACGTAGATGCGGCGGTTGTCGGCGAAGTCCGGGTCGAAGGCGACACCCATCATGCCCGCCTGCCCTTCGCAGAACAGGTCCGAGCCGTTGGCGGGATAGCCTTCGGTCTCACCCACGCCGTAAAGCGCGTTCACGGTGCCGTCGGGCATGCGCACCGACAGTCCCTTGCATTTCTCGGTGAACAGCATCGTGCCGTCATCGAGGAACGCCATGTCCCAAGGGTTCTCCAGGCCCTCAAGAACGGCTTCGGATTGCAGGCTGGTGGTGTTCATGCCGCTTTGGGCCGCTGCCATCGACGAAAGCGATGTCGCGGCCAGCAGCGATGCGACCAGCGGCAGTGCCGAACGAGACGTTGAGCGTAGCATAGTATCCTCCCTATCATAACGTGCGCTGCCGCACGTAAGGCATTCATTTCCTTACGATTCAACCAGCGCACAACGTTACGGTAGGGCGGCACATGGGGGTGGTCAACGGCCATCCGGCGCCGCGTCGCGGCAGGCGGCGCGCCGCCTGCCGCAATCGCTGCCGGCTCAGTCGAAGGCGGTCGCGATATAGACCGACAGGTTGGCGATATCCTCGTCCGACAGATCCTTGGCGTTCTGGATCATCAGGATCGAGTTCGGGCCGATCCGCTCGCCGTCGCGATACCGGGCCAGCATGTCGGCCAGGTATTGCGGCTCCTTGTCGGACAGTTTCGGATAGCTGGCCGCGCCCTGTGCCTTGTTGCCGTGGCAGGCCCGGCACGAGCGTTGGAAGATCTTCCCGGCCGCGTCCATGTCCACGTCCTCGGCGGTCAGCTCGGCCACCTGCGGCGCGTCGACCTCGGTTTCGGACTCGTGGTTCTCGGCCCAGGCGGCGCCTCCCGAAAGAACCATCGCGGCGATCAGCGCGTAACGTGTAATCATTTGAACCTTCTCCCTGCTCTGTCGGCCGGGATATTTCTAGAGGGTCCGCGAGGCGCGTCCAGCGCATTCTCGCCATCCGCGTCCGGGGCCACCCGGGGCAAAGCTGTCAGACGGCGAAAACCTGCTCCATCCGGGCGAACCCTTTCAGCTCGATCGGGTTGCCCGACGGGTCGCGGAAGAACATCGTCCACTGCTCGCCCGGCTCGCCCTCGAACCGGACACTGGGGGCCAGCACCCAGTCGACACCGGCCCGTTCGAGCCGCCCGCGCACGACCTGCCAATCCTCCAGCGGCAGCACGAGGCCCAGATGCGGCATGGGCACCATGTGGTCACCGACCTTGCCGGTGTCCGCGGTGGCGAAGGGTTCGCCCAGGTGCAGGCTCAGCTGGTGGCCGAAGAAGTCGAAATCCACCCAGGTTTCGGTCGACCGGCCCTCGGTGCATTGCAGGACATCGCCGTAGAAGGCGCGCGCCTCGTCCAGGTCGGTGACGTGGTAGGCCAGGTGAAACGGGTGCGGCATGGGGCGGTCCTTGTTGTGCGGGAACTGGCCATGGCCTACACCATCGGCCAACAAGGGCAAAGCTCAGGGAGATTTCCATGTCCGACCAGACCTACGGCTTCGACACGCTTCAGATCCACGCCGGCGCGGCGCCCGATCCGGCCACCGGCGCACGCAACACGCCGATCTACCAGACCACGGCCTACGTGTTCCGCGACGCCGACCACGCCGCTGCCCTGTTCAACCTGCAGGAAGTGGGCTTCATCTACTCGCGGCTGACGAACCCTACCGTCGCCGTCCTGCAGGAGCGCGTCGCCACGCTGGAAGGCGGCGCCGGCGCGGTCTGCTGCTCGTCGGGGCACGCGGCGCAGATCATGGCGCTGTTCCCGCTGATGGCACCCGGCAAGAACGTGGTGGTCAGCACGCGGCTTTACGGCGGCACGGTCACGCAGATGACCCAGACCATCAAGCGCTTCGGCTGGTCGGCCAAGTTCGTGGACATGGACGACCTCGCCGCCGTCGAGGCCGCGGTCGATGACGACACCCGCGCGATCTTCTGCGAATCCATCGCCAACCCGGGCGGCTACATCACCGACCTGCGCGCCGTGGCGGACGTGGCCGACAAGGTGGGCCTGCCGCTGATCGTCGACAACACCTCGGCCACGCCGTACCTGTGCCGCCCGATCGAGCACGGCGCCACGCTGGTCGTCCATTCGCTGACCAAGTACCTGACCGGCAACGGTTCGGTCACCGGCGGCGTGGTGGTTGACAGCGGCACCTTCGACTGGTCCGCCAGCGGCAAGTTCCCGTCCCTGAGCGAACCCGAGCCCGCCTATCACGGCCTGAAGTTCCACGAGACCTTCGGCCCGCTGGCCTTCACCTTCCACGGCATCGCCATCGGTCTGCGCGACCTGGGCATGACGCTGAATCCACAGGCGGCCCACTACACGCTGATGGGGATCGAGACGCTGTCCCTGCGGATGGAAAAACACGTCCAGAACGCGCGCAAGGTGGCCCAGTGGCTCGAACAGGATCCGCGGGTCGACTACGTGACCTACGCGGGGCTGGAATCCTCGAAGTATTTCCATCGGGTCGAAAAGGTCTGCCCGCGCGGGGCCGGGTCACTGTTCACCTTCGCGGTGAAGGGCGGCTACGAGTCGTGCATCAAGCTGATCGATTCCCTGGAAATCTTCAGCCACGTGGCGAACCTGGGCGACACCCGCTCGCTCATCATCCACTCGGCCTCGACCACCCACCGGCAGCTGGACGAGAACCAGCAGCGCGCGGCGGGCGCGGACCCCGAGGTGGTGCGCGTCAGCATCGGGATCGAGGATCCCGACGACCTGATCGCCGACCTGGACCAGGCGCTGGCCAAGGCCACGGCATAAGGCGCTCGCCCGTTCAGCCCGGCTGCGCCACGTCGCGCGGGCTGAGCGGGCGTTCGGTCACCGTGTCCGAGCGCATGATCGGAAGGGCCAGCAGCGGCAACGCCCCCGTGGCGAGGAACATCGCCGTGGTCCCTGCCGCGTCCGACAGCCAGCCCGCCAGCGCGGGGCCCACCACGCTGCCCACGGCCGATACCACCAGGATCGCGGTGAAGCTGAGCGACGGGAGCGACGGAAACAGCCGTTCCGACCAGAAGGCGAGCACGGCGCTGGTGGTCAGCACGAACGCCCCCTGAAGACCGGCCGAGACCGACAGGCTCAGCCAGCCGGCCGGCCCCAGCACGACCAGCGCGCAGGAGACGGCCGACGAGACGAGCAGCACCCTGACGAGCCAGATCAGCCCCAGCCGGTTGCGCAGGCGGTCCGCCACCAGGCCCAGCAGCCCGACGACACCGTAGATCATGAAGACCAGCGCCGGGATCGTCGCCTGCGGCACGCCCGCAAGCTCGCCCCGCCCGCGAAACGTGTCGGCCGCGAAGGACAGGTAGATCGCCGAGACGGTCCCGAAGACCAGCGACAGCACCACCACGGGGATCGTGCCCCGACGCAGAAGGTCGCGCGCGTCGTCCTGCCGGGTCACGCGGTCCGCCGGCTCGATGGGGTGCAGCGAGATGCCGTTCACCACCAGCGTCACGATCGAGCAGCCCACGAAGACCAGCCAGCAGGTCCGCCAGTCCAGGTCGCTCAGCACCATGGCGAAGGCCAGTGCCCCGGCCAGGAAGATCCCTACGCCAGTACCGCTGCTGATGCGCGACAGGGCGGCGGCGCGCGCGACCTCGCCCACCTTCTGGTTGACCGCGTGATTGAACGGGGTCCAGGCGAACCCCGCGCTGGCGGCGGCCAGGGCCACGCCCGCGGCCAGCACCCAGACGCTGGTGGCCGCGGCGACGATGCCCATGCCCAGCGTCGCGGCCAGAAGCCCCGCCAGCACGGGCCATTCGGGGCCGCGCCGATCCAGCAGCATCTGCGCCACGATCAGCGAGACCAGGAAGGATCCGAAGGCCAGGCTCGAGATCAGGCCGACCGTGCTGGACGACAGGTCGAACGCCGCGCGGAACTCCGGCACGTAAAGTCCGAAGCCCATCCGCGCGGGGCCGAAGCTGATCGCCGTGGCCATGAAGCCCGAGGCCGAGAGCGATTGGAAAAAGGTGATGCCATGCCTCCAGATCCCCCGACCGGCTTTCGGTCAGGTCCCGCGTGTTCTTCTTGCGGAAAACGATCCGGAGGGCGGGCCAGGTTCCCGCGCGGCGCTGTCGCAGGGGCCCCGTTTTACGGGCGGATGGCGAAGCGCAATTCGACCTGTGCCGTGACCTCGAGCGATCCCGGCGCTGTGGGGATGGACCGGTCCATGCTGGCCATCTCCATCATCACCGGACCGGGCGGCCGGCTGCCGCCCTGTTCGACCACGGCCAGGGGCGCGCCGATGGTCAGGCCCGCCGCTTCCGCCAGGACCGCCACCTTGCGCAGCCCGTCCTCGACCGCGGCGGCCAAGGCCGCGTCGCGCACCGGCGCGGGATCCGACAGCCCGTAATTCAGACCGTCCAACCGGTTGGTCCCGGCCCCCACCGCGCCGTCCAGCACCGCGCTCAGGTCGTCGAGCGCGCGGACCGACACGGTCACGGTCGACGACGCGGTATAGCCGGTGATACGCGGCCCCTCTTCCAGGGGCTGGTCGCGATTTGCGTAGACGGGTCGCATCGACAGGGTGCTGGTCTGGATGTCGGCGGCCTCGACGCCGTCCTCGGCCAACTGTTCGAGCAGGTCGCTCATCGGCGCCGCCATGGCATCGACCGCCTCCGACGGGCTGACCGCCTCGGCCTCGACCCCCAGCCGGATGGTCGCCACGTCGGGTGCGGCGGACACGCGGCCCTCGCCGGTGACGTGCAGATAGGGCGGCTGGGCGTCCTGCGCCGCCGCTGGCGAGGCCAGACCCAGCGTCAGGACAAGGCCCATGACGGGCGCGGCAAGGTACGATAAGGTCTGCATGGCGGTCTCCTCCGATGGTGTCCAGACTCGCCCGAACCACCGGGCGATGCTCAAACGCAGGCCGGGCAATGTGGTTGCCTCGGCGAAAAGCTGCTATAGAACAGTCGCAGGGATCAACGGGTCTCGGCAATCCCGCTTCGCGTGGTAAACGATTGACATGAGAACGACATTTTACCTCGACCTCGATCATACGGGGATCCGTCTCCGGCGTGGGTCCGGCAAGGGCCAGTCGATTCTCGGAGAGGTCGCGCTCGAAGATCCGCATTTCGAGACCCGGGTCGAGGATCTGCGCCGCGAGGCGATGGCCAACGCTGACGGCCCCCTGCTGACAGACATCACGATTCCGCAATCCGAGGTGCTGTTCACCACGGTCGACCTGCCCGAAGACGCCAAGGACGACGCCGCGCGCAAGGCCGCGATCGAGGCCGAGCTCGACGGCATGACGCCCTACGCGATGGACGACCTGGTCTATGACTGGAAGCCCAAGGGCAAATCCGAGGCCGCCGTCGCCGCCGTCGCGCGCGAAACGCTGGACCAGGCGGAAGATTTCGCCGTCGCCAACGGCTTCAATCCCCAACGTTTCACCGCCGAGCCGCGCAAGGGGCTGTTCAGCAACGGTCCCGATTTCGGCCAGACGACCTTCGCCGCAAGCGGCAGCGCGCCTGTGGCGCCCCCGCCCGAGGCGCCGGTCACGCGGATCGCCGACCTGTCCTTCGACGAGATCGACCATCCCGCCGACATGACGCCCCTGGCGGTTCCCGCCACGCCCGAAAGCACGCCCGAGCCCGAGGCGGCGCCGGTGCAGCCCATCGAGGAAGCGGCCGAGACGCAGCAGGCCCCGGCCCCATCGGACCCGGTGAAGGCCGAAACCGCCGAGCCCACGCCGGAGGAAGGCACGAAGCCTGCGGCGGATGACGCGGCATCCACCAATACGGATCAGGCAAAGCCGGCAAAAGCGGATGACGTATCGGCAAAGACCGATAGCCCTGCCGATCCGCCGAAGGCGTCCAGCAAGCCCAAGGCCGACACCAAGCCCGACGCAAGCCCGGTCGCGCCGGCCCCGGCCGCGCAGCAGAGCGACGAGACGCCACCCCGGACCGAGACGAGCGACGTCGCCCTGGCCGCGCAGAAACCCACGGCCTCCGACGACACGGCCGCCCCCAAGACGCCGTCGGCCCCGTCCTTCTCGACCAGCCGGCCCGCGGCGGCCACCGGCGCGGTCGGCGCCGCCGCCGGCGGCTCGGCACTGGGCAGTATCGCGTCGCGCATCGCCATGCTGCCCGATGGCGGCGCGGGCCCGGGCGCCAACGGCGCCGCGTCGCCCCGCCCCGCCCGCGCGGCGGCGCCGCCGCCGCCACCACGCGCGAACGGGGCCGCGACGCCCAACCGCCGGTCCAGCCCGACGCCCACCGTGCGGAAGGTGGCCCCGCCCGCCTCCGGCGCCTCGGCCGCGAGCCTTGCGCCGGGCACCGCGTCACCGGCGATCCATCCGTCGACCCCCATGGATGGCGGCGTCGAGCGGTCCGAGGCCGAGCGGATGACCGTCTTTGGCGAGCGCAACGCCGGCGGCTCGGGATTGTCGCTGGTGCCGCTCCTGGTGGGCATCGCCGTGGCGCTGGCTCTCGCCATCGGCATCTGGGCCGCGTACCTGCTGCTGTCGCCGTCCCGCAACGCCCTGCTGCAACCCGATGGCGGCGCCGAGGCGGTGGTCGGCGACGGCATCGGCGCCATTGCACCGTCGGACGTGGCGCCGTCGGAAGACCTGGCACCCGAGGTCGCGGTGCCCGTCGACCCCGTGCCCGCCGACACCGCGCCGCAGACCGCGACGCTGGACGAAGCGGCGGCCCCCGAGGCCCCGACCGAAGATGCCGCGCCCAGCCTTCCCAGCCTCGCGGATGCCGACCAGGCGGACGGCCAGGAAACGGCCCTGCGCCTGCCCGACGCCACGTCGGCACCGGATACTGCGCCCGACCCGTTGCAGGCCGCCCAGTCCGACGCCGCGGCGACAGACGGCGATGAGGCCAGCCAGGAAACGACCGCCGCCGACACGACACCCGCCCCCGAGGATCCTCTGCAGCGCCCCGCCGACGCGGACGAGACGTCGCGCTATGCCGCGACGGGGGTCGAGGCCGCGCCCCCCGCCAGCCCCGACGCCCCCGGCGCCGACCGGATCGAGGACCTGTTCCTCTCCCGTGGCGACACGCCCCTGCGCGCGCAGGACCGTGTCGCGGCGCTGTCCCAGCCGCAGGAGGCGGGCCCCGAGGCGCCCGACGGCCTCATGCCGCCGCCCGCCCCCGGTGCCCGCTTCGATCTGGACGAGAACGGGCTCGTCGTGGCAACGCCCGAAGGGGCGGTCAGCCCGCAGGGCGTGCTCGTGACCGCGGGCGCACCGCCGGCCGTGCCCCCCGAGGCGCCGGATCGCCCGGCCACAGCGCCCGAGCCGCCCAGCGAGGACGACCTGGTCATCCCGGTCAACGCGGGCGAACCTGCCCTGCGCCCCCGGACACGGCCGGGCGACGCGGGCCCGCGCGACGATGCCGCGCTGGACGTTGCCGACGACCCGCTGCCCGCCGAAGACGCCGACGCCGAAACGCTTGTGACCCGTCTTGCGGCGCTGAGCCCGATGCCGCGTCCCGCCCGCCCCGGCGACGCCACGGACGCGGCCGAGGACGCCGACGAAGCGGACGAGGCCCCCCTCACCCCGCAGCCCGCGGTTCTGGTCAACAGCAGTCCCGACATCACCCCCGAGGCCCGGCCCGCCAGCCTGACCGCCGCCCTGACCCAGGCCGACACCGAGGCCGGCACGGCCACCGGCAGCGCCGCCGCCAGCGCCGCGGCGGCCGCGCTGGCCGGTCTGGCCACGGCGCTCGAGGAGCCGATCAGCCCCTACGCGGTGGCCGCGTCCCAACGTCCCGCCAACCGGCCGAGCGGCCTTGCCGCCCGCGTGGCCCAGGCCCGCGAAGAACCGGTGCGCGTGGCCCAGGCCAGCGCCGTGGTGCGGCCCAGCGCGCCCACGCGGGGCAGCGTCGCCAGCCGCGCCACCGTCGCCAACGCGATCAACCTGCGCCGCGTGAACCTGGTGGGTGTCTACGGCACCCAGTCCAACCGGCGCGCGCTGGTGCGCCTGCCCTCGGGCCGCTTCGTGAAGGTCAAGGTCGGCGACCGGGTGGATGGCGGCCGGGTCCGCGCCATCGGCGACAGCCAGTTGAGCTATGTGAAGGGCGGCCGCCAGATCGTCCTGGATATGCCCCGCGGCTAGGACGCTTGCGGCCCCGCGTCGCGAGCGCCCCCCGTTCGGGGCCGTCATGTGAATTCGGCCGGGACAGCGGGACCGGCCACGAAGGGATCGAAGACGCGCCATGGAGTCGTTTCTTTACCAAGCCACGATCTATCTCGCCGCGTCCGTGATCGCCGTCCCCCTGGCAGCACGCCTGGGCTTCGGATCCGTGCTGGGATACCTTGCGGCCGGCATTGCCGTCGGGCCGATTCTGGGGCTCGTCGGCTCCGAGACCCAGGACATCCAGCATTTCGCCGAATTCGGCGTCGTCATGATGCTGTTCATCATCGGGCTCGAGCTTGAACCCCGCGCGCTCTGGAACATGCGTCACAAGCTTCTGGGCCTTGGCGGCAGCCAGGTCGTCCTGACCATGGGTCTCATCACCGGCGGCATGGTCCTGCTGGGTCTGCCGTTGAATTCGTCGCTGGCCATCGGGATGATCTTCGCACTGTCCTCGACCGCCATCGTTCTGCAAACCCTGAACGAGAAGCGCCTGATGCAGACGGCCGGCGGACGCTCGTCCTTCTCGGTGTTGCTGACGCAGGATATCGCGGTGATCCCGATGCTGGCCGTGCTGCCGCTCCTGGCCATGCGCGGCGGTGGCGCGTCGGTCCCCGGCGGATCGGGCAGCGGCGGCCCGGCGGCCGAGACCACGGCGGCGCAGAACACCGAGGCCGCCCTGTCGCTGATCGAGTCGCTTCCGGGCTGGGGCATCACCCTTCTGACCGTCGCGGCGATCGGCGTCATCATCGCGGGCGGCGTCTTCGGCATGCGGCCGGTCTTCCGCTTCATCCACCGCGCGAACCTGCGCGAGCTCTATACCGCGCTGGCGCTGCTGATCGTCATCTCGATCGCCTTCATGATGACGCTCGTGGGGTTGTCGCCCGCGCTTGGCACGTTCCTGGCTGGCGTTGTGCTGGCCAACTCGGAGTTCCGGCACGAGCTGGAATCGGACATCGAGCCTTTCAAGGGCCTGCTGCTGGGCCTGTTCTTCATCACCGTGGGCGCCGGCATCTCGTTCGAGACGTTCTTCGCGGCGCCATTCGTGATCCTCGGCCTCACCCTGGGGATGATGCTGCTGAAGGGCATCGTGCTGTTCGCGCTGGCCCTGATCTTCCGGCTGAAACCGCGCGACCGGTGGCTGTTCACGCTGGGGCTGGCCGGCGCGGGGGAATTCGGTTTCGTGCTGGTGTCGTTCTCGCTCCAGACGGGCGTGCTGGGCGATGCGTTGGGCCAGCGGATCCTGCTGGTGGTTGCGCTGTCGATGCTGCTCACGCCGCTGTTCTTCATCGCGTGGGAGTACCTGTCGCAGCGCATGGCCGACGAGGATGACGGCCAGGAACTGCCGGCGGACGAGATCGACGAGAAGAAACCGATCATCATCGCGGGCATCGGCCGCTTCGGCCAGGTGGTGAACCGGATGCTGCAGCTCGCCGGGTTCGAGACCACGGTGCTGGACAACGACCTGGACACGATCCAGCTCATGCGGAAATTCGGCTTCAAGGGCTTCTTCGGCGACCCGACGCGGCCCGAGCTGCTGCACGCCGCCGGGATCGAGACAGCGAAGGTCCTGGTCGTGACCATGGACGACCCCAAGCGCGTGACCGAGCTGGTGGAATACGCCCGCAAGCAGCGGCCCGACATCCACATCGTCGCGCGCGCCTACGACCGCAACCATGTCTACCAGCTTTACCAGGCGGGCGCCGACGACATCGTGCGCGAGGTCTTCGACAGCTCGCTGCGCGCCGGCCGCTACGTGCTGGAGAATATCGGTCTGTCGGAATTCGAGGCCAACGAGCTGCAGAAGGCGTTCTTCAAGATCGACCGCTCGGCCCTGCGTGACCTGGCCGAGCTGTGGAAGCCCGGCGTGCCGATCTCGCGCAACGAGGCCTACATGGAGCGGGCCCGGGCGCTGAACAAGGACCTCGAGTCGGCCCTGTCGGCGAAATACGACGAGATGCGCCGGGACGACCCGCCGTCGGACGATGATGAGGACGAGGACGAGCAGGACGAAACCGGCGCCGTCGTCTCGACCCACCACACCGAAGAGCCGCAGGCCGGCCGCGCCAGCTAGCCGTCGCTGACACCTGCCTCGGCGAAGCTCGCCATGCCGGAATGGCAGGCGAGCGCGCCCTGCAACACCCCGATGGCCAGGGCCGCGCCCGACCCCTCGCCCAGCCGCAGACCCAGCGACAGGATCGGCGCCTTGCCCAGCCGGTCGAGCAGCGCCGCGTGGGCGCCCTCGGCCGACCGGTGACCGGCCACGGCGTGATCCAGCGCGCCCGGCGCCGCGACCGCCAGCGGCGCGGCGGCGGCGCAGCAGATGAAGCCGTCGAGGATCACCGGGATGCGCAGGTGCCGCGCGCGCAGGATCGCCGCCGCCATGGCGGCCAGCTCGCGCCCGCCCAGGGCCTGAAGCAGCGCGACCGGATCGCCCGCCCGGTCGGCATGGCGCGCAAGCCCGGCATCGACGGTGGCGATCTTGGCCTCGAGCGCCGCGCCCGCGACCCCGGTGCCGACACCCGTCCAATCCGCGCCCGTCCCGCCGAACAGGGCCGCCGACAGCGCGGCGGCGGCGGTGGTGTTGCCGATGCCCATCTCGCCCACCACCAGCAGGTCGCATTGCGGATCCAGCGCCGACCAGCCGGTCGCCAGCGCGGCGACGAAATCATCGTCCTCCATGGCGGGCGCTTGGGTGAAATCGGCGGTGGGCCTGTCCAGGTCCAGCGCGTGCACCGCCATGCCCGCACCGACCGTGGCGGCCATCTGGTTGATGGCCGCCCCGCCCGCGCGGAAGTTCTCGACCATCTGCGCCGTGACCTCGGGCGGGAAGGCCGAGACGCCGCGCTGCGCCACGCCGTGGTTGGCGGCGAAGATCAGGATCTGCGGCGACACCATCCTGGGCCGCGGATCGGCGCGCCAGCCCGCGTACCAGATGGTCAGGTCCTCCAGCCGCCCCAGCGCGCCGGCGGGCTTGGTAAGGGTGGCATTGCGCGCCGCGGCCCCGTCCAGCGCGGTGGCATCGGGCTGCGGCAGGCCGGCGAGGGCCGCGCGGAAATCGTCGATCGAGGTGATGGCGTCCATGGGTCTGGCTCCGGTCCGGGGTTGCCGGGCCTGTTTACGCCTTGCGGGCGGCGGCGAAACCCCCGAAAACCGAACGCCATGAGCCGGATCACCCAGCCCATTCACGATATCGCCACCGCGCTGGCCCTCCTGACGCGGATCCCGATCCGGGCGCGGTTCGACCGCACGGCGCAGGCCTCCTGGGCGTGGCCGCTGGTCGGTCTTCCCGTGGCGCTGCTGGCCTGGGCGCTCGGCATGGCCGCCCTGGCGACCGGGCTGCCCCCCACGGTCGCGGCGGGGGTCGTGCTGGCGGCGCAGATGGTCCTGACCGGCGCCATGCACGAGGATGGGCTGGCCGATTGCGCCGACGGCTTCTGGGGCGGGTTCGACCGCGACCGGCGGCTGGCGATCATGCGCGACAGCCAGGTGGGCAGCTACGGGGTTCTGGCGCTGATCCTGTCGCTGGGCCTGCGCTGGGCCGCGCTGGTTCCCCTGGTGGATCCCGGGCCGTGGCGGGCGGGTGCGGCGCTGCTCGCGGTGTCGCTCCTGTCGCGCGCGGCGATGCTGGGCGTCGCGGCCTCCCTGCCCCACGCCCGCGATGACGGGTTGTCGAAAACCACCGGCCGCCCCACGCCGCGCGCCGCCCTCGTCGGTATCGTCCTCGCTGTAGCAATCACGGTCGCCGCGCTCGGGGCCCCAGCCCTCGCCCCGATAGCGGCGGCAACCCTGGCGGCTGCGCTCGCGGCACTGATCGCCCGGGCCAAGATCGGCGGGCAGACGGGGGACGTCCTGGGCGCGACGCAGCAACTGGCCGAGCTCGCCGCGCTGGCCGCCCTCTGCGCGACGTTGCCCTAGGGGTCCAGTCGGCCCGGCACCAAACCAGTTCGCCGTGGCACATCGCGTCCCACCGCCGGAACGGTGCGCACACCCCTTGCATCACTGGTCCACAAATACTCACGCGCCCCTGCCTGACCCAGGCGCTGCGCCGGGGGGAACGCCCAACGAAAAAAGCCGCCCCCAAAGGCGCGGCTTCTTTCATTCGCCGGAAAGCTGGGATCAGGCGGCGGCCTTGCGGCTGGTCAGCACCGAATCGATCTGGTTCTGCGCCGCGGTCTCGTCATCGCCGGACACGGCGGCGAATTCGCGGGTCAGGCGCTCCAGCGCGGCTTCGTAGAGCTGACGCTCGGAATAGCTCTGCTCGCGCTGATCATCGGTGCGGTGCAGGTCGCGCACCACTTCGGCGATGGCGATCAGGTCGCCCGAGTTGATCTTCTGCTCGTATTCCTGGGCGCGGCGGGACCACATGGCCTTCTTCACCTTGGCCTTGCCCTTCAGCGTGGTCATCGCCTTGGTGACGACATCGGGGCTCGACAGCTGGCGCATGCCGACCTCGGACGCCTTGTGGGTGGGCACACGGAGGGTCATCTTGTCCTTCTCGAACGAGATGACGAACAACTCCAACTCGATCCCCGCGATTTCCTGCTTCTCGATGCTGACGATCTGGCCGACCCCGTGCGCGGGGTAGACGACGTATTCGTTCGGACGGAATTCAGGATTCTTGGATTTACTCATGTTCAGACATTTCCTTTGCAGGCCCCAGTTCAGCGATCGACACGGGAACCGGCGGGCAACACACAAAAACCACCAACCGGATCAACAAGCCAAAGGCATCCCCATCGGCCAAGGCCGACGATGAACGCCGTGTCACAATCGCATTGATCGAAGCATAGCATAAAATCGCACCCTGCGAAAGTGCGCGTGCCGCAGGGCAGCATTGACGATTCACGGCACAGGGACCGTGCCGGCCGGGCTGGGATCAGCCGCCTTCGCCCGGGTTGGGCGAGAACAGCTCCATCTTGCCGTCCTTGCCGTCCATCTCCTCGGCGGTGGGCAGAGGGTCCTTCTTGGTGATGATGACCGGCCAGATCTCGGAATACTTGCGGTTGAACTCGACCCATTTCTCGGCGTCGGGCTCGGTATCCGGCAGGATCGCGTCGGCGGGGCATTCCGGTTCGCAGACGCCGCAATCGATGCATTCATCGGGGTGGATCACCAGCATGTTCTCCCCCTCGTAGAAGCAATCCACGGGGCAGACTTCGACGCAGTCGGTGTATTTGCAGGCGATGCAATTGTCGTTGACGATATATGTCATGGGCGTCTCTCACGGCTGGTCGCGGGTGGTCTAGCCGCCCGGTCGGGATCATTCAAGCGTGCGCCCCAAACCTTGTGCGTTCATGTCGCGCCGGTCCTTCTTGGTGGGCCGCGCCCCCGGCCGCGGGGCCGCTTCGGGACGGGGCGGCACGGGCGGCGAGTGGTCCGCGTAAAGGGCCTGCGCCTCGGGCGCGGGACCGCGTCGCGTCCCGAGATCGCGCACCTCGATCACCCGGATCGCGCGCCCCTGGGCGAAGGTCAGCGTGTCGCCCACCCCCACCGAGGCCGAGGGTTTCGAAACGCGCACGCCGTTCACCCGCACGCCGCCCGCCGTCACCAGCTTGGCCGACAGCCCGCGCGTCTTGAAGAACCGCGCGAAGAACAGCCACTTGTCCAGCCGGATCGTCGGGCGCGGCTCCAAGCTACTTGTCGTCCTTCAGTCCCATGAGGGCCGCGGCAAAGGGATTGTCTGGATCGATGGCCTTCTCGCGCTTGGGTGGGCGGGCCTGGTGGGTCTGCGGCTTGCCGCCCTTCGCGGGCTTGCCGCCGCCCTTGCGCCGTCCGTCGCCCTTGCCCTTGGGCTTGCCCCCCTGGCCGCGGGGCCTGTTGCCCTGGCGGTTGGGGCGGTTGCCCCCCCAGGTGAAGGTGTAAAAGACCTCGGTCTCGGGCGCGGCGTCCGCCGTGTCGGCGTCCAGGCCGGCGCCATCGACATCCGCGTCGGTCGCAGCGGCGACAGCGTCGCCACCCTGTTTCACCGCGTCACCCGGCGTGTCGGTGGCGGGTTCCGGCGTCACCGGGTCGGTGCCGGCCTCCATGCTGGGCGCGCCGCCCGGGTCGGGCTGGGTCGGGACCTCGGCGGGTGGCGTGGCGGGGGCCTCGCCCGGGGTTTCCACGGGCGTCTCGTCCGGCGTGGCGGGCGGCGTCTCGGAGGGCGGATCGGCGGGCGTCTCGGCGGGCGCGTCGGGACGGTCGGGCGTATCGCTCGCGGCCTCGGCCGGGGCGGCTTTGACCTTCTCGCGCTCGCCGCGCTCGGCCTTGTAGCCCAACCCGCCCATCAGGTCGGCGAATTGCTCCAGCGTCATGCCGGTGATCGACAGCATGTCGGCCTTGGCCTCGAAACCGCCGCGGCTGTCCTCGCTGCGCAGCATGTCGGCCAGGCGTTCCAGCATGTCGATCCGGATGGCGCGGCTGCCGGCGGGGCGATAGCCGCTCATCAGGTGGGCACCCTCCTGCGCGTCGGGGTCGACCGGGATCGTCACCAGGCCCGGCGGCGGGCTTTCGGGGAAGCTGTCGAAGCCCTGCGACAACGACCACAGCACCAGCCGCAGGCGGGTGGGCGCGGGCTTCAGCAGCGCGGGCATGAAGATGGTGAACTGGCCGAATCGGACCCCGTGCTTGCGCAGCGCGCCGCGCGCGTCCTGGTCCAGGTCCTTGACCTCGCCCGCCACGCCGTCGCGCGCCAGGATGCCGAAGCCCTCGACCATGCGGAAGGCGAAACCGCGCGCCAGCCCGGTCAGCGCCTCGTCGTTCTTCATCGCCAGAAGCGGCTCGAACAGGGCCGCGATCTTGCGGTCGACGAAATGCTGAAGGCGACGCTGCACGCGTTCGGCCACGTCCGTCCCGGCCTCGTCGTCGACGAAGGCCTGAACGCCGGGCTTCAACGGGTCATCGCCCTTGACCAGCTTGCCCACGGCGGCGTCGCCCCACATGAGGCCACCCTGCTCGGTGAAGTCGATCTCGGTATCGGGGGCGTTGTAGAACCTGTCGGAGCGCAGGTGGAACTGCGGCGCCAGCGCGGCGGTCGCGGCCTGGCGCAGGGTCTTGGCCTCGTCCGGCGATGCGGATTGCGCCTGTCGGAAGCGGAATCCTTCGAGCCGCCCCAGGATCTGTCCTTCGACGGTCACTTCGCCGTTTTCGTTCACTTCGGCCAAAAGGCTCTCCTTCTGCTTGAGCCGGCGCAAAAGGACGCTTGTGCGCCGGTCCACGAATCTTTGGGTCAGACCCGCGTGAAGCGCGTCCGACAGGCGGTCTTCTACTGCGCGGGTCGCTTCGCGCCAATGTTTTTCGTCGTCGACCCATCCCTTGCGCTGCGCCACGTAAGTCCAGGTGCGGATATACGCCAGCCGCTTGGACAACGTGTCGATGTCGCCATCGGTTCGATCGATGCGCTTGACCTGCCGCGCCATCCAGTCGTCGGGCACGCGGCCGAGGTCGTGCAGGAAGCCGAAGATCCGCTCGAGCATGCCCGCGTGTTCGCCCGCGCTGATGCCGCGGAAATCGGGGATGCGGCAGACATCCCACAGAAGCTTCACGGCCTTGCCGCCGGCGCAGGCGTTGCGGATCTCGGGGATCGCGGATAGCCGCTTCAGCGCGGACAGGTCGTCGGCCTCGCGCGCGCGAGACAGGCGCGGATGATCGGCCCGCGCCTCCAGCGACGCGATCAGCGCCTCGGTCGAGCCGAATTGCAGCGCCGCGTTGCGCCAGTTCAGCACCTTCAAGGGCGCGAAACGATGGTTGGTGATCGCCTCGACCACGCCCTCGTCCAGCGGCCGCGCCTCGCCCGTCACGCCGAAGGTGCCGTCGGACATGTAGCGCCCGGCACGGCCCGCGATCTGGGCCAGCTCGTTCGGCATCAGGTCGCGCATGCGGCGCCCGTCGAACTTGCTGGTCGAGGAAAACGCCACGTGGTCGATATCGAGGTTCAGACCCATCCCGATGGCGTCGGTGGCGACCAGGTAGTCCACGTCGCCGTTCTGGTACATCTCGACCTGCGCGTTGCGCGTGCGCGGCGACAGCGCCCCCATGACCACGGCCGCGCCGCCCTTCTGGCGGCGGATGAGCTCGGCGATGGCGTAGACGTTGTCGACCGAGAACCCCACGATGGCCGAGCGCGGCCGCATCCGCGACAACTTGCGCGAACCGGAATAGATCAGAGTCGAAAACCGCTCGCGCTTCATGAATTGCGCGCCGGGCACCAGCTCGGCGATGGCGCCGCGCATGGTCTCGGCGCCCATGAACAGGGTCTCGTGGGTTCCGCGGGCCCGCAGCAGGCGGTCGGTGAAGACGTGCCCCCGCTCGGGGTCGGCGCAAAGCTGGATCTCGTCGATGGCGACGAAGTCGGCGCCCATGCCCTCGGGCATCGCCTCGACCGTGCAGACCCAGTACTGGGTGCGCTCGGGCACGATCCGCTCTTCGCCGGTGACAAGCGCCACGACCGACGGGCCCCGGATGGCGACGATCCGGTCGTAGACCTCGCGCGCCAGCAGCCGCAGCGGCAGGCCGATGATGCCGGTGCGGTATCCCAGCATCCGGTCGATGGCGTAATGGGTCTTGCCGGTATTCGTGGGGCCCAGGACCGCCGTGATCCGCCCTGTCTGCGATGTCATCGCGCGCCTTTCGCGGTGGCCGCCTGCCTGCCCCCTACTTGGCGTGCGCGGCGCGCGGGATCAACCCACCGGCAGGATTGTCCGGGACCAAGCCCGCACCTTAAAGGCCCGGCAGCCGGTCCAGCAGCCCGCGCCGCGAGAAACGTGCGCCCTCGGAGGTGCCGAAGGCATAGCTTGCGCCGATCTCGATGAAGATGTCGTCGGCGCTCGACCCCATCACGGTGGCATCGGTGACGCCCAGCTCGCCCGACAGCCGCAGCGAGTCGGTCACGGCATAGTCGATCCCGACGCCGACGCGGGTCAGCTCGGTGGCGCCATCGAAATCCGCGTGATCGAGCCCGAGCCCCATGAAGAGCTGCGGCTGCAACTCGTAATCGGCCTGCAGTCCAAGGACCGTAGCGTGGTCTCCGCGATACTCGGCCCAGCCCAGGTTCGCCTCGATATCGAACAGGGCGAAGCTGCGGCTGCCCTCGACGCCCAGCTCGTCCACGTTCGACGACAGCAGCTCTTCGTGGGTGTAATAGACCCCGACCGCCGTGGCCCAGTCGAGGTAGTAGATCCCGTGCAGGCCCAGCGAGACCTCGGACTGGTCGACGCGGTTGAACTCGAAATAGGAGGCATCGACCTGGACGCCGAAATCCGGCGTGAGGTCGAACTGGAAGCTGCCTTGGACCGCGGTCTTGCCGAAGCTGGTACTGCTGCTGGGTCCGATCAGGTCATCCTCGAACCGCGAGAACGACAGCGAAACGTCGCCACCGTGGAATTCCACGGCATGGGTTGCGGGGGCGGCGATCGCCAACGCGCACGCCAAGGCGCAAATCTTGCACGGTTTCATTATTTTCCCTGCTCAAGGATCGTTTATTCTTTGGCGATCCTTGTACAGTTTTTCCAAGTCTTGCGCAAATCCTTGGAAGCGAATTTCCGCCAATCCAAACGCGACCCGTCAGCCGGTCAGAGCGTCTGCCCCTCGGCAAGCAATTCGAGCCGGTCGATTGCGGCCTGCGCGTCGGTGTTGCCGGGATAGAGTTCGACCACCTCGCGCCAGGCCCGCAGCGCAAGGTCCGGCTGGTCGAGATCAGCCAAAATGATGCCCAACCCCGACAGCGCCCCGAAATGGCGCGGGTTCAGCGACAGCGTGGCCTCGAGATCGGACATGGCGAGGCCCAGGCGCCGCTGCTGGAAATACGCGGTGGCCCGCGCGTGGTAGCCTTCGGCGAAGTCGGGGGCGTGGTCCACCAGCGCGCTCAGATGCATCACGGCGGCTTTCAGGTTGCCCTCTTCCATCGCGTCGCGGCCGCGCGTCAGCAGCACGTCCATGGCGGGCGAGCCGGATTGCGACCACTCGGTCAGGATCTTGTCGGCGATCCGCTCGGCATCCGTGCCCTCGGCAGTTGCAAGCGCGGTGAAAAGATCATCGACCCCGTCCTGCGCGGCCGCGGGCAGCGCCAGCGAAATCATGAATGCCGCAACGGCAGATTTGAGTCTTTGCACGGCAACCTCCATATCTCGTCATTGAAAACTCTAGCGCATCGCGCGCCGAATGCACGGGTGCGATGGCTCACAACCAAGGGAGATTCCACCATGAGCGACGTCATCAACGCCGCGGTCGAGCAACTGAACGCCAAGGTCGGCGGATCCTATGACGGGTCGGCCAAGTTCGTGATCGAGGACGAGGGTTCGATCATGCTCGACGATGCGGGCGCCCGGGCCGCCGACGAGGATGCCGAAGTGACGATGACCGCCGACGCCGACACCTTCAAGGAGATCATGGATGGCGAGCTGGACCCCACCCAGGCCTTCATGACCGGCCGGCTGACCATCGACGGCGACATGGGCCAGGCGATGAAGCTGGCACAGGTCCTGTAAGGCCCGATGGAGCCCGCCCCCCTTTTCGACGACGTGGCCGACGCCCCCGCCGGGGGCATGGCCGAGTGGCGGCAGGCCGCGGACGGGCAACGCCTGCGGCTGGCCCACTGGCGCCCCGAGGACGCGCGCGGCACGGTCCTGATGCTGCCGGGCCGGACCGAGTATGTCGAGAAATACGGGCCTACGGCTACCGAGTTCGCCAAGGCCGACCTGGCCATGATCGCAATCGACTGGCGCGGACAGGGCCTGTCGGACCGCATGCTGGACGACCCCATGGGCGGCCACGTGATGCATTTCGCCGATTTCCAGCAGGATTTCGACGTGATGCTGCAGGCGGCGGCCGATCACGACCTGCCGAAGCCCTGGTACCTGCTAGGCCACTCCATGGGTGGCGCCATCGGACTGCGCGCGCTCAACCGTGGCGCGCCGGTGGCGCGTGCCGCGTTCTCCAGCCCCATGTGGGGGATCCAGATGTCGGCGTCGCTGCGCCCCATGGCCTGGGGGCTCAGCTGGGTGGCGCGGCGCGTGCGGATGGATCACACCTATGCGCCGGGCACCTCGGGCGCGTCCTACCCCAATGCCACGCCCTTCGACGGCAACATGCTGACCTGCGACCGCGACCAGTACGACTGGATGGCGCGGCAGGTGGAAAAACACCCCGAGCTCGGGCTGGGCGGCCCGTCGCTGCGCTGGCTGAACGAGGCTCTGGTGGAATGCCGGGCCTTGGCCGCGCTGGCCTCGCCCGACATCCCGTGCCTGACGGTCCTTGGCTCGGAAGAGATGATCGTCGATCCCGCGCGCATCCGCAGCCGCATGGATCGCTGGCCGAGCGGACGGCTGATGATGGTCGAGGGCGGACGCCACGAATGCATGATGGAAACGCCCGAGCGTCGCGACGCGGTGTTCGACGCGCTGAGGGCGCATTTCACGGCGGAGCGCTGAGGTCCCCGCCCCGTCGTGGCCTTCTGCGTCATTGCACAAACGTGTCGCGTGCAGGAAGGATCGGCTCATGGGCGCCCGGACGCCCAAAGCCAGGATTGCACCGCCATGAGCTGGGATCTCATCGTATTCGCCGCCGATACGTCCACGACGACCGGGCCATCGGGCGCCGCGCACCTGCCGGACGATTTCGAGCCGACCGTGATCGGCACCGCCGCCGACGTGCGGCGTGTCATCTCGGAAATCTTCCCTGACGCGGACTGGCGCGATCCCGGCTTGGGCACCCTCGACGGCGACGGCTTTTCCTTCGAGATCGCCCTGGAGCCCGAGGGCCCGGTCGCGTCATTCACGATAGTCACCCGCGGCGATGCCACGGGCGCGGCCGTGCTGCTCAAGGATCGGACGGGCTGGCAAATGATCGAAACCGGCGGCGGGAGCTGGCTGGGCGAGGCCCAGGCAGCCGAGGCCGGACGCGCAAAGGCCGCCGGCTACCTCGCCGACGCGGCAGGCCGCCATCGGCCATCGAAAGGCGAATCCCTCTTGTCGAGACTACTGTTCCGGCGCTGAGCTGTCGGCGCCGGACCCGCGGCGCTCAGGCCGCCGAGTATCCCGGGATCTCGTCGCCGCTGCTTTCGACCTCGATATTGGCGAAGGAGTGACGCAGCGCCACGGACCAGTCCGCCGACATCTTCTGGTAAACTTCGTCGTCGGCCTCGATCCGGCGCTGGCGGCTCACGCGGCAGCTGTCGGTTTCGATCACCACCAGGTCCAGGGGCATCCCCACCGACAGGTTCGACCGCAGGGTGGAATCCATCGACAGCAGGGCCGCCTTCTGCGCGTCGCCCAGGCTCGTCTCGGGCGTCACGACCCGGTCGAGAATCGGCTTCCCGTACTTGTGCTCACCGATCTGCAGGAACGGGGTGTCGGCCGTCGCCTCGATGAAGTTGCCCTCAGCATAGATCAGGAACATGCGCGGCTCGCCCCCGCGGCGTTGTCCCGCCACGATCATCGACGCGCGGGCCGATTGCGCCCGCTCGCCCAGCTTGTGGGCCACATTCGCGCTGACGGTCGACAAGGTGTCGCCCACCAGTTCAGCCACCTGCAACATCGTGCCGGCCGTCATGATCGAGGTCGCATCGGGATCGTCGATCGCCTCTTGCAGACGCGCGATCGTGGTCTGAGTGGTCGACAGCGACCCGGCGGTCATGATGGTGATGACCCGTTCGCCCGGTTCCTCGAAAGTGAACATCTTGCGGTAGGTCGAGATGTTGTCGATCCCCGCGTTGGTGCGTGTGTCGGACAGAAGGACCATGCCTTCGTTCAGAAGCAGGCCGACGCAATATGTCATGGTAAATAAGCTCGTTTTCGGCTTGCGGCCCGCCCAGAGGGGCCGCGTGGCAAGTGTATACGCCGTCACGCGACGCGGTGCGAGCAGCAACGCAGCGTTACGCCCCTCGGGTCCACGCGAAATGCGGACAAGTGACGCAAACGCGCATCATTGCTGTTGCTGCGCGGCCTCCTGCACCTTCACATCCACGTCCAGATGCTCGTCCCCGCCGCCCAGGGCCATGCCACGGATGGGTGCCGCAGCGACCGAGTCGAGCCCCGAGCCGACTCGGACGTATTTCTCGTCCGGGCAGCACCGGTTGGCCGCGTCGAATCCGACCCAGCCGATATCGTCCACCCAGATCTCGGCCCAGGCATGGCTCGCTTCGTGGGCCGCGCCGTCGCTCGACGCGTGAAGGTAGCCGGTGACATAGCGCCCGGGCATCCCGGCGGCGCGGGCCACGGCGATCAGGGCGTGAGTCTGGTCCTGGCAGACACCCTGCCCCAGCTCCAGCGCCTCGGCGGCCGTCGTCTCGGAACGGGTCGCGCCGGGCGTGTAGGGGATCGCGTCGCTGATCGCGTGGGCCAGCGCATGTGCCCGGTCCAGCGCGTTACTGATCCCGTCGACCGCGCCGGCCGACAGGTCGCGCAGGTCCTCGTTCAGCCGCGTCATGGGCGAGGCCCGCAAATAGGCCAGCGGCGGCACCTTCTCACGCAGCCCTTTGACGAAGCCGGTCAGGTCGCGGGTCTCGACCGTGCCGCTGACCGCGATGGTCACATCGCTGACGTGGCGCATGGACACCGTCTCGATCCAGTCGCCGGCGCCGTCGCGGAAGGCCGCGCCGCGCTGCGCGGTGTGGCCCTCGATATCGACGGACCAGGCCTCGACAGTCTGGCCCTCGAAGTCGGTGGGCCACAGGCGCAGGCTTTGCGTCAGCGAGACTTTCGGCGCGTCGAAGCGATACCGGGTGCGGTGGCTGATCTCGAGTCTCATCGTGCATCCCCGCTCAGGTAGGCGTCATGGACCGTGGCGCCCAGCCGGTTCACGTCGGCGATGATGCCGCGCAGGAACTGGTGCAGGCCGCGGTCGAAAATATCCTCGGTGTCGGTGGCCTCGAGCCTGGCGACCAGGTCGCGTGCCCGGGCCTGGGCATCGGTCTCGCGCCCATAGGCGCGGGCCAGGCGGTCCAGGTGCACGCGAACCCCGTCAGCCGCGTTGATCAGCGACCGGGGCGCCTGGCGGTTCAGCACCAGGAAATCCACGATCTTGCCGGCCGTCACGTCGCCGCCATAGACCCAGTGGAAGGCGCGCGTGGCGTTCATGGCGCGCAGCACCGTGCGCCACTGGTAGTTGTCCAGCCCCGAGCCGACGAAGCCGATATCGGGCAGCAGGACGTAGTATTTCACGTCCAGTATACGCGCGGTGCTGTCAGCCCGCTCCAGATGGTGCCCGATATTGGTGAAGTCGTAGCCGTCGTTGCGCAATTGCGTGGCCAGGCCCGCGCCACGGATCAGCGAACAGGCGCGCAGGGTCCAGTCGATCAGGTCGGTGGTCGACAGGTTCGATCTTTCGGTCCGGGCCATTTCGCCCAGCTCGGCATGGGCAGCATTCAGCGCTTCCCAGACCTGCGTGGTCAGCGCGGTGCGCACGATGCGCCCGTTCTCGCGCGCCGCCGACAGGCAGCTGGCCACCGATGAGGCGTTCTCGCGGTCGAAGAACAGGTGGGTTTCGACGTTGCGCTCGACCGCCTGGCCGTATTTCGCATCGAAGGCTTCCTTGGTGCCCGAGGCGAGAAGCACCGACTCCCACTCGTTTCGGTTGCCCCCGGCGGTGTCGGGCAGCATGGCGTTGCGCGCGCCGACTTCCAGCAGTCGGGCGTTGGTTTCGGCCCGCTCGATATAGCGGGCGATCCAGTAGAGGTTGTTCGCGGTTCTGCTCAGCATGATCTCAGTTCCCCGCGATGACCCAGGTGTCCTTGACCCCGCCGCCCTGCGACGAGTTCACCACCAGCGAGCCTTCCTTCAACGCGACCCGCGTCAGGCCGCCCGGCACAAGGTTCACCTCCTGCCCGACAAGGCAGTAGGGCCTCAGGTCCACGTGGCGCGGCGCGACGCCCTCGTCCACGAAGGTGGGACAGGCCGACAGGCTCAGCGTCGGCTGGGCGATGTAGTTGTCGGGGTTCTCGCGGATCTTGGTGGCGAAAAGCTCGATCTCGGACTTGGTGGATTTCGGCCCCACCAGCATTCCGTAGCCGCCCGAGCCATGGACCTCCTTCACCACCAGGTCGTCGAGGTTTTCCAGCACGTACTTGCAGTCATCCGCCTTGGCGCATTGCCACGTCGGCACGTTCTTGAGGATCGGCTCCTCGCCCAGGTAAAAGCGGACCATGTCCGGCACGTAGGTATAGACGGCCTTGTCGTCCGCCACGCCCGCGCCCGGTGCGCTGCAGATACTGACACCGCCCGAGCGATAGACGTTCATCAGGCCCGGGATGCCCAGCATGCTGTCGGGCCGGAAACACAGCGGGTCGATGAAGGCGTCGTCCAGGCGGCGATAGATCACGTCCACGCGCTTGGGGCCCTCGGTGGTGCGCATCCAGACGAATTCGCCCTCGACGAACAGGTCCTGCCCCTCGACCAGCTCGACCCCCATCATGTCGGCCAGGAAGCTGTGCTCGTAATAGGCCGAGTTGAAACTGCCGGGGGTCAGGATCACCACGCAGGGATCGCCCTCGCATTTTTTCGGCGCGACCGAGCGCAGGGTCCGCTTCAGCTGCGCCGGGTAGGTCTCGACCGGGGCGATGCGGTTCTCCTGGAACAGCGTGGGGAACATCCGCATCATGATCTCGCGGTTTTCCAGCATGTAGCTGACGCCCGACGGCGTGCGGCAATTGTCCTCCAGCACGAAGAACTCGTCCGGGCCGGTGCGCACCAGGTCGATGCCCACGATGTGGCTGAACACGCCGGCGGGCGGGGTGAAGCCCGCGACCGCGACCTCGTAGGCATCGTTCTGGTAGACCAGGTGCCCCGGGATGCGTCCGGCCCGCACCATTTCGCCGCGGTTGTACATGTCGCCGAGGAAGGCATTCAGCGCCCGCGCCCGCTGCTTGATGCCGCGGTCCAGCACGTCCCACTCGGCCGCCGAGAAGACGCGCGGGAACATGTCGAACGGGATCAGCCGGTCGGGGCTGCCCCCCTCGCCGTAGACGGCGAAGGTGATGCCGATACGCCGAAACAGCGCCTCCGCCTCGGATTGCTTCATGCCGCGCAGGTCGTCGGGCATGTCGCGCGCCCAGGCCTCGAGCCCGGCATAGGGCGCCCGCACGGCGCCGTTTTCGTACATTTCGTTAAAGCTGTCGGCCATCGGTCCCCCGGGCATTTGTTAACGACATCCTAGGTTGCGCGTCTGCAAGCGCAACCAATCGGCCGGGAAAGCGCTCGCCCGGTGGACACCTGCCCCTTTTTTGGGCACCTCGCGGCGCCCGACCCGAGGTCGGTCCGCGCCCCATCAAGCGTCGGCCCGACCGACGCAGGCGCCCCATCACCGAAGACCTTCGAACGTCACCCAGGCCCATCACTGGTCCGAAAATACTCATGGGACGACAGCGCCGCGTGCGGCGACGCCGAAGCCGCGCGCTCACTTGGCAGCCTCCCGTCCCGCCCTACACCAACCCCCATGGCCGAGTCGCTTCTGAGCTTCACCGATCGCGGGATCTATTGCGCCGCGGGCGATTTCTTCATCGACCCGTGGCGGCCGGTGGACCGCGCGCTCATCACCCACGGGCACGCGGACCACTCGCGCCCGGGCATGGGCCGATACCTCGCGACCGATGCCGCCGCGCCGGTGATGCGTCACCGCCTGGGCGATATCGCCATCGACACCATCGCATTCGGCGAACGGCGGCAGATCAACGATGTCACCGTGTCCTTCCACCCGGCCGGCCATGTCCCCGGCTCGGCCCAGATCCGGGTCGAGCATCGCGGCGAGGTCTGGGTCGTCTCGGGCGACTACAAGACCACGCCCGACGGCCTGTCCGAGCCGTTCGAGCCGGTGCGCTGCCATGCCTTCATATCCGAATGCACCTTCGGCCTGCCGGTGTTCAAATGGGCGCCCGAGGACGACGTGCGCGCCGAGTTGAACGACTGGTGGCGGCGGAACGCGGCCGATGGCAAGACCTCGATCATCGGGGCCTACGCGCTGGGCAAGGCGCAACGCCTGCTGACCAGCGTGGACCCCGGGATCGGCCCGATCCTGACCCACGGCGCGGTCGAGAATACCAATGCCGTCATGCGCCACCAGGGGATCGCCCTGCCCGACACGCTGCGCGTGACGCCGGACATGGACCCGAAGGCGCAGAAGGGCGCGCTGGTCGTCGCGCCGCCCTCGGCGCTCGGCACGCCATGGGCACGGCGGTTCGGGCCAAGCTCCACCGCCTTCGCCAGCGGCTGGATGGCCATGCGCGGCGTGCGGCGGCGGCGGGCGGCCGACCGGGGCTTCGTCATCTCGGATCACGCCGATTGGCCGGGTCTGAACGCGGCCATCGCCGAGACGGGGGCCGAGCGCATCTTCGTCACCCACGGATACACCTCGATCTTCCGGCGCTGGCTGGAAAGCCAGGGCTACGACGCCGCCATCGTCGAGACCGAGTACGAGGGCGAAAGCCTGGACGCCGCCGAGCCCGAGGACGCGGCATGAGCGGCTGGCCGACCTTCCGCAGCAAGACCGGGGCCGCGCGGTGAAACGCTTCGCAGCCCTTTTCACCGCGCTCGACCAGACGACGAAGACCAACGCCAAGGTCGACGCGCTCGCGGCCTATTTCACCGCGGCGCCCGAGGACGACAAGCTCTGGACCATCGCGCTGCTTTCCGGACGGCGCCCCAAGCGCACCGTCGTCGCCACGCGCCTGCGCGAATGGGCGGCCGACCGTGCGGGCCTGCCGCTGTGGCTGTTCGAGGAATGCTATCCCATCGTGGGCGACCTGGCCGAGACCATGGCGCTGATCCTGCCCGACGCCACCCGCGACAGCGACCGCAGCCTGACGCACTGGATCGGCGAGATCCGCGCGCTGGCCAGGCTGGACGACCCCGAGAAACGCGCCCGCATCCTCGACGCCTGGGACCAGCTGCCCAAGATCGAACGCTTCGTGTTCAACAAGCTCATCACCGGGGGCTTCCGCATGGGCGTGAGCCAAAAGCTGATGACCCGCGCGCTCAGCCGCGCCACCGGCATCGACGAGCCGGACCTCGCCCACCGCCTGATGGGCGACTGGCAACCCGACAGCACCAGCTTCGAGTCGCTGATCCTGACCCACGACCCCGAGGCGGACCTGTCGAAGCCTTATCCCTTCTACCTGGCCTACCAGCTCGACGGCGGCCCCGCGACGCTGGACGCCCCGCCCGGCAATTGGGCGGCTGAGCGCAAGTGGGACGGCATCCGCGGCCAGCTGATCCTGCGCGGCGGTAACCACTACCTGTGGTCGCGCGGCGAGGAGCTGATGACCGACCGCTTCCCCGAGCTCGCCCGCCTCATCGACCACGTTCCCCCAGGCACGGTGCTGGACGGCGAAGTCCTGGCGTGGAAGGACGGCGCGCCCCTGCCCTTCAACGCGCTGCAAAAGCGCATCGGCCGCAAGACGGTCCCCAAGGCGCTTCTGCGCGACGCGCCGGTGATCCTGTATGCCTACGACCTGCTGGAATGGGACGGGCAGGACATCCGCGCGCGGCCCTTCGACGACAGGCGCGCGCTGCTCGAAGACGTGGCGTCCGGGGTGCCGGACGACATGCCGCTTCGCCTGTCGCCGCTGGTGAGCTTCGACGACTGGGACCGGCTCGCCGCGATCCGCGACGGCTCGCGCGAGCACATGAGCGAGGGGATCATGCTGAAACGCCGCGACAGCCCCTATCGCGACGGGCGCAAGCGCGGCGACTGGTGGAAGTGGAAGGTGGATCCGCTGACCATCGACGCGGTGATGATCTATGCCCAGCAGGGCCACGGCCGCCGCGCCAACCTGTTCACCGATTTCACCTTCGCGGTCTGGGACGAAGATCAGCTGGTGCCCTTCACCAAGGCCTATTCCGGCCTGACGGATGCCGAGTTCCGCATTATCACCGCCTGGGTGCGCAAGAATACGCTCGAACGCTACGGCCCCGTGCGCCAGGTGACGCCGCAGCACGTGTTCGAGATCGCCTTCGAAGGGATACAGGAAAGCCCGCGCCACAAGTCGGGCGTCGCGCTGCGCTTTCCACGCATGAGCCGCTGGCGCCACGACAAGCCCCTGTCCGAGGCCAACACCCTGGCCGATCTGAAGGACATGCTGGCGGCATATGGCTGACGCCGCCCGGGCCGCTTCGCGCGTGCGGAGCGTCGCGACATGAGTATTTCCCGACCAGTGATGCAGGCCGCGTGCGGGGGCTGAACCGCCCATCGCGCCCCTGCCCCGCATCACTGGTCCGGAAATACTCGATCCGACGCTTTCCGCCGAAGCGCGGCCCTGTCATCACTGGTCCCCGAGTACCTTTGCGCAATTTCGCCGGCCACGCGCGGTCGGCCGTTCGGAACCTGCCCCCGCCGCCCGCGTGTTGGGACCGCAACACCGGACCCCGAAGGACACCCCATGGACGACGACAGCGACCTGCCCCACGCCACGCCCGACCGGGACTACGACACGATCGGCGAGAAGCCGGCCGGCGCCGCGCCGGTGCCCCGCCCGAAGGTGCCCGGCACCCTGCCCCCGCGCGGTGCCTGCGACGCGCATGTGCATATCCTCTCGGGCCGCGACGAGTTCGAGCTATGGGAAGGCCGGAGCGAGGATCCGCCGCCGGGGCGCGGGCTGGACGACTGGCTGGACCTGCTGAACGCGCATCTCAGCACGCTCGAGATCGACCGCGTCGTGCTGGTGCACTCGATCCTCTACGGCACCGACAATGCCGTGACGCTGGCCGCGCTGAAGCGGTTGGGCGACCGCGCGCGCGGCGTGGGCCTGGTGAGCGACGACGCGACGGCGGCCGAGCTCGACCGCCTCGCCGACGCGGGCGTGCGGGCCATCCGGTTGAACCACGTGCATGGCGGCGTGATCTCGTGGGCCGGCGTGCAGCGCCTGGCGCCGATGCTGGCCGAACGCGGGATGCACGTGCAGATGCTGCTGCACGCGCACCAGCACCTGGACGACCTGGCCGACGGCATCGCCGCGCTGCCCTGCCCGGTCGTGCTCGACCACCTGGCCTGGCCCGAACTGGGCAACGACCGCGGCCTCGACACGCTGGAGAGGCTCGTGGGCGACGGCCGCGCGGTGACCAAGCTCAGCGGCATCTACCGGTTCAGCGACGCGCCCTGGCACGCGGCCGACCCGCTCGTCGATCGGCTGGTGCAGGCGAACCCGGACGGGATCCTGTGGGGCTCGGACTGGCCGCATATCATGCTGAACGGCGCCCCCATGCCCGATGCCGGCATGCTGCTCGACGCCTTCTTCCGCGCCGTCACCGACAGCGACGCGCGGCAGAAGACGCTGGTGGACACCCCCGCACGGCTGTTCGGCTTCTAGCCGGGGCCTTCCACCCGGGCGTCGCGGCCCCTATGTCGAGGGGCAAGAGACATCCCAACAGGAGCCGCCATGCCCACCGCCACACCGCTTTTCGACGCCAACGCCTCGGCCGGGGGCCGCGACCTGGGCGATCTGCCCGAATGGGACCTGAGCGATCTCTACGCCGCGCCGGACGCGCCCGAGCTGAAGCGCGACATGGACTGGCTGGAAAAGGCCTGCGCGGATTTCGCGTCGGATTACCAGGGCAAGCTGGCCGATCTCGACGCCGCCGGCTGGCGCGACTGCATTGCCCGGTACGAGCGGATCGACATGGTCGGCGGGCGCATCATGTCCTACGCGGGCCTGCGCTATTACCAGCAGACCACCGACGCCGGACGCGCCGCGTTCCTGTCGGACTGCCAGGACAAGATCACCGGCTATACCACGCCGCTGGTGTTCTTCAGCCTCGAGGTGAACCGCATCCCGGACGAGACGCTGGACGCCGTATTCGAGGCGGATGCCGAGGTCGCCCGCTACAAGCCGGTGTTCGAGCGCCTGCGTGCCATGCGCCCCCACCAGCTGAGCGACGAGCTCGAGCAGTTCCTGCACGACCAGTCCGTCGTGGGCGCCACCGCCTGGAACAAGCTGTTCGACGAGACCATCTCGGGCCTCGAATTCGACGTGCAGGGCGAGGTGCTGGGCATCGAGTCGACGCTGAACCTTCTGACCGACCGCGACCGCGCCAAGCGCGAGGCCGCCGCGCGCGAGCTGGGGCGTGTCTTTTCGGCCAACGTGAAAACCTTCGCGCGCGTGCACAACACGCTGGTGAAGGAGAAGGAGGTCGAGGATCGCTGGCGCAAGATGCCCACGCCGCAGACCGGCCGTCACCTGGCCAACCACGTGGAGCCCGAGGTGGTCGAGGCGCTGCGCGACGCAGTGGTCGATGCCTACCCGCGTCTGTCGCACCGCTACTACGAGCTGAAGCGCAAGTGGCTGGGGCTCGACACCCTGCAGGTCTGGGACCGCAACGCACCCCTGCCGATGGAATCGGACCGGGTCGTCGACTGGCCGGCCGCGCGCGGCATGGTGATGGACGCCTACGCCGATTTCTCGCCCAAGCTGGCCGAGCTGGCCGAGCCGTTCTTCGACCGCGGCTGGATCGATGCCGCGGTGAAGCCCGGCAAGGCGCCCGGCGCCTTCGCCCACCCCACGGTCACCGACGCGCATCCCTACGTGATGCTGAACTACCTGGGAAAACCGCGTGACGTGATGACGCTCGCCCATGAGCTGGGGCACGGCGTGCACCAGCGCCTTGCCGCCGCGCAGGGCGAAATGCTGGCCTCCACGCCGCTGACGCTTGCCGAGACGGCCAGCGTCTTCGGCGAGATGCTGACCTTCCGCAAGCTGCTGGCGGGCGCCAAGGACAAGGCCGAGCGCAAGGTCCTGCTGGCCGGCAAGGTCGAGGACATGATCAACACCGTCGTCCGGCAGATCGCGTTCTACGATTTCGAGTGCAAGCTGCACGAGGCCCGCAAGGGCGGCGAGCTGACGCCCGATGCCATCAACGCCCTGTGGATGAGCGTGCAGGCCGAAAGCCTGGGGCCCGCGTTCGAGTTCATGGACGACTACCAGGTCTACTGGGCCTACATCCCGCACTTCGTCCACTCGCCCTTCTACGTCTACGCCTACGCGTTCGGCGACGGGCTGGTGAACGCGCTGTATGCCGCCTACGAGGACGCGCCCGAAGGCTTCCAGGACAAGTATTTCGAGATGCTGAAGGCCGGCGGATCGAAGCACCACAAGGAGCTTCTGGCGCCCTTCGGACTGGACGCGTCCGACCCGGCCTTCTGGCAAAAGGGCCTGTCGATGATCGAAGAGATGATCGACGAGCTGGAAACGATCGACGACTAACGCCGCGATCGTGTCCAAATGGCGCCATCTTGCGCGGGCAAACCCGGCCCAGACCCGAGTTTTCCCGCGCAAGGCCCGCCATGCTGTTCGACCCCATGCTCCTAGGTAATGCCGCCCTGTTCGCCGGCATTTTCGGAGCGAGCTTCCTCGATCTCGACGAACTGTTCGGCGCCGATGACGATGATGGCGCGACCGTGCCCGACGACGCGTCCGACACCGGCACGTGCGAAAGCCCGCTGTCGGTGGTCATGGGCACCTCGGGTGATGACCTGGTCGAGGAAACCGCGCCCGCAGCGCGGGAGTACGACATGGGCGACGGCAACGACACCGTGGATGCAAATATCGGTGACGACACGATCCGCGCCGGCGATGGCGACGACAGCGTCCTGGGCCGGTTGGGCGACGACGAAATCGACATGGGCGCCGGGGCGGACGTGGCCGAGGGCGGGTTCGGCGACGACCTGATCGTCGGCGGTGATGCTGTCGAGGATGGCAGCGACACGCTTTCGGGCGAATCGGGCGACGATACGCTCGTGGGTGGCGCAGGCGATGACGTGCTCAGGGGCGGCAAGGACAGCGACAGCCTTCAGGGCGACGCCGGCAACGACACGCTCGAAGGCGGCGAAGGCGCCGACCTGCTGGTGGGCGGTGACGGCGACGATTCGCTGAACGGAACCTACGGGACCAGCACGCTGTCGCAGACGGTGGCCGAGGACCTGTCCGATACGCTCGAAGGCGGCGCGGGCGACGACATCCTGCGCCTTGGCGCCGGCGATTTCGGCAGCGGCGGCGACGGGTCCGATACGTTCCTCATCGACGCGGCCATCCTCGACGCCGCACCGGGCGGCGCGGCCGACCCGACGGTGATCCGCGACTTCACCGCCGGGCTGGACCTGGTCGAGGTCGAGTACGAGGGCCGCACCGAACCCGACAGCGTCGTGGTCCAGTCGCGGGGCGACGGATCGGGGTCGGCCATCATCGTGGACGGCGTGACGGTCGCCTTCGTCGAAGGCGACGCCGTCCTGACGCCCGCCCAGATCCGCCTGGTTCAGGCGCCCTGATCCACCTTGCCGGCCAGCGCGGCATCGAGCATCGCCTGCGTGCCGCGCGCATCCTCCAGCGTCCACGCGTAGGGCGCACCCTCGCGCAGGGTGCGGCAATAGGCTTCGACCTGCAGGACGTACTGGTTCACCTCCGGAAAGCGGATGGTCCGGCGTTCGGTGCCCGACGGCTCGATGCAAATCTCGGCCTGGTCGTAGGCGCCGGCGTTGAAGGGGGCCTTCATGGTGATCGTGCCGGTGGTGCCATGGAAACTCACGTGCTGGTAGCGCGCCATGCGCATCGAAACCATCGACTGGAAGCCGAACCCGGGGAAGCGCGCGTCGATCCGGGCCACGGTATCGAAATCGGATTCCATGGTCAGGTGCGCGCTCAGCTCGGACGGCTCCTGCCCCGTGGCCAGGCGCGCGCAGCCCATGGCGTAGACGCCGATGTCGCGGATGCCGCCGCCGCCCATCCCGGGCTGGTTGCGCACGTTCTCGGGCTTGTCGGCGTTGTTGTAGCAGAACACCGCGTTCACGTGGCGCAGATCGCCGATGGAGCCGTCCGCGAGCAACTCGCGCACCATCTTCCACTGCGGGTGGTGGGCGATCATGTAGGCCTCGGTCGCCATCAGCCCCGACTCGTCGCGCGCGGCGATCAGGTCGTCGTACTGATCGGCGGTCATCGCCATGGGCTTTTCGCACAGCACGTGCTTGCCCGCCGCCAGCGCCTTCAGCGACCATTCCACATGCAGGTGGTTGGGCAGCGGGATGTAGACCGCGTCGATTTTGTCCGAGGCCAGCAGCGCGTCGTAGCTGTCGAACACGTCAAGATCGGGCTCGATCCCCTGGAACGGCGCGGCCTTGTCGGCCGAGCGCGTGGCCAGCCCCGCCAGCCGCGCGCCCCGCGCCGCGTGGATGGCCGGTGCCATTTGCGACAGCGCGAAGCTCGACGCGCCGAGAATCCCGAAGTTTACCGTTTTCATGGTCGGTCCCCCTATCCTGTTTCGCGCCGACCCTAGGGGGCATCGCCGGCAGTGTCAGCGGCAAACGCGAAGGGCCGGAGCCGCTGATCAAGCGGCCCCGGCCCTTTCACCGTGTCAGTTGTGCCGCAATCAGGCGTCCGCGGTCATGCCCTTCTCGGCCGCAAGCTCGGTCATGCGCTTTTGCAGCTTTTCGAAGGCGCGCACCTCGATCTGGCGGATGCGCTCGCGGCTGACATCGTATTGCCCGCTCAGGTCTTCCAGCGTGATCGGCTGGTCCTGAAGCCGCCGCTGGGTGAGAATGTCCTTCTCGCGATCGTTCAGCACATCCATCGCCTGGGCCAGCAGCGCCCGACGCGACTCAAGCTCGTCACGCTCCTCGTACTCGGTGGCCTGGTCGGCATCCTCATCCTCGAGCCAGTCCTGCCACTGGGCCGTGCCCTCGCCATCGGCGCTGATCGTCGCGTTCAACGAGGCGTCGCCACCCGACATGCGCCGGTTCATCGAGATCACCTCGTCCTCGGTCACGCCGAGATCGTTTGCGATCTGCTTCACGTTCTCGGGCCGAAGGTCGCCGTCTTCCAGGGCACCGATGCGGTTCTTCGCCTTGCGCAGGTTGAAGAACAGCTTCTTCTGCGCGCTGGTGGTGCCCAGCTTCACCAGCGACCACGACCGCAGGATGTATTCCTGGATCGACGCGCGGATCCACCACATGGCGTAGGTCGCGAGGCGGAAGCCCTTGTCGGGATCGAAGCGCTTGACCGCCTGCATCAGGCCCACATTCGCCTCGGAAATCACCTCGGCCTGGGGCAGGCCGTAGCCGCGGTAGCCCATGGCGATCTTCGCGGCGAGACGCAGGTGCGACGTCACCATTTTGTGCGCGGCCTCGGTATCGCCGTGATCGACCCACCGCTTCGCCAGCATGAATTCCTCTTCCGGCTCCAGCATGGGGAACCGGCGGATTTCCTGAAGGTAACGGTTCAGTCCCTGTTCCGGCGACGGGGCCGGTAGGTTCGCGTAGCTTGCCATGGTCACTCCCTATCTTTGGGCGTGGACGCCCTTGCATCCGAAATGGTGAACCGATCGGTTCAGTTCAAGATGCCAAGAGCCGTTTTCGTATTGCTCACGAAGATTAAGAAACTGCGAAGACGAAAGGTCCAGCAAGGCGCCGCAACGTGTCGTCGCACTCACGCGGTTGTGTCGTCCCGTGTGCCCGCCAAAGCTTCGATCAACGCTTCAAGATCGTCCGGCAAGGCGCTGGTAAAAAACATTTCTTCACCCGTCCCCGGATGCTCGAACCCCAATCTCTCGGCGTGCAGCGCCTGCCGCGGAAACGCCGCCGCCTCGGCTGCGCCGGGCAGCTTGGGCGAAACCTTGCGGGTCCCGCCATAAACCGGATCGCCGATCAGCGCGTGGCCGGCGTGGCGCATGTGCACCCGGATCTGGTGGGTGCGCCCCGTCTCCAGCCGGCACGACACCAGCGCGGCCGAGGGTCCCAGCGCCCGCTCGACCGAGACGCGCGTGACAGCGTGACGCCCGCCGCTGAAGGTCACCGCCTGGCGCTGCCGGTCGTGGGGGTGGCGCGCAAGACCCGTGGTGATCTTCAGGACCGCACCCTCGGCGCTGATGCCCGGCAGGCCCAGAAGCCGCGCGTCGGCGGGGTCGGGCACGCCGTGGCAAACCGCGAGATATCGCCGGTCGACGCTGTGGGCGGCGAATTGCGCCGACAGCCCGTGATGGGCACGGTCCGATTTCGCCACCACCAGAAGGCCGCTGGTGTCCTTGTCGATGCGGTGCACGATGCCCGGCCGCTTCTCGCCCCCGACGCCGGACAGGGCATCGCCGAAATGGTGCAGCAGACCGTTGACCAGCGTTCCCGTGGGCGTGCCCGGGGCGGGATGCACCACCAGCCCGGCGGGCTTGTCGACCACGGCCAGGTCATCATCCTCGTATACGATCGCCAGGTCCATGGGCTCGGGCGCCATGTGGCTTTCGGCCTCCTGCGGGACGGTCACGGTGATCTCGTCGCCCTCGAAGACCGCTGCCTTCGGGCTGGTCAGAACCACGCCATCGCGGCTGACCGCGCCATCCGCGATCAGCCGGGCCAGCCGCGAGCGGCTGAGATGCGCTTCCTCTGGCACGTCACGCGCCAGCGCCTTATCAAGGCGCGGCGGCGGCGCTTCCCCGAGGATCACGGTCCAGATGACAGACGACATGGAACAGGCTCCCGAACCCCGCGACGGGGCGTTGACGGTGCTCAAATGGCTGGTGATCGCCCTGACCGCAACCATGCTGGTGGGGATGATGGCGCTGGTGTGGCTGTTCTTCACCCGCTTCCCGGCGCCCGGACCCGCCCTGCCCGATCAGATCGCCCTGCCCGACGGCGCGCGCGCGACCGCCTTCACCCGCGGGTCGGGCTGGCTGGCCGTGGTCACGGGGGACAACGAGATCCTGATCTTCTCGCCCGACGGGGAAACCCTGCGCCAGCGCATTCGCATCGATCAGCCCTGAGGGATCGCACCTGTCCAAAGACGGGCGCAGGCGGACATCAGCTGCCGTGCCGGGGTATGAGAAGTTAGGTGGAGAGTGGTACCACCTCCCCGGCTCGAACGGGGGACCTCCTGATCCACAATCAGGCGCTCTAACCAACTGAGCTAAGGCGGCACTCGACGTCCAAATAGCCATGCGGCGCGGGCTCTGCAACCCCAAACCGGGCCGCTTGGCGCTTGCGGGTTCGCCCGTCAGGCGCTAGGCGACGGGGATCAAAGACGGAGGCCAGCATGGGCATCAACGACCCCTCGGACACCAGCGCGAACCTGCAGATCGGGCCCACCGACGCGGGCATGGTGCGGCTTTACGTGTCCGCCGATGGCGGGATCGAAGTGCCCATGGATTTCGATCCGGAAGAGGCCGAGGAGATCGCCGAAGAGATCCGGGCCGCCGCTTCGGCCGCCCGCAGCGCCAGCCGCAAGAAGAAGCGCTAGAACGACAGCGCCGCGCCGGGATCCCGCAGCGTCTGCAACCGGCGCGCGGCGTGGAAGGCGAACTTGCGCATCATCACCTTGCGCCGCGCGGGGGCCAGCCTTGTTTCGGGCCCCATGGTCAGGATCTCGGCGTCATAGGCATCGGCGATGATCAGCCCCGTGCCCTCGGGCAGCAGGTCGGTCGGAAACTCGGCATCCACCGCCCAGAAATAGCGGTCGCACCATTCCAGGTAGCCCTGCCACTTGCCGTCCGACATGAAATCGGCGCGGCTGGACTTGCACTCGACGATCCACACCTCGTCCTTGGGCCCCAGCGCCATGACGTCCACGCGCAGGCCCCGGGTCGGCACCAGTTCCTCGACGCAGGCGAAGCCGTGGCTGGCGAGGTGACGGCACACGCCGCGGCCCAGCAATTGTCCGGGCATCAGGGTGTTGAGGGTCGCATCGTCGGCCATCCGCAAAGTGTGAACAAAAGGTAAACGCATTTCAAGCCCCCCACGCGCGGCGAAATGACCGACGCACCCCCTTGCCGGAAAATCGGGGCGGGCCTAGATGTGGGTCAGGCGGGCACTGCCCTTCCCGTGCCGGGGTCCAATTCCAGTGGCCTTAAGCAATTCCGAGGGAGCTGGCTCTGACCGGGCCGTGGTCTGGTTACCCGGCGCCCACCTGTAAATACAGGTCCTCGGGAATTTACGTACCCTGACGGTCGTGGTGGTCCCGCCGATCCCACCCTCTAAATCGTCTGACATGTCGGTGAATTGGCTTACCGGCCGCACGTCGTCATACTGTCGCGACGCAAACGCCCGGGGGGCCCATGTCAGACAGCCAATCCAATCCGCGCCATGTCCGCGAGCTCGAGGATCACCTTGGCGTACTCGACACCCTGTCGGGCACCGCTCTGGGGGTGCTTTCGGCCGCGTCGGGGATCTACACCTACCTGGGTGTCCGGTCGCTGCTGGACAGCGATGGCGCGCTGTCGGTGTTCGCCGCGCTGGCCTACTCCATCGCCGTCAGCGTCGGGATCTTCGTGTTCTGGACGTATCTCATGCGGCTTCTGCCGGCCATGCGCACGGCGCGGGCGCGACTGGGGCTGATGGGGGCCATGGCGCTGGGGTCGGTGGCCATCATCGCCATGTCGTCCTGGCTGAACGCCGCCGCGCTGGCTGGCTCCGCGGCGGTCGAGCAGCATCTCGCCCGGACGGTGCAGGACTACCAGACCTCGCTGGAGCGGTCGCACACCATCGCCGTCGCGTCACTGGGGCTGGAGCGCGACGTGAGCCGGGTGCGACAGTCGTTCCAGGACCTGAGCGAACAGGAAGCCACCGGCAACCTGTCGGGCATCGCGGGGCGTGGTGCGGTGTTCCGCGTGCTGCGGCAGAAGGCCGAGGAATTGCAGGGGCTTGAAAACCAGATCGGCACGGTGACCCCGGCGGTCGAGCAGGCCTTTGCCGAGGGCAACGCGATCCTCAGCCGCATGCGCGCGCTGACGGTCGAGCCCGGCCCGGTCGAGGCGCGCAGCGTCGAGTTCAGCGAAGAGGCCGTGCGCCTTGCCGGGCTCATCACGCAACTGCGGCAATTGTCGGTGGCACCGCTGGTGACGCGCGCCGCGCAGGACCTGTCGGCTTCGGTCGTGCTGCCCACGCTGAGCGACGAGGCCGATACCGCCGCCGGGCAGCAGGCCACCATCACCTCGGTGCTGGAAGTGCTGGGTCAGCGGGCCGAAACGCTGGCCGTGGCCGCCCGCGCGGTCGAGGGCATGACGCCCCCGCCCGAGGTCAGCTATACCCCGATTTCCGCCGCCGACGCGGTCATCCGCTATGGCCGCAACTTCGTGCCCAGCTGGGCCGGCGCCATCGCCATCGACCTGTTGCCCGCGGTGCTGGTCTTCATCCTGATGGTCACGCAGGGCGCGATCCGCGCGGGGCGCGAACGCACCCCCATCGAGGACAGGATTGCCCTGGCCGAGCTGCGCGCCGCCGTTTCGGCCATCCGCCGGGTCGAGGACGACATGCCGCCCGAGCCGAAGCTGTCGGCGCCCACCCCCCTGCGCGAGCCCGCGGAATGAGGGTCGGCGTCGCGGGGATGCTGAAGGGGATCCTTGGCCTTCAGCTGGTGATCGGCGGGCTCCTGGTGCTGGGCGACATGGCGCCGGGAATGCAGGGGCTGCGCTTCGCCCCCGATGCCCCCGCGCTGGACCAACCGGTGGCCCCCGGGGATCAGACCCGCCGCTATCGCCCCGCCGACCTGCCGCGCCCCGCCCCCGCCGCGCCGTTCCCGCCGGTGGGCGACATGCCCGCGCGGCTGACCGTCTCGTCCGTCGAAGTGGATGGCGCGGCGGCGTTGCGGCTCATGGGGCGCATCGCGGCGGGCGACGCGGACCGGCTGACCGACATCCTGGCGACCCGCTGGGAGGACGGCGCCCCGAGGCGGGTCTTCCTGCACTCGCCCGGCGGTTCGGTTTCGGACGCGCTGGTGCTGGGCCGCTTCCTGCGCGCCGAGGGGGTCACGACGATGATCGCCGCCGGAGACGTGTGCCTGTCGGCCTGCCCCTACCTTCTGGCGGGCGGCGAGACGCGCGAGATCGACGATGACGGGTCGGTGGGCGTGCACCAGCACTATTTCGGACAGAACAGCGTGCAGCCCGCCTTCATGGCCGTCGAGGACATCCAGCGCGGCCAGGGGCAGGTGATGGGCTACCTGGTGGAAATGGGGATCGATCCGCGGATCATGCAGCACGCGCTGGTGACGCCGCCGGGCGAGATCTACATCCTTCTGCCCGAGGAGCTGCGCGAATACGGGATGATCGTCGAGACCGACGAGGACGCCGCCTGACTTACTCGGCGGGGTGGCTTCGCTGCTCACGCAGCTTCCTGACAAGGCGTTTCTCGGCGAAGTGGATATAGACCACACCGCCCATCGCGATGGCCAGAAGGACCAGCGGCGCAGTGAATTCATAGAAGGTCATGATCCGTCCTCCTTGTGCATGTACCTCAGAACATAATGCGCCACGCCGTGAATTGCGAGTCCGACGATCAACCACCAGAAGGCGTTGAAGTCCCAGTTGGACAGCGATTCGGTCAATGGCCGCAGCACGGCGAAGCCGATGGCGCCCAGCGCGATGGCGTTCAGGAACTGCGCGAGGATCTTCACCCGCTCGTTGAAGCTGGCCAATGGGTCGCGCTGGCGGGCGCGCCGGGTCACGCGAAGGCCTCGGGCCGCGCCTCCCGCGCCATGTGGTCCAGAACGGCGTTCACAAATTTCGGCTCGCGGCCCTCGGGAAAGAACGCCTTGGCCACGTCCACGTATTCGACGATGACCACCTTGGGCGGCGTCTGCTCGGCCGTCAGCTCGGCCCCCGCGGCGCGGAACAGCGCGCGCAAGGTCGGGTCGATCCGGTCGATGGGCCATTTCGCGACCAGCGCGCGGTCGGTCATCTTGTCGATGCGGCCCTGCCGTTCGACCACGCCTTCCAGGATGGCGCGGAACAGGTCGATATTGCCCTCGGCCATCTCGCCCTCGTCGTAGACGGCGCCGAAGCGGTGATCCTCGAACTCCACGCGCACGCGGTCGAGGCTCAGGTCGGAATGCTCCATCTGGAACAGGGCCTGCACCGCGTAAAGCCGCGCGGCGGATTTCATCTGTCGCTTGTCGGTGCTCATGCCAGCAACGTGTCCTCGCCCCGCGGTTTGAAACCGATGCCCTTGCCCTGGCCGCGCCACTTGCGCGACAGCGCCACCAAATGCAGCGCGGCGGCCGCAGCGCCGCCGCCCTTGTTCTGCTCGCCCGCGCGCACGGCGGCCTGTTCGTGGGTCTCGACGGTCAGGATGCCGTTGCCGATGCAGCAACCATCCAGCCCCAGCAGCGTCAGCGCGCGGCTGCTGTCGTTGCAGACCGTCTCGTAGTGGGTCGTTTCCCCCCGGATCACGCAGCCCAGGGCGACGTAGCCGTCGTAATCGGCGGTGCGCTGCGCCAGGCGGATCGCGGTTGGGATCTCCAGCGCGCCGGGCACCTCGACCAGGTCGCAGGTCGCGCCGGCGGCCTCGGCCTGCGCCCTCGCGCCGGCAACCAGGTCGTCGGCGATGTCCTTGTAATAGGGCGCCACCACGATCAGCAGCTTCACCGGCGCGTCGAATTCCGGCATCGGCGGGGTGTAGTGGGACTGTCCGGCCATCAGCCGATCTCCGATATCTTGCGGGTGTCGGTGATCTCGAGCCCGTAGGCCTCGAGCCCGACCACCTTGGGTTTGGGCGAATTGGTGAGCAGCACCAGCTTGTGCAGACCGAGCGAGCTGAGGATCTGAGCGCCCAGCCCGTATTGCCTCAGGGTCTGGGGCGACACGTCGTCATGGTCGGCGACCTTCATGGTCAGGTCGCGCAGCAGGACCAGCACGCCGCGGCCTTCGGCGGCGATCTGCTCCATGGCGTCGCCAAACTCGCGGGCGCGCCCGGCCCCGCCGGTGCCCACCACGTCCAGCATCGGATCCATGGCATGCATCCGCACCAGCACCGGCTCGTCGGTGGCGATGTCGCCCTTGATGAGCACGATATGCTCGGAGCCCTGGGTCTCGTCCGTGTATATGCGCATCTGCCATTCGCCGCCGAACTCGGACGTGATCGTCCGCTCCTGGCTCTTGCGGACGAGGTTGTCGTTGCGGCGGCGGTACCCGATCAGGTCGCTGATGGTGCCGATCTTCAGCCCGTGGCGCTGGGCGAAGGCCACGAGGTCGGGCAGCCGCGCCATGGTGCCGTCGTCGTTCATGATCTCGCAGATGACGCTGGAGGGGTTCAGCCCCGCCAGCCGGGCGATGTCGACGCCCGCCTCGGTATGGCCCGCGCGCACCAGCACGCCGCCCTCGCGCGCGCGCAGCGGAAAGACATGGCCCGGCGTCGCGATATCGGCCGGCGTGCTGTCGCCGTCGATGGCCACCGCCACCGTGCGGGCGCGATCATGGGCCGAGATGCCGGTCGACACGCCCTCGCGCGCCTCGATCGAGATGGTGAAGTTCGTCTCGTGCCGCGACGAGTTCTGGGACGCCATGAGTTGCAGACCCAGGGCGTCGCAGCGCTTGCCGGTCAGGGTCAGGCAGATCAGGCCGCGCCCGTGGGTCGCCATGAAGTTGATCGCATCCGGCGTCGCCATCTGCGCGGGGATGACCAGGTCGCCCTCGTTCTCGCGATCCTCGTGGTCGACGAGGATGAACATGCGCCCGTTGCGGGCGTCCTCGATGATCTCCTCGATGGGCGAGATCGCGTCGTGGTAATGGGCGGTGTCGGACATCGCGGGTATCCCTTGGGGTTCGGGCTGCCAGATAGACCCCGTGCGCCGAAAAGACCAGTGGGCGCGCGGGGTGCCGGTGCGTCCCGGGGGGCGCTGCCCCCGGCGCTTGCGCGCCTCCCCCGAGGTATTTCGGGAAAGATGAAGCCGGGGGCGGCGCGCGAGGGGTGGACCGGCTCAGGCGGCCAGCTTGCCGGCGAGCGCCTGGTCGATCAGCGCGCGGGTTTCGTCCACGCCGTAGAGCGCGATGAACCCGCCGAAGCGCGGCCCCTGGCTCGCCCCCAGCAGCACCTCGTAAAGCGCCTTGAACCAGTCGCGCAGCGGCTCGAACCCGTGGCCCTTGCCGACGGCGAAGACCTCGGATTGCAGGGCCTCGGCATCGAGCGGGCCGTCCCACGCGGCGAGACGGTCGCGCAGGTCGATCAGCGCGGCCCGTTCGCGGTCGTCGGGAGCGCGATACGTCTTCTCGGGCTTCACGAAGTCGTTGTAATAGCGCACGGCGTATCCCGCCGCCGCGTCCAGGTCGGGATGCGTCTCGGGGCCCGCCTCGGGCGCGTAGCGGCGGATGAAGCCCCACAGGGTCTCGGCATCCTCGGCACCGGCGACCGATGCCAGGTTCAGCAGCATGGAAAACGGCACGACCATGCGGCTTTCGGGCACGTCGCCGCCGTGGATGTGGAACACCGGGTTCGCCAGCCGCTGCGTCGCGTCCTGGTCGGGATAGGCGCGCAGCTGCTGGTGGTATTCGTCCACCGCCTTGGGGATCACGTCGAAATACAGCCGCTTGGCCGTCTTGGGCTTCTGGAACATGAAATAGCCGAGCGATTCCGGCGCGGCGTAGCGCAGCCATTCCTCCATGCTGAGGCCGTTTCCCTTCGACTTGCTGATCTTCTGTCCCAGCTCGTCGTTGAACAGCTCGTAGGTCAGCGTCTCGGGCGCGGCGCGACCCAGCGCGCGGCAGATCTTGCTGGCCTGGGTCACCGAATCGATCAGGTCCTTGCCCGACATCTCGTAATCCACGCCCAGCGCGTACCAGCGCATGGCCCAGTCGGGCTTCCACTGCACCTTCACGTTGCCGCCGGTCACCGGGACCTCGACCCGTTCGCCGTCGGGCTCGGCATAGACGATGGTGCCCTTCTCGACGTTGCGCTCCAGCGTCGGCACCTGCAGCACGTGGCCGGTCTTGGGGCTGACGGGCAGGAAGGGCGAGTATGTCGCGCGCCGCTCCTCGCCCAGGGTGGGCAGCATGATCTCCATGATCTTGTCGAACTGCTCGAGCATCCGCAGCAGCGCGGTGTCGAACTTGCCGCTGGTGTAGTACTCGGTCGAGGACGCGAACTCGTATTCGAAGCCGAAGCTGTCGAGAAACGCGTTCAGACGCGCGTTGTTGTGCGCGCCGAAGCTGTCATGCGTGCCGAACGGGTCGCGCACGCGCGACAGCGGCAGGTGCAGATCCTCGCGCATCTGGTCCTGGTTGGGCACGTTGCCCGGCACCTTGCGCAGGCCGTCCATATCGTCGGAGAAACAGATCAGCTTGGTGGGGATGTCGCTGATCGTCTCGAACGCGCGGCGCACCATGGTGGTGCGCGCCACTTCGCCGAAGGTCCCGATATGCGGCAGCCCCGACGGGCCATAGCCCGTTTCGAACAGCACATAGCCCTTCTCGGGCGGCGCCTTCTGGAACCGTTTGACCAGGCGACGGGCCTCTTCAAAGGGCCAGGCCTTCGAGTTGAGCGCGGTGTCGCGTAGGTCGGTCATCGGTGGTGCCTCCTTGGGCTGCTGATCAGGCGCGGTAGCTATTGCCGCACACCGCCGAGGTCAATAAACCTTGGCTGCGGAGAGAGTGGGAAAAATGAACGACATCAGCCATTCCATGACGGTGCCCGATTGCCTTGTGGCGGTGATGATCGCCGTGTCCGCATCGGACGAGAACCTGCGCACGAGCGAGCTGATCACGATCGAGCGGATCGTGAACCACCTGCCGGTGTTCGCCGATTACGACCAGGACCGCATCCGCACGATGGCCGAAACGGTGTTCGACCTCTTCTCCGAGGAGGACGGGCTGGATGCGCTTTTCGGCCTGCTGCGCGACAACCTGCCCGAGCGGTTCCACGAAACCGCCTATGCGCTGGCCTGCGACGTGGCGGTGGCGGATGGATCGCTGGCCGATACCGAGATCCGCCTGCTCGAGGAAATCCGGTTCGAGCTGAAGGTCACCCGCCTGGCGGCCGCCGCGATCGAGCTGGCCGCCCGGGCGCGCCATATTTCGCTGGTCGGTAACGAAGACTCGTAGATCAGGGAACTTTCGGGCGGGGCTGCGGCGTTTTGTCCGCATCCTGCAAAACGAAAGGCAGACCAATGGAATATGGAATTCTGGGACTCATCGTCCTGATCGCCGACATCTACGCGCTTTACAACATCATCACCAGCGGCGCCTCGACCCTGGGCAAGATCATCTGGTGCCTCGTGGTCCTGATCCTGCCGGTCCTGGGCTTCATCGCCTGGCTGATCGCCGGTCCGCGGGGCGGCACCGCCCGGGTCTGACGCTCAGGTCCGATACCACGTGTTCCAGTGCGCGATGAGCGCGCGCTGGAGCGTTCTCGCGCGCCCCGCCCAGGCCCTGCCGCCGGCGGGGCGTTCGCGTTCCGCCATGCTCAGCGCGTCGCGCCGGTCGATATCCGAGCAGAAGACGGCGAAAGCCAGCGGCCGCCTACCATCATCGCTTCCGATGAAACCGGTCAGCGCCGACACGAAATTGAGCGTGCCGGTCTTCGCGGCCACCTGGATGGTCGTATCATCGGTGCGGAAGGGCTTCATCAGCGGCCGCAACGCGCCATCGGGTCCCGATGCGACCATGGCGCGGCACATGTCCGACGCGGTGATGCGGCTGTCGTCACCCAGGCCCGAATGATCCTCGAGCGCCACCGACCGCAGCCCCATCTCCGATTTCAGCCATTCGTTCATCCGCGCGGCCGAGCCGGCCAGCGTCTCGACATCGCCGTCGGACTTGCTGGCCGAGAGGCCCATGATCTCGGCGGTGAGATTGGTGGAATATTCCAGCATGTCCTCGAGGATCACGCGGCTTTCGGCGCTGTCGACTTGGGCCAGTTCATCGCCCTCGGGCGCGTCGGCGCGCAGGACCGGGCCGCCGATCATCAGGCCGTTCGACCGTGCGAGCGTCTGGAACACCTCGCCCGCGTAGAGGCCGGGAAACCGGACCGGCAGCCAGCGCGACCCGTTGCTGCCCAGCGCGCCGCGCGCCACGGTCCAGTCATCGCGCGCCTCGCCGCGGGCGTATGTATAGACGGGCCCGCTTCGGTCGACGACCTGCATCCGCGCCATGGCGACGCCGGGGATCCGCGTGGCCGAGCGGGCATCCATGCTGACCTGGTAGTCGCCGCCCTTGCGCTCCCATCCGAAATGCACCCGGTTGAAGTTCAGGTTCAGCCCGCCCACCGCCGGGTTGTAGCCCACGTGGTCGGGTTGCTCGACGTCGATCTCGTGCAGGTTCGGCAGCGCGCCCGTCCAGATCCGCAGGTTGCCTGCGACCTCGCGCACGCCCGCATCCTTCAGTTGCGACGCCAGCCTCGCCAGACCGTCGGTGTCGAGCGTGGGATCCCCCCCGCCCGCGAGGATCAGGTCGCCGTCGATGCGGCCGTTCACGACCGGGCCGGTGGCCAGCAGCCGGGTCGAGAACCGGTGATCGGGCCCCAGCCGGTCCAGGTGGTACAGCGCGGTCAGGGCCTTTGCGGTGCTGGCGGGCGGTTGCGGCAACAGCGGCGCGCGCGATTCAAGAACTTCGCCGGTGGTCGCGTCGGCCACCACGTAGGCGACCTTGCCCGCACCGAGGCCCGCGCGGGCCACCAGGTCGTCGCCGGTGGGAAGGGCGCGCTTGAAGAAATCGACGGCGCGCGCCCGCGGCCGCAGCGACGTGGCCGGCGCCTCGGCCAATGCCCCGCCCGCAGCGCTGGCCAGCAGACCGGTCAGAATCGTACGTCGTGTCAGCCGCAAATCGGCGCTCCTGTTACAGCCATGCCTCGATATGGTCAGGGGGTGAGACGGATCAACGGCAAAATCGCGTCGCTCACGGATCGTTTTGCGGCCACGCGCCGCTTTCGCGCAAGGCTGTCGAGCTTTCGGGCCGCAACGGAAGGTTCACGAAGGCCCAGGCGGGGGTCGGCCGGTGGGCAAGCCCGCGCGTGGTGTCGGATCCAACACGGGCCGCGTGAAAAGCCCGCGCCGCGGGCGAGGTCAGCGCCGCCAGCCGGTCACCGGGCCGCGCCACCACCCCCACGGGCATGGTGTGCAGGATCTCCTGCCAGTCCTCCCACCTGTGCAAGGTCGCCATGTTGTCCGCGCCCATGAGCCACACGAACCGCACCCCGGGATAGCAGGCCACCAGAGCCCTGAGCGTGCGCGCCGTGTGCCGCACGCCCATATGCGCTTCGAGGTCGGTGATCACGACCCGCGGATGGTCCATGACCGCGCGCGCCCGTTCCATCCGCTGCGCCATGGGGGCGGGACCGCTGGATTTCAGCGGATTGCCGGGGCTGACCAGCCACCACACGGCATCCAGCCCGAAGCGCGCGAGCGCCGCGCGGGACAGGTGCGCGTGGCCCGCGTGGGCCGGATCAAACGATCCGCCCAGAAGCCCCACGGCCATGCCGGGCCGGGCCATTGGCCAACCGGGGCCCCATCCCATCGCGCGTCCTTTCGCTGCTACGCCGGGTTGAGCTACCGCCCGGGCCGCCGCTTTGCAATCAGAGGTATGCGCCCTGCGCCGGGGCCAGCTTCGCCACCTCCTGCGCGATGATGCGGCCGATCAGGTCGCAATCCTCGACCGGGAAGGTCAGCGGCAGGCGCATGTCGAACAGCGTCGCGAGGATCCGGTCGGTCTGCGGCAGATCCTGCCGGTCGACGTAGCGCCAGCTGGGATGGGCCGAGGTAAACCCCTCGGGCACGTCGCGGCCGAACCATTTCAGCACGACGCCCCGCGCGGCACAGCCCTGCACGAGGGCGTCACAGCCGCCGGGGTCGAGCGACGGCACCCGGAACTGGATCGACGAGCCCACGCGCCGCATCTCGGGCCGCATCGCGGGCAGCGAAACCGCCGGATTGGCGGCCAGCGGGGCCGCAGCGGCCTCGAATCGCCGGGCCCAGCGGTCGATATTCCGCGGCAGGTCCGGCAACTGCGTGCGCAGCAGGGCCGCGCGCATCATGTCCATCCGCGCGCTGCAATTGGGCATGTCCAGCCGGGCGTCGGCGAAATCGGGATCGTCGGGCCGCGTGCCATGGGTGGCGTGGTTCATGTAGCTGCCCGACAGGATGATCGCCCGCGCCATGAACCCGGCGTCGTCCGAGGTCACCAGCCCGCCCTCGCCCGAGTTCATATGCTTATAGGTCTGGGTCGAGAAGCAGGCCGCGTGGCCGAAATTGCCGGACTTCACCCCGTTCCATTCCGCCCCCATCGTGTGGGCGCAATCCTCGATCACGGTCAGCCCGAGCGTGGATGCCAGGTCCACCAGCTTGTTCATATCGCACAAATGGCCCCGCATATGGGACAGCAGAAGGCAGGATGCCTTGCAGATTTCCCACTTCCGCCGCAGGTCCTCCAGGTCGATGCACAGCGTGTCGTCCACCTCGACCAGGACCGGCCGCGCCCCGATGGCCGCGATGGCGCCCGGCACCGGGGCCAGCGTGAAGGCGTTGGTCAGCACCGGGTCGCCGGGCTGCACGCCCGCCGCGCGCAGGGCGATCTGCATCCCCTGCCCGCCCGACGTCACGGCGAGACAATGGCGCGCGCCCTGCCAGGCGGCGTATTCCTCTTCCAAGGCCGCCACGGCCCCCCGCTCGCCCCCGGCGAGATTGTAGCGATGCAGGCGCCCCGACCGCAGGATGTCGCACACCGCCGCGATTCCCGCCTCGGAGATCGGTTCCTGCTGCGTGAAGTTGCCGGTGAAGCGTTCTTCCATGCCGCGACATTGCGGCGCGGCTCGGGCCCGCACAAGGGCGACCACATATGCGAAAATTTGAATTGATAACGCCGGTTTCGACCGGAACGCGACGAAACGCAGCGGATTCCGGGAATCCGGGGCCCGACAAGCATCCCTGCCCGCGTCACTTTTTCCCGAATGCAGGCCTTTTGCGTCATTGCCCCCTTGGGCGCGCGCCAGTAAACACGAGCGCGTAAACGTGTCGGCCGCCGCCCGGCGCGAAGCTAACGGGAACCTTGAGGAGGCACGACATGGCTGACGCAGCCGTTCACGGCCACGACGGGCACGACGAGCGGGGGTTCTTCACCCGCTGGTTCATGTCCACCAATCACAAAGACATCGGTATTCTGTACCTGTTCACGGCCGGCCTGACCGGTTTCATCTCGGTGGCCTTCACCGTGTACATGCGCATGGAGCTGATGAGCCCCGGCGTGCAGTACATGTGCATGGAAGGCGCGCGCCTGCTGCCCGCCGCCGTCGAGAATTGTACGCCCAACGGCCACTTGTGGAACGTGATGATCACGGCCCACGGCATCCTGATGATGTTCTTCGTGGTTATCCCGGCCCTGTTCGGCGGTTTCGGCAACTACCTGATGCCGTTGCAGATCGGCGCGCCCGACATGGCGTTCCCGCGTCTGAACAACCTCAGCTACTGGCTGTTCGTCGCCGGTTCGACCCTTGCGGTCTGCTCGGTCTTTGCACCGGGCGGGAATGGCCAGGACGGATCGGGCATCGGCTGGGTGCTTTACCCACCGCTTTCGACGACCGAAGGCGGCTATTCGACCGACCTCGCGATCTTCGCGGTGCACGTCTCGGGCGCCTCGTCGATCCTGGGCGCGATCAACATCATCACCACCTTCCTGAACATGCGGGCCCCGGGCATGAGCCTGTTCAAGGTGCCGCTGTTCTCGTGGTCGATCTTCGTGACCGCGTGGCTCATCCTGCTGTCGCTGCCGGTTCTGGCGGGCGCCATCACCATGCTGCTGACCGACCGGAACTTCGGCACGACGTTCTTCGATCCGGCAGGCGGCGGTGACCCGGTTCTTTACCAGCACATCCTGTGGTTCTTCGGACACCCCGAGGTCTACATCGTGATCCTGCCGGGCTTCGGCATCATCAGCCACGTGATCAGCACCTTCTCGCGCAAGCCGATCTTCGGCTACCTGCCGATGGTCTGGGCGCTGATTGCCATCGGCGTGCTGGGCTTCGTCGTCTGGGCGCACCACATGTACACCGTCGGCATGTCGCTGACCCAGCAAAGCTACTTCATGCTGGCGACCATGGTCATCGCGGTGCCCACGGGCATCAAGATCTTCTCGTGGATCGCGACCATGTGGGGCGGATCGGTCCAGCTGAAGACCCCGATGCTCTGGGCCTTCGGTTTCCTGGTGTTGTTCACCGCCGGTGGCGTTACCGGCATCGTGCTGAGCCAGGCCGCCGTGGACCGCGTCTATCACGACACCTACTACGTCGTGGCGCACTTCCACTACGTGATGAGCCTCGGGGCCGTCTTCGCCATCTTTGCCGGGATCTATTTCTACTTCCCGAAATTCACCGGCAAGATGATCCCCGAGTGGATCGGCCACACGCACTTCTGGGCGATGTTCATCGGCTCGAACCTGACGTTTTTCCCCCAGCACTTCCTGGGCCGCCAGGGCATGCCGCGCCGCTACATCGACTACCCCGACGCGTTCGCGCTGTGGCACTCGGTGTCGTCCTGGGGCGCGTTCCTGAGCTTCGCGTCGTTCCTGTTCTTCATCGGCGCCATCTTCTGGGTGCTGATCAAGGTGCCGAAGACCGCCGGTGCCAACCCCTGGAACGAGCATGCGGACACGCTGGAGTGGACCCTGCCCTCGCCCCCGCCCGAGCACACGTTCGAGATCCTGCCCAAGCAGGAAGAGTGGGATAAGGGCGCCGCGCACTGACCATGCCGGTGGTTTGGACGAAATCCGAAAAGGCCCCGGCATCGTCCGGGGCCTTCTCGCATGCGGCGGGTGACCAGCCGCTGGCCCGGGTCCGGCTCTGGCCCAACCGGTCCCTGCCCCGAAGCGGCTTCGTCGCTTTCATCGGATTCACCTACGTGATGATCCTGCTGCCCCTGCTCGGGGTGCTCGGCACGCCGGTCCTGTGGGGGCTCCTGCCCTTCATGATGCTGGCGCTGTGGGGGATCTACGCCGCGATCCAGCGCAACTACCGCGACGGCGAGACGACCGAAGAACTGTGCCTCTGGTCCGACCACCTGGCGCTGCGGCGCGAGGATCGCAATCGCCCGCCCCGCCTGTGGGAGGCGAACCCGTTCTGGGTGAAAGTGAACCTGATCGAGCGGGCCGGCCCGGTGCCGTTCTACCTGACCCTGTCTGGCGCGGGCCGCGAGGTGGAAGTCGGCGCCTTCCTGTCGGCCGAAGAGCGGCAGTCGCTCTACGACGACCTGTCTCGGGTGCTGAAGCAGGTCTGAGGCGGTACGCCCCATCGCGCCGCCATGCGGCTGCCATCAAAGCAACGCCACCAACTCGCGAATATCTCGCGGACAGTCGCGCCTAGGCTAAGGCGCGGCTAGCCATTTGTGAAACTGATAGGGCGAAGAGCCCCCCGCCGCTCGCGGGATCAGCTCAGGCGCGTCTTCACGCGCGGGCCGACCTTCCCGAAATCCATCTGGCCGGTATAGCGCGACTTCAGCAGGCCGATCACCTTGCCCATGTCGCGGATCGAGCTGGCATTGGTCTCGGCGATGGCCTCGTCGACGGCGCGGTCGACCTCGTCGTCGCTCAGCTGGCGGGGCAGGAATTCCTCGATCACCGCGATTTCCTCGCGCTCGGCATCGGCCAGTTCCAGCCGCCCGCCCTCCTCGTAGGCGCGGACGCTTTCCTGGCGCTGTTTCACCATGCGCCCGAGGATCTGGAGCAGGTCGGCCTCGGACATCTCGCCGGGGGCGTCGTCGCTGCCGCGCGCGGCGATATCGCGGTCCTTGATGGCGGCGTTGATCAGCCGCAGCGTGCTCAGCCGGTCGGACTGCCGTTCCTTCATGGCGGTCTTGAGCGCGGTGTTCAGCCGGGATCGAATGTCCATGGGCACCCCTTGAAGTGGTGTTGATTGACCCGGTCACACCTATCTTATGCCAACGGGCGCAGCAACAGCACCCGTGGAGCTGCATGTCATTGTAATATATACGTTTTAATTTGTACCCGCGCTGCCTTGACCCTTCGGGGCCGAATCCATAATTTGCCGCAGATTTGGCCGCAGCCCGTCCCAGGAGACCGCCCATGCCCCGCCCCAAGCCCACCGCCTGCCTCGCCCTGGCCGACGGCACGTTGTTCTACGGGCACGGCTTCGGTGCCACCGGCGACACCACGGCCGAGCTGTGCTTCAACACCGCCATGACCGGCTACCAGGAGATCATGACCGACCCGTCCTACGCCGGGCAGATCGTGACCTTCACCTTCCCCCATATCGGCAACACCGGCACCACGCCCGAGGATGACGAGGCCATGCAGCCCCACGCGGCGGGCATGGTGGTGAAGTGGGACCCGACCGAACCCAGCAACTGGCGCGCGACCGGCACGCTGCAGGACTGGCTCCGGCGGATGGGACGCATCGGGATCGGCGGTATCGACACGCGGCGGCTGACCCGGGCGATCCGGCAGCAGGGCGCCCCCCACGTGGCGCTGGCCCATGACCCCGAGGGTAAGTTCGACATCGAGGCGCTGGTCGCCAAGGCCCGTGGCTTCAAGGGGCTCGAGGGCCTGGACCTGGCGCGCGACGTGACCTGCGCGCAATCCTACCGTTGGGACGAAATGCGCTGGGCCTGGCCGGACGGCTATACCAAGCGCGAGGGGCCGGGCCACAAGGTCGTGGCGATCGACTACGGCGCCAAGCGCAACATCCTGCGCTGCCTGGCCAGCGCCGGCTGCGACGTGACCGTCCTGCCCGCGTCGGCCACCGCGGAGGAGGTCCTGGCCCACAATCCCGAGGGGCTGTTCCTGTCCAACGGTCCCGGCGACCCGGCGGCCACCGGCATCTACGCCGTGCCGATGATCCAAGAGGTCCTGAAGACCACCGACATTCCGGTGTTCGGCATCTGCCTGGGCCACCAGCTGCTGGCGCTGGCCCTGGGCGGGCGCACGGTCAAGATGAACCACGGCCACCACGGCGCGAACCACCCGGTGAAGGACCACGAGACCGGAAAGGTCGAGATCACGTCCATGAACCACGGCTTCACGGTCGACAGCCAGACCTTGCCCGAGGGCGTGGTCGAGACGCATACCTCGCTGTTCGACGGGTCCAATTGCGGCATCCGGCTGAAGGACCGCCCGGTCTATTCCGTGCAGCAGCACCCCGAGGCCAGCCCCGGCCCGCAAGACAGCTTCTACCTGTTCGAGCGCTTCGCCCAGGCCATGAAGGACCGCGCCGCCGCCCCGGCCTGACCCGGGCCACGGTCCGGTCTTAACTTTCGATTAACCTTCATGGGCTTAGGCTGACCCCCTCGATGCAGGGGGTCGGACGCCTTTGAACCAAACCGCCATGCCAAGGCCAGGCCTGTTCCGACCGGTCGCGGTTGCCGCCGGTGAACGGTCGCGTTTGGGGACCCTCCTGGTGGAAGACGGGGTCATCACGCCCGACGCGCTCGACGCGGCGCTGGCCGATCAGCGCCGGGGCCTGTGCCGGCTGGGCGACTTGCTGATCCGCCGCGGTCTCGTCACGGAAAACGATGTCTACGATGCGCTGGCCCGGCAGGCTGACTTGCCGCGCTGGGACCCGGCGTCGGCGCCTGCCGCGCCCGACCTGATCGACCGACTGGGCGCCGCCGCGTGCGCGCGCGATGGCTGCCTGCCCCTGGCACCCGCGGGGGCGATCACGCCGATCGCGACCTGCAACCCGCAGGCCTTCGCCTCCTGGCGCGCCAGGGTGGCACCGACGCTCGGCTCGGTCGCAATGGTCATCGCCAGCCGCACCCAGCTGGATAACGCCTTGCTGGAGACGCGGGCCAACGCGCTCGTGCGCGCCGCCGAGTCGGTGCCGCCGGCCGAGATGTCCTGTCGCAGCTTCGGCACCTCGCCTTTGCGTCGCCGGTCGCTGCTGACAACCGTGGTCGCCGCGATCGCTGGCATCGCCGCGCTCGGCGTTGCTTATCCGGTCGCCGTTTTCGCCGCGCTGTCACTGATCGCGATGGTGCTGCTGACGCTGAACACCGCGCTGCTGGTCGCCGGACTGGCCGGTGCCCTCCGGCCGACCCCCAGCTCCGGGACGGGGCCGACCCTTGCGCGGCTTCCGCGGGTGTCGTTGCTGGTCCCGCTCTTCCATGAATGCCGGATCGCCGACACGCTGGTGCGGCGGCTGTCGCTGCTGGATTACCCGTCCGAGCTGCTCGAGATCTGCCTGGTGACCGAGGCCAGCGACAGCGTCACCGCCGCGGCGCTGGCGCAGACGGTGCTGCCCGATCACATGCGGGTCGTCGTGGTGCCCGACGGCACCGTGAAGACCAAGCCACGCGCGATGAACTTCGCCCTGCCCTTCTGCAACGGGGACGTGATCGGAATCTACGATGCCGAGGATGCGCCCCCCGCCGACCAGTTGCACCGGGTCGTCGAAAGGTTCGCCGCCTGTCCGCCCGACGTGGGCTGCCTGCAGGCGCGGTTGAACTTCTACAACCCGCGGGCCTCGTGGCTGTCACGCTGTTTCTGCGTCGATTACGCCACCTGGTTCGCGCTGGTCCTTCCGGCCCTGCGGAAGCTGGGATGGCCGATCCCGCTCGGGGGGACGTCGGTCTTCTTCCGCCGCGACGTGCTGGACCGGGTGGGCGCGTGGGATGCGCATAACGTGACCGAGGATGCCGACCTGGGCCTGCGGCTGGCGCGCTTCGGATACCGGGTCGAGCTTTTGAGGTCGACCACGCTGGAAGAGGCGCCGTTCCGCCCCCGCGCCTGGATCTGTCAACGCTCGCGCTGGCAAAAGGGCTATGCGCTGACCTGGGCCGTTCACATGCGCGCGCCCCGCAGGCTCTGGCGCGACCTCGGCGCCTGGCGGTTCTTCGGGGCGCAGGTTCTGCTGCTCGGTGCGCTTGGCGGGGCCGTGATGGCGCCGGTCCTGTGGTCGTTCGGGCTACTTTGGCTCGGGCTGCCGCATCCGTTGTCGGGTCAGCTGACCGGCGCCGCGCAATACGCCGTGTCCGGCCTGTTGTTCTGGGGCGTGGCGATCCAGGCGCTGGGCCACTGGGTCGCGCTTGAGATCACCGGGCGACACCGGCTTCGGGCATCCATCCCGTTGATGCCTGTCTACGCCGCCCTGTCGACCGTTTCGATCGCGAAGGCGCTCTACGAGGTCGCGGCCCGGCCCTTCTTCTGGGACAAGACCGAGCACGGGATCAGCCCGCCCGGCACGACGGTCACTGGCGAGCTTCACGACCCGAGTCGTGCTTGAGCCGCGTCTCGAACGCCTTCGAGATATGGGCCCGCAACGCCTCGTAGGCTGCACCACCATCGCCCGCCGCGATGGCTTCGACGATGCGCGCATGCTCGGCCAGCGCATCCTGGCCGCGCCCGTCCACGGCCAGCGACGTGGTCGCCAGCAACGCCATGGACCGGTGCACAAGGTCCAGCTGCTGCACGAGGTAGCGGTTATGCGACGCCAGGTGGATCTGCTTGTGAAACCGCCGGTTCGCCCGCGCCAGCGCGTCGGGGTCCCCGATCAGCGCGCGATCCTCCTCGACCATCTGGCGCAGCACGCGCACCTCTTCGTCGGTGGCGTGCTTGGCCGCGAGCCGCGCGGCCAGCCCCTCGAGCTCGGCGCGCACGATGTAAAGCTCGGCCAGCTGGTTGTGATCCAGCGACGCCACGATCAGGCTGCGCCCGTCGCGGGTCAGGAGCGACTGGGTCTCCAACCGCTGCAACGCCTCGCGGATGGGCGTGCGCGACACGCCGAAGCGCTCGGCCAGCTCGTTCTCCACAAGCCGGTCGCCGGGCTTGTACTGGCCGGTGTCGATCGCCTCGAGGATCATGCCGTAGGCGTCCCTCTGGCTCAGTTTCATGTCCTTGAGCTTCATGTCCTTCATCGCGTCCTCCCGCCCCGTTTCATTCTGCGCACGCGTGCCGGGCCGTGTAAACGATTGCGGACGCGTCTGCGTCGGGGTAGCGCAGGGTCATGCAGGATTTCAGCCACGTCCGTACCTGGATCTTCGATCTCGACAACACCCTCTATCCGCCCGAGGCGAACCTGTTCGCGCAGATCGAGACGCGGATGACCGATTGGGTGATGACCGCGCTGAAACTCGACCGCGCGCGCGCCGATGCCCTGCGCCACCAGTACTGGCAAAGCCACGGCACCACGCTGGCGGGGCTCATGGACGAGCACGGGGTCGATCCCGGCCCCTACCTGCACGAGGTGCACGACATCTCGCTCGACCACCTTGTCCCTGATGCGCCCCTTGCCGCCGCCATCACGGCGCTGCCGGGGCGCAAGATCGTCTTCACCAACGGATCCGGGCCCTATGCCGAACGTGTCCTGGCCGCGCGCGGGCTGAGCGACGGGCTGTTCGACGCGGTGTACGGGGTCGAACACGCGGATTTCCGGCCCAAGCCCGAACCCGCCGCCTTCACCGCGGTGCTGGCCCGAGACGGCAGCGACGCGACCACAGCCGCCATGTTCGAGGACATGGCCCGCAACCTCGAAGCGCCCCACGCCATGGGCATGCGCACGGTCCACGTGGCGCCCACGCCCGAGCCCGCGCCGCATATCCACCACCATACCGACGACCTTGCGGCTTTTCTGTCGCGGCTGGTGTGATTTCACCTCCGTGCGGCTAGATCCACATCCATGACCTTCGACACCGACATCTTCATCTCGGGCGCCGGGCTGGCCGGCATGATGCTGGCCGCGCGGCTGTCGGCGCGGGGGTTCAGCGTGATCGTCTGCGACCCGTCGACTCCGCCCGATGGCGCGACGGTCGAAGGCTCCGACCTGCGCTCGACCGCCTATCTCGAGCCGTCCTGCCGCGTGCTGGAAGAGGCGGGCGTCTGGGACGCGCTGGCGCCCCATGCCACCCCCCTCGCCGCGTTGCAGGTCATCGACAGCGACGGCTGGCCCCCCACCGAGCGCGCGCGGCGGACGTTCCAGCCCGGTGACCTGGGGCTCGACACCTTCGGGCGCAACATTCCCAACTGGCGCGCGCACCTGTCGCTGATGGACGTGCTGAAGGCCCGCGAAAACGTGGACCTGCGGCTGGGCGTGGGGTTTTCGGACCTGGTGACGCGCGACGACGCGGCCTTCGTGACCCTGACCGACGGCACCCGGCTGCGGGCCCGGCTGGTCATCGGGGCCGACGGCCGCAATTCGCCCGTCCGCGCGGCGGCGGGGATCGACGTGACCACGCGACGCTATGGCCAGAAGGCCTTCGCCTTCGCCGTGACGCATGATCTGCCGCATGACGACGTCTCGACCGAGATCTACAATTCCGGCGGCGCCTTCACGACCGTGCCGCTGGTGGATCACGAGGGGCAGCCGGCCTCGGCCATCGTGTGGATGAACGCGGCCGAGCGGTCGCGCGCGCTGGCGGCCGCACCGGCCGAGGACTTCGCGCAGGTCCTGAACGAACGCTCGCTGGGCATCCTCGGCCGGATGAGCCCGGTCTCGCCCATCCGCAGCTGGCCGATCATCACCCAGACCGCACACCGCGTGACCGCCCGGCGCACGGTGATCCTGGCCGAGGCCGCCCACGTGCTGCCGCCCATCGGCGCGCAGGGGCTGAACACCTCGATCGCCGATATCGCCGCGCTGAGCGAGGTGCTGGGCGACGATCCCGGCGACGCGGCGACGCTCGACCGTTACGCGCGGGGCCGTCTGCGGGACATGCGGCTGCGCGCTGGGGCGATCGACCTCTTCAACCGGGTCTGCCAGTCGGGCCACCCGGCCGTGCAGGCCACCCGCCGCGCGGGTCTGGCGGCCGTGCACGACATCGCCCCGCTGCGCCAGCGCATCATGATGGCCGGCATGGGCGGCGCGGCCTAGAAGACGCGGTCGAGCACCTGGTCCAGCCGCGCCACGGCGGCGTCGGGGTCGGCCAGCTTGTCGAGACCGAAAAGCCCGATGCGGAACGCCTTGTAATCGTCGCCTTCGCCCACCATCAGCGGCACGCCGGCGGCGATCTGCATCCCCTGCTCGGCGAAGGCCTTGCCGGATTTCACGTCGTCGCGGTCGGTATAGCTGACCACCACACCCGGCGCGCCGAACTCGGCCGCGGCGACGGACGGGATGCCGCGATCAGACAAGGTGCGGCGCACCTTCCGGCCCAGGTCCCACTGCGCCGCCTTCACCTGCTCGAAGCCAAGGCTTTCTGTTTCGCGCATGGTGTCGCGGAACCCCTTCAGCGCATCGGTGGGCATGGTGGCGTGGTAGGCGTGGCCGCCACCCTCGTAGGCCTCCATGATCTGCAACCACTTGCCCAGGTCCACGGCGAAACTGTCGGACTGGCGCGCCTTCACGACCTGCACCGCGTGGTCCGACATCATCACGCAGCCCGCGGCGGGCGAGGCCGACCACCCCTTTTGCGGCGCCGAGATCAGCACGTCGACGCCGGTGGCCTTCATGTCGACCCAGACGCAGCCCGACGCGATGCAGTCCAGCACCATCAGCCCGCCCACGTCGTGCACGGCCTTGGCCAGGCGGGCGATGTAGTCGTCGGGCAGGATCATGCCCGCGCTGGTCTCCACGTGGGGCGCGAACACAACCGACGGCCGCGCCTCGGCGATCCGTGCCTCGACCTCGTCGATGGGCGGCGGCGCGAAGGGCGATTGCGGACTGTTGCCCTGCCGCCGCGCGGTCATCACGATCTCGTCCGAAGGCAGGCGGCCCATCTCGAAGATCTGCGTCCAGCGATACGAGAACCAGCCGTTGCGGATGACCATCACGGTCTCGTCCTTGGCCAGCTGGCGGGCCACCGCCTCCATCCCGAAGGTGCCGCCGCCGGGGACCAGCGCCACCGCATCGGCATTGTAGACGCCCTTCAGCATCTCCGAGAGGTCGCGCATCACCTGCTGGAACGCGCCGGACATGGAGTTCAGGGACCGGTCGGTGAAGACCACCGAGTATTCCATCAGGCCATCGGGATCGATATCGGGCAGCAGCGCGGGCATGGGATGTCCTTTCGTTTTGTCCTTGGTAAGCGCCGCGCGCAGGCCACGCAAAGCCTAACTGGACCGGCGCCGGGGCCACGGTGTCACAGCGGGCCGGGCCGACGCTCCTCGCTCAGCAGGACGTTGGCCTCGACCTCGCCCACGCCGGGCAGGGTCATGATCCGGCGGCGCAGCAGGCGCTCGAAATCGGCCAGGTCGCGGGCGACCACGCGCAGGCGGTAGTCGTACAGGCCCAGGACATGCTCGACCGTCTGGATCTCGGGGATTGCGCCCAGCGCGCGTTCGAAATCGGGCAGCGCCACCCGGCCCTTGGTGGCGAGCTTCACGCCCAGAAACACCGTGACGCCGAAGCCCAGCGCGTCGAGATCCAGGTCCAGCCGCCGCCCGGCGATGACGCCGGCGTCTTCCAGCCGCCGGATGCGCCGCCACGCCACCGGCTGGCTCAGCCCCACCAGCGCGGCCAGCGCGGCCGAACTTCGGGTGGCATCCTCCTGCATCGCGCGCAGCAGGGCCCGGTCGGTGTCGTCGATCTCGGTCACAGGGGCAGCCGTTCGTCGGTCTTCAGCGTGGCGATCTGCATCAGCGCCTCGACATCCGAGATATGCGGCAGCGTCACGATCCGCTGGCGGTACAGGCGATGATAATGCTCGAGATCCCGCGCGATGACGGACAGGCGCACGTCCACGCGGCCCAGGAAGGTCTGGATCTCGATCACCTCGGGCACCTCGCGCGCGGCGGCGATGAACTCGTCGAAGGCGCGGGGGGCGGCCTTGTCCAGGGTGAACCGCAGGCTGACCTCGACGCTGTAGCCCAGCGCACGCCAGTCGATCCGCGCGCGCTGGCCGCGCAGCACGCCGTCGCGGCGCAGCCGGTCCAGCCGCCGCGTGGCAAGTTGCGCGCTGACCCCCGACCGCGCGGCCAGCGCGGCGGTCGACGCCGTGGGGTCGTTCTGCAACTGCCGCAGAAGCCGCCGGTCGGTATCGTCGAGCATGAAAATCCCCCGATCCGAATTTCGGACGAATAGAAACCATCGTCTATCCGCGATTTTCGACCAACGCCACGGGTTTCGAGTCCCGAGGTCCGCCCCTATGGTGCCGCCATCGAACGCACCACCAACCAGGGGACGAGACCATGCGCGTTTATTACGACCGCGATTGCGACATCAATCTGATCAAGGACAAGAAGGTGGCCATCCTGGGCTACGGCTCGCAGGGCCACGCCCACGCGCTGAACCTGCGCGACTCGGGCGCAAAGAACCTTGTCGTCGCGCTTCGCGACGGTTCGCCCTCGCGCCGCAAGGCCGAGGCCGAGGGGCTCGAGGTCATGGGCATCTCCGAGGCCGCGGCCTGGTGTGACCTGATCATGTTCACCATGCCCGACGAGCTGCAGGCCGACACATACAAGAAATACGTCCACGACCACCTGAAGGAAGGCAGCGCCATCGCCTTCGCCCACGGCCTGAACGTTCATTTCGGCCTGATCGAGCCCAAGCCCGGCATCGACGTGCTGATGATGGCCCCCAAGGGCCCCGGCCACACCGTGCGCGGCGAATTCACCAAGGGCGGCGGCGTGCCCTGCCTGGTCGCGGTCCACAACGACGCGTCGGGCAAGGCGATGGAAATCGGCCTGTCTTATTGCTCGGCCATCGGCGGCGGCCGCTCGGGCATCATCGAGACCAACTTCCGCCAGGAATGCGAAACCGACCTGTTCGGCGAGCAGGCGGTCCTGTGCGGCGGCCTGGTCGAGCTGATCCGCATGGGCTTCGAGACGCTGGTCGAGGCCGGCTACGAGCCCGAGATGGCCTATTTCGAGTGCCTGCACGAGGTGAAGCTGATCGTGGACCTGATCTACGAAGGCGGCATCGCCAACATGAACTACTCGATCTCGAACACCGCCGAGTACGGCGAGTACGTCTCGGGCCCGCGCATCCTGCCCTACGAGGAGACCAAGAAGCGCATGAAGGACGTGCTGACCGACATCCAGACCGGCAAGTTCGTGCGCGACTTCATGCAGGAAAACGCCGTGGGCCAGCCCATGTTCAAGGCCACCCGCCGCCTGAACGACGAGCACCAGATCGAGCAGGTGGGCGAGAAGCTGCGCGGCATGATGCCGTGGATCTCGGACGGCCGCATGGTCGACAAGGACAAGAACTGAGCCATATACGGGCTTGCAAAGAAGGCCCCGGTGACCGCCGGGGCCTTTTTCCGTCAACGATGAAGGACCGCCATGACCGCCCGGCCCACGCTTGAGAACTGGATGTCGATCCTCGCGCTGGGGTTCATCTGGGGCGGCACGTTCATGGTGGTCAGCGTCGCGCTGCGGGGATACGGGCCCGTCACGGTGGCCGCCGCGCGGACCGGGCTGGGCGCGCTCGCCATGCTGTCGCTGATGCTGCTGCTGCGCCGCCGCTGGCCGCGCGACCGGATGGTGTGGGTCTATGGCGTGCTGACGGGGATCACCACGTCCGCCCTGCCCTTCTTCCTGCTGAGCTGGGGCCAGCAATACGTGCCATCGGCCTTCGCCGGCATCTCGATGGCCGCGCTGCCGCTGTTCGTGCTGCCGCTGGCGCATCTCTTCTCGGACGAGCCGCTGTCGGCGCGCAAGGCGCTGGGTGTCACGCTGGGTTTCATTGGCGCGCTGGTGCTGATCGGGCCGGGCGTGCTCCAGATCGCCGAGGACCGGTTCGAGGCGCTGGGACAGATCGCCTGCGTGCTGGCCGCGTTCTCCTACGCCACGGGATCGATCCTGACCCGCCGCTGCCCGCCGGTGAATGCCATCACGCTGGCCACCATCACACTGGGCGTCGGGGCGGTGATCCTGGTGCCGCTGATGCTGATCTTCGAGGGCCTTCCCCGCCCGGTGGGCGGGCTGCCGGACCTGTCGATCATCTTCCTGGGCCTGATCCCCACGGCGCTGGCCGCGCTGATCCGCGTGCGCGTGGTGCAGACGGCCGGATCGGTCTTCATGACGCTGGTGAATTACCAGGTGCCGGTCTGGTCCATGGTCTTCGGCGCCGCCCTGCTGGGCGAGGAGCTTCCGCTGCGGTTCTTCGCGGCGCTGGCGCTTATCCTGCTGGGGCTGGCGATCAGCCAGGTCCGGCAGGTGGGCGCGTTGCTCCGGGCCTGAGCTTCGGGCGTCAGGCCTCGGCGCGGATGCGCGCGGCGATGCTGTCCACGACCTCGTCCAGCAGGCCCTCGTCCTCGCATTCGGCCATGACGCGGATCAGCGGCTCGGTCCCCGATTTGCGGATCAGCACGCGCCCGCTGTCGCCCATGCGCTTCTCGGCCGCCGCGATCTCGGACTTGACCGCCTCCTGCCCCAACGGGTCCGAGCCGTCGGTGTAACGCACGTTCTCCAGCTTCTGCGGCACCGGCTCGAACTGGCGGGTCAGCTGCGACGCGCGCTTGCCCGTGGCGGCCATGGCCGACAGGAACTGCAAGCCCGCCAGCAGGCCGTCGCCGGTCGTGGCGTGGTCGGACATGACGATGTGGCCGGACTGTTCGCCGCCCAGGTTAAAGCCACCCTTGCGCATGGCCTCGACCACGTAGCGATCGCCGACCGAGGTTCTGTGCAGCTTGAGTCCACCGGCGGCAAGATAGCGCTCCAGCCCCAGGTTGCTCATGACCGTGGCGACCAGCGTCCCCCCGGTCAGCCGGTCCTCGGCGGCCCAGCGCGTGGCGAAAAGCGCCATGAGCTGATCGCCATCCGCGATCTGGCCGTTCTCGTCGATGATGACGACGCGGTCGGCATCCCCGTCGAGACAGATGCCCAGATCCGCGCCCTCCTCGATGACGCGGGCGGCGGCGGCCCGGGGCTTGGTCGAACCGCAGCCTTCGTTGATGTTGCGGCCGTCGGGCTGGTTGCCCATGGCCACGACCTCGGCCCCCAGTTCCCACAGCACCTCGGGCGCGACCCGGTGCGCGGCGCCGTTGGCGCAGTCGATCACGACCTTCAGCCCGTCCAGCGTGGTGCCCGCCGTCAGGCTGGCCTTCACCCGTTCGGCGTAACGGAACCGCCCGTCGTCGATCCGCTTGGCCCGGCCGATATGGGCCGGACGCGCCAGTTCGACGCCGCTGGCGACCAGCGCCTCGATCTCGGCCTCGGCCGTGTCGCTCAGCTTGAAGCCGTCGGGGCCGAAGAACTTGATCCCGTTGTCCTGGTGGCCATTGTGGCTGGCCGAGATCATCACGCCCGCGTCGGCGCGCATGGACGGCGTCAGCATGCCCACGGCGGGCGTCGGCACCGGGCCCAGCAGCAGGACGTTCATGCCGACGCTGGTGAAGCCCGCGGTCATGGCGGTCTCGAACATGTAGCCCGACAGCCGGGTGTCCTTGCCGATCACCACGCGCTGCACGCCACGCCCCTCGCGGCGGAAATACCGGCCTGCCGCCGCGCCCAGCCGCATGGCCATCTCGGCCGTCATCGGGGGCGTGTTGGCGGTGCCGCGCACGCCGTCGGTGCCAAACAGGGATCGGGTCATGGGGTTCCTTTCTCGATGGCCTGCCAGAGGGTCAGCGCCTGCCGCGTCTCGGCCATGTCATGCACGCGCAAGATCTGCACGCCCTGCGCCACGGCTGCAAGGGCCACGGCCAGGGAGCCCGGCACGCGCGCCGCCGCGTCATCCTCGCCCGAGAGGGTGCCGATGAAGCGCTTGCGCGATGCGCCCAGCAGGATCGGGCAGCCCAGGCCGTGGAACAGCGACAGCCCGTTCAGCAGCGCAAGGTTGTGTTCCAGCGTCTTGCCGAAGCCGATTCCGGGATCCAGTACGATGCGATCCGGCGCGATGCCGGCGGCGATGGCCGCGTCGCGCCGGGCCGCGAGCGTGTCGTAGACATCCAGCAGCACGTCATCGTAACGCGGGTCGGCCTGCATGGTCTCGGGCCCACCCTGGGCGTGCATCAGGCAGATGGGCAGGCCGGTTTCGGCGGCGAGCGGTGCCATGGCCGGGTCGAAATCCATCGCCGACACGTCGTTCAGCATGGTCGCGCCAGCGTCGATGGCCGCCCGCGCCACGGGGGCCTTGCGGGTGTCGATGGAAATCGCGCCGTCCCACGCGGCACGCGCGGCGCGGATGGCGGGCGCGACCCGCTCGATCTCGTCGTCGACGGGCACCTCGGCGGCGCCGGGCCGGGTGCTTTCGCCGCCCACGTCCAGGATATCGGCGCCCGCCGCGATCAGACGCGCCGCCCCTTCCCGCGCGGCGTCCCCGGTGGCGTGGAGACCACCGTCCGAAAAGCTGTCGGGCGTCACGTTCAGGATCGCCATGATGCGCGGCGCATCCATCGACAGGCCCGCGACGGCCGCGCGCGGTGCGGTCAGGGGGGCGCGCTCGTCGTCGGACAGTGCGGTGACCGGCACGATCTCGGGCGCGGCCCCGCGTGACAGGCGTTCGACATGGGTGAACCAGGCCCAGCCACCGGCCAGTTGCAGCGCCTCGGCCGGGCGTACCGGCCCCGTCTGCGCCAAGGGCCGCAGGTAGTTCATGGCAGGTCGTCCGCGTCCAGCCCCACCGCGCTGGGCCGTTCGGTTCCAAGCTCCAGCACCTGCCGCGCGCGCATGAGCTCGGCGAACCAGCGGCTGAGCGCCGCACCGTCCGTCAGCGGCGCCGTGGGCGGGTGTGTGGCGTCGAGCACCAGCTTGGAGGGCGCCCAGACCGTAAGCTGGTCGTGCCGCATGGCCCAGTCCAGCTCGGTCCGCGTGTCCACCACCACGCAGCGCGGATCGCGACCGGCCAGCGCCCAGGCGTTCTGCTCGATGGACAGAAGGTCGATGCGGCGCTGCACGGCGGGGTTCGCCGCCTGGATCGGCCGCTCATCCGGCAGCCCCACGGTCAGGACCGCAGGCCCCCGGGCGGCGATACGGTCGATCCAGGCGGTGAGGTCCGGCGCCCCGAGCGCCGTATTGGACAGGTGCACGACCAGCGGGCGCGGGGCCGACGACTCCTCGGCCAGGCGCGGCACGCCCTCGGAAGAGCGGACGATCTCGACACCCAGCGCGCCCGGGCCGCGATCGAGCTTCTCGATCCGCACGAAGCAGCGCAGCGCCAGCGGCTCGGTCAGGATACGCTCGGCCACCCGCTCGGCCAGGGTTTCCAGGAGGTTCAGGCGTTCGGCATCCAGCTCGGACGCGATAGCCTCGGTGATGCGGTCGTAGGACAGGATCCGGTCCACGTCATCGCCCAGGTCGGCCGCGTGGGGCCGCACCTCGACCACCACGTTGAAACACAGCCGCTGGGTGGTGCCGCGTTCGGGCTGGAAGGCACCGATCTCGACCTCGACCACGTGGTCGCGCAGCGAGATGCGATCGTGGGGCCGGTCCGGTCCGGTGGCCGCCGCGCGGGCCTCGGGATGCTCGAAAGCCAGTCTCAGGTCGCTGGTCATGGTCCGCAACACCGCTGCGCCCCGGCGGGGCTGTTCCGATTTCGCGATAGCGGTTTCGCGATGCGGGGGAAACCCCCGCCCGCGACCGGCAACCCGGCTCAGCCCTGGGCGTAGAAGTGGTGCGCGCCGATGGTGGTGGTGCGGTCGAAGATCCGCGACCAGCGCGGGCTGACGGCCTTGGTGTGGTAGAACTCGGCCCCGTTGGTCAGCGCCCGCTCGGCCCCGTCCAGCATCAACCGGGCGACCTTGCCCACGCGCTCTTAGGCCCGCGGCTCGTGAACGACCTCGCTCAGCCCGTCGCAGGTGTAGGTGAACTGGCACTGGTACTTGCGGCCCGTGCCCTGGTTCACGACACCGCAGACCGTGCCCGGGAAGGCCGAGCTGTCGACGCGGTTCAGGATCACCTCGGCCACCGCGAAAAGACCGCGCACCGATTCGCCCCGGGCTTCGAAATACAGCGCCTCGGTCAGGCATTGCCACTGCGCGTCACCCTTGACGGCGGGCAGTTCGGCCAGGAACGCCTCGGTGTATTCCAGGGATGGAACCGCAGCCGCGGGCCTGCGTTTGATGAACAGTCCATTCAATGTCGCCGCCCGCGCGGTGGTCACCTGCGGCGCATCGGTGCCCAGGAGGGTGTTCAGGTTCTGGCCCAGGTCGGCCGGAGCCTCGCTTTTGGACGACAGCGTGATCTCGGCCTCGGCGGTCGGCGCGGAAAAGAAGGTGGCGGCGGCCGCGATGGCCAGCGCCCCGAAGGTCTTGATAGTCATGTCGTAACCCCTTGTTGCGACCGCGCGCCATCCGAGTCCCCACTCGGCCCGCGGTGCTATCCCTTGGTTCGCGGGGTTCCTAACAAAATGCCGCGACGCGGCAACACCCGTCATCCTGTCGCAGCGGAAACCTGCCGATTATGTTAAGTCATGATTAATGCCGGTCGCACTCGCGCCGGCTATCGCAGCAGCGGAGAGGCCCCCAGATCGCTGCTTTCCCGGATCGCCAGATGCGCCGCGGCCATGCGCGCGACGGGCACGCGGAAGGGCGAGCACGAGACGTAGCTGAAGCCCAGCTTGCGGCAGAAGGCGATCGATTCGGGGTCGCCGCCATGCTCGCCACACAGCGACAGCACCATGTCGGGTGAGGCCGTGCGCCCGCGTTCTGCCCCGATTTCAAGAAGTTCGCCGACCCCCGTGGTGTCGAGCTGCAGGAACGGGTCCTCCTCGAACACGCCTTGCGACACGTAGGTCGACATGAACCGCCCCGCGTCGTCGCGGCTGAGCCCGTAGGTCATCTGCGTCAGGTCGTTCGTCCCGAAGCTGAGAAAGCTCGCATGTTCCCCGATCTCGTGCGCGCGCAGGGCGGCGCGCGGGGTCTCGACCATGACGCCCAACCGGTATTCCAGCGTCTCGCCCGTTTCGGCCTGCACCGCGTCGGCGACCGCGGCGATTCGGGCACGGACCAGTTCGACTTCACGCCGGGCCGAGACCAGCGGAATCATGATCTCGGGCGTCACGCGCGGTTCGGTCGCCAGCGCGGCCTCGAAAATGGCGCGGGCCTGCATCTCGTAGATTTCGGGCACCGACAGCCCCAGCCGCACGCCACGCATGCCCAGCATGGGGTTCACCTCGCTCAGCGACTGGATGCGGTCCTGAACGTCGCTCAGCGGCAGGTCCAGCGCGGTGGCCAGCTGTGCCATGCCCGCCCTGTCGGTCGGCAGGAATTCGTGCAGCGGCGGGTCCAGCAGGCGGATGCAGACCGGGCGGCCCGCCATGATCTGGAAGATCTCGCGGAAATCGCCCCGCTGCACCGGCAGCAACCGGTCCAGCGCCGCCCGCCTGTCCTGCTCGCGCTCGGCGAAGATCATCTCGCGCATGAGGGTCAGGCGGTCGTCCTCGAAGAACATGTGCTCGGTCCGGCACAAACCGATGCCCTCGGCTTCGAACCGGTCGGCCAGCCGCGCCTCGGCGGGCGTGTCGCAATTCGCGCGGATGCCGATATCCCGCCGCTCGTCCGCCCAGGCCAGCAGCGTACCCAGCGCCGGATCCATCGATGGCTGCAACAGCGGAACGGCGCCCGCGATCAGCTGCCCGGTCGAGCCGTCGAGCGTCACCTCCTCGCCTTCGCGCAGGACCACGCCGCTCGGCGCGGTCAGGGTGCCGGCCTTGCGGTCCATGACGAGGTCGCTGGCCCCGACGACGCAGGGCAGCCCCAGTCCGCGCGCGATGACGGCGGCGTGGCTGGTGACCCCGCCCCGCTTGGTCAGGATGCCGACCGAGGCATGCATGCCAAGCACATCGCCCGGCGTCGTCTCGCGCCGCACGAGGATACAGGGCTCGTCCCGCGCGGCGGCGGCCTGCGCGGCGGCCGCGGTGAAGACCAGCCGCCCGGTGGCCGCGCCGGGGGACGCGGCGATCGCGGTCGTGACGGGCGTGACCCGTGCCTCGGGATCGATCTGCCGGTGCAGCACGTCCAGCAGGCTGCGCGGCGTCACGCGCAGCACGGCCTCGGGTTCGGGGATGATGCCGTCGGTGGCCAGCGCCACGGCGATGCGCACGGCGGCCCGCGCGCTGCGTTTCACCCGCACCGCGTCGAGGATGTTCAGACGTCCGTGGGACACCGTGAACTCGATCTGCATCTCCTCGCGCAGGCGGGCGCGGCAGAGCGCCCCGTGGTCCTGCAGGGCGGCGAAGATTTCCGGCGCGCGATCTTCCAGCGACGGGCCGCGCGGATCGCGGGTCAAGTAAAGCGCGGGCACCTTGTCCAGCAGCGCCTCGCGCCCCTGGCTCTGGTTCAGATAGCGGCCGGTGACCTGCGGCTGGCCCTCGGACGAGCTGACGAACTGGATCACGCCCGAGCCGGACTCGCCCCGCTCGCGATCGCCCACGCCCAGCACCATCTGCTGCACGACAAGGCCCAGCCCCGCGTCGGCGGGCGCGCCCCGCGCCTCGCGCAGAAGCCGCGCGGTCGCCCCGTCCCACGCCAGGGCCATGGCGCCCAGCACTGCGCGCAGCTGGGTGCCCGGATCCTGCGGGAACGGCTCGTCCATGGCGTCTTCGTACGCGCGCAGCAGGTCCGCGACGCTGGCCCGCCCGGTGAAGATACCGGGGTCGAGCCGGGCCACGTGCAGCGCGTAGGACTGGATGAACCGGGCGTAGACCGCGTCCGCCCCCGCCGCGCCGATGCTGCCGCGCAGCATTGCGTGAACCCGGTCGGTCATCCCGATATTCAGGACGGTACTGGGTCCGCCCCAATCGGGCTGCGCTGTCGAGGGCCGCACGGACACCAGCGGCAAGTCCGGGTCCATCCGGCCGAAAATCGCATCGAAATCGAGGGTTTGGCCGGATTTCAGGGCCGACACGCTGCGAAAGTCGATGGCCTCGGTCCGCGGCACCGGCAGGCCCAGCCGCACCAGGCGCTGCAAGCATTTGGCCCGCCCCCCGTGGGCATTCACGCGAATATTCGCGGTGGGCGTGATCTCGGTCACGCCCGGGAAGCGGTGATCTTGCTGCACTGCGGCACTCCTTGACGCCTGAACCTAGGCCGGTGCCCGCACCCGATCAAGCCGCCGATCACGACTGTAACAGTTTTTGGACAGTGCCTGTCGGCCAGGCGCGACGGTGCCGCCTATCCCTCGATCCGGGTCAGGTCGGCCACGTCGAGGCAGAGGCGCCGGATCCGGCTGAGCAGGTTCAGCCGGTTGCGTCGAACCACCTGCGCGTCGGCATTGACCTGCACCGCCTCGAAAAAAGCGTCGATGGGCGCGCGCAGCTGGGCCAGCGCCCCCATGGCCGCGCCGAAATCCTCGGCCTGCATCGCCGCCTCGATCCGCGGGCCTTCCGCGTCCAGAGCGGCGAACAGCGCGCGCTCCTCGTCGGTCTCGGCGAATTTAACGTCCGCGCCGAAGCTGTACTCGACGCCATCCTTCTCCTCGGCCTGGGTCAGGATGTTGTTGGCCCGCTTGAACCCCTGCAGCAGGTTCTCGCCGTCGTCGGTCTTCAGGAAGTCCGCCAGCGCCCGGGCCCGCTTGACCAGCAGGGTCAGATCGTCGGCGCCGTCCATGGCGAGGCACGCGTCGATAACGTCGTGGCGGATCCCCTCGTCGCGCAGGTGGACCTTCAGACGGTCGTGGAAGAAGGCGAGGAGGTCGGACGCTTCCGCGGTTTCGGCAAAATATCGTGACAGCGGCAACCGAAGATCATTGCTCAGCACCAAGCGGATCAACCCCAGCGCGGCGCGGCGCAGGGCGAAGGGGTCCTTTGACCCGGTGGGCTTCTCGTCGATGGCCCAGAAGCCTGTCAGCTTGTCGATCTTCTCGGCCAGCGACACGGCGACCGACACGGGCGCAGTGGGCACGGTGTCGGACGGGCCAAGGGGGGCATAGTGCTCGGCCACCGCATCGGCGATGGCGGCGTCGAACCCCGCCTCGAGCGCGTAGTAGCGGCCCATCACGCCCTGCAATTCGGGGAATTCATAGACCATTTCGGACACGAGGTCGGCCTTGGCGATCCGCGCCGCCTGCTCGGCCGCCTCCGGATCGGCACCGACGCTGGGCGCCAGTTCGCGCGCCAGCGCGGCGATGCGCGCCACGCGGTCGGCCTCGGTCCCCAGCTTCGCGTGGAAGGTCACGTCGGCCAGCGCGTCGATCCAGGGCTGCATCCTCGCATCGCGCGCCACGCGCAGGTCGTTCTGCCAGAAGAACGCCCCGTCGGCGAGCCGCGCGGACAGCACCCGGCGGTTGCCCGACAGGATCGTCGCGCCGTCATCGGCGGTCTCGCGGTTGGCCACGGTGATGAACCGGGTGATCTGCCCGGTCTTCGGATCGCGGACCGAGAAGAACTTCTGGTGCTCGCGCATCGAGGTCTGGAGCACCTCGGGCGGCAGGTCCAGGTAGGCCTCGTCGATCTTGCCCATGAGCACGACGGGCCATTCCACCAGCCCCGCGACCTCGGACAGAAGGCCCCGGTCCTCGACCACCTCGAGCCCGGCGGCGAAGGCCATGTTGGTGGCGTCGTTCCAGATCGCGTCCGCGCGCTCTTCCGGGTCCAGCACGACCTTGGCGCGCTTCAGCTTGGCGGCGTAGTCCTCGAACCCGGTGACGCGGATCTCGCCCGGCGCCATGAAGCGGTGGCCCTCGGTCACGTCGCCGGCGGTGATGCCGTCGACGGTCAGCGGGACAACCTCGGCCCCGTCCTCGCGCGACAGGATGCACAGGATCCGGTGCAGCGGCCGCACCCAGCGCAAGGTCCCCGCGCCCCAGCGCATGGACTTGGGCCAGGGGAAGTTGCGGATCGTGTCTTCCAGCACCTCGGCCACGATCTCGGCCGCCGGGCGGCCCGGCCGGTCGATCACGGCGAAATAGACCTGCCCCTTCTTGTCGTCGCGCACTTCCAGATCCTCGCGCGCCACCCCCGCGCCGCGCAGGAAGCCCTCGATCGCCTTGTCGGGCGCGCCCACCTTCGGGCCCTTCCGCTCCTCGCGGGTGTCGGGCGAGCGGTCCAGCACGCCTTCCAGTGCCAGGGTCAGGCGGCGCGGCGTCGCGAAGGCGCCCGCATGGGCATAGGTCAGCCCCGCCTCGACCAGCCCGTCGGTGACACGCTGGCGCAGATCCTGGGCCGCACGGGCCTGCATCCGGGCGGGGATCTCCTCGGAGAAGAGTTCGATCAGAAGGTCGGGCATGGGGACTCTTGCTTGCAAGTTTGGATCGGCCGGGGCGTGCGTCGGGCCCGGCGGGAAAGGTGCGAAACGGCCGCCCCGAGGGCGGCGGGTCGGGCGCGGCCCGGACGCGGCGCAAGTGAGGGTTGGACGGCTGCGTCCATCACTGGAACTGCTCCAGCGGCGGGCATTCCTCGCCGATCACCGTGCCGTCATAGGCCTTTTCGCCGCAATTGTTCAGCTGGTGCCAGACGAAGCCGCGCCCGTCCGGCAGGATCGCCACCACCCGGTCGGCGCCGTAGGCGATGTTCTTCTGCGCCAGGAACGTGTCGCCCTGCCCGTCGGCCAGCGCCGCGCCGATGGCGTCGGCGTCGAAGCAATCGAACCAGCCGGGCGCGTTCAGCGGCGGGGCGTCCACGCGTTCGAACCGGGCGCGCGCCTCGTCCACCGACAGGGTGGTATCGAAGCACGCGCGGAAACGGATGGGCGAGGAATTGGCGTCGATGGCCTGGATTCCGTCGGCCGGGATCGGCTCGGCGCTGTCGCCGCCCTGGGGGACCAGCGCGATCTGCGACGCGGGCAGGTCGATTTCGTCGTAGAAATGATAGACCTGCAGGTAATAGACCGACGCGGCCACCACGATGCCGGTCAGCACGATCGCCACGGTCAGGATCTTTCCGATCATGCCGCGTGACCACCCGCCGCCGTCTGAAGGAAGGCATCGGCGCACATCTTGGTCAGCGCGCGCACCCGGCCGATATAGGCCTGCCGCTCGGTGACCGAGATCACGCCGCGCGCGTCCAGCAGGTTGAAGACGTGGCTGGCCTTGATCGCCTGGTCGTAGGCGGGCTGCGCCATGACGATGTGCCGGCCCGTCTTGGGGTCATCGGCGGGCGCGGCCAGGATGCGGGCGCACTCGGCCTCGGCATCCTTGAAATGCTGCAACAGCGTCTCGGTGTCGGCCACGTCGAAGTTCCAGCGGGCGTATTGCGCCTCGGCCTCGCGGAAGACGTCGCCATAGGTCAGCGGGATCGGGCTGTCGGGCGGGTTGAACGGCATGGCGTTGCCGTCGTCATAGCCCAGCACGTACATCGCCAGACGCTCAAGCCCGTAAGTCAGCTCGCCAGAAACGGGGTGGCAGTCGTGGCCGCCCACCTGCTGGAAATAGGTGAACTGGCTGACTTCCATGCCGTCGCACCAGACCTCCCAGCCCAGGCCCCAGGCGCCCAGGGTCGGGCTTTCCCAGTCATCCTCGACGAAACGGATGTCGTGCAGGTCGGTGTCGATGCCGATGGCCTTCAGCGAACCGAGGTACAATTCCTGCAGGTCGGGGGGCGACGGTTTGATGATCACTTGGAATTGATAATAGTGCTGCCAGCGGTTGGGGCTGTCGCCATAGCGTCCGTCGGTGGGACGGCGCGACGGCTGCACGTAGGCCGCCGACCACCGCGTCGGCCCCAGCGCGCGCAGGGTGGTCGCCGGGTGGAAGGTGCCCGCGCCGACCTCCATGTCGTAAGGCTGAAGCACGGCACAGCCGGCCTCGGCCCAGTAGGATTGCAGGGCCAGGATGATGTCCTGAAAGCAGCGCGGCTGGCTCATCTTCGCGGTCCTTCGCGGATGGGGTCGGAAAGCGCGCCTTGCATAGGCAGATGGGCAACAAGGGTCAATCACGCCCCTTGACGCGTCTCCGTTTTCTTGACCTTCCGCACGCAATCGCAATTGCTATCAACAACCGTCCCCGGCCGCGGGGCCAGACCAGAAATTTGGAAGACCGATGACGTTCTTGACCCGTGCCAGCTGGGCCGCCGCCCTGTCCATCATCCTGACCCATGGAACCGCCGCCCAGGCCCAGGACGCCTGGATCCAGATCGAGGCGCAGTCGGGCCCCACCGCCGCCGAACGCGCCGCGGCGGGATACGCGCAGGAGCTGGACCAGGTCGCGGGATACCGGCTGGGCGCGACCAACTGGTACGCCATCGTGCTGGGCCCCTTCTCCGAGCAGCGGGCAGACAGTCTGCGGCGGGAACTGCGGGCCGCCCGCGCCATCCCCGCCGACAGTTTCGTGACCGACGGCGCCGCCTTCCGGGCGCAATACTGGCCGCCCGACGCCGAGGCCGGGACCGGCACGCCCGAGCCCGCCTTCCCCGAGCCCGTCACGACCGAAGATCTCGCCGCCGCGCCCGAAGCTGTCCCGGACCCCCGGGCCGAGCCCGAGAGCCTCGAGATCACCGCCCCGCCCGAGCCGGACGAGACGCGGGCAGAGGCCCTGCAATCCGAGCGTGATCTGGACGGCCAGGCCCGGCGTGACCTGCAAATCGCCCTGCAATGGGCCGGGTTCTACGACGCGGGCATCGACGGCGCCTTCGGGCGCGGCACCCGCAGCGCCATGGCCGAGTGGCAGGCGGCGCGCGGCTATCCCGACACGGGCGTGCTGACCACGCGCCAGCGCGCCGAGCTGATCGCCGAATACAACGCCGTGCTGGACGGGCTCGACTTCCGCGCGGTGACCGATGGCACCGCCGGGATCACCGTGAAGATGCCGACCGCGCTGGTGGAGTTCGACAGCTACGAACCGCCCTTCGCCCATTACGGCCCGACGGATCCGGACGGCACCCACAAGGTCCTGCTGATCAGCCAGCGCGGCGACCGCGCCGAGTTGCACGGCCTGTTCGACATCATGCAGACGCTCGAGATCGTGCCCACCGACGGCCCCCGCGAGAAGCGCGATCGCGGCTTCAGCCTGACCGGCGAGGGCAACGATTTCATCTCGCAGACCGAGGCGCGGCTGGAGAACGGCAACGTGAAGGGCTTCACCCTGATCTGGCCCACCGGCGACGAGGAACGCCGCCGCCGCGTGCTGGACGAGATGATCGACAGCTTCGAGACCGACGCCGCCGTGGTGATGGACGACATCGTGGGCGAGCCGGGCGAGAACCAGAGCGTCGACCTGCTGGCCGGCCTGGAAATCCGCCGCCCCGAGATCGTGCGCTCGGGCTTCTACGTCAGCCGCCGCGGCGAGGTCCTGACCACGTCGGACGTGGCGCAGGGCTGTAGCGAGATCACGCTGAACAACGACGTGGGCGCCACGCCCGTGGCCGTGGACGAGGACCTGGGCCTGGCGCTACTTGAGCCGTCGCAGCCCCTCGCCCCCCGCGCCCACGCCGCGCTTCAATCCTCGGTCCCGCGGCTGAAATCGCGCGCCGTGCTTGCCGGCTACAGCTTCGACGGCGCCCTCGGCGCGCCCTCGATCAGCTACGGCGAGCTGGCCGATATGCGCGGCCTGAACGGCGAAGAGGACGTGAAGCGCTTCCGCCTGCCCAACCGGCCCGGCGACGCGGGCGGCCCGGTCATGGACGAAAGCGGCGCGGTACTGGGCCTGCTGCGCGCCAGTGCCGGCGCCGAGGACCGGTCGCTGCCCGATGACGTGGCCCTGGCCGCCGACGTGGACACGATCCTGGCCTTCCTCGAGAGCACGGATGTCACGCCGACATCCGCAACGTCCACGGCCACCCTGCCCCGCGGCCAGCTCGAACGGCGCGCGACCGACATGACGGTGCTGGTGGGCTGCTGGAAATGACGCGCGCGGCGGGTTGATCCCCGCCGCGGTCACCCGGCCGGCGTGTCGCCCAAGACGGCCCGCATGAGCGGGCTTTCGGCGTCGCGCAGCCCGTCGATCACGTCGAAATGGTGCCGCCCCTCGTCGACATGCAGCCCGACGCCCCAGGCCGCGGCCAGCCACCGCGCCTGGTCGAGGAAGGCCGGGCGTTCGTCGCCGCCGACCCAGACGGTCATCGGCACGTCCAGCCCCCGCGACAGCAGGGCCGGGCTTTCGCCATGCGCCTCCCGCTCGGTCAGGCCGAGATCGTCGTTCATGGTGGTGTCGATCAGCGGCCGCAGGTCCGACACGGGCGAGATCGGCACACAGCCCTCGATCCGATCCGCGATGGCGCTGGGCAGCATGGCGTCGCCGCACAGCATCCGCGACACCAGGTGCCCCCCCGCCGAGTGGCCCACCAGCCGCAGGGGTCCGGGCACCGCGTCGCCAATCACGCCCAACGCCTGGGCGATCTCGCGCGTGATCTGCGAAATCCGTGCCTCGGGCGCCAGGGTGTAGCCGGGCATCGCAACCGCCCAGCCCGCGTCCAGCCCGCCCGAGGCGAAGGCAGACCAGGTCCGCGGATCGAAGCGGCGCCAGTAACCCCCGTGCACGAACACGATGCAGCCCTTGGGCGGATCCTCGGGCATGAACAGGTCGAAGACCTGACGCGTGTTGTCCCCGTACGAAAAATTGACCAAGGCCCGGGCACCCAGCGCAAGGCGGAACGCCTCGGCCTCGGCCGCCCAGCGTGGGGGATAGGCCTCGGCGTCCGGGATGTGACCGCTGTTGTCGTAGGCATCGTCGTTGGTCATGCGCGCTCCGCTGGGATGGTTCGACCCACCCTGCGCGCACATGTGTCATTTGCCAATGCGAAAAGGCCGCCCGGGTGGGGCGGCCTTCGGTCTCGGGCGATATTGCCGCGATCAGACCTCGGTGGTCTCGACCGCGCGGCCGTTCACGGTGTCGCCGCGCGAGATCTCGATCTGGCGGGGCTTCAGCGCCTCGGGTACTTCGCGCACCAGGTCGATATGCAGCATGCCGTTCACGTGGGTCGCGCCGGTGACGCGGACGTGGTCGGCCAGGGCGAAGCGACGCTCGAACGCACGGGTGGCGATGCCACGGTGCAGGTAGGTGCGGCCAGCATCTTCCTGGGCCTTCTTGGCTGACACGATCAGGGCGTTCTCACGTTGCTCGACCGACAGTTCGGCATCGGTGAACCCGGCCACGGCGATCTGGATCTGCCAGGCGTCGTCGGCGGTCTTCTCGATGTTGTAGGGCGGGTAGGTCTGCGGGCCGCTGGTGTCGGACATGACACGGTTCATCAGGTCGGCCATCTGGTCGAAACCGACGGTGGCGCGGTGCAGCGGGGCAAGATCGAAGTTACGCATCTGGGTCATCCTTTTCTCAAGCGATAACAATCGAATGCCATCCCATTGCGGCGGGACTGGCGGAAGATCCGGACCCGTTTTCGGCATCCGGTACTGCATATTTGGGAAGCGGATTCGGCCCGTTCAAGACCTTTCGATGCGCGAGGACGCGCTAGTTCGACAGGCCCGATCCGGGCTTGAGGAACTTGGCCGAGCCCATCGACCGCGCCTCGGCCGCGCCCATGCGCAGCACCTTCGGCGCGGGCTTGTGAAACACGCCGTCGCCGCGTTCGAGCTCGGCCCGCATGACGCGGAAGGGCTGGGCCAGGTCGGTGCCGATCGAGACCTTCTGCTCGCCCAGCTCGGCCTTGGCGCTGACGACCGAGACAAGCGCGGGCCGCGCCTGGTCGTCGAAGGTCAGGATCGGCGCGCCGGAGGCGCCGAAATCCACGTTGCAGCTGGTGATGAGCGCCCCGTCCTGCCGGTTCAGCACGTGGCAGACCTCTTGCAGGCTGGGCCGTTCCGAGCGGTCGAACTGGTAGCTCACCACCCCGATACGTCCGCCCATGCGCGGGTCCTGCCCAAAGGGCAGCGGGACCACGACCTCAGGCGAAACGGCGTGATCCAGCTCGACCAGGGCCAGGTCGTGGGCCAGATCAACAAGGGATGTTTCACCGTAGGCATACTTGGGATGCACGACCGCCCGACGCGCGCGGCGATGCGCCTCGGGCCGACCGTCGCGCAGGCCGGCCTGGAACACGATGTCGGCGATGTCGTGGCGGGCCCCCGTATGGACGTCGTAAAGACAATGTCCCGCCGTCAGCACGATCTGCGGCGTCACCAGCGTGGCGGTGCAGAACTTGCCGTTGCCCAGCTCAAGCCGACCGATGGCGGCGAAGGCCCCGGCATCGTCGCGGCTGGCCAGCTCGCGCAGCGCGTCATCGTCCAGCGCCAGGGCCCCCTGCCCGGCAAGGCAGATCGCGGCGGCGGCAAGGGCGGATTTCAGAAGGCGGCGCATGGGGGCGGCTCCGGCTGGGGTCATACCAGCCCGAAGCTAGGCCGCCGCGGCGGCGCCATTATGGTTGAACCGCACCCGTTTCAGGGCAGCGCCGCCGCGCTTTCGCCCGATTTCGCCTGGGCCGGCAGCCCGTCGCCCAGCTTGGCGGGGCGCGGGCCGCCCAGCGCCCAGTCGATCAGCTCGACCGTGTGCACCACCGGCACCTCGGCGCCGCCGGCCAGCTGCATCATGCAACCGATATTGCCCGCCGCGATGACCTGCGGGTCCTTGTCGTGCAGGGTCTTCAGCTTCCGGGTCTTCAGCTCTTTCGAGATCTCGGGCTGCATCAGGTTGTAGGTGCCCGCCGAGCCGCAGCACAGATGGCTGTCGCGCGGCTCGACCACCTCGAACCCGGCGCGCTTCAGCAGGGTCTTCGGGTGGGTCTTGATCTGCTGGCCGTGCTGAAGCGAACAGGCCGCGTGATAGGCCACCCGGATCGGACCATTGCCCGCCGGACGCGGGTCCGTCGCGTCGGTGCCGGCGATGTCCATGCGCGCCTCGTTGACCGAGAACGCGGCGTCGAAGGCGGACTCGTCCGGCAGCAGCTTCACCAGGATCTCGCTCACATCCATGGCCTTGGCGCTGATCTCGGCGGCCTGTTCGGCCACGGGATCGTTGCGCAGCATGTGGCCGTAATCCTTCACCGTGGTGCCGCAGCCCGAGGTGTTGATCACCACCGCGTCCAGGCCGCCCGCGTCTTTCACACCCATCCAGGCCGCAATGTTGCGCTTGGCGGCGGCGTGGCTGTCGTGTTCGCGCCCCATGTGGTGAACCAGCGCGCCGCAGCAGCCCATGCCCTTGGCCACCACGACCTCGCAGCCCAGGCGGGTGAGCAGGCGGATGGTCGCGTCGTTGATGTCGGTGTCCAGCGCCTTCTGCGCGCAGCCGGTCAGCAGCGCCACGCGCATCTTCGTCTCACCCTTCGCTTGGAAGGTCTGCGGATCGTCGTTGCGGCTGGGCGACGGGATGCGCTTCGGCGCCATGTCCAGCATCGCGCGCAGCCGCACGTCCGGCATCCACCGCGCGAACGGCCGCCCGAGTTTCGCACCCAGCAGCGCCAGCCGGAACCGGCCCGGATAGGGCAGCACCGCCGCCAGCAGGCGCCGCAGCGCCCGGTCCCGCCAGGGCCGCCTGTAGGTCTCCTCGATATGGGCACGCGCATGGTCGACAAGGTGCATGTAATGCACGCCCGACGGGCAGGTGGTCATGCAGGCCAGGCAGGACAGGCAGCGGTCGATATGCTTCACGGTCTTCTCGTCCGCGGGGCGGCCCGATTCCAGCATGTCCTTGATCAGGTAGATCCGCCCGCGCGGGGAATCGAGCTCGTCTCCCAGCACCTGGTAGGTCGGGCACGTCGCCGTGCAGAACCCGCAATGCACGCAGGCGCGCAGGATCTCGTTGCTGCGCGCGGTGGCGGGATCGGCCAGTTGTTCGGGGGTGAAGGTGGTCTGCATTTCAGCTCGTCGATTGGGTCATGAGGCCGGGATTGAGGATCCCGCGCGGGTCGAACTTGGCGCGCAACCCGTCGGCGATGGCAGCCAGCGGCGCGGGTTCGGGTGCGAAACGGCCCAGCCGGGCGTGGGTCTCGAGCGCCGCGCGCAGAAGGGTCGCGTGGCCGGGAATGTCCTCCAGCGCCGCGCGCAGGTCGGTGCCCGGCTTGACGGCGGCCCAGACCAGGCCGCCGGCCCAGTCCAGGACCAGTCGCGCGTCGGGCAGCGCGGCGGCGACCCGCGCGCCGTCGGACGGCTTGACCGACACGCGCCAGACATCGCCCGGCGCGTCGGCCAGCGCGCGCGCGTCGCGGATGTCGGCCCAGGGGCCGGGGCCCTCGTCCATAACGATGTCGCCATAGGGCGTCAGCAGATCGCGCAGGCGTCCGGCGCGATAGGCGACCGAGGCCGCGAAACCTTCCACGCGCAGGTGGGTCTTCGGCGTGTCGCCCGGCAGGTGCGCGGCGGCCGAAACCTCGAAGGGCGATCCCATCGCGGCGGCCATGGCCTTGGTGGCGGTGGCGACGTCCAGTCCCTCCAGCGTCAGCGTCGTCGTCGCCTCGACCCCCGGCAGCACCTTGAAGCTGACCTCGCTCAGCACGCCCAGCGTGCCGTGGCTGCCCGCGAGCAGCTTGACCAGGTCGTAGCCGGTGACGTTCTTCATCACCCGGCCGCCGTTCTTGATGATCGTGCCGCTGCCGTCGACGAAGCGTACGCCGATCAGGCTGTCGCGGCAGGCACCGGCGACCACGCGGCGCGGGCCGGACGCGTTCACGGCGACCGCACCGCCGATGGTCGGCGTGCCCTCGGTGCCCAGCAGCGCGCGGTGATCCATGGGCTCGAAGGCCAGACGCTGGTTCTCGGCGGTCAGCGCCTCTTCGATCTCGGACAGCGGCGTGCCGGCGCGGGCGACCAGGGTCAGCGCCCCGGGCTCGTAAAGGGTGATGCCGGTCAGGCCCGTCGTTTCCAGCACCTCGCCAGCCACGGGTCCAGCCGCACGGGTGCCGCCGCCCCGCAGGTGCAGCGCGCCTGTCGCGGCGCGCACGGCCTCGGCCAGGTCGGCCTCGCTCTCGGGTCGTATCACCAACGGCTCCTCCCTCGTCACTCTCTCCCCAATGCCACAGAGGCGCGGCGGATGCCACGCCCCCCGCGGTGCGCCGCTGTTTCTCCTCCGGAAAGCCGGGGACGAGACGCCCCCTGCCCCGCGCTGTTGCTCAACGCGCCGAAGGTCCCGGATCCGACCTCGGTTCTTTCGGGAATGTCCCGAGCTCGGAAATGCGATACCCGCCCGGATACGTGGGACGCTTGCGGGCCGTGATGAGGCGCGGTCGCCTGCGGCCGGGCAACCAGCGCAGAAGCGTCGCCCTGGCGCCCAGGCCTGCCATGACCAGCCGCTGAAACCACTGCGGCGGGCTGGGAAAGCCCATGGCGGCCCGCAGCGGCGGATCGCACATGGCGTGGACCGCCGGACGCCCGAAGGGCACCAGCCACCGGGGCAGGTAGAAGGACAGCAGAAGGTCCCGGGTAGCCTCACCGATCTCGGCGTTGCTGTCGGCGTAGCGAAAGTGGGCGTTTTCGTAGGCGCGGCCGTAGGCGTCGAATGCCGCGAAATCGTCGGGGATGTCCTCGATGCCCATCCGCCGGCCAAGAGCGCGATGATAGGTCGTCCAGGCCGCGCGCTCCTTTGGCGTCATCGACCGGCGCCCGAACCGGTCCAGCCATCTGGGCGGCTCGACCACGAAGGTCGTCAGCACGTACAGCATGTCCGCATTTGAGATGCGGTAGTGCCCGTGCATCTCGTTGATCCGGTCCAGCGCCGCCCGTCCACGCGCGCTGTGCTGGCCGTTCTCGCTGATTTCCGACAGCAGAAGCTCGGTGTCGTCATAGCGTTTCCGGGTGTCCCGGCGGAAGGCGCCCGTGCGGGACAGCAGGCCGGAAATCGAGGGCACGGCGTAGGTCCGGAACAGCGCGAATTCGAGCGCCTTCTCGATATCCCAGGCGAACTCGCAGGTTCCCAGCAGGAAGACGATTCGCTCGTAGTCCCGCGCGGGATCCTGCCCCTCGATCTCGTCGGACCAGCGCGACATGGGCATACCTCGGGCGAACGGACAGGCTCAACCCAGCATGGGGTCAGCCCCGCGGGAAAATCAATGCGCCGCGTCTTCGCGTTTCACCGCCTGGCGCCGACAACCACGCCGGGCCGTGGCTTCTGAGCCCAGCCCTACTCGGCCGCCACCCGCCGCGAGGCGGTCACCGACAGCGGGAACACCTTCGCCGGGTTCAGCAGCCAGGCGGGGTCGAACACGTCCTTCACGCGCAACTGCGCCTCGAGATCCTCGGGGGCGAACTGCGCTTCCATCAGGTCGCGCTTTTCCACGCCCACCCCATGTTCGCCGGTCAGGCAGCCGCCGACCTCGACGCACAGGCGCAGGATTTCGGCGCCCAGCGCCTCGGCCTTGTCCAGGTCGCCCGGCCTGTTCGCATCGAACAGAATCAGCGGGTGCATGTTGCCGTCGCCCGCGTGGAACACGTTGGCCACGTCCAGGCCGTATCCCTGCGACAGTTCGCGGATCTTGCCCAGAACCTTGGGCAGTTCGCTGACCGGGATGGTGCCGTCGAGGCAGATGTAATCGTTGATCTGCCCCATCGCCCCGAAGGCCGACTTGCGGCCCAGCCAGATGCGCGCCGATTCCTCGGCCGAACCGCTCTCGCGCAGCTCGACGGGGTCGTGGCCGCGCGCGATCTGGCCGATGAGCCCCAGCTGGTTGTCGATCTCGGCATCCGAGCCCTCGACCTCGACGATGAGCAGCGCCTCGCAATCGGGATACCCCGCGCCGGCGAAGGCCTCGGTCGCGCGAATGCAGGGCCGGTCCATGAACTCGATCGCCACGGGCAGCACGCCCGCCTTGATGATGTCGCTGACGCACTGGCCCGCGACCTCGTTCGAATCGAAACCGATCAGAACGGGGCGTGCGCCCTCGGGCTTGGGCAGGATGCGCAGGGTCGCCTCGGTCACGACGCCCAGCTGCCCCTCGCTGCCGCAGATCACGCCCAGCAGGTCATAGCCCGCCGCGTCCAGGTGCGCGCCGCCGATCTCGGTCACGGTGCCGTCCATGAGCACCATGGTCACGCCCAGCAGGTTGTTGGTGGTCACCCCGTATTTCAGACAATGCGCCCCGCCCGAGTTCATGCCGATATTGCCCGCGATCGCGCAGGCCAGCTGCGACGACGGATCGGGGGCGTAGAACCAGCCATCCTCTTCCACCGCGCCGGTGACGCTGAGATTGGTGCGCCCGGTCTGCACGCGGATGTAGCGGTCGTCGTAATTGGTCTCGATCACCTCGTTCAGCCGCGCCACGCCCAGGATCACGCAATCTGCGGTGGGCAACGCGCCCCCCGCCAGCGACGTGCCCGACCCGCGCGGCACCACGGGGATCCCCTCCTCGTGGCAGACGCGCAGCACCGCGGCGACCTCGTCGGTCGAGGCAGGCAGCACGGCGGCCAGCGGCGGGCACTTGTAGGCGGTCAGCGCGTCGCATTCGTAGGCGCGGGTCTCGTGCGGCTCGTGGATGACGGCGTCCTCGGGCAGAACCTGCAACAGGCGGCGCACGATGCGGGCCTTGCGCGACACGATGGCGGCGTCGGGTGTGGGCATTTCCATGGCGGGTCCTCCTGCTGTTGAACATGGAGGTCCGTCCCGGCAGAGGCAAGATGTCGTGATCGCGCACCTTGCCGCTTGCCGCGTCGCGCCCGCTGCCCGCAGCATGGGCCTGTGCCATTACACCGTGAGCCGCCACGATGACCCCCATGATGTCCATCGAAGTTCTCATGCTGCTGGGGCCGGCGGACATCGTCGCGCTGGCCCTGCTGGGCACGACCTGGATCGCCCTGGGCTGGTGGATCGAACGGCCGTCCGGGACGCGGCCGTCGGTGTCCGACATCATGCGCGCGTATCGACACGACTGGATGGTGCAGATGATCGACCGCGAAAGCCGCATATTCGACCAGGCCGTGGTCGATGCGCTGCGGCAGGGCACGTCCTTCTTCGCCTCGACCTGCGTGATCGCCATCGGCGGCGTGCTGGCGCTGATCGGCAACGCCGAAAGCCTGCAGGTGGCCGCCGCCGACCTGCAACGCGGCAACATCCCCACGGTGGTCTGGCAGGTGCGCATGGCGCCCGTGGCGCTTTTCCTGACCTTCGCCTTTCTCAAGTTCGTCTGGTCCAACCGGCTGTTCGGCTACTGCCTGATCGTCATGGCGGCCGTGCCCAACGACCCCGGGGCCGCGCTGTGCCGCACCCGCGCCCGCCAGGCGGCCGACCTGAACATCGCGGCGGCGCGGACCCTGAACGGCGGGCTGAGGGCCATGTATTTCGGCCTCGCCTCGCTGGCCTGGCTGCTGGGGCCGTTGTTCCTCGTGCTGGCCACGCTCGGCACCGGCTGGATCGTCTGGAGCCGCGAGTTCGCGTCGCGACCGCGCGACATTTTGATGGGCGGGTCCTGATGCCGCCGCCCGTGCACCGTGATAGAGGAAGGTCATGAAACACGTTCTCTCGGGCTTCGTTGCCCTGCTCGTCCCCCTGGCTGCCACCGCCGATCCCGCCCGGATCGAAGGCGCGAAGGCCAAACCCGGCAATGACGGCTGGACCGTCTCGGTCACCCTGCGCCACGCCGATACGGGATGGGAGGATTACGCCGATGGCTGGCGGGTCGAACTGCCCGACGGCACCGTACTGGCGACCCGCGTGCTGGCCCATCCCCACGTGACCGAGCAACCGTTCACCCGGTCGAAAACTGGCATCGCGGTGCCCGACGGGACGAACCGGCTGATCATCCGCGCGCGGACCAAGACGGAGGGCTGGGGCGAAAGCACCCACGAGATGACACTGGACTAGGCCCGGCGCGGCCCCGCAGCGGTCGCGTCAGTGGAAGAACACCCCGCCATCCACCACCAGCGTCTGGCCGGTGACGCTGTCCGCGCGGCAGAACTGCACGACCTGCGCCGCGACATCGTCCAGCGACGTGGTCCGGCCCAGCACCGATTGCGACCTGAAACCGTCGACGAAAGCGTCGGGGATGCCCTTGGTCAGCTCGGTTCCTTCCATCATGCCCGGCGCCACGCAGTTCACGGTGACATCGGGCGCCATCGCCACGGCAAGGCAGCGGGTCAGTTGGATCACGCCGGCCTTGACGACCGACTGCGCGATGCTGGCGCCCATGGGTTTCATCCCGGCCATGGCCGACACGTTGACGATTCGCCCGCGCCCCGACGCCTTCAGGTGCGGCGCAGCAGCACGAGAGACCAACCAGGGCCCGCGCAGGTTGATCGCCATGGTGCGGTCCCACAGCTCGGTCGACAGCGCGTCGAGATCGGGGAACGGCACGGCCTTCGCCATCGCGGCGTTGTTGACCAGGACGTCCAGCCCGCCGAAGGACCCGACCACCGTTCCCACGGCTTCGTCGATCGAGGCCTGGTTTCCCTGGTCCAGCCGCACGGCGATCGCCCGGCCGCCCTGTCCCGCGATGTCGTCGCACACCCTCTCGGCCCGGTCGCGACCCTCGAGATAGCCCACGGCCACCCGGGCCCCCGCGCCCGCCAGCGCGCTGCACACAAGGCGGCCCAACCCGCCGCTGCCGCCCGTCACCAGGGCGCTCGTTCCGGTCAGATCCATCCTGCTCTCCTGTCCATCCAGCTCCGACAGGAAGACTAGCAGATTTCTGGCGATCGCGCGCGGCGCGCGGGCCGGGCGCGCTAGCGCCGTCCCTCGCGCAGCCAGGCCCCGAGGCTCAGCATCGCTGCCAGCAGCAGCCAGGCCCAGGCCGGCAGGATCGGCCGCGTCGTTACGTCGGCGGTCAGGTAGGCGCCGCGCGGCGTGATACCCAGCCAGCCGCGCCCGGCCGCCGGCCGCCCCTCGCGCACCTGGCGCAGGTCCGGCACCCCGTCGGCGATGTTGCGGATCCCGCCGCGCCGCGCGGCCACCGCCTCTTCGAGCACGGCCCCGGTGGCGACGGTCTGTTCGAACTCGCGCGGGGCCGACGGGCCCAGCGCGATCACCGCCTCCTGGTCCCCCTCGGCCAGGCGATAAAGCCCCATCTCGGGCCCGGTGACATCGGCCTGGAACCGGCCGGGTGCGACCTCTTCCATGGGCAGGGTGGTCACGGTCCCGTCCGGCGCCGTCACCTCCAGGTCGCCCACGCTGTCGCCCAGGGTGCGCCGGGTCACCGTCATCGACAGCCCTTCGGCGGTGGCGTCCAGCGCCTCCTCGTCCAGCTCGGGCTCCTTCATCATCCAGTGCGCCAGACGCCGCAGCAGCTCCAGCTGGGGGCCGCCGCCGTCGAAGCCGCGCGACCAGAGCCACGCGTGGTCCGAACCCAGAAGCGCCACGCGCCCCTCGCCCACGCGGTCGAGCACCAGGAGCGGCCCGCCATCCATGCCGGTCATGGCCACCTGCCCACCCGTGGGATCCAGCTCGATCTGGCGCAGCCAGCGGCCCCATTCGGGCTCGGCCCCGCCGCCGGTCAGGCCCTGGGTCACCGGGTGACGGCGGCCCAGCTCGGTCAGTTCGGGCAGGAACGGCTCCTCGATCACGCGCGAGGTCGGCGCGGCGGGCAGGATCTCGCCCAGCGGCGAACGATAGAGCGACGCGGCGGTGGCGAAGTCCGGGCCCGCCGCGATCAGCACGGCGCCACCGTCCTCGACATAGCGGCGGATGTTGTCGAGGTAGAGCGCGGGCAGGATCCCGCGCCGCTGGTAGCGGTCGAAGATGATCAGGTCGAACTCGTCCACCTTGTCCAGGAACAGCTCGCGGGTCGGGAAGGCGATCAGCGACAGCTCGTCCACCGGGACGCCGTCCTGCTTCTCGGGCGGGCGCAGGATGGTGAAATGCACGAGGTCCACGCTGCTGTCGGATTTCAGCAGGTTGCGCCACGTCCGCTCGCCCGGATGCGGCTCGCCCGACACCAGGAGCACGCGCAGCCGGTCACGCACGCCGTTTATCTGCACCACCGCCTCGTTGTTGCGGTCGGTGAGCTCGCCCTCCCCGGTGGCCACGCGGAACTGGATCACGTTGCGCCCGCCATGGGGCAGCGTCACCGGCAGTTCCAGGTCCTCGCCGGTGGGCACGGTGAATTCCACCGGCTCGCCCCCGTCGATCGCGATCTCGAGCGGCACGAGACCCTCTTCGCCCGCGGGCACCGCGCCCTGGTTCTCGACCCGCAGGCGCAGCAGGACCTCTTCGTCGAGGATGGCGAAGGCCGGCGCCGACAGCACGGCCAGCCGCCGGTCCCAGTCGTCCTCCTGCCCCGTCAGCAGCAGGTGCAGCGGCGCGGGCAGGTCCGGCTCGCGGTCGATGTCGTGCAGCCGTCCGTCGCTGATCAGGATGGCGCCGGCCAGCCGCGCGCGCGGCTCCTCGGCCACGGCCTCGGACAGCGCGGTCATGAGCAGCGTGCCGCTGTCGCCCGGCCCGTCGCCCAGCCGCACCACGCGCAGTTCGGTATCGGGCAGCGCGGCGACCTCGGCCTCGATCCGCTCCAGCGCCGCGGCGCTCTGGTCGGGGCGGTCCGACAGGTCCTGCGACGCGCTTTCATCCACCACGGCCACGATGATGTCGCTCAGCGGCCGGCGATCCTCGCGTTGAAACGACGGGCCCGCCAGCGCGGCCAGCACGGCAAGACCGGCCAGCCCGCGCAGCCACCAGCCCGACAGCCCGCGCCACAGCGACAGGGCCACCAGCACCGCGACCAGCCCGCCCAGCACCGCCAGCACCACCCAGGGCACCATGGGGTCGAATACGATCTCTCCGCTCAATTCCGCCTGCCCTTCATCTTTCCAAAAATACCTTTCGGGGGTCCGGGGGCAGACAGCCCCCGGGCGTGGCTACTGACCCAGCCGGTCCAGCAGCGCGGGCACGTGGACCTGGTCGGATTTATAGTTGCCGGTCAGCACGTGCATGATCAGGTTCACGCCGAAGCGCAGGGCGATCTCGCGCTGGCGTTCGCCGGCAAAGCCACGCCCCACCGGGAACAGGCGCTGGCCGCTGTCGTCGATGGCCCAGGCCGCCGCCCAGTCGTTCCCGCCGATCACCACCGGTGTCACGTTGTCGTTGAGGTTGCGGAACGGCATCCCCTCGACCGCCTGCGCGTCGGGCGGCGATGCCTCGACCCAGATGTCGCGCCCGGCGTAGCGGCCCGGGAAATCCTGCAGCAGGTAGAAGGTGCGCGTCAGCACGTGGTCGTCCGGCACCGGCTCCAACGGGGGGATGTCCAGCGGCCGGGCCAGTTCCTGCAGCTTGCGGCCCGCCGGCGTCGCCGCGCCGAAACCCGCTACGTTGGCGTCGCGCGTGTCGAACAGGATCAGCCCGCCCCCGCGCAGGTAGGTGTTCAGCTTGGCATAGGCCGCGTCCGAGGGCTGCGGCTGGTCGGCCGTCACCGGCCAGTAGAGGAACGGGAAGAAGGCCAGCTCGTCGGTCTCGAGGTTCACGCCCATGGGCTCCGCCGGCTCGATCGAGGTGCGGGCGAACAGCGTGCGCGACAGGCCCTCCAGGCCCGCGCGCGCCAGCTCGTCCAGGTCGGAATTGCCGGTCAGCACGTGGGCCAGCACGACTTCGGAGGTCGCTTCGATGGCGAAGTCCCCCAGCGGTTCGCGCTCGGGGGCCGTGCCGTCCTGCGCGCGCGCCTCGCCCACGGGTAGCAACAGCGCCAGGACCACGGCCGCGGCGCTCGCCCGCGGGCCGGTCAGCCGCCCGGCCAGCCACAGCGCGGCCAGTACGTCCAGCGCCAACAGGCCCAGCGCGGCGGCCAGCAGCCAACCCGACAGGTCCCGCTCCTGCGCGACGGCCAGCCCGTCCACGGCCACGTTCGCGGGCCAGCTGGCGGCGGCCAGTTCGGTCTCGGGGCCGATGACGTTCAGCGCGACACGGCGATCCTCGCCCGCGTAAAGGCCGGGCGGCGTCGCGGGCCCCGGCACGCCGCGGGCCAGGTCGGCGCCGGCGACCCCCGGCATCGTGCCCGCCTCGTCCACCTGTCCGAAGGCGGTGACCGCTTCGCTCAGGCTCCAGACCGTGCCCTCCAGCGCGCTGGCATCGGGCCGCGCAGCGCGTGTGCTGACGGCCAGACGCTCCAGCATCGAGACGAACAGGCCGGACAGCGGCAGGCTCGACCACTCGGCATTGGCGGTGACATGGAACAGCACGACCTGCCCGTCGCCCAGCCGCTTGCGGGTGACCAGCGGCGTGCCGTCGGTCAGCGACGCGATGGTGCGTTCGCTCAGGTCCGGGTCGGGCTGGGCCACGACCTGCGCCGTGACGGTGACGTCCCCGGGGATCTCGAGCCCGTTGAAGGGCGAGTCCTCGCCGAAGGGGCGCAGGGATTTGGGCTCGCCCCAGCTCATGGCGCCGCCGACGCTGCGCCCGCCCGCGCGCAGGCGCACCGGCATCAGGGGATCCTCGGTTTCGCGGCTCAGGTCGCTGCCGGCCACGCGCGGCCCGGCGAACCGCAGCAGCAGCCCGCCGCCCTCGACCCAGTCACGCATCTCGTCGGCCTGCGCCTGCGGCAGCGTGGCCACGTCGGCCAGCACGATCACGTCGGGATTGGCCAGCAGGATATCCGACAGGGTGCCCTCCACCAGGTCGGCCACCGGCTCCAGCGCCTGTTCCAGGTAATGGGTCGGCGACAGCAGTTGCAGCCCCTCGCGGTCGTCGCGCCCGGCGATCAGCGCCACCTCGCGCCGCTTCAGGCTGTCATCGGTCAGCGCCACCGCCCCGGCCGAGCGCACGCCGTCGATGGCGAATTGCGTCACGCGGTTGCGCAGCTCGGGCGGCAGGCTCAGCGCCAGGGTGGCCTCGTCCTCGCCCGGGCCGAAGGCCAGCGGTTCGCGCGCCAGCTCGCGTTCGATCCCGCTGGGATCCAGCCCGCGCGCGGTGATCGTCACCTCGGCCCCGCGCCCGGTGGCCGCCCGGCGCGCGGTGACGGCGATGGCCCCATCCTCGAAAGCCGGCGGCGCCAGCCCGTAGATCGGGGACGGCGATTCGAAGACGCGGACCTCCCCGCGATCCTGCAACGCCTCCAGAACGTCGCCACGCCACGGCTGCGCGGTCCCGTCCGACAGCCAGATGGTGTCGAAATCACCGTCGAGGGACGCGGCCCAGTCGGCGGCGCCCTCGGCCTGCCACGGTTGCGGCGCGAGCCCCGGAAGGGTCTGTGCCCAGTCCGATGCCGCGCGGAACGGCAGGTCGCCCTCGGGCCGGTCGGTCAGCGTGACCAGCGCCACGGGGCGGTTGTCGCGCCCGGCCTCGTCCAGCGCGCGTTCGACCCGCGCCACCCGGCGCGGCCAGTCGCGCGCGTCGGCCCAGCTGCCATCCATCAGCACCAGGAGCGGGCCACTGCCGCCGCTGCGATCCTCGGGGTTCAGCACGGGGCCGGCGAAGCCGACGATCAGGGCGGCCACCGCGAGCGCGCGCAGCAGAAGCAGCCACCACGGCGTCTTGTCGGCCTGGTGTTCGTCGTCGCGCAGGCCCAGCAGCAGCGCGACCCCCGGGAACCGCCGGCGCACCGGCGCGGGCGGCACCGCGCGCAGCAGCAGCCACAGGATCGGCAGAGCCACCAGCCCCAGCAGCAGCCAGGGCGCGGTGAACCCTATGGGCCCCACGATCCACATCAGTGATCACGCTCCAGCGCGCCGTAGATCCACAGAAGGGCGGATTGCGGCGGCGTGTCCGTGTGATGGACCGTGTATTGCCAGCCCGTGGTCCGGCACAGTTGCAAAAGGCGGTCCTTCCGCTCGGCCAGCCGGTCGAGGTAGCGATTGCGCAGCTCGCCCGCCTTCAGGGTCTCGTGGCTGAGCGTGCCGCCCATGGATTCGAAGATCGTGCGCCCGTCGAAGGGGAACGCCTCCTCCTGCGGGTCGAGCACCTGCACCAGCACGCCCGAGATCCCGCGATCCGCGGCCTCGAGCAGCGCGCCCTCGACCGGGGTCACGTCGCCCAGGAAGTCCGACAGGAACAGCGCGCGCGACCGCGACGGCATCTCGCGCGCCAGCGGCGCACCGTAATCGGGCGGTTGGGCCGCCGCGTCGCCCGCGCCCAGCGCCTGGGCCAGCCGCAGCAGCTGCAGCGACCCGGTGCGCGGCGGCAGGTCGTGGTCGCACAGCCCCACCCGCTCGCCCCCGTGGCCCAGCAGGATCGCGGTGGCCAGCGCCAGTTCGGCCGCGCGGTCGGACTTGGGGGCCTGACCCTTCGAGGCGAAGCTCATGGACGCCGACTGGTCCACCCACAACATCACCGACTGCGCCGCTTGCCATTCCTTTTCGCGGACGAAATGCCCATCCGACCGGGCCGAGCGGCGCCAGTCCACGCTGCGCGCCGCGTCGCCGGGAATGGCGGGGCGGTATTGCCAGAACTCGTCGCCCTGCCCCGGGCGCCGCCGCCCGTGGCTGCCCAGCATGACCGTCCGCGCCAGGTGCTGGGCACCCGCCAGCAGCGCCGGCAGCGGGCCGGCCAGCGTCTCGGCGCGGGATCTGAGGGCGGCGGGATCGCTCACGCGGCCTGGGCCCGGGTCTTGGCATCCACGACCTGCGCGATGATGTGCGGCAGCGTCTCGCCGCGCGCCCGGGCGGCAAAGCTCAGCGCCATGCGGTGGGTCAGGACCGGCACGGCCATGTCGGCCACGTCCTCGGCATTGGGCGCAAGGCGCCCGTCCAGCAGCGCGGCGGCGCGGACCGTCAGCATCAGCGCCTGCGCCGCGCGCGGACCGGGGCCCCAGCCCACGTGGTCGCGCACCGGCTGCGGCGCGCTGTCGTCGCCGGGGCGGCAGGCGCGGACGAGGTCGAGGATCATCTCGACCACCGCGTCGCCCACGGGCATCCTGCGCAGCAGTTTCTGCGCGGCGATCAGCTCCTCGGCGGTGAAGACGCCGTGGGCCACGTCCTCTTCGGCGCCGGTGGTGGCGATCAGGATGTCACGCTCGGTGTCGCGGTCGGGATAGGGCACGTCGATCTGCACCAGGAACCGGTCCAGCTGCGCCTCGGGCAGCGGATAGGTGCCCTCCTGCTCGATGGGGTTCTGGGTCGCCAGAACGTGGAAGGGCTTGTCCAGCGGATGCGCCTGACCGGCCACCGTCACCGCCTTTTCCTGCATCGCCTGGAGCAGCGCCGACTGGGTCCGCGGGCTTGCGCGGTTGATCTCGTCGGCCATGAGCAGCTGGCAGAAGATCGGGCCCTCGATGAACTTGAAGGCGCGGCTGCCGTCGGCGCCGGTCTCCAGCACTTCCGAGCCCAGGATGTCGGCTGGCATGAGGTCGGGGGTGAACTGGACGCGCGACCCGTTGAGCCCCATCACGGTGCTGAGCGTGTCCACCAGGCGCGTCTTGCCCAGTCCCGGCAGACCGATCAACAGGCCGTGGCCACCGCAAAGCAGCGTGGTCAGCACGAGATCGACCACGCGGGTCTGTCCGATGAACCGCCGGGTGATGCTGCTGCGCGCCTCGGCCAGCTTCCCGCCCAATGCGTCGATTTCGTCCAGAATGGGATCCGCCATGACAATCCTACCTCGCCCGCTATGCTCAATCCATGATGTAGATCGAACGCGGCAGGCACAAATGTCAAAAGGCTCCCCTGATGGAAATGTGAGTGCGGCTTCCGACGCTTTGGCCGACGCTGCCCGAAAAGCGGGCGCGCGCGGACTGCCGCCGGTCGACAAGTGGGATCCGCCCTATCGCGGCGAAATGGACCTGGTGATCCGGCGCGACGGCACCTGGATTCACGAAGGCACGCCCATCCAACGGACCAAGCTGGTGCGGCTGTTCTCGACCATCCTCAAACGCGAGGGCGACGACTATTTCCTTGTCACGCCGGTGGAAAAACTGGGCATCAAGGTCGAGGACGCGCCCTTCGTCGCGGTCGACGTGGCCGAGGTCGATGGCGGGCTGCATTTCACCACCAACGTGGGCGACACGGTATGCGCGGACGCCGATCACCCGATCCGTGTGACCCGCGACCCCGACACGAGCGAGCCTTCGCCCTATGTGCTGATCCGTCGCAACCTCGAGGCGCTGATCGACCGCAAGAGCTTCTACCGGCTGGTCGACATGGGCGAGACCGCCACGCACGAGGGCGAGGAATGGTTCGGCGTGCATTCGGCCGGTGTCTTCTTCCCGATCATCCCGGCGGCCGAACTGCCCTGAGCCGAACGTTCAGCCGTCGTGTCCGGTCAGCCGCGAGGCCTCTTCGTCGATGGCCTGTTGAAGCACCCGGCGATAGTGCAATCGCCGGAAGTAGGACGACGCCTGGTCGGTCTGCGGCCGACGCGGGATGAACATGCGCGTGCCGTCGGCCCAGCCCACTCGGAAGGACCGGCTGGCTGCCACCAGAAGGTTCGAATGGCCCGAGTTGCACAGGACCGTCAGGCGCAATTCCACCACCTGTCCGTCCTGATCGGCCAAGGCCAGGTGATCCAGCGCTCGTTTAACGATCGTACCGAAATTCCCGGCATCCAGGTAACTGCCTGAATTAAGGGGGCCCTGGTTTGTCGCATCCCCGGGGCTTTCCACGTCATCCGCGCTCAGCTCGTCCCGGTCGGTGACGAAGCTGCGATATTGGGTGTCGTCCACCCAGACATCGGCGATCAGCGCCGTCAGGTAGATCGGCTCGGCGCCCATGTTCGACACGAAGCACCGCGCGCTGTCCCCCGTACCGGCCGTGCGGCTGATCAGGACGATGGGCCGCCGCTGGCGCAGGTAGCCCATGGCGAAGATCTGCAGGTAGACGATCCAGATAAGCGCCATGAGCGCCGAGAGCGCCAGGCTCAGGATCTCGCTGTTTTCGGATATCCAGTTCATGCCGCCCAACTCGGGCGGGGGCGCGACGGTTTCACGCAGGTCGCGGCGTCAGTCCTGCTGCGGCTCGACCGTGGCGTGGGCGATGCCGAACTGGTCGTGCAACTCCGCCTTTACCGCTCGCGCCGTCGCCACCGGATCGGACCCCGCGATCAGCACGACGCGGGCCTCGACGCTCGTCTTGCCCTCGTCGATCTGCCACAGGTGCAGGTGGCTGATCCGCGCGACCCCCTCGACCTCGTCGATGGCCTCGCGCACGGCCCAGGTCTCGACCTCGGGCGGCGTGCCCAGCATCAGCAGGCGAATGGCCGGGCCGATCTCGGCCACGCCGTGCCACAGGATGTAGGCGGCGATGCCCAGCGTTACGATCGGGTCCACCAACCGCCAGTCGTAGAGCAGCACGAGTGTGCCCGCGACGATCACCCCGACCGACCCCAGCGCGTCGGCCAGATTGTGCAGGAACGCCGCGCGGATATTCATCGACCCTTTCGCCATGGCGTAGGTCAGGAACGCCGTGACCAGGTCGACCACCAGCGCGATCGCCGCGAGGATCACCACGATCCAGCCATCGATGGGCTGCGGGTCGAACAGGCGTCCGATCCCCTCGTAGATCAGGAAAAGACCCAGCACGATCAGCGTGGTCAGGTTGACCAGCGCCGCGACCACCTCGGCCCGGCCATAGCCGAAGGTCATCTGGTCGTCGGCGGGCCTTCGGGCGATGCGGCGCGCCACCAGCGCGATGATCAGGCTCAGCGCGTCCGACAGGTTGTGCAGCGCGTCCGCGATCAGCGCGAGCGACCCGGACAGAAGCCCCCCGACCACCTGCGCGACCGTCAGGACGATGTTGACCCCGACGGCCAGCGCGACGCGTCGGTCGCCATCGGGTCCCGCGTGATGGACGTGGTCGTGGGGCATGGCACAGCCCTAGCAGGGAACGCGCGGCGAGGGCCACCCGCCGCGCGCCGGGATCACGCCGCCTTGGTGCCGCGCGCCGGGTAATCCTCTTCCTGGATGAAATCGACCTTGTCGAGCAGCTCGGCCAGGTCGGGCCGCGCGAAGGGCGAATTCGATACCGAGGCCAGGTAAAGCTTGCCGTCCGGGCGCACCCAGAAGACGGCCGGCTCGGCGAAGACGTCGGCCTCGGCGTCCTTGATGGCCCTGGAGACATACAGCCCCCAGTCAGCCGCCTGCGCCTCGGTCAGGCCATAGCCCATGGGGATCGGGTCGAGGCCCCAGTTCTCGTGCGCCTCGCGCGCGCGGTCTTCCGTGTCCATCGAGACGTGGATCGTCTCGACGCCCTTGGCAAGGAAGTCGTCGTAAAGCTCGCGCACCTGCGACAGGTACTTCTTGCACATGGGGCAATGCAGCCCGCGATAGACGATGATCTGCGTGAACGCCTTGGGCGACTGGTCTTCCAGCTTCCAGCGGGTGCCGATGATCAGCGGAATGTCGAGCGCGGGGGCTTTCTGTGCGGCTTCGGGTGTCTGGGGCATCGGGTGTCCTTTCGGTCGTCTCAGTGTTTGTGCGACCAAGGCCCGCGCCCGAGATGCGGTTCCTGCGGTGTTTTCGCCCACCTTGCCGCTCAGCGCCGCGTGGGTCGCGGTCCCGCTCTTTTGCCGCCCGGCCCCGACAGGCCGAGATCGGCCGGGTCGACCTCGCGCCACTGGCCCGGCTCGAGACCGTCCACCAAGACATTGCCGATGCGCCAGCGCACCAGCCGCAGGCAGGGAAAGCCCACCGCGGCGCACATCCGGCGCACCTGCCGGTTGCGCCCCTCGCGCAGGTCAAGCCGCAGCCAGCTGTCGGGGACGGTCTTGCGCACCCGCACCGGCGGGTCGCGTTCCCACAGCGCGGGCGGGTCGATGGCCTCGGCCCCCGCGGGGCGCGTCGGCCCGTCCTTCAACTCCACGCCGATGCGAAGCTGCGCCAGCGCGCCGGCGCTGATGCGCCCCTCGACCAGCGCGAGATAGCTTTTCTCGACCCGGGCCGAGGTGATGCGCGCCTGCAGCCGCCCGTCATCGGTCAGCAGAAGCAGCCCCTCGCTGTCGCGGTCCAGCCGCCCGGCCGCATAGACGCCCTTGGGCAGGTCCAGGCCCGACAGCCCCTGCCAGCGTCCCTCGTCGGTGAACTGGCTCAGCCGGTTCATGGGCTTGTTGAGCGCGATCAGCATGAAGGCGCTCAATCCGCGCCGAACGGGACGGCACGGCGGGGCCCGAAGGCCGCCACCCACGCGCAAAGGCCGGTCGCCACCCCCAGCGCGCCGAACAAAGCCACGATCGGAATTGGCCCGATCAGCGCACCCGCTAGGGCGCCCAGCACGCCGCCGCCCGCGCCCGCCTGCCACCACGTCGCTGTCGCACGGCGCCGCGCCGCCAGCCAGGCGGCGAGCAGCGCGATACCGGTCAACGGCAGCGAAAGAAGGAACGCGGCGCCGAGAACGGTGGGCAGGATCCGCCCCCATTCGGGCGGCTCGGGCGACAGGGCCGCGGCCGCCGCCACGATCAGCAACAGCGCGCAGAAGGCTCCGGCCGTGCAGGCAAAGATGCAGCCACGGATGACCGCAGCCGCGTGCATCAATGCGCCTCGGCCCAGGTGGCGCCCTGCCCCGCGTCGACCTCCAGCGGCACGGACAGGTCCACGGCGGGCAGCGACGCGCCCTCCATCACCTCGCGCGCGGCCTTCACCAGGTCGTCCTCGGCGCCCTGGTCCACCTCGAACAGCAGTTCGTCGTGGACCTGCAGCAGCATGGTCGCCGGAAGGTCCGCGATCGCGTCCTCCATGCGGATCATGGCGCGGCGGATCACATCGGCGGCCGTGCCCTGGATCGGCGCGTTGATCGCCGCGCGCTTGGCAAAGCCCGCGCCGGGGCCCTTGGCGTTGATCTCGGGCGTGTTGATCCGGCGGCCGAACAGCGTCTGGACGAAGCCGTGTTCCTTGGCGAACTTCACCGTCTCGTCCATGTAGTCGCGGATGCCGGGGAACCGCTCGAAATAGCGGTCGATGAAGCCCTGCGCCTCGTCGCGCGGGATGCGCAGGTTGCGCGCCAGGCCGAAGCCCGAGATGCCGTAGATCACGCCGAAATTGATCGCCTTGGCCTGGCGGCGGATCTCGGGCGTCATCTGGTCCAGCGGCACGTTGAACATCTCGGACGCGGTCAGCGCGTGGATGTCCTGCCCGTCCTTGAAGGCCTGCTTGAGCTCGCCGATCCCGGCGATGTGGGCCAGGATGCGCAGCTCGATCTGGCTGTAGTCCAGCGCCACCAGCGTGCGCCCCTCGGGCGCGACGAAGGCCTCGCGGATGCGGCGGCCTTCCTCGGTGCGGATGGGAATGTTCTGCAGGTTCGGCTCGGTCGAGGCGAGACGCCCGGTATTCGCCCCCGCGATGGAATAGGACGTGTGCACCCGGCCCGTTTCCGGGTCGATATGGTCCTGCAGCGCGTCGGTGTAGGTGCTTTTCAGCTTGCTCACCTGCCGCCAGTCCAGCACCAGCCCAGGCAATTCGTGCTCGGTCGCCAGGTCTTCCAGGATATCGGCGCCGGTCTGGTAGGCGCCGGTCTTGGTCTTCTTGCCGCCCGGCAACCCCAGCTTGTCGAACAGGATCTCGCCCAGCTGCTTGGGGCTCGAGACCTTGAAATCCTCGCCCGCCAGTTCGCGGATCTGGTCCTCGAGCCCCGCCATCTTCTGTTCGAACGCGCCCGACATGCGGCTCAGCACGTTGCGGTCGACCTTCACCCCGGCCATTTCCATCCGCGCCAGAACGGGGATCAGCGGCCGCTCCAACGTCTCGTAGACCGTGGTCACGTGACTGCGGTGCAGCTGCGGCTTGAACAGGTGCCACAGCCGCAGCGTGACATCTGCGTCCTCGGCGGCGTAGTTCACCGCCTTGGCGATCTCGACCTTGTCGAAGGTGACCTGGCTCTTGCCCGTGCCGATCAGCTCCTTGATCGGGATCGGGCTGTGGCCGAGGTAGCGTTCGCTCAGCGTGTCCATGCCGTGGCCGTGCAGGCCGCCGTTCATCGCGTAGGACATGAGCATGGTGTCATCCACCGGCGCCACCTGCACGCCCAGCCGCGCCAGCACCTTGCAGTCGTACTTGGCGTTCTGGAGGATCTTCAGGACCGACGGATCCTCGAACAGCGGCTTCAGCAGCCCCATGGCCTCGTCGAACGGGATCTGACCGTCCGAAAGCGCGTCGGTGGCGAACAGGTCGGCCTCGGCGTTTTCCTTGTGGCCCAGCGGGATATAGCACGCCTCGCCCGGCTCGATGCACAGCGACACGCCCACCAGCAGCGCCTGCATCTCGTTCAGGGACGTCGTCTCGGTGTCGATGGCGACGTAGCCGCGGGCATGGGCGCGCGCGATCCAGTCCTTCAGCGCGTCGGTGTCCTTCACCCAGGTGTAGCTTTCGGGAAAGGCGACCTGTTCGGCCTCCTCGCGGGGGGCCGCGCCATCGTCGGTCTGGTCGCGGATCACGGGCGCCTCGATGCCCAGAGCGTCGGACACGCGCTTGGTCATCGTCCGGAATTCCATCTGCGTCAGGAAATCGAGGAGCTCCTGCGTCACCGGCTCGCGCACCTCGAGACTGTCGAGATCGTAATCCAGCGCCATGTCGCAATCGAGCTGGACCAGCTGTTTCGACAGGCGGATCTGGTCGGCCTTCTCGATCAGCGTCTGGCGCCGCTTGGGCTGCGGCACTTCATGCGCCCGTTCAAGAAGTTCGTCCAGGCTACCGAATTCATTGATCAAAGTGGCAGCCGTCTTGATGCCGATCCCGGGTGCGCCGGGCACGTTGTCGGTGCTGTCACCGGCCAGCGCCTGCACGTCGACCACCCGGTCCGGGCCGACGCCGAACTTGGCGCGCACGCCCTCGTCGTCGATGCGGGTGTTCTTCATGGCGTCGAACATCTCGACCCCGCCGCCCACCAGCTGCATCAGGTCCTTGTCCGAGCTGATGATGGTGCAGCGCCCCCCGGCCTCGCGCGCGCGGCAGGCCAGGGTCGCGATGATGTCGTCGGCCTCGAATCCCTCCTGCTCGAGACAGGCGAGGTTGAAGGCGCGCGTGGCCTCGCGCGTCAGCGGAATCTGCGGGCGCAGGTCTTCGGGCATCTCGTCCCGGTTGGCCTTGTAGGCGTCGTAAAGGTCGTTGCGGAACGTGTGGCTGCCCTTGTCGAATACCACCGCCGCGTGGGTGGGGGCGTCGGGGCCTTTGTTGTCCTCGATCATCTTCCAGATCATGTTCACGAAGCCCGATACGGCCCCGATGGGCATCCCGTCCGACTTGCGCGTCAGCGGCGGCAGCGCGTGGTAGGCGCGGAAGATGAAGGCCGAGCCGTCGACCAGATGCAGATGATGTCCCTTGCCGAAGGCCATGGCGTTCTCCGTCGCTGCTGGCCCGTGTCATCGCGCGGGCGCGCGGCGGAGTCCAGCGTCAGCCGCCGAAGAGACCGTCGAACAGCCCCGAGAAGAACCCGCCGATCCCCGTGAGAAGATCGCCGACCGGTCCGAAGATGTCGCCCACCGCCTCGACGATCGAGATCAGCAGCGCCACGCAGGCCATGAGCACCGCCAGCCACCAGATGAACTGGAAGGTGATGGCCGACAGGCCAAGCCCCGTCGCCATGGCGGCCAGCCGCGTCGACCCTCTGCGCGAGACCGAGATAGCCGCAAGCCCGATGGCCAGCGCCCCGATCACCGGCCCGGCCAGCCCCAGCACCCGGTCGATGTCCCAGCCGCGCGGGACGGGCGCGGGCTGCGGCGCACCGGTCACGGCCCGCCAGGCCGACGCGCGGATGTCGCCCGCGATCTCACCGATGCTCACACCCACCGGCTGCTGCGGGGCGAACGGTCCGCCGAAGATGTGGATCATCGCGACCAGCAACGCCGTCGCGCCCATCAAGACCGCCAGCATCCCCAGGCGCATGTCGCCCGCCGGCCTGAAACCCTGTGCCATGCGCATATCCTCCGAAAATCCGGAGGCGAAATTACCCGTCGATTGGGTCGAAACTGCGGCGCGCGGCGGGGCCGTCGCACAGGCGTTCGCGCAACTGTGGCCCGGGGACACGGTCGGGCCGTTCGGGGTCCCCAAGGGGCAGCCGCCAGTAGTCGCGCAGATCCCGCCAGTCGTCGGGATCGATCCGGCGCGACTGGCAGAAGGCGATCGGCTCGGGCGCGCCCAGGTCGCCGCCGCGCAGGTCGATGCTGTGCCCGACCTTGCGGCTCAACCCCTCGATCCGGAAGGTCAGCGGCTGCGGGTAAAGGTACGGCGCCCCGCCCTCGGGCGTGATTTCGAGAACGTAGGTGCCGACCGGGACCAGAACGCGGAAGAAGGCGCCGCCCTCGACCCGCGCGGTATAGGCCACGTCCCAGCTGTCGGGTTCGCGCAGCGCGATCATCAGGTCACGCCCCGGGTCAGACTTGATCGCCAGCGGAAAGACGAGCGGCAGGCCGCTGTAGTTGCGCAGGATCCCGTATTTCGGCTCGGCCGCCACCGCCGGTGCCAGCAGGCACAGGCACAGCAGGGCCAGGCGGATCAATGGTCGTCCGCGCCCTCGGCCAGCACGAAGCGCTTGTCGCAATAGCCGCACTCGACCCAGCCGCGTTCCTCGGGGATCTGGAGCCAGACCCGGGGATGGGTCATCTCGCCGTCGCAGCTGACGCGGCGCGTGGTCACGGTTTCGGTCTCGGGCGCGTCGAATGCGCCGGTGGGCGGCAGGTCGCCTTCGAGGTCGACGGGTTTCTCGGACATGGGTCCCCTTGCGCAAGCAGCTTGCCCCGCCGTGTCGCGGGGCCTAGGTCTGTGCCGATGATAAACATCGCGCCACCGCCGACAAGGGGAGCCGGACTGCAATGACCGACAACGCCATCGAGATTTCGGGGCTGTCCAAGACCTATGCCGGTGCGGGCTCCGAGCCGCCGAAGCAGGCGCTGAAGAACATCGACCTGACGATCCCGCGCGGATCCATCTTCGGGCTGCTGGGGCCGAACGGTGCGGGCAAGTCGACCCTGATCAACATCCTCGCCGGTCTTGTCGTGAAATCGGAAGGCAGCGTGAAGATCTGGGGCTTCGACCAGGACGTGAACCCCCGTCAGAGCCGCGCCGCCATCGGCGTCATGCCGCAGGAACTGAACCTCGACCCGTTCTTCACCCCGCGCGGCAGCCTCGACGTGCAGGCAGGCCTTTACGGCGTGCCCCGGTCGGAGCGCCGGACCGACGAGATCCTCGACATGATCGGGCTTGCCGACAAGGGCGAGGCCTATGCCCGCAACCTGTCGGGGGGCATGCGCCGCCGGCTGCTGCTGGGCAAGGCGCTGGTCCACTCGCCGCGCATCCTGGTGCTGGACGAACCCACGGCCGGCGTCGATATCGAGCTGCGCCAGATGCTGTGGCGCAACGTGCGCAAGCTGAACGAGGACGGGATGACGATCATCCTGACCACCCATTACCTCGAAGAGGCCGAGGAAATGTGCGACGAGATCGCCATCATCAACCAGGGCGAGATGCTGATCCGCGACACCACCGCCCGGCTCATCAGCCTCATCGACACCAAGACCCTGGTCATCAAGCCCGACGACACGCCGCCCGCTGATATCCCCCTTCCCCCGGACGCCGAGCTCGAACGGCGCAGCGGCGGGATCCTGGCCATCAACTACGCCAAGACCAAGACATCGCCGGGCGACATCCTGGCCGCGCTGCGCGACGCGGGCGTGACCATCGCCGACGTGTCGATCGAGGAGCCGCATCTCGAGGACGTGTTCCTGGACCTGACGCGAAACGCGCAGACCCGCGCGGCCTGAGCACGGGGACCGAGGAAAGGGGAACGGAACATCGGCTCGCCATTCGCAGTTTGGATCAGCCAAGGGCCGGAACGGCCCACCACTGCCGCAGGAATTGCCCGATGTTCGTCACCCCCTCGATCCGCCAGGCCCCCTCCACCGAAGATCACGTCTTCGCCTTCCATATCATGGGCGAAATCACGTCCGACGAGATGGAGGCCATGGGTGCCTACATGAACGAGCAGTTCGAGCACCACGACAACGTGTCGATGCTGCTGATCTTCGACCGCTTCGAAGGGTCCGAGGCAGGCGCGGGCCTGAACTGGGAAAGCCTGAAGGCGCAGCTCAAATCCGTGACCAAGGTCGACCGCTATGCCGTTGTCGGCGCGCCCTCGACCCCGTCGCGCCTGGTCGAGGTCTTTGGCAAGGTCCTGCCCCTGAAGGCGCAAAGCTTCGACCGGGGCGACGAGGACGCGGCGTGGCAGTTCGTGGGCGCGCGCCCGGCCTGACAGGCCGAACCGCGCCCGCCCCTGCCGACCGGCAGTCCCGCGGGCGCGCCTTTGGCGATCAGGCCTTCGCCAGCATCCGGCCCAGCGGCCGCCCCGCCAGGATGTGCAGGTGATAATGCGGCACCTCCTGCACCCCGTGCGCGCCCGCGTTCGAGATGGTGCGATACCCCTCGCCCGCGTCGCCCGGGCTGATCCCCGCCTCGGCCACGATCCGCGCCGACACCCGCATGAAATCGACCAGCTCGGCGTCGCTGGCATTGGCGGCGAAGTCGTCGTGGCAGACATAGGCGCCCTTCGGGATCACCAGCACGTGCACCGGCGCCTGCGGCTGGATGTCGTTGAAGGCCAGCGTGTGCTCGGTCTCGAGCACGGTGTCGTTGGGGATCTCGCCGCGCAGGATCTTGGCGAAGATGTTCTGGTCGTCGTAGGCGAAGGGCATCTGCGGCTCCGTTCTTGATGGATTGGGTGCAGCTTTCCGGATCCCCGGGCGGGGATCAATCGGCAAACAGGTGATCGGTTTCGGCAAGCGCGCGGGCGGTGTTTTCGTCCACGGACAGGAAGCCGGCCAGCGCGGCCGCGTTGGATGGCGTCGGATGATCCTCGCGCAGGCGTGACAGGTGCTCGAAGCCGCCGCCCTGTATGGCGTCGCTTTCGAACTGGAAGTCGGCGCGGATCGTCGGCAAGAGCCTGGCCAGGGTGGCTTCGGGGCTCGAGGGTCCGGCCAGCCCGACACGGCGGGCGTGACCCACGAGGTAGTCGTCGGAGAAGCCGCACTCGATTTCGAGGATGCGGGTGCGGGCGCTGTCGCTTTCGAAGTCGCGCAGGAAGTCCAGCGCCGAGGGATCCAGGCAGATCAGCAGCCGGTCGGACTTGTGATAATCGAACAATAGCCGGATCAGCGCCCGGCGGTGCCGCGCGCGCTTCTGCATGCTGTTCTCGATCCCGCCCAGGTCGGGAAGCGGGCAGCTATCTTCGTGGAACAGATACTCGATGCAGGGGATTTCGGTCCGATCGCGGATCGCGCCCAGCAGGCGCTTCGCCACGTGCCATTTCTTGCACACGACGATCAGCAATTCCCGGTCGCGCCCCATGGACGCCTCGCGCTCCCAGAACCGCGGGGCGAAGCGGCGCCCGTGCCGGCCCCGGTTCGTCAGGAAGTGGTACAGGCTTCGCCCCTCGTTCGAGATATGGAACTCGGTCCCGCGACTGATATAGAGCTTTCCCAGCAACGACTTCAGATCGGTCGCGCCCGGGCTGATCTTGCGCGCGAACAGGTAGTCCTGCGCGCAGAGCAGGTCGAAATGGTCGTTATAGAACGACACCGGCATCCCGTAATCGGAAAAGATCAGGAAGGTCGGGGTGCGGTTGCGCAGCTCGACCCGGGGCACGAGGTGACACACCAGCGTCTGGAAGAATGTCTCGTCCGGGATCCAGGTGGTCCGGAAAAACCGCACGATATCGGGACGCTGGTCGATGAAGTCCAGCACGCGTTGCAGGCTCGAGCGGCGCAGGCACCACCATTGCGACCCGATCATGATCAGCAAGTCGGCCGGTGTCCGGCGGGTCAGCCGCAGCCGTTCCTGAAGACGAAAGGATGCGTAGAACAGCCGCTTCTGGGACCGCTCGTTGAACAGGTGGCGATAGACCAGCCGTTCGTCCTTGAAGCCGGTCTTGATCCAGTCCGAGGTGAAGAAATCGTTGTGTTCGATATAGTCGCAATCGTCGCGGTCGAGAAACGCGCGACAATACTCGGCCGACTTGATGGGCATGCAATCGCCGGACAGCATGTAGAAATGCGTCGCCCGCGGGAATGCCTCCATGGCGCTGCGGGCGGCCAGGATCGTCGCGGCCACGAGGCTCCATTCGCCCCAGCCGCATTTCACCCGTCGCGGGGTCAAGGCCACCCGCGGGTTGTCGGCCAGTTCCGACGCGATGGTGGCGTGGTCGGCGTCGGACGCACGGCCGTCGAAATGGATCGCGACGAAATCGCCGGCGGCGGTGATCCGTCGCGCCTGGGCCACGATGGCGGGCGCATCTTTATGGCAAAGTAGCAGATATGCGATATTCGCCATCGGCCCGCCCCAATCTGGTCTCGGTCTTCTCTTTGGGTTTGATAGCCCGGTTGGGCAGTGCAATAACAGTCTTGAACGGCGCAATCGGCAACTGCGGTCGCGATTGAACGCGCGAGGCGTCGCGGGGGATGGCGAGAGAATGGGATTTCCGGGAACCTGGATGACCTCCAGCGAGAGCATGGTCTACCGTGTCGTGCCGAAATGTGCCTGCTCGACCATCGGTCAGATCATGTTTTATTCCGACCACGGTGAATTCTTCGACGGCGACATCCACGACGCCAAATCGGGAATGCACAAGTGGGGCATCGACGAAAGCCAGCCCGAGATCACCCGCAACGTGAAGGCCCATGACAGCCTGACATTCACCTGCGTGCGCAATCCCTACACCCGCGTGCTGTCCAGCTTCTTCGACAAGATCTGCGGCATACAGCGCAACGGCCGGCGCTATCGGGGGAACCTCGTGCCGCTGCTGATCCAGAAATACGGGATCGAGGTCGGCGGCGACGACGGCAAGCAGGAATTCGACCAGATCGCGTCGTTCCGTCGGTTCCTGCTGTTCGTCCGCGACACCATCCGGTTCCGCAAACCCATGGATCCCGACATCCACTGGTCCGCCGTGGCGGGCCACGTGGGCACGCTGGTCGCCAATGGCGGGCGCTACGACCAGATCTTCTGGACCGAGGATTTCAATACCGGCATGCAGCGGGTGCTGGACGCGGTCGAGACGCCGCATCCGGTCGAGCTTTCACAGATCCCGCGGTTCAACGAATCCGAAGGCCACGGCCCCAAGCGCGCGCACCCGGTCGAGGCCTATTTCGATGACCTGTCGATGCACCTGATGTGGGAAATCTACCACCGTGACTTCAAGCTGTTCCGCTATGATTTCGACAACCCGGCCAACAAGATGCCGGTGGGCGAGATCGACCTGGACGAGGTCCACGCCAAGCTGGGCGACTGACCGCGGACGATCCCGGATCGCCGGGGCATGTTCATCCGGGGTGGTCTTCCGACAGGACCCCCGAATGACCTCGCCCGACGGCAACCGCGAGCGGTCTCAGACCAGCCCCGCCTCGCGGAACAGCGCCATGACGTTGGCCTGCGGGCGCGGGCCCACGTGGCCGATCACCTCGGCCGCCGCGATCACGCCCATGCGACCGCAGGTCTCGGCCGGCAGGCCCAGCGCGTAGCCGTAGATGAACCCGGCGGCGAACTGGTCGCCCGCACCCGTGGCATCCACCGGCGTCACGCGATGCACCGGCACCTCGACCCGTTCGCCGTTCCGGATCACGACGACGGGATCGCCCGAGCGGGTGCAGACCACGGTGTCGCAGGCTTCGGCCGCCTGCGCCAGCGCGTGCCCAAGGTCGCATTCGTAAAGCGTCGTCCACTCGGCCTCGTTGCCGATGACGTAGTCGAGCTCCCCCGAGATCAGCGCCTTGAAGTCCGACCGGTGGCGGTCGGCGCAGAACGGGTCGCTCAGGGTCAGGCCCGCGCGGCCGCCGGCGGCGCGGATCAGCTGCGCGGCGCGCCGGAACGCCGTCTTCCCCTCGTCCTTGTCGAACAGGTATCCTTCCAGGAACAGGATGCCGCCGCCGTCGAAGGTCGCCTCGGGCACGTCGTCCTGCGACAGGTCGGCGCCCGCGCCCAGATAGGTGTTCATCGACCGCTCGCCGTCGGGCGACACGAAGATCATGCTGCGTGAGGTCGGCAGCTCGGCGTTCTCGACCGGCGCGTTCGGGAAGGCGATGCCGTCGTCGCGCATCCCCTGGGCATAGGACCGGCCCAGCCCGTCGTCGCGCACCTTGCCGATGAAGGCGGCCTCCATCCCCAGCCGACCCAGCCCCGCGATCGTGTTCGCGACCGACCCGCCGGGCGTCTGGACGCGGTCGGACATGGCGGCATACAGCAGCTCGGCCCGCTCGCGCTCGACCAGCTGCATGATGCCCTTCTCGATTCCCATGTTCTCGAGGAACGAGTCGTCGGCGTGGCTGATGACGTCGACGATGGCGTTGCCGATGCCGATGATGCGGGGGGTGTCGGTGGTCATTCGGTCTTCTCCTCGAAGGGGCACAGGTCACGGATCAGGCAGGCGGGGCACTTGGGCTTGCGCGCCACGCAGACGTACCGGCCGTGCAGGATCATCCAGTGATGGGCGTGAAGTTGATAGGGCGCGGGCACGTTGTCCTCGATGGCGCGCTCGACGGCGACGACATCCTTGCCCGGCGCGATGCCGGTACGGTTGCCCAAGCGGAAGATATGGGTGTCGACGGCCTGGGCGGGATGCTTCCACCACATGTTCAGCACCACGTTGGCGGTCTTGCGGCCCACGCCCGGAAGGCTTTCCAGCGCGGCGCGCGAACACGGCACCTCGCCGCCATACTCGTCCACGAGGATGCGGCTCATCTTCAGGACGTTCTTGGCCTTGTTGCGATAGAGGCCAATCGTCTTGATGTGCTCGATCAGGCCGTCCTCGCCCAGGTCCAGCATCTGCTGCGGCGTCGTCACCTTGGCGAAGAGCGCGCGGGTGGCCTTGTTGACGCCCGCGTCGGTGGCCTGCGCGCTCAGCGCGACGGCCACGACAAGGGTGTAGGCATTCACGTGTTCCAGTTCGCCCTCGGGCGTGGGTTCGGCCGCGGCGAAGCGGGCGAAGATCTCGTCGATCACGTGATATGGCAGCGGCTTGCGCATGGCGGGTTTCATGCCCCACGCGCCGCGCTGCCGCAACCGGCGATTGGCGGCGGCTCAGCAGGCCTGGCTGTAGCGTCCCGGCCCGGTCTCGGCGGCGCTGTCGATCCGGTGGGCCACCAGCCGGGCAAAACGGATGTCCTCCAGTTCCAGCACGCCGTCCTTGTCCAGCCGTCCGGCCCCGGGCAGCGCGTCCAGCGCGGCGTGCGCCCGCGCGATCATGTCCGGGGCCAGATCACCCGTCAGCCCCGGAAGATCGGCCCGGCCGTCGCACATCAGCGCCGCGATCACGCGCCCCATGGCGCGGGCGGCAGGCCCGACGGCGATCCCGCGGGCGCCGGGAAGCTGCCCCTGTTCCACCACCTGCGCCCACAGCGCCGTCGCGGGCGCGTTCTGGACGAAGCCCTGCGGCAACTGCGAGATCGCCGAGGGCCCCAGCCCCACCAGTGGCAGGTCGGCATCCACGGTGTAGCCCTGGAAATTCCGCCGCAACGCGCCCTGCGCCGCGGCCAGCGCCATCGAATCGCCCGGGCGGGCGAAATGGTCGATCCCGATCGGCACGTAGCCTTCCGCGATCAGGCGGCTGCGCGCCGTGTCGGCCAGCAAAAGCCTCTCGCGCGGCCCCGGCAGGGCCGTCGCGTCGATCAGCTTCTGCCGCTTCGCCGCCCAGGGCACGTGGGCATAGCCGTAGAGCGCGATCCGGTCCGGCATGAAGCCCAGCGTCGTATCCAGCGTCGCCAGAAGCCGCGCGGGCGTCTGGTGCGGCAGGCCGTAAAGCAGGTCCACGTTCAGCGACCCGATACCGCCCCCCCGGATCAGGTCGACCGCGCGCGCGGTCTCCTCGGCCGATTGCAGCCGCCCGATGGCGCGCTGCACGAGCGGGTCGAAATCCTGCACCCCGATCGAGGCCCGGCTGAGACCCAGCCGCAGCAGGGCATCGCGTCGCGCCGGCCCGAAATCGCAGGGATCGATCTCGACCGAGACCTCGGCGCCCGATGCAAAACAGAATCCTTCCCCCAGCAATGCGCCAAGCCGGTCGAGCTGATCGGCCGACAGGATCGTCGGCGTGCCCCCGCCCAGGTGCAGGCTGGCCACCTCGACATTGTAGGGCAGCGCGGCGCGGGTCAGCGCGATCTCGTCCGCCAGCGTGTCGAGATACCGCTCGAGCGGTGCCTGCGCCTGCGTCCCCTGCGACCGGCAGGCGCAGAACCAGCACAGCCGGCGGCAGAACGGCACGTGGAGATAGAGCGCGATCCGCGCGCCCGGTCGGATCTCGCCGAGCCAGCGCGTCTTCGCGGCGCTGCCCACTTCCGGTCCGAACCGGTCCGCGGGCGGGTACGAGGTATAGCGCGGGACGCGCGCCGTCAGGAGGGCGGTGGTGAGCGGATCATCTGTCATGTCGCGATCCTGCCGCCCGCGACGCCGCGATGGCATTGATCCAAGTCAAGCGGACGCATAATCTGGCGCCATGACAGCCCATGATCCCGTTATCGCCTGCGGCAATTGCCCGATCCGCCACAACGCCATCTGCGCCGAGTGCGAGGCGGACGAGCTTTCGATGCTGGAGCGCGCCAAAAGCTACAAGACCGTCCCGGTCGGCACGCCCCTCGCCCGTGCGGGCGAGCCGCTGTCGCATTTCTCGTCGTTGGTGAAGGGCTGCGCGGCCATGTCCCGCACGCTCGAGGACGGGCGCCGCCAGACCGTGGGGCTTCTGCTGCCGTCGGATTTCATCGGCCGCCCGGGGCGCGCCACGTCGCCCTTCGACGTCACCGCCCTGAGCGAGGTGACCCTGTGCCGGTTCGAGCGCACGGCCTTCGAGCGAATCGTCCGCGACACGCCCCACGTGGCCTCGCGGCTTCTGACCATGACCCTGGACGAGCTCGACGCCGCGCGCGACTGGGCCGTGGTGCTGGGCCGGATGACCGCGCGTGAGAAGCTGGCCGCCTTTCTTCTGAACCTGGCACAGCGCCAGCGCTCGATTCGCGGCATGGCGCGGCCATCGGGCAAGATCCTGGTCGCGCTGCCCATGTCGCGCGAGCAGATGGGCGATCACCTGGGCCTGACGATCGAGACCATCAGCCGCCAGATCACCGCCCTGCGCAAGGACGGCCTGATCGAGGTGCCCAGCCGCCAGGACATCCGCATCCTGGACTACGACGCGCTGGCCTTCGAGGCCGGCGATGACGGGGACGGCGCGCCCATCGCCTGACATTTTGCCGCGGGCCTCGTCGGCCCCGACGCCAAACGCATGGCGCCCGGCGCGCCCCAGGGGTCCTTGCCGAAGCGGCCGATAGCCCGATTTTTCAAAGAAAACCCGCCAGAATTTCGGATCGAAATTCCTGACACCCCGTCGGGACGCGCCCCGCCGGGGCGCGATCCATCCCTTGATCCATGTCAATGTTGCGCCGTCGCGGATGTGCGACCTCCCGCCTGAACGGTCCCCTTTCGCGGGACGACCGGCATTCAGGGGACGCCATGCAGTATTTTCGCCTCACCGCCTACGCGCTTGTCGCCATCTTCGCCGCCGTGGCGGCCGACTGGGGACGCGACCTGGCCTATTCTGTCCATGCCGTGCTGATCATGCTGATCGCCGGCGGCCTGTTCCTGTGGGAACTGCGGTCGGTGGACGATCCGCCCCCCCTGGCCGACCAGGGCAGCTACATGGACGGCCCCATCCGCGCGGGCGTCATCGCCACCGCCTTCTGGGGCCTGGCGGGGTTCCTGGTGGGGACCTTCATCGCGTTCCAGCTGGCCTTCCCGGTGCTGAATTTCGACTGGTCGGAAGGCTACGCCAATTTCGGTCGCCTGCGCCCGCTGCACACCTCGGCGGTGATCTTCGCCTTCGGGGGCAACGCGCTGATCGCCACGTCCTTCTACGTGGTCCAGCGTACCAGCGCCGCGCGGCTCTGGGGCGGGAACACGGCGTGGTTCGTCTTCTGGGGCTACCAGCTCTTCATCGTGCTGGCCGCCACCGGCTACCTGCTGGGATCCACGCAATCCAAGGAATACGCCGAGCCCGAGTGGTACGTGGACATCTGGCTGACCATCGTCTGGGTGGCCTACCTGGCGGTGTTCCTGGGCACGATCATCAAGCGGCGCGAGCGGCACATCTACGTCGCCAACTGGTTCTTCCTGGCCTTCATCGTGACCGTGGCCATGCTGCACGTGGTCAACAACCTCAGCATCCCGGTCAGCATCTGGGGCTCGAAATCCGTGCAGGTCTTCGCCGGCGTGCAGGACGCGATGGTGCAGTGGTGGTACGGCCATAACGCCGTGGGCTTCTTCCTGACCGCGGGCTTCCTGGGCATGATGTACTACTTCGTGCCCAAGCAGGCCGGGCGCCCGATCTACAGCTACAAGCTGTCGATCATCCACTTCTGGGCGCTGATCTTCCTGTATATCTGGGCCGGTCCGCACCACCTGCACTATACCGCGCTGCCCGACTGGGCCTCGACGCTGGGCATGGTGTTCTCGATCATCCTGTGGATGCCCAGCTGGGGCGGCATGATCAACGGCCTGATGACGCTGGAAGGCGCCTGGGACAAGATCCGCACCGACCCGATCATCCGGATGTTCGTGGCCAGCCTCGCCTTCTACGGCATGTCCACCTTCGAAGGCCCGATGATGTCGATCCGCGCGGTCAACAGCCTCAGCCACTATACCGACTGGACCATCGGCCACGTGCATTCCGGCGCCCTGGGCTGGAACGGGCTGATCACCTTCGCCTGCATCTACTTCCTCACGCCCAAGCTCTGGGGCCGCAAGCAGATGCACTCGATGGCGGCGATCAACCTGCACTTCTGGCTCGCCACGATCGGCATCGTCTTCTACGCGGCGTCCATGTGGGTCACCGGGATCATGGAAGGCCTGATGTGGCGCGAGGTCGACGCGAACGGCTTCCTCGTGAACTCCTTCGCCGACACCGTGGCGGCCAAGTTTCCCATGTACCTGGTGCGGGGCCTGGGCGGCGTTCTCTACCTGACCGGCGCGCTGGTGATGGTGTGGAACATGTGGATGACCATCCGCCAGCCGCAAGCCACCCCCGTCACCACCACCGTTCCCGCGGAGTGATCCCATGACCGACGACAACAAGAAAATCCCGAACCCCGAGGACGACCCCAAGGTCACCCAGCCCGGCGATGGGGGCATCCCCAACGAGCTTCCGCATCACTCGAGCTTCATCCAGAAGCACGCGATCCTCGAACGCAAAGCCACGCTGCTGCTGGTCGCCTCCTTCGCGGTGGTCACCATCGGGGGCCTGGTCGAGATCGCGCCGCTCTTCTGGCTGGAGAACACCATCGAGGAGGTCGAGGGCGTGCGCCCCTACTCGCCGCTGGAGCTCGCGGGCCGCGACATCTACCTGCGCGAGGGGTGCTATGTCTGCCACAGCCAGATGATCCGCCCCATGCGCGACGAGGTCGAGCGCTATGGCCACTACTCGTTGGCCGCCGAGTCCATGTTCGACCACCCGTTCCAGTGGGGCTCGAAACGCACCGGGCCGGACCTGGCCCGGGTGGGCGGTCGCTATTCCGACGCGTGGCACGTGGACCACTTCATCGACCCGCAGACGGTCGTGCCCGAAAGCGTGATGCCCAAGTACGACTACCTGCTGCGCACGCCCCTGGACGGCGCCCATATCGACGAGGTGATGGAGACCCACAGCATCGTGGGCGTGCCCTATACCGAGGAGATGATCGCCGAGGCCAAGGCCGACTTCCGCGTGCAGGTCGACCCGTTCGGCGACATCGACGGGCTGCTGGAACGCTATCCCGGCGCGCAGGTCCGCAATTTCGACGGCCAGGATCAGCTGACCGAGATGGATGCCCTCATCGCCTACCTGCAGATGCTGGGCACGCTGGTCGATTTCTCGACCTTCACCGCAGACGCCAGCCGGTAAGGAGACCGCCATGCAGGACACCTATTCCCTTCTGCGCGAATTCGCGGACAGCTGGGCGCTCCTGGCGCTGACGCTGATCTTCCTCGGGGTCATCGGCTGGGCCTTCCGGCCCGGCTCGCGCCCCCTCCACGACGACGCGGCGATGACGCCCTTCCGCAACGACGCCGCGACGGTGCCGGTTGCGCGCGCGCCCTCTGGCCCCGCCGCTCCGCGCATCGCGGGCTGCGCCAACGCCTGCCCCGACTGCACCTGCGCCAAGACCCTCGAGGCCCTGAAATGAGCAACAAACGCATCGATCCCGTCACCGGGACGGAAACCACCGGCCACCAGTGGGACGGTATCGAGGAACTGAACAACCCGCTGCCGCGGTGGTGGCTCTGGACCTTCTACGCCACCATCCTGTTCGGGGTGATCTACGTGATCCTGTTCCCCGCCTGGCCCATGGTGACGTCGGCCACCGGCGGCCTGCTGGGCTGGTCCACGCGCGGCGACGTGGCGGCCGAGATCCAGGCCGTCGACGACGCCCAGGCCCCCATGCGCAACCGCCTGGTCGAGACCGACCTGGCCGCGCTGGGCGACCACCCCGAGGTCCAGGACTTTGCCCGGGACGCGGGCGCGGCGGTGTTCCGCACCAACTGTTCCCAGTGCCACGGCGCGGGCGCGGCGGGCGGGATCGGCTATCCCAACCTGCTGGACGACGCGTGGCTCTGGGGCGGCGACATCGACACCATCGCCACCACCATCCGCCACGGCATTCGCAACGAGGACGACCCCGACGCGCGCTGGTCGCAGATGCCCGCCTTCGGCGAGATCCTGAGCGAAGAGGAAATCGCCACGCTGACCGCCCATGTCATGTCCCTGCCCGACGGCACCGACCCGCTGGCTGGCCCGGGGGGCGAGCTTTTCGACATGAACTGCACCTCGTGCCACGGGATGGACGGCAAGGGCGACCAGTCGCTGGGCGCGCCCAACCTGACCGACGCCATCTGGCTCTACGGCGGCAGCGAGGACCAGATCGCCCACTCGATCTCGCGCGGGCCGTTCGGGGTGATGCCCGCTTGGGGCAAGTTCCTGAGCGAGGCCGAGCTGAAGGCCGTGGCGGCCTATGTCCACGGGCTGGGCGGGGGCACCGAGGAGGACCCCGCGACGAACTAGGGGCTTGCGCGCACGTCCAGCGCAGGCGGGCGTGCCCCCTGGGGGCGGCGGGAAGTGGAGAGCCCGCCGCCCATTTTTTTGTCCGGCGCCGGCGCGCGGCCGCGGCGGCGCGTGCATGGCGCATCCCGGCGGCCCCGCGCGACAGGGCGCCGCAGGCGGATGCTCCGGTCGCGCCAATTCCTTTGATCCACATCAAGGCGAAGGCCGGCGCGAGGCGCCATTGAGGGGCCGATATGAAGGACTCTCCACACATGTCCCACAAAGACACCTCGCTTTACGCTGCCCGCGTGCCGATCTTCCCGCGCCGGGTGAACGGCAAGTTTCGCCGCCTGAAATGGGCGATCATGGCGGTGACGCTGGCCATCTACTACATCACCCCCTGGCTGCGCTGGGACCGGGGGCCGAACCTGCCCGACCAGGCGGTGCTGATCGACCTGGCCAATCGCCGCTTCTATTTCTTCTGGATCGAGATCTGGCCCCACGAATTCTACTTCGTCGCGGGCCTGCTGGTCATGGCGGGGCTGGGGCTGTTCCTGTTCACCGCGGCCCTGGGGCGGGTCTGGTGCGGCTACGCCTGCCCGCAGACGGTGTGGACCGACCTGTTCCTGGTGGTCGAACGCTGGATCCAAGGCGACCGCAACGCCCGGATGAAGCTGCACAACGCCCCCTGGACAGGGCGCAAGCTGCGGCTGAAGGGCACGACCTGGGCCGCGTGGCTGCTGATCTCGGTCGCCACGGGTGGCGCGTGGGTGTTCTATTTCGCCGACGCACCCACGCTGGCACGGGACCTCTTCACGCTGCAGGCCCCGCCGGTGGCGTGGTTCACCATCGCCATCCTGACCGCCACGACCTTCACCTTCGGCGGCTTCATGCGCGAACAGGTCTGCATCTACATGTGCCCTTGGCCGCGCATCCAGGGCGCGATGATGGATGACGGCACGCTGACCGTGGCCTATCGCGACTGGCGGGGCGAGCCGCGCGGCAAGGGGCTCAAGCGGCGCGAGATGGCCGAGGAGCTGCGCGTGACCGGCCCGCAGCTGGGCGGGCGCGCGCCGCTGATCCCCATGCCCGGCGTGCCCGACACGACCACCACGCCGCGCCTGTCGGTGCCCGACCGGCTGGCCCAGCCCGGCGACTGCATCGACTGCAACGCCTGCGTGAACGTCTGCCCCATGGGCATCGACATCCGCGACGGCCAGCAACTGGCCTGCATCACCTGCGCGCTGTGCATCGACGCCTGCGACCAGGTGATGGAGAAGGTCGGCCGCCCGCGCGGGCTGATCGACTACGTCGCGCTCAGCGATGCCCCGCGCGAGGCGGCGGGCGGCGCGCCCGTCTCGGCGTGGCGCCACATCCTGCGCCCGCGCAACATCGTCTATTTCGCGCTTTGGTCGCTGGTGGGCGTCGCGCTGGTCTTTGCCCTGTTCGTCCGCCCCGAGATCGAGATGACGGTCGCGCCGGTGCGCAACCCCACCTTCGTGACCCTGTCCGACGCCAGCGTGCGCAACGCCTACGACGTGCGGGTGCTGAACAAGAACGGCGAAGAGAGATCGTTCCTGCTGTCCCCGTCGCTCGACACCACCGTCGCGCTGTCGGTCGAGGGCGCGCCGGGCCAGATCGTCACCGTGCCCGCCGACACGCAGGAACGGGTCCGCGTCTACCTGACCGCCCCGCCCGACGCCCCCGCAGCGAACCGCGACCGCACCGACCTGCGGCTTTGGGTGCAGGACCTCTCCAGCGGCGAGCGCGCCCATGTGGACACCAACTTCAACGGAAAGGACACGCCATGACCGAACTGAAAGGGCGCCACGTGGCCGCCATGTTCGTGGGCGGCTTCGGCATCATCATCTCGGTCAACCTGGCGCTGGCGGTGAATGCCGTGCGCAGCTTCCCGGGGCTGGAGGTCGCCAATTCCTACGTCGCCAGCCAGTCCTTCGAGGACCGGCGCGACGCGCAGGACGCCCTGGGATGGGAGGCGCAGGCCGCCTATCGCAAGGGGATGCTGCACCTGTCCATCTTGGACGCGGCCGGTACCCCCGCCCCGGTGCGCGACCTTTCGGTGCATGTGGGCCGCCCGACCGAGCAACGCGACGATGCGGCCCTCGAGCTCGACGCGGCAGGCACCGCGCGGGCCGTCCTCGCGCCGGGGATCTGGCGGCTCGACATCGCGGCCAGCGCGCCCGACGGCACGCCCTATCGCCACGCGCTGCGGATCCGGGTCAACCCATGAGCGTCGCCGCCTGCCCCGCCTGCGCGGGTGCGGTCCCCGGGCCGCGCGCCGCCACGCCGGACGCCACCCACCTGCTGCACCTGCCCGACATCCATTGCGGCGGCTGCATCTCCAGCGTCGAGCGGGCGCTGACCGCCCTGCCCGACGTGCTGTCGGCGCGGGTGAACCTGACGCAGAAGCGGGTCTCGGTCGCCGCGCCGGGCCTGTCGTCGCAGGTGCTGATCGACACGCTGGCGCGGGCGGGCCACCGGGCGCAACCGCTGGACAGGGGCCGCCTCGGCCCCCGCGACGCGGAACTGCGCCGCCTGCTGACCCGCATCGGGGTGGCGGGCTTCGCGATGATGAACGTGATGCTCATGTCGGTGGCCGTCTGGTCCGGCGCCACGGGGGCCACGGCGCAGGTGTTCCACCTGGTCTCGGCCATGATCGCCATTCCCGCCGTCGCCTACGCCGCGCAGCCGTTCTTCGGCTCGGCCCTGTCGGCGCTGCGCGCGGGGCGGCTGAACATGGACGTGCCGATCTCGCTGGCCATCGTGCTGGCCTCGGGGGCGTCGCTGGCGCAGGCCTTCGGGCTGTCGGACCGGGCGGGCTGGTTCGACGCGGCGCTGGCGCTGACATTCTTCCTCCTGGTGGGCCGCTACCTGGAACGCGCGGGCCGCGGCGCCGCCCGATCCGCCGCGGCCGAGCTGGCCGCGCTCGAGGCGCCGCAGGCCCTGCTGGTCACGGCCGACGGCACGCGGGTCGTGGCCGCCGACAGCCTGGTGCCCGGCGACCGCATCCGCCTGCTGCCGGGCGACAGGCTGCCCGCCGACGGCACCATCCTGTCCGGCGCGACCGACCTGGACCGATCGGCCCTGACCGGCGAAAGCGCGCCCGCCCCGGCGGGGATCGGCGACGCCGTGCAGGCGGGCGAGATCGCGCTGACCGGCAGCGTCGAGGTCCGCGTCGACCGCGCGGGGCGGGACACCGCGCTCGCCCGCATGGCCGAGATCGTGGCCACCGCCGAGGCGCAGCGCACCCGCTACGCCGGCATCGCCGACCGGGCCGCGCGGCTCTACGCCCCGCTGGTGCACGGGCTGGGCGCGGCGACCTTCGCGGGCTGGCTGCTGGTCACCGGCGACGCGTGGCTGTCGCTGGACGTGGCGATCTCGGTGCTGGTCATCACCTGCCCTTGCGCCCTGGGCCTGGCCGTGCCGGTGGTGTCGACCGTCGCGACCGGGCGGCTGTTCCGCGACGGGATGCTGGTGAAGTCCGACACCGCGCTTGAGCGGCTGTCGCAGATCGACACGGTGGCTTTCGACAAGACCGGCACGCTGACCACGGGCGAGGTGCGGCTGGCGACGGAACTGGCCGACGACGACCTGGCGCTGGCCGCCGGCCTCGCCCGGCACTCGCGCCACCCGCTGGCCCGCGCCATCGTGGCAGCAGCCGACGCCCGCGACATTTCACCCGCCCAAGTGGACGGGCTGACCGAGCACCCGGGCCTGGGTCTCGAAGCCACGCACGGCACCCGCCGCATCCGGCTGGGGCGCCCCGGCTGGGCCGGTCCCGAGAGCGACGGGCCCTCTGCCTTCCTCGACACCGGCGACGGCGCCCCCCGCCCGCTGGAAACGGCCGAGCGGATCGCGCCCGAGACCGAGGCGACCGTCACCGCCCTGCGCGCGCGCGGCATGGACATGGCGCTTCTGTCAGGAGACGGCCCCCGCGCCGTCGCGCGCATCGCGGGCGCGCTGGGCATCGCGGCGGCGCAGGCGCGGCTGACGCCCGAGGGCAAGGTCGACTGGATCGCGGACCGCCGCGCCGCCGGGCACAGGGTGCTGATGGTGGGCGACGGGCTGAACGACACCGGCGGGCTGGCGGTGGCCGACGCCGCGATCAGCCCGGGAAGCGGGCTCGACGCCGCGCGCTCGGCCGCCGACGTGGTGCTGCTGCGCGGCGGGCTGGGCGGCGTGACCGATGCGCTCTGGACCGCGCGCGGGGCCATGGCGCGGATGCGCCAGAATATCGGGCTGGCCGTCGCCTATAACGTGGTGTCGGTGCCGCTGGCGGTGCTGGGCTATGCCTCGCCACTGGTGGCGGCATTGGCCATGTCCCTGTCGTCGATCACGGTGACCCTGAACGCGGTGAGACGGTTCAAATGAACGTTCTGACGATCCTGATTCCCGTCTCGACCGGGCTGGGCCTGCTGGGCCTCGGGGCCTTTCTCTGGACGCTGCGCGCCGGCCAGTACGAGGATCCGGCCGGCGACCAGGCCCGCGCCCTGTCGGACGAGCATGACGACCACCCGGCGCCATAGGCACGCGGGTCTTCGTAGAAAAATCAGCGCGGGGGCGGATCATGCGCAGCACGATCCGCCCCCGCCCGTTTGTCAGCCCTTAGTCAAGGGCGGCGTCGCAGCGGCCGCAGACATCGTCATGCGCGTGGGTGCCCACGTCCGGCAGCACTTTCCAGCACCGCGCGCATTTCTGTCCCTCGGCCCGGTCGAAGACCACGCCCACGCCCGGCACGTCGTCCAGCGTGAAGGCGCCTTCGGGCGCGGGGTCGGACGACAGGGTGATCTGCGACGTGATGCACAGGTCCGCGAAGGTTTCGGCGTCGCGGATGGTGGCCGCGTGCTCGCCCGACAGGTGCACAACCGGCGCGGCCTCGAGGCTCGAACCGATGACCTTGTCCCGCCGCGCCTGCTCCAGCGCGCCCAGAACCACGCGGCGCGCGCCGCGCACGATGCGCGACCGGTCGGCCAGTGCCGGATCCAGCCACGTCTCGGGCGTCTCGGGCATGTCCAGCAGGTGCACGGACGCGCCCGCCTCGGGGTGCCGCTCCAACCAGACCTCTTCCATGGTGAAGACCAGGATCGGCGCCAGCCACGTGACCAGCCGCTGGTAGATCTCGCCCATCACGGCCTCGCAGGCCACGCGGCGCGGGCTGCCTTCGGCGTCACAATAGAGCGCGTCCTTTCGCACGTCGAAATAGAAGGCCGACAGGTCCAGCGTGGCGAAATCGAACACCGTGCGCCACGCGCGCTGGAAGTCGTAGGCCTTGTAGGCGGCGCGCACCTGTCCGTCGATCTCGGCCAGCCGGTGCAGCATCAGCCGTTCGAGCTCGGGCAGCTCGGCGGGCAATGCGGGCACCTCCTCCGGCAGCGATCCCAGCAGGAACCGCATGGTATTGCGCAGCCGGCGATAGCTGTCGGCGACACCCTTCAGGATCTCGGGCCCGATGCGCTGGTCGGCGGTATAGTCGGTCTGCGCCACCCACAGCCGCAAAATGTCGGCGCCGTATTGCTTCACCACCTCTTCGGGCACGATGGTGTTGCCCAGCGACTTGGACATCTTGTTGCCCTTCTCGTCGAGCGTGAAGCCATGGGTCACGACCGCGCGGTAGGGCGCGCGGCCGATGGTGCCGCAGGCCTGCAACAGCGACGAATGGAACCAGCCGCGATGCTGGTCGGTGCCTTCCATGTAGACGTCGGCGATGCCGTCCGCCGTCCCGTCGGGCCGGTCGCGCAGCACGAAGGCGTGGGTGCTGCCCGAGTCGAACCACACGTCCAGGATGTCGAACACCTGCTCGTACTGCTCGGGGTCGGCCGCGTCGCCGATGAACCGTTCCTTCGCGCCCGGCGCGTACCAGGCATCGGCGCCCTCGGCCTCGAAGGCGGCGAGGATGCGGGCGTTCACGTCGGCGTCGCGCAGCAGGAACGCCGGATCGTCGGGCTGGGTGTCCTTCTTCACGAAACAGGTCATGGGCACGCCCCAGGCGCGCTGGCGGCTCAGCACCCAGTCGGGCCGGCTTTCGATCATGGAATACAGCCGGTTGCGCCCGCGCTTGGGTGTCCATTCCACCAGCTGGTCGATCGAGGCCAGCGCCCGCTCGCGGATCGTCCGGCCATAGTCGTCGTGACCGTCGCCCACGGGCCGGTCGATGGCCACGAACCATTGCGGACGGTTCAGGCGGATCACCGGGGCCTTCGACCGCCACGAATGCGCGTCGCTGATGGTCAGGCGCGACCGGGCCAGAAGGCGCGCGCTCTCGACCAGCTTGCCGATCACCGCCTTGTTGGCGCCGCCCGGCTTGCCGTTCTGCCTGATGATCTGCTCGCCCCCGAAGAACGGCAGGTCGGCGCGGTAGCTCGAGTCGTCCAGCACGTTGTAGGTCATGGGCAGCCCGTGCTTGCGCCCGATCTGGAAGTCGTCGTCACCGTGGCTGGGCGCGGTGTGCACGAAGCCGGTGCCGGCGTCGTCGGTGACGTGGTCACCGGGCAGCAGCGGCACGTCGAAATCCCACTCGCCCTCCGCGCCCGCGGCTCCGCGCAGCGGGTGGGCACAGACCAGCGCCTTGATCTCGTCGGTCTGCACGTCGCGGAGGCGGCGATACTGCCCCTCTTCCAGCCGCGCGGCCGACAGGGTCTGCTCGGCCAGCGCATCGGCCAGCAGGTACAGGTCTCCCACATTCGCCCAGCACTCGTCCGGGGTGCCGGTGACCTCGTAGAGGCCATAGCCGATCTCGGGGCCGAAGCAGATCGCGCGGTTCTGCGGGATGGTCCAGGGCGTGGTCGTCCAGATCACCACCGACGCCGATTCCAGCTGCGCCTGCCGCTTGTCCACCGCGGCGCGGATCGCCTCGCGCTCTTCCAGGGGCGCTTCTTCCGCGGCGACGGCCGCTTCGCTGTCCAGCGCGTCGGACTGGGCGCTGACCACCGGGAACTTGACCCAGATCGCGTCGACCTGGCGGTCTTGGTATTCCACCTCGGCCTCGGCCAGCGCGGTCTTTTCCACGGGCGACCACATGACCGGCTTCGAGCCCTGGTAGAGCGTGCCGTTCATCAGGAACTTCTGGAACTCGCCCGCGATCACCGCCTCGGCGTGGTAATCCATGGTGAGGTAGGGCTCGGCCCAGTTGCCGGTGATGCCCAGGCGCTGGAACTCGTCACGCTGGATGTCCACCCACTCGGCGGCGAAGTCGCGGCACTCCTTGCGGAACTCGACCACGTCGACGGCATCCTTGTCGCGGCCCTTGGCGCGGTATTTCTCCTCGATCTTCCACTCGATGGGCAGGCCGTGGCAGTCCCAGCCGGGGATATAGCGCGCGTCGAAGCCCATCATCTGGTGCGACCGGACGATCATGTCCTTGATCGTCTTGTTCAGCCCGTGACCGATATGCAGGTGCCCGTTCGCATAGGGCGGGCCGTCATGCAGGGTGAAAGGCGTCCGCCCGTCCTTCTCGCGCAGGCGGTCGTAGACGCCGATCTCCTGCCAGCGGGCCAGCCACTCGGGCTCGCGCTTGGGCAGGCCCGCCCGCATGGGAAAGTCGGTCTGCGGCAGGTTCAGCGTGTCTTTGTATTCGGGCGTGGTCTTGGTGTCGGTGGTGTCGGCGCACATGGGATCGGTCCCCGCAAGTGGATGGTCTGGGCAGGATTGGAATGAGGGCGGCGCGCCAGTCGGTCATGCGCCTTGTCCCGGCAGCCTGAGACGATCAGGCGACCGGGCGGATAATTCGTATGATGCGAAAGATCCGGGCCATCTTGCGCCCGCTTATAGGCACGATGGCGCCGGGCGGCAAGAACGCTCAGGCGGTCTCGGGCGCCGCCTCGTTTCGCACGCTCAGGTCCGACGAGCCGAGGAAATGGCCCCAGGTCTTCATCCGGTCGATATTGTCGCAGATCACCTTCACGGCCACCAGGAACGGCACCGCCATCAGCGCCCCCGCGATGCCCCAGAGCCAGCCCCAGAAGACGACCGTCACGAAGACCGAGACGGTGTTCAGCTCCAGCCGTCGGCCAAGGATCGCGGGCGTGATGATCTGCCCTTCCAGCGACGTGGCCGCGAGGTAGAGAAGCGGCGGCGTGATCGCCGCGCCCAGCGTCGGGAACGCGAGAAGCGAGAAGACCGAAACCAGGAAGACGCCCGCCATCGCGCCGATGAAGGGCAGGAAGTTGAAGGCGAAGGCCACGATCCCCCAGACATAGGCGTTGTCCAGCCCCGACGCCCACATCAGCCCCCAGATGATCAGGCCGAGCCCCGCATTGATCAGCGTGATGGTCAGCAGGTAGCGCGAGATCGCCTTCTCCACGCCCATCATGATCCGGTAGGCGCGCTTCTTGTCGGACATGCTGGGCAGCGCCTCGACGATCTTCACGCGGAACATGTCGCCCGAGGCCAGCAGGAACAGCGCCAGCACCAGCGTCACGGCGAAGGTGGTGCCGACCGAGGCCGCGTTGCTGACGGCCGAGTCAAGCAGGCCGGGGCTTTCGATGGAAACCTTCTGAACCCTTTCGCCACCGCCGTTGGATTCGGCCATCTCCTCGACCTCTTCGCTGGCCTCCTTGACCTTCTCCACCGACTCGGTCAGCCCCCGCAGCTTCAGTTGAAGCTCGCGCCCCATCTCGGGCGCCTCGGCCAGCCATCGGCTGACGGGACCCGACGCCGCGTAGCCCGCGGCGCTCAGCCCCACGCCGATGGTCACGATCAGAAGGACCGCCGTCACCGGCGCGGGCACGCCGATGCGCCCCGCTGTGCGCACGATGGGGCTGAGCGTCAGGGCCAGCATGAGACCGAGGATGATCGGCAGCAGCACGTCGCGGGAGAAGTAGCAGGCCACGACCACCGCCACGAAGGCCAGCAGGATCAACGCGCGCCGGATGCGGTTCAGCTGGCTCAGCACCTCGATCCGCCAGCTCGGGTCGCTCATCTGGTCAGGGTCGATCTGATCGACCGGGGGAAGGGCCATGGGCGACACCACGCGAATGTGAATTTGGTTCCAGCGTCAACTTGCGACCAACGGACGCGGTTCCCTCAGCGGCTCCGCAATCCGTCCACGTGCGACCAGACCGCGCTGATCACGACCGACCCCTCGCCCACCGACGAGGCCACCCGCTTGACCGACCCCGCGCGCACGTCGCCCACGGCGAAGATGCCGGGCGTCGAGGTCTCGAAGGCGGTGCGCCCGCCGGTCGCGGGGCCGGTCACCACGTATCCCGCGCGGTCGAGCTCGACCAGGCCGCGCAGCCAGCCGGTATTGGGCGCGGCGCCCACCATGACGAACACCGCCCCGGTCTCGAGCTGCCAGTCGCGCCCCTCCAGCTTGTCGCGCAGGGTTATCGCTTCCAGCTGGTCCCTGCCGTGCAGCGCCGTCATCTCGGTGCGGTAATGCAGGGTGATGGCCGGGTCGGCCTCGAGCCGCCGGGCCAGGTAGTCCGACATGCTGGCCGCAAGGCTGTCGCCGCGGATCAGGACATGCACATGCGACACGCTGCGCGACAGGTACATGGCGGCCTGCCCCGCCGAGTTGCCGCCGCCGACCACCACCACCGGGCGGCCCCGGCACCAGCGCGCCTCGACATCGGTGGCGGCGTAGTAGATCCCGGCGCCCTCGAACGATTCCAGCCGGTCCAGCGGCAGGCGGCGGTACTGCACCCCCGCCGCCACCACGACCGCGCGCGCCGTGACGCCGCCCCCGTCGTTCAGTGTCGCGCGGAACAGGCCGTCCGCGCCCTTCTCCAGCGCCGTCACCCGCGCGGGCATGGCGAAGCGGGTGCCGAATTTCATCGCCTGAACCTCGCCGCGCCAGACCAGGTCGCCGCCCGAGATGCCGGTGGGAAAGCCCATGTAGTTCTCGATCCGGCTGGAGGTGCCCGCCTGCCCGCCCACGGCGGTATCCTCGACCACCACGGCGCTCAGCCCCTCGGCGCCCGCGTAGACCGCCGCCGCCACGCCCGCCGGGCCGCCGCCCACGATCAGCACGTCCAGAACCTCGTCCGCGTCGATCTGCAATTCCAGCCCCAGCACGCGGGCGAGTTTCGCGGGGCTCGGATCCTCGATCACCACGTCGCGCCCGAAGATCACCGCCGGGCGATCCGTCGCGATGGCGCAGAGCTCCGCCTCGGCCGTAGCCCGCGCGCTGCCCAGCGGCAGGTCCTCGAACGGGATGCGGTTGCGGCTGGCGAAGGCGGCGATATCGCGGATGGTGCGGTCCACGTCCGAGCCGATCAGCTTCAGCGCGCTGTCGCCGGTCTCGATCTGGCGGCGCCGCCGTGCGGCCAGCACGGTGATGACGATGTCGCTCATCTCGGGGATCTGCCGCATGAGCGCCAGCATCTCGGCCCGCGGCACGGCGAGGGCGGTGGTCGGCGCGCAGGCCCGCAAGGTCATCGACGCCACCGCCCCGGTCAGGAACGCGATCTCGCCCACGAACTGCGTGGGACCCAGCGTGTGCGGCAGGTGCCGCGCGTCGGTCCAGGGATTCACCACCTCGACCTCGCCCTCGGTCAGGAAGATGAACTCCTCCTGGACCTCGCCCGCACGAAGGACCGTCTGGCCCGCCTCGTACCGGATCTCGCGCCCCGCCTTGCGCAGGGCGGCCACGTGGCTGTCGTGCAGCGGCGTGCGCTGCATCTCGGCCAGGTCACGCGCCAGGCTCTCCACCCGCGTCCTCCTTCCGACCCGGGAACAGGCCCGACAGGGCCCGCCCCACCAACCGCGTCACCTGCGGGCGCGGCGCGGCGGCGAAGGGCAGCGGGCGGCAGACCTCGATGGCCGCCACGCCCACTCGCGCCGTCAGCGCGCCGTTCACCACGCCCTCGCCGAAGCGGCGGCTCACGCGGCTCAGCACCGATCCCCCGGCGACCGAGCTGATCAGGTCGTCGCCGACCGCCACGGCGCCCGTGGCCACCAGGTGCGTCATCACCGCCCGGGTCAGCCGCCAGCTGCCCAGCGTTCCGGCCCGCCCGCCATAGATCTCGGCGATGCGGCGGATCATGCGCAGGTTGGCGGTCAGCGCGGCGGCCACGTCGGCCAGCGCCAGTGGCACCACGGCGGTGACGGTGGCCACCTGCCGCGCCGCCGCCTCGACCTCGATCCGCGCGGCGGCGTCCAGCGGTGCCAGCAGCTCGGTCTCGGCCAGGGCGAACAGCGCGTCGGCGTCGAACACCTCGCCGCGCCGCTCCTCCACCCGCGCCACGTGCCAGCTCAGCGCATCGCGATCCCGGTAAAGCGCCACGATCCGGTCCAGCACCACCCGGGCCCGCGCCGTCGTGCCCTCGGCCAGGGCGGCCTCGGCCTCGGATTGCAGCCGTCCCATGCGTGCCAGCCGCGCCAGCGCCGCCAGTTCCCGCAACGCGATCAGGACCGCGACCAGCGCCAGCCCCCCGGTCAGCACCAGCGCCACCCAGCCCAGCACGGCATTGCGCGCCAGCAGCGCGTCGATGGCCGCCCAGGCGGTCAGGGACAGGGTGAAGACGAACAGCGCGCCCGCCAGCCGCCAGAACCACCGCCCCAGGGCCGAACGCTCGCGCGCGGCCAGCGCGGCGGCGGTGCGCATAGCGCGCCCGTCGGGCCGGTCGTCCCGGCCGCCCGTCTCGGGCACCGGCGGCGCCAGCGCGGGCGAGGCCGCGGGCCCATCGCCCGGCTCCTCGATCAGGACGGGTCCGCGCCGTTCAGCCATGGAACGCCCCCGATCGCGCCGCGCCCCGCACATCACTGGTCCCCAAATACTCTTGCGCCGCCGTCGGAACGGGCGCGACGCCGGGCGGATGAAACGCGCTCACAACCGGTCCCCGATCAGGAACTCCGCCGCCCGGTCCAGGCGGATATGCGGTGGCCCCTCGCCGGGCTTCAGGCTCAGGGGCTGGGGGGCGAAGCGCATGATGGCGTAATCCTCGTCCAGCCAGGCGGGCGCCCCCTGCCGCGCGGGGGTCAGAAGATGCGCGGGATCCTCGGGCAGATGGCCGGGATGAAACGCCGCGCGGCGGCCATCCTCCAGCAACACGCCGCGCACCACGTCGAGCTCGCGCCCGTCATGGGTCACCGTATCCTCGGTGGTGGCGCGCAAGGCGGCGATGGACATGGCGGCGGTTGTCGCGCCGGCGTAATCCGCGCGCCGCTTGGCGTCCGACAACAGCGCCTCCATGATCGCGGTCAGCTTGGCGTGCTGGCTGTGGTGCAGGTGATCGGCCTTGGTGGCGGCGAAGAGGATCCGCTCGATCCGGCGGCCAAGGAAGATCTGACTCAGGAAGTTGTTCTGCCCCGGGCGGAAGGCGCCCAGGATATCGCCCATGGCGCGGCGCATGTCCTCGACCGCCTGCGGACCCGCATGGATCGCGCCCAGCGCGTCGACCAGAACGACCTGCCGGTCCAGCCGGGCGAAATGGTCGCGGAAGAACGGCTTCACCACCTCGCGCTTGTAGGCTTCGTATCGCCGCGCGAACTCGCGCCCCAGCGAGCCGCGCCCGTGCTCGCCGGGCGGCAGGGGCGCGAAGGTCAGGACGGGGCTGCCCGCCAGGTCGCCGGGCAGCAGGAACCGCCCCGGCGTACAGTCCGAATACCCGTCCTCGCGCGCCGCGCGCAGGTAGCCGGTGAAGGCCGCAGACAGCGCCTGCGCCTGCGGCTCGTCCAGCTTGGCGGCCGGGTCCGCCCCGGCCAGCGCCGCGCGAAAGGCCTCGGCCTGCGGGCGGTTCTCGAGCCGCTCGAGCGTCTCGCGCGACCATTGCGCGAAATCCTTCTCGATCAGCCCCAGGTCCAGCAGCCATTCGCCGGGATAGTCCACGATATCCAGGTGCAGCGTGCGCGGCCCGCGCAGGCCCGCCACCAGGCCGGTGGGCTGCACCTTCAGCGACAACCGCAGCTCGGAAATGGCGCGGGTGCTGTCGGGCCAGTGCGGCGCGGGGCCGGTCAGCGCGGCCAGGTGCGTCTCGTAGTCGAAGCGCGGCAGGGTGTCGTCGGGCTGGGGCTGAAGATAGGCCGCGCGGATCGCGCCCTGCGCCGCCGCGCGCAGCTGCCCCATGCGCGCCCGGTTCATCAGGTTCGCCACCAGCGAGGTGATGAAGACGGTCTTGCCCGCGCGGCTGAGCCCGGTCACGCCCAGCCGGATGGTGGGTTCGAGGAACGCGCCCGACACCGCGCTGCCCGCGCGCTCGACGCGCCGTGCGACTTCGTCCGCGATGTCACCGATGATCAAGCTGCACGCCCCCGCCTTTGCCAATCCACAACATAGGCAGCACCCCCCGCGCCTTCCAGCCCGCGCCGGTCTCGGACCAAGACGCCGACGCCCCCCCCTCGCCTGCGCCTCTCTTTCCCCGTTCACCGCTCGAAGCCGGCAATCTCGCCGCCCCGCCCGCCATTCGAGGCGCCCGGGCATTGCGACGGCGCCGGATGCGTGGGACCATCCACGTCATCCGCGATGAAAGGCCCCCGGCATGGCAAGCGACACCCCGAAGCGTGGGCAAGGTTTCGATCTCAAGAGCGGGACGACGGATGCCGATGCCGTCTCCGGCTATTACGACGCCTGGGCGTCCACCTATGACGAGACGCTGGACTCCTGGGACTACCGGGCGCCGGCGATCGCCGCGGAACGGCTCGCCCGGCACGTGCAGGCCGGTGACGCCATCCTGGATGCGGGATGCGGGACCGGGCTCTTCGGGCGCGCCATGGCCCGCCACGGGGCGTTCCGCATGGTCGGGCTCGACATCTCGTCGGCCAGCCTGGAGCGGGCCGGACAGCGCGATCTATACGACCGGCTGATCCAGCATGACCTTCAGCGGCTGCCCCTGCCCATCGACGACGACGCCATGGCCGGCGCCGCGTCTGTCGGGGTCCTCACCTATATCGAGAACGGCGCCGGTTTGCTGCGCGACCTGTGCCGATGCGTGCGTCCCGGCGGCGTCATCACCTTCACGCAGCGCACCGACCGATGGGAAGAGCGCGCCTTCGCGACGATCGTCGAGGCGATCGCCGAAGACGGCGCGTGGCGCGTGCTCGAGATCAGCGAGCCGCTCGACTATCTGCCCGGCAACCAGGATTTCGGCCACGACATCAAGGTGATCCATACCCTCTGCCGGGTGACGTGACGGGGCCGCGCGGCCGATCCGACGGGACATGCGGCGAGACCTGTTTCAAGCCTCCCCAGACCGGGTGATGAGCGCGATGGAGTCGCGCAGCCGCAGCGTGAACGACAGCGCCCAGCCCACCAGGACGTAGACCAGGAACCCCGCCAGCGCGAGAAGGATGGCCAAGCCCATCCAGAGCAGCTGCATGAGGAAAAAGCCGAAATCGCGCGCCATCGCCCGGGCGTCGCGCATCAATTCGGCCCGCCCCGCCGACAGCTTGTGGCCCAATGCGGTGACGTCTTCACCGATGCGCGTGATCTCGCCAAGCTCGGCCCTCACGGCGTCGATGTCCTTGCGGGCCAGGGTCTTGATCTGGCCCTCGAGCGCCTTGAGATTGGCCAGCGGCTGGACGAAGGGCTTTTCCATGGTCGTGATCAGCTGCGTGCCGATGCCCTTGAAGAAATCTCCAAGCTTCAGGTCCAGGTGCGGCACCAGCTTCTTCAGCATTCGGCCGATCCCCAGGTCCATCTTTCCGAAGATCCCGAAATCGAGCGAGAACATCCCCGATATCTTGTCGACCTCCTTGCCGACGGCGGTCTTCACCGTCTGCACGGCCTCGTGCTCGACATCGACGATACCCTCGCTGATCGCGTGATAGCTGCTGCGGACCTCGCTGCCGATGACGCGCATCTCGTTGCTCACGTCCCGCACCAGCCGCTGCTCGAGCGCGTAGACATCCATGGCGATGCGGCGGAATTGCCGGCTTTCGTCGTGGACGAAATCCCGGATCACGTCGAACTCGCGCTCTGCGGCGGTGACCAGTTCCTGCTCCTCCAGCTCCAGCGTGTGGATTTCAGGGGCGCTGCGCCCGATGAAGACCATCACGGCGACCCCCAGCAGGCCCACCAGCAAAAGCGGCATCAGGGTGTGAAACAGCAACAGGTGGCCCAGCGCGCGGTCCGTCAGGCGCCGGGTGAACCCCGTTCCCCAGCGTATCTCGGCCAGGTGCCACAGCGACAGCACCAGCCACGTGGCCAAGCCCAGGGGGATCAGGAGAATCCAGAAGGTCTTGCCCGATTGGTTGGTCACCATCGCCTTGCGGTCCCGCACCACGTGGGAAAGCGTCTGGCGGGCCTCGGTCAGTTCGTAGAGTTCCTGCGGACTGCGGCCGGGGGGCGTCGTCAGCGCGCGATACCGGCGATTGTTTTTGACAAGGTCGCGCACGTCGTCCAGCAACGCGAAATCGCGCGGCCCCGACCGCTCCAGCCCCGCGGTCTGGAGTGCGGTCATCCGGTCCTCGAAGGCGCCCGTTTCCGCGACGGCAACGTAGATCTCGGCGTAGAGCCGGTAGTCGAAGGCAAAAAGCGTGCGGACGCTGAAGCCGTAGGGCGCCAGGTGCCGTTTCAGATCCTCGGCCGTCGTGCTGCCCCTGCGCAGCATCCGGGTCTGCACGCTGTCCATGATGAACTGGCCGCGTTGGATCACCGACTCGATCTGGGCCATCTCGTCGGGCGTGACCGGATCCCCCAGGTTGGCGAGATCCTCGTTCGCCTTGGCCACCCGGTGGTCGGACGCGGCGATGCCCGACACCACGTGCCAGGCCGACAGACCGGCCGTGATCGACAGCATCCCGGCCATCATCCCGACGAACAAGGCCGGCGCCAGCAGCCAGGACCGCCAGAACAGGAACGCGAGGACCAGCCAGGTCAGCGCGAGGATCCCGAACAGCAGGTGAACCGCGCTGACGGTGCTGAGAAAGGCCATCTCCGCCACCGACGGGTAGTCCCCGTCGTTGAAGGCCTGCAACCGCATCCGGACCAGGAATAACGCGACGGTCCAGGCCACGAGGACCAGTCCGACGCGCAGGAGCGACTGGCGCCACCCCTCGAAAGGGCCGCGCCCGTGCCGCAGCATCCCCCACACTTGCCTCGCCACGGGAATGCCCACCAGGACAAGGACACCGATCAGCCAAAGCAGCGTGGCCACGTCCGGGTCGAATTCCGCATCCGGCCGCGGCTCGGGATCGGCGCCCTGGGCCATGAGCGGCGCGGCCACGAGGCATGACAGGGCCGTCCAGGCGGGAAGAGCTTGCCGGACCGCCCTCATTCCGCGTCCTCGAATGCGGGCAGATCCGTGCCCGCCCGGGCCATGCGGATACTACTGCTCTTGTAGCCGCTGCGCTTGTTCTTCCAGTCGTGGTAGCCCAGCCAGCACCCGAAAAGCGTTGCGATCAGGACCACGGAAAACCCGATGAAGAAGAACGTGTTCGGGGGGGCGTCCTCGGCTAACAGCGTCCACAGGATATGGGCGAAGATCAGGCCGATCCCCAGCAGGACCGTGCCGCGTTTCATCACCGCGATCTTCGAGCGGTCGTTGTCCTCGGCGATCCCGAACCCTTCGAGCAGCGCCCAGACGCCCAGGCCGATCAACGCCAGGATCCCTCCGGCCAGGATGGTCCCCTCGGCGTCCGGCGTCGACCAGAACAGCGATAGCGGCGGCAGCAGCGCGGCGACCAGCGTGGCGATGGCCAGCAGAAAGGTCAGCGCAAGGGGACCGAAGGTCGTCGCCCCCCGGCCCTCCTCGTCCGACGACCCGGAATACAGAACCTTGCCCTGCCAGCCGACCAACAGGGCCATCAGCACGCCGTAGATCGGCCAGATCCCGACCGTGAACGCGTTGGCCCGGCTGTCCAGGCCGATCAGCAAGGCGGCGACATAGCTCAGGCCCGAGACCACCGCGATGGCGGCGCCGACCCGCAAGTAGAACGTCGCCTGTTCAAGCTCGTGTGGCGTGACGCCCGCGTCGTCCCGGTGCCTGGAGCGAAACGCCCAGGCCAGCAGCGCGAGCGTGCCCGAGGCGATGGCGACCAGCATCAGGATGACGACCGACGGCGCCGTGTTGACGGTGCCGAAACCGATGATCGAGAGCACGGCGAGAAAGTTGAGAAAGTCCGCGGCAGCCTTGCCGGTAAAACCCTTGGTCATGAGAAAATCCCGAATTTGCCAATGAAATTTCGCCGGAACGCCTCGGCGGAACACAACTTTCCGTAGCGTCAACATCCCGCAAACAACGGTCAATTGTTTTGCGGCCCGAAACGCGCGTGGCGATTGAAATGCCGGCAAACGCCCGGGCCCGGGCCGTTGCGGCCCGGCAATTCTGGATCAAAATGCAAATATTTTAGGCAACGCGGCGCCGTAGCCTCACCCGGCGGTATTGCGGAGTGCCGGCGCGGGCGCCGGACATCTTCGGCGGCGCGGGGCGGACCGGTCGGCCCGTTCCCCTTGAGCCGGTCACGCGGCGAGGATTGCGAAGCCGTTCGGCTCGATTCGTGCGCCGCCTGCCTCGGGCTGCAACCCTTCCGAAACAAGCTCCGGGCCGACATCCCCGTCCCACCGCGCGGGCGCGTCCGACAGGTTGAACACGCACAGCGTGCCCGCGCCCCGGCGATAGGCCAGCACACCCTCGGGCGCGTCGAGAAACGCCATATCGCCGTCGCGCAATTCGTCGCGATCCGCCCGCAGGGCCAGCATGCGCTTGTAGAACGCCAACACGCTGCCGGGGTCATCCGCCTGCGTGTCCACCGCCCGCGCGGCCTGCGGCGGCTTCATCGGCAGCCACGTCGACCCGGCGTCCGAGAATCCGGCATTTTTCGCCCCGGACTCCCACGGCATCGGCGTGCGGCAGCCGTCGCGGCCCGGATTGTCGGGGAAGAAGGTCTTGCCCTCGGGGTCCACCAGCTCGTCATAGGTCAGCTCGGTTTGCGGCAGGCCCAGCTCTTCGCCCTGGTACAGGCACACCGACCCCCGGATCGACAGCAACAGCGCGCAGGTCATCCTGGCGAAGCGGTCCGCATCGCTCCAATGCGCGCCCCAGCGCGAGACGTGGCGCGGCACGTCGTGGCTGGAAAACGCCCAGTTGGGGCACCCCTCATAGCCGTCGCGGAACATCGCCGTCAGCTGGTCGCGGAAGAACGCGGCGCCGTAGGGCTTGTGCATCAGCGCCGTGTGATAGGCCTGATGCAGCCGCCCCGGGCCGGTGTAGTCGTGCAGCCGCTCGATCGGGTGGTGCGCCTCGCCGATCTCGCCGATCAGGGTGCGCGCGTCGTATTCGTCGGTCAGCGCCCGCACCCGCTCGATGAAGGCCAGGTTCTCGGGCCGGTTCTTCGAATGGATCGGGTACTGCATCTCGAAGGTCTTGTAGTCCGGCTCGGTCTTCTCGCGGATGTCGGGCGGGTTGTCGCGCAGCCGGTCGTCGTGGACATAGTGGTTCACCGCGTCCAGTCGGAAGCCGTCCACCCCCTTGTCCAGCCAGAAGCGCAGCGTCTCCAGCGCCCAGTCCTGCACCTCGGGATTGTGGAAGTTCAGGTCGGGCTGCTCTTTCAGGAACTGGTGGAAATAGTACTGCCTCCGCCGCACGTCCCAGGTCCAGGCCGGGCCGCCGAAGATCGACTGCCAGTTGTTGGGCGGGCTGCCCTCGGGCTTGGCATCGGCCCAGACGTACCAGTCGGCCTTCGGGTTCGCGCGCGACGCCCGGCTTTCGGTGAAGAACGGGTGGCGGTCGGACGAATGGCTCAGCACCTGGTCGATGATGACCTTCAGGCCCAGGTCGTGCGCGCGGGCGACCAGCGCCTCGAAATCGGCCATGGTGCCGAAGGTCGGGTCGATATCGCGGTGGTCGCTCACGTCGTAGCCCATGTCGGCCATGGGCGAGGTGAAGATCGGCGACAGCCAAATCGCGTCGACGCCCAGATCGGCCACGTGCGGCAGCCGGCGGATGATCCCCTTCAGGTCGCCCATCCCGTCGCCATCGTCGTCCTGGAAGCTGCGCGGATAGATCTGGTAGGTGACCGAGTTGCGCCACCAATCCTGCGAATGCGCCATGATTTCACCTTTCCGAAACGTTTCGGTCTTGGTGAAAGTTGACCCGAAACGTTTCGCGTCGCAAGTCATTTCGGCACAGGAAGCGGAGGAAGCCGTGCCGACCCTCAAGGATGTCGCCCGCCACGTGGGCCTGTCGGTGACCCAGGTCAGCCGCGCCCTGAACGACCACGCCGATGTCAGCGCCGAGACCAAGACCCGCGTGCGGCAGGGCGCGCTCGAGATCGGCTATCGCCCCAACCTTGCGGCCCGCACCCTGAAATCCGGGCGCTCGGGCAGCGTGGCCATGATCGTGCCCGGCCGGTCCGAGACGGTCGAGGTCGAGTTGCTGATGGAATCGGTGATGGGCCTGTCGGCGGAGTTCTCGCGCCGCGGCCTGCGGTTCCTGCTGCACGTGCTGGGACCCGGAGACGACCCGGTCGCCGCGCTCGAAACGCTGGTCCACGGCGGCGGCATCGACGGGTTCGTGCTGACCGACCCGGTGCTGAACGATCCCCGCGTCGCCAGCCTGACCGCAAGCGGCACGCCCTTCGTGCTGCACGGGCGCGACCGCGCCGATGCCGCCTACCCTTTCGTCGATATCGACAACCGCGCCGTGGGCCACGCGCTGGCCTCGACACTCACGACACGCGGCGCGCGGCGCATCGCGCTGGTGGGCGGCCCCGAGGATCGGCCCTACACGCTGTTCCGCCGCGAAGGCATCGACGCGGCGCTGGCCACGGCCGGCGCGCGGCTGGTGGCCGACCTGCCCGGCCCGATGACCGAGGCGCGCGGCCGTGCCGCCGCCGACAGCCTGCCGCCGGACGGAATCGACGGGGTGATCGCGGGCAACATGATGCTGGCCGCGGGCCTGCGCGCGGCCCTGCCCGACATCCCGCTGGCGGTGCATGACGACCGGCTGTTCGCCTTCGATCCCGCGCGCCTGTCCGGCCCCCTCATGCGCACCGAGGCGCCGCTGGACGCCGCCTGGGCACCGCTCTGCGACGCGCTGGTGCAAGCGATCGACGGCGAAATTCCGCAGGTCATCCTGCCCTTCCAGACCCACGGCTGAACGCGTCCCTTGACAGGTCGAGCGCTAACATGCTTTTTATCCGAAACGTTTCGGATACCCTGGGAGGATACCATGAAGACCCGTTTCGCGCTTTTGGCGACCACGACCCTGCTTGCCACGCCGCTCGCCGCGCAGGACCTGATCCAGCCCATCGGCGAAGGGCCGTTCAGCTGGGACGCCTTTGATGCCTTCGCGGACGAATACCAGTTCGACGGCGAAACGCTGGTCGTGCTGGGGGCCTCCACCGGGGCCGACAAGGACAAGCTCGACAACTTGTTCGCCTATTTCGAGGAAGCGACCGGCGCGACCGTGCAGCTTTCGGGCTCGGAAAGCTTCGAGCAGGACATCGTCATCGCGGCCCAGTCCGACACCCTGCCCGACATCGCCATGTTCCCGCAGCCGGGCCTTGCCGCCGACATGGCCCGGCGCGGCGTCGTGCGCCCGCTGGATGCATCCAACCGCCAATGGTTCGCGGACAACTTCGCCGCCGGGTCGTCCTGGGCCGATCTCGTGACCTTCGAAGGCCCCGACGGGTCGGAGAACATCTACGGCACGATCTTCGGCGCCGACGTCAAAAGCCTGGTGTGGTATTCGCCCGAGAATTTCGACGAGGCCGGCTACGACATCCCCGAAAGCATGGAAGAGCTGAAGGCGCTGACCCGGCAGATCGTCAACGACGGCGGCACGCCGTGGTGCATCGGCCTCGGCTCGGGCGCGGCCACGGGCTGGCCCGCCACCGACTGGGTCGAGGAATTCGTCCTGCGCACCCAGCCGCCCGAGGTCTATGACCAGTGGGTGACGAACGAGATCCCGTTCGACGATCCGCGCATCGTGGCCGCCATCGAGGAATACGGCTGGTTCGCCCGCAACGACGACTTCGTGCCGCAGGACGCCGCCGCCGTCGCGACCTCGGACTTCCGCGACAGCCCCGCCGGCCTCTTCTCGTTCCCGCCCGAATGCTACATGCACCGGCAGGCCAGCTTCATCCCGAACTTCTTCCCCGAGGAAGTCGAGGTCGGGACGGACGTGGATTTCTTCTACTTCCCTGCCTACGCGGACCGTGACCTGGGCCAGCCGATCCTCGGCTCGGGGGGCGTCATCTCGGTCACCTCGGACCGCGAGATCGCGCAGGCCTTCATCGAGTTCCTGAAACTGCCCACGGCGCACGAGATCCAGATCAGCCAGGGCCAGTTCCTGACCCCGCACCTGGGCGCCAATACCGACGCCTACGCCAACGACACGCAGGCCGCGCAGGGCGAGATCCTGACCAACGCGACCACCTTCCGCTTCGACGGGTCGGACCTGATGCCGGGCGAGATCGGCACCTCGGCCTTCTGGCAGGGCATGGTCGACTACCAGACCGGCGCCTCGGCCGAGGATGTCGCGGCCGAGATCCAGAACCGCTGGTCGCAGATCCGCTGAGCCGGGCGATAGTCGAGCCCCCCGGGCGCGCCGCATCCCCTTGCGGCGCGCCTTTCGCCCGGGCGGCGCGGCCCTGCCCCGCTTGCCCCGCGCGCGCGGCGCGAATAGATGCACCGCCATGCCCCGCTTTGCCCTCAAGGTCGACTACCACGGCGCGCCCTTCGCGGGCTGGCAGCGGCAGGCCGACCAGCCCTCGGTCCAGGGCGCGATCGAGGCCGCGCTGGCCCGGCTGGAACCCGGCCCCCACACCATCGCCGCCGCCGGTCGCACCGATGCGGGCGTGCACGCGCGCGGACAGGTCGCCCACGCGGACCTCTCGCGCGACTGGGATTCTTTCCGGCTGTCCGAGGCGCTGAACTACCACCTGAAGCCTCAGCCGGTCGCCATCACCGCCTGCGCCCGCGTGGAGGACGACTGGCACGCCCGGTTTTCGGCCACGTGGCGGCAATACCTGTTTCGCATCGTCAGCCGCCGCGCGCCCCTGGTCCACGACGCGGGGCTTGCATGGCAGGTGAAACAGCCGCTGGATGCGGGCGCCATGCAGGCCGGCGCGCGGCATCTTCTGGGGCGGCACGACTTCACCACCTTCCGCGCCGCGCTCTGCCAGGCCAAGTCGCCGGTCAAGACGCTCGACCGGCTGGATGTGGAAGAGATCGCGAGCCCGGACCAGACCGAGATCCGGCTCCACGTCCGCGCCCGCAGCTTCCTGCACAACCAGGTCCGCAGCTTCGCGGGCACGCTCGAGCGGGTGGGCAGCGGCGCCTGGGCGCCTGACGACGTGAAGGCGGCGCTCGAGGCGTGCGACCGCACGCGCTGCGGCCCGGTGGCGCCGCCCCAGGGGCTCTATCTCGTGGGGGTCGGGTATCCGTCGGACCCGTTCGACCGCTCGACCACGTAGGCGCCCTGCGCCGTGAAGCGGCGCATCATCAGCACCCCCGCCACCGCCAGACCGGCCGCAAGGCCCAGCCACACGCCGATTCCGCCCAGCCCCAGCGTAAAGCCCAGCAGGTAGGCCACCGGCACGCCCACGACCCAGTAGCTGATGACCGCCAGCAGCATGGGCACTTGCGTGTCCTGCACCCCCCGCAACAGGCCCAGCGCCATGACCTGCAACGCGTCCACCAGCTGGAACAGCGCCGCCGCCGCCAGCATCGCCACGGCCAGCCGCATCACCTGACCGTAGGCCGGGTCGGCGGGGTCGAGGAAGGCCGCGATCATCGGGCGCGGCAGCAGCAGGAACAGCGCCACGCAGACCAGCGCGAAGACCAGCGACACGGCCACCACCGCCCGCGCGCCGCGGCGCAGGTCCGGCCCGTCGCCCCGGCCCAGCGCGTTGCCCGCGCGGATCGTCGCCACGTTCGACAGGCCGATATGCACCATGAACACTGCCGACGTGATGTTCAGCGCGATGCCATGCGCCGCCAGCGGGATCGCCCCCAGCCAGCCCATCATCACCGACGAGGCCGAGAACAGGCTGACCTCGGCCACCGAGGTCAGGCCGATGGGCAGGCCCAGCCGGAACACCCGCGCCAGGATCGCCCGGTCCACCCGCCAGAAATTGGCGAAGACCGCGTAGGACGCCATGGCCCGCGCGGTATAGGCGACCATCACCGCGCAGCTGAGCGCCGTCGACACCAGCGACGCGATGGCCGCGCCCCGGATGCCCAGCTCGGGCGCGCCCCAGTTGCCGAAGATCAGCGCGTAATTCGCCAGCGCGTTCACGACCACCGCGGCGACCGTGGCCCACAGCACGACCTGCGTGCGCTCGATCCCGGCAAGGGTGGATTTCAGCACCATGATCCCCAGCGCGGGCACGATGCTCCAGCCCTGGATCCACAGGTAGTCGGCCGCCATCTGCGACAGCGCGGGCGCCTGCCCCAGCGCGCGCAGGATGGGCCCCGCGCCCAGCAGCAGCGGCAGGCAGGCCAGCGCGAAGCCGCCGGTCAGCCACAGCGCCATGCGCGTGGCGCGCCGCACCACGGTCTCGTCGCCGCGCGCCGCCGCCTCGGCCACCAGGGGCATTACCGCCCAGCCGAAGCCCGAGCCGAAGATCAGCAGGATGAAGAAGAAGGTCGCCGCCAGCACCTGCGCGGCCAGCACCTCGATGTCGTACCGGCCCAGCATCACCGTGTCGGTCAGCTGGATCGCGAACTGCGACAGGTGGCTGCCGATCAGGGGCAGCCCCAGCACGGTGATGCGGCGCAGGTGGGTGGCGTAGTCCATGCGCCCGCCCTACGCCCCGGCACGCGGGGCGGCAAGATGCCGCCCGGCGGCAGGCGGTGCGCCGCCCTAGCCCAGCACGTCGCGCCAGTCGTGCTTGGGCGCGAAGCCCACCATCTCGCGCGCCTTGTCGATGCTGTAGAACGTCTCGTGCTCGCCCATCTCGCGCTTCTGCTCGACACCCTGGTAGAACCGCGCGATCACCTCGTCGCTGGGGATGCCCACGGACGTGTTGGGATTGGCGACGTTGAACACCTCGTATCCCAGCCCGTCGGTCTTCAGGCAGCAATCGACCATGTGGCCCAGGTCGCGCGCGTCGATATAGGCGAAGATGTTGCGCCGGCGCAGGGCGGGGTCGTCCATGAAGGCCGGAAACATCTCGGCGTATTCATGGGGTTCGATCACGTTGTTGATCCGCAGCCCGTAGATATCCGCGCCCGAGCGGTGCTGGAAACAGCGCGCGGTATCCTCGTTGCAGACCTTCGACATGGCATAGCTGTCGCCCGGCACCGTCGGGTGCGCCTCGTCCACGGGGATGTAGTCGGGCTTGCGCTCGCCATCGGCGAAACAGATGCCATAGGTCGTTTCCGACGACGCGAAGATCACCTTGCGGATGCCCAGGCCGAGCGCCGCCTCGATCACGTTGTAGGTGCCCATCGTGTTGGTGCGGAAGGTCTCGTTATCCGTGGTGATCATGATCCGCGGGACGGCGGCGAAATGCACCACGGCATCGTAGGCCGGCACGCCGCGCGGCAGCTCCAGGTCGCCCCAGCTCGACGGTTGGGTCAGCGCGCCCCAGACCTGGCCCGGGTCGGTCAGGTCGGCCTGCAGGTTGTGCACGCCCTCGGCCTCCAGCGGCTCGAGATCCAGGTTGGTGACGTAATGGCCCTGCTCGATCAGGTAGGGGACGACATGCCGCCCCGCCTTGCCGCTGCCGCCGGTGAACAGAATACGCATGATGCTTCTCCATGATGTGTTGCGGGGGCAGCTAGTCCGGCGGGCGCGGCTTGGCCACCGCCACCGGCATCGGGCGCGCCGCCGGGGGCCGGTTCAAAACGTCCCTTGCAGTCCCGACCGCGCGGCCCGATCAAGCGCGGATGCACCACCTTCGATCCGCCCGTATCGCCGCGACCTCGGCCTTCTGCATGAACGGTCTCCTGTTCGGTCTCTGGGCCGCGCGCATTCCCGCCTTCGTCGAGCGCTTCGGCCTCGATCACGACGCGCTCGGCCTGCTGCTTCTGTGCATCGCGGGCGGTGCCATCGTGGCCTTTCCGCTGGCCGGGCGGGCCTCGGACAGGATGGGCGCCAAGCGGCTGACGCGGCTGCTGATCCCGGTCCAGATCTGCACGCTCCTGGCGCTGCCGCTGATGCCGTCGCTCTGGCTGCTGGCCCCCGCGCTGTTTCTCTTCGGCGCGGCCTATGGCGCCACCGATGTGGCCATGAACGGCTGGGCGACCGAGATCGAGCGCGCGGGCGGCCGGCCCATCCTCAGCTCGTTCCATGCCGCGTGGTCTCTGGCGTCGGGCGCGGGCGCCGCCAGCGGTCTCGTCTTCGCCGGGGGGCCGGTCCTGCTGCATTTCGCCGTAGTCGGGCTGCCCGCAGCGGCCCTGGGCTGGTGGCTGACCCGCGTGCCGTGGCAATCGGACCTCAGCGATGACGGCCCAGCTTTCGCCCTGCCGAAGGGCGGCCTCGTGACGGTGGGGATCGTCGCCCTCGCCGCGGCGCTGGGCGAAGGCGCGGTCGCCGACTGGTCGGCGGTGTACCTGATCGAGGCGCTGTCCCAGACCGAACGGGCCGCGCCGCTGGGCTATGCCTGTTTCGCCGCCGCCATGGTGACGGTCCGCCTGGCCGGCGACGGGCTGGTGGCGCGCTTCGGCCCGACCGCCATGACCCGCGCCAGCGGCGTGCTTGCCGTGACCGGGGCAAGCCTGGTCGCCCTGGCGCCGGGCCTTGGCCTTGCCCTGCCCGGCTTCGTGCTGTTCGGCCTGGGCCTCGGCGTCATTTTCCCGCTGGCATTTTCGCGCGCCGCCGCCTCGCGGTCGATGCCCGCGGGCCAGGCGATCGCGGCGGTGGCGACGCTGGGATATGGCGGCATCCTGATCGGACCGCCCCTGATCGGGCTGGTGGCCGCGGCAACGAGCCTCAGAATCGGCATGGCGCTTCTGGCCGTGCTGGCGCTGCTGATCGTGGCGCTGGCCAGGGCGATGGCGCCGCCCCCCGCGCCCTGAGCCGGCGCGCGGGGTGGCGGCGCCCGCGTCGCGCGGTCAGTCCAGCTCGTCCAGCATCCCGGCGAGCATGTCGATCTCCTCGGCGTCCAGCGGCATCAGCGGACGCGGCAGCGGGGCCGCGCACAAGCCGCGCAGCCCGACGATGGCGTGGGCCACGCGCAGGCTGCCCCGCCGCGCCATCAGCCCGAACAGCGGCGCGAGCGCAGTCTCCTGCGCCTCAACCGCCTCCGCATCGCCCGCCTGCGCCGCGCGCACCAGGGCCAGCGCCGGGCCCGGCAGGCTGCCCGCAAGGCTCGAATGCCAAGCGTCCGCGCCCGCCAGCATCGCCCGACCGCACCCGGCCATGCCGCTGGCCCCCAGCGCCGCGTCGCCCAGCCCGTCGCGCATCCGCGACAGCTCGGCCGCGGGGTCGTCGCGCGGCACCGGCACCTTCACTGCCGCCACGCCGGGCAGTTGGGTCAGCCGCGACAGCAGCTCGGACGTGAACCGGAAATGGGTCGTGCCGGGGATGTCGTAGACGCACAGCGGCAAGTCCCCCGCCAGCGACACGGCGCGGAAATGGGCGTGCACCTCGGCCTCGGTCAGCGGCTGGTAGGACACGGGCGCCAGCAACAGACCGTCCGCCCCCGCCCGCGCCGCGTCGCGCGCCAGGTCCTCGGCCCAGTCGGTGCGCATGGCGCCCACACCCACGACCAGCGGCACGCGGCCGTCGAGCGCCTCGACCGCCGCCGCCAGAACCCGCTTGCGGGCGGGCAGGTCCAGGTAGGCATAGTTGCCGGTGCTGCCCAGCAGGCCCACTGCATCCACGCCCGCATCGACCAGCGGCGCAAGCACGCGGCCCAGCGCATCGAGGTCGGGCGCGCCGTCGGCATCCATCGGGGTCACGGGATAGGCCAGCAGGCCGTGAAAGGGAGTCATGCGCGCAGCATTGCGCCCGCCGCCGGGAAACGGCAAGCGCGATCAGGCGGCCTGGTCGTCGCGTCCCATCAGCCGCACCACGTCGTCCAGCGTCACGCGCCGCACGACGGGGATCTCCGGCCGGGCCTCGTCGTTCTCGCGGTCGCGGCGGGCGCGGGCACGCGCCAGCAGGGCGCGGATATGGGTCTGCTTTTCCATGGCGCCACCCTGCCCCGCAAACATGGCGCCATCGGGGCCGCAGCGCGGCATTGCCCCGGCGCGGGCTTGGTGCGATGCTACGATCCAATCAAGAAAAGCAAGGTGAGCAGCATGTCCGAAGACCTTCTGAAGGGGAACGCCGCCCCCGCCTACGACGCCTCGTCGATCGAGGTGCTCGAGGGGCTCGAACCCGTGCGCAAGCGCCCGGGCATGTATATCGGCGGCACCGATGAACGCGCGCTGCACCACCTGGTGGCCGAGGTGCTGGACAACTCCATGGACGAGGCCGTCGCCGGTCACGCCAACCGCATCGAGGTCGAGCTTCACGCCGATCACTCGGTCACCATCCGCGACAACGGCCGCGGCATTCCCACCGACCCGCACCCCAAGTTCCCCGACAAGAGCGCGCTGGAGGTCATCCTGTGCACGCTCCACGCGGGCGGCAAGTTCTCGGGCAAGGCCTACCAGACCTCCGGCGGCCTGCACGGCGTGGGCATCTCGGTGGTCAACGCGCTGTCCGATCACGTCCGGGTCGAGGTCGCCCGCGACCGCAAGCTGGTGGCGCAGGAATTCACCCGCGGCAAGCCCGTGGGCCCGGTGGCCGACGCCGGCGCCGCGCCCAACCGCAAGGGCACCTCCGTCACCTTCCACCCCGATGCCGAGATCTTCGGCGCGCTGAAATTCAAGCCCGCCCGTCTGATGAAGATGGTCCGCTCCAAGGCCTACCTGTTCTCGGGCGTCGAGATCCGCTGGAAGACCGCGATCGAGGATGGCGACACCCCGAAGGAAGCCACGTTCCACTTCCCCGGCGGGCTGGCCGATTACCTGAAGGAAACGCTGGGCGGCGCGGCCACCTATGCCGACGCGCCCTTCGCCGGCAATGTCGATTTCCGCGATGCCCCCGGCAAGGTGGAATGGGCCATCAACTGGACCCCCGCGCGCGACGGCTTCGTGCAATCCTACTGCAACACCGTCCCCACCCCCGAGGGCGGCACGCACGAGGCCGGGTTCTGGGCCGCCATCCTCAAGGGCATCAAGGCCCACGGCGAACGGTCGGGCATGAAGAAGGCCAAGGACATCACGCGCGAGGATCTGACGGCGGGCGGCTGCGCGCTGGTCTCGTGCTTCATCGCCGAGCCGGAATTCGTCGGCCAGACCAAGGACCGGCTCGCCACCTCCGCCGCCCAGGGCCTGGTGGAAAAGGCCGTGCGCGACCATTTCGACAACTGGCTGGCGTCGGACACCAAGGCCGCCGGCGCCATCCTCGACTACCTGATCCTGCGGGCCGAGGAACGGATGCGCCGCCGCGCCGAAAAGGAGACGCAGCGCAAGTCCGCCACCAAGAAGCTGCGCCTGCCCGGCAAGCTGGTCGATTGCTCGACCTCGGCCCGCGACGGCACCGAGCTCTTCATCGTCGAGGGCGACAGTGCGGGCGGCTCGGCCAAGATGGCGCGCGAGCGCAAGACCCAGGCGCTGCTGCCGCTCAGGGGCAAGATCCTGAACGTGCTGGGCGCGGCGTCGTCCAAGCTGGGCTCCAATGCCGAGATCAACGACCTCTGCCAGGCGCTCGGCGTGGGCATGGGCACCAAGTTCAACCTCGACGACCTGCGCTACGACAAGATCATCATCATGACCGACGCCGACGTGGACGGCGCCCATATCGCGTCGCTGCTGATGACGTTCTTCTACACCCAGATGCGCCCGCTGATCGACGCGGGCCACCTCTACCTCGCCTGCCCCCCGCTCTTCCGCCTGACGCAGGGGGCCAAGCGCGTCTACTGCCTGGATGAGGCCGAGAAGGAGGCGTGGCTGCAAAAGGGCCTGGGCGGCAAGGGCAAGATCGACGTCAGCCGCTTCAAGGGCCTGGGCGAGATGGACGCCAAGGACCTGAAGGACACCACCATGGACCCGAAGTCCCGCAAGCTGATCCGCGTGAAGATCGTCGACGAGGTCACGGGCGAGACCGGAGACCTGGTGGAACGGTTGATGGGGAAAAAGCCGGAACTGCGGTTCGAGTATATCCAGCAGAACGCGCAGTTCGTGGAGGAGTTGGATGTGTAAAGATGCATTTCTTTTATTTTGATGAAGCTGGCTGTACCGGCGCTGATCTTAACAATGCGGAACAGCGGGTCTTTGTGTTAGGGGGCTTGTCAACCAAGGATCAAGGCTGGCACAAGACTGTTGATTCTTTTCGTTCGATATTACAGAGCGCGATTGGAGATCTGCCGCCGGGATTTGAACTTCACTCGACTGACCTCTTGAACCGCAAGAACGCCTTTCAACACCTATCTTTAATGAAGTGAGTATCCTGGTTGATCGTATTCTGGAAATTCTGATTGATCGCAAACATCCGGCTCACTTCGTGGCACTTGATAAGGATGCCCTCCGAGAGGCAGACCTTTTGGACGCTGAACACTCTATAATTAATTTAAAGATTCCTTATCAGATTGCCTTTAATTATCTAGGCTCAGGACCCATTGATCTGAGCGGAAGGGCGTGATTCACCGCCAGAAAACTGAGCGGTGACATGTCTGATCTCTTCTGGCTCAGCGATGCGCAGATGGCGCGTCTGGAGCCCTACTTCCCGAAGTCCCATGGCAAGCCCCGCGTCGATGATCGACGCGTCCTGAGCGGGATTATCTTCATCAATCGCAATGGCTTGCGCTGGCGAGATGCACCGAAGGAATATGGCCCGCACAAGACGCTCTACAACCGCTGGAAGCGTTGGAGCGACAAAGGCATCTTCGCGAAGATGATGGCGGGGCTGGCTGCCGAGCACGGCGAGAAGAAGACTGTGATGAT
>NZ_FQZA01000023.1 GCF_900141995.1 Palleronia salina | reverse complement strand
CTCAGCAGTTTCCCCGGGCGGCCTCGCTCAGGATCATCTTGTCGAGGGTCAGGTCGGAGACAGCACGCCGGAGCCGCTGGTTCTCTGTCTCGAGCTCCTTGAGTCGCTTCAGCTGATCGCGGCTCATGCCGCCATACTGCCTGCGCCACCGGTAGTAGCTCTGCTGCGTGATGCCGACCTGGCGCACCGCATCACCGACCGACAGCCCTTGGCCTTGCAGCACCTCAACCTGCCGCAGCTTCAGAACGATGTCTTCGGGCTTCTCTCGCTTCCCAGCCATTCTCTGGTCCTCTCCATGACGGGATCATTCTATCCCAGTGGGCGGACCACTTCAGAGGGGGCATTTCAAAGAGGCCATCGACGCCCCGCGCGGGGTGCGTATCCGCAGGCTGCACCGGTTCGTGCGCGGCGCCGACGGCGTGCCGCATTTCTGGACCGGCCGCGACCGGGCGCCGTCCCCGGCCCGGCAACGCCCGACGCTGCGCTTCGACTACCTGGACGAGGTAAAGGGCCAGGCGGACGACTGACCCCTGTCGGTTCCAATCGACGCCAGCCGCGCGCGCCGAGCATGCGCCCGGAAAGGCCGACCGGCGCGCGTCGGTTTGGCGCCGTGGCAGACGTGGTCAAAGCCTTGGCAGGGCGGGCCAATACGGCTGTTGGGCCGAGTCTCTAGGGTGAGGATCACTGAAACCCCGGAGATCGCACCATGTCCCGTATCCAGCTTCCCGCCTCCATAGACGCAGCACCCGCCGCCGCGCAGCCCCTTCTCGAGCGCGTCAGCAAGTCGCTCGGAAGCGTTCCGAACCTGTTCCGCTTGGCCGCCAACAGCCCCGCCGCGCTTGAGGGTTATCTCGGGCTGAGCAATGCGCTCGCCAAGGGCAGCCTGGCGCCCCAGACCCGCGAGCGGATCGCGCTGGCGGTAGCCCAGATCAACGGCTGCGACTACTGCCTGTCCGCCCATGCCTACTTGGCCGCGAACGTGGCGAAGCTCGACGCGGCCGAGATCGCCGCGAACCGCGCGGGCGGGTCATCGGACCCCAAGGCCGATGCGGCCGTGAAGTTCGCGGCGGCGCTGGTGCGCGCGCGGGGGCAGGTGTCGGAGGCCGAGCTCTCCGCGGTGCGGATGGCCGGACATTCCGACGCCGAGATGGTCGAGATCGTGGCGCATGTCGCGCTGAACACGCTGACCAACTACCTCAACGTGGCGTTCGACACGCCCATCGATTTCCCGGTCGTCACCGCCTCGGCGGCGTGACACCGCGGACACCCCGGTCGCGATCCCGTCTCCCTCCTCCCGCGCGACCGGGGTGCAATCTGCCCCTGCCACCAGGATCATTGCCATGACACGTCCCCCGTTGCCGCCCTTCGACACGCTGTCCGCACGGACCAAGGTTCGCCTGGCCGAGGACGCGTGGAACGGACGCGCGCCGGAACAGGTCGCGCTTGCCTACACGCCGGACAGCCGGTGGCGGAACCGGACCGAGATGTTCCGGGGCCGCGACCGCATTATCGCGTTCCTGACCCGCAAGTGGACCGAAGAGCTGGACTATCGCCTGATCAAGGAGCTGTGGGCCTGTGACGGCGACCGCATCGCGGTTCGCTTCGCCTACGAACATCGGGATGCGGGCGGCGCGTGGTTTCGCAGCTACGGAAACGAGAACTGGGCGTTCGACGCCGAGGGGCTCATGCGCCAGCGCATCGCGTCGATCAATACCCTGCCGATTTCCCCGGACCAGAGGCTCTTTCACTGGCCGCTCGGTCCGCGGCCCGGCGATCACCCGGGCCTGTCGGAGCTCGGGCTATAGGAGGTGCACCATGCCGAATGCCTTTGCCGATATCGCCTTCACGCCGCGCGTCCGGGCCGAGCAGCAACGCTTCGGATCGGCTGACGCCTATGCGCGCGTCCTGTCGCCCGACCGCGACGACGGCGCGGAACTTGGCCCGCGCGAGGCGGCGTTTCTGTCCGCGCGGGACGGGGTCTACCAGGCGACGGTGTCCGAGACGGGGTGGCCCTATGTCCAGTTCCGGGGCGGCATGCCGGGCTTCCTGAAGGTCATCGACGCGCGCACGATCGGATACGCGGACTACGCCGGCAACCGTCAGTACATCAGCGTGGGCAACCTGCGGCTGGACGACCGGGTGTCGTTGATCGCCGTAGATTATGCCCGCCGCGAACGGTTGAAGCTGTGGGGCCGCGCCCGGATCACCGAGGATCCCGATATCGTGGGTCTTTTGAACGGCGATGACGGCCCGCGGGCCGAGCGCGGCATCGTCATCCGCCTGGCCGCGTTCGACTGGAACTGCCCCAGGCATATTCCCGTCCGCCGCACGGAAGGCGAGCGCGACGACGAGATCGCGCGCCTGGCCGAACGGATCGCGGACCTGGAGGCGCAGTTGGCCGGCCGTCCTGCCATGCGGCGGCAGGCGCGCCCCTGAATGCGCGGGCCGTCGTGGCGGCCAACGCGTGGAACTGGCGCCGCGAGCGATTCCGGCCTAGCGTTGGCCATGCCCACCGTGACCAACGCATTCGCGCGCGCGATGGCCCAGGCGGCCGGAATGGAGCTGAGAGAGGACGGCGTCCTGATCTCGGGTGGGGTCGCCGTGCGCCGGCTGCCGCGGCCGCGCGACGGTCGTATTTCCGAAACGGACTACTTCGATCTCCTCGACTGGATCCGCCAGCGCCACGGCGACGAGATCGCGCTGCTCGCGGCCTATGCCAAGGAGATCCGCGCCGATGATATCGGCGTTCTGGGGCTCGCGATGAAGACGGCGCCGACGCTGCGGGCCTCGCTCGAACGGATCGAGCGGTACTGGCGGATTGTCACCGACACCGCGATCTATCATCTGGACGGCTCGGACGACCCCGCGGCCCTGGTTTTCGAAGGACGGACGGGGCATCATCCCGCGCTCGACTTCCGCAACGAGGGCGCGCTGGCCGCGCTCGCCCGGAACATGCGGCTCTTCGTCGACGGCGATCTGGTGCTTGAGCACGTGTCGTTCCGGCACCCGTGCCGCGGCGACCCCGATCACTATGCCGCCCATTTCGGATGTCCCGTGACCTTCGGGGCCGCCCGAAACGCCATAATGCTGCGCCACGAGATGCTCGACCTGCCCAATCGCTTGGGCGACGCGGCCGTGTCGGAGTTCCTGACCGCCCACCTGGAAAGCGAGATTGGCTCACTCAGGGACGACCCGTCCATACGGGCCGAGCTCTTGCGGCGCCTGACCCCCGCGCTGAGCGACGGGGTGCCGCAAGCCGCCGAGATCGCGCGGGACATGGGGATGAGCGAGCGCACGCTCTACCGTCGCCTTTCGGATGAAGGGCTGACATTCCGCGACGTGGTGACCGAGGCGCAAGCCTCGCTGGCGCAGGAGCTTCTGCGCGACAGCACCAGCTCGATCGCCGAGATCGCGTTCCTGACCGGGTTTTCCGAGCAGAGCACCTTCAGCCGCGCGTTCAAGCGCTGGAGCGGTCAAACCCCCTCGCAGTTCAAGCAGCACGGTCCGGTCCGCTAGAGGCGGACGTCAGCGCGGCCCCGATGCTGTCGGATCGCCTGCCGCGCGGGCCTTGGCCCGGGCTGCACCGCGGCGACGCCCCATCCGATGCTCCCCGACAGATCGGGATTGCGCGACGCCCGCCATCCCGTGCCCGTGCTTCGCGCAGTGCATGGCAGGTTCGGCCAAGCGCTTGGCAGGCCGGGCCGATACCGGGGTGGCGGGGCAGGGATAGCGTGCCCGCATCGACCACCGGAAAGGTCGGGCGCCGGCACGATCCCGGCGCGGCCTTTCCGCCCAGAGAAGGGCCACCGCCATGCGCAAGACCAACAGACAGACCAGACCGAGGGCCAGGCGGCACGACCAGGGCGTAACGCACTCCACCGGCACGCCGCCGATGCGGCTGGGCGATATGACGTACCTGCTGCTGATCACGGTCGCCGCCGCCATCCTGACAGGACTGCTGGCCTTGCCGGTCACGCTGGCGAAGGGCCCATCCGGGCACGAGGCCGCCGCACCGTTGATCGTCGCAGGTGGCCCGGTTCCCGCGCCCCTGGGCTGACAGCGCATCCCGCACACGCCGTCGCCGATGCCTTCGTCGCCGCAACCGCCCGACCCATGCCCGGCAAAGGCAAACCCACCCCATCCCGGCCGTCCGCGCCAGCGGTCCGCCAAAACCCCCCGGAAGGAGCAATGAAATGGACCATGACCCCCACCACGCCTGCGGCTGCGACGTCACGCCCGAGAAGGTCGACATGGCGCGCAGGCGCCTGATGAAAGGCGCGGCCGCCGCCACGGCCGCCGGCACCTTGACCGCCGGCGCCGCCATGGCCGCTACCGACGAGGCCCGCGCGCTTTACGCCGATCCCGATACGCCGGGCCTGCCGCAGATCGACATGGAAATCGCGCCGGGCCGCACCGCGCTGGTCGTCACCGACCCCCAGATCGACTTCCTGTCCGAGGACGGCGTCACCTGGGGCGTCGTGGGCGAAAGTGTGACCGAGCAGGGCACCGTCGACAATATCGAGCGCCTGTTCGCCGCGGCCAAGGCGGCCGGGATGCCGGTCTTCATCTCGCCGCACTACTACTACCCCCATGACCACAGTTGGGAGTTCGAAGGCACGCTGGAGCGCACGATGCATTCCATCGGCATGTTCGACCGGCCCGGCCCCCTTGATCTCGACGGCTTCGAAGGGTCGGGCGCGGACTGGATGCCGCAATACAAGAAGTACATCGAGGATGGCGAGACCATCGTCTGCTCGCCGCACAAGGTCTACGGGCCCGCGCAGAACGACCTGAACCTGCAGTTGCGCAAGCGCGGGATCGACAAGGTCATCCTGGCGGGCATGTCGGCCAATCTCTGCACACAGGCGCATCTCTACGAGATGCTCGAGCTTGGCTACGAGGTCGCCGTGGTGCGCGACGCGACCGCGGGCGCGAAGGTGCCCGAGGGCGACGGCTATCTCGCGGCGATCATCAACTTCCGCATGGTCGCCAACGGCGTCTGGTGGACCGACGACGCGGTCGATCGCATCGCGCGCTCGGCCTGACCCGGCAGCTCGGTGACTCCCAATTCACTCCGACCCCCTGAAAGGACCCTTCCAATGAAAATGATCATCAGCCTGCCCGCAGTGGCCATCACCCTCGCGCTCGCGTCGGCCGCCTTCGCCGCCGACGAGGTCAACGTCTCCAACGGCCTGACCGCGACCGGCAACCCGCTGGGCCTGCACGGCACCGACCCCGTTTCGATGTTCGGGGGCGCGGGCCCGCGGATCGGCGACTCGGGCTTCACCTCGGAACACGACGGCGTGGATTACTACTTCGCCACCCAGGCGGCCAAGCAGCAGTTCGACGCCGACCCGGCGGCATTCCTGCCGCAATTCGGCGGGTTCTGCGCCTTCGGTGTCTATCTCGGCAAGAAGCTCGACGGCGACGTCCGCTACGCCGACATCGTCGATGGCAAGCTGTACCTCTTCGTCAATGCGGCGACCCTCGAGAAATACCTCGAGGATCCGGGGACGGTCATCGCGGGCGCCGACGCGAAATGGCCCGGAATGCTGTCGACCCCCGTGGGCGATCTCTGAGCGAAGATCGCATTCCTCTCCCGGGTGCCGATCGTCGGGACCCGGGCTTTCCGTTGCACATGACGGCTGGAGCCCCGTGAAACCAGCCATCTCTCAAACCTCACAGAAGGGCCGCCAACATGACACGTATCCTCAGAGTCGACGCAAGCGCCCGCACCGGGCGTTCCCTTTCGCGCAAACTCGGCGACCAATTCATCGATGCATGGATCGCGCACGAACCCGAGATCGACGTCACGGTGCGGGACGTCGGACGGAGCCCGCCTCCGATCATTACCGAGGCGTGGATCGCGGCTGTCTTCAGCGCCGAGATGACCGCGCAGCAGCGCGAACTCACCGGGATCTCCGACGGGTTGATCGCCGAGGTGGAGGCGGCTGATGTCATCGTTATCACGACGCCGATGTACAACTATGGCATGCCCGCGGCTCTGAAGGCGTGGTTCGATCAGGTGGTACGCGTCAACAAGACCTTCACCTTCGACCTCGCACGCGGCGACCGGCCGCTCGAGCCGGTGCTCTTGGGTAAGACCGTCGTCGCGCTGACCTCCTGGGGCGAGTTCGGCTTCGGATCAGGCGAGTTGAACGAGGGCGGCGACCATCTCGTCCCGCATTTGCGTTCCGTATCCCGGTATCTTGGCATGTCCGAGTTTCACCATGTCGGCGTCGAGTACCAGGAATTCGCCGATCACAGGCATGAAGCGTCGAAGGCGACGGCTTCACGGTCGGTCCGCGATTTGGTCGCCCGGCTCGCACGCCCGGCCGCCAGTCAGGTCGCGTAAGCAAGGCCGCCAAGCCGACATCGTCGAGGGCAAGCCGTATCTTTTCGTCGATGCCGCGACATTCGAGAAATACCTCGAGGATCAGGGTACGGTCATCGCGGGCGCCGAAGCGAAATGGCCCGGAATGCTGTCGACCCCCGTGGGCGATCTCTGATCTGGTGCGGGAGCCAAGCCGCCCGGGCCGATCCTCCGGCCCGGGCCCTTGGCCGCGCTGGCCGCCCCGCGTTTCGCGAAAAATACCTTGACTGGATTGACCCCGATCTCGAACCATCGCACCGGTCAAGTGGCCGGAAAAACTCTTTTATTTCGTGTTAAGGTTTACTCGTATCTGAATTAACTCGTGCTCTGGTTTATCGTCTCCGGCGCAGAAATTCTTAGTGGCGAGATCCATGGAAACAATTCTTCAACTGAACGACGGCCGGCTGGTCGTTTTCGACGTTTTTTTCAACGCATCCTCCGAGAACGTGATCGGCGTCCAGGTCTACGACGCGGACGGCACGGCGGCCTTCGCCCAACCGGTCGAATTCGGCGCGGGCACCCCGGTGGGAGCGAATAACAGCGCCTACGACGATTTCTTCGCATTCGCGCTGCCGGGCGGCGGCGTGCGGGTGCTGGCGCGCGCGGGATCCGGCGCGGACAACTACCTTTTCGACCTCGACGCCTCTGGCGCGGTCGTCGCGACCACCCCCATCGACCCCTCGCCGAACGATGCATCGGTGCCCTATATCGGCGTCTTCAACGAGGACTACGCCCAGCTCGCCGATGGCAGGATCGCCAGCGCGTCGCGGCAGGATCTGATCCTGCAGGGCGCGGATGGCATCTTCATCTCGAATACCCGGCGCGATGGCCCTTTCGAAAGCGTCAACGACTCCGAGATCGTCGAGATCGCCGGGCGTATCCTGCGCGTGTCGCACGTCAATTCCTCGGATGGCGATGTCGAGATCAGGGCGCAGTTCTACGACAGCACCGGTGCCCTTTCGGGGGACGAAATCCTGGTCGCCGACGCGCTGGACTACGTGACGGGGCATTGGGACGTGGAGGTCACCGTACTCGACGATGGCCGCATCGCGGTGGCCTATGCCGCGGCGCGTCCCGAGGATGGCGATGATCGCGAAAGCGCGGTGTATCTCACCATCCTGAATGCCGACGGGACCGTGTCCGTCGCCGAGCAGATGGTGAACACCGATGACACGGCCGGGGCACAGGATTGGGTGAATGTCTGGGCGCTGGACGGGGGCGGCGTTGCCGCCACCTACGGGTCGGAAACCGGCTTTACCCCCAATGACAGCGTCAACGTCCGGTACTTCGACGAGACCGGCGCGCAGTACGACGCGTTCCAGCAGACCGGGCAGGGCGGGCGTGGGGCCGGGAACCTGCATGTCTCGTCCGACGGCGTGGCCCGCCGCCTGGGCGTGCTGGAGCCCGAGGAATTGTACGATGCGCCCGGTCCGAACGATCCCGGGCCCACTGGCGACGAGCTGCTGCTCAGCGAAGGGTTCTCCGGCGAACTGGCGCAGGACGGCGAAACCGCGACGCTCGCGGACGGGCGGGTCGTCGTGGTCTACGATCACACGAACCTGCGCGGTTACGTCCGTATCCTCGAGCCCGAGACCGGAACCATCACGACGCTGACCCAGATCGAGGCCCTGACCCGCGAGCTGAGCGTCGCGGCCCTGGCCGATGGTGGCTTCGCCGTGGCGTGGCTGCAGGGCGACCGGCCCACCGACGAGGAAGTCCGGATTCAGGTCTTCAACGCGGACGGCACCGTCCGCAAGGCCGCCACCCTGGCCTTCGACGGCGAGGCCGAGGCGATCCAGCTCCACCCGACGCAGACCGGCTTCGTGCTGACCTATACCTCGGACGAAGGCACGTTCGACGACGACGGCCAGCTTCAGTTCTTCGATGCATCCGGGAACGCCCTCGGCGCTGCGACCGAGTTCCACGACGGCTTCAAGCAGGAGGATGCCGTCGATGGCGCCCTGCTAAGCGGCGGGCAGACCGTCCTGACCTGGCTCAGCGACGATCCCGCCACTTTCGACGAGACGGCGCATTTCCGCATCTTCAACGCCGACGGAACCGCCGCGACGCCGGTGACCACGATCGCGACAGATGTGAACCCCTACCAGGACGTCCGTGTCGCGTCCCTCGCCTCGGGCGGCTTCATCACGATGCATATCAACGGCGCGGGGCAGCCGGTCATCACCGCCTACACCGCCCAGGGGGCGGTCGCGACGGCGCCGGTCGTCCTGTCGATCCCCGGTCTTCTTTCGCCGGTCGATCCCGGCAACGTCACGCAGGCCTTCGACCAGGTCTTCGATATCGAGATGAACGACGCGGGCCAGGTGGTCCTGGCCTTCGTGACCTACGACGAAAGCGACGAGGCGAACGTCAACTACGCGATCTTCGCGACCGACGGGACATTGGTGAAGACGGGCGTCGCCTTCGACAACGTGCCGGACGACCAGTCGCAGGTCGAGCTGACCAAGCTGGCGGGCGGCGACCTGCTGCTCAGCTTCACCGATGACACCAACATCCAGTTCGCCCAGCAATCCTCGATCAACGGCACGGTCCTCCAGTCCGGCGGGCCGCAGACGACCGTGATCCCGGGCACCGAGGGGGCCGACCTGCTGACCGGCACCTCCGCGGCCGAGATCATCAACGGCCTGGGCGGGTCGGACTGGATCACCCCCGGCGGGGGGAACGACACGGTGGACGGGGGCGCGGGCAACGACATGGTGTCGTTCTCGGACCTGGCCGAGACGCCCGGGCGGACCAACCTGGATTACCGCCTGACCATCGATCTCGAGGCCGGGACGGCGGTCAGCCACGACGGCGCGGAGCGGATGAGCCTGCTGAATCTCGAGCGGGTGACGGGCACGATCTTCGCCGATTTCATCCGCGGCGACGCGGGCGCGAACCAGCTGCGGGGCCTCGGCGACTACGACTGGTTCCTGGCGACCACCGGTCCCGACACGATCGACGGCGGCAACGGGCAGGACATGATCAGCTT
>NZ_FQZA01000025.1 GCF_900141995.1 Palleronia salina | reverse complement strand
AGCGACGCCGTCACCGCGCCGGGCGCGTTGAAATAGGTCACCGTGTCGTCGCCATCCCCCCCGAAATACCGTTCGCGCCCGCCATCGGAGCTGACGAACCAGTCGAAATCGCCCAGGCCGCGGAAATCGTTGGACTGGTCGTCGCCGAAGAACACGTCCTGCCGGCCCGAGCCGGTGATCCGCTCGATGCTGGTCAGCTCGAGCCCCGCGGCCAGGTTCGTATTGTTGGCCGGATTGGTTAAATCCAGGTAAATCCCCGTGGCCTGCGCGCCCGAGGGCGGCAGCGGCCCGAAGGCGTCGCCGATGGTGTTGGCGGCCGCGTTCTGCCACTCGACGAAGCTGATCATGTCCTGCCCGTTGCCGCCGTCGATCGTGTCGGGCCCGGTGGTCGCCAGGAACCAGTCGTAGTCGCCGAGGCCCCGCAGCTGGTTCGCGCCCGCGTCGCCGCGGATGAAATCGGCGAAGATCGTGCCCGTCACCCGCTCGAGGTTCAGCAGGCTCATCCGCTCCGCGCCGTCGTGGCTGACCGCCGTCCCGGCCTCGAGATCGATGGTCAGGCGGTAGTCCAGGTTGGTCCGCCCGGGCGTCTCCGCCAGGTCCGAGAACGACACCATGTCGTTGCCCGCGCCCCCGTCCACCGTGTCGTTGCCCCCGCCGGGGGAGATCCAGTCCCAGCCCTCTCGTCCGTCGAAGATCTCGGCGGCGATCGTGCCGAAGATGTTTTCGCCGTCCAGGCTGCCGGCGATCCGACGTGGGGCCAGTGCAGCCATGTCCAACTCGATGACTTCGGCCATCTGCGGCCGCGCGCCCGCCCCCTCCGGCCGGTGATCCGGTATGGGATAGGTGCCGGCCGCGGTCCCGTCGGTCACCCACATGAGCTCGTCATCCGGGCCCGACCCGATCGAGAAATAGGCCCGGCCATCATGGACATCGTAGATCACCGGCTCCGCGCCCGGCTCGCCCGGTTGCAGATCCGCCAGGAGTGTCGTTCCGCCGACCGTGCCGTCGCTCACATGCAGTTCGGTCCCTTGCGCGCCGGTGGTCACGATCAGCGCACGGGCATCGTCCAGCGCGACGATCTCCCAGAAGCCGACAGCGCGCGTGTCACCGCCCAGATTGCCGCTTGGCCGACCCGTCCCAGTCAGCTGGAGCGTCCCGTCGGGCGTGCCATCCGTGACGAAGAGTTCGACGCCATCGATCTCGGCGGCGTCGCGGGCCCAGAAGAACATCCTGTCGCCGACGATCGCGTGATTTGCGGCCAGCCGGTCGTTCGGATACGAGCTCGCGTCGCCCGGCCGGATATCGCGCAAAAGCGATGTGCTCGTGCCGTCGCTGACCCAAAGCTCGGTCCCGGTCCACTCGCCCTGGATCTGTTGATTGTCCCAGTAGAAGAAGTGGCTCGACGTGTTTCCCACGAAAGTGCCGCGATAATCGACGATGTTCAGATCGTCGAAAGTGCCGGTATTCGCGTCATAGCGGAAAAATTCCTGCTCACCACCGTGCCAGGCGAATTGATATACCGCATTGCCTAGTTCGAATACGGCGATGGTTTCCAGAACGTTGCTCTCGCCATCCCAATCATAGACTTTCGACACGTTGAAATCGGTATCGATACGGTGAAGATCGTATCTGTCGCCCCGCGACGACTCGCGCGCCCAGATGGAGTTGCTCAGCACCCAGAACTCCCACAGCGGTTCGTCGATCAGCAAGCGCGGCGTGCTGACCCCGTCGGTCACCATGAGCGCCTCGCCACCCGCGAGCGTCGTGTCGGCCCGCGGGTTGACCGCCAGGAAAACAGCTTGATCGGCGAAGGAGTGGAACCTCGTCGGGGAATAGAAATCCGTACCGGTTTCGTCCGTCAATTGATACGCGAAGCCATCCCCGCTCGAGATCGCGAGACGCATCGAATTGATGAAGGAATCGGGCTCGTCATATCGCGATTGCGTCGCGAACGCCGCATCGCCGATCTGAGCGTAATCGACGGACCAGTCATCGTCGATATAGTTCGAGTCCGGATGGGACCACGGTGATATCTCGAACGTGTAATCCGTGTCGATCACCCAGCCATATGTTCTTTCGCCGTCACGGGCCCCGTGATCGGCCTTGTAAACCAGCACCTCTACCATAATTCGCCCCCAATCGACCGCAGTTTCCACGAAGACTTGCCCCCGCGCCGCAAAAGCGCGAATTGGCAAGGGAATCGGATACTCGTTCTGGACGGGGTCCATCCTAGTCCAATTCGCGAAATCACGAAACGCCCACGGTCCCGCGGCGCGCAGCATGCGGAAGCGGGGGGATCAGATCCGGCTTGCGGCAGAGCAGGCCCCGGCCTGCTTAACGGAGGTCTTTCCGCCTCCGGCCGACCGCTGCCCCCGTTCCGGGATGCCCGGAACGCCATCGGCTCACGGACATCCGTTTGGCCACTCGAGACGCCACGGCGCACGCCCAAGGCCGCGGTCATCGACCACCAGACCAGCAGCCGCGGTTCGTTTCGAGCTCTGTTCCGTCTCTTGGGTGCGACTGACTTCTAAGAGTTCAGGTTGGGTCAAACTGTCTTGATGGCGGGTGGCCGTACACCAGATCCGCACAGTTGCGAGGTAGGGAGAATATCGGCTCCGCGAAACCGCATGCGCGTTCTTCGAGGGCGTAGTCTGCTAAGGCAGCCCCACCCGCATATCCCTCGAAAACAAAGAGAAATCTGACCGCAGCCGGGCCGAGGGGAAACTTTCGCTTGGCGTGGTGGCGGAGGGAACGGAGCGCCTGAAAACTCTGCTCGAAGTAGCGACCGGGATCTATTCTGAAATCGGCGAATCCAAGGAGGTTCTGTTCAACACCCGTGCCTACGCTTGCTTACGCTGCTGGAAAAACAAAGCATGATCAAAACGGATACAAACCAAGAGCATTGTGTGCGCCGTTGCCGGTTCAAGGCCTTGGAGACTGGTCTGGGAGAAACGTTATCTAAAGAAGTCCTCCTTGAAACGATCAATCTGATGCATCCGCTCGTGGAGGATCGTGACGATACCGATATCGCCGTTCGAGAGGTGCCTCCAATACACGAAATGCCGCTCGTACCGGAAGAAATACCCCTCCACTTCGAATTCGGCGGGCACGGCGCGCGAATGCACACCGCGTGTTTCGATCTGCTCGAAAGCAGCGAACAAGCCGGTGATGTAGGTCTCGGCTTGCGCTTCGCCCCACGTGTCACGGGTGTATCGGTAAATCTCGTCGAGCCGGACGGACGCCGCCTCCTGGACCCGGATCGCCATGCGATCAGGTCCGGTTCCGGGCGATCACCTCGGCGGCGGTCAGCGACTTGTAGCTCTCCTCGGGGGCCGCGAACGCGCGGTTCAACTCGGCCTTCAGCCGGTCGAAGGCTTCACGCTCGACGCGCTCCTTGTCGCGACGGATCAGATCACGGATGTACTCGCTGACGTTCTCATAGGCGCCGTCCTCGCCGACATTGGTCGCGACGAACTCGCTGAGCGCGCCGCTGACACGCACGGTCATGGTGGTGGTCCGAGACATGGCGCTCTCCCTCGATCGTATGTGTTCAAGATAACCAATATCGAACACGAAACAAGGGCCCGCTCGCCGGGCGGCGGTTCTGCCTACCCTTCTCCATCGTCGAAAACCAGGCGATCTGCCATCGTCAGCAGCAAGACCAGCACAACGTCCGAATGCCGCGCGAGCGACACCAGGTGCTCGCCGCTCGGTCCACGCTCGCCAGCGAACCAGTATTTCACCGTCCGCTCGCTCGCACCGGTCCATCGCATGGCGGACTTGATCGCTCGGTGGGTCGATCCGAGTTCCGCGTGCAACGCCATCGCCACGGCCGCGCGATAGTCGCTCGGAACATCCTCGGGGTGCACAAATGTGCCCATCTTCGGCACAACTGTGCCCATCTTCACCCGCATCTTCATGTGTTTCTCCGCTAAATGTCTGGAGAGACATGAAAACCGCAGAATCCGTCTGTGCCCGTGACGGGCCGGTCCGGAAGGCTGCGGCGGGCATCCGCACTTCCGAAGGTGAGGAAAATGAACGGCAGAACCGGAACGCCGGCGCATGGACGCATGAGAGGGCCGCTGTGCCTCGCCGCCCGCCGAGGCACAGCGCGGCACCCGCAACGGGCTTGCCGGGGCTTCGCGCTGTGAACAGGGGCACGGTGAATGGCAGGTCAAAGCGGCAACACCGAAACGGTTAGCACGGCGGCCGAGCAAGACGTACCCGCTGTCGCCTACGTCCGGATGTCGACAGACCACCAGAAATACTCGACCGAATATCAGCTGGACGTCATTCGCAAGTATGCCGAAACCCGCGGCCTGACGATCCTGCGGACTTTCGAGGACTCCGGGCGATCCGGCCTGCGGCTCGATGGCCGGGAGGCGCTGCAGAGCCTGATGGCCGAGGTCCAGTCGGGCCAAGCCGATTTCAAGGCGATCCTCGTCTATGATGTCAGCCACTGGGGCCGGTTTCAGGACGCCGACGAGGGCGCCTATCATGAGCACGTCTGCTCCCGCGCCGGCATCCGGGTCCATTACTGCGGCGAGCAGTTCGAGAACGACGGCAGCATCGGCTCGAACCTCCTGAAGACCGTGAAGCGCGTGATGGCGGGCGAGTACAGCCGTGAGTTGTCGGTGAAGGTCTTCGCCGGGCAATGCCGCCTCGTCGAGTTGGGCTATCGCCAGGGCGGTGCCGCCGGATACGGCCTGCGTCGAGTGCTGATCGACGAGCACGGCAATCCGAAGGGCGAGTTGTCGCGCGGCGAGCAGAAGAGCCTCCAGACCGACCGCGTGATCCTCGTGCCCGGCCCCGAAGAGGAACAGCGGGTCGTTCAGCGCATGTACGAGATGTTCGTCAACGAGGGGCGTCCCGAGCGCGAGATCGCGGAGGTCCTGAACGCCGAAGGCCACCGCAACGATCTCGACCGACCGTGGACCCGGGCGACCGTCCATCAGGTGCTGACCAACGAAAAGTATATCGGGAACAACGTCTTCAACAAGGTGTCGTTCAAGCTGAAGCAGCGCCGTGTCGTGAACCCTCGGGACATGTGGATCCGGGCGGAGGGCGCGTTCCCGGCCATCGTCGACAAGGTCCTTTTCCTGCGGGCTCGGGAAATCGTCGACGCCCGCAGCCACCATTTCTCCGACGAGGAACTGCTCGATGCCTTGCGCGCGATCCTGAAGCGGCAAGGCATGCTGTCGGGTCTGATCATCGACGAGGAGGATGATCTTCCGTCCTCCAGCGCCTATCGCAGCCGCTTCGGCAGCCTGCTGCGCGCCTACCGGCTGATCGGCTACGAGCCAGACCGCGACTACAGCTACATCGAGATCAACCGCGCTCTGCGACAGGCGCATCCGCAGGTGGTGGCCGAGATCATCGCCGGGGTCACGCGGCACGGTGGGCGGGCTGTGCAAGATCCGGAGACCGATCTGCTTCGCGTCAACGACGAGTTCACCGTGTCCATCGTGCTGGCTCGGTGCACGGCGACGGCGGCCGGGTCGCTGCGCTGGCGCATCCGTCTCGACGCCGGCCTCGTTCCCGACATCACGATCGCCGTGCGCATGGACGAGGTGAACGAGTTGCCCCGCGACTATTACGTGCTGCCCAGCATCGACATGACCTTCGGGAAGCTGAAATTTGCCGAGCAGAACGGGCTCGCACTCGATGCGTATCGGTTCGACACGCTCGATTTCTTCTACGCGCTCGCCTCGCGGGCCAGGATCGCGGAGGTGGCGTGATGCCCGACGACATGGAGCCGACCAGCCAGAAGCAGGTGACCCTCATCCCTTGTGACCGGATCAGGATCCTCAACCCCCGCGTCCGCAACCGTCGCACCTTCGAGGCGATGGTGGAGAATATCGCTCGCATCGGCCTGAAGCGGCCGATCACCGTGGCCCCGCGCGCCGGGACGGACCCGCAGGAGTATGACCTCGTCTGTGGTCAAGGCCGCCTCGAGGCGTTCATCGAGCTTAAGCAGCACCAGATCCCGGCCATCGTGATCGAAGCCGACGAGAGCCAGTGCCTTGTCATGAGCCTCGTCGAGAACTGCGCGAGGCGGCAGCACAACCCGATCGATCTGATGCGCGAGATCGGCTCGCTTCGCGAACGCGGCTACAACGACCGCCAGATCGGCGAAAAGATCGGGGTCTCCTACGAGTACGTGAACATGATCGCCGGGCTGCTGGAGAAGGGTGAGGAGCGCCTGGTCTCCGCCGTGGAGACCGGACTGCTGCCGCTCAATCTCGCCATCCAGATCTCCAAGACCGACGCCAAGGGCGCGCAGAAGGCGCTGATGGACGCCTATACTCAGAAAAAGCTGCGTGGCCGGAAACTGACGCTTGTGCGCCGCCTGATCCAGCAGCGCGAGCTCCGCGGGCCTCAGATCAAGAGCAATGCGCTCGGGCGGAGGGTGGCGAAACGCGCGCTGACCAGCGAGGGACTTGTCCGAGCCTATCAGCAGGAGGCGGCACGTCAGAAACTGCTGATCAAGAAGGCCGAACTCGCACAGAGCCGGCTGATGTTCGTGCGCGAGGCGTTCCGGAAGCTGTGTGCGGACGAGCACTTCATGACGCTGCTTCGTGCCGAGGGGCTTGAGACGATGCCCGCCGATCTCGCCCAGGCGGTCACCGATGGACCCTCGTCATGAAACGGGCCGCGGACAAACGCCCGGCCAGCGTCAATCACGGCTTCGACGACGACTGTGTCACCCTGCCGATCGACGTGATCTTGCCCCTGCGAACCCTTAGCAAGAGCGCGAAATCCAGCCGAAAGTACCGGCAGATCGTCGCCTCCATCGCCCAGATCGGGATCGTCGAACCGCCAGTGGTCGTCCCGAACCCCGACAAATCCGCCACCTGGTTGCTGCTCGACGGACATCTGCGGATCGAGGCCTTGAAGGATGACGGCGTGCAGGAGGTGGAATGCCTCGTGTCCACCGACGACGAGGCGTTCACCTACAACCGGCAGGTCAGTCGCCTTGCGCCGATCCAGGAGCACAGGATGATCCGGAAGGCGATCGAACGCGGCGTGCCCGAGGAAAAGATCGCAGCCGCGCTCGATCTAGGCACGCGCAGCATCCAGAAGAAGATCAAGCTGCTCGATGGCATCTCCGAGGAAGCCATTGCCATCCTGAAAGACAAGCCCTGCACGAACGCCGTGTTTGACGCGCTTCGCAAGATGAAGACCATGCGCCAGATCGAGGCGGCCGAACTGCTGGTCAACGCCAACAACTACTCCGTCGCTTACGTGAAGGCGATCCTCGCCGGCACACCACAGGCGCAGCTGGCCGAGTCGTCCAAGCCAAAGAAAGTGAAGGGCATCACGCCCGAGGCAATGGCGCGGATGGAACAGGAGCTAGCCCGCTTGCAGGAGGGCATTGCCTCGATCCAGGACACCTACGGCCAGGATCACCTGCATCTGACCGTGATCAAGGCCTACGTCGGCAAGCTGCTCGGGAACGCCAGGGTCGTTCGCTACCTCATGCAGACGCGTGAAATGCCCCCTCTGAAGTGGTCCGCCCACTGGGATAGAATGATCCCGTCATGGAGAGGACCAGAGAATGGCTGGGAAGCGAGAGAAGCCCGAAGACATCGTTCTGAAGCTGCGGCAGGTTGAGGTGCTGCAAGGCCAAGGGCTGTCGGTCGGTGATGCGGTGCGCCAGGTCGGCATCACGCAGCAGAGCTACTACCGGTGGCGCAGGCAGTATGGCGGCATGAGCCGCGATCAGCTGAAGCGACTCAAGGAGCTCGAGACAGAGAACCAGCGGCTCCGGCGTGCTGTCTCCGACCTGACCCTCGACAAGATGATCCTGAGCGAGGCCGCCCGGGGAAACT
>NZ_FQZA01000029.1 GCF_900141995.1 Palleronia salina | reverse complement strand
TACAGGCCTCCGGCGCCGGAGAGCATCATAGCCGTCGACCGGCGACCAGCGATGCACTAACAATCAACCTGGACCACTCGGTTGGGGCAGCTCACTGTTCATCACTGATTATGAACTGCCTTTCGATTTCGGACCGTATGCAGTCTGGGATAGTCCCAGATGCACGATACACCTCCGCATCGAAACGTGGATCTCGCGCGACATCCATGCCCCAGGGCGCCGGCTGGGTTCTCCAGAGGATAGACGTTGCCGGTTCAGTCCAGCGTCCGGAAGATACCAGACCAAGTCTTTCGAGACAGTCGATCACATCTGGCTGCGCATGCGCCGGACCCAGCCCAGCGATCGAGCGGATGTTCGGGGCTGAGAGCACGCGTGGATTGCTCGGTGCAACTGTAAAACCATAGCCGATACTTTCTTTAGGCACGCTTCCATCCAATAACCGATAGCTCAGCTTCCTCTGTTGGGCGGCAAGCCACAGAACAGCAAAGCATACGTCGTCCCATCGGGGCAGATCCTTCGGAAAGAACGGGTTTGATTTTGGGGCCGCACCCCAATCTCGGTCTTCGGCTTGACCGAGCGCGACCAAGGCCATGCAACCGACTTGGTAGGAGGTGGAAAACATGTGATCCCAACCGCCTCGACCCGCCACAGTTGGCAAGTTGTCCGACAGGAATTCAGTAGCCGCCAAGGCCCAGTCCGCCGTTCTATTCAAAGCTTAAACTCCGAACTCTCGATCCGGATTACTTAACCTACAGACCGTGAGGTGAGAAGGAGCTACGACGCCGGGGAAACCCAATTCGGGCGTTGCAAGACTCTCGAAGAACTGCAACTCTACCGCGCTCCTGATCTCGCAAGACCTGTCCGGCCGCGGATTTCAGCATTATGTCGCCAGTCATTCTTCTTTGTGACACTTCTGCCAGACGTCACCCACTGAGGCGGTCCGCTTTGCTACTTGAGATCATCGAAGCTCACTTCACTTCTGGACCCAGAAGGCGGTCGGGGCACCTCATTTGGCCGAGAGATTGCCCTGGCCCTTTTTGCAGCCGCCTCCAACTCAACCAGGGCTACAAAGGAACGTGTAAGATTTCTGACGACGGACGCGTCGTGTTCTCGGGTGAGGCACTGGTGAAGCGCCGTCGGAATAAAGGGCAGGATGTATTGGTTTTTCTTGTGCCAGATACCGATCTGGGTCGCCTTTCCTCCAGTGCGACGATTGAAATTGACCCTACCCAATGGGAGTCCGAGTGAGACGAGCAGGCTTATTGCCGCTTTGAGCTTTAAGTGCGGCCAACATGCTGCGCTCAAAAAAATTGCCAGACAGGGTAAACCATTAATGCTACTGACGCTGGAGCAGCTAGGTCAGATTAGATTAAGATCTTTTGCGCGCTGGATCGCTTCGGCTGTTGTTCGCGCCATGAGCCTTTCTCGAACACTCGCCAGCCTGAGCTTCAGGGCACTTTCCGAGATGCCAAGGATCGCCGCCGCGGCTGAATGCCGATGACCGTCTGCCACGCACTTCAAAGCTTCAATCTGAGCTCGGGTCAAGCGAATATCGGGCTCCGCCATAGAATGAAGAGTTTTCGCAATTTTCTCGATCTCAGCCATCTCTGCGTCGGTCAACTCCCGGTCACTGCGTGCGACTGAGATTACCGTGCGTGACGTGATCGGTCCGGCTGCAACAGTGCAACCGAAATTCAGACCAAACTTCCTCGCCTCGTCGAAAACGCCGAAGGGGTCGGGAATTTTTTTGTTAGACCAACGCGTTGCGCCGGTAGAAGCGAAGGACCAAGCGGTCATGGGATCGCGCAAGAAAAAGCCACGTTGCCTGTAATGTTCGGTCCACTCGTCCGGATACGTGGTGAGCAACATTAGAGGTGAGGTGAATCGAATATGCAGAGCAGCGAAATAGCCTACTTCTGCGTAGAGATCGAGCCGACTGAGCTCGCCATCAAACTGGGTGCGATCAAGCATGCGTCGCCACTCTTACCCTTCGGATACTTGATACGAACGACGCCATAGCCCTGCCAACATGAAAAGGCACGTGGTCACGCTGACTTCGGCAAGGACTGGTTGATACAAGGTTGGAAAGCCGAGCAGGTTGCCGTCCGTTTCCCATGCCATTATAGATCCCGGTCATCAAGTGTCCGGCTGCGGATAGGCGCTCCGAAACTACCAGTTTCCTTGCTCACGGATACCCGATCGTTGCCGGAGGCGGCATTCGTCACAAGGGCGGACTGCGGGTTTTCGCTGCGAACCGCAGGAATGGCCAAGGTGGGCGGAAAGCAGCCGTTCGCTGCGAGTTACAGGAAGGTCCGCATAAGACCGTCAGCTGACAAGTCGACTGGGGTGTGGGTCAGCCCCTCTTCCTCGCGCTTCTGGAAAATCATCCACAGCGACAACCAGATCTGTGATCTACTCATGATAGGTTACCAAGCGAGGGTCGATGACTTCGAGCATATCAGCTGACATTCCGCCAAGACCTGTCGCTCTCCCTAATATTGCCACAATCCAAGCCGCGATTCTGCCCAGAAACTGTTCTCAAACTGAGAACCAAATCAGCGTCTGGGGTGGTTCTGTTGACCATCTACACGGTCACAACTGAAATGCCCCCTCTGAAGTGGTCCGCCCACTGGGATAGAATGATCCCGTCATGGAGAGGACCAGAGAATGGCTGGGAAGCGAGAGAAGCCCGA
>NZ_FQZA01000028.1 GCF_900141995.1 Palleronia salina | reverse complement strand
ACAGGCCTCCGGCGCCGGAGAGCATCATAGCCGTCGACCGGCGACCAGCGATGCACTAACAATCAACCTGGACCACTCGGTTGGGGCAGCTCAGTCGGGTGGTTCGAGGCCACAACAACAACCACCCGCACTCAGGACTGAAGATGCGCTCGCCTCGCGAGTTCATCGAAGCTCAAACCGCAACTGCCTGAGTGTCCGGCGAAACGGGGGCCAGACCGGGCGAAAGCCCCCTTTTTGACGTGTTCAGTCCCGGCATCTGGTGGATTGTGTCGAGGATGAATCGATCCGGCTCTGATGTCCAGATTTTGCAGATGTATTCGTAGGGCGTGAGGCCGCTGAGGGTCTTGAGCCGGCGCGCGAAGTTGTATGCTGCGACGAAGTCCGAGAGGTGCGTTCGCAGCTGATCATGGCTGTCGTAGTGGAAGCGTTTTACGGTGGCCTCCTTGATCGTGCGGTTCATCCGTTCGACCTGTCCGTTGGTCCAAGGATGGTTGGGTTTGGTAAGCCGGTGCTCGATCCCATTTGCCTCACAGATCATGTCAAAGCGCATCGGACGTGAATACGCGGTGTTGCGGTTGCGGGGCTGCTCGGCGAACTGAATGCCGTTGTCGGTTAGAATGGTTTGGACCTGATATGGCACGGCTTCGAGCATGTGTTGCAGGAACTCCCAGGCCGTCTTTCCGTCCGCCTTCTCGACGAGCTGGGTTACGGCAAACTTGCTCGTGCGGTCGATGCCGACGAGCAAGAACAGCTTTCCTTCAGCAGTCTGCACCTCGGCAATGTCGATGTGGAAGAAGCCGATAGGGTAGCGTTTGAACTTCGACCGCTTCGGCTTGTCGCCCCGACGTCAGGCAGGCGCGAGATGCCATGTCGCTATAGACAGCGGTGCAGTGCTGAGCGTGTCAGGTGCGGGATAGACGGCTGGAGGGCATAGAGACAGTCATCAAGCGGTAGCAGCGTATGGCGCCGAAATGCGACGACGGCCGCCTCCTCAGCCTCTGTGAGGACCGTCGAACGTGGATCCTTTGGGCCGGTCTTAAGATCATCGACCGTCTGCCGTTTGCGCCACTTCGCAACCGTTTTGGGATTGATCCCGAGCTCCCGGCTCAACGTCGCGAGCGAAGCTTGCGATCGCTGTATTGCTGCTCTGACGGCGTACGTGGTCGTGGCGCTTCAGTGACGAACTTGTCCCATAGGGCATCCTTCCATTCCTTCGAAAGGATCACACCATCAAACCGTGGGATCCAACACCTAGCGCACTCGGAGTAGGAGCGATTTCAAGACCGGTGGAAGCCCTTTGCCTCCACCTGGGGGCTTGAGTCGAGATCAAGGCGGCCCGCCGCGCCGTATAGGTCTTTCTGAGCAGCCGAATACATGCCACAAAGGCACAACTACGGTATGCAACTGCGTCTTTGCCGGGCGACCAAGTAAAGGAGTAAAGCCTTGCAAACCTTTGAACCCTCCACGGAGATGGACCTTTTACTAGTGTCCGGAGCTCGTCCGCCCCTTCTGGAAAAAACATTGAAAAGTTTTTCAAGTAATGTCTTAAGTAATTTCCGGCTGACCAACATCTTCGCGAACATCGACAGATTTCAAGGCGGGGAGAACGAGGTGTCTCAAGCTGAGGAGATCGTTCTCGGCTTTTTCCCGAATGCGGTTATTCGCAAGCCCGCGGCGCCATCATTTACTAATTCTGTGAGCTGGTTGTGGCAATCAGTTCGCTCCCCCTTCTGCCTTCATTTGGAAGACGATTGGATCGCAGAATCCCAAATCACGGAGGACATGGTCCTACCATATTTTTCGACCGAGGTCCGTCAGGTTTCTATTCTGACTCGAGAGAAGAATTGGTCGCCTCAGATCCCCTTTCACTGCAAGTGGAGGCGACACAAGTTTCTTGGTTTCAACTTTGGACGTGAATATCTTGACGACGAGCCAGTATTCACAACCAGCCCCTCATTTCTCGAGCGAGAGTTTGCAGCTGCATGCGGGTCTATGATGGACATGTCACTAGATCCAGAAAAGCAGCTATACGATGGGAGAAATGTTAAACTCCAGAATTTCACTAGAAATTTTCGCAACAGGATTATCTCTAAAAACGGGAAATTCTTGATTAAAGATATTGGCCGCGCCTTCAGGGAAGAGAGCGGCCTCACAAAGAAAACAGTTAAGGGCAAAAGTTATTGGGTCAAAAATTGACTATTGCAACTCTTTTCATAGCTGAGCCCACACCATGAATGTCTTCAAGCGGTTCCTTATCAGGACAATTGCGCGCATGATCAGCAATGAACCGAAAGAACTGATAAGGCTACTTCAATCCCATGAAGTATCAAGTGTAGGCTTCGATACAAAGTGCGGCCCTATTTTTGTCCCAACGAACTCCCGCTCTATCATCGAGAGCTTCATCAGGGGGCATTTTTACGGTTCTGAAATTATAGAGAACTTTCTGAGCTTTAAGACAGAGTCCAGCAGGATTGTAAACGTTGGCGCGAATGTCGGCACGACCGCCAGAAGCATTGCCCACTCAGGGAAGTATCAGAGGGTAGATTGCTTTGAGCCTCACCCGCAGAACTTCTCTCTGCTAGAGGTGAACCTTCTGGGCTATGAGAGCGTGTTGGCGCATATGGCGGCGGTGGGAAGTGAGGAGGGCAAACTTCCTCTCAATATTAACCCAATGAGTGTTGGCAGGCATTCGTTTAAAACTGATTTTGGTCAAGGATTCATCAACGTTCCCGTTGTAAGTCTCGATGATTTCCTGGAGGGGGATGAGCCATTTGACCTATTCATAGATGTCGAGGGATGGGAGATCGAAGTTCTTCATGGTGGGAAGAACAGTCTCGGTAGATGCAACTTGTGCGCGATTGAGTGGAATGCTCAATCTCATACGATTGAAGAGCGAAATGCGATGATAGACTTACTCCGCCGATCTGGCTTTAGCAGGGCGGTTAATTTGAGTGATCCGGAAAAAGATCTTCAGATCGGAGACATGGCAAAGCCTCTGAAACAGCTTGACATAGTATTGATTCGGGATGGACGGTTGTCGACTTACAGGTAGTCTTGGGCTCTGTTGCGCAAATGGGATGACGGCCGATTTTTCCCTTTCCCCGGACGAACTTTTCCAATACGTCCATGAAATGCATGCTGATCGCTGTGTAGCCTTTGAGCACAGCGATAGCCGCGGTTCATGATTGACGCGGCGAATAGCAGCTTTCCGCCCATTTTGACTGGTCCACCGTACGCGGCATGCTGCCGGTTTCTCTGAAATGCCCCCTCTGAAGTGGTCCGCCCACTGGGATAGAATGATCCCGTCATGGAGAGGACCAGAGAATGGCTGGGAAGCGAGAGAAGCC
>NZ_FQZA01000030.1 GCF_900141995.1 Palleronia salina | reverse complement strand
GGCTTGCCATGGGACTTCGGGAAGTAGGGCTCCAGACGCGCCATCTGCGCATCGCTGAGCCAGAAGAGATCAGACATGTCACCGCTCAGTTTTTTGGGCGGTGAATCACGCCCCTCCGATCAGATCAATGGGTCCTGAGCCTAAGGGATTGGCGCGTTGACGCATTCCAACCTGAACGGCCTTGATCCATGGACCTCGCGCGGGACGAAGATGTGGCGCACCGCTCAAACATCGTAATAATGTCGGTACCATTTGACAAAGCGGGCAACACCTTCACGAAAGGAGGTCTGTGGCTGAAAACCCGTAAGACGCTGCAGCAGGGTTGAATCCGCCCATGTAGCAGGGACGTCTCCGGGTTGAATCGGCATCAGATTTCGAATTGCCTTTTGGCCGATCTCCTCCTCTATGGCCTCAACAAAATCCAGAAGCCTAACCTTGTTGGAGTTTCCGATGTTAACAACGCGGAATGGGGCAACATTGCTTAAAGTATCGCCTTCGACTGCCATTTCCGACTCACCGGGTACAGTGTCGATCAGAAGGCGGATCGCACAAACTAGATCATCAATATAGGTAAAATCTCGCCACATATCTCCACAATTATAAATATCGATCGGCGTTCCCTCAAGGATACCCTTGGTAAATTTAAAAAGGGCCATGTCCGGGCGCCCCCACGGGCCATAGACCGTAAAAAACCGAAAAACCGTGATGGGCATTTCGTGCAAATGGGCCCACGCATGACCCATCACCTCGTTCGCCTGTTTGGTGGCGGCGTAGATCGTGAGCGGTGTATCAGTTTTCTGGCTCTCCCGGAATGGCATCTCGATATTGGCCCCGTAGACGGACGAGGTTGATGCCATCAGCAAATGGCTGACATCCGCTTTCAGAGCCGATTCCAGCACACTCATGGTGCCGACGACATTTGACTGTATATAGGAAAAGGGATTTTCAAGGCTGTGACGCACCCCGGCCTGGCCGGCAAGATGAACGATGATATCGGGTGCAAAATCCGTGACTGCACGCTCGAGCGTCTCCCGTTCCTCCAAAAGGGATTCAGTCGCTGTGAACCCGTTATTCTGATGCAACATGGCGTGGCGCCTCTGCTTGAGGCGCACGTCGTAATAATCAGTCATCCCATCGTAGCCGGCGACTGCGCAGCCTTCCTGCAGCAGCCGCGCGGCAAGGTGAAATCCGATAAATCCAGCCGTTCCGGTGACGAAGACACGGGGGGCATGCTTGGCGGATCGCTGATTGTCTCGCATAGAAAAAGATACTCCATTTCCGCCTTGGGATCTGACCCACGACCACAAGCTCGCTGACGGTGATACGGATTTATCCGCGTGATAACTAGCCCCCTCTCTCGCACGACCGACACTGACCCGGCCTCCTTTGAGGTGCTCTGCCCACTGAGAACTGGACCGTTTGAAGCTGGAGTTTCCGACCAGGTGGACTTCAACCCTTCTTTGTTCCGGGTTTCATGCGACCTTCTGGGCTCGTTGCAGTTGGGCCGCATAGTTTCCGAGCGCCGAATGCGGCCGTTCTTCGTTGTAGTCGATCTTCCATTCGGTGATCCGGGTTATTTCTTCGTTATTCATGAAAACCCTTTCCAATGGACGGTTCGATGTGTCGGGAGGGTCAGGCCGAAAGCGGTATCTCGGACTGCGATTTGGTCAGGTCGTCGATCGCCCTGAGCTGCCCGATCAAAGCTTCCATCCGGTTCACGGGGATCTTGTTGGGCCCGTCCGAGGGGGCGTTGTCGGGATCTTCATGCGTCTCGATGAACAGCGCCGACACCCCCACCGCGCAGGCCGCGCGAGCCAGCACGGGCGCGAATTCGCGCTGCCCGCCGCTGGTGGTGCCCTGGCCGCCGGGCTGCTGCACCGAATGGGTGGCGTCGAAGACCACCGGATAGCCGGTATGCACCATGGTGGGCAGAGCGCGGAAATCGCTGACCAAGGTGTTGTAGCCGAAGCTTGTACCCCGGTCGCACAGCAGGATGCGCGCGTTGCCGGTCGAGGCGATCTTCTTGGTTACGTTGCTCATGTCCCAAGGCGCCAAGAACTGGCCCTTCTTCACGTTGATCGCGGCCCCCGTCTCGCCATACTGCTTGCGCCAGCGGTAGTAGGTCTGCTCGGTGACGCGCACCTCGCGGATCGCATCAACGCGCGCTTTCCCTTGCCCGACAAGAACCTCAACTTGCCGTAGCTTCGTGACAATCTCTTCCGGCTTGTGTCGCTTCGTAGCTATTTTGGTCCTCCGTTTCCCTAAACATAAAGGCGGACCACTTCAGTGGGGGAGGATCAACTTTGAGCTGCCCCAACCGAGTGGTCCAGGTTGATTGTTAGTGCATCGCTGGTCGCCGGTCGACGGCTATGATGCTCTCCGGCGCCGGAGGCC